>JAJDAF010000005.1 GCA_029261995.1 Candidatus Zhuqueibacterota bacterium
CCGATACTTACCACGATTCGCATAAATCACACCCATATTCTCATAGGCCGTGACATCGCTCGGATCGATCTCTTTCACCCGCTGATATTCAACCACCGCTTCGTTGTACATTCGGTTCCGGAAGTAGGCATTTCCCAGAATGCTGTGAGCCTCTTTGTAGTCCGGAAAAACATCTATGACTTTCTTGAACTCCTCGATAGCGCGGTGATAGTCGTTGTTCTTGTAGTGGCGGATACCGCTGATTAATACGGTTTCCCTGTCTGTGTCAGCCTCTCGTGAGCTTGTTGAATCCGCGCCCGCCGGCCACAGTTCGCGAGCGTCAATGAGATGCGGACTTTCGGGCGGTTCCGTGACATAAACTATCTCGTCGTCAATGGCTTGAATCAAGTCCGAAAACTTGACGATGTCAGCGTCGGATTCAGCAGCAGCCGAACTCCGGCGTCGTTCATCGGCTGGATCCGAATCCAGTGGCCTGTAGACGGAAGCGGCTGCCGGCGGAGGCTCAGACTGGCGCTCCGGGTCGCCTGCAGCGTCCTCATTGGGCGGCGTAGTGTCTACTGGGCTCATGGGAACCTGGCTGATGCCGACTTCAGAGAGCGTGTAATCTGATGCCCCCACTTTCCGCAGCACCACCTCTCCGTCCAAGGTCATCAATGGGGTTCCTGGCGCTTTCAGTCGACGCTTACTCTTTTTGGCCATTGAGATATACGCTTCCCGCAAGGTCCTGGTGTTCAGCCGGCTCCTTACAAGCTCGTCGTAAATCTTGCGTTCGCTGATCGTCGTGTAGTTATATTTCTCAGTATCAAGCTCATTGCGTATGCGGCGAGCGCCGTATTCGGGGAAATTCTCTATCACATCAAAAATCGTAGCTTTCTGCTGGATGCTAAGGTGTTTGGCTTCAGCAACGGAGTCATCGGCGATGCTGTCCATGGTCTCATTCTCCTCAATTCCATCGACCTCGAACATCCTCCTGTATTTGTTAAACGAGTAAGCGGTGATGTTCACCTCTTTGCAGGCGTCTTTCATGCTCATGCCGTTTGACATGAGCCGATAGACTTGGGCAGCGCGTCTCCACTCCTCTCTTTCTCGGGAAGACTCATCCTTGATTGCGACGAGCGTAATATCATCCGATTGTGATGTTCCATCGGTAAAAGAGTAGATACTATCCTTCAGTCGCTCAACGAAGTCGGTTGCCAAGAGGGTGCCATAGTCACTCATTACTTTCTGCAACCTTTCCTCGCCGAAAAGTTCGCGCTCTGAATTCATCGCCTCGGTAATGCCGTCAGTGTAGACCAGAAACATATCATCTTTGGCAAGTTTGATAGTCTCTGATTTGATCGTGTCTCGAAAAAGGATTCCTTTGGGTGGGTTAACCCCGATTGGAAAACCCTTCGGATTCAAGTAATACGTCTGTTCAATACTACTCCGGTAGAGAATCATCGGGTTATGGCCTGCGCTCGCGTAGTTCAGGCTGCGCTTTTTGGAGTCGATAATCAGATAAAATACGGTGACGAACATTCCCCTTTTTATGTCGTTGCTGACAAACTCATTCACCCTGGAGAGGACCTCGGCGGCGTCTTTGACACCTTTGGCCTCTTTCCGCAGGGCTGCCCTGACCATCGTCATGACCAGGGACCCGGGCACGCCTTTTCCGGAAACATCCGCTACCGCAATGCCTAACGTGTCTTTATCGACCTCGACAAAATCATAGTAGTCTCCGCCTACCTCGGCCGCCGCCTCGTAGTGGGCGGAAACTTGGTATCCGTCTAGCTCTGGAAACTCCGTGGGGAGAAGCATCTGCTGAATATCCTCGGCTACCCGCATCTCACGTTGCAGCCGCTCCTGTTGTGCAAGATTTATCTGAGACTCGCGGAATTTGTGCGTTAAGTCACTAAAAGCTGTCGCTATTTCGCCGATTTCGGTTGAGGCATCAATGTCCATCTCATCCTCAAGCTCGCTGTGGCCGAGATTCTTGACCCAGTCCGACAGCTTTCGGAAGGGGTTCATCACGAGATAGATGAGCAGGGCGACCAATGCGCAACTGATGGCCCCAATAACCAGGGCCATCTCCAAATAGGCAACGCGACGGGAAGACACCTCGGCGACCGCAACCTCCGCCGAAAACACAATGTGGGTTCGGCCAAAAAGAACCCCTGAGTTTCGAAGGACGATCGGGTCCTCAAACTCATAGACCAACTCGCTATTGTCTGTTCTGTATTTGTAAATGCCCACGTCGAGCCTTTCTGCGCTGGCAGGGCGCCGGAATTCTCCAATCATCATGTCCGTAGTATCGCTGCTGACCTCAACAAAACCAGCGCTATCCACGCCGACGATCTTCTCGATCTCGCTGTATTCCCATTGGAGGGGAATGATGAAACTCGGATCGAAATAGGGGGTGGTGTCAAGTTCATCGACAATGCGGTTGACGACCGCATTGTGGATTTTTCGAGACGAAACCAGGAAGTCCGAGAAGACCTCTTTCTCGAGCTTCAGAGAAAGCCAAAGGTAGCCCAACACAATGATTCCGCAGATGATTCCGATGGCCCGGAAAAAGTACTTGGCGTTGATGGAAAACGGAATAGAGGAAACAGCAGTCTTGATAATGCTTTTCTTCTCAGGCTGGTCGCGGTACTTTGTGATGCGGAGTTCATTGCCCTCTTCGGTCTTCCTGTAATCGATCTCATCCATGAGCTTGCGCATGATGAAAATGCCAAGCCCGCCCTTCTTCCCGATATCAATGTACTTGTTCAGGTCGGGGTCTTCGACGCGATTCGGATCGAAGTAGGTACCTTGATCGACAATCGAAATGGTCAGGCTGTTTTTCTTGACCACAGCCCGGATTGTGATCAAGCCTTCATGGTCCCGGTAGGCATGCTGCATGATATTCATGGCAGCCTCATCCACGGACAGCTTGAAAGCATTGACGACCTTGTCCGAGAACTTGTGTTTGTGACCGAGCTGGGTGACAAAATCTCGTAAATCACCCAGATAGTCAATGTGCGCCGGAACTTTTAACTGCTGTTTTTCTACATTTGTGAACAATTCTTGCTCCAAGAATTCGAGATCAAAGGGCCAAACCTTGTGTCTAGAATTGAAAGAAGTCCAGAGCGTCTCTTACGCCCTCAAAAACATGAAAATTTTCGGCTGATTCGTACATATCCCACCAGACTTCGTAGAAGATTCTAGCCGTAGGTGAATCTGGCGCCAGGATGATTGCTTTTTGTTTTGCTTCATCGGAAAAGATAGCCGATGCCACAATTTCACCCCACCCTGCCGAGGTAATGTATCCTACATTACCTAGATCAAGTATAAAGAAATCAAAATCATATTTGAGTCGAAGGTGTTCTAAGTTGCTTGCCAGTTCACCGCAATTATCCGTGTTGATTTCCTTCATGTTGATTTTGAGAAGTAATGTTCTACTGTGAGTATCTACAAGATGTGCGTAAGGTGAAGCTGAACTCTCTTGCCATTCTTCGAGACTGGGAAAGGCCTTTGCGCGCCTTTGTCTATCGATGTCGACCGTAATCGTGTGAGTCTCACCGTTATGACTATTGGAGAGTCCATCGCAAATGTTGTAGACTCCCCAAATGCCCCTTTTGCCTTTCTTACCGGGTTCATTTTTGATGCGGTCATTTGTCGTACGGTTTTGTTCGGCGATATCGAATCCTGGTCCGACATCTTGCACCTCAAGTTTCAGCCCATGCCAATCAGCATAAACGGTTGTCTGAATTGGGGAGGCACCGTACTTAAAGGCGTTGCTTGTCAACTCATCAAAAGCGAAACCAAATACATCTAACCTGTTTTGGGGAAAGTCAAAGAAAAGCCTAGCCTTGTCTGTGATGCTCTCAAAAACGCGACGAATGTTCGTTTCTTCCAATTCGAAAGGACCAAGCCGCATAGAGTCAATTCTCTTTATTTGTTCGATGAGCTTCTTGTAATTGTCCTTGAAACGTCCCTTTCTAAAGTCAATATATTTAATCTTGCTTAGCGAAGTTGGAATGTCGCAGTTCTCTCGCAGCAGTGAAATCAGCCTAGTACCCTTCCCTAGCAAATCGGCGGATTGAACAAAAGCGCGTTCAAACTCGGGCCATTGTCTTTCAGGGTCGACTGAAGAGCGTGATGCTACGAAAATGGTCTTGTAGCTAGCATTCAGCCCTTCACATATCTTTAAGTATATATGCTCACCCGGTTCTATGGTCCACTCGTCAAAAAACACTGCAAAGCCATCTTCCCTGAGTTGCTTGGCGAGCTTCTTTACCCAACGAAGATCAGGGCTTGCATAAGACAGAAACAGGTCGTAGTCGTAGTTATAGATTACCATTTCCCTTCAACCTCTAAACAGGTAGATTCATAAGTGCATTTCAGATTCCAGTGGTCTCTGCAATAGGAGCTAAGAGCTAGGTTTCTCAATGGGCATGATTTTACGCCGTCAAACGGCAACTCATCGGATTTTTTCGCCTTCCGCTCGAAGGTTTTTCTTTTGAAGCACCAGGATCATCGGCTCTATTCGAGGTAGTATTGGCTTATGATGTCTTGACTTGGAGAGCATAGCAAGGTAGATGTATTGTTTCAGAAATGCAAGCTTTTGGTCTGATTTGGTCAGACCTGAAACCGGAATTGGCAACTCGAACAGCTAGGACGCTAACCGCCACTTGCGGGACATGCCATCAGCCACTATCCATGATCCAAAGTCCCCAACGGCTCATCCACCTGCTTAGCAGCTAAATCCATCTGCCCGACCGATAATCCGCTTGGGTGGTAGTAAAATCCATCTGTCTAAAGCGACAATTCATCTGGGTACCGCCGAAATCCACCTGCCCGAAGCAACAGTCCAACTGGCCGAAGCGATAATCCAACTGGATGAAGCAATAATCCAACTGGATGAAGCCATAATCCATCTGGGTGAAGCAATAATCCACCTGGCCGAAGCGATAATCCACCTGGATGACAGCGAAATCCATCTGGTTGGAAAGAGAATCTACATCGATAGTTGGAAAACTTACCTGGGTGAGATACTAAATCACCTGAGTCGGCAAATGCCGGACGGTTAGGCACGTGGGCTTACCCCGCCTGCGAGCTTGTGTTTGAGTTATTCGGCTCATCAACTTCATGGTAAAAACACCCGATGCCGAGGATCGCCAAAGCCGGTGCGACGATGAAATTGATGAGCGATAGGAATTGCCAGTGCCAATATTCATGAAAGGGCACGCCCAGCGTGGCAACCATGAATACCGCCGACGGCGTCCAGGGTACCAGGCTTTCCAACATAGTGCCGGTGTCCTCCAGCGAACGGGATAGCACCTTTCGCGGGATGCGCAGCGTGTCATATTTGTTCTTGAACGCATCCCCAACAATGAAACTGGTCGCATACTGGTTGGAAGTCAGAGAATTGGTAATGGCGGTGGCAGCCAGGGTTGCAAGGATGGTCTCCGTTCTCGTCTTGGCGAAACGGAAAGCCCGATTGACTACCGTCGGCATGGCATTGATGTGGTCCATGGCGCCAATGAAAAAGAAAACCGTGAATGCGATGATGACGGCGTCGATCAAGGCGTAAAGGCCGCCCCGGTTGAGTAGCGTCACGACGCCTTCGGGTGGCGTGACGGCCCAGGGCGCCATGCTCACATCAAATCCACGAATCAGTGATTGCATTACCTCAGCCAGCGTGAATTCCTGGAAGCTCAAAGCCAGAACGCAGGCAGACAACATCGAAATGATCAGCGTTGGTATCGTTGGTTTGCGACGCAGTGATCCGACTAACACAATCGCTGGTGGGAGAACCAGCAACACGTTGAAATTGAAGATGGATTGCAGGGCCTGAAGAAACGGCGCTGCCGAATCCACGCCACTGGTGGTGATGGCCGGCGGGTAGAAAAAACCGAGTGTGAAATAAAGAATCGAAGCAAGAATCGCCGATGGCACGGTGGTCAGCGTCATGGAACCGATATGGTCGAACAGATTCACTTCTGCTGCGATTGCCGCCAGGTTTGTTGTGTCGGATAGTGGCGACATCTTATCCCCGAAAAAGGCCCCGCCGATGATGGCGCCGGCAGTGATGCCCAAATTCGCACCCATGGCCCCCGCAATGCCAATGATGACGATGCCGATGGAAGCGGCCGAGCCCCACGAAGTACCGGTGAGCACCGAGAAAATAATCGACACCAAAAACGCCAGCAGATATAACAGGGTTGGGTTGATAGTTTTGAGGCCGTAATAGACCAGCATAGGAATGGTGCCGCAGACCATCCAACTGCCAATAATGAGGCCAATAGAAAGCAAGATGAAGAATGCCGGCAGGGCCATGGACAGCTTTTGCACAATCGAACGTTGAATTTCTTCCCAATCATAGCCGAGCCAGAACAACTCGCCGATGGCAAAGACCGCTGCCAGGATGAAGACTACCTCCAGGGGAAAGGCTGGCTGCTCTAACAACACCGGCCGCAGGATAAGTCCGTAGATGACGATGGTCAGCAACGCCAGAATCGGCATAAGCGCATGCGTAAAGGTGATTTCTTTTTGTATTGTTGTTTTATTCATGGTCACGTTTGGCAAGTGGTTCTGCGGCTTTGATACGACCGCTACTGATAGATATCGCGATAATTTTTTCAAAATGACAATTCCTTCACTGAACCACAAGGAAAATTAACTACGTCCTGATCCAGCTAACGGTGGAAGACCCGAAAGAAGGGTGAAAAGGGGAAACTGCACAAACACATGCCCGGTACGTCTTTCGACAACCGCTTTCAAACGCCGGATGTTTTGGTTGTTTTTCAGTCACAAACATCTAAATTACAAGTTCACAATTTATGGGAGCTTACGCTCCTGGCGTTAGAAACCAAAACACGCTGAGAATGAAAGCACTTCAATTCGACACCAAGCTGCAACTGGTGCAGGTTGAGATCCCGCATGCGGCCCCCTCGCAGGCAATTGTGCGGCCAACCCTTGCAGGTATCTGCAACACCGATTTGGAGCTGGTCAAAGGCTACATGGGCTTCACCGGCGTGCTTGGCCATGAATTCGTTGGCGTCGTGGCGGAATCCGAAGATTCCGCACTAGCCGGACAACGCGTCTGCGGTGAAATCAACTTTGGCTGTGGCGCCTGTGACTTTTGCCGCAAGGGACTGGCTCGACACTGTCCAAACCGCACGGTGTTGGGAATCCTGAATCAGAACGGCGCCTTTGCGGAGCAGGTGGCGATGCCGGTTGAGAACCTGCGCCCGATTCCGGACAATGTTTCGGACGAAGCCGCAGTTTTCGTAGAGCCGCTGGCGGCCGCTTTCGAGATACTGGAGCAGGTCAAAATCGAGCCGGCCCAGAAAGTTGCCGTGGTCGGTGATGGCAAGCTCGGCCTGCTCATCTGCCAGGTTTTGAAGCTCACCGGCTGCGATTTGACCCTGATTGGCAAGCACGAAAACAAACTTGGCCTGGCTGCAAAATGGGGTCTGAAAACCATCACAAAAGGCAATGAACCTGCCCGCGCCTATGATGTTGTGGTGGAAGCCTCCGGCGCCGCTGCCGGATTTGCCACAGCCCTGTCCATGCTGAAACCCCGTGGCACTCTGGTTCTGAAAAGCACCTACGCCGGCGACCTGCAATTGAACGCGGCGCCAATCGTGATCGACGAGATTTCTATCATCGGTTCGCGCTGCGGGCAATTCGAGCCCGCGATTCGGGCATTGGCGCACGGCCTGGTGAATGCTGAAGATCTCATTGAGCAAACCTATCCATTCGACCGCGCGCTTGCTGCGTTTGCACACGCCGGCCGGCCTGGCGTCCTCAAAATCTTGCTGAAATTCGATGCTTAATCTAAAAGTCGATCTCGGAAATCGATCCTACCCGATTTTCATCGGTAACGGTATCCTCGATAAACTGGGTGAAACGTTCGCGCTGTATGAGCTTGCCAGCCAGGTCATCGTGGTCACGGACAACACTGTCAATGCACTGCATGGACAGGCGCTACGGGCCAGTCTGAACCAGCACGTCGATCTATTGGAGCTTATCAGCGTTCCGGCCGGTGAAAAAAGTAAATCCTTTCACACTCTGGAAACCGTGCTCAGCAAAATTCTGGAGACGCAGGCAGACCGCGATGTGGCCGTGATTGCCTTCGGTGGCGGCGTTGTCGGCGACCTTGCCGGATTCGCGGCGAGCATTTATAAGCGCGGCGTATCTTTTGTGCAGGCGCCAACCACTCTTCTGGCGCAGGTAGATTCAAGCGTTGGCGGCAAAACCGGCATCAATCACGCTCTGGGAAAGAATCTGATTGGCACTTTCCATCAGCCCAAGCTGGTGTGGATGGACCTGGACTTGCTCAAATCGCTCCCTGCTAAGGAGATTCGGTCCGGGCTCGGCGAAATCATCAAGGCGGGCGTGATTTGGGACGCGGAGTTTTTTTTCAAGATAGAAGAGAACCTCGATGCTGTGCTCAGTCTGCAGGAAGATCTTCTCGCTGGCATCGTTCAACGCAGTTGCGAAATAAAAGCAGAAGTCGTAGCAAAAGATGAGCGTGAAAGCAATCTGCGCATGATCTTGAATTTCGGACACACGGTTGGACACGCGCTTGAGGCCAGTCTGGGCTACAAAAATATCTCGCATGGCGAAGCAGTTCTTGCCGGCATGCTGACGGAAGCCAAGATCGCCGTTGAACTAGGACTTCTACCTGTTCCCGAATTCGAGAAGCTGTATCGGCTTATAGACCGGTTTGAGATCACACCACAACTCGAGCGCGCGTCGCTTCAGGAGGTTCTTGGCTTCATGTCTTCCGACAAGAAGATGGCAAAGGGCCGCCTCCGATTCGTGCTGCCGACCGCTATTGGCTCAGTAGAGATTCGGGATGATGTGCCTGGCGACCAGGTGGAGTCGGGCGTGTCGTGGTTGTTGGCAGGCGCCAGACTGTAGCGTTGCATATCTGGTTGACTTTGTGGCAAAACCTTTTTATCTTTTTGCCACCAGCCTTGCTAACTGACAAACACTTCAAAGCGACTTCATTACAATCTATCTGGGAGACGGAATTGATGAAATACCCATTCTTCGGTCTGGTCGTGTCTGCACTGGTTTTTGCGGCAAGCTGCGCCGATCCGGATGCTGACATCAACCAGGCAGCAGCGCAAATCGATGCAGTTGACTTGGCCGCCGCGGTCAAGACGCTTTCATCAGATGAGTTTGAAGGCCGGCAGCCATCATCCGTGGGAGAGGAAAAGACCATCCACTTTCTGCAGGAAGAATTCACCAAACTCGGACTGCAACCGGGCAACGGTGATAGTTTTTTTCAGGAAGTACCGCTCGTGGCGATCACTGCCAGCCCCGACGCGCAACTGCGCGTAAGCGGTGCAGGCGGCGCCACCAAACTCTTCCGATACAGCGATGACTTCATGGCCGTGACAAAGAGGGTCGTCGGACGCTCCTCTGTCCGCAAGTCAGAAATTGTATTTGTCGGTTATGGCGTTGTTGCGCCGGAATACGACTGGAATGATTATGCTGAACTCGATGTGACCGGCAAAACAGTTGTCATCCTGGTCAATGACCCTGGATTTGCGACCAAGGACGAAAGCCTTTTCAACGGCAATGCGATGACCTACTATGGCCGTTGGACTTACAAATTCGAAGAAGCGGCACGGCAAGGAGCTGCAGGCGCTCTCATCGTTCACGAGACCGAACCAGCCGGGTATCCTTGGGAAGTCGTGTCGGGAAGCTGGTCTGGCCGGCAGTTTGACCTCGTGAGCGAGGACAACAACATGTCGCGCTGCGCGTTCGAGGGCTGGCTTACCCAGGAATCTGCGCTTGCTGTTTTTGAAATGACCGGTCACAATCTCGATACCTTAACCTCGGCCGCTGCCAAGGGTGGTTTCACTGCCGTGGAGCTTGGCGCTCAAGCATCACTGACGCTCGAGAATGACATCGAACACTCCAAGTCAAACAATGTCATTGCCGTCTGGCCTGGCGCCGAGAGACCGGACGAAGTAGTTTTCTACATGGCCCACTGGGACCATTTTGGTAAAGATGAGAGTCGGGAGGGCGACCAAATTTTCAATGGCGCTTTCGACAACGCGACGGGGACAGCCGGCTTGCTGGAAGTGGCCCAGGCATTCACTTCGCTGGAGAAGAAACCGGCCCGTTCTGTTGCTTTTCTAGGTGTGACCGCGGAAGAGCAAGGGCTGATCGGTTCGGCCTACTACGCGACTCACCCGATTTTCCCGAAGAGTAAGACCGTCGCATCAATCAACATGGATGGCCTCAATGTTTTGGGTAAGATGAAAGACATCACCGTGGTGGGGTATGGCAACTCGGAGCTGGAAGATTATCTGGCTCACGCCGCGAAGAAGACAGGCCGCCGCCTGCGGCCCGATCCGGAGCCGCAAAAGGGCTACTTCTACCGTTCCGACCATTTCAGCTTTGCGAAGCAGGGCATCCCGGCGCTCTACACAGATCAGGGCATTGACCATGTCGAGCACGGGGAGGAGTGGACCCGCGAGCAATTGCAAAAGTACACCACTGAACGATATCACAAGCCAGCCGACGAGTTCGATCCGAACTGGGATCTCGGTGGCGCTATCGACGACTTGCAGTTGCTGTTTGAAGTTGGCTATCGTCTGGCGAATGTGCACGCTTTCCCGAATTGGCGGGAAGGTAATGAGTTCCGCGCGATTCGAGATGCCGATATGGCGGTCAAATCTCCGGCAAGCGAGAAATGAGAATCTTACACGGAACCTGCGGAGGGAGACATGAAGCTTCACTTTAATGGATCGCCCAACCCTACCCTCGGAGTTGAAGTCGAGCTGCAGATCCTCGATCCCGAGTCGAAGAACCTGGTGTCCGGCGCACAGCAGATTATGTCAGCCTGCGAAGGCGATGACCACATCAAACCCGAACTTATCCAGTCCACCATTGAGTTGAACACCGACGTCTGCTCCAATGTCTCTGCCGTCCGCATGGATTTGAGCGAGAGGATGGACTCGTTGCTCGCCACCTGCGATAAACTGGATTATGAGCTGGCGTGTGTTGGCACGCATCCCTACGCAAAGTGGGATGAGCAGGAAATCACGCCGAAGGAACGCTATCACCAGCTCATCGACCGCTGCCAGTGGCCCGCCCGCCGATTGATGATTTTCGGCCTGCACGTTCACGTCGGCGTCCCAACCGGGGAGAAGGCAATCGCCATCTTCAATTCGCTATCGACTTTCCTACCGCATCTGCTCGCTCTCTCATCAAGCTCGCCATTCTTTGATGACAATATCACGGGCCTGGCATCCACCCGGGTCAAGATATTCGAAACCCTGCCCACTGCGGGTTTGCCCTACCGCTTGCTGAATTGGGCTGAGTTCCAGCGTTTCATGATCACTCTGGTGAACGCCAAAGCGATTGAGAGTGTGCGCGAGGTTTGGTGGGATGTCAGACCGCATCCCGGATTTGGCACAATTGAACTGCGCGTCTGCGACGGCCTGCCAACACTGGATGAAACCGTGGCCATCACCGCATTTATTCAAGCGCTGGTGGTCTGGTTGGGCGAGCAGTACGACGAAGGCATGTATCTGCCGGTGCATCGCCATTGGATTGTCCGGGAGAACAAATGGCGCGCCTGCCGCTGGTCGATAGACGCTGAGATTATTACAGATGAAGACGGCAATCTCAAACGGCTATCGGAAGACATCTACGACCTGCTTGAGACCTTGACTCCGGTGTCAAAACGATTGGGAAGTCACGATGAAATGATGGGCATCAAGGACATCATTGAAGTCGGGCCCAGCTACAAACGCCAACTGGGTATCTTCAAGGAAACCGGCGATCTACGCCAGGTGATGGAGGCCAATATCAGGGAACTCAGAGAAAACATCAAGGTGACAGCCTGATTCGAGTGTCAGGCTGAAAGAACCGGCCGGCTCATCGTCGTTTTCTTGTTAACTATAAAATATTTTAGCCGCGGATTGACAGCGGATGAAGCACGGATTTGTAGAGGTGTACAGTTCGTTATGCAAGCACGTTTTTTTCAAGAGTACCGTTGCAAAACCTTTGAGATTGAACCTGTCAAGAACATAAGGTGTTCACACAAGCAATCTTAGTATCTGGCTTTGATCGTCAATGCCGTTATCCGTGTCGAATCAGTGTTAATCCGTGGCTGAATCAACTATTGGGTTGTAGCCGAGGATAGGCATTAAACTAAGTAGGAAGATGAGTCGCGAGCCGAAAAAATTTTCACACTACGATGAAGACGGGCGAGTGGAGATGGTTGCAGTCACCGACAAAGATGTCACAAAAAGAGAAGCTGTGGCGCGGGGATTCATCCAGCTATCGTCTGAAGTGATCGACCTCATAAAGCAAGGCGCCGTAAAAAAAGGAGATCCACTCGAGATCGCCAGGATTTCTGGCATCATGGCGGCAAAGCGAACACATGAACTCATTCCTCTTTGCCATCAACTGCTTTTGACCAAGATCGACGTACAACTCGAACTCGTCGAAGAAGGCGTCCGCATCGAAAGTCTCGTGGTTTGCGACGGCAAGACCGGCGTCGAGATGGAAGCCCTGACCGCGGTTTCGGTCGCGGCGCTGACCGTCTACGATATGTGCAAGGCCATCGACAAGGAGATGGTCGTGAGTGACATTTATCTGGCCAGGAAGTCCGGAGGCCGCAGCGGGGATTTCGTCAGCACGCGAGGCTAGCTGCAGCCGCGGGCGTAAGTCATATTCGACCCCGGCGCCAAACCCGACCTTTTCGTGTTGATTTTTTGCGAGCAAATACTTAAGCTTAACCGTTTTAATGACCACAAATTTCAAACCCAGCAAACCAAATTAAGGAGTAGCACTAAAGATGATCATTTCGGGAAATGTCCATAAATACGGCGACAATGTCGATACGGATGTCATTATTCCGGCGCGGCACTGCGTCAGCGTAATCGAGGAAGAGTTGGCTGCCCACTGCCTGGAAGATCTCGACAAAGATTTCGTCAATAAAGTTCAGCCGGGTGACATTATCGTTGCTGGCGCCAATTTTGGTTGCGGCAGCTCCCGGGAAAATGCACCATTAGCCATTAAAGGTGCGAAGGTTGGCTGTGTTGTCGCCAAGTACTTCGCCAGAATATTCTACCGCAACTCAATCAATATCGGTTTGCCGATCATGGAATGTCCGGAGGCGGTCGATGCCATCGACGCGGGCGACAATGTTGAGATCGACATCCAAGCCGGCACTATCACGAACAAGACAAAGAACCAGACCTTCACGGCTGCGCCGTTTCCTGAGAAAATG
This sequence comes from Candidatus Zhuqueibacterota bacterium, assembly GCA_029261995.1. Taxonomy (GTDB): domain Bacteria; phylum Zhuqueibacterota; class Zhuqueibacteria; order Oceanimicrobiales; family Oceanimicrobiaceae; genus JAJDAF01. Next base: position 13,232 of record JAJDAF010000005.1, read on the forward strand.
CAGGAAATTATTAACGCCGGTGGCATGGTTAGCTATGTCAGAAATCGCATTGGCAAGAACTAGAGGAGTTTGATATGAAGCCACAGGATATTGTGTTTCTGTCAGGCGTTCGCACGGCGTTTGGCACGTTTGGTGGCGCTTTGAAAGGACTGAGTGCCATAGAGTTGGGAACAATCGCAGCACGCGACGCCTTGCAAAAGTCGGGGATGAAGCCGGAAAACATCGGCCACGTCGTGTTTGGCAATGTGCTGCAGACTTCAGCGGATGCAATTTACATGGCCCGCCATATTGGGCTGAAAAGCGGTGTGCCCATCGAAGTTCCCGCGCTGACCGTGAACCGGTTGTGTGGTTCAGGATTTGAGGCCATTGTTCAGGGTGCCCGCATGCTTAAGCTCGGGGAGGCTAAAAGTGCTCTGGTGGGCGGGACCGAGAGCATGAGCCAGGCGCCCCACGTCATTCGCGGCGCGCGCTGGGGATTGCGGCTTAATCAGGGTAAGCTTGAAGACTACCTCTGGGAGGCATTGCTTGACCCCTACTGCAACTGCGCCATGGCCATGACCGCGGAAAATCTGGCTGACAAGTTTGGCATCTCGCGTGAAGAGACCGACGTTTACGCCCTGACCAGCCAGCAGCGAGCGCACGCCGCCTGGGAAGAAGGGCGAATGTCCGCTGAAATTGTTCCGGTCGAATTGAAGAGCCGCAAGGGCACCACCGTCTTCGACAAAGATGAGCACATGAGGCCGGATGCAACGGCTGAAAGGCTGGCCAAACTGGCTCCTTATTTCAAGGAAGATGGAACCGTCACCGCAGGAAACGCAAGTGGTATCGTGGATGGTGGAGCAGCTTTGGTGGTCACAACAATGGCGCAGGCAGAAGAAAAAGGCATCAAACCGCTTGGCAGGCTTGTTTCCTGGGGCAACTATGGTGTAGAGCCTTCAATTATGGGCATCGGCCCGGTTGAAGCTAGCCGCATCGCACTCAGGAACGCCGAACTGACCGTTGCAGATATGGACCTGGTGGAAGTAAATGAGGCTTTCTCGCCGCAATACCTCGCCGTTGAAAAGGAACTCGGCCTCGACCGGGAGAAGACCAACGTTAACGGCGGCGCGATTGCTATCGGCCATCCGCTGGCAGCTACGGGCGCCCGTTTGACGCTCACGATTTTGCATGAGTTGCGTCGCCGCGGCGGCAAGTACGGCTTGGCGTCCGCCTGCATTGGCGGCGGACAGGGTATGTCTGTTGTCGTGGAGGCTTTCAACTAATCTGAGGTTACAAAAACGCTGCCGCAGCAGTGGCTTGTGTAATTAATTTGTGCATGTTCGGAGTGCGTTTTTCGATGCAGTATGTGTGGCGCGTTACGTAACCTGAAAAAGGGAATCAGGAGGAATCATGACGATCAAAAAGGTAGGAGTCATCGGGGCCGGACTGATGGGTTCCGGCATTGCGCAAGTTGCCGCTGCCGGCGGATGCGAAACAATTGTTCGTGAAGTGTCTCAGGAGTTCCTCGACAAAGGTCTGCAACGGATTGAGGGCTTCCTTGGCAAAGCTGTTAAAAAGGAGAAAATTACTGCTGAGCAAAGAGATGCCACACTGAAGAATATCACCTGCACCACCCAGCTTGACGACTTAAAAGGGTGTGACCTTGTCATCGAGGCGGTGACCGAGGATATCAATCTAAAGAAAGAGATTTTCGCTGCACTTGATCTGCTCTGCCCGCCAGGTACCATTTTCGCCAGCAATACTTCATCTTTGACCGTTACTGAGATGGCGGCTGCCACCAGTCGCCCGGACCGGTTTGTCGGCCTGCATTTCTTCAACCCGGTGCCGATCATGAAACTGGTTGAAGTTGTGCGCACCATCCAGACCAGTCAGGAGACGTTTGACACGGCTTTCGGGTGGGCGAAGTCTATCGGAAAAGTTCCCATCGCCTGCAAGGATAACTCCGGGTTTGTTGTCAACTTGCTGCTGGTGCCTTACTTGCTTGGCGCCATTCGAGCCGTCGAAAGCAACGTCGCTTCGATTGTGGATATCGACAAGGGCATGACGCTCGGCTGTGGTCATCCTATGGGGCCGCTGACTTTGCTTGATTTTGTGGGATTGGACACGACTTACTTCATCGCGAACATCATGTTCGACGAGTACCGTGAGCAACTATACGCACCCCCACCGCTGTTAAAGAAGATGGTGCAGGCCGGTTTCCTGGGGCGCAAATCCGGAAAAGGGTTTTACGACTATTCAGCCGATGAGCCCGTTCCTTCTGAACTCGGCATCTAGCCGCGATGACAAGAGTCATCCGCTCTTTCCCGAATTCTTGCATCATCAGCAACCGGGGTGACAAACTCAAGCCCTGGTACCATTCTAGGAAGAGATAATCGACGGGTTCGCGCGCAGAATGCCCTAGACGTGTGCAAAATCGTGCTGTCACCTCCACAAGAGTGGAAAACGCCAAATCACTCAACCAGAAATTATGACTTCAAGGAGAACGTCATGTCTTTCGAATACATCCTTCTGGAAACCCGCGGCAGAACTGCTTATCTGACTATCAACCGCCCGGAGGCGCTCAACGCCCTCAATGCAAAAACGCATGCGGAGATTCATGCCGCCCTCATCGACATCAAGTCTGACTCCGCCGTCAGTGGGGTCATCCTCACGGGCGCGGGTGACAAATCCTTTGTCGCCGGAGCGGATATCAAGGAACTGGCCACGCTTGACCCGGTCGGCGCAAAAGAGTTTGCGGCCGGCAGTCAGGAGATTCTGCATTTTATTGAACATTTCCCAAAGCCCATTGTTGCCGCGGTGAATGGTTTTTGTCTGGGTGGAGGTTGCGAACTGGCCATGGCCTGTCACATGCGCGTGGCTTCAGAAAAGGCGAGATTCGGACAGCCTGAGGTGAATCTCGGTATCATGTGCGGCAATGGCGGCACCCAGCGTTTGCCAAGACTGGTGGGAAAAGGCCGCGCCATCGAAATGGTTCTGACCGGCAACATGATCGATGCTCAAGAGGCATTTCGAATCGGGCTGGTGAATCGCGTTGCAGCGCCTGACCAACTGTTTGCCGTGGCGGAGGACATCCTGGGTGCCATCTACGCAAAGGGTCCGGTTGCAGTGAAGCTGTCTCTCGAAGCGATCAACCACGGACTGGAGCTTACACTCGATGAAGGCGTGCAACTCGAGGCGAATCTTTTCGGCCTGTGTTTCTCCACCGAAGATATGAAAGAAGGCACCACAGCGTTCATAGAGAAGAGGAAACCTGACTTCAAAGGTAAGTAAACAACTCGCTTGCGACACACGCCCCGGAGGGTAACTGAGATGCGGAACCGCAAAGAAAGTGAACTGATTTACGATTGGAACGACCACAAAGACAGTGCGTTCAAGCCGGAGCAGACAATTGAATTTGACGACGAAACCTTGCGTGATGGTCTTCAGGCGCCTTCAGTAACAGACCCCTCAATTGACGACAAGCTGGAGATCTTGCATCTCCAGAACGAGCTTGGCATCAATACCTCTGCATTGGGCTTGCCTGGCGCAGGCCCGAGGGCGGTGGCGGATGTGACTCGGCTGGCGCAGGAGATCGCCGACTGCAATCTCAAGATTGGGGCAAATTGCGCCGCCCGGACTATCGAAGCGGACATTATTCCGGTCATCGAGATTTCGCAAAAAGTTGGCATTCCAATTGAGGCGTGCACTTTCATTGGTTCGAGTCCAATCCGGCAGTACTCGGAAAATTGGGACATTGATTTCTTGCTGAAACAGTCTGAACTCGGCGTGCGCTTCGCGGTTGACCACGACATCCCGGTAATGTTCGTCACCGAGGATACTATCCGTTCCAAGCCGGAAGACCTGCGAAAGCTCTACACCGTTGCAATCAACAGCGGCGCCCGCCGCGTTTGCATTTGCGACACGGTTGGACACGGAACCCCAAACGGTGTCCGCAGCCTGGTTTCCTTTGTTGCGCAGGTGGTTGCCTCCGTGGATGAAAGCGTCAAGATGGACTGGCACGGCCACCGTGACCGTGGCATGGATTTGTCGAACACACTGGCGGCGATAGAAGCTGGAGCCACGCGTGTGCACGGCTGCGGCCTGGGTGTAGGCGAGCGTGTCGGCAACACTCCGATGGATCTCATCCTGGCGAATTGCCGCCTGAACGGCTGGATTGACAACGACCTCTCAAGTCTCAAGGCTTATTGTCAGAAAATTTCCTCCGCTCTCAAAGTTCCCATACCAAGCAATTACCCGGTTATGGGTGAAGATGCGTTTCGCACCGGGACTGGCGTACATGCTGCCGCCATCATAAAAGCAGAAGCGAAGGGAGACAAGTGGCTCGTAGACAATGTCTATTCGGGAGTCCCGGCAGCATGGTTTGGCAGCGAGCAGGTGATTGAAATTGGCCCAATGAGCGGAATCTCAAACGTTATCTACTGGCTCAAGAAACGAAAACTGGAGCCGAAGCAAGAGTGGGTCGATAAGATATTTGACTTCGCCAAGTCATCAAACCGTTTACTCACAGATCAGGAAGTGTTTGAGATAATAGGTGTCAAAGGATAAATCGGATTTCTCAGTGCCGCCGCCTGACCGTAGGAGAGGTGATGACAGGAGGGCGGCTCCAACAAGCCCCTTCACGCGCAGCAGCTTGTTTGGATCCCGAAAACGATCCCGCCGCAAGGAAGATCATGAGCGCCACAGATTTGTCGATCGCTACAGTCCGCGCTCAATTTTTACGGTTGTTGCTATCATTGTTCTCTCCATCATTGATGCTACTTTCACATTGCGGTTGATCGATCTCGGCGCAGCCCGCGAAGCAAACCCGTTGATGGATTATCTTCTCCGCAAGGGCCCCTGGACGTTCTTCCTCATTAAATTTCTGTTGACCACGATTTGTGTCCTCGCCTGCCTCGTCCTGAAGAATTTTAAATATCTGGGCGGAATATTCACAGTGAAGTGGTTGCTGGTTTTCGTATTCGTGCTGTACGCCCTGCTGATCGTTTATGAAATCAGCCTGTTCAGGAGAATTGAGGTGGTTGCGAGTGAGTCGAGCGTGGTTTACTGGGGCATGGGAGGGACGTTGTCGTCAAAATCCGTGACAGCTTCTTCTATGGAATCGTAGACCCGCATAATCCAGAAGAACTCCAGGACTTTGTAAACCTCATAGACATTTTCATTCATGTTGGCCAGTTTTAGATCGCCCTGGTTATCGCGAATCGCCTTGATCTTGCCCAGAAAAATGGTCCACCCACGACTGCTGATGTAGTCCACATCTTTCAGATCAACAATGATGTTGTAGTGGCCGCCTTTGATGAGGCCGTCCAGCACCTTGTCGATCTCATCCGAAGTGCTGAATTCGATATATCCGCCAACCGTCACAATGGCAATGGGTGTTGTCGGATGTCCGGCGTCTGTCCCGCTCGTGTGATCTACCGAGATGTCCAAATCAATTCTGAATCCGTTTGGGGTTGTTTTTTCAAAAACTAACTTAAGAATCCGGGTTTCAAATTGAAACACTTTTTGAACTGTACAAGATAAGTTGATTAACACTGCAAGTCAACAGAAAAGAAGTTGCATTTCTATTCCGCCTGAGCTACGTTACACTTGGATGGAACGGACGATACTACATCTCGACATGGACGCCTTTTTCGCTGCTGTTGAGCAGTTGGACAATCCGCAGTATCGCGGCAAGCCGTTGATCGTCGGCGCGGATCCAAAGGGTGGGAAGGGGCGCGGCGTGGTTGCCACCTGCAGCTACGAGGCCAGGGAGTATGGCATCCATTCCGCCATGCCCATCTCGCACGCCTACCGCAGATGCCCGCATGGGATCTACGTGCCTGGCCGGCATAAGAGATATTCAGAATTGTCCCGCGCCATGATTGCCATTCTCAAGGACTTCACGCCTGTCATCCAAAAAATCAGCATCGACGAGGCGTTCATGGATGTCACCGGGAGTCTCGGGTTGTTTGGTGACGCGATGACAATCGCTCAGGCGGTCATGAAGCGGATTCGCACGGAGCTAAAGCTCACCGCCTCAATAGGCATCGCGCCAAACAAGTTCCTGGCTAAAATCGCTTCTGATTTGGACAAGCCCGATGGACTTGTGGTCGTCCTGCCTGGCCATGAGCGTTCCTTCCTCGAAGACCTGCCGATTTTCAGATTGTGGGGTGTAGGCAAGAAAACGGAAGCAGCTCTAACCCAGATGGGGATTCAAACGATTGGCCAGATAGCTCGGTTGTCAGAGACCGCCTTGAACAAACGTTTTGGGAAGTGGGGCAATGCGCTCTGGCGTCTGTCTCACGGAATCGACGACCGACCTGTCGAGTCAGTTGACGTGCAGAAATCCATCAGCCAGGAAAGGACTTTCTACGAGGATACAGATGACCAGCAAGAAATTGAGCAGACCCTGTTCCACCTCGCTGAGTCGCTTTCTCGTCTGATGCGGAAAGACCACCTGAAAGGGCGCACCATCACCCTGAAGATCCGTTTCGAAGACTTTTCGACCTTCACTCGCAGCAAGACCTTTGCAGATTTCATTGACTCTACGCAAATCATCAAAGGCGTCGCGCTTTCGATGTACCGCCGGTTCAACAAGAGCCGAAAAAAAGTCCGCCTTCTCGGCATTGGCGTTTCTCAACTCAACTCGGTCTCTGGCGAGCAACTCGGTCTTTTCGACCAGGAAGCGCCGCTCAACACCAAGCTCACCCGCCTGCTGGATTCCCTGCAGGACAAGTTTGGAGAAGACGCGGTCAAGCGGGCCGCGCTCCTCAAGGGCCCTGGCACGGAAGCGCCAAACCCATCCGTGCCGGACGCGGACATCTGACAGCAATGTCCTGTCAGCCGTTGAGCCAGGGTCTCACGAACCGACAGGACGGCATTCAATCCCACAGAGTTGCAATCTGTTCTAAATAATTGAAACAGTAAGACTTATCCCGCTCAGAAGTTTCCGAGATGTTGGTGGCACGGTGGTTGCTTTTCGGCGGCCAATGTTACCCCAAAGAAACAAGTCCGGTGTCACTGGCGCTCTGCAAATCTTTCTCATCCCTGTTTGTGCCTGGTTGATTGTTGCCGGGTTCGGATGCGCCCGTTCAGGATTTCAGAAATCACTGACACAACCTGGCAGTGACAGAGTGCAACCCGGGGACGCCATCGATATTTCATTCCAACACTACCCCGACCTGGACCAAACCCAGATCGTCGATGCAGACGGACGGATCACTTTTCGACTCATCAATGACATCCGCGTGGCGGGACTCAGCAGAGCCGGTCTCACAAAGCGACTCGCCGATGCGTACGGAAAAATCCTGGCAATGCCGAACCTCGAGGTCAACATCGACAAGTCCAGCCATTTCTCGGTGTATTTCGGCGGCTTTGTCGTGAAACCAGGCCGTCAATTGTATGGCGCCGACCTGACGGTAGCCCGTGGCATCAGCACCGCCGGCGGACTCAAGATCGCCAGCAGCTACGACATCTACATTTTCCGAAGCACGGGCCGGAAGGGCCTACGCAGGCTGAAGCTCGAATGGAGCCGCAAGACCGGCCGGCCCGGACAAAACAAAGACATGAAACTGGAGCCCTATGACATTGTTTTCGTGGTCAAGGCTCCCGAAATCAGGAGATTCAATGGCATGGAAATCTAACATCTGGAGGAAGCGTTGAAGGACTCCCAAAAACCTTTTCGCAAGCTCCCCAGCCTCCATCTTTTTAGCACCAGCGCTCCAACCAGAGGCCCCTATTCAGATCTGGAGTTCATTGCACAGTACCGCCGCCGGATCAACGATTCTAGTGATAGGCGGCCAGTAACCCTGCCGCTTTCTCCAGCGGCGGACATGCAGTCACTTCGGGAACGCATCGTCGCGATGGCCAGCACGGGAACCAGCCCCATTGTGCTGTTTAACTCGCCGGAACGCGCTACTACCTCCGCTGAGCTTATCCTGGAATTTGCATGGGAACGGTCGAAATGCGACAGCGACAAGATTCTTATCATAGACTGCAACCTCAGGTCACCTGTGCTGAACAGAGTTTACAACCTGGCCCGGGGTGTCGGCTTGGCCGAATATCTTGCTGGCACGCACACAGTCCCCGATGTGGTCAAGCGCACCAATTTGCGCAATGTTTATTTGCTTCGGAGCGGCTGCCTCAAGGTGGATCCGGTTCAATTGCTCAAGTCGCCCCGCCTTGGCCAACTGCTGAAGTCCGTGGCAAAGCAATTCGACTTCTTGCTTCTAAATTCACCACCTTATCGCGACTATGTTGACTCATCGTTGCTCGCCGAGTCCGTTCGTCCTCTGGTTGTTCTTGCAGTAGATGGCAGGGGTAACGGGTGGGATGCGACCGCGGATATTCGCGCAGACATGCAACGCTACGACCTCAATATTCTCGGGCTGGTAAATCGCTCCTGACTACCGCTTCCACGCTTCACATCCACCACAAATCTGCTTGACTTAGGATTACAGATTCGATATATTCCTGACTGCATTTTATATCCTGCCTAGTCCAACTCTGCCTGCGAAATAGCCGGAATAAACGCAGCCTGACATGATGTTAGAATACAAGATTTTTTGGACTGGGTAGACCGTCAGCGAAAATTGGAGAAGCCACCAGACCCATGACTGGATTTGAAATTGGATTGTTTGTTGTTTATGGTACCGTACTGCTGATGCTGGTTGCGTTCGGCCTCCATAAGTATTTCTTGCTTTATCTTTACTGGAAACATCGGAGCGAGGACGCAGGCGAGTTGACTCTCCCGGAGAACTTGCCTGTTGTTACTGTTCAGCTTCCAGTTTACAACGAGCGTTACGTTGTCGAGCGGCTCATCCGTTCTGTGTGCGAAATCGACTACCCGCGTGAGCTGCTGGAAGTGCAAGTCCTTGACGACTCAACGGATGAAACTCGCGGGATCGCGACGAAACTCGTCGAGGAATATCAGGCCAGCGGTGTGGATGCTTGCTACATTCATCGCGAGAACCGGGTCGGCTTCAAAGCCGGTGCGCTCGATGAGGGTTTGCAGCAGGCAAAAGGGGAATTTGTGGCCATTTTCGATGCAGACTTTGTCCCGAACCCAGACTTCTTACTCAGCACCATCGCTCAGTTCAATAACCCTGAAATCGGGATGGTTCAGACGCGTTGGGGACACATAAATCGAAACTACTCATTGCTGACAAAAGTGCAATCCATGTTTCTTGACGGTCACTTCATTATTGAACATACCGCCAGGAACCGCTCCGGCCGATTCTTCAACTTCAACGGCACCGCCGGAATTTGGCGCAAGCAGGCAATTGTAGACGCCGGCGGATGGCAGCATGATACATTGACAGAAGATCTGGACCTGAGCTATCGCTCGCAGTTGGCCGGTTGGAAGTTCATCTATTTGCCGAACGTGGTAGCGCCCGCGGAACTGCCCGTCGAGATGAACGCCTACAAATCCCAGCAGCATCGATGGGCGAAGGGCTCAGTTCAGACGGCCAAGAAACTGCTGCCGGTCATCATGCGCAGCAAGATTCCCCTTCCCGTCAAACTGGAAGCGAGCGCTCATTTGTTCAGCAACTTCACCTACCTGTTCATGACGATTCCGTCTATTCTGATGCCCATCATCTTGCATGTACAATTGGATCGAGGCTGGGACTGGATGGCCCACGTCTACCTATTTGTTTTCTTTTCGGCGTCGCTTTCCGTAATTCTCTATTATTTGATTTCACAACGGGAAAGCAATGTTTCGTGGAAGGAGCAGATTCCCTACCTGCCACTCCTGATGAGTCTAGGAATAGGTCTGTCGATCAACAACGCCAAGGCGGTTCTCGAGGCTATTTTCAACCACCAGTCGGAATTCAAACGTACCCCAAAGTACCGCATTGAAACCAACTTGGACACATGGACCAAGAAAAAATATCAAATGGAGTTCAATTTTCAGCCAATCATTGAGTTGATGCTTGGAAGCTATTTTGTTATTATGTTCATAAGTTTGGTAAGCAAGGGCCTGTTCCTGTCGATACCGTTTTTCTTTCTTTTCCAATTCGGATTCATCTATATTGGTCTCATGTCATTGGTGCAGTCGGGAAGTATCAGGGTGCCGTTCCGACAACTGCGGGTGTTGTTTCGCAACACGATCGTGCTTCTTTCCGAACGCCTATTCTAAGCCAGAAACAACTTGATATTATCGAAAAACTTACTATTTTACGCTGAGAATGATTGATATTTACGCTACAACAAGGAGTTGTTCATGTCAAAGCCGATAACCTTCACTGACGAAAATTTCGAAGCCGAAGTGATTTCGTCGGACCTGCCTGTTTTGGTAGATTTTTGGGCCGAATGGTGCGGGCCCTGCAAAATGATTGCTCCAGCCGTTGAAGAGCTGGCAAATGAGTTTGAAGGCAAGGCCAAAATTGGCAAGCTGGATGTCGACAGCAATCAAAACGTCGCCGCAAAATATGGTATTAGAAGTATCCCCTCCTTGCTCATTTTCAAGGGTGGAGAGGTCGTAGAGTCGATTGTTGGCGCCGTGCCCAAAAACGCAATCCAGGCAAAGCTGGAAGCTGCAGTCTAGACTATCTGGAATGAACTGTAAAGGGCGCCTGAATTCGTTCAGGCGCCCTTTTTTGATCCAAGGCAGACTATGAATTTCGACGTTGTTGTTGTTGGAGGAGGTCCGGCCGGACTCTCCGCCGCGTTTGCCGCTGCCAAGGGCGGGGCCAGAGTCGCTGTCCTCGAAAAGAGCAAGGAAATTGGCTACCCGATTCACACCAGCGGCGGCAGCTGGATCGCCGAATTACGTCTGCTCGGCATACCCGAAAAATTCATGAGTCCAGTAACATCAGGCATCTTCGTTTCACCCAATTGCTCACAAACCCTAACGTACGATAAGCCGGAAGCATGTATTCTGGATGTGCGGGGCCTGTATCAGTACCTTGCTGAACTGGCTGCTGAAGCGGGCGCGCGCCTGTTCGTCAACGCACCGGCGCTCAGCCTTCACTATGAGCGCGGGCGCATCGCTGGGGTTAAAGCACGGGTTCTCGGTTCAACCAAGGTCCTGGGCGCCGATTTAGTCATTGACGCTAGTGGAATGGCTGCATTTGCGGGCAGGGCGGCAGGTCTCGTCAGCCGTTCCGAGCGCAAAGGTGTTGGTGCAGAATACGATCTGTATGCTCCCGATTGGCCGCCCGGTCAAATTGCATTGGTGTTTGGCAGCCAAATAGCGCCGTCTGGGTACGGCTGGATTTTCCCACACCGGTCGGGCCGGGTTCGCGCCGGCGTCGGATTGTTGTACCCCGACAGCCGCGAAGATCCGAGAGTTTACCTGGAACGTCTGCTGGCGCACGGTCAATTCCAGCAGCACCTGGCAAGGCGCAGCGAGTTGGAATATCACGCCGGATCTGTGCCAGCCGGGATTTTCTCAGAGCACACGGCTGGCGACCATCTGCTGGTCGTCGGTGATGCCGGGGGATTGATCTCTACCTTTCTTGGCGAAGGAATCCGGTTTGCAATTGACATAGGAAGACAGGCTGGGACGGTCGCAGCCGATGCGGTGTTGGCGAAGGACTTCAGGGATCACTTTCTAAAGCGATTTGAGTCCCGCTGGAAACGTAAATACGAGCGGGCTTTCAGGATTGGCGCATCCCTAAACTCCCGTTTCGCGCAATACTCCGACGAACAGTGGGACCAAAAGATCCATGCTCTGGGCAAGCTGAGTCCCGATCTTGTCGCACGCCTGTTGCGGGGTGATTTTACGCCATCCACTCTAATCGGCTTGTTGCGTGCAAGCCCAGGCTTGGCCACCAGGGCCGCTCTTTCAAGGCTGAAATCAACTTTGAAAGAGCTTGATTTTAACGAACAGATTTCCTAGCTTGAAAGGCTTTGCACGTGCATCGTCGGATGCTGAGACACTGAAATCCAATAAATTTCTAAAGATACTGCTAAGTGCGGTCTTGTACTTGAGAATGACTTTGTTTCGAAAGAGTTTAGCCATTGTATCGGTTGATGGCGTTTTCGACCGTTACGATGGCATTTTTTTGCCGGGACTTTTTGTAAACAAGGATGGGAGTATATGCGAGCTTTAATCATGGCAGGGGGATTAGGGACGCGGTTTTGGCCAAAGAGCCGGCGGGAACACCCAAAGCAGCTTCTGAAAATCTTGGGTGAGCAGTCCTTAATTCTGGACACAGTTGAACGTCTGAAACCCATAGTCACAGGCGAAGAGATCTACATTGTCGCCATGGATGACCAGCTTGGCAAGATTCGAAAGCAACTCAATGGGCACGCGGGGATTAACTATCTGGTTGAGCCCAAAGGCAAGAACACAGCGCCTTGCATCGGGCTCGCCGCGGTCGTTATGCAGAAGGACGATCCCGATGCGGTCATGGTTGTATTGCCGGCAGACCACCTAATCGAGGACAATGACGTCTTCCTCAAGACGTTGCAGACCGCGGAAAAGGTCGCGCTCGAGACAGGGAAGATAGTCACGATTGGCATCGAGCCCAACTACCCGGCGACGGGTTATGGTTACATCCAATTTGACCAACAGCTCGCGGTGGCGGACGGCATGCCGCTGCTGCATGTAAAGACATTTGCGGAGAAACCCAATGTAGCGACTGCGGAACGCTTTCTGTCGAGTGGCGACTTCCTCTGGAACAGCGGCATGTTTGTGTGGAAGGTCAAAACGATCCTCGAAGAGATAGAGGAACACCTTCCCCAGGTTTATGACGGATTGATGGAGATTCGAGATGCCCTGGGCCGGCCAGAACAGGACGCTGTAATTCGGCGGGTGTACAGTCAAATACGCAGCATCTCCATTGACTACGGTGTTATGGAACACGCGAAGGAGGTCACCGTTCTCAAGGGCAATTTTGGCTGGAATGACCTCGGCAGTTGGGGCGAGGTTTACAAGCTCATGGACAAAGATGAAAATCGCAACGTCCTGGTTGGCAGTCATCTGATTAGGGATGCAGCCGGATGTCTTGTTGACGCTCCCGAAAAATGCGTGGCATTGGTCGGGGTTGATGACCTGGTGGTGGTGGACACACCAGATGCGTTGTTGATCTGTCGCCGTGACCGGGTGCAGGAAGTCAGGGATGTGGTCGATTTGGCTAAGCGTAAGAAAATGGACCAAATTCTTTAGGTTATGGAAAACAACGCCGAGTCTATTCTCGAGGAACTTGAGAAACTGCTTTCTGAAGCTGCAATTGAAGTACGTTATGAGAAGGGGCAGTTTATGGGAGGACTCTATCGTTACAAGGACAAGGAGCAAATTGTAGTCAACAAAGACTTGCCGATCGAGCACAAGATCAAGATTATTGCCACCGAGTTGCATGAGCACGTCGATCTGGACAGCATTTATCTGGTTCCCGCGCTGAGGGAGGTCATCGAGAATGCAAGTCGTATGGAGTAAGCAAAATAACAATAACCGCCTTAACCACGGGGTGACAATGCAAAGCAAAGACCTGACAGAGTATTTCAGCGAAAACCTCTTTGTCGCCAACCTAAAAGCCAAAACCAAAGCGAAGTCACTCGAGGAACTGTCCGATTTGTTTGTTGCGAACAAGGTGATTCGTACCAAAGGAATAGTGCTGGAAATGCTGAACCAGCGGGAGACCCTCGGCAGCACGGGCATCGGCAAGGGTGTCGCAATTCCGCATGGCCGGACGACGGCGGCCTTGGATGTCACCATCGCGTTTGGCAAATCGAAGAATGGCATTGATTTCGACTCTGTTGATAAGGAGCTGGTCAAGCTCATTTTCGTCGTACTGGCGCCGCCTCAAGACGATAACAATCGCTACCTGCCCGTTCTTGGCAAGCTGGTAGAGGTGGTTCATGATAAAGCAAACAGAGAAAAGCTTTTGCAAGCTAAAACATTTGAAGAACTAATGCAGGTGTTTGAGGAGGTTGGTTGATGCTCAACAAGCAGTTGGACCTACTGGTGGCTTTGCAAGACCTGGACATCATGATCAAGGACATTGATGATGTCAAACAAATTGGATTCGACGTCGAGGGCAGGGAAAAGCTTGATGAGGCGCGCAACGAGTTGACCGAAAAGTTGAGCAAGCCGCTTGCCTTTAACTATGAGAAACTCAAGAAACGTTACAAGCGGGCCATCGTTCCGGTAAAGGATGATTTTTGCCTGGGATGTTTTATGCGCGTGCCGACACAGCTTATTACACGCGGTCGGGAAGATACGGCAGTCATCAACTGCGAGGGCTGCGGCCGTATTCTTTATTGGTACGAGTGATCAAATCTCAGTTTCGTAAATAGAGTACTTCTTGTGAAGCCGTGCGCCCATGCCCTCGAGAGCACGGTTCATGAGCGTGTTATCTTCGAGTATCCACGAGAACTCGCCCTGAGCGTAGCCCTTTTCGATGCCGCTACGATAGGTTTCATAGTAGAAGGCCGGGGCGAGCCCGCGTTTCTTCTGAAATCTCTTCCGCACTCCCAGCGTCACCACCCTGATTCGCTTGATCTTCTTCTTGTTTAACAGCAGCTTGAAAATACCGAACGGCAGCAACCGGCCATTTACCTTTTTCAAAATCTCATTGTAATCCGGCAAGGCGAGTGAGAAGCCCGCGGCCTCGCCGTCCACTTCGGCAATGTAAACAATGTCTGGGTCTACGGCCGGTTTAAGATCCTTTGCAAGATGTTTGAATTCTGCTTCATTCATGGGAACGAAGCCCCAATTGTCCTGCCAGGCGTCGTTGTAGATGTCATGGATAAGTTCGACTTCTTGGTCAAACTGCTTCATGTTGATGGTGCGGAAGCTCAGGCTCTTATCTTGCATTGCCTTTTCGGCAAACTTGACAAAACGCTCCGGCATGGGCATGGTTTTGTCGAAATCATAGGCGTAAAGCTGTTTGCACTTCGACATTCCGGCCGCTTCCATGAGCGACAGATAGTATTCCGGATTGTAGGTCATCATGATCGTTGGGCTGGAGTCAAAGCCTTTGCTCAGGAATCCACAAGTGTCGTTGGTCGAGAGATTCGTTGGGCCCCGCAGGACGTTCATTCCCTTGCCGCGCAACCAGTTCTTTGCGGTGGCAATGAGCTTTCTCGCGACGGCGGCATCGTCGATGCTTTCGAAGAATCCGAAGAAACCCGTAGTCTCACCGTGAAAGTTGTTATGGCTGCTGTTGACAATGGCAGCAATTCTACCTACCAATTTTCCGTCGCGCCAGGCGAAAAAAAGCTCGGCATCTGAGTGGCGAAAGAACGGATTTTTCTTTTTGCTGAGAATGGTCTTCATATCCATGAGCAACGGAGGCACCCAGTTGGGGTCACCCTGGTAGATTTGCCATGGAAACTTGATAAATGCGTTGCGCTCTCGGTTTGACTGGACCTGTGTGATCGCGACCGTGTTCATGAGTTTCTCCCGCCAGCTACAATATAAAAAAGGTCGCAAACCGGTACGACCTTTTTCTTAATCAATTCATTTTGAGAGTGCTATATGAGTCCGAGTTCCTTGCCCAATTTCTCGAACACGCCGAGCACAAAATCCAGCTCCTGGTCGGTATGTGTGGCCATGTAGCTGGTGCGGATCAGGGCGCTGCCTGTTGGAACAGCCGGCGCCACTGCCGGGTTGGCAAAGACCCCACTCTCGAAAAGCTTCTTCCAGAAAACGAAGGTGTCTGTGTCTTCGCCGATTACAATCGGAATGACCGGGCTCTGTGAGCCGCAGGTGTCGAACCCGAGTTCGTCGAACCCCTTTTTCATCTTGCGAACATTACGCCACAATTTTTCGCGGCGTTCAGGTTCTTTTTCGATGATGTCGAGGGCAGCGATCACCGAAGCTGCATTGGCCGGCGGAATACTGGCCGAAAAGATGAGAGCCCGCGCGTGATGTTTGATGTAGTGAATCACGTTTTCGCTGCCGGTAATGAAGCCGCCAAGAGACGCAAACGACTTGCTGAAGGTTCCCATGGTGAGATCGACTTCGTCCTCCAGACCAAAGTGTTCCGCGGTGCCTCGGCCATTGGCGCCAAATACGCCAACGGAGTGCGCATCGTCCACCATGACTCGGGTGCCGAATTTCCGTGCCACCTTCACGATGTTGGGCAAGTCGATAAGGTTGCCTTCCATGCTGAAAACGCCATCGACAACGATAAGCTTGCCGGCATCCTGTTTGCTCGCGGCCAGCAGGCGTTCCAGATCTCGCATGTTGTTGTGCTTAAATTTAACGATGCGGGCAAAAGAAAGGCGGTTGCCGTCCACGATGCTGGCATGGTTGTTTCTATCCGCAAAAATGATATCGTCTTTGCCTGCAATGGTGGCCAAGGTTCCGAGGTTGGTCTGAAAGCCCGTCGAGAACACAAGTGCTGCTTCCGCATTCATGAACTCCGCCAGCCGCTCTTCGAGCCGCTCGTGCAGCGAGAGCGTGCCGTTCAGAAATCGCGACCCGGTGCACCCCGAGCCAAAGTCCTCGATGGCATCTTGGGCAGCCTTCTTGATCCTGGGGTCTTGGGTCAATCCGAGGTAATTGTTGGAACCGACCATCACTAACTTTTTCCCATCAATCTCAACTTCGCAGTCCGCCCCGGACTGGATTGCTTTAAAATACGGGTACCAGCCTTGCGCTTGCAGCTCTCTTGCGCGCGTGAATTTAGTGCACTTGTCGAATAGGTCAGCCAAGGTGTCACTCTCCAGGTATTTGACATTCGGTTTGATTTGGAAGCGACTAATATAGGGAATACAGGGCTTTAGATCAAGCCAAAAAGTTACAGGGTTTTCAAATGGCTGCAACCGTTCAGGCGAGCAAATGATTACAATTCGCCGCAGCGGGTCCAATCTCGAAACTCGATGGTAGGACCGTATTTCCGCAAAGTCACGCCGGGTGGGCTTAGAAGGTGGTCATCCCAAAACAGCAGGTCATTGGTTTGCGGCATCGATGAGTTGGCGCATCATGGCGATGTGCGCGGGGCCGGTGCCGCAGCAGCCGCCCAGAATATTGACGCCCTTTTTCAGGAGAAGCTTTGCCTTGGGTTGAATGAAGTCCGGCGTTTCACTGTACACCGCGACGCCGTCAACATCCTCAGGGATTCCGGCATTTGACTGCGCAATAATTGGCTTGTCAGTCAGCGGCCGCATCTCGTCTACGATGGCAATCATCTCATCGAAGCCTTTGCCGCAGTTGGCGCCGATGACGTTAGCTCCAGCCGCGCTGAGTCTCGCCACTGCCGTTGCGATATCCACGCCCCACATGGTTCGCGCCCCTGCCGTTCCAAGCTCAAAGGTCATGGTGCTGACAACCGGCAGACCTGTCGTCTCTTTTGCGGCCCTGGTGGCAAGCTCTGCTTCTTCGATGGCCATCATGGTCTCAACGAAAATCGCATCAGCGCCACCGTCGGCCAGGGCGGTTGCCTGCTCCACAAAGAACCCCATGGCATCGTCTGGGGAGCGCGGTCCCAAGGGTTTGAGAATGTCACCGGTCGGCCCCATGGAACCGGCCACAAACTTGCCGGTGGGACACACGGATTTTGCCAATTGCGCGGACTTTTGACAGAATTCCGCAACACGGTCTTCAAAGCCGTGCAAGGCGAGACGTGAGCGGTTGGCGCCAAATGTGTTGGTTTCAACGATGTCGGCGCCAGCGTCAAAATAATCAGAGTAGATGCTTTGCATCAGCTCCGGGTGTGACACGGTATACTCTTCCGGGCAAACTCCGGTTGGCATGCCGCGTTTCTGCAGCTCCGTACCCATGCCGCCATCGCACAGCAGGATTTGTCCTGATCGCAGCAGGGTGATGATGTTTGGTTGTTGCATGTAGTTTCCCTTCTTGAGCATTAAACGGTAGTGCCGGGATCAACAAGACCGCGGCTTATCGACAATCACGCAGGCTTGAGTCACGGCGGAGCAAATGACCTTCGGGCAGGCGGAAATCTCAGGCTTTGGCGGGCCATTAGCGGAATCAATATCGCCCAAATTCTTCCACCAGTTCATGCAGCAGCTCGATATTTTCCGGCGGGGTCGACGGCGCCACCGAGCATGCCGTGCTCAGAATATATCCGCCGTCCTGCTTTCCGATCTCAATTCTCCACGCAACGTCTTTTCTGATATCATCGAGGCTGCCGTAAAGCAGCGTGTTCACCGGATCGATGTTGCCCTTGATAAAAGTTTTGCCTTGCAAATGCTGCTTGGCTTCCTCCAAATCAACGGTGCCGATGGGAGGTGGGTCCAGTGTGTCAATGCCGTTGGTGCCAGTTTCAACCATTAGGTTGAGGCGGTCTCCAATGCTGCCGCAGGTGTGCGTGTAAACTGGGATTGCACATTGTTTCCGGACTTCTGAGATGATTTTCTTTTCATAGGGCAGCACGAACTCCCGGTAGTGCTGCGTTGAGATAAATCCAGCTCCGGCAAACGCCGACGAAATCAGCACCGCATCAACTCCAAGACTGGCTTGTTTGATGGCCAGATCGATAGCGCCCTGCGTAAGACGCTCAAGGCATGCCCGCACCTTGCCAGGATCGTCGAAAATGGCCATGAGCGCGTTTTCGTAATTCAGCAACTCGAGAAATTGTGACCAGGGCGAAAAAATTTCTGAATGAACCGAAACGTCGTCACCGGCCGTGGCCAGGACTTTGCGGATTGTCTCAAAATGGTAGTCCGGGAAGAAGTCATCGAAGGGCCGGGGCTCGGTTTCAAAACCCCATGTGTACGGATAGGTGATGTCAGTCAGGTCCCACGGCTCCACGTAAAAGAGTTTTTCCGGGTCAAGCTCATCAAATGTCGGGAAGTACCGGGCGCCGTCTGCCTGATAGTAGTGCGGAAGGTCGTCAATCGGAAAGGCGGTGTAGTTGCCATTCTTCCATGTCAGGGTGGACTCTCCGTCTGTCTGTTCAATTCTTTGAATGTACGATTCATAGTCCGGCTCCCGGCCTGGCAGATTGACGAGAATGCCGTCAAAATGGTATCGCTGCTGCATCTTTACCAGGGCGCCAGAAAAGCTTTCGGAGCGGTACCAGATGTCTGTTGCCGTCATGCCGGCATGTAGAAAGTAGTGTCCGATGGCGAGCTGACACATGACAGGCACGCGGTCGGGCGCGCGCAGCATCATGGCGCTTTTCATTCGTTCTTTGGAGAGCATGAGCAATTCCCGACAAGAATGTCGTGACAAGAAGTGAAATCGTTTGACGATTTTAAGGGTCTGTGGCCTTAGAAGCTACTACTTTTTTTTGTTTGTTTGCTTCTCGTGGGGCTGGGCATACCTGGATGGCCCGGTTCCGGCGTCAGGGGATTCCTGGGGAGGTAGCAATGAATTCAATTGCATCTTTGCACGCGACGCTGCATCTTGCAGGAGTTTACCGGAGGCCTGGCGTGCTGCACAATCGCGAAGGCAGGCTGCCGGAAAAGGAACGACTGTTTTTCGACATTCTACAATTTGAACAGGAGACAGGCATGCGGAAGATCGGATTTGTCGGACTTGGCATCATGGGGCAGCCCATGTGCCTGAATTTAGTCAAGGCGGGGTTCGATGTGACGGTGTTCAACCGTACGGCCGCCAGGCTTGACAGGGTGGTGGCAGCCGGGGCCAGAGCTGCCGGTTCGCCAGCGGAGGTGGCGCAGCAATCAGAGATTACGATCACCATGGTTTCCGACACGCCGGATGTCGATGCGGTCATTCTGGGAGAACAGGGTGTTGTCGAAGGGGCGCAATCCGGCAGCGTCGTGGTCGATATGAGCACGATTTCGCCGTCCGTGACTCAGGAGATCGGGGACCGGCTCAAGCAAGGCGGAGTTGACATGCTGGACGCACCGGTCAGCGGCGGCGACACAGGAGCTATTAATGGCACGCTGGCCATCATGGTTGGCGGCGAGAAGTCGATTTTTCAGCGCTGTCTGCCTGTGTTTCAGGCCATGGGGAAATCGGTCACGTATGTCGGCGGCCGCGGCATGGGCCAAACCACCAAACTCTGCAATCAGATATTGGTATCGGTCACCAACATGGCGGTGTGCGAGGCCATGCTGTTCGCACAGAAATCAGGCCTGGATCCTGGAATCATGGTCGAGGCAACGCAGGGAGGCGCCGCCGGCTCATGGCAACTTTCCAATCTCGGCCCCAAAATGGTTGCGGCTGACTTTGCGCCGGGATTCATGGTCGATCTACAGCAAAAGGATTTGCGTTTGGTCATAGAAGCCGGCCGTCAAATGAATCTGCCCATGCCGGCCTTGCGCCTGGTGCACCAGATGTATGCCGGCTGTCAGGCGCACGGAGAGGGGCGGGAGGGAACGCAGGCGCTGTTCAAGTCCTTCCAACGGCTGGCCGGGGAAGGCGCGTAGGGCTCTTATACTGTTGGCAAATGAAAATGACCAGGAGGCAGGATACTAATGATGTAATTCATTGTAGCAATGTCATTTGAATTGTTTGAGTAAACGGCACGTTCTTCCGTCCTTGCATCGTAAACATCTTCAGAAAATACGTGCCGCTTGCAACTCTGCCAGTCTTCTCATTTTGACCATCCCAGACTATTTGATGTTCACCGGCAGGAAATTGCGTATGATGTGCAAGGCTCTTCACTCTTTGACCAAGAGAGTTATAGATCACGATGCTCAGTTCCGCTTCTGTAGGCAATGAAAAACGGATATTGGTAGTCGGATTAAAGGGATTAGGGTAATTTGGATATAACACAAACGCTTTGGGGATGTTGGAATTAGCTTGCTCCACTGCACTGGGGTGTCCTTCGCCAGAGGCAAGGATTTCAACTGGATTGTTCAGAGAACCGTTGCTGAAAACAAACAACGTGTCCGTGAAAAATTCAACAGAAATTGAAGAACAAATTGGACATAAGTCTGGCGAAAAGGTTATAAGTAGCGCGGAGTCCTGCGGAGCCAAGCTTAACTTATCTCTTTCAAACTGTTCAATATCATGACTCCCGAAAACAAACCAATAAAAGGTAGTATCTTTAGTAACAACCTCGAAGCTATAGCCGAAGGGCTTCGATGATTTGACGCTATCGATGACCAAGTCAACGTTACCGGTATTTACCACCAACAGAGTATCATAGCTTTCCACGGTCTCAAAGAATAGGGACTCCGGCTGAATTTGAATCGTCGGTTCAGCTAGTACTCCACTGGGGCGTCCTTCGCCAGAGGCAAGGATTTTAACTGGACTGTTCAGAGAATCGTTGCTGAAAACAAACAACGTGTCCGTGAAAAATTCAACAGAAATTGAAGAACAAACTGGACATAAGTCTGGCGAAAAGGTTATAAGTAGCGCGGAGTCCTGCGGAGCCAAGCTTAACTTATCTCTTTCAAACTGTTCAATATCACGACTCCCGAAAACAAACCAATAAAAGGTAGTATCTTTAGTAACAACCTCAAAGCCATAGCCGAATGGCTTCGATGATTTGACGCTATCGATGACCAGGTCAACGTTACCGGTATTTACCACCAAGAGAGTATCATAGCTTTCCGTGGTCCCAAAGAATAGAGACTCTGGCTGAATTTGAATCGTCGGTTCCGTGGATACGGTAGCTAGTAGAGAGTCTATATTGTTGAGGTTTTCCGCGAGGAATAGAGAACATAAAATGGTAATCGAAACTGCCCTCATACTTCTTAGCGCGGCCCGCTTTGACTTGTTCAACATGTTTGACTCCTCTTGATTCCTAACATATTACGCCTGCTCGTGGAGAATCTGTCTCCCACCCGCATCACGCACACCCACTGGACAAACCAAAGGCTCATTGGGCTCGCCTTGGCGCATTAACTATACTACGGGGCCCATCCGGTAATTCCCCACGCACAAATGAACTGGTGCTGACTTCAACGGACTTTTGCTCATTGAAGACCGGCAGCCAACCAACGATGGTATGCGTGGTGAAACAGATGCCATTGTCATTAACGATCTTGTATCCTGGTTATGCTGTTCAACTGGTTAGACTCCTGGCCCATGTTGGGGGGATGCGATCCCCGGTTCAATTTCGCGACGGGGACTACGTGGCGGGTCGGGCAGTGGGTGACAAGTGCAGAAGCTTCTTTAGGAAGGCCTCATAGTTACTCAAGTAGTGGTCAGTTGCCTGATCTAATGAATCTGCAACGTTGATTTGCATAAGTGGGATGTGCCCCATCGTGGATGTATAGCGGGTTTGCCGTTAGATTGTAGCGATAGTGGAATCTCCTCAAGGAAAGCCACGCAATATTTTGACAAGGAGAAGCCCTAGAAACCGTGATGGTCGCTAAGACTTCTCTTGGATTTGAGAGGTAAGGTCAACCCTAGTCGACTACCACTTTGCTAACCGTACCGAAGATGGGACAGGTCAGAGTGTGTGCGACATTCGAAACTAGGGCTGTGTGGACCCCGTCTCCTACTTCTTCACATGGAAGTCGATGCTGTACTTCAAGAGGAAGTCAGCCTCAGCGTAATCAGGGTAAAGCCCTTGCATTTCGGTCATGGCTTCCTGCTTCGAAGAGGCACTAGCGGTAACCCTCTCAAAATCGTCAATGTACCTGATCAACTCATCCAGCAGGCCTAAATCGCTGGATTCACCATGACCTGGGTAGATCGTGGGGTTGCGGTCAGCGAACTCCACATTGAACGCATCAAGCTGTTCTCTCCAGTTTTGGATGTGCGCGTTCGTGACGCCAGCCCCCATCCAAAGATGCACCTTGCTATAGCAAAAGTCAGAAGAAAAAAGCGCATTGAGGCCAGGGACGTAAACGGTGGTTAAATGCTCGCACTCAGCTGGTTTGTATTGAGTGGAGAGTTGCAAAGAGCCACCTTCATTAAACTCAAGAGTGTTACCCTTAAGAACGGTGATGTTCTCTTCGTAGTCAAACCCGTCCGGATTCTCTTCTGATTTCGGTTTGAGGGTCGGCTCAGTATCTAGCCAACCAACACTCTCCATCCAGGTCGAGAACCCAATGATGTCTTGCTTGATGTCCTCATTGGCGACGACGACCTTGGCGCCAGGGAATTCCTTCAGCAACCAGTCCATGCCGGTGTAATGGTCCGGGTGGCCGTGTGAGACAAGGATGTGGGTCAATGGCAGACCTTTTTGCTCAATGAACTCGGCGAGCTTTTTCGCCTCGCTTGTGGCGCGCTGCACATCCATCACAATTAACGACTTGCCGTTTGAGAAGATGTAAGAATTTACGGTTGCGACACCACCCTTGTAGACATCCACCTCAATCTGCATTTCCTGCGGCGACTGGCAGGCGAGAAGAACCAGAAGAAGTGTGCTTGTTGCGGCAGTAATTATCAGTTTGCGAATCATTTCTTGTCCAGACTGTTTAAGTGAACTATTCAAGCAGATGCACCGTACACGCAAAATCCGCGTGACATTGTCTTCTGCAAACCATTGCCATTAACTTAGCCAATTGAGTGGTGGCACGAAAGGTGACTATTGGACAAACGATGGTCGCAATAGGACAGCACGGCTTCAGGCCTAATTACTCGCCCCTAGCCCGCCTGAGTGCATTGGGAGGAGCGCCCACAATGCGCCTGAAGAATTTAATGAAATTCGTAGACTCAGTGAATCCGAGGGAGAGTCCAATCTCCTCTACCGTTTTGGTGGTTGTGGCGAGTTGACGTTTCGCCTCCAAGACAACGCGTAGGTCGATGATCTCCTTGGGTGAGGCATTTCGTGCACGCCGGCACGCCCGTGCCAAGGAGCGTGTTGTGGTGTGAAGTTCAGAAGAGTACCAGGCCACATTCTTCACTGAGGAATGCTGCCTCTCGATCAGCGCTTCAAACTCCAGAGCCAATTTCTCATACCGCTGCGATGTCAGGTCGACACTGCCTAGTTGTGCTGACACGACATCTGCCAACCCAGCGAAGACGCCAGCGAGCAGATGAGGGGCCACAGTTGCAGAAAGAATATCTATTGACCGCGCGTCAAGGGATTCTTGAACCAACAGTAAATCACTAATAATCCGGAAATCACTCGGTGACGGATGAAGGACAGTGTTAGCCCTCCAGCGTGCGGACTGATGAATATTGGTCACTCGCAATGTGCTTGGCTTGAAGAGCAACAAGAAAGCCTCATGCGCGCTTTCCTTATCAAAGGCGTGTACCTGCTCAGGGCTGAGATATAGGACATCGCCAGTCTCAAGTGGTACGCGCTCGAAGTCGACCCAGTGCGCGCCAGTCCCGGAAGTCACGAAGTGGATTTCATGGAAACCCAATCGCATGGGGTCATAAAGCGAATGGCCCAGCTTCCTCTTACGCAAGTGGGACAATCTAACTAGGTCAACTGGGCTTGCATGCCCGACAGAGTGGTGGAAAGTGATCCGCGGGATGTGCTGGTGGCACTTTCCGGATTCGTTCCTGCGTTTTATCATATTTCAGAGGACCCTCACTCGGGCGCCGTTCCCTCAATCCCAGGGACTAACAAAGAGTGTGGTACCGCCTTAGGGGGCTGGTCATTAATACGAAAGGTCACTTCCTATCAATCTAACTTGCGCGTCAGACGCTGAACCCGCATAAGAGCGGCGCTGACACAGAAACGAACTTCGCCGCACCCAAAACCAGCCAAAAAAGTTCGGCGGGTTCAGTCGACTGCACGCAAAGTTAGACGCCCTTGTTCGCATGAACCTGACACGCTATTCTTGGTTTTGCTCGATAAAATCTCTGACTTCTTCGGGAAATGCTCGTGGTCTCCAACCAGCGTAAAACGCATACTCCTTTCGTGCATAGTCATCTAGTCGAACTAGTAGGCTCGATATTTCTGAGTCAGCCATTTCTCCGAGTATTACGCGCCCGCCTCTATTTAACGCGATATCCAATAAAGTATCGTGTAGATGATAATTCCCAAATTGCCCAAAGCTTGGATAACAGGCGCTTACATCCTGAGCGTCATGCGCGGCTATGATGCATTGGTATAAGTCAAAGCTTGCAAGATACTGGATAGCTTCTCTTGATCCGACTTCGAACTTATCAGCAATCCATGGTGTTTCTGGTATAATTGAATTGGCTAGTGCAACCATCCCATCCACCTTATTCTGATCTTCACGCGCTCTTGCATGCAAAATTAAAGCATGTCGCACCCAATAGAAATCCGTCCCACCTTGTGGGGTTATGCATATCAGTGGTCTCACGAAGTCGTATCTTTTCAGCTTTAGAGCGAAGGCACCAACTAAATATAGTCTTGTTATAATCGCAGTCCAGAGTTCTACTTGCACTTTTTCGGGATACTCGACTGAAAACGCTGGGTCAGGACCCAGTAGAGAATTGTACGCATGAGCTAACAAATCCACGAGGACAGTTAAGTTTTCTTCTATATCGTATTCAACTAATGTCAGCAATTGAAGAGAGATCAAATCTATGCTCTCTTTGAGTGAATCGTTCGACGGTGAGGTTGATTCTTTCTTATGAATCTCTTGGATTTCTACGGAGTTTTCAATTTGCTTGTTCAAGCCAGTCAGATGGCGTTTGAGTTTTATTGCATTACCTTCCTCAAGTAGGTCAAGCCAGTCTTTTTCAATCGACTGTTCAGCCTTGGCCTTGCTTCTCTCGGGAGTTTGTTTGGGGGACGATCCTGACTGAGAAGACCCGATTGCATCCAGGACTTTCTGATAAGCTCCATCCTCAAAAAGATCGACATAGTGAATGTGGCGAAATCTATCGGGAACTTCGCACTCATCTAAACGAAGAGGAATAATAAAAATTTGATCTTCTGGGATTTCTTCAAGCACTTCCAGTGATAGCTTAAACTCCTTTTGAACGTATCCTCGCTTATGGACCGATGTCTTGGAGAAGAAGATCAGGACGTAATCGGAACGCCTTAACGCTTTGGGAATCTCCTCACCCCAGATTTGTCCTGGCAATAGATCCTCTTTGTCTAGCCATGGTCGGAATCCTTGTTTACTTAGCAGTTCATAGATGTCCTTTACGCTAGCAATATCCTCGTTTGCATGGCATAAGAAAATTTGGGGTGTTTTTTGGTGCGCCACTTTAGTTCAGATCCATGCTAGTTTTGTTTAAGATGGCAGTTGCGGGTCTTCTAAGTATAACTAGTAGATAACCCGCCGCCACACCCGACTCAAGAATGGCTAGATATAGCCATCAAAACTGTCAAGAGACGACCATTTCTATAAAACGGAAAAATAGCTACATCTAGTCATTTCCATGGTCTTCCCTCAACCACTCGTGAGTCGTTGGCAGGGACCGACCACCTCGCCCTAGGGCAGGGCCATGTGCGCAGGCTGAGAGTTCTGTCATGTCACCACACTGTGTGGTTGCCGTGAGACTCAATATCCCCATCCGGTCGCAGTCACAGATGCTGGAATCGGTTGGTGGGAGACGGGTTTTTTGAGACACTTTTATCAAGGTAAGGATGAGCGGGTGTGTTGTCAAGGGGAAAGTGTGACAACGACGATGTTTTTGTGGAAATCAGGTTGCAGATAGAAGATGGTGGATTGATGATGTGTTCAGGTTCTAACCGAACATTCATGACCCTCAATAGCATAAGTCAAAAGAGACCGCACCGCGCGCTAGCATTCAAGGCTGCACGGCCGGGAGCCGTTTTGAGTCGTAAAATATTGCGCCCCGGCGGAGGTGAATCGTTCCCTGATTGCTCAACATCGTCTCCCTGCCAGGCCAAGCTCGTTTCCTGAAGCGCAAGAGCGCTGTCCGAAAGTGCATGAATCGTTTTCCGAAGGCCAAAAGTTCTTGTCCGAAGCAGCAACGCTACCCTCCCTTAGAGCATGAATTCTCACCTGATTAGGTCAGGCCTGCCTCTGAACACTGAATATCGTTTTCCGAACAGGCGTACTCGGTCTCCGAACACACTTTCAAGCCCCACCAACAGCAATATCGCAATGTTTGCAGGAAAATGGCGGCTGCCGGACAGGTTTTGACGGCAATTGCTAAAGTTTCTGACTTAGCGGCCGATACTATAAGAAAAACAGGATGTCATATTCATCATGAAGGGACACATGTCATGGCTGTCAACATTGACAAACCGCAATTCCTGTACTGGCTCGAACTGCTGCAAAACCTGTGGCAGGCACACAAGCACTCGGGTACACCTCTGCGGGACGATTTGGGGGCGGAAGTAGAGGCGGCAAACCTGGCCTTTCCTGCCCTGGTCAACCGCTTCTACACTCTGAAATCAACTGACCGGCAGTTGAGACGGCAAGCAGCGGACATTCAGGCCCAGGGCAGGGCGGCCAGCAGGGCGGTTCACCATTCCCTGGTCTGTGTCAACCCGCAACGAGCGGACACGGTGCTGGCGCTCTACCAGGTCGTGCACCAGCCGCCGACGCAGCGTTTGCACGTGTTGAGCCAATTGCAGCATATCGTGCACGTGGCCGCGGAACAGAGCGAGGCCACCATGAAACCCGAGGCCGAAGTGCTGACGCGCGTCACCACTCTGGCGGAAGAACTGCGTCAAAAAGTCGATGCTGTCACCGACAATCGGACGGAGATTGAGAGCAATCGCAACGACCTGGTAGATGCAGTGCTACAGAACCGGTTGCTGCGTAAGCGAGTCCACAGCTATCTGCTCTCCAAACCGGAGTTGGGTCACAACCATCCGGTTTTGCTCGAATACGGCCTGCGCAAGAAAGTTCGCAACAGCCCGTCCGTCACCGTGGTGGATGAAGAACTCGTCGAGGTCGCACCGGCGTAGGATGGCAGGCTAGTGAGCCAGGCTCTTCGATGAATGGTCTGGTGGTACCAGAGATGAGTGGCCACGCCGGCCTGAAGTTATGGGCAGGCGTGTGCCATCTGTCGGCGCGCCGTCCAAAAGGTCACGAACGTGCACTGTCCTGCCCGAATGCGTTAATTGGGCATCCATGCAAACAGCAAGTTATGGATTACCGCCTGCAACATGCGGTAATGACAATGGCATCTTAGACAGGCCCGGTCCGCAGCCAGTTCGATTCTCAAGATTCCGGCCTGACGCTACACGGCAGCAATATTTCCCCAACCACTCTGGAATCCTCCCAGGTTCCAAACCTCTTTTCAGCCCTCAACAAATACCATCTCCACTGCCACTTACCTGATTTTGCCATGAAAGCGCAAAATAGTATTGTTTTCTGTTAAGATTCATGTGGCAACTTGGGGCCGCAATCAGTAGTCTTGTTGAGACGTTCAGATTCAAAGTCCTGACGAACCGTCAGGGACCTGGTGAGTGCCCAGCCAAAGCAAGTACCCTTAGAGTTACTTCTTCATTCATTTCCGTTTGGGTTCATGGTATTCTCTATAGAATGGAAAGGAGGTGAAGTGCAGTTCCACTCGATACTACTTATTTTTATTCTCCGGACTTCTGCAAAATCCAATTCAGGGTCATTCCGAAGCATAAGCAAGATATCTAAGATGGCAATCAACCAGATTTCTCCTGATAAAGGAAGTGACAAATTCAGCTGTTCCGCAGCAGTCTAATTATTCTCAAGAAGGGAGGACAACCGTATGTCTAAGAAAAGTTTTCTAGTTGTTACAATGTCTATCCTGCTAAGCCTGCCTGTGCTTGCTTTTGCACAACTGACGGTTCAAGGGCAGGTTACAGACAAGCAGGGCACCTCTTTGCCAGGCGCCAACATTGTCGTGGTTGGCACCTTTTACGGAACCGCCTCGGACAATGACGGCAATTTTACGCTCATTTTGCCGGAGCCTGGCGCGGAGACCGTGATTCAGGCGCGTTTTATTGGCTACACCGCCGCAACTCAAACCGTTACCCAGACCAGCGGCATTGTCGAGGTAAGTTTTCAACTCTCGGTGGATGCTTTGCGATTTGATGAGATTGTCGTGACCGGTAGCGCCGCGGCCATCAGCAAGCGGCAACTTGGCAATACGATTGCGACCATTCAAGGAAACAGCATTTCACAATCCGGTGCTTTGGATGTTACCGGGTCCCTGTCCGGCAAATTTGCCGGAGTGCAAGTCACACAGAATTCAGGAGACCCGGCCGCCGGAATTAGCGTGCGGCTAAGGAGCGCCAGTACGGTAAATGGTGTTTCGGATCCTCTTTATATCATTGATGGCGTCATCGTGAACAATCGTTCCGACGACCTTCTTGGGGTTGCAAGTGTACAGCAGAATCGTTTGTCAGACATCAATCCCGAGGACATAGAACGGGTAGAGGTCATCAAAGGCGGGGCCGCGGCGGCCATCTATGGCTCAAGGGCAAGCAACGGGGTTGTTCAGATTTTCACAAAAAAAGGCAAGCTCGGCAAACCAACGGTTACCTTCGGGACCCGCGTCAATTTTAATTCCCTGCGCAAAAAGATAGACTTCAACCAAGCGCCGGTGGATTGGGCAAACAGCGGTGATGTCACGGACCTGACAACCGTGCCTGTAGAGCGCTTTGACTATCAGGATATGGTATTCGAAAACAGCACGGGTACGGATAATTATGTCTCCGTCTCCGGCGGTGTGGGAAATACCACCTATTTCGGCTCAGCGTCTTTTCTTGCAAACAATGGCATCATGAGAAATACCGACTTTGACCGCAGTGGCGTTCGTCTGCGAGTCAACCAGGTCCTAAGTGACTGGGCCACATTCTCAGTTGGAACCTATGTTTCCACCAGCAACAGCAATGATATGCCTAACGGTGGTTTTGGCTCAGGCGTCATACAGACGATTCTGTTTTCAAACAACACGACAAACCCGGAACCGGACGCTGATGGCAATTTCCCGCAAATGACCTTTTATCCGAACATCCTTGAGTACCTGGAGACGTTTGATTTTAAACAGCAGAATAAGAGAGCCATCTCTGATATTCAATTTACATTGTCCCCCATCGACGGCATGAGCGTGAACTATGTGCTGGGTTATGACGACTCGCGTTCAAGAGCAACAACCTATTCTCCCATCGGGACGACCACAATTACGGATGGCAGAGCCAGAGCGTCAAACCTCAACAGAACACAAATCAACAGCGATCTCAATGTTACTTATCAGACCCAATTGTCAGAGGCTGTTTCATCGGTAACCGCTGCAGGCGGTTCTTATCAGTTTGATGAATCAGAGATTGGCACAATTGAGGCCAGTGGGCTTGCTCTTGGGGTTGAAACCACAGCAGGCGCAGCGACAATTACAACCACGGATTTCAATAGCAGGAGAGCCATCTGGGGTGGATATGTTCAGCAGACCCTTGGACTTCAGAATAAACTCTTCCTCACCGGCGCTGCCAGAATTGATGCATCTTCGGTATTCGGCGACGATGAGAGAAGTCAGTTCTACCCCAAAGCCAGCCTGTCTTACATCATTTCAGAAGAGGATTTCTGGAATGTTGGCGCCATTAATAATCTCAAACTTCGGGCTGCCTGGGGACAAGCAGGTAATCTCACCGCCATTGGAGAGTTTGACCGGCTGACGAATTACAACGCAGTCAGTATAGGTGGCAATTCGGGGTTAATCTCTCCTGCGCTAATAGGTAATCCCGACCTGAAACCTGAACGGCAGACGGAAATAGAATTCGGCATTGATTTGGCCATGTTCAATAACAGACTAGGACTGGAAGTTACCGGCTATTTTCAGACGATTGAAGATCTGTTGGTGGAGCGAACACTTGCCCCATCTACTGGTGCAGGAACCCGGATTGAAAACATCGCTGAAATGGACAACAAAGGCATCGAAGTACAACTGACAGCTACTCCGGTAACAAGTAAGAATCTCAATTGGACCACCAGCTTCACATTCTCTTCCAACAAGAATGAAGTGAATGGAATTGAGGGGGACCAGATATCTATCGGAAATTTCGGTTTCTCGAGAGCGAGGAATGGAGAACCTTTGGGTATCTTCCGTCAAAGCTATTTTGCTCGCAATTCCGATGGTAGTTTGCTCCTGGATGCCAACGGGCTACCTCAGCGTGAAAGAGGCTCGGTGGATGCGAATGGCAATAACGTTGTTGAAAGGGATGCTAACGGTCAGCCAACGGGGGTATTCCTTCAAAAGACACTCGGCGATCCCAATCCTGCTTATCTGGCTTCCTGGACCAATGAACTGAAATACAACAACTTCACTTTCAGAGCCCAATTTGATGCGGTTCAGGGCTTTGATGTATTGAGTTGGGATTCACGCATGTTCTTTCGATTTGGCGGTGGAGCACAGACTGCCAGAGAGTTGAACGGAGAAGAGGCCAAAGGCACAGGCGCCGCCAAGTTCGGCATCGCTGAGTCTTATATTGAAGATGGTTCCTTCATAAAGCTGCGAGAGTTGTCGGCTTCGTACCTGTGGGCTAATCCGTTTAGAGGCTTGAGCAGTATGCGGTTTTCCGTCACCGGCAGAAACCTCTTCTCAATTGATGACTACTCGAAGTGGGATCCCGAAGTAAACATGGAAGCCCAGAGCAATGGTGCAAGAGGCGGAATCATGGGATTAACTCCTATTCCAAGAACTATCACATTTGGAATTACTGTGACCAATTGATTAACTCTAAATAGGAGATACAAGAAATGAAACATAGAGCAAAATACACAATTGTGGCAATCTTTGCCCTTTTCATGCTGGTGGCAAGCTCGTGTAAAAGGGACTTTCCGAATCCCAATAATCCTACTGAAGAAGTCGTATTTGACTCCAAAGAAGGGCTGTTTGCAATCAGTATCGGTCTAAATCAGTATTTTACCACCACAGTAATGGAGCAGATTGTCGAGGCTCCCGGCATCACCGCCCGCGAACTGGGTGTTACCAATACTTTTCTCAGCATAAACGAGCTTGCCAGAGGAAGCACTGAGCTGCCTCCTGAGAGCGGCGGTATCACCGACCCCTGGGTAGAACTTCTTAGAGCCAAGGGTATGACTGAATCGTTGATTGCCGGCGTGTCAGCTATTGATTTGTCACCTGGCACACGTAGCGGACTTCTGGCTTATGGCAACTTTTACAAAGCGATGTGCCTGGGATACCTTAGCGGTATGTGGCAGCAAACGGTTGTAACGAATTCACCGGCTGGAAATGCAGCCTTCAGTGACAGAGCTACGGCTTTGGACGAGGCAATCAGTCTGCTAACCGAAGCGAGAGACGCAATCGCTGCTAATCCTGTATCAGATGATTTCAAGAACAACGTATTGGGAGACGACTTTAACTTGTCGAAGTCTATCAATGCATTTCTGTCACGGTACAGTCTCATGGCCGGGAACTATAGCGATGCCATCACTCATGCGGATGCCGTGCTAACTGATGCAAGTGCGCCAGTAAGTTCCATGTTCAACTACGACGCAAACAATGTCAATCCCGTATGGGACCGAATTAAGCCTAGTGCCTCCGACCTGAAGCCACAGACGAACTTTGGATTGCTGGGTCCTTTTGTTCCTGAAGCGGGTGACGGCAGGATTGCATTTTATCTGGGAGCAGATGCCGGTACTGCCAATGCTGATGCCGGTGGGCAGGCTTTAAGTCAAGCACTTGGATTCTGGGCCGGTCAGACTTCCGCCATTCCAGTCTACCTCCAGGGTGAAATGTTGCTCAACAAGGCCGAGGCCAATGCCAGGCTTAGTCAACTCTCGGAGGCGGTCACCAATTTGAACTTGGTGAGAGAGAAAACCACTGACCCGCTGGGTGTCAATGCAGGTCTTGCAGCATGGACCGGCGATGCAAACAATCAGACGGCTATCCTGGAAGAGATTTATAAGAATCGCAGCATCGAAATGTTTCTCACCGGGATGCGATTTGAAGACAGCAGGAGATTTCACCCCAACCTGAATCCGGCGACTGACAACCTGACAAACGAGCGCAACAGGAATTTTTATCCCTATCCGTCAATTGAACGAGATAACAATCCAAACACTCCGACAGATCCGCAAATTTAAATCCATCTGACGGTAATTCAAAACCAAAAGCCTTGCCTCGTTCACAGAAAATGACGTGGGCAAGGCTTTTGGTTTCACAACACGCGCTGTGCGGTTTTGGGTGGGGCAAATCGGTCTACTTCCGGAGACGATTTACGAGTCGAACTGGAAAAAGAGCAAGACTACTCAACCACATCAACATTGAACCAACGAATTCTACAGATGAAATTAGGAGTTGATAATTTACTCGCAGCCCCGGACCTCCTGAAGCAGTTTGAAGGTTCTCGTGTCGCTTTGCTGGGTCATCAGGCCTCCCTCACAACAACATGCCAGCACACCATGGATGTGCTGATGGCATGCAGTGAAATAGATGTGACTTGTGCCTTTGGCCCGCAGCATGGCATGTATGGAGAGAAACAAGACAACATGATCGAATCGGATGATTACATCGATCCGCGATATGGAATTCCGGTTTTCAGCTTGTATGGCAAAACCAGAGTTCCCACCCCGGAGATGATGTCAAGCTTCGATGTTCTTGTTGTCGATCTGCAGGATATTGGTACCCGAATCTACACCTATTTGACCACTCTCGTCTATTTTCTAAAAGCGGCCGCGGATGATGCCAAACGAATCTGCATTCTCGACCGCCCGAATCCAGCCGGCCGTCCGGTTGAAGGGAGCATTCTTGAAGCGGGTTGGGAAAGCTTCATCGGCCCGGCCCGGCTCATCATGCGGCATGGCCTGACTCTGGGTGAGTTTGCCTCCTGGTTTGTCAGCAAACATAATCTGAATGTTGATTTAAAAGTTATTCCCATGACAGGCTACGATCTGGAGGCAGGGCCGGGATTCGGCTGGCCTTTGCATGAGCTTGCATGGACGAATCCGAGCCCCAATGCTTCCAGTTTGAACATGACCCGCTGTTTTCCCGGCACGGTGCTGTTTGAGGGCACGACCTTGTCCGAAGGCAGAGGGACAACCACCCCGCTTGAACTTGTGGGCGCCCCTGACATTGATTTTGATGTGGTACACCACCGCATGACGTCTCTTCAACCCGAATGGTTGCAGGGGTGCTTCTTACGTCGATGCTATTTCGAGCCTGCTTTTCAAAAGCACGTTGGCAAAGTGTGTTCTGGACTACAAATACATACCGATCAGTCATCGTACCGGCATGAACACTTTCGGCCTTACCGGCTCGCCGCTCTCATCCTCAAGGCTATCCGGTTGGAATATCCAGGTTATGAACTCTGGCATGATCTTCCGTACGAGTACGAAACTGAAAGGCTTGCCATCGACCTTTTAAGCGGTGGCACGTTTCTCCGAACGTGGGTGGATGACCCCGGTCTATGCCCTGATGAATTTGATGCGCGCTTGAAAAAAGACGAGCAAGAATGGCTGCAAGCGCGTGAGCCGTTTTTACTGTACTAGCCCTGATTGATTCTTGAAAATCTGGCATCGCAGTGCCTCAATACACGCCAAATTCAAATGACTGCGCAGATTCATGAATATTCCAGGCCGGATTATTTCTGTTCGCAATTCAACCGTTTCATGATTTTGATAACAGGCATATCTCAATCCCGAACTGAAGCGGAGCCTCAATTGTGTCTATCTACAAGAAATGCATCATCTCTCGCGACGCCCTTCACGGCATCACCGATGGATTTTGTCTGGTGCATTTGGCTTTCCATCGGAAAGAATTCTTGAACCCACTCACATGTGCTGCTGACCTCAGGCGCTGCTCTGCAATCTCCAGGCGTCTGCTGCTAGTTGAGCGACATACAAAATTTATAAGAGTGCAAACAGCCCGCCATTATTGCGACAAGGATTCCATCGCGATCTTTGTCCATTCCGGGCTTTTGGGCTGCACGCTTGCCCTGATTAAAATCGATTCTGTGTCACAGAAGGTCTGGCTTTACCAAAATGCGTTCGCATTCTGGGCTGTCCCGGGAAACGGCTCAGTGGAGTTTGCTGTGGCCAGTATTCTATTCTGGATGGTCTGCATGACCATTCTATACCGGAAACGAATCTTCATAAGAATATAGCCATGTATTCTGAAAAACCATTTAGCTCTCTTTCGATGGCACTGGTGCTGATTCTTTTTCTCTTTCAATCAACACAGTCGCTCTATGGCGAAGGTCAAATGACGATTTCCCCCACGAGCGCCGTCGTAGGTTCTTTTCAGAGTGTGCGTTTTGAGTTTACTGTCGGGACCTCAGGTATCCATTCGGGAGGTGGAATCCGCCTGGAGCTGCCGGTTGCCAATCTTGAAACCGAACCTTATTTTTGGGATCGTCCGCAGATTGATTTGCCGCAAGCGCATGGATACGTACAGGCCTCGACGACAGGAGATGCAAAAACTCAAATAAATCTTTACGGGAGGCGCGGCGGCATTATCGAATGTTCCTTAGTGGATGGTTCATTAAAGCCTAACAGTAAAATTCTGATTGTTTACGACGGAGTGGTACAAAGCTTGGACTGGAAACTTTGCATACGCGTGGAATGGCGCCGGACGGCGGCCGAACCCTGGAGATTTATAGATCGCTTTCCGGAGATGACCTTTCTTGCGCAGAAGGCTGTTACCCTAACTGCTATTACACCGGCTGACCTGCAACCCGGAGAAAACTTCGATTTAGCGGTGGTCTTATTAGATAAATTCGGTAATCGCGCCAACCGGTATCGTGGTGAAATCTCAATAACGAGCACGGACTCTTTAATGAAATTTCCCCAACTGTTTCGATTCACCCAGGCCGATTCCGGAATTCATCTTTTTAGTAGTCTGAAATACATAACGCCAGGATTTCATCACTTCACCATAACCGATGGTCAATTAACAGCCCGCAGCAATTCTTCCGAAGTGAGCACCTCTGTTGCGCTTTTCAAACGATTCTTTGGCGACACTCACTTTCACACCGGCTCTGGTACAGGCAATCACAGAACCCGCGGCAGAGGCGGCGATCATCGAGGGAATTTCACCACCGCTGAACAAGCTTATCGTTACGTTAGAGATGTAATGCGGCTCGACTTTGCGTCCGCGTCCGAACATGATACTCCCGAACTCGATGCAAAGGTTTGGGCAAAGAGTCAAGCTATCGCTAACTTGTTCTACGAACCAGGCGGATTCACATCTCTATTTGCTTATGAATGGACTTCGCCGGTTGGTCATCACGTTGTTTCATACAAGGATAGTGGAAACGTCGTCTTTAGTCGGCACCAACACAATTCGTTAAAGACATTGTGGGAGAAGCTAGATGAGCAGGGGGCACCCGCCATAACCATACCCCATGTCACATGGCCTGCCCCAGACCATCAAATATGGAAGGATGTCAACAATCGCTACCGAAAGATTGGTGAAATATACTCGCTGTGGAATACCAGATGGCTTCTCCAGCCGGGAGATGACCCGCAGCGATTTGAAATAGATGAAAACGGCGACTGGTCCTATCAATATGCCTGGGCCAAAGGACACAGAATTGGTGTTATTGGATCTTCTGACAATCACACGGGGCATCCCGGGGCGAACAATTACACCGTCTATACCCAACACACCGGCGGACTGGCTGTGGTACTGGCGTCCGAAAATTCGCGCGAGGGTATTTGGGATGCCTTTCAGCACCGGCGTACTTATGCAACGACAGGCACGCGAATACTGCTAGATTTTTCAAGTGATGGTCATCCTATGGGTGCCGAATATTCTTCAGACACATCTCCTAGATTTTCGGTGAAGCTCGCGGGAACCAACACAATCCGGACCGTAGAACTCATCAAACATGACAGTTCAGGCTATCACACAATCTTTACCCAAAAACCAGATTCAATGATTTCAGCGTTTGAATTTACGGATGAAGCATTTCGAGAAGACAGCTTTTACTATGTGCGTGTGGCCCAGGTAGACGAATACTGGCGCTCTCCCTGGTCAAATACCACCAGCGAAATGGCGTGGTCCAGTCCAATATGGATCAACTACAGTGAACAGGCAAAGTGAAGGTCATGCGATTATGAATGGTCGAAAGACATTGCTAATCATTCTATTGGGTCCCATTCTTTTCATTTGCGCGGAAACAAGATTGCTCGCAGGCCAGGGGCAAGCCGTCGTGATTCCCGATGCGGCTAGGGTTGCAGACTTTGGCACCTGGAAAACAGTGGTTACGGTCGGAGAGCTCGGTATCCATGTAGGTGGCGCAGTCAAGATCCAGTTTCCCAATGGTTGGTACTCCAGTCCATGGCCGCAGGGGAAACTGAAGGACATTCAGTTTCTTGACTCCAAGCTGAATCACTATGCGGCGGTCTCTTTGTCCGGCACCCAAAGTAAAGCCGAACTCTCCATTATTCGGGAGGGGATCGATGGGCAGCATGACCGCTATGGGCGGACGTTCGTGATTTCCATCCTGGAGAACCCTTTGCTGGGCGGGGACAAGGTAACTCTCACCTATGCCAATACCACCGCTCCGACCACAAGCGAATTACAGCGAATAGGTGTAGCTGTTGACGCCATTGGCAACGGCCGGTTTGAACCACTGACGCCATTTCCTGTGCTCAACCTACTTCCCGAAAAGCCGGTTGAACTACGAGTCATCTCTGATTCACACGCCGTGGTAGGAGAGCCAGCGCGAATCACCGTGGTGGCACTCGATCAATTTTTTAATGCAAGCGGACTTTATCGCGGCACCGTCCGGTTTACATCCGACGATTCAACTGCATCCCTGCCAGACGACTATGTTTTTTCCAAAGAAGACAATGGACGTAAAGCTTTTTCGGTAGTCTTTGACAGTCCGGGAACCTACAGGGTAAGAGCAATTGACGATTTGTACCTGGCCCCACATGGTATTTCAAGTAATCCCATCGACGTGCGGGGCGACTTTTCCGGGCTCAACATATATTGGGGCGACCTGCATTCTCATTCCAATAATAGTAAAGACGGGGCAGGCGAAGCTGAAACAGCGTTTGCATACGCTCGCGACGTCTCGGTTTTGGATTTCTTTGCGCTGACCGACCATGGCGCAGGTGATTGGCAACCCGATGGAAAATATTGGAAGGGACTTACACCCTGGGAATGGCAAGAAAACAAAGAGTTGGTTCAGCGCTACAACGAACCCGGAAGATTCGTCACGTTTCTGGCATGTGAATGGTCGGGCGTTTCACCATATGGGCATCATAATGTTATTTATCGCGATCTGGAGGGTAGCCCTTTCGGGCGAGAAGAATATCTGAAAGTAGAAGATGTGTGGCGTCTCCTGAAGGCTGGGGATGCATTCACCGTTCCTCACCACACCGGTCTCACATGGCTGGTTAGGGGCGGCTCTTTTGTAGATTATGTGGATTGGCGCCACAGTCGCAACGATTCGCTGCGTACAGCTATCGAGATTTACTCCCTGTGGGGGTCAAGCGAGTATTTCGAGAATTCCATGTCGTATGATCATTATGATGCGCGAGGGATTATTACTAGCTATGACGGTCCGAGTTATGCCCGGGATGGTTGGGCGCTCGGACATTACATTGGCTCCGTAGCAGGCAGCGACGACCACAATTCTCATCCCGGACAAATACATGGCGGTTTGACTGCCGTATTGGCATCCGGACTGGAACGAGATGCGATATTCGACGCCATCTTGCGACGCCGTACTTACGCCACGACAGGCGAGCGCATTCTTCTCGAGTTTACGATTAACGGCAACATGATGGGAGACCGACTCAGGCTGAAGGGCGACGAGTTGCCTGAAATCCATACCCGGGCTGTCGGCACAGATAGAATCGAACTAGTGGAAGTGATGAAGTGTGATGGTGACAAATGGGTCGTATCACAGCGCGTGGAACCCCGGTCCAGACAGGTTGAGATCACATTCAAGGATCACGAATTGGCTGGGAGTGCATTGTATTATGCTCGTCTCAAACAATGGAACCCAGTGCACAATCGTGAGGTGTGGGCCTGGTCCAGCCCAATCTGGGTAACGAGAGAATCTGCTCCCTGGTGGAATGACCAGCGATAGAAACTGATAACAGCGAACTTCTGACTTCTTTGTAAAGAGGGTAACGTGATCAAAAGTCTTCTCTTTTGTTTTGCAATCATCACGGCAATACTGATCCCGGAGCGTGAGGCGTTCGCTCAAGTCCAACAGGTACTGACAGGCATCGATATACTTGAGACCGAGCAATTCGCGCCCTTGACCAATCAAAAGGTCGGTTTGATTACAAATCATACTGGAATAAATCGCCAGTGGCAATCTACAATTGACGTATTGTCCCGGGCGGAAGGAGTCCAGCTCGTTGCCCTTTTTAGTCCAGAGCATGGCATCCGCGGAACCCTTGATACATGGGTAGCCAGCAGTGTGGATTCCGTTACCGGACTTCCCATTCACAGCCTTTATTCTTCGAAGAAACGACGGCCGATCTCTGAAATCTTCAACGGCATCGAAACACTCGTTTTCGATATTCAGGATATTGGCGCGCGCTTCTATACCTATATCGCTACCATGAAGATCTGCATGGAAGAAGCCGCAAAACGCGGCATTAAATTCATTGTTCTGGATCGACCGAATCCCATAAACGGTGTCCTGGTTGAAGGCCAGGTACTGGCGCGCAGTCAGTTGTACTTGCTTGGTGGCATTTTCCCCATGCCGATTCGACACGGAATGACCGTGGGGGAACTGGCACTCCTGTTAAACACCCAAGAAAAGATGGGTGTGAATCTGCAGGTCATTCAAATGCGCGGTTGGAAGCGCAGCATGTGGTTCGACCAGACCGGCCTTCCTTGGGTGAATCCATCACCGAATATGAAAAATCTTTACGAAGCAGCGCTTTATCCCGGGTTGGGTTTGCTGGAGCGACTCAATGTAGCGAACAAACGGGGGCTGTGGGGACCATTTGAGCAGTTCGGTGCGCCGTGGGTAAATGCTATTGAACTGGCTTCCGAGCTTAACGGCCGCCGGATTCCCGGAGTTTTTTTTACACCGATCAAATTTACACCTACCGCTCATAAGTACGTCGGACAACCTTGTGAAGGTGTCGCCGTTGACCTGGTGAACCGCAATGCCCTGCCCTCCGTGATGTGCGGCATCGAGGTTGTGCACGCCTTGTACAAACTCTATCCAGAGCATTTTGGAATTGACAAAATATGGCACATGATGCGTTCCCGAGAACTCATTGAGCAAATCAAACAGCAAGTTCCGGTTCAAACAATCGTGGACGGATGGGCCCCCGAACTCGAAAAGTTTAAGAACATCCGTAAGAAATATTTGCTGTATTGAACGACATAGAATACCTAGAACCAATATGACAAAGAGTGAGAGCAAAAATACTAACAGGAGACTCTTTCTCTGTTTAGTCTTGGCGATGATCTGCTGTATTGCAATCATTCACACTTCCCGTACTCAGGGGGGTTCAGGGCGTATCTATCAAAACCTTGAAGTCAATACTACTGCTCCCAAACCCAAACAAACGATGAGCGTGGTTTTTCAGGCGTCGCACCAAACCGACACGGGCAAGAATTTCAACGAAGCATTGACCTGTAACGCGATTGTAGAGGCTGCTATTAAATCTTCTTCAGGACAACTTGATCTGCACAAAGTCTGGAGTTTTAATGCCTCGGGACTGCACCATGCGCGTGAAGGCAGCAACACCAAAATTGCGCACATCGCAGCACTGGTACACCGAACAGGATGACGAGAAGTATGTAGTGAATGCCCGTTCATGGATCAAAGGACTTTCATATTCCCAAGCCATAGCATTCGTCGGGCGATTCAAAGCAAAAGTCACCTGGCTCGAGGAGCAAAAAGTGGCGTTTACATTTTTTGAAAACGGGGGACTCTTTGAATATGTCTTTCTTGAGGGCGCCCGCTCTTTTCAACACAAATTTGACCTGGTGAAGAAATGCAAGCTTTGGGGATTTTCAGTGTGGGTCATTGGCCACGAAGCCCCGGCGGTTTGGAAACAACTTTAACAAATAGGATGGCACTGCCAAAGTGCCCACATCTTGAGGCGGCTCGCAAAAAGATGTCGATCCTGCACTTTCCATTCTCTAAAATCCAGGAGTGCCGATTTTGCCTAGAACGAAAAAGATATACCTCGAAGGCTTCCTTCTTTTAATTGCAATTCTTTTGATGGCAGCCGCGTATAGGTTTCCTGCTAAGAATATCGAGAAACGGTATCTCCCGAATTCGGAAACACCCTACTGGTTTGAGACGAAAAGCGATCTGCTTTTTTCTGAAGAGATCCATCTGCCGGACTATAATGAGAAAGAACTTGGGAAATTGGAGTATCCCAGTCTGGCAATCGACAGTCACAAGAATGTTTTTGTAGCTTACGATTTCACTTCGGAAAACGGAAAAGAGTCTATCTTTCTTAACAGTTTCCAAGATGCAGATTTACCGCTTGAAGAGATCGTGCAAAAATCTGCCCCAACTCATTTCTTGAAATTCAAAAGAAAACCAGAGTGGCAATCGCCGCTGCAGGTGAGCACCGCTGCCGGTTCAGAATACAGACCGAGACTCGCTGTTACTCGGGAAGATGTTGTATGGATAGTTTGGTCGGCGAAAAGGCAAGGGGAATGGGATATCTATGCCCGCACCTTTTCCAGTGGAGAATTGGGTGATGAGATTCAAGTAACAAAGAATACAGTTCACGATTTCAGACCAGTAGTATTGGCCGATGCATCCGGCAAAGTCTGGATTGCGTGGGAGCGTGGCAACAGTGAGAAGAATATGCAAATCGTGGTGAAATATTTTCAGCACGGCTTGTGGTCAGATGAATTTATTTTGGAGAAACGCTCAGGATATGCCTACCGTCCGGCTCTTCTCGAAGCACCGAGCGGCACCGTCTGGCTAGCCTGGGATTTTACTTCTGGTCACAATTCGGATATTTACCTGCAACGTTATAATGATGGCGCCTGGCTACCAGAGCCTGTACGAGTGAGTAGCCATCCCGCCATCGATTCCAAAGCAGCGCTTGCCTGGCATGATAAAAAATTGTGGGTTTCCTGGAGCACCAATCGCCGAGGAGAAGATGACTGGGGAATTATCCGTTACCCCATTGTGCGCGCTTTTGACGGTCAGTCATGGTTTGAGCCGGTTGCGGAAATGAACGGCATTGACCTGCTCAGCCGCAGCGAAACCCAGTCGTATGAGTACCCCACCATGACGTTTGATGCGTTTGGCAGGCTTTATCTTTTTAACCGTCACGATCATGTTTTCAGTGGAGCTTTTTACGAGAATGGAAGCTGGAGTTCAAACTGGTTGTTGGATGAATCTGGCTGGGGATTACGCGGCTTGCAAGTGCATTTTGCGTGGCTTTCCCAAAACGAATTGTGGCTGGCCCGGCGAGACCGAAAATCGATATTTTTGCAGAAGATGGTGCGGCAAAATCCCAAAAAACAAAAACTCCGCCTAAATAGATATGTTCAAAAAAATTATCCCGAGCAGCTCAAGTCTGTTGCCGGCAGCTCCCGTCGGGGCCCGACCAAACATGGCGATTACAAAGTCTATTATGGAGACTTGCATGTACACACAGCTTACTCAGACGGTTCTGGCAGTTTTGACGAACTGTACAACTTGTACAGGAATATCTACAAAGTTGACTTTCTTGCCATCACGGAGCACGATGCGTTGCGTTTAGGCAATAACCATTTCTCACCCGGAGAATGGGCTTATCTGAAAGCGCTGAATGAAATTTACAATCAACCGGGCGAATTTGTCACCATCAACGCCTATGAATGGACACATTCGACCTGGAGCGGCCGCCAGGATTCGTCGGTGGCTATCGGCCACAAAAATGTCTATTTTAAGGGTGGAGAGGGATCGCCATTTTTTAATCATCATGATAAAGTGGCTCACGATGGTATTTCTCTGTTCAAAGCATTGCATAAAGCTGAGGGACTTGCCTTTCCGCATCACCCCCCGTGGAGCGGCATGAATTGGCAAACGCATGATCCGGAAATTCAAAGCAACTATGAAATCGTTTCGATACACGGCGCCAACGAGCATCCGGGCAATTTGCCGATTCCGCACCGAGGCGGTCTACCGGCTACCTTTGCGCAGGACGGACTTGCGCTGGGCAAACGCTTCGGCTTTGTTGGCGCGTCGGATTCACACGGT
The DNA here is from genome assembly GCA_029261995.1 of Candidatus Zhuqueibacterota bacterium. Classification (GTDB taxonomy): domain Bacteria; phylum Zhuqueibacterota; class Zhuqueibacteria; order Oceanimicrobiales; family Oceanimicrobiaceae; genus JAJDAF01. The sequence continues at coordinate 55,930 of JAJDAF010000005.1, forward strand.
TTGTATTTTCATTCCAATGAGGGATGGCGTGAGGATGCGTACAAAGGCGGCCTGACCGGCGTACTCCTCTCAGATACTCTGAGCCGGAAGAACGTTTGGCTCGCATTGAAAGCGCGGCGAAATTATGCCACGGCCGGGGAGAAGCACTATCTCGAATTCTTCATCAACGGTGCGCCTATGGGCAGTGAAATAGAAATTAAGCAGCCTCCGGTTATTTCCTTTGAGGTACGTAGCCACAAACTGTTGTACGCTTATATTTTGCGGGATAATCAGCATCTTTTTGTGTCCGGAAAAATCGGTGGAAATTACACCGCGTATAAGAATATGAAAGATACCACTGTGCAACCTGGCAGCCATTTTTACTATTTGCGAGCCGTTTATACTGACGGTACAGCCGCTTGGTCCAGTCCCATCTGGGTAAACTATTTGAACGAGGAGGAAATCGAATGATCAGTCAAATTGGTCTGACTTTGCCGCTACTCATTCTGCTTTCGATGCTGAATTGCGCCAACCACAATATGGTGAAAACAGGCGCAATTTCATCTTTTTCTTTTCAAAAGCAGATTTTGCAGACAATCTTGGGTGAGCAAAAATTGCGGCACGAGGATGATGTGTACTACTGGCCAAAGGCCACCGATCCTGAAGCAGTTGATTCTACTCATTTGGGAACGACGGTGAATATCGACTACCTGGGTGAGCGTTTGAGCAACGTGCGAGAGAATCGCGGCACGCACTGCGTGGGCATGAGTTGGCAGGTGTGCATGTCAGTCTTGCAGGATTGGGCACAGGCGCAGAATGTCACCGGAGAGATTTCCGGCATGGGGGTAAACGACATGAAAGATTTTGTGGACAAATGGTTCGTTAAGTTGAAAGGCGCTCCCCTGGCCGTACCACCTGAAATGGGAGCGGTTTATGCCCTCACTTCCCACAAGCTGGGCAAAAGAATTCAGCTTAAGAAGGCTCAGGCAGGTGATTTCGTGCAATTCTGGCGAAAAGACAATTCCGGTCATTCCAGCATTTTTTTGCATTGGGTATATGATAAACAGGGGGAAATTGTAGGCTTTAAATATTGGGGCAGCCAGCCTACTACGGACGGCATTGGCACTGGAACCGAGTATTTTTCTTTGGAAGAGTTTGCCCTCAAACCGGAAAAACTCGTGGAACGGAGCCGATTTTATGTTGGACGGCTGTCACCGGGAGCAGATTAGGATCATAGCGTTAGCGGTCTCTGATGGGCGTTTTCGATCTAGGTTTGGGTGAAGAGTTCTCTGACTGCGTGGCGAGTTCGTTTCGCACTACTTTGTTTCTGGCGTAGTTTGACTCGCAAACACTGTGATACGTTAAGGCTTAGATCGACTAAGAAGATCGTGTTCCATCTCTCATTTTCAATTGCATTTTATGCCTAACTTACTAAATTTGTGTCCGGGTGTGAAGGAACCGCGTTTTTTTTACCGCGTGCACTGGAGATAGTGGCATGCGTGCTTCAATATGTTGATATTATGTACGATAGCTAGGTTGCAATAATGAATGATTGTGGGAAATCTGTGGATCCTTGTGGCGTGTGGCTGGTACTCTAAGTTTTAAATTAACAAGCCCCTATAGCTCAGTCCGGATAGAGCTGCGGTTTCCTAAACCGTGAGTCGCAGGTTCGAGTCCTGCTAGGGGCACCTTTCTCTTTGTTTAGCTCGTCTTGTACTGATTCTCCTGTTATGACTCACTCAAAAGCCCGTTTGTAAATGACACTCTCTTGGCCTAAACCGTTCAGCAACAAACAGCAAATTGGCCTGCTGCTGGGCCCCGGGCTTTTTCTGTTCACACAGTTTGTGGCCACTCCAACCGGAATGAGCGGCGCTGCGCAAGGCGTACTTGCTACCACGCTCTGGGTCGCGACCTGGTGGATAACCGAGGCCATTCCAATTGCAGCCACCGCTCTTCTGCCCATTGTCCTTTTCCCGCTCACCGGTGGCCTCGATGTCAGATCCACGACCTCCGCGTTCGGTGATCCCATGATTTTCCTGTTCATCGGTGGCTTCATGATTGCCATTGCCATAGAAAAATGGCATTTGCACCAGCGCATCGCCATGAACATCATCAAGGCCATGGGCACGGATACCAGCCGGATTATTCTCGGATTCATGCTGGCCACGGCACTGCTCTCCATGTGGATCTCCAACACCGCCACCACGCTGATGATGATGCCAATCGGCCTGGCCATTATCACTCAGCTCAATCAGGTCGTCAAGCGCAATGGCGAAAGCTGGGAGCAGACTTCCGTGTTCGGCAAGGCTTTAATGCTGAGCATCTGCTATTCTGCTTCCATCGGTGGCATGGCCACGCTTATCGGTACGCCCACCAACGTGGTTTTTTCCGGCGTCGCGCGCCAGCTTTACAATACGGAAATCAGTTTTGCGGGCTGGATGGCATTCGGGCTGCCGATTTCCATCGTGCTGTTGGCAATCTGCTGGCTTTATTTGGTGAAGTTCGCCTTTCCGTTGCAGAACAAAACCATTCCCGGCGGCAGGGAGGAGATAGACAGGCAGTTGCGCGCGCTCGGCAAGATGAGCCGGGAAGAGCGACTGGTGCTGCTGGTGTTTACAGCCACCGCCGTGGCATGGATCAGCCGATCGTTCATTCTCAATAAATTGGCGCCAGGGATAAATGACACCGTTATAGCAATTGCCGCGGCGCTGATTCTCTATGTGATTCCCGCGCCATCCAGGCCGGGCCACAGGCTGCTGGACTGGGAGAGTGCGGTGAAATTACCCTGGGGCATTATCCTGCTGTTCGGCGGCGGTCTGTCTCTGGCAGCAGGTTTCAAAGAGTCTGGCCTGGCGCAGTGGATTGGCACGCAGATGACTCTGCTGCAAGGTGTGCCGCTGATTGTGATTTTGGTGTTCATCATCGCCACAGTCAATTTCCTGACGGAGATTACCTCCAACGTGGCGACCTCGTCAATGATTTTGCCCATTCTCTCCGCCCTGGCTTTAGCCATTGGCGTGCATCCTTATGGATTGATGGTAGCGGCCAGCGTGGCTGCGTCATGCGCCTTCATGCTGCCGGTGGCGACGCCGCCCAATGCCGTGGTGTTTGGCTCGGGCTATCTCCGCATGCAGGATATGGTGCGCACCGGCATCTGGATGAATTTGCTGTCGATTGTGGCGTTGACGCTGTTCGTGAAATGGCTCCTGCCCCTGGTTTGGAAGTTGGACCTGAGTGTCTTTCCTGATGCGCTGAGGTGAGCCGAGAATCTACGCTTTGGGATTTGCTGCAGCGACCGTGGCGTGCCTGCCATTTCATTGCAAGGATGACGCATATTTTATGTTGCATATTTTGAGGAAACTTATATATTCACATGCGTCACTGCTGATTGCAAGGGCCCTTAGCTCAGTTGGTTAGAGCAGCGGACTCATAATCCGTAGGTCCGGGGTTCGAGTCCCTGAGGGCCCACTGCGTTAAATTTTTATTTTACAATAACTTTGCGGAACTATGAAAAGCACCAACTTTTGGTGTTTTTTTGTTTTGTGCCATATTTGTGCCAATTCAACGTCAACTTTTTCGTCTTCAGTCAGTATAAGAGAAATAAAGATACTTGTATTGGAACTTTTCATGTCCCGCATTTTTAGAAGGGGGAAAACCTGGTATGTTGATTTTGAATATAAGGGCAAACGCTATCGAAAAAGCCTTAGTACCCGTTCTAAACAGATTGCCGAATTGGCTCTCAAAGATATCGATGTAAAGATTGCCAGAGATAGGCTCGACCTAGGGCCAGTAGAAAAAATTCGCTTTGATGATTTTGCAAGGAAATTCTTGGACTGGTATGAAGTTCAAAACTCGGTCAGATCATATGAAGACTATCGAAACTTATTCAATTCAACAATCATTCCTCATTTTGGGCAATGCAAATTGACAGATATTTCGGTTGAGATGATTGAGGATTACAAACGAGCGAGGAGTAATTGTGTTTCAGCCAGTACTGTGAATAAGGAACTAGTGGCTTTGCGGCATCTGATGAACAAGGCCATTTTATGGGACTATCTTCAGCGCAATCCTGGACTGGAGGTCGACAAGCTTCGCGTAAAACAAAGAAAATTCAGATTTCTCACTTTGCAGGAAATAGAAAACGTCGTGAGTGTATGTCCGCCTTATGCCAAACCCATTCTCCTGACGGCTGTCCACACTGGATTAAGAAAGTCTGAACTCTTTCGATTAGAGTGGGATGATGTTGATTTTGAAAGAAAGTTAATAGTCGTTTCCAACAAGGATGATGCGCATACCAAGAATTATAAGATACGTGAAATTCCAATAACTTCTCAGCTGCTGGCGGAACTAAAGAAGGTCAAGGACGAGTCGCCTAGCAAAAGCGGAATAGTTTTCCGAAAAAGTGATGGCAGTCCGCATATGGGTGGGCTCAGAAAAACGCTATTAAGAATCATCAAGAACGCAGGCATAGAATCTTTTACCTTGCATGATTTGCGGCATACTTTTGCCAGCCATTTAGTAATGGAAGGCGTAGATATCCCAACAGTACAAAAATTGCTGGGGCACAGCAACATCGCAACTACCATGATCTACGCGCATCTCGCACCGGGTCATTTGAGAAGCGCGATGGATCGATTGGGCCGGCGTTTTGAAGCTCAGTCAATATCGGCAGCGGATTCTTTTGATCCGCAGAGCGGGAGTTCGAAACCCTGGCCCAAAACGTGACGTTAGCAGTTCTCGTATTGTCTTGCCACAGAAACAGTCTCATTGCTATGCGGCTCTCTCTCTGCACGTCAGTTTCTGGATGCTTGATAGATTGTCAATTATAAAGGTTGAGCAGCCAGCATAGCAGGGTTCAGGCACGCCTGAAGTGGTCCATGAGATCATGTTCTTCTGATGAGAGTCTTGGTCCTACTGACTGAATCAGCTTATTCTCAAAAACGTCGAACGAAGTCAAAAAAAACGCCTCAGCATTTCGCATCAGCCTGTGTAAGTTTTATACCTGCCCATTCCAAAACTAGCATTGTGGCCGGTACTCACAAACGTTGACATTTCCAGCTAGGATTGGGCGAGAAAGATGAAGTTTTTTTGGTTGCCACTTGTGAGCGTTGGCCTCCGGAGCCAAAGGCTGTGGGTTCGAGTCCCTCCTGGCGTACAACTGTAAGTTGTTAAAAAACAGAATGAAGTAAAAGGAAAATCAACCATCAAGAGTGACCCTCAATAACGCAAAATAGGGCAGTTTGTGGCAGAAGATATTGCCAAAATATTGCCAAAGATTTGGGGTAGATTTTTGCGTCTGATTGTGGAAGCTGCTGGATGGGTACTGATTGGTATGAAAATGGTCACAAAATGGCCACACCTATTTGAACAGAGATCGCACGGCGGTCTTTCTGACCCTTGCCGTCCCGCACCATGAGCTGATGATAGTCGAAATCGGTATCCTTGACCCTGAGACGCAGGCACTCCAGCAAACGCAAGCCTGAGCCATACATCAACGAGGCTGCAAGTTTGTATTTCCCTGCAAGATGACTCAAGACTTTTATCGCCTCATCACTAGTCATTACCACGGGCAGTCGAACCGGCTTCTTGGCCCAATGTATGTTCTGAACAAATCCAATCTCCTTTTGTAGCACTTCCTTGAAGAGAAAGAGGACGGCGCTCAACGCTTGATTCTGAGTGGACGCTGCCACCTTTTGATTGTCGGCGAGATAGCTCAAGAATTGTTTGATTTCTGGCTCCGCCATGTCCTGCGGATGCCGTTTGTTATGGAAGAGAATGAACTTGCGTATCCAACGGATGTAGGGTTTCTCCGTGCGGTAGCTGTAGTTTTTGATTCGCAACACTGCTCTGACTTCGTCCAACAGTTTGCGCTTCTCCATGCACACCTCCCATTTTTTTGTTGATTGTAACAAACCGGTTCCATAATTGCCCCACCCAGTCAGGAAACGGAATCGGTTTCGAAGCCAGAGGACACCTAGGACTGCGACCGTGTCTCATCCACTCTCCCATGCGTTAGCACCATGTCTCCCTGGATAAGTGATAGTTTGTATGCCTGAATATTTGTTCACCATAAATACATATTCTGCTGGCGGCACGCAAGTTCTTTTTGTTCGGCGAGTCGTTTTTCAATGGCTCGGGTTCAGAATACGCAGATTCCAGGGCATTATGAATATCAAAGTCAAGACATTCTTAGTTCTTGTGGTAACAGTTGTTAGGTATCGCAGGGTAAAACCCCTCATGATCTAGAACTGACTTAAGGGTTACTGATGAAGACTAAATACATTCTAAGAATCGTACTGTCCTCTCCTGGTGATGTTGAGGCTGAACGTAGCAGCGTGAAATACGTCATCGATGAGTTGAATCACCTTATTGCTGATGAACGCAACCTGAGGCTCGAATTGACATGCTGGGACACCGATGCTTCCCCCGGCTTTCACGCAGATGGACCGCAAGGACTAATTGATCCTCTGCTTAACATTCAAGACTGCGACATCCTGCTTGGAATTTTCTGGCAGCGCTTCGGTACAGCTACCAAAGATGCTCAATCTGGAACGGAATTTGAGTTTAGGACTGCGGTGGAGAGCTGGAAGAAATTAGGCCAGCCACAGATCATGATGTACTTCAAAGAAGCGGAACGTAAATTGAAAACTGCCGAGGCGCATGAGCAGTTTGCACGCGTTCTGCGCTTCAAGGAAAACTTCCCTACGCAGGGTTTGTATTGGCCGTTTAGGGACTTGCAGCACTTTGAGCGCTCAGTCCGTAATCACCTCACGCAGCATATCTTACGTCGTTTCTTGATTTCAGACGCCGCACAGGCTTCGACAGCTACCGAGCCCCCTGAGCAATATCTCATCCGAAGTCATTGCCGCAATTTGGAACAAGAATTTTCGACGATTCACCTGTTTGGCGAAGCGCGACGCGATGCTGATGTCAAGGGGTCAGCTCGTGATCATATTACCGACATCGATCGTAGTTTCGTGCCCTTGCATTTGCAGCTATGGCAGAATGAGGCAGAAATGAAACTTGCCTCAGCGCTTGATATTAGAGACTTATTCTTCAAACAGGACTCACCAGAACGGTTCCTACTACGCGGGTTACCCGGCAGCGGTAAGACGACATTGCTGCGCTATCTTACTCATCGTTTTGCCAGTCGGACCGCGGCAGGTGAAAAAGAGCGTGTCCCGGTTTACATGCGACTCAAATCCATAAATCTCAGTGAGAGTACTTTAGAGGAGGTTATTAAGGACCAGATCAAGGCATACAGCAGCAAGGAAAGTTATCATGCACTCTGTGCTGAAAATCGTTTTCTCGAAAGCAAGATGGTGCTGCTTTTTGATGGCCTGGATGAAATTGAGCACGCTGAAACGAGCAATGAATTTGCCATTGCTCTCGACAAATTGACGAGAAAATATCCGCGCTGCAACATCATTGTCACCTCTAGGCCGAGTGAATTACGCAGGTCGGACTTTCAAAAGTTTCGGCTTTTCGATGTTCTGCCGTTGAAGCCAAAGATAATCAAGGCTTATCTGAAAAATTGGTTCACCGGCGATTCAGACAAAGTCAACAAACTTCTACAAACATTCGACGATAAACCGCGCATTCAAGCACTGGCTGCCAATCCTTTTCTGCTGAGTATGATCTGCTTCACGTACGAATATGGCGATGGCACGGCTCTCTTCGAACGCCGAAGCGAGCTTTATGCCAATTGCACCCAACATCTTTTGCAAAGAACGTATGATCCTATTAGTGATGCGAAATCAAAAATCGATTATGAGAATACTCTAGAGATTTTGAAAAATATATCGCTCCGATTTTTTTTGTGGCAGCAAGCGGATTTCCCGGTGGATCAAGTCAATGTCTTCGGTAGAGATATTGTGGCCACTCAAGATCTCGGTGAAACTGAGGATATGCTCGACTGCCTGCAGCGCGACACCGGCCTGATCCAACGCGCTAAAGACGGCTTCACATTCGTACATCGCTCGTTGTGGGAGTATTTCACCGCCCTTGCCCTGCTCGACAAAAGCTCGGATTTCGTCATTCGCAACGCTGCCAACCCAGATTGGGAAGAAGCAGTGCGACTCTACGCAGGGCTGTTGAAAAATGATAAGGACGTAGCAGAATTGATGAACGGCCTGTGGGACATCAACCGGCCTTTGGCTGTGCGGGTGACAACCGAGGTGGAAATGCCGGCTAAGGAGTTGATTCAGCCGCTTATCGAAAAGGGGAATGATAATCGTGGCCGTTTGCTGCTTATTGAATCCATCGCGCAATCATTGCCGCTGATTTCGCCGAATGACCGAACAAGTTTAGTAAATGAAACCTTAAAAATTCTATTCATCGAATGTGAAGAGAAAGATTGCGAAGTGATTTATTCCGCACAACTTCTTCTTGAAAAGCTCGATATGCAGCCGTTGGCTACCGACGGCTTGATATATCAATTATTTGAATTATGGCGGGTTGCCGAACGGCATAAAAAACTGCTGGCTGACCCTAAAAACCACTTTAAGTGGATCGATATTGCCGGTGGCAGTTTCCTGATGGGCGATAATGAACACGAAATAAATGAGGAGCCAACGCATGAAGTTACGCTGGCTGGCTTTCAAATGAGCAAACATCCAGTGACCAATCGCATGCTTCAACATTTTCCGTTTGGTCGAAAATTTCCAAACCACGGTGACGAGAATTGTCCGGCCGTGGAGAACACATGGTATGAAGCATATTACTTTGCGCTCTGGATTGGCGCACGCTTGCCGACCGAAGCAGAATGGGAGTATGCCTGCCGCGGCGGCAGTAGAGGCATGCATAGTCAATATTTTTTTGGTGATGATCTAGCCGAACTCAGCAAGCATGCCTGGTTTAACGAGAAAAGCAGAGAGCATGCGCATGCAGTGCATGAGACCAATCCCAATTCCGGCGAGGAAAACCTCAATGCACTTGGCCTTGCTAACATGCACGGCAACGTTTGGGAGTGGTGTACAAGCCGGTATGGCGCCTATACCGAAGAAACTGCTATTGACCCAAAAGATCCTGCTGAGGGTGAACGGGCTATCCGTGGTGGCGCTTGGTATGTCAGTGCTAGGAGCGTTCGCGCCGCTTACCGCGCCCACAGGCCTCCCAACACGCGGTTCGACCGCCTCGGATTCCGCTGTATTCGAGTTCAGGAAGCATGAGCTACTGGAGGCAGCCTAATACAGGTGCCGGAGTGGATGCGCAAGCCGCCGAAAGACATGCATCATCTGTGCTGTATGCAGAACTCGTTCGTCGCAATGGCTCGCGCTATTTTTCGGTCAATCACCCAATATGGATTTGGAGGAAAGAATGTCTCTTTATAACCAAATAGAAGAAGAATACAGAGAGTTCGGGAATAAGTTGGCTGCCTGCACCTCTAGAAGAGAAATAAAGAGTGTGGCATACAGCCTTATTGACGAAATAGCTACGGAAATGGGTTTTGCAGAGGATTTAATGGATGCATTTGATTTTGTTGTTTTGAAGTTTAAAAATGAAAAAAGAAATGATAAGAAAACGCCCTTAGTAGCACATTCTTTATTCTTGACCAAAATGTTATTCATTTTTAAGGAAGAGGATCCGCGATCATATTTAACAGCAGTTTATCATGATATTCTTGAAGATACCGCTGCAGAATTACCAGACATAGCCTATAATCGAGTTCAACGAAGAGAGATATGTGAATCTGTAGCATATCTAACTGAAAGTAAGTTACTCTCAGGCAAGGGCGCATCTGACACAAATCTCACTGACAGAGTCAAGTGTTTTATTATGCAATTGAGAACTAAGGAAGTGGCAGGTCATGTAATATCTGTTGAAATTGTGGATAGATTGAATGATATGGCAGATTTAGCTTATTTAGAAAACTCAGAAGAGTTTGGAGACGATGAGAAGAAGGAGAAAATTCGCATTAAAATGACAAAATGCAAAAGTATTGTAGACCACATTACCAAAGACAGAGATGACTACAATAATACAGCTAAAGAAGTTTTTGATTACAGAATGAATGAATTAGAAAGGCGTTATGGCAAAGTAGAAACTGTACCCATTTAATAGGATCGTATGATATCCTTACACAAAACAGGTCTCCGTTGTTGCACTATATTGCAAAATGCAGCAATTGTTATTGTGGCTGCTGCTTTTAGTTGGAGCGAACTTCAATCGAATACATATGCTAATTCTTTTCCTCACGGAAATAGACAAGACAGTGAGTTTACAATTGCTAAAAGACTAATTGAAAGGGGTTTTCTCGAATTTGACAAAGGGAAATACGAAGATGCATTGGCGTCTTACAAAGAAGCATTGCTAATTTACAAAAAGATGAATGACCCGAAAGGTGAAGCTAGTGCTCTAGGTAATATTGGTAACGTTTACAGCGTTCAAGGCAGACTAGATAATGCACTAAGAGTCTACAAAGATGCCGAAGATATTTTTGTAACACTAGATCTACCAATAGGCAAGGCCGCCATTTTAACACAGATAGGAATTATCCATAAGAATCAGGGTAATTTTACAGATGCTGTCGATGTCTACGAGAGAGCCTTGGCCATTTATAGAAGAATTGGAAAACGCAACGGCGAAGCTAGTGCTCTTATAGGCTTGGGAAATATCCACAGCGACCAATTCAAGTACGCAGATGCACTAAATTATTTGCAGAGAGCAATGAATATACTGAAACAAATTGATGACCGGCTACTTTTCATAAATGCTCTTGTAAATACAGGTGGTATTTACAGTCTGCAAGGTAGATATGAGCAAGCCCTCGAACTCTTACTGAAGGCCCTGACTACCTCGAGAGAAATTGGGAATCCACAATTGGAAGTAGGTGCGCTGGTTAATGTTGGCATTGTCTATTTCAACAAAGGGAAATACAAAGACGCAATAGCATTTCTTCAAGAATCTCTGGACCTTTCTAGAGAAATAGGGTATCCCTACACTCAAGCAATGGCTCTGGTATATATCGGGCGAACTCTTTTTAACCAAGGAAGAAAAGCGGAAGCTATGACTCATTTTACTGAGGCCCGTGCAATTTATTCGAATATTGGAGCAATACCTAAAATGCAATGGCTTGATGAAATAATTGCCCAAGCTAATAGGGCAAGGGAGTAGTCTCTTGCCTTATTGCTATTTCTTATACCTAACTTTCAGCTTAACCCGACAAGCTTCTATCGCGCGGTTTTCTGAGTATGTCTTTCAGCCGGGTTTGTTGCATGGTCCAACATTCATAAAATGGCACCGCTTGCGGGCTAGCTGTGTTGTTATGTGGTGAAGCTTTCCTTCGATTTTTTTGAGGAGATGATCGTACCAACAAAGCGAGACAGCCTTCAAGGCTAAGCTTAGAAGTGCTGTACATTGATCGTATTGACCTGACAGTTGGGTCCTCTGGGCGTGTTTAAATTATTGGGCTTTTGTTTTAGCTTTTTCCTGCCATTTGAAGTTCTTTGACAAGCCGGTTTTAAAGACTTCCATCGGAGTTTTTCCGTTCATGTTTCTGCCCTGATGCGGCCGTTTTTCGTTGTAGTACTTCAGGAATGTATCCAGGTCTTTTTGCATTTGATCAACTGCTTCGTAGAATTTCTTACGCCCCATCACCCTGAAGTGTTCATCGAGCAGCGTGCGGTGCATTCGTTCGACAAAGCCGTTGCTTTGCGGACGGCGGACTTTGGTAGTGCGATGTTCGATTTCCTCAAGCAGAAGAAAGAGTTCGTAGGGGTGTTTGTCTTTGCGCCCACAGAATTCTCTACCATTGTCACTAAGCACGGTTTTGATCTTGGCGTTATGCTGTTCGAAGAAGGGCAGGACATCATTGTTGAGTACATGTACAGCGGTGTAAGGCGTTTTGTTGGTGTAGAGCCGGCCCCAGGCGCGACGAGAGTAACAGTCAATGACGGTCTGCAAGTAAATCCGGCCAATGCCCTTGAGTGTTCCGACCATGAAGGTGTCTACAGCCACAAGATCTCCTGTAAAATTGGTTTCGATGTGCCTTTCGCGAAACTCGGGACTAAACCGCTCAAGATGCTTGATTTGTTCGTCGGTGAGCTCTATCTTTCGTTCAGCGCTT
>JAJDAF010000041.1 GCA_029261995.1 Candidatus Zhuqueibacterota bacterium
ATTCAGCTAAAGGCAAAACCAGTCTCCTTGACAGGGTCAATGCCCTACGATAAAATCCAGCCTCTAGCCTATCTACTCCGCGTCTAAGAAAATAAACGCGGAATTAGGAACCTACAACTCTTATCATAACGTCTCCTTGTTGGTTTGCACTTCAGTGAAGCCATTCGGCAAACCATAAGTGTGCAGAAAACAAAGGCCCGCCCTTGAAATAATCAGGTTCCAGGGACGACATGCATGGTCCCTGGAACCAAGGAGGTTACTACTCAGAAAAACGCGTAACAACCGTTTCTAATTGGTGCCGTCCCTCTCGATATCGACACCCAGTTGTTTGAGCATCTTGATGGAGTTATCTTTCGTTCCTTGCGAGGCATCCATTTTCAGTACTCTTTTGTAAGTTTGGATGGCAAGCTGTTTTTTGCCTACATTCATGTAGGCCTCGCCGAGGCTATCGGTTACGTTCGGGTCGCCCGGGTATTGCTCCAGAATCATCTTGAAGATGCCAACCGCCTCATCAAAACGCTCCTTCCCCATCATGGTGTAGCCAAAGTTGTTCATGCCATTTGAAGTGAACATGACGTGGTCCGCATCATTTTTTTTGGCGAGATCGACTGCGGCTTTGCCAGCCTCAAACCCTTTAGAATCGATGATGGTCATCAACTGTGTTTCGGTGAGTGGCACGGGCAGCGCTTTGCGCGAGACGAACCCAAGCGCGCCTTTCTCGAAGCCATTCTCTTCCGGAGACCGGCCCAGAAACTTGCGCGCGGTGGCATCGTCTTTCAGATGTGCGTTCAAAAAATTCACAGCGTAACGGCAAACGGAATCGTACGCGTAGTCAATCCTGGCATAGTGATATTGCTCATCGTCATCAACCGGCTTGGCCATCGACAGGTTGAAATAGGAAGAAAGAGAGATCCAGCGCACACCGGTCAAAGTCAGTTGCGCGGCGTCGGAGTACAGCAAATTATTCCAAAACGCGTGGTCCGAGGTGTTCGGCTGGCCGCGAAAATCCTCGCCCGGCTTGACGTGAAGGAGCGGCACTGTGATATTTCTGGGACGAAAATTGCCAAGACCCTTCATTATTTGCGGAGCCGCGCCGTCAGCGAAATTTCCATCAAGACTAATGACGGCTCGGATCTGAGGCTCGACCATAGCCAGGGTTGCCGCCGGAACAGCGCCATGCGCCCAGCCAGCAGTCGCAACCCGGTCACGGTCAACGTTTGCTAGCTCTCGCATGAAGCCCTTGACAAACTGCAAATCCTGCACATTTGACATGACATCCTCCGCGGCAGGCCGGCGGTTCTGCCGGTCACTAACCCACTTGTTCGGCGTGCAGGCGACAACGTAACCGTTGCTGGCAAGATACTCGCACAGAACGGTGTTCAGATAAGCGCCACGACTCTCGCGCGGCGCATAGAGAACCAGCGGGAACTTGCCCGATTTCGTGTTGGCGTTCATTTTGGCGGTCGATTTCAGAGTGAGGGTTGCTCGCATCAAATCCTTCTTCGCCTGCCCGAGAAACGAGCGTTGGTTGATGAAGTTTTCGTCGAGTTGCTTTTTTTCGTCCACACTCAGCTCATGAAAATTGTCCCTGGTGCCATCCAGGTGAACGTAGTCCCGAAAGGTCATGGCCGTACCGCCACCGGATGCCGGGTACCAGATGGCAATCTGCATCGGACGCGGATTCTCCCGACGGATGATCCGCATGTCGTCATCGTAGTTCGGCTTGAAGCTGCGGCCGTAGTCGTAGACATGTTCCACTTTGAAGCCGACACTGTGTGGCCCCGGTGTGAGACTACCCTGCATATACTTGTCCGCCGAATGGAGCGACACGGCGAAACTCAGTATGAATGCGCCGACGAACATACTCGTTAGCCTACAATTGCTCGATATCATCTCAACCTCCTGCTGTTTGGGTGTAAACTGTGATTTTGGGCAGTATACGCGTTGCGCAAGGCAGGGATCACGACTTTGTGACGACTGACATTTTTTGTGACGAACACCGCCCTCACCAACAAAACGATTTCGTCATTCCGCTTGAAAATGAAAATAGGGTCATCTATATTGCAGAAAGCTGATTCGTCATTGATCGTTTGTTCCACTCACTCAAACGAAAGGAGTTCAACATGCCGCACACCTTCGAAGAACTCAAAAAAAAGACGGTAGCAGAGCTGAAAGTGATCGCCAAAGATATTGACCACGAGGCGGTCAAAGGCTACACACAGCTCAACAAAGACCATCTCATCGTTGCCATCTGTGCCGCGCTGAACATCGACCATCACGTTCACCACGAGGTGAAAGGCATTGACAAGGCCTCCATCAAAGCCAAAATCCGGGAACTTAAAAAGAACCGGGATGCAGCAATCTCAGCTCACGACCCGATGAAGCTGAAAGACGCTCGCAAGCACATTAAGAGTCTGAAGAAAAAGCTGCGGCGTGCCATGGTTTGATATCAGAGCGCCAGATTTGAGGTACGCAAATCCCGGCAGTCGAAATTCCACGCAAAGAGGTTGTTTGGAATTTGCGATGCCGGGATTTGATTTTTGGGCAAAGGCAGGGGCTGGCTGCTAGCTCGGGCGGGTGTTGTTGAACGCTTCGACAATCGTCTCTTTGTAGGAGCGGCTCGATATCAACTCATGACCGTTTCTGAGTATAAACTTATATTCATTTCCCTGCAGATACTTCAGATGTCTTACATAAGTCAGATTGACAAGGTAGCTGCGATGAATGCGCAAAAAACGGTCGGGGTCGAGCTTGGCTTCCATAGCATTCATGGTCATGCGATAGAGAAACTTGCGGGTTTCAAGATTTAGCGTGATGTAATTGCCTTCTGTTTCCATCCAATAGACTTCGTCCACGGGAACCTGAACCAGCCGGCCGCCATCCTTCAGCTTGATGGCGCTGAGGTACTCGGTGTCGTCCTGGCGGTAGTCATCCAGCAAACCAAGCAGGCGCTGGTTGAAGTCCTCGGACTTCTTCAGCTTGATCATCGACTTGGCTCGCGTCACGGCTTCGTCAAAACGTTCCTGGTCGAACGGTTTCAGAAGATAATCGATGGCATGCACTTCAAAAGCTTGCAGCGCATATTTGTCGTAGGCGGTGGCAAAGACAATCATCGGCTTGTAACTCAGATTCAGCCTGGAGATGACCTTGAAGCCATCCATGTCCGGCATTTGTATATCGAGAAAAATGAGCTCGGGTCGCTTCTTCTCGATAAACTCGATAGTTTCTTGGCCGTTGCGGCACTGGCCGATGAGGTAGATGTCGTCGTGCGGTTTCAGGAGGTTGACAATTCGGGTCCGAGCCAAGGGTTCATCATCGACGATGAGTGTTCTGATTTGCATGATTCCCACGCAGCCTAACTTTTCTCTGCCTCGTACGGCATTACAATCGTGGCCACGAAACCAGTTTTCCCTTGTGAGTCGAATCTGAATTCAAAATTATCCGGATAGAGTTGGGCGAGACGTTTTTGCACATTTTTCAAGCCAATGCCGCCATGGTCAAGAACCTGGCCAGGATCCTTGACGCCGTGGCCATCGTCTCCTACCACCAACTCGAGACGACCGTTGCTGCGCCGGCTGGTCACTTTGATTTTGCCGCAATCGGTTCGTTTCGAAAACCCGTGTTTGATGGCATTCTCCACCAGCGGCTGCAGAATCAGATTGGGGACGCGCGCTTTCAAGGTGTCGTTCGGAATATCGTACTCCACCTGCAAACGGTCACGGAAGCGGGTTTGCTCAATGTCGAGGTAGCTTCGGATATACTTGAGTTCATCTTTCAGCGAGATGGTGTGCTTCTGGTCTTGCTCGAGAATTGAACGCAAAAGGTAGCCGATCTGCGAAACCATCTTCTGCGCACGCTCGACATTCTCGTCCATCAACGAAGCAATGGTATGCAGGGTGTTGAACAGAAAGTGTGGGTGAAGCTGCATTTTCAGAGCGCGGAGTTGCGCGTTGTTCAGCTCGTTTTCCATGCGCACCAATTCGAGCTGTTTCTGCTGGAACCTTCTGTAATAGTCCGCTGCCAAAAAGACGCCGACAAAAATCCAGTAGATGATAAAACTGCTGAAAACATTGATGAAAATCGAACCCAGGGTGTGGTCGTTCACTCCACCGATCCAGCGTCCTTCTTTGACAAAATAAACGCAGAACAACATTAGCGAAGAGAGCACGCGGTGCGCGAAAGCCAAAACGACGCTCAGCCCGACATGTCCGGCAACCTTGCCCGGGGTGATGCGCCGGCCCAGGGTAAATGCGCGAGACAGGCGAAAAATCAACGGGCAAAAGGCCGTCCAAAGCAGGTAGCCACAGAGAGTATTCGTGGCAATAAAGAACCAGCCAAAGTCGTAATCGGCCCGGCTGTACGAATAGCTGACATACTCCTGCAGGATAAAAACCACGCTCGCCAGGAGCATGGTAAAAAAAACATAGCGATAGGGAATCGATTTCCCAGAGTTGAGATTTTTGGGGCTCATTGCGACTTTCCTGGGTTTTCTCCAAGTGTCAATATAGTCGTTGATTGCACGGCGCGCAACTGATTTTGTGACCACGGGTAGCGCGGAATATCCATTCCGGACTCTCTGTTGTTATATGTGGTAGCGGTGGTTACCCTACGGCCACCGACAAAATTGAAAATCTTAACCCGGACTCGCCCTGCACAAGCCGGGCGATTCAAACAACCGAAAATCCAGAATCGCAATGTTCACATTCAAATTACTTTCCAGAATTACGCCCTCCATTATTCTGCTCTGTTTGCTCGTGGCCGCTGCCTTTGGTCTGAGCGGCTGCGATGACTCCATTGTCCTGGTCGATTTGCGCGAGGACATTGACCCGGTCGATGGACCCGTGGACGACCCACCCGACGAGCCAACCGACAGACCGGACAGCAGCGATACTAAAATCGTCATTACAGACAGGACTGGCAAAAGCTGGGACGTCACTCACGCCGTGCTGGAATACGGCTTCGACCCGGATGGCTTTCAGTTTGGCATCGGTCCGCATGCCATCCAGCCGATCATGCGACCCGAGATGCTGTGCAAAACCGATGCCGGTTACCCGAGTGCTGCCAACGGCATGCTGGTTATGGGAGTCGAACTCAACGGCGCGGTCCGGGCTTACCCGCTAACGGTCATGAGCCGGCACGAGGTGGCGATTGAAAAATTCGGCGAAGCCCATGTCGCGGTCGCATACTGACCGCTGGTGAGATTGGCTGCCGTGTACAGCCGGGAAATTGACGGCCAGGTGCTCATCCTGTCAGCGAGCGGATGGACCTACCGTAACACCTTCGTGCTCTACGACCACGAGACCGAAAGCATTTGGTACCACCTGGAGGGCGAGGACGAGCTTACCTGTATCAGCGGCCACTGGCAAGACCGAAAATTGCCGGAAATGGGCGCCACCACCACTCGGTGGTCCAACTGGAAGAAAGATCACTCCGAAACAAAATTCCTCAACGCCAACGCCATCAAGACCGGGAACTGACCATGGGTGCAAAGGCCAGCCTAATCCTGCATCTGGCGCTTTGCGCCATCAGCCTGTCTGCTTTATCCTGTGAAGATTCCATTGTGTTGGTCGATCTAAGCGCTCCGGAACCACCGGATGATCCGGACCCCGATACTGACGACCCACCGGACGTGAGGCCACCGACAACCAGAGTCGTGGTTTCGGGAGACACGATTTTTGTCGTCGATCGCACCGGCAAACACTGGGATGTGACCCATGCGGCCAACCAGTATGGCTTCGAGCCGGAAGGGTTCGAGTTCGGCCTGGGCCCCAATGCCATCAAACCCATCATGTACCCGGTGATGCTTTGCGCCGGGGATGCCGGCTTCCCTTTGCGCGAAGAAGACGAGTTGATCATGGGCGTGAATCTCAACAAGTTGACAAGAGCCTACCCCCTGCCGATTATGAGCAAGCGTGAAGTTGTGAATGAAGTGTTCGGGGATGCCCATGTCGCGGTCGCGTACTGACCGCTGGTGAACCTGGCTGCCGTGTACAGCCGCGAGCTTGGGGACCAAATCCTGACGTTTGTTTCAAGCGGCTGGACCTATCGCCGGACATTCGTGCTCTACGACCGGGAAACCGAAAGCATGTGGTACCATCTACGGGGAGAATCGCAGCTAACCTGCATCAGCGGGCCGCTGGCAGACAACAAGTTGGATGAGTTTGAGTCCACGGTCACACGCTGGAACTACTGGCTGAAAACATTCCCTCAATCGAAATTCCTGAAGACACCGGAAGACTGACACAGCCCGAATCACTTCTCAAAGATAACTCCCACAGAATACACAGAGCCCGCGACAGTATTCTTGCCGGCGTAGATGTGAATCAATTCGCCTTGCAACGACCAATTCCTGTTAAGAGAAAAACTGACCGAGGGGTTGACCTTGAAGATGTCCTGGTCGCCCACAATGATATTCGGCAGCGCGCCGCCACCGCCGGGCAGAGGCGAAACCACCGGCTGGCCCACCAGGTCCGGAGGGGTAATCGTGGATTTCACGCCCTCGAACACGAATTTGAGAAAAAGCCGGCCGACAGTGTAGCCGGTCTCCGCCTGCATCACAACCTGGTCGTGCAGTTCATCACTGCGCAATCGATAGCCGAGCCTGGCGGTGATGTAGGCCGGCAACGGGTACAGGCTTTTCCCCAAAAGCAGATCTGCTTCGAGATCGATGTCGCCGGTGCCAAGCGGCGAACCATCATCCGCCGGCTGTTCTTCATAGCCCAGGGGAACCTTGACGCCACCTTGCACGGAGACCGCCCACGGGCCATTTATCAGGCCGTACTTTCCGAGCAGGGAGAAGTCGCCAACACCGGTTGTATAGAGAGTTGCGATGCGCGCCAGGACGCCGCCGCCAACCAGTTCCGTGCGTTTCGAACGCAGAATCTTGAAGGGCAGCTTGCCAATCAACGTCAGCCGGTCGGAGAGTCCATATTCGGCATAAGCTCTGATGGCAAACTCCCGGAACGAGGTATCGCGGTAGATGATTCGCTCCTGGAAGATGTCCAGCCGGTCGCCTTCGTGGTTGAACTCTTTGCTGGTGTGGAAGAAGCTGGAGGACAGCTTCAGGTAGAGGCCTTGTTTCTTTAGCGGCCAGGCGCCCGCCATTGCTTTCGAGCTATTTCCGGCAATCATCAGGACGACCGCCAGGACCGCAGTCATGCGCATTTTTCTCATCAGGCTTCTTTCGGGAGTAGTTGGACAGGAATCGATTATTATGGTACAACACGTGGCCGCGGGTGCGATATTCCCGCGAATCGCGAGTCTGAAAGCTGTGGCAGGCAGAAAACGCTTGCATTTGGGGCAGTCGTCACCTATTATTTGGCTATGCAGATCGCACTAAACCTGACGTTGCCCGCGTGGATTCCCGCTCTGATCGAGTCACACGCCGGGCTATTCGATAGCGACGAGGACAAGATGCGGCTGGCCATCGAGCTTTCGCGGGAGAACGTTGCGCGCCAGACCGGCGGACCGTTCGGCGCCGCGATCTTTGAAGAGAATACCAACACGCTGGTGTCAGTCGGGGTCAATGCCGTCGTCGCTGAGAACCTTTCGATAGCCCACGCCGAGACCATTGCAACCATGCTGGCGCAGAAGAAGCTCGGGACCTTTGACCTGGCGCAATCCCCGGACCACAAATACGCGCTTTACAGCAGCGGCCAGCCCTGCATCATGTGCTATGGCGTGACCTGGTGGAGCGGCATCACCAGGCTGGTGTGCGCCGCGCGCAGCGAAGACATCGAGAGCCTCACGGACTTTAAAGAAGGGCCGCTGCCGGATAAATGGCCGCAACAATTGGCGCACCGCGAAGGCCTGCCGGAAATCGAAGTGGTGCAGGACGTCTTGCGCGAGGAGGCCTGCGCCATTCTGAGGGAATACACCGCTTCCGGCCTGCCGGTTTATAACGCCGGCGGCAGCACTGCAATTGATGATTAGATAGTCACCCACCCCGCAAATCTCACCCAGATTCACATCACAGCAAACAGTTCTGATTAGTAGCTCCGCCGATCCGGGAGGTTGAAGGATGGCCAAGTCGCCCCGAAGAATGGTTCGGTTACTCCGGAGGGTGATCCGGCTACTCCGGAGGATGGTCCGGCTACCCCGCAGGGTGATCCGGCTACTCCGGAGGGTGGTCCGGCTACCCCGCAGGATGATCCGGCTACCCCGCAGGATGGTCCGGCTACTCCGGAGGATGGTCCGGCTACTCCGGAGGATGGTCCGGCTACTCCGGAGGATGGTCCGGCTACTCCGGAGGATGGTCCGGCTACTCCGGAGGGTGGTCCGGCTACTCCGGAGGATGGTCCGGCTACCCTGGAGGATGATTCTCACAACTTTGCTCAGCTTGCCTGAAGTTTTCGCTAAACCTTCCGAAAGATCTATCAAAGAGTCTTTGTACCAAATGATGAGGTGATGTTATGGCTTATCGACGGACGGAAAAGAAGTTCAACTATTTCGACACGCTCCTGGCGCGCATGGCGGAGGCGCACGTAAACAGCGGCACGCCATTGCGCGACGATTTGAAGGCAACTCTCCACACCGTACATGTTGACTTGAAAACGCATATCAACGCCTATATCAGCTTGCAGGGCCAGAAGAGCGAGACCGGACAACTGGCGGGGCAGTTGCAGGTGCAGGGTGAAAGGGTGCTGCGCAAGGTAAGACAGATGCTGAAGAGCCAGCTCCCCGACGAGGTGTTGCCGGCGGTCCTGCAGGTCTACCACCTGGATCGCGAACTGCCGAGAGCGCGCGGCGATCTGCTGGGCCGGCTGCGGCTTGCCAACGAAGCAGTAGGGCAGCAAAGCGAGGAACTTCGCAAACCGCCACAGGATCTGCAGACCGAACTGCAAGATACTTTTGAGGCGCTGAACGAAAAACTGGCAGGCAGCAATGGCGTGGAAGCTGATCTGGAAGAAGCGAGGCGCAATCTGCAGGAAAGCATGGAGGCGGCAGCGGACATCCGCGAGCGCTCACACGCTTACTTGAAAGGCGTACTGCCCGGCGGCGCGAAAGACCCGCTGCTGATTGATTACGGCTTGCGCAGACGATTTGCGGATAAGCCGGGGACTCAGGTGACGGTGGTGAATCAAGAGGAAGAGCCGGTGGTAGGAGATTGGAGAGCGCCTTCTGAAACGTGATGATTAATTTCTTTTGGAGTTTGCAACTTAAACCTGCCAGGTTTTGGAAACCTGGCAGGTTTTTTTGGCGATTAAGTCTTGGTTCTGTGAATCTTTGCCGTACAATCTGCACATTGCCACACAGGATCGTCGTCGGTGACGCAGCAGCCGCCAAAGACAATCCGGCCGGCACCCAAGTCGTTGGAAAGTTCTTCCGAGAAACCTGGTAACCCATAAAGAACCACAGCTATGCGAGCTGAGGTGCATGCGGGACATTTGCGGGGTTTTCTGCGGGATTCGTATCTCATCTATTGCAAGAGAGCTTGTTGTGGGAAACAGTTCCAAACTCATCCGTGCCTTCAGGACAGAGTCACCAAGAGAAATCTACTCTTCATCCACTGTCCACTCCTGACAAAGCACCGTCGCCTGCTCCAGCACCAATTCCGTGGCCGTTGCCTGCAGGTCTGGCGGGTAACCGTATTTCCTGAGAATACGCTTCACCATGACCCGGATTTGAGCGCGGGCATTCTCACGCTTGGTCCAGTCAACGGAGACGCTGCGTTTGACCGACTTGACCAACTCCTGTGCGATGAGTTTCAATATGTCATCGCCAAGCACCTTGACGGCGCTGTCATTCACTTCGAGAGCGTCGTAGAAGGCGATCTCATCATCGGTGAGCCCCAGACTTTCACCGCGTTTCTGTGCTTCCCGCATCTGCCTGGCGAGTTTGATGAGTTCTTCGATGACTTCCGCGGCTTCGATGGCGCGATTCTGGTATTTGTTGATGGCCTCTTCCAGCATCTCGGCGAAAGAACGCGCCTGAACTACGTTCTTGCGCATGCGGGTCTTGATTTCGTCGGCCAGCAATTTCTTGAGCAGCTCAAGGGCGAGGTTGCGCTGAGGAAGCTGCCGCACTTCCGCCAAAAATTCATCTGACAGAATCGAGATGTCCGGCTTGTCGAGACCGGCTGCGGCGAAAATATCCAGGACTTCGGTGGAGGATACAGCGCGCGAGACGAGCTGGCGAATCGCTGTTTCCATTTCCTCAGGCGTTTTTTCTCCTTCAGCACCGGTGGTCTTAACGAGGCTGGCGCGGATTTCCTGGAACAACCCGACCTCGTCGCGAATGGCCAGAGCCTCTTCATGGGGTACGGCAAGCGCGAACGCTTTCGACAAGGCGGCCACAGCCTGCAGATAGCGTTTCTTGCCATCTTCAAGGCCCAGGAGGAAATCCATGGCCTGGGCGATACCGGTCATGCGTTCCGCCACGGGTGCTGTGACAATGGGGAGGTAGTCGAATCCATGCAACATGTCCCGCACGACCTCGATTTTCTCCAGCATGACCGCAACGGCTTCACTCTGGTCGATAGTGGCCTTGCCCTTGCCACCGCTTTCCGTGTAATTGGCAAGGGCGCGTTTCAACGCATCCGCCAAGCCCAGGTAATCGACGACACGGCCGCCCGGTTTGTCACGAAATACCCGGTTGACGCGGGCGATGGCCTGCATCAGGTTGTGTCCGGCCATGGGCTTATCCAGATACATGGTGTGCATGCTTGGGCAGTCGAAGCCGGTGAGCCACATGTCGCGCACAATGACGAGCTGCAGGTCATCAGCCGGATCTTTGAAGCGCTTGGCCATGGCCTCGCGGGCCTTCTTGGTGCGGATGTGCGGCTGCCAGGACAATTCGTCGGAGGCGGACCCGGACATAACAATCTTGATACCGCCTTTGCTGTCATCATCGCTGTGCCAGTCCGGACGCAGCTTGACAATGGCGTTGTGCATGTCAACACAAATGCGGCGGCTCATACAGACAATGAGAGCTTTGCCTTGCATCGCCTCCTGCCGTGTCTCGAAGTGCTCCACCAGGTCGGCGGCAACCAGGCCGAGGCGTTTCCCGGTGCCGACCATGGCCTCCACCGAGGCCCATTTGCTCCGCATTCGCTGCTTGCGACTCTCCTCTTCTTCGGCTTCGGTGATCTCCTCGAACTCGGGGTCGATGGTGGGCTTTTCGGCTTGGTCAAGCTCGATGCGCGCCAGCCGGCTTTCGTAGTAAATCGAAACCGTCGCACCGTCCTCGACCGCGCGCAGGATATCGTACTTGTCGATATAATCGCCAAAGACAGCCGGGGTGTTCCGGTCGGTGCTTTCTACCGGCGTGCCGGTAAAGCCGATAAACGAGGCATTTGGCAGCGCGTCGTGCACGTGGCGCGCGAAGCCGTCGATGAAGTCGTACTGGCTGCGGTGCGCTTCGTCCGCAATGACCACGATGTTGCGCCGCTCGCTCAGAAGCGGATAGGCACCACCCTTGTTTTCAGGAAAAAACTTCTGGATGGTCGTAAAAATCACACCGCCGGAGGCCACTTGCAGAAGGTCGCGCAGATGGGCGCGGCCGCCGGCTTGAACCGGCGTTTGTCGCAGAAGCTCTTTGTTGTTTGAAAAGGTTCCGAAAAGCTGGTCGTCGAGATCGTTGCGGTCGGTGATGACCAGCACCGTCGGGTTTTCCATGTAGGGATGGCGAATGACCTTGCTGGCGAAAAACACCATGGACAGGCTTTTGCCCGAACCCTGGGTATGCCACACCACGCCGATACGCTTGTCTCCGAATTTTTGCTTGGTTCTGTAAGGCTCGGTTTTGTCATGAAAAGCAAAGGGGTCCGCGGCCTCAGCTTCCAGGAACCGGCCATATTGCAGATTAGCCGGGGCCTCGATGCCGCAGGCTGAGAGCGTGCACTCCACCGCCTTGTTGACGGCATGATACTGGTGGTAGCCGGCGGCTTTCTTGGCAATGGAGGCGGTGTCCCCGCCCTCGTGTTCAAAGGTGATGAAGTTAAGGCAGTAATCCAGAACGCGGCTGCGGTCGAACACGCCTTTGAAGAGCGTCTCCAGGCCGGGCTGCACCACGCCGTCGGAATGCTTTTCGTTGCCGGGCTCGCGGTAGAGGTCGGCGCCGTCGATGGTTCGCCAGGGCATAAAGCGGTCCCAGCCGGCCGTCAAAGTGCCAGCGCGCGCCTGCATGCCGTCGGAGATGATGAGCAGTTCGTTATAGACAAATAGGGAGGGTATCTGCTCTTTGTAAGTCTGGAGCTGGTTGAAGGCGTGGCGGATGGTGGCATTCTCATCTGCCGGGTTTTTCAATTCGACTACGGCCAGCGGCAGGCCGTTGACAAAAACCACGATGTCCGGCCGGCGTTCGCGCTTGTTTTCCACCACGGTGAATTGGTTTGCGGCCAGCCAGTCGTTGTTGTCTGGATTGGCCAGGTCCATCAACCAGGCTTTGTCGTGCTTCTCACCGTCCGCGGCCATCCAGGAAACATCGACACCTTCGGTGAGCATGCGGTGGAACCTGCGATTGTTTTCGATCAGGGAAGGGCTTTCGGGCCGAGTGACTTTGCGGACGGCTTCATCTATGGCTTCAACCGGCAATGCTGGATTGATGCGTTGCAGTGCACCGCTCAACCTGCCGATGAGCACGACATCGGTGTAATTGGCTTGTGTGTCGCGCTCAGGCCTGGGGCCATCGAAGGCAATGTCAGGGCCGTACTCGATGGCGTAGCCGAGATTGTCCAGCCATTCCAGGGCGGTTTGTTCGAGTTGGTTTTCGTTCATGTTTATTTTTCTCTGCGTTTCCGCTGTCTTGTCCGATACAAGCGCTCTGTGAAGCCGCCTTCGTTTTCGAAGGCGGCGGCCTGCGCAGCAAGCTGGCGGTCCAAAAGGGCGGTGGCCACCGCCAGTAGCGTTAGTGCGGCATTGGCGGCGGCTTCCTCGTTGCTGGTTCCGGTGGACGGGGTGGACTTAATGGACTGTCCATGTGGTCCACTTTGTTCATGTTGTTTGCCCTCTTTAGAAACACCCTGCACCCATTGTGCAACCTCATCAGCAGTTTGACACCGTTTATCTATCAGTCCCTGCCGCCGCGGGTCGCTTCTCTCCCAAAGCGCCAGTCTCCGATGCCTTAAAAAATCCTCATAATCCAGCCTCAACTCCTCCAAACTCCCCCGAGCCACGTTGGTCAGTTTCATTTCCATCTTCTTCGAGGTTCCTGAGAACTGACTGCCTTCCGCAATGTTCTGCACCCCCGACCGCGCTGCCTGCACCATTTGATCATGGGTGCGGCTGCGTTTATCGATGTAGCGGTCACAGAACCGCACTGTGATGTCATAAACCAACTGGGCGATTTGAAAGCTCTTGAGTTTGCGGTAGCCGCCATGCTTTGGGATTAAACCTTCCGGGGCGTTGTCTTTGTCAGATTGTCCGCGGGGACGGTCTTTTCCATGCTTGTCATTACTCATTTTCTGGAACCCTCAGCAAATCCAACAGTTTGGAATTGCCCAAGCGTCTCTCCTTTTCTAACCACGAACGACACGAAAAGCACGAAAGCCGGTCCATGTCTTTTCGTGTCTTTCGTGCTTTTCGTGGTTCAGTTGGCATACCTGTTTACGGTTGCTTTGGGATAGCTTCCAAAATTGACCAGAAGCCCCAGTTTCAAGTTAGTGGTCTTAAGGTAATTCAGGATTTGCGCTTCATGCCGCGGGACAACTTCCTTTACTGCCTTGAGTTCAACGATGATCTTGTCGTGGCAGACGAAGTCGGGTTTATAGGTCTGTTTCAGCGCTTCGCCTTTATAATTGATTGTCAACTCCGGTTGCGGGCTGAAAGGGATCTTTCGAAGCATAAATTCCCTTTCCAGACATTCCTGGTAAACCGCCTCGAGAAAACCACATCCCATTTCACGATACACGGCAAACACCGCCCCCTGGATTTCATAGCTTTCGTCTTTATAGATGATCTTTTCGTGGTTCATTCTACATATCCTTATTTAGTAAATAACCACGAACCACACGAAAAACACGAAAAAAAGCACAAAGAATCAAGCACCGATCTTTTCGTGTGTTTTCGTGCCTTTCGTGGTTCATGCAACACCCTCCAGCAGTTTCTCGGCGTCGGGGATGCGCAGTTCGCCGGAGATGAGTTTGGGGAGAAGAGTATCACAGAGAGACTTTAGTTTTGAGTTTTCGCGATCATTGATCACAAGCTTTTCTCCCGTCGCCGCAAGTATTTTTTCGGCAGCTGCCACGACAGGAGGCGGCGCAACTAATAGGCGTAGTTTTGCAATGTGTTTGACATGAAGGCTCTTAAGAATAGTGCCATCAGTTGTATTCCGCTCGATCTCTTTCTTCATGAAGGAAGAAGTCATAGCAGTTCTCATTAGGTGCGGTGGATATTTTGATGGATCAGGTCTCAAAACGACGAGGTTACGACCAAAACTCACTTCCTCATCATACATCAATTGCGCAACTGCACCAACACGGCCGGTTTTTGTAACAAAAATATCGCCTTTCCGTGGCCTGATTCTTTTTGTCCACTCCTTGAAATCATCATCCGAAACCAGAAACTCTTTTGCCCAAGTTAATCGGCCATGATCCCCAATGTTGAAAACCTGAATCATTCTTTTGCCATTGACGATGGGATCAGGTTTCTTGGAATGAAGACAATCCACGATTTGATGAGCCACGACAGATAAAGGCTTTACACCCCACCCCTTCGGAATCTCCCCAAGCTCGGAGTCTTCGAAGCTGTCTGGGAAGAGATCGGCGATTTCTTTGGGCAGGCCGGGGTCGCGGTTTGCGGCTTTGGCGCGCACCGGGTCGAAGTCGATAAACCAGCTCTTGAAAATGGCCTGGGCCATCTGCTCCAGGGTGCGGTTCATCTGCCGATTCAGCTCGATCTTGTCGTCCAAAGTCTTCAGAATGAAGCCGATAGCCTTCTGTTCGTCAAAACTCGGTAAGATCATTTCTAACCTGCCAAGCATCTCATTATTCAAGCTTGCCCTGGTTGAAAGAGACGACATTGCCGTAACCGCACGCCGAAAAGTGGGGCTTCGGAAGAAGTACCCAGCGTACTCGGGTACAATCTGAGTATTTGGTTTGGCTCGTAGTCTTTTCGTGAAGCCATTGAAAGTAGCTTTCTCGTAGTCTTTCAGAGCGACGCAACTCATACCAAGCTCTTCCATTGTTTCACTCGTCCGAGTCAGGAATACATCCCCCATCTTTATGGAACAAGCCTCCTGTTCTTGTGTTGTTGAATTGACGAGTTCGCTCAGTTCTTCTGGAACAAAGAAGTTGTAGAAGACATCCTTGAAGGAAAGAAAGCCATAACCTGATCCAAACTCGGACCGAGGTTTAGATAGCCCCGAACGAAAATCATAAAGACGGCCCAAGGGCAGTTTTCGCAATGCACCGCCCATAGTCCCCCTCTGCCTCTCCTGCACCACCACATGCTCCGCCTCAATATTCCCGCGAAACTCATCCGGCACTTCGTCCCAAATAAACAAATCCACGCGAAACGGCAGGTCGCTTTCGTCAAAGGCCTCACGCAAATCAGACACCTGGCGTTTTTGCTCTGCGGATGCAAACGCAGCCAGGTCCAGGTCCGATTGTGGGTCTGCCGTCCATTTGACGCGGGATCCATAGGCCCAGACGGTGACATTGGGCAGGTGTTTCTTCAGCAAGCCTGATATGGTTCTGCGCTGCCCGGGAGTGATGTCGATGGCGCCAGCTATTCCCATGTTTCTCCACTCATGGTCTGGTAAAGGCCGATAGCGTCGTCCAAGAAATCATTCATCAGCTCGAGAGCGTCCTGGGCTTTTTCTCCACTATAGTCATGTGAAGTGCCAATCCGAGCTTCCGCATATTTCAACCACAACTCGACGGATGAGGCAAACAGGCTATTCTCACCTGCCTGTCGAAATATTTTCTTTGGGCTATCCGGAACGTCCGGAACCCCTAGTTCCTCAAAAAGGTAGCGTTTCAAGGTCTTCCACAAGGTGTCATAGCAGGTTTCAAACCGCTGAATCACTGATTCGGCAACCGCTTCCTGAATGAGCTGCGTTTGTTCCGGGTCCAAGGTCTTATAGTTCTCATATTGTAGTTCAAGATGCTTCAATGACTTTCTGAATTTATCATAGTCAATCATTTCCGTTTTCTCCATAACCCAAATGGTCCAGATTCTTCTTAATGGTGGCCTCAAGCTGCTCAGCTTTGGCAAATTGCGCATAGAGTTCAGCTGAGAGTTTGGCCATCTTCTCTTCAAACGGAATGCCGTCGTCCTCGACTTCCTCCGCGCCGACATAACGGCCCGGCGTCAGAACGTAGCCGTGGCCCTTGATCTCCTCAAGCGCAGCGGACTTCCACCAGCCGGCTTTGTCTTCGTAGTCGCCGCCTTCGTTGCGCCAGTCATGGTAAATCCCGGCGATGGCCTCAATATCCTCTTTTGACAACTCGCGGTGAACGCGGTCCACCAGGGTGCCCATGCGGCGCGCATCGATAAAAAGTGTCTGCCCCGTGCGGTCGCGGTAACCGCGCTTGTCGCCCGCCGTTTTGGAGCGCGTGACAAACCAGAGGCAGACCGGAATCTGGGTGGTGTAGAAAAGCTGGCCGGGCAGGGCAATCATGCAGTCCACCAAATCGGCTTCGATGATTTTGCGCCGAATTTCGCCCTCGCTGGCAGTGCTGGTGGACATGGAGCCGTTGGCCATGACAAAACCTGCAATACCGGTCGAGCCCAGGTGGTGGATGAAATGCTGAATCCAGGCGTAGTTGGCGTTGTTCACCGGCGGCACCCCGTATTTCCAGCGCACGTCTTCCTTCAACCGCTGGCCGCCCCAGTCGGACATGTTGAACGGCGGATTGGCCAGGACGGTGTCCGCCTTGAGGTCTTTGTGCAGATCGTTATAGAAACTGTCGGCCTGAGTCTGGCCGAGGTTGGCGTCGATGCCGCGGATGGCGAGATTCATCTTGGCCAGCTTCCAGGTGGTCGGGTTGGACTCCTGACCGTAGACGGCGATATCACCCAGTCGGCCGCCATGCTCTTCCACAAAGCGTTCCGACTGCACGAACATGCCGCCCGAGCCGCAGCAAGGGTCGAAGACGCGCCCTCTGTAAGGCTCAATCATCTGGACCAGCAACTGAACGATGCACTGCGGCGTGTAGAACTCACCGCCGCCTTTGCCTTCGGCGGCTGCAAAGCGTCCGATGAAGTATTCGTAGACGCGTCCCAGAGGATCTTTGACACCGGACTTCCTGCCCTGCAAATCGATATTTCCTATGATGTCAACCAATTCGCCCAGGCGATGTTTGTCGAGGGCCGGACGAGAGTAATCCTTGGGCAGCACAGCCTTGAGGGTGGGATTCTCCTTTTCGAGGGCCACCATGGCATCGTCGATGCTCTTGCCGATGGTGGGTTGTTTGGCCTCGGCCTGAAGCTTTTCCCAACGCGCCTCCTTCGGCACCCAAAAAATATTGGCGGCAGCGTACTCGTCCCGGTCCTCGGGGTCGGTGTATTCGGTTTCCTGCGTTGCGGCAAGAGCGTCGTATTTGGCCTGGAAGGCGTCCGAGATGTACTTGAGAAAAATCAAGCCAAGCACGACATGCTTGTATTCGCCGGAGTCCATGTGGCCGCGCATTTTGTCGGCCATTTCCCACAGCTTGTTCTCGAATCCCAGGTTGGCGCCGTTGTTCTGCCTGGCCATATTAATCTTCCTCTGCGAGTTCTTGTGTCAAGGTTGCATTTCCTTCGTCGGCCGAATCGACCCGGCAAGCGATGCATAATCTATCAGCTAAAGCCTGACAGGTGCGACATGAAAAATGAACCACTGGTAAGCCCTCAGTCTGTGTTATTTTTATCTAGAAGCTGATGAAGAGACGTGCTGCGTGTTGCTGCTTTCAAAATACACACAAACGAGCAGGGATGCAAGGAATTCGCAATTCTGGCGGCATCCTATATTTCCCGGTTGGCGCAGACGAGGAGCGTGTGGGACTAGACCTGCCAGGTATGATAGTTCTGTTGAAGGCAGGAACTGGTTGAAGATAATTGAATTCCCTAAGCTTGGGCTGTAGTTGAGAGACCTGGCAGGTCTTTTGCCGGCACATTGCTATCTGCGACAGCCGGCATCAAGATTGACTCGTGAAAACGAGGGCAGTCGATGATAAGCCCCGGTGGGGTGAAATCGGGCTGGGGGAGAGCCGAATCCCCTGTCCCCCTTTGGCCAAAAGGCGGACTCTTGTCGCGGCTTGGGCGGCAACACTGAATCCTATTCCGCAGGAATCCCTTGTTAATTTTTTAAGATTCCGACTTATCCGGGCCAAAGCCCGCAAAGTCCCTGAAGTTTCCGCAGAACCTTCCGAAGGATTAGCAAATAATGTGTGTACCAATTGATGGAGTGACGTTATGGCTTATCAACGGACGGAAAAGCAGTTCAACTATTTTGACACGCTGCTGGGGCGTATGGCGGAGGCGCATGCAAACAGCGGCAGGCCTTTGCGCGACGATTTGAAGGCAACTCTGGACACCGTGCATACCAACTTTAAAACGCATACGAACGCTTATATCAGCCTGCAAGGTCAGAAGAGCGAGACCGGGCGACAGGCGGGGCAGTTGCAGGCGCAGGGGACGAAGGTGCTGCGCAAAGTGAAACAAATGCTGAAGAGCCAACTCTCAGACGATGTTCTGCCTGCTGTTCTGCAAGTCTACCACCTGGACCGCGGCCTGCCCGATGGGCGCGGCGATTTGCTGGGCCGGCTGCGGCTTGCCCATGAAGCGGTGACGCAGCAAAGCGAGGACATTCGCAAACCGCCGCAGGATGTGCAGACCGAGCTAAAAGATGCCTATGACGCGCTGAACGAGAAACTGGAAGCCAGCAACAGTATAGAAGCCGACCTGGAAGAAACGAAGCGCAATCTGCAGGAAAGCATGGAAGCGGCGGCAGACATCCGCGAGCGCTCGCACGCTTACTTGAAAGGCGTGCTGCCCGGTGGCGCGGAAGACCCGCTGCTGATTGACTATGGTTTGCGCAGGCGATTTGCGGACCGATCGGGGACTCATGTGACGGTGGTGAATGAAGAGATGGAGCCGGTGGTTGAGGAATAGGCGGCGCCGGCTGGATCCTGATAGTTTGAGGGTTACCATCTAAACCTGCCAAGTTTTGGAAACCTGGCAGGTTTTTACTTTGGTTTTGATACCTAGACACGAATAACTCATTTATGGGCTATTCCCAAAGCGACGGACACACGCTCTTCGCTTAGATTGCGAACGTAATTTTGAAGTTTGTCGTTAGCATTGTCACCCATTAAGAGATGGATGCCCAGGGGAGGCGGGCCATCGGCCTCAATCTGTGCTGACACTCTTTTGAAGAATCCAATTGACTCCTGGACTTTTACGAGCCATTGGTCGACTTCCAGGCCGACCTGCTCTATGGTCGAGCGCGCTTCCGCTTCTGTTGCGAGAGCACTTATGGACTCATCTTCGGCCCAGGGCGCCGGGTAAAACGGGGCATGCCCAGCGCCCCGAAAGATGTCATGGAATAGCAGACGACCGCCTGGTTTTAAGACCCGCGCTATCTCAGAATAGAATCGAGCCTTGTCCGCAATATTCATCTGGACATGCTCAGTCCAGACGATATCGAATGTTTCATCTTCATGCGGAATGTCGAGTGCATTACCCTGAAGCAGTTCCACGCGGTCACTCAGGCCGACAAGTTCCGTGAGCTTTTTGCCAACGGATATGTACTCATCTGTAAGGTCAATACCTACAACTTTGCAGTTATATTGTTCCGCCAGATGGCGGGCGGTGCCGCCCAGACCACAGCCAACATCCAGAACAAGGTCGGATGCCCTTAGATTCGCTAACTCCGCGACCTCACGCGTTGACTCTCGCCCGCGGGTGTGAAACTCATCAACGGGAGCCAGGTCATCCACCGTGAGTGAACTGATATCTCTGTCAGCCAGATTGAGCCCGGCTGCAATTTTCTCCATGATTCCGCCGAAGCCGTAATGGTTGTCTACCAATGCATCGATATTCATCATTTTTTCCTTTCTACAGTTCTCAAATTCAGTGGTCGGGCTATTCCCGGCCACGCAATAGCAATGTTCTAGTCTGCTGTTGTCGGCTCTCTAAGGAGTGCGACCAGTATTCTCTCAAGCCAGCTCCCGAATCTGATCCGTTCCTTTTCTTCCATGGTCTGTTGTATTGCTGCCAGACAATCAATCGAAGAAATGTGGTCAGGCTCCTGAAGATTGCTGTGAGGCCTGATCGCCGTTGCGTTTGCAGGCAGAAGAGCCTTGCCGGGTGGATGGCGAGGTACCATTCCCGGATTCTCAAATATTCTTTGCGTTAAGATGTTCATTTTAGCCACCGATCATTAGCAATTCGCTGCAATCCATTGGAGCAGTTCCCAGGTTGACAAGAGCAGGGCTGTTGTTTCGGCCCGACTTCATTGCCCGTGCTGCGTTTCTGTATTGACAAGAAGCCGTGGGTTTTTCATGTGTCAGCAAACCGTGAAGTTGATATATCCGGGGCCCTCGTACTTGCCTTCTGATACGCCGCATGAAATCAATCTTTCAGGAGGAATTCACCGGAAAATGCCAGTTGATCCTTTTCCTGCAAGGGGTGATACCTTGCCGCCTGAACATCCCTGAAGAGTCTCTCCAGGCCAAAGCTGCGAAAAAATCCAAGTCCGCCTACAACTTCCATGGCCTTGGTCACCGTGTTGATGCAGGCGTTGACCATGACCGCCTTGCGAGCGAGAATATCCTGGCTGTGCTGCTCGATTGGTTGAAACTCGTAGTTGGCGGTTATCCTGAGCATGTCCTGCAAAAGAACCTGCGCAGTGATGAGCTGGTTGTTCATTTCGGCGACGGAATAAGCCAGATGCGGCTTCGGGCTTTTATTGGCGCGCGCTTGTGCAAGCGCAATTTGAGTTGCGCGCTCGGCAATGCCAACGTAGACCGACATGATCATGGGCATGGCGACGGTCAGCACGACGTTCCAGAACGGGTGCAGCTCTCCCTGCGCTCTTTCCAGGGCAATCGCTGTATCTGCTACAAAAACATTGTCAAGCTTGACCGTGTGTGAGCCCGTACTACGCATGCCCATGGCCTGCCAGTTGTTGAGTACGCTGACGCCGTCTGACTTGAACGGCACTGGAAAGTGCAAGACCTGCCAGCCTTTTTCGGGGTGCTCGTAGGGTGCGCTGGTGACCAGCACGTCTCCGACCGCGGATTGGCTGGCGAAGTGCTTGACAGCGCTCACCAAGTATCCGCCTTCGGTTTTCTGCATTTCGCCGTTGGACTCAAGGAAGTCGCGCGCTCCCGTGCTCACCAAAACCATTTGATTGCCGGCAACTTTCCTCAGCAGCTCTTCCCCACCCTCGCCGCGTTTGTATTTCCAGACGTTGGCCGCCAGAAGATGCTGGTGCATGGACATGGCAAGCGCCGTCGAGCTACAGTATTGCGCAATGCAACGCAAGATGTCGCTCATCTCCGCATGTGAGGCACCACCGCCACCCAATTCCCGCGGGATTGCCGCCGTAAAGAAGCGATGCTCCTTCAGGTCGACATAGTTGTCATCGACAAACGAGTCGTCGCGGTCGTGGCCCGCGGCCCGTTCTCTGAAGTCCTTGCCCAATTTGTGGACCTGGTCCAGCCATGTGGCAGGTGATGATTTTGTCATAACAGCCTCCTGTGGTTTTTGTTTAAAACGATGGCTCAAGGTACGAACTGAGAGGAGGTGGGATTTTGCTGAAAAGGCCAGAGTTTTGGCTGAAAGGTTCGCCGGGCCCGGTTAGCTGCTGCTTGCGCTGGAGTCCTTGCGAAAATTGGCTGGTGACATGCCGAATCTCTGCTTAAAGACTCTGCTGAAATGCGAGAGGTCTTCGAAGCCACTGTCGTAGCCGACTTGCGAAATATTGGCGTCACGATTGTGGAGCAAGGTAGCCGAGTAGTCCAGCCGCTTTTTGAGTAGCCAGCGGCCCGGAGTCTCGTCATAATTCTTACGAAAATCTCTTTTGAATGAAGTCAGGCTGCGGTGGCACATGGCCGCGAATTCTTCCAGGGAGAGGTTGTAGCGGAAGTTTGCCTCCATGATTTCAGCAACTTCCGGGGCTTCACTGTTTGCCACGGACTGAAAGTAGGATGAGAGCGCCGGATTTCTCTCGCTCAGCAAGACGCCGATAATGAGTTCCTTGAGCTTCAGGCGCAGCAATGGCTCAGACGGTTCTTCGGCGCCGGAGAAATAGGCAAGCATGGATTGCACAAAGGCGGTCAGAGCAACGTCGTTATTGACTCTGATGGCAGAGGATTGCTTGTCAGCCGGAGGGAGATTGCCCTTGAGATCCGCGGCAAACTCTTGCACGATGCCGCGGACAAAGCTATCCGGAACGAAGAACACCAGCAGGCAAAAGTCTTCATCGAAGAACTGCTGAACAGAGGCGGCGCCTTTCTTGAAGAACAGGGTTTGGCCTGACTCCGTGGGCCAACTGCCGCGTGCGGTGTGCCAGACCTTTTTGCCGCTGACGACATGCACCAGGTAGTCCATGTGGGTCCAGATGGCGAATGAGTCGTCCTCGAGCGGGCAGGTATATTCGGAAAACAACAACTCGCCAATGACGAACTTCTTGAATTGCAGGTTGGACAGAACATCGTCGTAATAGTTGACCATAAGCGGCTGCAAGGGTTTTGCGGTTCAGTGTGATTAGGCGGTTTTGCCGGCGCTGCGACGAACGGGACAGTTACTGCAATCGATGGCTGCCGGACAACATAAAAAGATATGCTTTTTTGGGGCAATATGCAACCGGGTAGGGCTGCGTGCAAATGCGGGGATTCTTTCGTAACCCAAACCTGCCAGGTTTTGTAACCTGGCAGGTTTAAGGCTCACACAGGTCTCATGATGGCCAGCGATAAATCATCGGTACGCGGGGCATCGCCTGTAAAGCCGGCTACTTCTGCCACAATCCGTTCGCCGATTTCCGGGGAGGACCTGTCGTCCAGTTGGGTTAATAGAGCGAGCAGTCTATGCTCGCTGAAAAGCTCACCGGCTTCGTTGCGAGCTTCGGTCACCCCGTCGGAGTAGACGACCAGCACTTGCCCTTGCTTCAGTTCAAGGCTGTGTTCCGAGTAGTGGGCATCGGGTGCGAGACCGAGCGCCGGGTCGCCCTTTGGCAATTCCCTGACCTCGCCACTGGTCACAATCAGCGGCGGCATGTGGCCGGCATTGACGAAGCGCACCGCACCTGAGTTTTCCGGCAATTCCAGATAGAGCAGTGAGGCGAAGCTGGTCGGCGGGCCGTCGCGGTAGGAGATTTGGTTGATCTTAGTGGCGAGGTCTGCCAGCGAATCATAGTCCGGCGCCAACGCCTGCAGCGTGGCCTGTAGCTTGGCCATCAGGAGAGCGGCTTTCAGACCTTTGTCCGCCACGTCGCCAAGAGCGACACTGTAGCGATTGCTGTCAATTCTCTTGAAATCCAGCA
Organism: Candidatus Zhuqueibacterota bacterium; assembly: GCA_029261995.1. Lineage (GTDB taxonomy): Bacteria > Zhuqueibacterota > Zhuqueibacteria > Oceanimicrobiales > Oceanimicrobiaceae > JAJDAF01. The sequence goes on from JAJDAF010000041.1 coordinate 23,410, forward strand.
AATCGCCGCCGACTTCATTGGCGGCTTTGTAGTGGAGCCAGAGATCCCAGCCTGCAACGACGGGTCGCTTCGGTGGCAGAAGTGCTTCCTGCACTGCGTGTCCCTCGCGAAGCTCGCTTTTTGCGACCAGCTTGTCCTTAAGCTCGAACATCAGAATAAGCAGGAGAATCAGCCCGCCGAGCACGGCATCGTTGATGCTGTCCGCGGCATTACCGCGAGCCTTGACTAGAAAGAAGATGCCGATAACGAGCAGTACGCGTCGCACCGGGCTGAGCTTCAGGAGCATTGCTTTGAGCAGCCAGAAGCCTATGAGGAACCACCGCCGCAAACGTCCCATGGCGGCAAGCCGCTTTTTCTGCTGTTCGTCGAGATAGAATTCTCGCAGCTCATTGAAGCTGCGACTGACAGGGCGCTTTACCTGTCCGCTGAAGATGTTGCGGAAGAATTCTTTGAAATCCGCGATAAGGGTTTTGGTCAACCTCGGTTCACGGCTGGGTTCGGATTGCGTTTCCGTCATGGTGTTTCGCCTTTCTCTTCTCCACAGGTTGTTACGCCGGGGATGGAAAATAGTTTGGTTGTCGGTGAGCTGGAAGGCGATTGTGGAGAATGAGGTTTTGACTTGTGCTTAAACCTGCCAGGTTTTGGAAACCTGGCAGGTTTGCTGTGTGAACTGAAGACCAATTTCCGGGCCGGGCCAAGCGGGGCGGACGAGGCCGACGCAGACAAACTGCTGTCATCGGCCGCCTACCTAAGTTGCATTCAACTTTTCCAATTGCTGCGCGATATTGTCACGCAAAAAAGTGCGGCCGGCTTCATTGCGCGTGGTGTCTGTATCGATTTTTTCGAGTGCGATTTTGTAGTGTTTGACTGCCTCGGCATTTTGACCGGAAGTCATGTAAGCCTCCGCCAGGCTGTCGTAACAGTTGGCAGCATGCGGGAAAAGCTTGACGTTGAGACGAAACACGGCAATTGCGTCATCGAAGGCCTCATCGCCGAGGAAGCCATAACCAACCTGATTCAAGACACCGTCGTTGGTGACTTTGTATTCCTGCATCAGCGAATCGACATTTGCGGTTAGAAAGGCCACGCCGCGCTCCTGAATCACCGCTTCCAGTTGCATGCGGTGGTAGATATTGCTGACAAAAGCATTCTCAGGATAGTCTCGCATAAAACCGGTCAAATAGACCTGCGCTTTTGTTGGTTCGCGCTCGGTAAATCTGTACAGCGTTACGAGAATGAACCGGGCTTCCGCCTGGCACAGGTTACCGTTCTTTGCCACAACTTCCAGGTTGTTGAGTGCTTCGTCTTTGTCGCCCGACATGCCGGTAACCCAAGCCATGGTCTTCTGCCACCAGCTTGTCAAGCGGGTCGCGGCGAAGTAGTCGAGCACGGCCAGGCCGACCCTGGCATCGTGATAATCCGGATTGTCTTCAAGCAGGTCTTCAAGCGTACTTTTGCTGTCGCTGGCAGCGGAGTAGGCATCAAAAACAGACCGGTCTTTAAGAAAGATTGCGCGACTCAGGAGTCCATAGGCGGAGCCAAGGTAGAATCTGTTGTCCGGCGTTTGCTCCAGATTCTCCGCCAGTTCGATGGCCTTTCTGGAGTTTTGCGCCACCCGTTCAATCAGCTCCGGGGCGCTGAGCTCGGTGTTGCCAAAAAAGCGGCCGTAGAATGCCAGACTCGCCCGCAGATAGTAGTATTGTGGATTGTCCGGATCGTGCTGAATCTCTCCTTCAATGAGAGCATCGGCCTGAGCATATTCGCCGTTAAAGGTGTGAAAGATGATTTGGTCGGCCACGTGTTGTGCGGTGGTTGTGTTTGCCTGCAGCAGTAGGCAAAGGCCGGCTGCGACAAAAACTTGGTACGGTTTCATGGTTCCTCCTGAGTTTATTTGGTGACTTTCTGATGGTGTAGCGCCTGCTGCGGGCAGGCTAAATGTATGGTGCAGTTTGAACTTTTGTTACGCTCCGTCATGACCCCGGAGATGGGATTCAAAGCCGGGGCCGTCTTCCTGGAACGCGACATTGCTTCTCACGCATTTTGGTATATACGTTGATTCATGGCGCAAGTTAATCGCTTAGTGACAAGATGTTGAGGCTGGGTTAGAGCGGGAAAAAAATGTGGTGAACGGTTAGGCCTGACCCAGTTCAGCCAGCTTTTCTTTGTAGTGCCTGCCGGAAGTGAACTCGTGGCCATTCTGCATTCTGACTTGGTACTCGTTGTTGCCAATGTAGTCGATGGCCTCAACGAAGAATCGGTTCACAATAATCGACCGGTGCACGCGGATGAACTGTTGCGGATCGAGATTTTGCTCGATTTCCTGCAGGGTCAGTCTCTGCAGGTAGTAGTCATCTTCAACGTAAATCCGGACATAGTTGCCATCCGCACGCACGAAGCAGATATCCTGCGCCTTTAGGGCAAGCCGGGAATTGTGAACTTTGACTTCTATGGTCGTTGCGGGCGTGGCACTCTGCTCTTCCTGAATGAAATCCAGCAGCTTGTCGCTGAACTGTGCTTTTGAGCGCTGGCGCAGATGGTTCTTGGCGTATGCCAGCGACTCGGCGAAACGCTGATTCCTGAATGGCTTGAGCAGGTAGTCGAGCGCGTGATACTCAAACGCTTTGAGCGCGAAGTGATTGTGGGCGGTGACAAAAATAATGAACGGCCGGTCCTGCAGCGGCAATTTGTTCAGAACGCCAAAGCCGTCCAAATCCGGCATCTGAATATCGAGGAAGATCAGCTCGGGCTTGCGAGCCAGGATGGCGGCAAGCGCCTGCTTGCCGTTGATGCACTCAGCGATCACCGCAACTTCCGCATCTTCTTTGAGCAGATTGCGGATGCGTTTTCTGGCGAGCACCTCATCATCGACAATAATGGTTCGAATCGGTTTCACCCTAGCTCTCCTGCTCGCGGCGATAGGGGAGTGTCATAGCTACTACAAAGCCGCCAGATTCGGCATTTTTAAACTCGAATTTGAAGTCGGCGCCGTAGAGCGTGCGAAGCCTCTCCTGCGTGTTCTGTAGGCCGATGCCGTTTGACTCCTGGAGTGCGTCCAGGTCGATGACACCCGGGCCATCGTCCGTGACATCAATCCGGAGTTGCCCGTCGATCTTTTGACAACGAATGGCGATGCGGCCGGACCTGGATTTGGTGGCAAAGCCATGCTTGATGGCATTTTCTACCAGCGGCTGCAGAATCAAGCTCGGGACACTTGCGTCCAGGGCAGAGTCGTCAACTTCGTAGTGAATTTGCAGTCGGTCCTGAAACCGCGCTTTTTCAATCGAGAGGTAGTTTTCGATGAATTCGAGTTCCTTGCGCAGGCTGATGAAATTGTCCGCCTGGCATTCGAGAGAGGTTCTGAGCAGATCGCCCAGGCGCCCAACCATGTCCTGCGCCTCTTTGACATTTTCTTCCATCAGAGAAGCGACGCTGTGCAGGGTGTTGAACAGAAAGTGGGGCTGAAGCTGCATTTTCAAGGCGTTGAGCTGGGCTTCGGAAAGCAGCTTTTCCGCCTCGGCGCGCTTGACTGCCTCGGTGCGGTATTTCTTGTAGTAATCCAGGATGAGGAAGAAGCACAGCACAAACCAATAGATGAAGAGATGGCCAAGCGCGCCACCGAGCGCCCGCACGTCCCAATAGTCCAGAAAAGAGGCGGTGAGTTTTTTGTAAATCCTGGGATCGAGGTAGTACATCAGGGCGGTGGTGACGAGCTGCGTCGTCAGGTTGATAACAATGGCGACAACAGCACTGGCCAGAAGGTGAGGCAAAACAAATTTCGAGTAGCGTTTCTGAAAAGGATATCTCGTGTGGAAAAAGTGCACGAAAGGTACAAACGGCGCCCAGAGCAAATAGCCAAACGGAATGATGAGGAATTTGTACCAGTTGAAATCCCAGTCATACCTGCTCAGGTACATGAACTGTTGCAGCATGAACGCGATGGAGACCAGCGTCCAGAACAGCAGTGAGTATCGCAGTCGTATGGGATTTTTGCTTTGCATTTGCGGGTGCCGCGGCTCTCTTTTCTCGGTTACCTTAACTCAAAGATAAAGAATGAGCCCGCGAATGGCAAGATGAAATGGTGGGCAAACTGTTCGTCCCAGACCTTGCTGCGCTCTAGTGTGATGATTTCCAAATAAGCGAACTCTGACAGGGTTCAATGTTAACCGTTTCAGGCATAAAAAAAGGGTCGAAACCCTGTCAGAGTTTTGTTTGGGAAATTAGAAATCTTGACACTAGTGAGATTTGGAAGCCGGTTTCGGGAAGATAAAGAGATGATATTTGTTCGGAAAGAGCAATGGGCGGGGCCGCGACGCCCCGCCCAACTGCCATTGTTACTTCGCCACCATGAATTCTATGCGTCGGTTTTGTTGTCTGCCTTCTTTTGAGGAGTTTGGCGCGATCGGTTTTTCGGGACCAAATCCCCGCGCCGTGACCCGGCCAGCAGCAACACCCTGACTGACAAGATAAGCCTTGACCGAAGCAGCACGTGCTTCGGACAAGCGCACGTTCGATTGACGCCTGCCGGTGTTGTCCGTAAACCCGTGAATCTCGACGTTCATTTCCGGGTAGGCCTTCATTGTGTTGAGCGCTTTTACCAGGATGTCTTTGGACTGGTCGGACAGCTTCGAGCTACCGCTGCCAAACACAACGCCGTCCAGTACGATTGGAGCGCCGGCTTCTTTTATTTCGAGAATGACGTCGTCGCCCGACATCATGGGGTTGGTGCCGCGAGCAACCTCGTCGCCATCAGCCACCGAACCACCATCGGAATCCGCGACCAGCGGATCGGTCTTGTGCTGGTTGATCTCCTGGCCATCCGACAGACCATCCGCATCAGAGTCAGCCACGGTTGGCTTTGTATTGTACTGTCGCAGTTCGTCGGCGTCGGTCAAACCGTCGGCATCCGTGTCCGGGTTAGCCGGATTGGTGCTATGCGTGTTGACCTCACTGCCGTCATCAAGGCCATCTTCATCACTGTCCGCCACCAGCGGATTGGTGCCATGTTTACTGACTTCGGCTCCGTCGGACAGGGCATCCGCGTCAGTGTCGGCTTTGTTGGGGTCTGTACCGTGAGTGCTCAGTTCGATGCCATCCGCCAGGCCATCATTGTCTGAATCAGCCGCAAGCGGGTCGGTATTGTGCACAAGAACTTCGTCGCCATCTGAAAGGCCATCGCCGTCCGTATCCGCGACTTCGGGATTCGTGCCCCGCGTCTTTTCATCCTTGGTGAACAGACCGTCATTGTCGATATCCTTGTTCTGCTTGAAAACCCAGGTCAGTCCGACCGTGCCGGTGACGTAATTATCATCTGAACCAGCGCTCACGGCATCGAGTTTGTCGCTGAGCACAATGTGGTACAAGCCGCGAAAATCCAGGTTGGTTCTTTCGGACAGCTTCAAACTCAAACCGCCACCCACGGGAATCCCCAACGAGGTTTGTGAGCTTTTTCCGACGAGATTGTCAAATGAATCTCTCGGGTTGGCAAAAATAGCTTCGCCACCGCCCGCAATATAGGGCCGGAATGTTTCCCCGCCCAGAAGCGCCAGGCGGCTGACGATACTGAAAGAGGTAACGTTTGAGGTGAAAGTGGACGAGCCCTTGCCTGCCAACTCGCCAACGTTGGCAGCGAGTTCATAGGAAAGTCTGTTGGTTTGGTAGAACTCGCCGAACAGTCCGCCAAAAGGGCGGGTGCGGGCTCCAAAATCGTCGCCTTCATAGCTCGTTGCTCCACCTCGAATGCCGATGGAGTGAGCGCCGTCCCGGTCCTGAGCCTGCGCCATCGGGACCAAAAGAACCAAAAGCGACACTGCGAGAAGCAGTCTTTTTTTCATAATTCCTCCACATGTACTGATGAGAGTTAGTGTTTGAGAATACTTGAACTGGTCAACAGAAGGCTGCGAATCGCATACGCTATGCCAGGGGCGTCACTGTGGAAGTTCTAGTCTGGTATAAATTCTAATAAAACAGAGATCTAAAAGGGAGCTTGGAGGGAGTTTTCAGCATTTCGGGTTGTGGGAACAAGGGCGGGAGACATGGGCAAATGACCAATCCAATAGGATTTTGGCCAACTCATTTCAAAGGGATCAGTGAAGAAGGAGTTGCGTTCGCCAAAGCGAGAAACCTTCCAGGGTTTTGAAACCTGGAAGGTTTGAGGGTCATTGCGGCATCCATGTCCACGACCCTTCATCAAGAGACCCACAACCCATATACTTTGGTTATCACCCAGATGTCGTCTGACTTTTCCAGCACGACGTAATAGCCCGTTGCGTTAAGTGGTCTGTGGCGCGTCTCAACGTAAAGCATGGCTTGACTCCGTTCTCCGTTGAAGCCGATCTTGGAAACAAAGGCGAGTCCTGCGGCATCTGGGTAGTCCTCGTAAAAAGCATTCCACCATTCCAGATATCCCATCGGCCAGGCATAGGGTGATTGATTGAGCCTTGAAGCAGGCACAAGGTCTGCTTCTTCATGCCAGAAAGGGTAGCTTGGAAGCTGCTGAGAAAAGATGTTGACTCCACGATAGTGGTCAAAAGTGTCCTTGTGGAGATCTGGCCCGGTCGGCCAGGATGCTTCATAGAAAATCGTTGAATCGCACACCAGATAGTCCTTGTCCGGCCAGTTGAAATAGTCCAGCACGATTTCATATATCGGACTTCCGTTGGTCACAACGCTGAAGTTGATTTGTGCTTCTGCCGTGCCGCCGAGACTGTCGCTGATCTGGCACACCAGCGGGTAGTGGCCTTCCATTTCCGGCGCCTTCCAGAGAATAGATGGCCCCGAGCCAATGACGGTTCCCGGTGCCGAGAGCCATTGGAATGAGATGGCGTCGTTGTCAATGTCCGTGGCGATACATTGCACGGAGGTTTCGCCGTTGGCCGGCAAAATGGTTTCTTCCGCGGTTAAGGTGACAATGGCCGGGTTGGAGTTGACCGGCGCCATACTGTTGTCGCGACAAGCGAAGAAGAACATCGCCATGAAACTGATAATAATGAGAATGAGCTTTGAATACATAGCGAAATCTCCTGAGAATTAGATGCCCGCTCACCTGCTGAGCAAGCCGAGGTTCTATATGATATACGAATAAGACGGCGTCTACCCCCATCACAATTTGAAAAAACCTTCCAGGGTTCCAAAACCTGGAAGGTTTAGCGGCGACATGCACGAGGAACGTTCGGCTTCAACCAAGCTCCGACCCGATGGCGCCTCTACTGCCGCTCCGGTCTTTCCAAAAATTCTAGATTATCAATGCTTGACAATAGCGTCATAATACAATATCTTCCACTTACCCCAACAAACACAATGGTCAAGGAAAACAGGTGGCTTATGGCGAAGAAGAATGGTGATGCTGTTGCTGGCGCCACAGCGGCTCCGGTTGCTGACAGCCTAGGACAGATTCGCGAGATTATTCTCGGCGAGTTTATGCGCGCTTCAGATGCACACTTTCGCAAGATGCAAGCCTCGTTCGACGCGTTTAAACAGGAGACCGACGCGCGCTTGAGTGAACTGGAAGAACGGATTTCTTTTGTCAAGGAAGATGGTGAGGTGTCGAAAGGCAGCTTGCAGGAGGCGCTGGATACCTCGCAAGCCGAATTCGAGAAGCAGGTCAAAGAACTCGGCAGCAAGCTGAAAAACGACATCAAGACGCTGCATGAAGACAAGGTTGACAAGTCCTCCATTGGCGAGGTATTTATCCAATGGGGCGAACAGGTCAAGAGCCGCTAACTCCCTGACTGTTACCCAACCTCCTGATAGAGATCATGGCTGAGACAAAGTCAGAAAATCTGCACCGTCTGCGCCGGCTCATGCTCGCTGCCGATGAGGCACGCGTGGCCGAGCTTGAGCGCGCGCTCGTCCGTCTGAGTGACCGAATCAGCGATACCGACGACTGGCTTGAAATGCTTGACCCGGTGATCGCCGATGCGCTCGCCAACAAAATCAGCGAGTCAAAAGAAGAGATGGCGGAAGCATTGGCGCCAGTCATGGGGCCGGCGTTAAAACATCAAATCGAGGAAGCGAAAGACGACATCGCTGACGCGCTCTACCCGGTCATCGGGCGCACCATCCGGCGCTCGATTGCCGAGTCGATGAAGCAGTTGGTCAAGACCGTCAACGACAAGGTCGATAAGGCGCTGAGTTTCCAGTCGCTATTTCGCAAGATGAAAAGCAAAGTCGCCGGCGTGTCGGCAGGCGAGCTGGCGCTGGCCGAGTCCCTGCCGCTGACGGTCCACGAGGTCTTCCTGATCCACAAGCAGAGCGGCATTCTGCTCAACCACGTTTCCAGCCAGGCCAACGGCGAGTCTTCCGACCAGGAGATCATCGGCGGCATGCTAACGGCGATTCGCGATTTCGCAAAAACAGCCTTTCAGTCCGGGCAGGAACTGAGCAACATCCGGTATGAGGATCTGCAAATCTACCTCGAGGACGGGCGCCACGCTTATCTCGCGGTGGTGTGCACCGGCGTCGCCAATGATGAGTTTCTTGCTCGCCTGAAATTGACCGAGCGTCGGGTTCACAGCCAGTTTTATCGCAGCCTGCGCAATTTTGATGGCGACGTTGCTGCATTTCAGGCCAGCCGCATCGGCATGGCAAAGTTGCTGCATGATTTTGGCACGGACAACGAGCCCGGGTCCGGCGCGCGCAGAGTCCCGATCTGGCCTGCAGTCGTGCTGCTCTTGCTCGCGGCGGGTGCGGCTTTTTACTACACCGGCCTGGCCGACAAAACCATCGCCTGGTTCAGAGCGCGCCCGGCGCAACCCGCTCCCCTGGCCGTGGATGCGGCGGTCCTGGCCGCGGAGTTGACGGAGCGGCTGCAGGGCAAAGTCACAAGTGATCTTGCCGGCATCCGGTTTGTCGTCGATGGTCAGACATTGGCCCTCGAGGGGCAGGCGAGCAGCGCGGAAGAACGCATTGTGATCGGCCACACCGTTGCTAACCTGTCGCCGGCTCGCATCATCTTGAACAACCTCAACGTGGCGGCATTTCCCCTGCACCAGGCAGAAGCAAGACTGCGCAGCTTGCGGGTGCAGTTCGCGGCAGACAGCGGCGACCTGGCCCCGGGTGAGATGCACAAGCTGCGCGAGGTTGTCACGATCATGAAAACCTACGATATCCCGACCATCTACCTGACCGGTCACACGGATGGTTCCGGCAACGAAGCGCTCAATTTGCAGCTATCGCGCAACCGGGCTGAGAAAGTTCGGCAGCATTTTATCGAGAACGGCATTGCCGCGGACCAGATTGTCATCGCCGGGCTTGGCGCCAGCGAACCGCTCGGCAACAACGCCACACCGGAAGGCCAGCAACTGAATCGGCGCGTTGAATTTTCATTGAACACGAAAGATACTGGCGACAACAGGGACAACGAATGAGCGCGGCCTCGGAAGCGATAATCTACAGCAAGAAAATCTGCATGCTCGGCACCTTTGGCGTAGGCAAGACCAGTCTGGTGCGGCGATTTGTTCACCGCCTCTTCGATGACACCTACCTTTCCACGATTGGCGTTCAAATCTACAAGAAGGAGATAGCCGACCTCAACAGCGCCAAGGGACGCCCGCTGGGAGTCAATCTGGTGATCTGGGATTTGGCGAACATCGAGAGCTTGACGCCGGCGACGCGCACCCATTTCAACGGCGCCTCGGCTGCCATCGTGGTCTTCGATCTGACCCGCCCGGAAACCTTTGACCTGAAGCAAATCCACCTGCGCACTTTCTTAGAGGTCAACCCCGGGGCGCAGGTCATCTTTGTTGGCAACAAGACAGACCTGATGGCGGAAGGGCCCGACGAAAAGGCGTTAGTCGCTATTGCCGGCGAATACGATGCCCACCATTTTCTGACCAGCGCCAAAGACGGCAGCAATGTCGATGAGATGTTTCAAGCCCTGGCGGCAAATGTGATCTCATGACCGAAGCCACGACCATCGACCAGATTCTTAAGGCCCAGCGCCTCGGCTTCGCGGTTTTTGACCGCGAGCATACGCTGTTGGATTCCAATTTCAAGTATTCTGACTTCCGGCAAGCCTCGGATCTGGCGCGCGGCAAGGTTGGCCTGTGGCAGGTTTTTCCGGAATTGATCGGCTATGAGCAGACCATTGCTGAGCTGCTCGCCGGCGCCAGAAAACCGCTGGTTCTCGAGAAGCTGAATCAACTTGACCGCACCGACCGCCTGCAGTACTACAACTTGCGGGTCTTGGCCCTGGCGGGTGGCACTCGTTCGCCGGCGCGGCTTCTGTGTCTGGCGGAAGATGTGACGGAGCAAACTGCGTTGGAGCAGGAGGCACGCCAGCAGCGATATGAAGTACAACTCCTGCAGTCGCAGTTGCTCAATCAGTCGCAATTTCTGTCAGGCGCCCTGCTCGGCCAATCCGCCAAAATTCAGGCAGTACGTGAGTTTGTCGGTAAGGTAGCGCAGTACAACACCTCTGTTTTGCTGCAGGGCGAAAGTGGCACGGGCAAGAGTCTGGTGGCGCGTCTGATTCATCGCGCCCGCCATGAGGGCGCCCGGCCATTTGTCGAGATCAACTGTGCCGCAATCCCGGAAACCCTGTTGGAGTCCGAGCTGTTTGGTCACGAAAAAGGTGCCTTCACCAATGCCCTGGCCAGCAAGAAAGGGTTGTTGGAAGAGGCTGACAACGGCACGCTTTTTCTGGATGAAATCGGAGAGCTGCCCCTGAGTTTGCAAGCCAAGCTGCTCACCTTCCTGGAGACTCGCCGCTTTCGCCGGGTTGGCAGCACGAGGGAGCAGTCGGTCGATGTGCGCGTGGTCGTGGCTACCAACAAGGATTTGAAGAAAGCGATCGCGGCCGGTGAATTTCGCGAGGATTTGTACTACCGCATCAATGTTGTGGCGCTGACTTTGCCTCCGATTCGCGAACTGGATGATGACATCATTCAACTGGCCGAGCACTTTATCAGCATTCTCCAAATCGACATGAAGAAGGCGGTGCATGGCCTGACCGCGGAGGCAAAGCGCAAGTTACTGTCGCATAGCTGGCCGGGCAATGTCCGGGAGCTGCGCAATATTATCGAGCGCGCGATGATTTTTACCACCGAACCGCGAATCACCGCGGCCGAACTGTGGCTGCCCGACACCGGCGTCCAGGATGACCAGGCTTCCGATGCACTTCACATACCCGCCGGCGGTCTCTCCCTGGAAGAACTGGAAAAGAAGTATTTGATCGCCTCCCTGCGCCAGACCGGCGGCAACCAGAGCCGCTCTGCTGAATTGCTGGCCATGAGCCTGGACACTTTTCGCTACCGCCTCAAGAAGCACGGCATTTCGATTCAGGCAATTCACTAATTCCGGTCATTTCCCCACCTTTAATCTGGTGATTTCCCCAATTTCTTCTTTGCGGATGCAGTTCCGGTTGTCTCGATCTGTCATCCATGTGTTTGATAAGTATTTGTTTTTATAATCTTAACAACCAAGGCACTCTGCCAAATGCCCGTTTGGCATGTGCTTTGAATGTCGCTGTCGCAGAGTCTCACAAATTAATAGGGAAAACAAATGTGGTGGGAAACGAAGAAGCATCATCCTCTAACCGAAAGAGTCGAGCGGCGCCAGAAGGCTTTTTGCAACATGAATGGGCACAGTATCGCAGGAAGCATTGCGCATGACCTGAACAATTTCCTGACCGTCATACTCTGCAATGTTGAATTCATTCTTCTCCAGACCAAGGACGACAACCCTGTGCGCAGCGAGCTGCAGGGCATCGACAACGCTGCCCAGATCGCAAGCCGATTGACGACTCAGCTCGCCCTGGTCAACCACATGCCTGCTCGCGAACCCGCCCAGGTTGATTTGAACGCAGTGGTCAACGACGCCCTTGGCATGGTTCGCCGCATCGCTGGAAAGCGAATCGAACTGGTGACCAGGCTGGACAAGAACATGCACCCGGTCAAGATCGTGACAGACCAGATTCACCGGGTGCTACTCAATCTGGCCATAAATGCGCGCGATGCCATGCCCAATGGCGGGCAATTGATCTTCGAGATTCGAAATCTGATGCTAGACGATGATGCGGTGCGCAAACCAGGTAGCAGCAATGAAGCGACACGAAATCGAGGCGAGCGGCCATACGTCAAACTGAGTGTGTCGGACACGGGATTCGGCATGGACCAAGATGTTCAAGAGCATGCCTTTGAACCCAATTTTACGTGCAAGCCGGTTGGACACGGCACGGGACTCGGTCTCTCGCTGGTCTCCGAAATCGTGCGCAAACATGGGGGCTTCATTTCGCTAAAAAGCGAATGCGGCAACGGCACGACCTTTGATATCTACTTGCCGGCGGCATCGAATGGAGCGTGGGATCGCCTCTGAACCGCGCAGCTTCAAGGGTGCAGTGACCAAGAATTTGAAACCAGTCCACGGACACGGAACGCATGACCATGATTCGCTTTACATGCCAGGCCTGTCACAAAAGATTCAAGGTGCTGCCCGATGCCGCCGGCCAAGCATTTACCTGCACGGTCTGTGGTACGAAGTTACGAATTCCGGCGCCGACCACTGAAGCACGTTCAATTCACCTGGTTTGCCCTGCATGCAAGACCAGGTTCAAAGTCAAGCTTGACAAACGCGGCAGGTCAATCAAATGCCGTGTCTGTGACCACTCGGTTGCCGTTCCGTAGCGTTCCGGGGATTCGATTCGACTCATAAGCAGTGCCATCGACCTGCAAGACAACCAATCAACAGGGAACTATGCGACTCCATATCAAGTGTGCTAAGTGCAGCCATGTCAATGCCCTGGGGCTGGATGACTTGTTGGGCAAATTCGCTGTCTGTGCGGCTTGCGGCGCCCTGGTCAAGATTGGCAAAGAAGAACAGGATGACTCCAGCCGTGACGACCGGACGGCGCGACCGGAGAACGACGAAGAGAGTTTCGGGTAGACCCGCTCAGTTCATGAAGCCGCTCCTTTGCGATGCGTTCATCTGGATAGTCCCATCAGCCGTTCGTGAAGGGGCGCTTCATGTTCATTTTCAATCTTAAGGAGGTTTAATGAATGTTCAACAATTGACAGACAGTGCAAAAGGCTTTTTGCTAACACACGGATTGGATTTCCTGATGGCGATCCTAACCCTGATTATTGGTCTCTGGATCATCCGGATCATCGGCAGATTGTTTGGCAAAGCGCTCGACAAGAGCCGCGTCGATGAGTCGCTGCGGCGTTTCTTTGTCAGTATGCTGAGCGTGCTTCTCAAAGTGCTGCTGCTGGTCAGCGTTGCCTCAATGATCGGCATCCAGACCACCTCATTTGTGGCGATTATCGGTGCGGCCGGTCTGGCCGTGGGTCTGGCCCTGCAAGGTAGCCTGGCGAATTTCGCCGGCGGCGTGCTGATTCTGCTTTTCAAGCCCTACAAGCTTGGCGATTTTGTCGATGCCCAGGGAGTAACCGGCACCGTCAAGGAAATCCAGGTCTTCAATACTGTGCTCAAAACTGGCGACAACAAATCCGTCATCATTCCCAACGGCGCGATTTCCAATGGTATCATCACCAACTTTTCCGCGGAAGGCACTCGACGGGTCGATATGGTGTTTGGCATCGGGTACGGCGACGACATTCAGCAGGCGCGCGACGTCCTCAAACGATTGGTGGCGGAAGACGAGCGTATCATGGACGCGCCGGCGCCTTTGATTGCGGTTGCAGAACTGGCGGACAGCTCCGTCAACTTCGCGGTCCGCGTCTGGGCGAAATCGGGCGACTACTGGGGCGTCTATTTCGATATGCAGGAAAAAGTTAAACTGGCCTTCGACCAGGCCAAGATCTCCATCCCGTTTCCGCAACGGGATGTGCATGTTTTCAATCAGTAAGTGCAGGGGGCTGTCTCCCCTGGCTCCTTGCCAATCCAATGCCACCGGCAAGTTGATTTTGCCGGTGGCGTTTTCTTTCCCCGCGCTGGAGGCAGCTTGATTTTGGTGGAATATTTCCGACAGCTTTGCCGTAATACTATTTAATCAACCCGCCAGACGCCTCAGGATTGTTCAGTTTAGGCACGCACATTACGTCGTGCCGATTTTTCCCATCGTCTTATTGTCATTTCGGAATCCGCCCTCCGAGTGCATGAAGTGAATCGCCCGCTGCCGGCTGAAAGGAGTTCGCCTTGTTCAAAAACTACGTGAAAGTCGCTGTCCGCAACCTCTTGAAACACAAAACCTATTCGTTGCTCAATTTGTCCGGCCTGGCGCTTGGCGTCGCCTGCAGCATCCTGATCTTACTCTGGATTCAGGATGAGTTGAGTTACGACCGGCATTTTCAGGAATCGGACCGCATCTACCGCTTGAATGTCGAGTACACCATCGGCAACAAAGTCGACCAGTACGCCAACGTGCCACGGCCATTGGGCCCGACGTTGCAACGGGATTTTCCGGAAGTCGAACAAGCCGCCCGCGTTCGTAAAATCAGCGGTTTGACTTCAGACACCGTTCTCCTGCGTGATGCAGAAACGCCCGACCGCGAAGTCGAAGAAGAACTGGTGTTCTGGGCGGATTCGACATTCTTCAGTGTCTTTCAGCACGATTTCCTGCAGGGCAGGCCCGAATCTGCCCTCAACGCGCGCGGAACGGCCGTCGTCACCCGCCGCTTTGCACACAGGCTCTTCGGCGACCAGCCGCCGCTCAACCGCACCTTTACCCTGAACGACGACCAGACCTTTCGCATAACCGGCGTCATCGCCGACCCGCCGGAGCAGACCCATCTGAGATTCGAGGTGCTGCTTTCCTGGGCCACCTTTCACACCGAGCGCGACCTGACCCGCTGGCTTGGCGGCCACGTCTTCACCTATCTTCTGTTGCAGAAGAATCCCGACCTCGATGCCTTTCTGGCAAAGTGGCCGGCCTTCTTCGCAAAATACATGAAGCCGACTTTCGACCAAATCGGCGGGTCCTGCCGTTTGATGGTGCAGCCGCTTGCCGACATCCATCTGCGCTCGCGCCTGCAGTGGGAAGTCGCGCAAAATGGCAACATTGTTTATGTCTACGTCTTCCTTGCGGTCGGCCTGTTCATCCTCGTGATTGCCTGCATCAACTACATGAATCTCGCCACCGCCCGCTCTGCCCGGCGCTCCAGCGAGGTCGGCATCCGCAAGGTGTTTGGCGCGCCGCGCCATGTGCTGGTGCGACAGTTTCTCAACGAGTCCGCGGTTTATGCTGTTCTGTCCGTGGGCCTCGGTTTGTTGATTGCGCTCGCTCTGCTACCCTATTTCAACCAATTCACCGGCAAGCACATGGCGTTGGCGCCGTTTGCGAATCCACTGTTGTTTTTGGGACTTGCCGCGATCACGGTGTTTGTCGCTCTGTTCTCAGGCTCTTACCCCGCGCTCTACCTTTCTGCCATTTTGCCGGTCCGCGCGCTGCGGGCGCACGAATCCACCGGCGCCTCGCGATCTTTGCTGCGGCGGGTCCTGGTGGTTTGCCAGTTCGCCATCTCTATCATCATCATCGCGGGGACAGGCGTCGTGCGCGACCAGTTGCAATACGCGCGTCAGAAGGACCTGGGATTCAACAAAGACCACATCTGCGTCGTCACGTTGCGCGAGTCTGTTGAGCCGGGCCGGATTCCGGCGATCAAGTCAGAGCTGCTGCAACACCCCGCCATTTTACAGGCCGCGACTTCCTACGATATTCCCGGCGCCGCACTCAATCACACCGCCCTCGAAATCGAAACCGCCGACGGCGAGTGGCAACAGCAGCCGATTCAATTCATGCAGATCGACCACGACTTCATCGAACTCATGCAAATGGAAATCCAGGCCGGGCGAAACTTTGAGCGTGGCCGCACCACCGATTCCACGCAATCCGTGCTCATCAACCAGGCTGCCGTCGCGAAATTCGGGCTGCGAAATCCGGTTGGCAAGCGCGTCCGCTTCGGACCCGAAGACGTCTATTCCGTCGTCGGTGTGGTCAACGACATTCACATGGATTCCTTCCGCGCCGCCATCGAACCCGTGGTCATGTTCTTGCCGGAACGCGCGGGGGGTAAACTCTACCTCAGAATGCATGGCGAGACCATCGACCAGGCGCTGGCCTTCTTGCAGGAAAAGTGGCCGACCTACGACGCGACCTTCCCGCTAGACTATGTTTTCCTCGATGCCTACTTCTACAAAGTGCACGAGTCTGACCAGAAGCTTTTCCAGATGTTCGGCGACTTTTCGCTTGTGGCTATTTTGATTTCCTGCCTCGGCTTGTTTGGACTGGCCTCTTTCAGCACGGCGCAGCGCACAAAGGAGATCGGTGTGCGCAAGGTGCTGGGCGCCTCGGTTGGCAGCGTGGTGTTGACCGTCGTCCGCGAGTTCATCACGCTGATGCTGGTCTCCATGCTGGTGGCCTGGCCAATCGCCTACTTTGTGATGAATCGCTGGCTGCAGGATTTCGCTTACCGCGTCGAGTTGCGACCCGAAACCTTTCTGCTGGCTGGCGCCGCGGCCCTGATCGTCGCGCTGCTGACCATCAGCTTCCAGTCCATCAAAGCTGCGCTGGCGAATCCGGTGACTTCGTTGCGCTATGAGTGAAGCAGGCCTAGTGAGGGACTGGCGATGCTAATCGAGCTGTCATTCTCTGCAAAGAAAACCTGCCAGGTTTCCCAAACCTGGCAGGTTTAAGATGTAAACCACAACCTCAAACTATTACGACTCAGCGGGCGTTGTCTATTCGCTTACCACCGGCTCCTCTTCTTCATTGACCACCGTCACATGAGTTCCCGGCCTGTCCGCAAATCGCCTGCGGCCGCACATCAGCCAGCCTTCCCATCACGCCGAAATTCCTGCTTGTGTTTCATAACTTTAACAATTACCTTTCCCGTTCCATGCACCACCCAATCCCGGTAGAATAAGAGTTGGAATAGGTCAAAACTTTTTTCGCTTTTTATATAGATACCGCAAGATAGGAGTTAAACACTTCGAGAATCACAAGTCCACATCTTGAAGCAGGATGTGGACTTTTTGCACCTGAGAATCGAAAATGTCTATCATTCATTAACTTCGGAGGTTGATTCGGTCGTCATGCTTGAGCGGGCCGGTAGTTCCGGCCTGGGTTTGATTAACTTTAATAGCGAGGGAGTACCATGATGAAGAACACGTCGATTTCCATTGGCAGTAGCCGCGGGCTAGCATTTGCCGTGCTGTTAACATTTCTGCTATCAGCAGGCTTAACTGCGCCAGCAATGGCTCAAGAGCAGAGCATTACGGGAGTTATCACTTCCGCTGAGGATAATTCACCCTTACCCGGAGCAAATATTGTAGTCAAGGGTACGAATCGCGGCACCTCCACCGCCCCTGATGGCACGTTCACGTTGACCGTGCCATCGGGTAGGACAACGCTGGTCATCTCCTATATTGGATTCAAGCAGCAGGAAGTAGAGCTGGACGGCCGAGAAAGTCTTAACATTGCTATGGCAGTCAACATCGAAGAGATGGGCGTTGTCACGGTGGTTGGCTCCAGAAATGCCAACCGAACTGTGCTCAACACACCCGTGCCGGTTGATATTCTCGATGTCCGGGCTTTGCAGCAATTGGCGCCGCAAGTCGATGTCAATCAAATCCTGACTTATGTTGCGCCTTCCTTCAACTCAACCCGCCAGTCTTCCGCCGATGGCACCGAGCATATCGACCCGGCATCATTGCGGGGACTCGGTCCGGACCAGGTGCTGGTGCTCATCAACGGCAAACGCCGGCACAATACTTCTCTGGTGAACAATCAGCAGACGGTCGGCAACGGCTCCGTCGGCACCGACTTGAATGCCATCCCCACCTTCGCCATCGAGAGAATCGAAGTGCTGCGCGATGGCGCTTCGGCGCAATATGGTTCCGATGCCATCGCCGGTGTCATCAATATCGTGCTGAAGTCTAACGTCGATCAAGGCGCCAGCAGCCTGACCGCCGGCACTTCAACCGAAGGCGATGGCGAGACTGTTCAGTACAATGCAAACTACGGCTTCAGGATCGGGAAGAGTGGTTTTTTCAATATCACCGGCGAGTATCTGCAGCGGCAGCGCACCAACCGGACTCAAAACCACAACCTGGTTATTTTCGACCAATCCGAGTTTGGCAATTTCTTTGCCTATGACTTCAGCAATGATAACGCGCGCGCTATCGATGACCAAATTCTGGCTGAACGCGGCTTGAGCAGAGATGATTTCGATTTCAGGGTCGGCGATGCAAGAATCGAGAATGGCGGCGTTTTCTTCAATGCCATGCTGCCCTTGAACAACGGTGCGGAGATTTACGGCTTTGGTGGCCTGAGTTACCGCGAAGGCCGTGGGGCCGGCTTTCGCAGACTGCCCAGCGACCTCGGTAGCAACGTTGCGAGTATTTTCCCGAACGGCTTTCAACCCGAAACCCAGTCCAATATTCTGGATAAATCCATCGTTGTCGGTTTGCGCGGCAACCTCAAAGGCTGGGATGTGGATTTGAGCAATACGTTTGGCAGCAACCGTTTTGATTTCACGGTCAACAACACAGTGAACCCCTCCCTGGCTGACCAGAGCCCCACAAGTTTCGAGGCCGGCGGTCACGAGTTCAGCCAGAACACCACCAACCTGGACTTCACCCGCTACTATAACAAGCCGTTTGATGGTGCAATCTCGGGCCTCAATATTGCCGTCGGCGCCGAATTCCGGTTGGACCAATACCAGATTCATGCCGGCGAGGAAGGTTCCTACCGCAACTTCGGCATCGTCGATCAAATCGTCGATGGCGAGGTGGTGAAGGTGGATGTTCTGGGAGTTGGCGGTGGCGCGCAATCGTTCCCGGGCTTCCGCCCCGAGAACGAAGTCGACCGTTTCAGGAACAATGTTGCCGGCTACGCTGATGTCGAAGTCGATTTCACCGACAAGTTCTTGCTCGCGGGAGCGGTACGTTTAGAGGACTACAGTGATTTCGGAGAAACCATCAACGGCAAGTTGGCGGCCCGGGTCAGCCCATCCAACCGTTTTGCTTTGCGTGGTGCGGTCAGCAGTGGCTTTCGCGCGCCTTCCCTGCACCAGTCCTTTTTTAACACGGTAACCGTAGATATCGTGGATGGCCGTTTGGTCGATACCGGCGTGTTCAGAAATGACAGCAGGCTCGCCCAGTTCATCGGCATTCCTAAGCTGAAGGAAGAAACCTCAGTCAGCGTCAGCGCTGGCTTTACCGCAAATCTGCTCGATAATCTCACCCTCTCCGTGGACGGCTATCTCGTTAATGTCGATGACCGCATTGTGCTGACCGGCGCTTTCGGCAATGATCCATTCGGAGATCCGGTCCCGGAACTGGTTGCGTTGTTTCAGCAGGTTGGCGCCACCAGCGGACGTTTCTTCACCAACGCAGTTGACACGGAGACCAAGGGCCTCGATATTGTCGCGACCTACGACTTGCGCTCCGGGCAAAACAAATTCCGGTTTTCGCTGGCTGCCAACTTCAACGACAACGAAGTGCAGGACAAGCTCAACATCCCGGCGGCCCTGGTTGGACAGGAAGACATTTATTTCGGGCCGCAGGAACGCAGTCTGATTGAGACCAACAATCCTGACACAAAGGTCAACTTCACTGCCGACTACAGCCTGAAGAAATTTTCGGCGCTGGTCAGAAACGTTTATTTCGGCGAAGTGACGCGTGACGGTTTTCCATTCGGCATCTCACAAAAACACGATGCCAAGATTGTCACGGATGTCAGCCTGTCCTACGACCTGTCGTCTAATTTGAGTGTTACGGTCGGCGGCAATAATGTTTTCGATGTGCTGCCGGATGAGCAGGCCTTTGAAAACAGTTTCTTTGGCGTCTTCAAGTACGCGCCCGTACAGCAAGGTTACAATGGCTCTTACTTCTTCGGGCGACTTGCCGTGAAGTTGTAATCTTAGAAAAGCAACATGCAATGAGAAAGGGCCATCTCCGGTTGCGGAGATGCCCCTTTTGATTTGGGTGCAGGTTTGACTTTACGCAAATTTGCATTTGAAATTCAAAAGCCAAAGAACCAAAACCACGGATGTCGCAGATTGCCTGGCGCGGCCAAGGCCGCAACCAAAGATTTTTGAGACTCGCCACGGATTTTCACTGATGTCTGAGGGCTTGTTGCGAAAACAATTCGGACGCTTTTTTTGTTGAAAGAAATTGCATTAAGAGCCTCACCGAACAAATCCGTGGCTCCAAAACTTTGCCCGAAAAACACAGTTTTGCAGGTTTGTGGTACGGATTCTTCTGTGCACTCCAGAAATTTGTAAAAAATCCGTGTAATCTGTGGTTCATCTTTAGACCTGGCAGGTCTGGCCCTATCTCCAAATCTCGATATTCCAATCCGAACCGGAACCGATGTTGTGCTTAGCCGCAAAATTGCCCTGGTTTAGAGCCAGCGAAACCTGGCTGAGGCTGTTCAAATAGAGCAACGGCTCGCCAACTGCAACCTTGCCAAAGGTCGGCTGGTAGGCGAGTGTCTGCTGCAGGACAACGCTGCTGCCTTGTGAGATCTTAACCTGGACCTCATAGCCATGCTCGACCCCAAGTTGGTTGAAGGTCTCACGGTGAATGTTTGTCCAAACATTACCGTACTGGATATCCAGGATTGGAATATTGCCGTAAAGCACATTGCCTTCAAACTTCGCTTTCTGGTAAGGAATGCTCACTACCTTGTTTTCAAGTTTTTGCCCAACTTCAGCGAAGCCAATGATGCCGGCGGCCAAGCGGGCGCCGGTGTAGGCATAAACATCTCTGCCATGAAAGGTGTAGGATTTGCCGGAATCTTTGCGTCGGTTCACCGCTTCGTCAATTTCCCTGACGCCTTCAATCCCGAGTTTCTCTGCAATCAAAGTCAGTGTGCCGTTGTCCGGTGTGACGAAATAGTGGCCGGACTCGGTCTTGAGAACAACGGACTTTCTTTCCGTACCTACCCCCGGATCGACGACCGAAACAAAAACCGTTCCCGAGGGCCAGTATTCGGCGGTTTGTACCAGGCGCTGGGCAGCTTCCCAGACATTGTAACTTGGCACCTCATGTGTCAGATCGAATATCTTTAGATCAGACGAGATGCCGGCAGCAACCCCT
This sequence comes from Candidatus Zhuqueibacterota bacterium, assembly GCA_029261995.1. Classification (GTDB taxonomy): domain Bacteria; phylum Zhuqueibacterota; class Zhuqueibacteria; order Oceanimicrobiales; family Oceanimicrobiaceae; genus JAJDAF01. The sequence continues at coordinate 44,407 of JAJDAF010000041.1, forward strand.
TTCATGGACGCCACCGCAGCGTCCTTGATGCCGAAATCGGATTGAAACACCAGAGGCGCCGTGTCATTTTGGGGGTTCGCACATGCAAAAGCGAGAATCAGAACAATGAGAATTGCCAGCCTTTTCATCTAAACTCCTTCCGTTTACGAGAACTCAAGTTCGGCCATATTTCGGGCCGCTCCAATCACGAACAAGCTCAAGATACCCTACCATTCCGACAATCTCAAGCATTTGATAGAGGACCGGCAATTCTCGTAGTGCTGAAGGCAAACCACCCGGCAGACCCGCACATCGCAAGCAGTCGGCCGGGCAAGAGTTGTGATTTGGACCAACTGCGGTCCGCCTTACTTCTATAGCTGAATACGCAGGAAACTCTCGAAGAAGAAGCCGTCGATATCAAGAGAGACTTCACTCGGCTGCATGATGTCGGAAAAACGCAGGCCATTGACCTCGACAGCACGGTAGCCTGCCTGAGCCGCAAGCGCCAACCGCTTGCTGATCGGCCATTCCGGGCCGGCGGCAATCGAGTAGCCGAGGGCGCGCTTATCCGCATCTCTCTGCGATGCCATTCGCACTTCACCCTGTGGCAAGCGCTGTGTCTGCTCAGCAGTGTATCTGAAAAAATGCAGCTCTCCAGCGACTTCCAGATTCAAAAAGACCCGGCCGGCCGGAATCTGGTAAGCTAACCCCAGGGAGAACGGCACGCTGCGCATGTCCACACTATCATTCAATAGCAAGAGATCACCGTTAAATAAAATGGACGCCTGGTTAGATTCCGAGCTACTGAGATAGCCAACCTGCGCGAACACCGACGCTTGGTCTCTGACTCTGTAGTCCGCCCTGGCGAGCAGACTGGGCCGATAGTGCTCGAAGGTCAGGCCGTCAGAAGTCGAGAAGGGATAGAAATCAGCATAGCCTGCGCCAAGGGCGAGGCTGAACCTGGAAGGTTTCTCCTGAGCATGTGAAAGTGAAATCGCCCCTAAAATGATAAATTGAATCAACAACAACACCGTAGATAATCTCATGATTACCTCCATTGTTTGGATGCGTAAGCCTGCACAAGGCGACGGAGAGAAGATTGAGGGCGGAAACGCGTTTCGGACAAGCAATTCTCGTTCCAGACAGAGAACTGCCTCCACAGGTGGAAATCACGGCTTCGGTCTAACCGGCAACTGCGCACATTGTTGCCGATATCGATAAGGAAGTTTACGGAAAACCAGGTGCGCAGGATATTGCTTGGGCAGCAGCGCCTCACAATGACAGCTGCTGCCATAGTCGTCGTTTTGGATTTGGAGCTGGCCAAAATCCGCGGCAAGTCATAAACGCGCGGGCACCGAACAACAATCGGCGTACAGGACCAGCAGAAAAGATCTAGTCGTCAGCCATCGCCGCTGTCACGAGCAGCATGGAAGTGTGAACAGGCCAGCTCACTCACTGCCGTTGCTGAAAGTCAGCCGTGTTACATTTGAACCGTCGGCGTTCATGACAAACGTCTCCCGGTTTCCTGTCCGGCAGGACTCGAACAGTATCTTTGATGCGTCGGGCGAGAACACCGGGCCCTGATCCCAGAAGAAATTGTTCGTAAGCTGAACCCGGTTTTTGCCATCGAGGTCGATGACATAGATTTCTGCTGTCTTTCTCACCAATTCCATCCTCTTATCTTTGGAGATGCCGTATTCGGCCAAATCGGACGACCGCAGGGCGAAAGCATAGAAAATGATGTGTTTGCTGTCCGGCGCCCAATTGTGCACCATGTTGGAAAGCGGGTCACGGGTGACGTTGCGCTGGTTGCTGCCGTCGGGATTCATGACGTAGATTTCACGGTTGCCGTCGCGGGTGGTGTTGAAAGAAATCAGACTGCCGTCCGGCGACCAGCGCGGGACATAGTCCGTGTTTTTGTTGTGCGTCAGACGTTTGACGTGACTGCCATCCCGGTCCATCACGTAGATTTCACTCTTGTCTTCATCCCGGTCTGAGTGAAACACGATTTGGCGCGAATCGTGCGACCAGGCCGGATCGCCGTTGCGCGATTTATCGTTGGTGACATTCTGTAATCCGCTGCCATCAATGTTCATCACGTAAATGGCCTCTTCCTTGTCCGAATAGCTCATGAAGACAATTCTTTTGCCGTCAGGCGAGATGGAGGGCAGGTATTTGACCGTCTGCGTGTGGGTCAGGCGGCGGACGTTGCTGCCATCAACATTCATGATATAAATCTCCTGCAGACCGTCGCGATTTGAATCGAAGACGATCTGATTGCCGTCAGGGGACCAGGTAGCGCCCCTCGACATTGGCGCAAGTTTGTCACAATCCGGCGTTTGCTCGGCGGTTTGCGCCGGAGCTTTGGATATGACCATCAGCGCAAGCAGACAGGCCAGGTTGAACGTGATTTTAGATACCGTTGGGCTCATGGCTTTGTCCCTCCCTTAGAGTTTGAGCAACTGGTTCAGTTTTGGATTACAGCATCGGGGCTCGTCTCAATCCCGGATAGATGAGAACACGAGCATGTGCACGCAGGCTCCTGGAAGCTTTGCTGCGAGATGCACAAGCAGGTTGCGCGCTCAGCGACCTGATGTCATGAACGCCACGCCGGCGCAACAACCATCTTGAGTTCTGAAAACAAATCACCTGCTCGACGCAGTGTGCACGCAAGTCTGAGAGCAGTTCAAAACAAACGCGTCTCTCCGAATCGCATCACGCTGAATGTCTCAGGATCGATATTCGACTCACGCAGAACGGACGCCAGAAAAACCGGCGGCTCCGCCATTTGCTCGTCTGCCAGCTTGAAAGTGCCCCAGTGCATGGCGATTGAATTCCATGCCCGCACATCCTGGTGGATTTGCACCGCCTGGCGTGGATCGACGTGCACTGCGCCCATAAACCAGCGCGGTTTGTAGGCGCCGATAGGGATCATCGCGACCTTCATCGCCCCGAAGCGCTCGCCGATCTCTTTGAATTGTGGAGAATAACCGGTGTCGCCGGCAAAATAGATGTTGCCCTGTGGCGTCTCGATGACCCAGCCGCACCAAAGCGTGCCGTTGCGGCTCAGGAACGAGCGTCCGGAAAAATGCTGGGCAGGCACGGCGTGCAGCCGCACGTCTCCGAGTTGTTGCGACTGCCACCAATCGGCCTCGAACAAGGGCTCGCGACCTCTCTCTCGCAGCCAGTCACCGAGACCGAGCGGCACAAAATATTTCACATCTTTGCCCAGCCGTCGAATCGTGGCATCGTCCAAATGGTCGTAGTGGTCATGACTGATGACCACGGCATCAATCTCCGGCAAGTCCGCGAAAGCAAGACCGGGCCGGGCCAGCCGTTTCGGACCGGCAAAAGAAACCGGTGAACATCTCTGGCTGAAAATCGGATCGGTCAGAATATTGAGGCCGGCCACTTGAATCAGGAAGCTGGCATGCCCGATCCAGGTAATCTGAATGGAGTCCGCGGCCGGTTGCCGGATGCGCTGTAAATCGGACTCGGCAAACCTGGGCACATAATCTGGAATCTCGATATCGGCAAGCACGGCCTGCTCGTGCGGCCCCCGGGCAAACTGCCATCTCAGGAAAGCTCCGAAGCCGTGGTTAACATTGCTGTGAGGGTTTCGAAAGCCCGTCGCGGTATGATGTGCAGCGGACTTCAGGGCAATTTCTGTCGCTTCCATAGAGTGGCACCCGGTCAGGGTAAATGCAGTGAGCAGGAATATCGGCAGGGTTGTATGAATCATGAAGGGGTTAAACGCCAGGTCTCGCGCTTTGTTTCTTTAACGCGATCCCGGGTTGCAAGCTCAGATCAAGCGGATCATCCTCCGGGTAGCCGGCCCACCTTTACCCACAACCCGAAAGTGTCCACGGAGGCCCACAAAACTTCCCCTTAGTCACAGAAACGAGCCCGAATGGTCACCTCCGGTCTCTGCTTCGGATCGCGCCGCAAGAAGTGCTTGGAAATTTGCCTCCGGGTTCGCTATATTACCCGCCATGATTCAAGTATCCAACTTATGCAAGTCATACGGCAGCCACGAGCTGTTCATCGACGCCAATTTCAATGTCAACGCCAGGGAGCGAGTCGGGTTGGTTGGCAGAAATGGCCACGGCAAGACCACCTTGCTGCGTCTTCTGCTGGGGCGCGAGTCAGCGGATTCCGGCACAGTTAATATTCCTCGCAACTATCGGCTGGGCTACCTGGAGCAACACCTGAACTTCACCCAGCCATCTATTCTGCAGGAGGCCTGTCTCGGCTTGCCGCCAGACCAGGAGCACGATGCCTGGCGCGCCGAAAAAATTCTGGCGGGACTTGGCTTCGCGCCCGCCGACATGCAGAGACCACCGGCTGAGTTTTCCGGCGGCTTCCAGGTGCGGCTCAATCTCGCCAAAGTCCTGGTCTCCGACCCGGACATGCTGCTGCTGGATGAACCGACCAATTATCTCGACGTCGTCTCGATTCGCTGGCTCACCCGCTTTCTAAACTCATGGAAAGGCGAACTCATCCTCATTACCCACGACCGTGGCTTCATGGACAGCGTGACGACGCATACCCTGGGCATTCATCGCCAGCGCCTGCGCAAAATAGAAGGCGGCACCGCCAAGCTCTATGAGCAGATCGCTTCTGAAGAAGAGATCTATGACAAAACCCGCCTGAACGATGAGAAACGCCGCAAAGAGGTTGAGCTGTTCATCCGGCGATTCCGCGCCAAAGCGCGCCTGGCAGGCATGGTGCAGTCACGCGTCAAAACTCTGGAGAAGAAGGGCCGCAAAGAGAAGCTCGAAAAGATAGAGAACCTGGAATTCTCCTTCAACTCTGCGGCCTTCCCAGCCAAAGTGATGATGGACGTCTCTGACCTGAGCTTTCAATACGGCGATGGGCCGCGGCTGTTCTCAGACCTCAATCTCACCATCCACAAAGACGACCGCATCTGCATCGTCGGTAAAAACGGCAAAGGCAAGACCACTCTGCTCAAAGTGCTGGCGCAAAACCTGGCGCCCGTCTCCGGAAATATTCGGACGCACGCCAGTCTGCAGACCGGGTACTTCGAACAGACCAACATCGCCTCGCTGGACCCGAACAAAACGGTGGAACAGGAACTTCTGGCTAGCGCGGAAGAGTGCACGCAGCAGCAGGCCCGCAACATTGCCGGCGCCATGATGTTCAGCGGCGACAACGCGCTCAAGGCCATTTCGGTGCTGTCCGGTGGTGAGAAGAGTCGTGTCATGCTCGGCAAGCTGCTGGCCGCGCCCTACCACCTTCTGCTGCTGGACGAGCCGACCAACCATCTTGACATGGAATCATGCGATTCGCTGGTGGCCGCCATCGACGCTTTCGACGGCGCGGTTATGCTGGTGACGCACAACGAAATGTTTCTGCACACCCTGGCCAACCGGTTGATTGTCTTCGACCGCGGCAAACAGTTTCTTTTTGAAGGCAGTTATCACAGTTTTCTCAACGACGTCGGCTGGGAAAGCGATGACCCCGTTTCTCAAACGCGGGAAGAGGCCGAAGCGCCTGCCGCCGCCAGCACCGTGGACAAGAAAGCTCTGCGCAAACTCAAGGCAGAAATCATCCAGGAAAAATCACGCACGCTGAAACCGCTGGAAAGCCGCATGGCGCAGCTCGAGCAAAACATCGAAAAGCTTGAAGGCGAACTCAGCGCCGTCAATCAACGATTGCTGGCGGCTTCATCCAATGGCGACGGCGCTGCCATTACCGACCTTGCGAAACAGGAACGCGACCTCCAGTCCAGCCTGGAAACAACCTACAATAAACTCGATGCCGTCACCAGCGACTTCGAAACGAGATCGGATGAATTTCAGACCCGGCTGGCAAATCTGTAACAACTCCATATTTTTGCGTAGACTGAAATATTACTGAATTCCAAACTCAGAGGCCTACGCCATGAAACGATTGCTGCTCTTCACGTTTGTCGCTTCCTTTCTAGCAGGATGCTCGATTAACGAAAACGTCCGGGTCGAAGATGGCGAGACCCACCGCGGTGGTCTCACCAGTGTGAACGGCAACCTGATTGTGGGCCGGGATTGCAAAGTCAGTGGTGGCGCGCACACGGTCAATGGCAGCATCAAAGTGGGTCGCGGTTCGCAGGTCCGGGGTCTTGTCACCGTCAATGGCCGCATTCAAGTGGGGCCGGACGTCAGCGTCGATGGCGACATCGAATCGGTCAACGGTTCGATCCGCTGTGACAATGGTGCGGAAATCGACGGCAAACTCAAGGCTGTCAATGGCGAGGTCACGCTCAATGGCACTCGGGTGCGCCGCGAAATCGAAACCGTGAACGGAGATGTGAGGTTAACGGCTGGCTCGAGAGTCGGCGAAATTGTGATTGAGAGAGTCTCCAAGCCTTCTGACAGCGTAGGGCTGACCATCCGGATCAGCGAGCGCTCGATCGTGGAGGGAGATATCATCTGCCACGACAAGCGCAGAGTTGTCCGTGTTTACCTGAGTACAGGTGGCAAGGTGCTAGGACAGATTCGCAACGCGGAAGTTATCGAGGGCAGCTGAGTCTCAAAGAGCTTTTCTGATCTCCTTGAGAATCTCAGACGGCGATGCCGGCTTTTGCAGGAAACCGCTGACCTTGGCCTTCCTGATCTCCGTTTCCAGAGCATCCCGTGGCGTGGCGCTGACCAGCACACATTTACAGGCGTCATTCATACTCCGGGCCGCCTGCAGGACATCCAGTCCATGCATTTTCGGCAGCCGGTAGTCACAAATGATGAGGTCATAGCTGTTTTTCTGCATGAGTTGTAGCGCCTTCCGTCCGGTCATCGTCACATCAAAGTCGCAATCCTGGCCTCCCAGCGCCAGCTTGACCAGTTGCTGAAAGGCTACGTCGTCCTCCACCAGCAGCACCTTTTTTGTAGCCATGCAAATCTCCTCATGTTCGGTTAGCCGTCTATCAGCTTATCATCGACGCAATTCAGGCGGGAGTTTAGAAGTCGACGCACGGCAGAAAACCCTTGTTTCTTTTCTGCAATTTCAGTAAGATGGCCGAAATCGCCATATCAAATTTTCGCCATTTTGCCTGACTATCTTTTCCCCCGAAAGACAGGACAAGCGCATTCGAGTAGAAAGCATGGAGAACCTATGACGAACCGGATACCGGTATTGACTGCACTGCTCACATTAGTACTTGCAGGTTCCGCGCTCACGGGGCCGGCGGAAGGAAAGAAGGCGCAATCAACGGCCATCGGCGCTGGCGCAACTACAGGGACGACCCAGTCCGAAACGACCAAAGAAACACCTGTCGAAGACGACAGCAGCTACCCTGACCCAAACACAATCCCCTACCGGAGCCACAAGAGCCTGTTGGCGCATTTGTTCTCGCTGCCGGCAAAAGTCTGGCGCCTGGCCTGGACGCCGCTGGGCGAGACGGTAATCTGGGCGGAGCAGAATCGTATCCCGCAAAAAGTCACTGACTTCTTTTACCTGAACGACGAAAAAAGCGCAGCGATCTTTCCATTGATTAGCCTGGGCGGCAATACCGGAGCCGGTGGAGGCTTCTCGGCATTTCATGGCAATCTCTTCGGCAAACGTAAGATAATCAGCTTGAGCGCACTATACAGCTCCGGCGACAACAATTCCGCGACACTGGCTTACAAAGACTCATCCTTGTTTGGCAGCTCCTTCTATTTCGATGCCACCGCGGAGTACTTCAACGACTCCGAGGAAAAGCTCTACATCGCACCGGGCATCACGCAGGAGCAAATGGATAACTCCTCCATCGACGCAAACAACTCAACCACTGACGACGAAACCAGCTATAAAACCCGGGAATTCGGCGTGCTGACCAATCTGGGCTACGCGTTCAACAAGCAGGTAAGCCTTGGGCTGGTTTCCAGTTTGAGCAACGCTGAAATCGACAGAGGTGATGACGATAATGCGGAGAACTTCCCAACAACCATTCCCGGCGCTGATGCCGAAACCGGCCTGTTTTCTGTGGGCGGCGCTCTGACTTTGAATTTCAGAAACGGCCACCCGCGCGTGCTCTCCGGCCCCTTGCTTCGTTTTGGCTACAATTACTACCGCGAGGTGAACGGCGACCGCTTCGAGTTCAACCGCTTCACCATCGAAGCCAATCAGTTCATTCCGATTCCTTTCCTGGCCAAGAATCGTAGGCTTGCGGTCCGGGGACTTTTTGAAAAGCTCGCCAGAAACGGTGAAAAAGAAATCCCGTTTTATGAACTCAGCATGCTCGGAGACGCCGCCAACTTACGCGGCTTCGACCAAAACCGGTTTCGCGGTCGCGGGCTTTTGCTGTTTAATTTCGAGTACCGCTACCCGGTCTGGGACCTCTGGGATGCCGTCATTTTTGTTGATCAGGGCCAAGTTTACGATGACATTAGCGATATCGCGCTCGGAGAATTTCACACTTCTTATGGCACCGGGCTACGCTTCATGTCACAGAAGGGATTTCTCATGCGCATCGAGCTTGCACGCAGCAGCGAACAATGGCGTGCCTTGTTTCAGATCGCACCCAATTTCTAGAATCATCACTCGAGATGAAAACCGGTAAGAATATGAACAAGAACCTCCAGATCATTACGATACTTTCGATGCATTTCCTGCTGCTGACTGCCTGCGGCGGGCCGCGCTTCAACCTGGCGCCGGTCAAAACGGTGGACCCGGACATGGAAAACATCCCGACGCCAGACAACAAGGAGGAGAATCAAATCTGGGATCTCGCCGACATGACCTTCTTCTACCAAGTTGAAAAGGTACTGGATTTGAACTGGAGCGCCCGCAAAATTGGCAAGGGATTGCACCTGGTCAAAGGCAAGCCGGCGGACAATATTAACGTTCTCGACGAGGCGCCGAACTCAAGCTGGTACACCAATCGTCACTACCACAATCCCATGACCATCGAAGAACTCAAGAAAGGGCCAAACGTAACCGACGGTCCCGAGCCAAACGGCCCCTGGACGATTGTCGCCGGCAAGTTCGAGGGCGGCACCACGGGCTTCACCATCAAAGATGCGAACGGCGAGTACTATATTCTGAAATTCGATGCGCCGCGCTTTGTCGGTATGGGCTCGTCCGCTGAGGTTATTTCCACCAAGATTCTCTACGCCTGTGGTTACAACGTGCCGCAGAACACAGTCGAATACTTCGACCCGTCCATTTTCCGAATTGGCGAGACCGCCAAAGTCGCGGAGGGTGGCAGCAAACGGCCCATGACCCCGGCTGATCTCAAAGCGCTGGTCGATCCTATTCCGCGCACAAAAGATGGCCACATCCGGGCCCTGGCGAGCAAATATGTGGATGGCAAGCCGGTCGGCATCTGGAATTTCCGGGGCCGGCGGAACGACGATCCGAACGACCGCGTCAATCACGAACACCGGCGCGAAATTCGCGGTTTGCGCACGATCGGCTCATGGCTCAGCGATGAGGACAGGCGGGCGGCAAACACACTCGCAGTTTATGCGACGCATCCGGAGACTGGCAACAAATACATCAAACACTATGTCCTGGACATGGGCTCGACGCTCGGCAGCAACAACATCATCCCGCATGCTCCCAAGTATGGCAACGAATTCCTGATCGACCCGAGAACCATCGGGCTGCAGTGGCTGACCTTGGGCGCGTGGGTCAAACCCTGGGAGTTTGAGACCGGCCATCTCAACCCGGAGTTCCCGTCGGTCGGCTATTACGAGTCCGAGATTTTCAATCCCGGAGAATGGTATCCAACCTACGCGAATCCCGCGTTCGAATACACGACCTACCGCGATGCCTTCTGGGGCGCCAAGATTGTCATGGCGTTCACCGACGAGCAAATCCGCGTCATTGTCGAAACTGCAAAGATGCCGGACCCGGCCGCGCAGGAATATCTGATCAAGACCATGATCGAGCGTCGCGACAAGGTTGGTCGCTACTGGTTCGAACGCATGAACCCGGTGGACAAATTCAGATTCGAACGCCAGGGCGACCGGTTGATTCTGGCCTTCAACGACCTGGCCATCGACGGTAATCTCGAATCGGCAGAAGGGACGAAATACATCTGCACCCTCTCGTGCATCGACAAAGGCTTGCACCGGCAGTCCGCCGTGGATGAACCGGCCATCTTGATCTCTGAAAACGGCGAGGGCTTTTTCGACGAGATGCTCGCAGAGAATACGTTCAAGAAGGAAGAAGACAAAATCTTCTCAGTAGAAATCAGGACGCAGCGCAACGAGGCACAAGTAACAAACAGTGTTTTCGTGTATTTCTACTATGCGGGTGCAGGCAAAGCTGACCCTCGGGTGGTTGGGGTCATACGAAAGCAGTAGTAGCGGAAACCTCGCCACCTTTTTGACAGCAATTCCGGCTGTCGATGAATTCAAGTCTCTATGTGCCGCAAGACAATCGTCATTTTGGCAAGATCTCGCAGCAGCATTGGCCGGCGCCACAACCTATTCTTTGCTCCTCTGTTCGAATTCGAACACTCGCTGTTATCCAGCCGGATACTTCTCGCACCCAACCTGATTCATTCCTCGCCATTCAGGCATGTACGCGACCACTGGCACACTTCTTGTCCAGAAGGCTGGTTGTTTCAAGGACGGCGGCCGCGGAAACCGGCGGCCCTGCAAATCAGTTATTCCGACCGGAGCACAACCATGTTAAAGAACTATCTCAAAGTAACCCTTAGAACTCTGGCGAAAAGCAAGGCCTACTCGTTTATCAATATCTCCGGTTTGGCAATTGGCCTGACCTGCTGCCTGCTGATCACGCTCTACATCCGGCAGGAGTTGAACTTCGACCGCTTTCACGAAAACGCGGATCGCATTTACCGGGTCGCGGTGGAAAACACCTATCCGGACCGCATCACCAACTACTCTCAGACACCCGTGCCGCTAGCGCCGGCGTTAAGGCTCGACTACCCGGAAATCGAAAAGGTCAGTCGTGTGTACTTTGGCTTTGAGAACCTGATCGAGGCAAACGACAAGCGCATTCTCGAAGACGACGTCATATATGCTGACCCCGATTTCTTCGACATATTCACCTTTGCCATAGTGCACGGCGGCGCGCAGGGCCTTCTTGACGAACCAAGCAGCATCGTGTTGACACAATCGGCGGCGCAGAAATACTTCGGCGACGAGAACCCGCTCGGCAAACCGGTGCGGCTCAACAACAAGTACGATTTCAAGGTGACTGGTGTCGTGCAGGATGTCCCGGTCATCTCCCATTTCACGTTCGATTTCGTTATTTCCTACAAAGTGTTGAACGAAGACCTTTACGGTGTCGCCCTGGATCAATGGGGCGCTTACTCTGACAACTACACGTTTTTCCTGCTGCCGGAGAATCTCGAAGCGCAGGCGTTCGAGCAGCGCCTTTCTGATCTGATGACGCGCAACACCAGGAAAAGCCCAAATCGCTCCCGCAAGCTTTTCCTGCAACCGCTGACGTCTATCCACCTGCACGCGCACAACGAAGATGAGATCAGTACGAACAACTTCGTCTCAAACCTGATTATCCTGGCAGCGATTGGCATTTTCCTGCTGCTCATTGCCTGCATCAACTTCATGAATCTATCGACGGCACGGTCGAGCCGGCGTGCAAAGGAAGTCGGTATTCGCAAAGTTCTGGGGGCGGCTCGCGGGCAGCTTACCCGCCAGTTCCTGGGAGAATCGTTGATCATCGTCTTTCTTGCAATGACTCTGTCGCTGGCATTGCTCGAGGCGGCCCTTCCCTATTTTTCACAGCTAGTGGGCCGCGAAATTGACTTTGTCCTGCGCGAGAATACCGATGTCCTGGGCTTCCTGGCCGGGCTGGCGCTGGTGGTCGGTTTGGCCTCCGGTATCTATCCGGCGCTGGTTCTTTCGGCTTTCCGGCCCATGGCGATCGTGAAAGGCACGAAAACCCTCGAGACACAGTCGAAATGGCCGCTTTATTTCCGGCGCTTCCTGGTAGTGACGCAGTTTGCGATTTCCATCGGCCTCATCTTCGGAACCCTGACCATCAAACAGCAACTGCAATTCATGCAGAACACCGACCTCGGCTTCAAGCGCGATCTGACGATAGCGATCATGATGTTCGAGGACGAAACCTACAAGAAATCAGAGATAATCAAACGCGACCTCCTGAGCCACCCCAACGTGTTGCAGGCCAGCGCCGGTTTTAAGACGCCCATCGGCGAATACAGCTTCGACACCTCAGCCTATCCACAAGGCCGGGATGGCAAAGACCGATTCAGCGTGCAGTTAAGTTTCGTCGATTTCGACTATTTCGACCAGTTTGGGATGGCACTGCTTGCCGGCCGCAGCCATTCGAATCCGTTCGCGACCGACTCCGCCCAGACCTTTGTAGTCAACGAGACGCTGGCAAAACGGCTCGGCGCAGTGCGACCGGAAGACGTGGTGGGCAGGAAACTATTGATCGGCATCAGGGGCATGGTCGGGGAAATCATCGGCGTCGTGAAAGACTTTCACATTGCCTCGATGCATGATGAAATCCAGCCGCTCATCTTCAGCCATTGGCCGCGCTTCTTCCACCAGATTGCCGTGACGATCCGGCCCGAGAACATCCCGGAGACGCTTGCCTTCCTGCAAAAGACCTGGCAGAAATACGAACCCGTCTACCCGTTCAAATATGAGTTTCTCGACGACACCATCGAGCAATTGTATGAATCGGAGCAGCAAGCCTTTCGCGTGGTCACCACCTTCTCCGGCATCGCTATTTTTCTCGCCTGCATGGGTCTTTTCGGGCTCTCGGCTTTCGCGGCGGAACAGCGCACGAAGGAGATCGGCGTGCGCAAAGTGCTAGGCGCGACTGTTCGCAATATCGTCGGGCTGTTGTCGCAGGACTTTGTCAAACTCGTCATTCTCGGCGGAATTGTTGCCGCGCCGCTCGCCCATTTTCTGATGAACATGTTCCTGCAAGAATTCTTCGCCTACCGGATCGAAATCGACTGGACGACCTCGCTGCTGGCGATTCTGGCCGCCGTTCTGGTTGCGCTCTTGACCGTCAGTTCGCAGGCAATCCGGGCCGCGTTGACGAATCCGGTTGAAACGTTGCGTTATGAATAAGGGAGGTGAGGAGAAGTATTGCCAAACTTGACATCTCCTTGAAACGAAAAACGCCCTGGCCACGCCACCGAGTACCGCATCGAATACTTGATCGACCCGAGAACCATCGGGCTACAGCAGCTAACCCTGGGTGCGTGAGGTCAAACCCTGGGAGTTTGAAACCGGGCATCTCAACCCGGAATTCCCGTCCGTCGGCTACTACGATTCGGAGATTCTCAATCCCAGCGAATGGTATCCGACTTACTCAAATCCCGCTTTCGAATACACTACCTATTGGAGAACAACTTGATGATAAGGCAATTCATCGACCGTATCCGGCCCGGTGACGACACAGTAATGCTGTTTCCTATCGCCCTTGTAAAATTCCTTCTGCCGCTTCTCGCAAACAGCGAATTCGGCTTCCATCGCGACGAATTCCTTTACATCGCCATGGGTAGGCGGCTCGACTGGGGTTACCTGGAAGTGTCGCCGCTCATCGGGGGCGTGGCCTGGTTTGCTAATCTGCTGTTCGGTGACTCACTGTTCGCTTACCGCTTTTTTCCGGCGCTCACTGGGGCACTCATGGTGGTGCTCATTTGGAAGATGGTGCGACTGCTCGACGGCGGTCGCTTTGCGGCGATTCTGGCGACGTTGGCGTTCATGTTCTCGCCGGCCTTCCTGCGATCAAACATGCTCTTCCAACCCGTAACCTTCGACCAGTTCTTCTGGACGCTTGCAGCCTACCTCTTAATCAGGATACTGAAGGAAGAGGAGTTCAGGCTTTGGCTGGTGCTCGGCGTGGTCATTGGCGTGGGCATTCTGGCGAAGTACACCATGCTGCTGTTCTGCGTCGGTCTGCTGGTCGGTCTGGCTGCAACGGGAAGCCGCCGCATACTCCTGACGAAATGGCCCTGGTTGGCCACCGGCATCGCTCTGCTGATGGCGCTGCCGAATATCCTTTGGCAGACAAATCACGGCTGGCCGCTCATCACGCACATGGCTGATCTGAGCAAAAGCCACTTGGCGCATGTCGAACCGCTGGGTTTCATGCTGATGCAGCTTCTGATGACCTTGTGGGCCTTTCCGGTTTGGCTGGCGGGATTGTACTTTTTCCTGTGGGCGGAGAATGGTTGGCAATTCAGGGCCATTGGCTGGATCTACCTCGTGGTCTTGCTAGCGCTGCTCTCTCTGAGTGGGAAAGCCTACTATCTGCTGCCAGCTTACCCAATGCTGTTTGCGGCCGGTGGTTGCCAATTTGAGAAACTGCTGACGTCGCCGAAACGTGCCTGGTTACGCTACGCTATACCCATCTGGATTATTATTAACAACAGTCCCACGATTCCGTACGGCGTGCCAATTCTTCCAATTGAGACGTTCAAAAAGTACGCCGCTTTTATGGCTGACAATCTCGGGCTGGTCGAACCGTTGCGCTGGGAACGCGGTGAACTGCACGACATCCCGCAGGATTACGCTGATATGTTCGGCTGGGAAGAGCAGGCCGAAAACGTCGCCGAGGTCTACCATCAGCTGGATCAGGAAGAGCAACAAACCTGTGTCATCCTGGCCGGAAACTATGGGCAAGCCGGTGCCTTGGAGTACTATAGCGAGAAATATGGTCTGCCACAAGTGGTCAGTCTACATGGCAGCTACTATCTCTGGGGGCCAGGGGAAAAACCCGCACAGACTTTGTTAACAGTAGGCATTCCAAAACATCGAATCGCGAGCAACTGTGCCGAAGTTATGATCGCGGCGACCATCACTCATGAAGTCGCCCGGGAGAACGATGTGCCCGTTAGCATCTGCCGAATGCCGCACCGTTCGTTGCAAGAAATCTGGCCCCAATTGGCAGACCATCGATTCTAGCGACTAGACAAGCGCCTGACGGTTTCCTTCAAGCCGTCCCCAGTGAATCCGTGCTGGCGTGTTAAGGCCTGGCCTTTCGGAAGAAACCCAACCGCTCTTCTTCAATCATTGGCCGCTTTAACGAATCCGGGCAACATTGCGTTACGAATGATGAGTGCGCGGAAAGGAGAATTAGCGCGAGACTTGATGTTGCGTTGAAACGAAAAACGCCCCGGGCCGCATCATTCGAGCTGCGACTCAGGGCGTCTTCAGCTGCGTTTGAATTGAGTCTAATTACTGATAATCAACAACTCACTAAACCCGGCACGATCAGGATTCTCGTGGCCGCTGAGCTTGAGATGGATCGACCGCCCAGTGATAAGCGGCGCCACTTCGACCGCCGGCAGTGCGGCAGTTCGCGGATAGTCCACGGTTTCCTGAAAAAGCACAGTGCCGGTGGCATTGGGGCCGCTGTACACCTGAAACACCACCTTGCCAAAGCCAAAGCCATTGCGAAAACTGAGATTGTCATTCTCAGAGTTGTTGAAGATTGCGCAGGCAGCGATAAACAAATCTGAACCTGCGGTCCACGTGTAAGTCGAAGTATCGCCATCCGCCACCGAGCCGCCAGAAAACCATGAAGTGCCAAAAGCAAGATCGACCCCAAATTCGGCAGGGAAGGCGCCTCCCTGATAGAGTGACGAAGCCGTGGCCGTGCCGCTGCCGGAAATCGGTGTCGGGGCCCGCAGCTGGATAAAAACCGGCACCTGCCGGATTTCTCCAGGTGTCAGGCTCAGGTTCGAGGCGCCACTTAGAAATACAGAACTAGCAATGTCGGTCGCGAACACCAGAATCTGAAACGACTGCAGGTCACCGGTGATCGGAATGCTGAGATCGCCCTGTGCCACATTCGTCCCAAGCAGCGGGTCGGGGACAATTTCGAGTTGCTGCAGGCGGACAATGACCTCCCGGGTGAAAACATCTATCACCGAGACCTCAACGTTGTCAATGGCCTGAGTCGATAGGCCTGAGCGGCTGCTCCCGCCGCTCAGGTCCGGAAATGCCAGTTGCACCTGAATCTGTGCCGGCATAAATGGATTGTTGATGAGATCCTGCTTTTCGCCACAGCCCACCGCAAACCCGACTAGCAGTGTCAGCCATGGAAGAAACTTGCTTGAACGTCGCATGATGATAATCTCCCTCGATCAGTGATTAAAAGCGGAACGCAAATCCGCCTCTTGCCTCGAGCCCTGTGATATCGATTTCCGAATCGGGACCGAGATTGAGCGTGCCCTGGTGGTAAATGAAAGTCGGGTCAAATGTAAAGTGGCGCGACAGGTTGAGCACGAAACCGCCACCGACTCCGAAGATGTTCGCACCGCCGCTGTCGTCCACCGTGTCGCCAAAGTTCTGGGACTGCACCAAGCCCTTGAATTTGAACGAATTGCTTCCCAAATAGAAAGTGGCGCGCAAGTCAAGCTCGCTGCCGTTTTCAACCAGGGCTGCGTTGGTGGAGGCGTTGTCGCCACGCCACCGCTGCGTCACGGAAAGCACCAGCGGATTGAAAATACCGAGCGGCAGACGAAGTTGTCCACGTGCGGCTACTTTGCCGCCAGCCTCATAGAAAGGCTGGCCGTTCAACTCATCTTCGGAATAGCTGGAGTAGACGATGTCAGCCAGAAAGCGGGCGTTGCCGCCAGCGAAATCGAACTCGCGCTCCACACCAACCGTGAGATTGAGCTCGTCTCCAGGTTTGATATCCAGGGTGGTGTTCTGGAAAGTGGCTTCGTACTCATTGCGGCGGGCATAGCCAACGCCGGCGCCGACAACCCAGTCGCCCAACTCCTGTGCAACTGCCAGTCCAAGAGTGAGGCTCGAACCTGTGCCAAAACTCGAAACCGGGTTCGCCAGCGGCCGGTTTGCGGCCAGTCCAGCCATTGCGAAATCCTCGCCGTTCAGCTCAGTCTCACCGGTCGGAACACCGACGCCGACCGTCAGCAACGCGAGATTGTCACCGAGCACAACTGACCCGCGCACAAACGTGTCACTGGCGTGATGAAACTCGGTGTTGTCACCGTTTGTCTGCTCGATATTGGCCAGGAACGGCGAAGTGATGACATCGATGCCCAGCCGGGGACCGAGCGCCATGGAATAAGTCACGGGCGCGGCAAGCTGGATGTATTTGCTGAGTCCGGCGCCATCATCAAAATCCCACATCTTGAAGTGAAAGCCCGGCTTCAGGTATTGGTGGCGAATAAATTCCATCTGGTTTATCTGAGCGCTCAGGGGTGAACTCACCACAAGCGCAGTCAGGAAAAATAGTAGTTTTTTCATTTGTCGCAGCTCCATTTCTTCGCTTGCAAACGCGCTAGTTTGATGGTGGCAGAGGCACCCGGATGGGAACCACGGCATTGTTAAGTGTGGCGTTGTCGCTGCCGGTAGCTTCCTGCAGAGGTTCGCGTGTGTCGTTGTCGCCCTGCGGCACCTGGCCGGTTTGCGCGGCAAAACTGCTGTTCACCAATCTGGAGGCTTTGGCTGAGCCAGAGGCATCGCCAGCCTCAGACTCGAATTCCGTCTCCAACTCGCTGGTAGAAGTGGCCGGCGCGGCCGCGGCTTTCTGCGCAATATCGACATCTGTAAGGCTTTGTTTTGCCAGCCCGAAACCCGGGTCGATTTGAACGGCTTTCTGGTACTCAGTCTTCGCTTCCGAGAACATGGCCCGATCTTCGAAGTCCAAGCCGCGCGAGTAGGCAATCAATGCCAGCAGAGATTCGGTCTCAATCTTCTGAATCGCCTCGCGCTCCTCCTGAGTCAGCGTTACACCAAGCTCGTCGATAATCTTGAACGCCAAATCTTTCTCCAACTGAAAAATGGAATTCAGCTTGCCGGTGATTTCCTCGAGGTCTGAACGTTCGTTGCTCGCAGCCTCGGCCAGCGAGGCGTCGATGCGCAGGTTTTCATCCTGCAGGTCCGTGAAGCCGCCATGCACCAGCTTGCCGGCGCCGATCAACTTCCCGACCCGAGGGGCGCTGCCTGCCTCCACCATGCCGGTCGTGCCGAGCTTAAGTTCTTGCAGCAGCGTTTGCAGGCGCAGGCGCTCCACAACGGTCAGTTGTTTAGCTTTGGCCAGGTCGGTGATCAACATCTGGCTCAGCCCTTTCTTGAGAGGATCCAGTTCCGGCGACGAGCTTAGATTCTGAAAGTAGAGCACCGCCACTGAGTTCGTCGGGATGGCGTCAACCTGAATCGATTGCTCCTGTGCCAGGGCTTCCGCCACCGCCTGCCGCACCTGCTGGTGAGTCAGTTGCTTGATTCGAATCGAGATGCCGAGTCGGAAGTCTTTTGACCTGCTCAGCTTGACGTAGCTTTTATAGGCGTCGATGGCCTTGTCCAGCGTTCCCTGTTTTTCGTATGCCAGGCCCAGGTAGAAGATGGTTTTGCCGTCACCAGCGTGCAGGGTGTCGGCTTGCTGCAATTTCTCGATGGCCTCGTCAAACCGCCTGACTTTGTAGTAGGCGACGCCCAAATCACGCTTGATACGTTCATCCTGAGGCTTCTCTACTTCGGCCTGCTGCAAAAGCCCGATGGCCTGATCGAATTCGCTCTTCTTAAGATGATTGACGCCTTGTTGATAAGGGCCGCCAGCGCAGGCGGACAGGATAATAAATGCGGAGAACAGCATGGTCGAACTGCGTCGAACCACCCTGCGGTTCATGTTTTTCATCTCCTCGCTCCATAGGTTGTGATTGTTTGCTTGAACGGTGTGCTTGGCCGAGTAACCTCCGGTCACCGAAAATAGACATTTGATTTTAAAGGCGCAACCCTGTTGGGTTCGCAATCAGCGATGAGTCATCACCACGCAAGCCGTTCCAACTCGCCGACGCTCAATCGCTTCAAAGGGATAGTTGCAAGGTGCTGACGGGCAAGTTCGAATCCCGGGTCATGTTTGAGGGAGATTTCAAACTGCTCCCGTGAAGACGCAAACTGTTTTGCGTTCAAAAAATGCACGCCCTTGCAAAACGCGATGAACGCCATCATGCTAGTGGTAGCAGGAGAATTGACCGCCTCACGTTCGCGAGAATTCAGAGTCACCTGCAGGTCCGCCAGCAGGTCGAAAACCAGATTCTTCTGCAAAGTGAGTAACTCGGAGAGGCGGCCACTGGCGCGCGCGCCGTCGCCATTCAGCTTTCCAGTACGCGCATCGACCACTGCAGCGGTCAGGCTAATAGTTGCTTGCCCGGTTCTCTCGATGCCACCGGAGATGACTTGCCGCGTACCCAGCAATCGGCCCGTCTCAGAAATTCTGGTCTTGTCGTACAACTGTGAAATGTCGAAATTCATCACATCGAGAAGCACATCCAGTTTTTTTTGCGGGGCGACTGCGAGAACATTGACTTTGCTCAAGTCCCGCGCAATCAGCTCCGCCAGGCCGAGGAGCACGGGCTCAAGCTCCAGCCAGTTTGAGAGATTGCGAAATTGCAGAACGGCCAGAGAATTGGCCTGCGGCGCAGAGCCAGCATTCCCGGATTCGGAAAGCCTGGAACGCACCTCATCGTCGAACGCCTGAGTTTCTAGTTCTGCTATCCTCACCGGCAACTCAAGGCTGACATTCTCGTTCAGGTTTAGAGCCAGGCAGCGGCGGTAGGCTACGGCAGCCTCCTGAAGGGCTCCGGCAGTTTCATGGCCGAGCCCCAAAAAAAGCAAGGTTCGCGGGTCACCGCTAGCCAGGCGTTCTGACTGCTCGAGCTTCCGGATCGCCTCGCCAATCTGGCCGCTCTTGTAGTAGGAGATGCCCAAATCACGCTTGATTCTGGCATCGTCCGGGTTTTGCGATTCCAATTCGCGCAACTGGACGATAGCCAATCCCCAATCGCCTTGCTCGAAAAACCGGGAATGGCCGCGACCGGCCTGGTTTGAGCCGCAACTGAAAAGCAATACTGTCAGCAGCAGGAACTGAATCTGCGGCAACGACGAAAATCTCCACGCCATATTTTTTCAGCTCTTGGCCGCCAGCGCCAGAGGTTTGAGAACATCCCGCATCTGCTGCGCTTTGCTGAAATTGGGTGCATGCGCCAGCGCTTGCTCGAGACTGCTCAAGGCGTCGCCATATTTTTCCTGATTCGCTTTTGACATCGCATCGCCAAAAAGCGCTACCGCCTCGATTGGGATGTCCCGTTCACCAAGCTTGTCCAGGTCCTTCCGTTCAGCTTTCTCTATCTCGACATCCAGACCTTGGGTGATTTTCAAAGTCAGTTTCTTGGCCAGCTCGAAGAGTTCGTCAGGCTTGCCCTCGACCGAAAAAGTCTTAAGAATCTCACTAGTTTCGGTTTTCACCAGACTGGCATCGATGCGAAAGGTTTTGCCGACTTGAATGAAGCTGCCAAAAACGAAGGTGTGCGCGCCGAGCAGCTTGCCGATGCGCGGCGCACTGGCCGGATCGACGACACCGGCGCCCCCTACTGTTTTTGAAGTCAGTTCCAACTCATCAAGGATGTATTGCAGCCGCTCGCGCTCCACAACTTTCAACTGGCTCAGAACGGAAAAATCACTGATCACAATCTTGGCGAGCGCGTTGCCAAGATTCTTGTACTTGTCAAAATTCTCAACCGAGTTGTTCTCGAAATCCATGATGGCGATGGTTTTGATGCCAGGCCCCTTGCCGGCGGCCTCCGGGCTTTCGCCAAACTCGTTTTGGGCCTTAAAATACTCGGCCATAAATCGTTGGTGCGGCCACCAGCGGTCGTTAGGGCGGTAGTCGGGAGATTTCTTCAAGACTTCGGCAAAGAGGGCTCGCGCCCTGGCAGCCTCATCTTTGGATAGGTAGGCGACGGCCAGGTACTCATTGGCTTGCTGGTAATCACCTTGCGCCAACGTTCTGGTGGTGAGCAGCCGTTCGAGCAAATCCACGGCGCGCTCAAACCGGCCGTTGTTGAAATAGCCGATGGCTTCATCCAACTCGACATTGCCGCTGGCCGACACATTTGCAGCGGTCAGCATCACGGCGCCGGCGAATACCCAGAATCTCATTGTTTTCATGGCTTTCTCCTGGTTTGACTCGCAGAATTAGCTATTTCAGGTGGCGTGTCGCGATGCCCACACCGCCAATTTCAGAACCTTATTCCTGATTGAATTCAAACTTGACAGCATGCTGCTCGCCACTCCGCACGACAACCGTTTTGCGGGAGCTTTTCGTCGAGCCACCGACAAACAGTTTCACTTCCACCTCATGTTCGCCTTTTTTGAGCTGCACCGAGCGGGGCGCCTGACCAACAGGTTCCCCGTCGATGAAAATCTCGGGAAAGGCCATTGATTCTGTTTCTCCGCGCTGAATCACGGCGGAAACGGACAACGTCGCTTGCTGCTCCTCTACCAAGGTGAAGCCGAGTGGCTCGTTGCCGGAGACCAACTGTACTTGAGATGAATCTGCCAGAAATCCATCGAGTACGACTCGCACTTCATAGTTACCAGCAACCAACCCTGAAAACGTAAAAGGAGTCTTCTGGCCGGAGGGCGAATCGTTGAGATAAATGCTGGCGCCAGCCGGTTTCGAAGTCACGATCAGACCTGCGGTTACCGGCTGGGCTTGAATTTCATCACCACTCTGATTGGCCAGGAGCGGCAAGGTTTCGGCAGGCCGAGAAACTGGCTCATCCGCCGAGTCAACTTCTGCGGCAGCCAGCTTGTCCGCATCTATGGCCGCCGATTGTGTCGTTTCGCCGTGTTGCGCGGAGACGTAGGCCGAGTCCTGAATAGAAGAAATTGACTGAGTTGAGTCAGAATCTGTCGGGCGGTTGGCGGTTGGCGGACCAGCAGAACGCCCAAGGTAGAAAACCGTCACGGCCGCAGCCACGGCTAATCCGGCCACCAATAGCAGAGGCTTCTTGGATTTCGCGGGTGGCGGCCCCGAAGTCGTGGCGCCCGACGCTGGCGAAGGTTTCATAATCACCGTCTTCACGGCGTCGGTGTTGGGCTTGAGATCTGCCTGAATCAAGTCGAGATCTGTCAGCAGCTCTTCGATGGAGGCATGACGTTCATCAATATTCTTGTTGAAGGCCTTATCGAAAAAGGATAGCAGTCCGATGGGCAGGTCGCTGCTTGCAGCAATCGGGGCCGGTTGCTCATGCACGATGTTGTACATCATGGACATCTGGTCCTGGCCGGTGAAGGGCATGCGCCGTGTGAACATCTCATACATGATGACGCACAACGCCCAGATGTCACACCGGTGGTCAGCCTCGAGCCCCTTGGCCAGCTCCGGCGACATGTAGGCGGGCGTTCCCATCGAAGTTCCCGGCGCCGTGATGCGGGTCAACCCACCCAGTTTCGCAAGCCCGAAATCCAAAATCTTTATGAAGCCATCCCGGGTAATGACGACATTTGCCGGTTTCA
The DNA here is from genome assembly GCA_029261995.1 of Candidatus Zhuqueibacterota bacterium. Taxonomy (GTDB): domain Bacteria; phylum Zhuqueibacterota; class Zhuqueibacteria; order Oceanimicrobiales; family Oceanimicrobiaceae; genus JAJDAF01. The sequence continues at coordinate 66,618 of JAJDAF010000041.1, forward strand.
CATCTCGGTGTACAACGCCGTTGTCGTGGGCCTCCTTGAGACCGTTTGCAATCTGGCGTGCAAATGTCAAGGCTTCATCGACGGACAAATTGCCGCTATCGATTCGATTCTTGAGCGTCGGGCCGTCATAGTAAGCCATGGCGATGAACAACTCACCGCTGTCAGTCTCGCCGATACCGTGAATTGTCCCGATACGTGGATGGTCGAGTGCAGCAGCAGCTTGTGCCTCATGCTCAAACCGAGCCTTACTCTGCTCATCCATGCTCAAACTGGCGGGCATGAACTTCAGGGCCACGACCCGGTTAAGCCTGGTGTCGGTGGCCTTGTAAACCACACCCATGCCTCCACCGCCGAGCAAACTCTCGATCTTGTAGTTTGCTACCGTGGTGCCTATTCTGGGATCTTTGCTCACTGATGAGTTCCTTTGGTGCGGCATGAATAGATTGCAAACCGGTCCCTGCTTCGTTGCAGGAATGCAGTCAAGATAACGAATGGTCGGAGCCATGTCAAGCAGAAATCTCCGGGGCGTGGCGGTGCCACAGATCACGCAGCCGAAACAGCAGGCCATGACACGAACTTTTTCTTCGCGCAGGGAATAAAATCATCTCCAAAGCAGTCTAAGGTTCGATTCGCCAACGAACCTGCGGTCCACCGTCGCCGTGCAAGCCGACACAAATCAACAGGAGTCAGCATGAATCTCATGAGAATCACCACCCTTTTCACGCTTTTCGCGACAATGGCCCTTGGCTGCGGCGGGAGCACGAAACTGAGCAGTCAGTGGGCCGACCGACAAATCAAAGTGGACGGCGCCCAAACCGAATGGGACGGCGGCGTCTCATTCATCGAAAACAAGAATGTCGCGCTTGGCTTTTTCAACGATGACGAATACCTCTACGTCAGCATGACCACCACCGACCGCAAGGTGCAGTCGCAATTTATGGCAATGGGTTTTCGCCTCTGGCTCGACCCAAACGGCGGAAAAGACCGGTCGTTCGGCGTAAAATTCCCGGTGGGGATGACGGATTTGGGCATCATGCTCCGCGGCCGTGGACAGAGCCAGGATCTTGAAGCCATGAAAGAGCACTTCCAGAAATCGTTAGTCAACCTGGAACTCACGCTGCCCGGCGAAGAAGAGCCGCGACTACTCAGAGTAGAAGAAGCGCAAGGCATCGAAGTCAAGGTCGGCGACATGCAGGATGGGCTGGTCTACGAAATCAAGGTGCCGCTGCACAAAAGCGACGACCATCCCTTTGCCATTCAAGCGAAGCCCGGCAAACCCATTGGAGTCGGTTTTGAAACGGCACAATTCGACCGCAAAAAGATGCGTGAGCAGATGCAAAACAGCGGATCCCGAGGGCGTCCGAGCGGATTTGGTGGCGGACGCGGTGGTTCTGGTGGACGCAGGGGCGGTGGCCAGGGCGGACGGATGGGGCAGCGACCCGAAGGGCCAGAGCCGTTTAAGATCTGGGCATCGGTTGCTCTCAGTTCAGCAGATAGTGAGGCATCCGCTACTCAGATGCCGGAACTCGCGGCGGATTCGAACCCATAAACCTGAGTCCTAATCGTGACCCATGCCGAGGCTGCACAGTTGTCTTGTTCCCCAACTTCTTTCGCAGTCTCGGCTCGGTTCGATTCTGACCTGCTGCCACCAGAACAAAAAAATCCCTGTCACAAGAACTCATCGTGACAGGGATTGCGATTTACAGTTTCGATTTACAGCAGTGATCTAGTTCCGCTGAGTTTTCATAAATGAGAATGAGACATACTTAGTCTGCCCCTTTTCCACCTTGACGATAACATCCTTCGGCACGGAATTGAAACCATCACGCTTGACTTCGATTGTATGCGATCCGGCGGTCAGCTTGACCTCGAGAGGGGTTGTGTTATGCTTCTCGTGCCAGATTTTGCCATCGACCCAAACATATCCAAAGCCATATTGCGCGGCATTCTTGAGTGAGATAGCCACGCGTCCGGTCTCCTTTTTGGTGAAATCATGTTTGATTCGAAAAACCTGGCCGATTTTCAAGTCGATCTTCTGCTCATGGCTGGTTTTTAGTTTGGCGTTGACGAGACGAATGGTGTGTCTGCCGCTCTTCAAGGAAACCCGTGCCGGAGTTGGCCCTGTGTGTTTCTGGCCGTCGATGTAAATTTCATCCGCACGCGGGACGGCATCAATCAGGACTGTGCCAAACAGGTCATTCCTGGCTTTGATATCAAAGCTAAGACTAGGCGTGCTAGCAGTGATTTTGACGCGCTGATTTGTGGTGGAGTAGCCTTCCTTCGAGATCTTTACCGTGTAGGTCCTGGTAAGCTGCAGCTTCGGTACGGCAAGCGTGCCTCTCTTGCTGGTCTTGCCAACAAACCGGTTGTCAAAGAAAATGTTGGCGTCTATCGGCTGGTTGTTTGATTTTACGACAACATTGACCGTCGCAGTTTTCACCGGGGCCGGTTTCGGTGGCTGAGTTCGTTTGGTAGCTGGTTTGGGTTTGGTAGCGATCTCATCCGGTGGTTTACTGGCTACCTTGCGCTTGGTGGCCGGTGTCGTGGATTCAGGAGCAGTCGTGACCGGTGGTGACTTTGGCTTGGCTGAGTTCGCGGTTGTTTTGGGCGCGCCCGCCTTAGATCTGTAGATCTTCGCTGGCGGTGGTTTCGTGGTATTTCTTTCGGCGGCCAGCAAATCATCGCTGTCCGTGCCATTGTCCTCACTGGCGAACTGATCATAGATGCTTGGGTGCGAGTTGGGATCACTGTTATTCTGACCTGAAATGCTGTCGGTCACCGATGAGCCCGTGCTGTGCATCAGAACCTCGGTGCTTGCGTTGTAGTCCTGCAGACCGCCGTTGGAATCTGAATCAGAGCCAAAGAACGATGGGATGTAGTTTGTCACAAACAGAATCAGGACCACGAGGAAGAGAGCGCCAAACCCGGTAACGGCGTACTTTTTCTTGAAGATAGACTCAGATGCGTCGAAGTCAAAGCCCGAAACTCCTTCTTCTGATTCGGGCAGTTCTCCCGAGGCAAAGTACTTTTCCGATTGCTCTGGCGCAAACGCAATCTCGACTTCATTCTCGCGGTCAGGTCGTTTTAATGCGGACCCTCCACTGGTAACAGAAGCAAGCGCCTGCAGATACTCTTTTACGTTCTGGAATCGCAGCTCACGGTTGCTGCAAACCGCATTCTTGACAATGCCCTCCAGAGACGCCGGCAGCCCCATCTCTTCAAGATTAATTGGCGGCAGGCCGCCCTGCAAATGTCTGGCTTTTATCGAATCAATGGTCTTGCCTTCGAACGGATGCTGTCCGCTTAGAAGCTGGTACAGAATAATGCCGGTAGAATAGATGTCACTGCGCCCATCCGCTATCTCGCCCTGACTGTGAAACTCCGGCGCAATGTATTTTGTCAGATACAGAGCATCGGCATCATTTTGCTCAAACAGAGACGGGATGAACCAGCTAAACCCGAAGTCGTCGATCTTGATGGCGCCATCCGGTTTGACATAGATGGAATCCGGGTTCAGGAAGCCATGCACCAAGCCGTGCAAATGGGCGTAGCGCAAGGTTTTGCCAAGAACTGAAAAGATATCGAGCAGATCTTCTAAAGAGAGTGAAAACTCATCAAGAATCAGGGCGCTGAGTGAATCCAACTGGGTGGGCTCGCTGGCCACGTAGTAATATCCAGCCCGCTGTTCTTGCCCTAGCTCGAGCACTCTGCAGATATTGGGATGGTTGAGATGCTTGATAATCCGCGCCCCGCCCAGGAAGTTGGCGACATGGCCTTCGTTGCCATTTAGCTTCGGGTCAAGCAGTTTTAGGTGAACAGGGTAGCTGCTTTCGCGGTCAAGTGCCTCATAGAGTGTGAAGCAGGCTTTGTGCCGTATTTTTGACTTGATTTCAAACTTTTCGAGCTTTGGAAAATCCATTTCAAACCTGTAAAGGGTGTCTCATCACGATATTGCTGTTGATTGTCTGATGTGCATAAAAGAATCTAGCCACAAAACCGCTGAAATGCAATTTATTTTGTACTAGAGAGTACGTCTCTCAGTCACTGTTTGCAGAATCCGGCAATCATCTGTTTTCTAAAGAATTATACCACCGGTGTAGGAAAGTCATACACTTTTTGAAATTTTAAGTTCCCAATTACCCATTTAGGTTATCGGTGGACCGGAACAAATTATTTAAAGCCTTCGTAAGTTGGAATTTATCGTTGGTTTTTCCGAAATTTTTTCTCACTACCAAAATCTCAATTCAAGCAAGAACATTCCTCAGGAGGCATTCATGAGCAAAGCAATCATCTGGCTTATCGCCCTCACTCTGTGCACGACCCCAATTGGGGCTGCAGAAATTGACACGGACTCAGACAAGAGTCTCGACATTCCCTATGAACAATTTATCCTCGAAAACGGCTTGACGCTCGTGGTCCACGAAGACCACAAGGCTCCAATCGTGGCGGTCAATGTTTGGTACCACGTCGGTTCGAAAAAGGAAAAGGTCAGAAAAACAGGGTTTGCACACCTTTTCGAGCACCTGATGTTCAACGGTAGCGAGAATCACAATGAAGACTACTTTGGACCGCTTGAGAAGGCTGGCGCAACCGATCTCAACGGCACCACAAACCGGGACCGCACAAACTATTTTCAAAACGTCCCGACCTCGGCGCTTGACCGGGTCCTTTGGATGGAATCCGACCGCATGGGCCACCTCATCGGCGCGATTGACCAGGCCAAACTGGATGAGCAGCGCGGTGTGGTCCAAAATGAAAAGCGGCAAGGCGAAAACCAACCATACGGCAAAGCGTTCACTTACATCACGGAAAACTCATTCCCGAAAGCACACCCCTACTCATGGACCACCATCGGGTCGATGGATGACCTGGAAGCAGCCGCCCTTGAGGATGTGCACGAATGGTTCAAATCCTACTACGGTGCGGCAAATGCTGTCTTGGTCGTCGCCGGAGACGTGGATGCCAAGACCGTGAAGGAAAAAGTCGAGCACTATTTCGGCGACATCCCGAGCGGGCCAACCGTGACAAAATACGACACCTGGGTGGCGAAACGCACGGAGACCAAGCGGGTCGTAGCGCAAGACCGGGTGCCACAGGCGCGGTTGTATCGGACCTGGAACATTCCCAGCTGGGGGACGGAGGGTCTCGACAACCTCAATCTCGTCAGTGACGTGCTGGCGAGCGGAAAGACTTCTCGCCTTTATAAACGGCTGGTGTACAACGACCAGATTGCCACCGATGTGGCCGCGTTTGTCTGGCCGGGCGAAATTGCATCAGTTTTTGTTGTTCAGGCAACGGTGCGGCCGCAAGGAGACTTTGCCAAGGTTGAGAAAGCCATTGATGAAGAGCTTAGTCGATTTCTTGCGCAGGGCCCGACCGAAACTGAGCTAAAACGGATAAAAGTTCAGTACCGTGCGAACTTTGTGCGCGGCATCGAACGCATCGGCGGCTTTGGCGGCAAGTCAGATATTCTTGCGGAGAACATGGTCTACGGCGGTCGCCCGGATTTCTACAAAACCACACTGGCCCGGACCGAAAGCGCGACCGCCCAACAACTGCAGGCCGCCGCCAACGCCTGGCTCAGCTCCGGCGACCTCGTCATTGAGATTCACCCTTTCCCTGATTTCAGTGTAGCGGAGAAAGGCGCCGACCGCTCGAAAGTCCCTGATGTGGCGAATCCGCCTGCTGCAACATTCCCGGATCTGCAGCGCGCCACCCTTTCAAACGGGCTCAAGATCGTGTTGGCGGAGCGGCACACGGTTCCGCTAGTGAACTTCAGTCTGCAAATCGATGCCGGCTACGCTTCTGACCAATCTGCCACGCCCGGAACCGCAAGCCTCGCCATGAACATGCTTGACGAAGGCGCCAAGAACAAATCCGCGCTTGAAATCAATGAAGCTCTTGCCATGCTTGGGGCGACACTGCGCAGTGGCTCAAACCTGGACATGTCTTTTGTGAATCTCTCCGCACTGAAAAACCAGCTCGATGAGTCGCTCGAGCTTTTCGCGGACGTGGTGCTCAGTCCGTCATTTCCGCAGGCGGATCTTGAGCGGCTGAAGAAACAGCAGCACGCCCGCATTCAACGGGAAAAATCGACGCCGGTGCAGATGGCGCTCCGGGTCTTCCCAAGACTGCTTTATGGCGAAGGGCATGCCTACAGCAATCCCTTCACCGGCTCAGGATTCGAAAATACGGTCGCGGATTTGACCCGTGACGACTTGAAAGCCTTCCACCAGACTTGGTTCAAACCGAACAACGCAACCATGGTGGTGGTCGGCGCCACGACCCTGGACGAGATAAAACCGAAACTGGAGTCTCTGTTCAAGGGCTGGAAGTCTGGAGAAGTGCCGGCGAAGAACATTGAGACCGTGGCCCAGCAATCCGAATCAAGGGTCTATCTCATCGACAAACCTGGCGCCTCGCAGTCCATCATCTTTGCGGGCAACGTGGCGCCACCACGCGCAAATCCGGACGAAATTGCGATTGCAACAGTGAACGACATTCTGGGCGGCACGTTCAGTTCCCGTGTCAACATGAACCTGCGTGAGGACAAGCACTGGTCGTACGGCGCATTCACAATCCTGTTTGGCGCGCGTGGCCAGCGCCCGTTTATCGTTTACGCCCCGGTTCAGACGGACAAGACAACAGAGTCCATGCTGGAGATCAACTCGGAGGTGCACGGCATTCTTGGTGAACGGCCTGCCACGCAGGAGGAACTCGTCAAAATCCAGAAAAACAATACCCTGAGTCTCCCGGGTCAATGGGAGACGATCCGTGCCGTGGGCGCATCAGTCAACGAAATCGTGCGATTCAACCTGCCGGATGACCATTTCCAGACTTACGCTGAAAACGTGCTGGCCCTCAAACTCGAAAACATTGAGGCAGCCGGTAAAACACTCATCTATCCGAACAATTTGGTTTGGGTTGTTGTCGGCGACCGTGAAAAAACGGAAGCGGGCATTCGGGAGCTTGAGCTTGGCGAAATACAGTTGCTGGATTCAGATGGGAATGCGGCTGAATAGCCTAGAACCAGAATAATTGTGCACACAAACATCTCTCACCCCGATGGCGAATTGCGCGGGGTGAGAGATGAAGTATTCGTGCCCCTCAAGGGCGAGACATGGTCTTGCTTTCTTTTCTCGAGCAGCGGTTGAGAACGACCAAGGCCTAGCCGGCCGCGAGTTTTAGCAGCAAAGCACACAACAACCCGGCGTAGTTCCCCAGCAAATATCCCATGACTCCCATGAGCAGTCCAACTGGCGCCATCGATTCATAGTAAGCCGCTGCAACGATCGGGGCGCTCGCCGCCCCGCCGATATTTGCCTGGCTGCCAATCGCAACCAGGAAAAGTGGCGCTTTTATCAGCCGGGCGACCATGAATAGAAACGCGACATGGATGACGATCCAAATCAAGCCAACCAAGAGGAGTTCCGGCGCTGCCAGAATGCCGCGCAAATCGGCTTTGGCGCCAATCGAGGTTAGAAACAGATACAGCGCGGCGTAGCCCAGCTTGGAAGCCCCGCCGGTCTCGATATTCCGTAGACGGGTAAACGAGAGCAGAATACCGAAAGTCGAAAGGAAGATCACCATCCAGGTAAATCCCGTGAAGATGGCCGCCAAGCTCGGCATGGAAGTCGCCAGAAAATCGCTACTCCACTCGTGAAAACCGTAGCCGAGTTCACGGCAGAAAACCGCTCCGACAAATCCGACAGCGATGATCGTGCAGGCGTTCGCAGTCGTCATCGGTTTGACTTCGCTCTCTTCGAAGTCGCTCAGGCGCTGATTGATGTCCTCAAGCACCGCGGTGCTGGCGCCATTCCATTTGTCGATGACGCGCTGGTAATTGGCGAGAACCAGCAATATCCCGGTCCACGAATATCCGACAGCCGTGTCAACGATGATGATGGGGCCAATCATGCTGTCTGTCGCGCCGACCGACTCCTTTATGGCGGCGAAATTTGCGCCACCACCAATCCAACTCCCGGAAAGTGCGGCAAGCGCCTTCCACGAATCGGGCGGAAGCCATTCCGCCATGACAAGATAGGCTATCGGCCCGCCGACAACCACACCCAGCGTACCGACAACCATCAGCAGCAGCGCCTTTGGGCCAATTCTGAGAATCGTCGGGATATCGGCGGTGACCATGAGCAGAAAAAGGCTGAAGGGCAACAAATAGTCTCGCATCCAGTCATACACTGGCGAGGCTGCGGGCAGCAAACCAAATGTCGTGGCAAATGTCGGGATGTAGTAAACAAACACCACCGATGGAATGACGCTGAACAGACGCCGACCCCAACCTGTTGTGCCTGACAAAAATACGACAGCGCAGACAGCGGAGCAAAAGGCAAGAATGGCCATGGGTTCCTGCAGAAACGGCATGAAAGAATCTCCGGTTATTCGTGGCTCGGTGGGATAGAAAGAATGATAATAAGAAACACCGCCGCCAATGTCAACGGATTCCCCATGTGACCAAAACTTAAGGAGTTTGTGCTTGCTTTTTTGGTAAATGCTGGATATTTTCAGTCTGCAAATTTCGCGGGCACGGCATCCGCATCGGAGCTGTGCCATTTTTCGCACTTTGAAGTGAAAGTCAACCTTAGCATGAGTGATCTGATTCGAAGATTTTTTGGAGTTCCGGCGCCTGCCGGCGAAGAACAGGAGCGGGAGAGCCCCGTGCGCGACGTCCGGGTGGCCGCATGCGCTTTGTTCCTGGAAATGGCAAACATCGATGGTGAGTTCAGCGAAAAGGAACGCGCCAAATTCTTTTCAATTATCAAGAAGGAGTATGACCTTTCGTCCGAGGTTGCCGACCAGCTTTTCGAAGAAGCAGCGGCAGAATTGCGCAGCAGCCTCGATCTGTGGAAATTCACAAACCTGGTGAACGAAAACTACACCGACGCTGAAAAAATAAAAGTCATCGAGCTGCTATGGAAAATCATTTTCGCCGATGGCAAACTCGATATGCATGAAGATTACCTGGTCCACAAACTGGCCACGCTTCTCAACATTGAACACCGCCAACTGATCACGGCCAAGCTCGAGGTGCTCAGCGAGATTGCGTCGCCGCACGACGAAGCAGCGGACGGATAGCCTCGCCCCCAGCCATTGCCCTGCTCGGCAGCTTGACTTTTCACCATAAATGCCCTACCTTTCTCACCACTTCTACCAAAACGCATCGATTCCACTTTATCGAGAAAGGAGCCTGGGTGAGGACTACCACGACGTACGACCGCCGCGCCATTTTTGGCTGGGCCATGTTTGACTTCGCAAATTCATCTTTCTCCTCTCTTGTTTTGACCTTTGTTTTCTCAACCTATTTTACCAAATCCATTGCCCCAACCGAGATCGAGGGCACAGCCCTGTGGTCGCGAGCACTGGCGGTTTCGGGTGTGACGGTCGCGCTTTTGTCTCCCTTCGTCGGCGCTCTTGCCGATCGCGGCGGCTTGAGAAAACAGATCTTGTTTGGTCTCACCGTGATGACCGTTCTCGGCACGGCGTCTCTCTTCACCGCGGTGCCTGGGGCAGTCATGCAGGCGCTGGTTCTGTTCGTCATCGCGAACATGGGAATGGAAATGGGGATGGTGTTTTATAATTCATTTCTGCCAGATATTGCACCTCCGGACAGAATCGGTAGAATTTCCGGCTACGGCTGGTCCTTCGGCTATGTGGGCGGCTTGTTGGCCATGGTTATTGCCATGCAGGGTTTCGTGACGACCGACACACCGCTTTTCGGCTTCGTCAAAGAAAATGGCGAGAATATTCGGGCCACCAACCTCCTGGTCGCAGCCTGGATAGCTGTGTTCAGCATACCTTTATTTTTGTGGGTCAGGGACAAAAAAGTCGCGAACCGACCCGCGATCGGCGTCCTGCTCAAATCCACGGTGCAGCAACTGCAAGTTACCTTCCACGAGATTAGAAAATACCGCCAGATCGCGCGTCTGCTGTTGGCACGCATCTTTTACAACGATGCCATCCTGACCATCTTTTCGTTCGGAGGAATTTACGCAGCAGGTACCTTTGATTTCACGTTTGACCAAATCTTGGTTTTTGGCATCGTCTTGAATGTCGCCGCAGGCTTTGGCGCTTTTGCGCTTGGCTTTCTAGATGACAAGCTGGGTGGCAAAATGACGATCCAGATCACCAATTGCGGTTTCATTGTAGCCACGCTGATTGCCGTGTTTGCGCCGAATCAGACCTGGTTTTGGGTAGCTGGAATCATGGTAGGGCTTTTATCGGGGCCAAATCAGGCCGCGAGTCGCTCACTCATGGGCCGGTTTGTGCCAGAGGATAAGGAGAGTGAATTTTTTGGTTTTTACGCTCTATCCGGCAAAGCGACTGCGTTTGTGGGGCCTCTTTTGCTCGGCATCCTCACCAAGGCGTTCGATTCCCAGCGTGTCGGGATCAGCGTGGTGGTGGTGCTGTTCGCGGTTGGTGGCCTGCTTCTCAAGAGGGTCAACGAAACGGAAGGCAAAGCCCTGGCGGGGCGCGTTGAGCGTAAAGCGTAAAGCGTCGAGCGGGTTGTACGCCCTACACTCCACACTCCACGCTCAACGCGCCTTCTGCAAGCTGTTTTGCAACCATCTTACAAAGTTGCTGTTTCCGTACTGGTTTGGCCAGATAATCCGAACACCCAGCCTGCAGGCATTTCTTGATTTGTTCAGGGCCGCGGTGTGCTGTCAGGGCCACGATAGGAACCGTCAGCCCCTGTTTGCGGAGCGCTGAAGCCGCAGTGTAGCCATCCATGACGGGCATTTCCATATCCATCAGAACCAGGGCAAAAGAGCGTTCGCGAAGAAGATCGACGGCCTCCTGTCCGTTTTGAGCCGTGACCAATCTGAAATCACCATGCCGCCGCAACTGATTGAGCAGGAGATTCCGATTGTCGGCGGAATCATCAACGATAAGCAGCGCCGGCCTGCTGTCGATGTGCCTGTCAATCATTTCTAACAGAGGTATTTTCTTGACGGGCTTGGTGATGTAGTCATCCATGTCGTTCTGCAGGCATTTTTCGCGGTAGCCCTGAATCGCATGCGCGGTCAAAGCAATGATAGGTATGCGCTCCAGATTCTGTTCACGCTGCCAGATGCGGATGTTGCGTGTCGCCTCGAAGCCGTCCATGACCGGCATATAGATGTCCATCAACACCAGGTCGTAGCAATGTCGCCGCGCCGCCTCGGTGGCTTCTACTCCATTCCCCGCAACCTCAACTTTGAACCCGGCTTTCTCCAGAATGCGCAAAGCCAGCACCTGATTGTCAGCATTGTCCTCTACCAGTAGAATATGTTGGCCCGCCCCGCTTAGCCCAAGATCTCTTGAATCCACGACTCTGACACGTTCCGGTGTATCGTCCGTGAGTTGCAGACTGCGAAGCAAGGTTCGTTTCAACTGCGACTGTTTCACGGGTTTCGGGATGAGTTCGGCAAACCCCAGATCGGCTTTCAATCTGGCGTTGAGGTGTCTGAGGCGTGTCATCATGACGATTCTGATGCGGTCAAATTTGGGGGAGTCTGCCAATTTACGCGCCAAATCCGCACCGCTCATTCCCGGCAAATCTTTATCGATGATTGCGACGCAGACATCCTCTTCAGTCTCATCGAGAAGTGTGAGTGCATTGGGGCCATCTCCGGCCAACATAACCTGGCATGAGAATGCCTCCAGGGTCCTGCGGAGATACTCTCTGCTGGTTTTGTTGCCGTCCACAACCAGCACGGCCCGGTCACACAGGTAGGCTATCTCGGCCAAGTCGGCGTCAGCTTGGTGCACGGCGGGCAGGTTGAGTGAGAACATGAATGTACTTCCTTCTCCCTCCGTGCTTTCGACCCACAACTTGCCGCCCATCATGTTGACCAGCGACTTCGAGATATTGAGGCCCAGACCCGTGCCGCCAAACTTGCGCGTAGTTGAAGTATCCTCCTGGGAGAATTTCTCGAAGATTTTCTGAATATTTTCGGAGGAAATGCCCGTGCCGGTATCGGACACTTTGAACAGCAGGTCGATTGACTCTGGCGCGTCAACTGATTGTGTGTTTTCTGCCAATTCGACGGCCAGGGAGACCTCCCCGCTTTCTGTAAATTTGATGGCATTACCAACGAGATTAACCAGGATTTGGCGCAAGCGAGTCGGATCTCCGACAACGGTCAGCGGCAGGCAAGGGTCAACAAAGCACAGAAGATCAAGGCCCTTGTTTTCTGCGCGAGAGCCAAAAATCTCGGCCACACCCTCCACGATCGCGTGCAATTTGAACTCGACAGACTCAATCTCCATCTGGCCCGCTTCGATTTTCGAAAAATCCAGGATATCATTGATTAGGCTCAGTAGACCTTCCGAGGCGGATTGCACCACGCTCAAGTAGCCGCTCTGCTCCGAGTTGAGCCCGGTTTCGAGCACGAGTTCCGTCATGCCAATAATGGCATTGAGCGGCGTGCGAATTTCATGGCTCATGTTGGCCAGAAAGTCACTCTTTGCAACGCTGGCGGCCTCTGCCCGGAGTGCCATTTCCTTAGCCAGTGCAATGGCTTTTTGCAGATCGCTGTTGGTCTTTCTCAGTTGGCTATTCGCCGACTCCGCGGCATCCTTCGCGCTGCTCAACTCCAGCTCGTTCTTCTGACGCTCGGTGACATCACGAACTATCGAAATCCAGGCCTGGCGACCCTGGTACTCTATTTCTTCGGTAAGGATATCAACGCTAAAGCGCCTGCCCGTTTTGGTTACATGAGAATAAGAACTCGGGGTATCGACGCTGCGGGTATCGAGGTTGCGTTTGGCGTACTCGCGGTCATCAGATGGGTGAAGATCGAGTGGCGTCATCCCGGTAAACTCATCGCGACTGTAGCCGTAGACCCTGACCGTAGCCTCGTTGCAGTCCAAGAACCTTTTCGACTCCTTATCAAAAATCATGATCGGGTCGGCAATATAGTTGAAGAGGGTGCGATATTTGTTTTCACTCTCCTTGAGGATTGCTTCGTTAGTCTTGATTTGCTTGAGGCTTTTCTTGAGCTGTGAGTTTGCTGCATTCAATTGCTTGTCGTTTTCCAGGAGCTGCAGGTTCAGCGCCTTGAGGTTTTCTTCGGCTTGCTTCCTCTCCGTTATGTCCGTGATGCTGCCACGAACGAGATTCTTACCTGCTGCCGGGAGCCGCACCAACCTGATTTCGCAGGGAATCTCGTCGCCGTTCGCATGGCAATGTACCCAATCGAACACGGGTGTGTCCCCCCTAACCGCCAGCGAAATGTAGTGTTGCGCTCTTTCGGCGGATGAAGAACCGTCCGGTTGCGTTGGAGGACTAAATTCGATTGGGGACAGCTTCTTGAATTCCTCAGGGGTGTGACCAAACAGCTTTACCGCATTTTCGTTGACTTCTACAATGTACCCACTCTCGGGATCTAGAACGATGAGCGCTTCAGGTGCGTTCTCAACCAAAATCCGGAGGCGAGTCTCGCTTTCGCGTAGAGCGGCTTCCGCCTGTTTGCGTTCGGTAATGTCACGGTAGATGCCATAGACGGCGACGAATCCGCCATCGAATTGAATCGGAGCGCTCATGAGCGAAACATGGACCAACTCACCGTCTTTCCTCCGGCGAACCGTCTCGATGTTGAGATGGCTTTCGGGATCCAGTTGCTGGCAATCGCTCTCCGGTTCATCGAGACCACCAGGGCGTATCAGGTCATCGATAGGCTGTCCCATCAGTTCGTCGAAGGAGAATCCAAACAGTTTGGTGAATTCTGAATTGGCCTGCAAGACACGTCCTTCGGTATCCAGCAATACAACTCCCTCTGGTGAGTTCTCGAACAACTGCTCGAAATAGGCTTTCTGAATCCGCACCTGGCGTTCGGCGCGTGCACGCTGCTGCTGTGCGAAAGCATCGTTGAAAAGAATCCTGAGATGATCCGCGATTTCCTTCAAGGTGGTGATTTCGTGGTCTGACCAGGAATGTGGGGTCGAAGAGTTGAAGCTGACCACTCCGATGAGTTCATCGTCATGAAAAACTGGCACACCGAGCACGGCTTGTGTGTCCGCGCCGCACAATTCACGGATGAAATCTCTTTCGCAATCGTCATTCATCACATTTCGAACCACCATTGGCCGAGCCTTGCGCAATGACTCCAGATATTGCGGCGCGCCTTTCAAGTGCACCGAAACTTCCGCTTGCGATGGTATCGCGGCCGGGCCAGTGGTGTGCAGCGCACTGAGATAGCCTTCTTTGTCTATCGTCGAGTAAGCCGGCTGGTAGTCCGGGAAATAACAATGGGTGAGATTTAGAGCCTCCTCAATAATCTCGGTCGCTGACATGCCGGTGCGGATTCCCGCCGCAATCGAATTCATCAATTCCAGGCGGGTCTGGCTTTCAACAAGAGCCTGTTCGGTTCTTTTGATGTGGGTCACATCTGTGTCAACGACGATCCAATTCTTTAGATTTCCGAGCGCGTCGAACGTGGGGGTCATGGTGGTTGAGACCCAATACTGTTGGCCGTCCTTGGTGATATTAGCGGCTTCATAAACCGCAGATTTTCGATTGGTCACGCAGTCGTCCACCATCTCCAGAATGTTTGGTTTCGTACTCAGTTCGACAATTGTCGCGCCTTTGAGCGCTTTGATCTCTTCCAGGCTGAAGCCGCTCAAGCGCGTGAATCCGGAGTTGACCCACTCGATCTCCCCAGTCGCGTTGGCGATGACAACGGCGTTCTCGGTTTCGCTGGCGACCAAAGAGAGCTTTTTCATTTCCGCAGCGGTCTGTTCGACTTTGTGCTTCTCGGCTCGGAGTTCGGCCGTGCGTTTTTCGACGATTTTCGCGAGCTGTCGCCGTTGCTCCTGCAAAGCTCTGGTCCGGTAACGGACGAGGCCATAAATCGCGAGCCCGAACAAGACGACAACGAGTAACCTGAACCACCAGGTTTGCCAGAAAGGCGGCGCAATCTCAAACACAAAAACCGCGGCCTCAGCCGGCCAGGAGTCGGCTTGGTTGGTCGCCATGACCTTGAATTCATAGTCGCCGGCAGGCAAATTGGGGTAAGTTACACATCGTTCGCTGGTGGCAGGTGACCAGTTCTGGTCAAGACCATCAAGCTTGTAGCGGTAACGCACCTTCATTGGTGTGGAAAGGTCCGCACCAATGAAATTGAACGTGAGATGGTTTTGCGCGTAGGCCAGTCTTGGCTTTACCTGCAAATGGGAATCACTTGCCGACGACTCAAACTGCTCGGCGCTTCCAATGTCATCAGCAAACACGTTGACGCCAGTGATGTAGGTGGGAATGGGGCGCGGAGTGCGAGCCTCTTTTTCAGGTGAGAACATGGACGCGCCGGCCAGGCTGCCGAACCAGAGCTGACCCTTTCGATCCAGGTAACCGGCGTTTTGATTGCATTCGACGCCGACAAATCCCTCGTCCCTGCCAAAATGAGTGAGATTCAGCTCACCAGTAAGATTGAATCGCCGCACGTCAAGTCGGTCGATGCCATGATCCGTGCCTGCCCAGAGATTCTGAGCGGCATCAAACACCAGAAAGACGATTTCATTGTTAACCAATCCATCGACTGTGCTGACAGAACGAACCCGTGCTTCGCTGCCAGCAGCGGCTGGCGTGTAGCGCGCCAAGCCATTGCCGAGCGTTCCTACCCAGATGTTGCCGTCATTATCAAGAGCAAGCGAAAGGGCAAACCGCAAATCGACGGAATCGGCGGGGGGAATCATTTTGAAAGCCGTCCCGTCGTAGACAGTCAGGCCGGCAGGAGTGGCCAGCCACAGTTGGTGATTTCGATCTTCCAGAATCGCGTTAATTCGATTCGAGCCGATGCCATCCATTGCGGTGAACTGAGACCACTTACCTTTCTTGTGCCGAAACAGGCCGTGTGTCAATGTGGCCACCCAGACAGTCGAGTCCGGCAAGATAAGAATGTCGAGAATGGGACCAGACGGTGCATTCCCATCTGCCGGCGGCGCAAACTCACGGCCATCATAAATGCTGAGGCCGGCTTCGGTGCCAAGCCAGACTCGCTCAGTCTTATCGACTGCAATAGAGTAAACCTCGTCGAAGGCGATGCCCTCTGCACTGGAATAGTTGACAAGAGTCTGACCATCAAATCTGTAGGCGCCGCCGCCGGCCGTACCAAACCACATGTTAGCGCTGGAATCCTCAGCGAAAGACATGACCAGTTGGTTCGCCAACCCGGTACGCTCGTTGAAGTGCAGCCACGCATCTTCATGAAATTGGATGAGCCCGTCACCGTCGGAGCCAACCCAGATGTTGTCCTGCGCATCCGCATGGACGGCCCAGAATCTCGGTGTGGCCAAACCCTCGCCAGCCTGAAAAGTAGAGAATTGCTGACCATCAAATCTCACGATACGTTCGGCGGTCGCCAGCCAGATATTGCCGGTTTGATCATGAGAAATAGCGTTGACGCGCTCGGTTGGGGCTCCGCTTTCCGGGGTGAACCAGTTGAGGCCGGAGCTATCGCAACTAGCAATCCCGGATGATGTTGCAAACCAGACGGTACCGCCGTCAGCAAGGTCCATCGCATGGATAGATGATGCACTCAACGTGCTGTCCAGACTCAACGGTACAAAACGGCGATCATCGAATTGAAATACACCCCGCGCAGTGCCGAACCAGAGCAGACCATCTATTCCCTCAACAATGGCATTGACCGTGTCATTGTGCAAACCAGCGGCCATACCGTAATTTTTGACGGCCCCTCCCTGGTAACAGCTAGCACCGGATGTGGTGCCAAACCAGATCCTATTCTGAGTATCACGCGCCACCGCGCTGACGGATTCGCTAATCAAACCATCCGACCTTCCAAGCGAGGTGAAGGTAGTGCCATCGTATCTGAACGCACCCCTGCTCTCACTCCCCATCCAGATATCACCATTCTCCGCCTCTGCAAAAGCCACAACCCGACCCAGGCTGCGCCCGCCGCCTTCGGTAAAATTCTGAAAACTGTGGCCATCAAATCGACTGACGCCTCCCTTTGTTCCAATCCATAGAAAGCCACGACTATCTTGAAAAATGGCAACGGCCTGTGATTGAACCAAACCATCTTGAACATTGAATTGGGTAAAACGGTGCTCCTGGGCCACGGCATGGCGCCAACCTGTGAGCGCAACAGAGGCCAGCACGAGAATCAGGGAGGCTGTTTGAGTTCCGCGGTTCATGACCTTGTGTCGTCCATCTTGCTGCGCTCAGACTTGACAGTCCCCCGAGGCGCGACGTACCAACCTGTAGTCGGCATTCCCAGGTCCGTCCGAGTCAAGGAAATCCCGTGCTGAGCGCAACTTGCGGTTGCCGGCCGGCCGGCGTGAGCAAAGACCACATCGAAATCGTTTCTGGCAACATCGAGCACCAGTTTAGCGGCTGGGCCAAGTTCTCCGCGAGACTTCATCAGCAACCTCTGTCGAAAAATCACGGACCAACTCCATCCACATGGATACCGGTTGTGGTCGCAGGTGCTGGCACATGTCTGTCCAGAGTCTCAAAAAGCTGCACTTTCCTGATGGGCTTGACCAGGGTTTCGGTGCATCCGACCTGGAGACACCTGGCAAGTATTTTTGCATCAGTGTGAGCAGTCAGGGCGATAATAGGCATAGACGAGCCATTCTCAAGCTGCCTTATCTTCTCGGTTGCAGTGTAGCCATCCATGACCGGCATTTCGATGTCCATGAGTATTACGGATGGCGGCTTACTGCGACATATGTCGAGAGCTTCCTGACCGTTGACCGCGAAATTTACCTGATAGATATCTTTCTTCTTTTTGAAATAATTCAGCATCAGGCTGCGGTTGTCCGCCGAGTCGTCCACTACGAGAATCGTGGGGCGGGTATCGACCCACTTGCCGACCATCTCAAGCAAGAGCTTCTTGCGAACCGGCTTGGTGATGTAGTCATCCATGTCCTGCGCCAGGCAGCGCTCGCGATACCCACGGACGGCATGCGCCGTGAACGCAATGATGGGCGTGCGCGGCCGGTCGGAGTCGTGCTCAAAGGCCCGAATTTCCTGCGTTGCTTCAAATCCGTCCATTTCGGGCATGTAGATGTCCATGAGAATGAGGTCGTATGCCGTCGCTCTTGCAGCCTCGACACCGAGCACACCATTTTCAGCAGTATCCACTTCGTAGTCAGCGCTTTGCAGAATACGAGCCGCGAGGACCTGGTTTTCCTTGTTGTCTTCAACCAGCAGAATACGGTGACTCGGGGTACTGGCCGACTGTTCTTCCACAACAACAACTTCAGGGGTTGCCGGCTGCTCGACGCCCTGCTTTGCCAATCTTCTGGCCAGCCGGAGCAGCGCGGTCTGGCGAACCGGCTTGCTGAGACATTTTACATGAAATCTCTCTTCAAGTTCTTGCTGGCTACTCCCTATCGGCAGCAGCACAATGACAGGCAGCCGCTTCAAGTCCGATTTGCTCTGCATGTATTGCAGGAAATCCGTTTGCGCTTCGCTCCTGGCATTGTCGAATATGACGACTGAAAAGTCAGCGGCGCGAGAATCAAGCAGAGTGACGGCCTCGTCCAGATTTGGCGCGCTCGACACCGCCCCCCCTGCACCGGTGACGATCTTTGTGAGTACATCGCGTACGCTGTCAGCTTCAACGACCAGGAGTGTATTCAGCGGAGCCACGTTGACGCCGTTCGCCGGGTTATCCCGTTGGACGTTCGGCAAACTCATGGTGAACTGAAATGTGCTGCCTTCACCCTCTTTGCTTTCCACCCAGAACCTGCCTCCCATCATTTCCACAATAGCTTTGGAGATGTTGAGGCCCAATCCGGTGCCGCCAAACTCCCGGGTTGTAGAGGTATTGGCCTGCGAAAATTTATCGAAAACTGTGGCCAGGCCCTCCTTGGAGATGCCAATTCCAGTGTCACGCACCTTTACGTGCAGGGAGACCCAGTCGGAAGAGCCGCCCTCCTGCTCCAGCTCATCCGTCGCCAGGATTTCGAGCCCGACGTGGCCACGCTCGGTAAATTTGATGGCATTTCCAAGAAGGTTAACCATCACCTGGCGCAGGCGGGTTGGGTCGCCCGAGCAGAAGGCAGGCACATCGGGGCCAGTGTAGCAAGTGAGTTCGAGGCCCTTCCTCTGCGCCCGGACACCGAGTAGTTCTACTGCCGATTCGGCTACTTCGTGCAGGTCAAAATCGATCTGTTCCAGTTCCATCTGCCTCGCCTCTATTTTTGAAAAATCAAGGACGTCGTTGATCAGTTCCAGGAGTCCTTCCGATGAAGACTGCACAACATTGACAAATTCGCGCTGGTCGGCGCTGAGTTCGGATTCGAGCAGCAATTCGGTCATGCCGATCACGGAGTTCAGCGGCGTCCTGATTTCATGGCTCATGTTCGCGAGATACTCACTTTTCGCTCCGTTCGCCATTTCAGCCTGAGTCGCCATTTCCGTGGCATAAAGCGTTGTTTTTTCAAGATGAACTGTAATCTCCTGCAACTCAGAGTTGGCCCTCTCTGCTTCGCTTCTGGATAGGGTCAGTTCGTCGGTCAGTTCCTGCACTTGGGATCGATTTTGCACCACAACCGTGTAGGTCGTGCCATTTTCCCCATGCAATGCTGTCCACCGCAACGACACTGGAACGCGATCGCCATCGCTGGTCACCGCAGTTAACGCCAATCCCGGACCCGAGTCAGGCGGAGCAGAAGCGAGCGTGATTTTCTCCTCTCCGTTCTCGAAGAGGGAAAAAAGTCGTTTGTCGTCAAAGTAATTTTGGTCGGCTTTCCAGAGTTGTTTCGCGGCGGGATTTACAATCTGGATGACCCCGTCGCTGTCGGTGTGCAGCACCGCTTCATTGAGCGTATCAACGACGCTATTGAGCAATCCATTCACCGCCTGAACGGCCCTTCTTGCGGCATAATACCGGCGGCGGAGTAGCACTGCTGCGATCGCCGCGCAAACCGAGGTCAGTAAGAAAACGCTTATCAACATTCCTGTCATCTAGTCTGTCCGCTCAATGGCAATCATAGAAATGTCATCGTCGAAATCGACCCTGCCGGTCCAGGATTCCATACCGGTCCAGACCACGCTCAGAAGTTCCAGCGACGATTTGTCCCGATTCTTCTCTATCAGACCCACCAACCGTTTCTCGGTGAACTGTTCGTCGCGACTATTCAGGCACTCGGTGACGCCGTCGGAGTGCACGATCAGACGATCACCGATGTGAAAACTCGCTTCTACTTGCGTATATTCGGCCTCAGGAATTAAGCCCACCGGAAATCCGCCGTCACCGAGTAGCTGAGCGTGTTTCCCGGGCGTCAGCAATATCGGCGAGGGATGCGCCGCCTGGCAAAACCGGATGCTGTCATCCCGCAGGTCAACAATGCCGTACACCATCGTGAAATACTGGTCAATTTCACAGTCTGACTGGTAGGTCCGGTTCAAATCAGCCAAGACCTCGGCTGGCTCCACAATTCTGTAATGGGGAGACTCTGGCACAGGAGATCTCAGGGGACTTTCTCCCAAAGGACAAGGAGAAATGACGCCGCTGAGGCTCGCCGAGTAAAGCGCAGACGCAACACCGTGGCCAGAAACGTCCAAAAGGTAGAAACCAACATTGTGCTCATCCAACTGGAAAAAGTTGAAAGTGTCACCGCCAACGTGGGACGACGGTAGAAAGACGCTTTCAAAAGTAACTCCCAGAATAGCGCTGGATTGGCCGGGTAGCAAGCGTCTCTGAAAGGCAGAAGCGACTTTAAGATCGTTTTCGATTGTGTCGTTGGCCCGCTCCAGTTTTCGGTTGCGTTCCTCCAGCTCCTGTTGAAGCTTAAGGATGCGTTGTCCGGCGCGAATCCGCTGATGCAGTTCCTCCTGGTTGAAACATTTGGAAACAAAATCATCTGCCCCGGCGCGCATACCTTCGATGACGGCAGACTTCTCGTTTAAAGATGTGAGAAGAACAATGTAGACGTATCCTGAGCTATCAGAGAGCCTGATTTGCTTGCAGAGTGTTGGTCCATCCATAACCGGCATGAGCCAGTCAGTGATAACAAAGTTGATGTCGTCTTGTTTTATGAGATCGAGGGCTTCCTGTCCATTGGTCGCCAACCTGACGTCGTGGTCCCATTTGCGGAGAATATTGGAGAGCAACCCTCGCATATTGGCGTCATCATCAACGACTAAGATTCGCATGCCCGAAGAGCCTTTAGCCCCAATTCCCTGGTAAGCAACGGCCGGTCTTTGTCACGACAAGACCGGCATCCAATTTCATCTAACATCCGATTCTTTTTGATGCCAGAGGTAGGTGAGCCAAGCAATGGTATTCCAGTGGCCAATGTCTTTTAGCTTCTTGCCAGCACCTGCATGGCTTCTTCATCGCTGTCAAGCATCTGAAAGACCTTGTCCATCCTGGTGAGTTTAAACATGGTCATCACAGGCCGCCGGGTTCCGGTAATGACAATCCTGCCTTCTTGCCCCAGCGCTTTCCTGCATGCGACAATCGCGCCCAGGCCGGTACTGTCGATAAAATCCACATGCGCGATGTTCAGGACGATGTTGTGTTCTCCCTTGTCAATATGGCTGAGCATTGTATTCCTGAGATCGCTCGCCAGCTCGGCATCCAACCTTTTGTCAAGCAGGGTTGCGATGAGAACATCCTCCTGTCTGGTCATTTTTGCTCGCATTGGTCAGTCGCTTTTATATGTGTCGTGATATTGCAGGACGCCGAAGATGCCCGACTATACATCGTCCTGCCAGACTATCTTTACGGTTGACAGATAGGTCTCGAGATAATCCACCGCTTCTTGTATCTCAGGAATGCTGCTCGCGATAGCAGCTTCTTCGATCGCGCTGCCGATTTCGGTAATCTGGCCGAAGCCGTAGCCACCACCCGAGCCTTTCATGCTGTGCCCGAGCCGCTGAATCTCATTGAGATCGCCGGTATCCAGGTACCCGCGAATGGCAGCAATGTCTTCGCGTCGATTGTCCAGGTATTCGGGGATCAGGTCTTCAAGGTCGATGTCAATATACGCAACAGATTCTTCCGGCATCGTGTGCTCCCATGCTAGTGCATCGTTGGTGAAAATCTTGTCAATACGTTATTATTTATCGACGACCCGAATAAAACATTTAGTTAACACAGGAGGTGATGAATGGAATACTGGGAGATGACAGGAGACGAGGAAATCAAGCTTGGGAGATGTGAAACCGGGTACTTCTAAAGGTCAGTTCCGCTGAAAGCGGCGTCGGTGTGTCGGCGCATGAGCGTATGCACTTTTCCGTTGGAGGCAATGATGTTTCCGCTCTGCAGATGGTCGCTCCTGCCGAGGAAGCCAGAAACCTCACCACCGGCCTCCTCGATGAGGAGAACACCTGCTGCGATGTCCCACAGATTGAGTTCGACTTCCCAGAAGCCATCCAACCTACCGCAGGCAACGTAAGACAGGTCGAGCGCTGCGGCGCCGGCACGGCGCAGATCACTGACCTCGTGAAACATGGAGACAAATGCCTCGAAATAGGGTCGCGCCAGATGCTTGGCGCGGAACGGAAAGCCGGTAGCCAGCAGGCATTGCGCGGTGTCTTCGGCTGTACTCACCCGGATTGGCTCGGAGTTTAGAAAGGCGCCACCACCTCTTTGTGCGCAGAAGAGTTCGTCCCGAGTGGGATCAAACACCGCCCCGACGATTGGCTGGCCGTTATGCAGCAGAGCAACCGAGACAGCGAAAAACGGGAAGTTGTGAATATAGTTCTTGGTTCCGTCCAGTGGGTCAATCACCCATAGGTAGCCGTCGCCTACCTGACCGCCGCCCGATTCTTCCGCGAGAATGTCGTGCTCAGGGTGGCGTTTGCGCAGGTATTCGATAATCGCCTTTTCCGACAACAGGTCAACCTGGGTAACAAAATCGAATTGCTGTTTCTTGCTGATTTGATGTCTCTTTTCGCCTGACAGGTTGCCGCTCAGAATCTCGCCACCCAGGCGAGCAGCGGCAACCGCGGTTTCGAGGTAGGAATCGTAGGACATAATTTGCTCTAATCCAGTTTCGCGATGGTCACGCCGAGGTCGCCGGCGTTCCAGGCGCCCATTTCATGGCTACGGACGCGTGGATGTTTGTCAAGGTAAGCGGTGAGTCCTTTGCGCAGAACACCGGTACCCTTGCCGTGAATTATCCTGACCTGCTCCCAGCTTGCCAGAAGCGCGTCATCCAAAAATTTATCGACAATGCGGGTCGCGTCATCAAGCGACTGGCCGCGCACGTCAATTTCGGGCAGAACGCTATCTTTCGCTTCAGCCTCCACACGAACGGTGCCGCTTGCCTGACGGGTTCGGGTCTTGCTTCGCGGTGCAGCGGACAACTCAGCGCTCGGCACCCAAACTTTCATATTGCCTAACTGCAACAGAACTTTTGCACCCCCGTCCTGCACCTCCACAATCCGGCCAACCTGTTTTTGAGCTTGCCACAGGACCTCGGCGCCGGCTTCGATTGCAGCAGGTTGCTGTTGCGAATCAGGTGTGGCAGGCCCACCGGCACGAGTCACCGCTTTCAGTTTCTGAGTCACATCGTGCTGCTGCGCCTCGATGGATTTTCTCGCCTTGGCCACCGTCTCTCGCCCAGCCTGTTTTTCTCTGATTTCCCTGACTGCCTGCTCCACAACCGCATTCGACTGGGAAAGAATCTGCTGCGAATCATGAAGGGCTTCCTGTTTAAGCCGTCGCCCCTCCTGCTTGATGGAATCGAGCCTGCCCTCGTACAGTTTTTTCAGATCATCGAGATGACGCTGCTCTTGGCCAAGCCTTTCGCTGAGTAGATCAGTTGCCTGGGTCTTGCCTTCTAAATCGAGAATCAGGCGTTCGAGATCGTGTTTCTCGCTGCCGAGCAACTCATGTGAGCGCTTCAGCATGGACCCGGGCAGTCCCAGCCGCTTTGAAATTTCGAGGGCGTAACTGGACCCCGGCACACCTGCCTTGAACCGAAATGTCGGCCGCAAAGTCGATGCATCAAACTCCATAGATCCATTTTGGACATGGGGTGTGTTGTAGGCAAACGCCTTCAGGCTACCGTGATGGGTTGTGACAACCGTCTGGCAGCCTCGCTTCGTCAGCATTTCCAGCAACGCGATGGAGAGCGCCGAGCCCTCATCCGGGTCTGTGCCGACGCCAATTTCGTCGAGAAGCACGAGAGATCTCTCGCCGGCAGCCTCGAGAATTCGTCTTATGTTTCTGATGTGGGAGGTGAACGTCGAGAGATCATTCTCAATCGATTGGTAGTCGCCGATATCGGCAAAGATGCCGTCGAACACCGGCAGAGATGAATCCTCGTGCGCTGGAATGGGAACCCCTGAGTGGGTCATCAAGGCCAGCAGGCCCACAGTTTTCAACGCGACGGACTTGCCGCCGGCGTTCGGGCCGCTAATCACCACGGTGTTTGTTTGCGGTCCGATTTCCATATCGAGTGGCACCACTGCCTGCCCGTCTTTTTTATGCACGAGCAACAAGGGATGCTTGCCCGAAACAATCCGAATGAGATTTTTTGAATTCAGTGCAGGCTTGACGCAATCGAATCTCTTTGAGAAAACCGCTTTCGCGTGCAGGAAGTCAAATTCAATCAGAATGCTGAGATTTTGAATAATCGCTTCGAGCTCAAACCTCACCCGGCTGGTGAGTTCTTTCAGGATACGTTCTATCTCGCGCAGTTCCTGGCCTTTGAGGCGGTGAATCTCGTTATTCATCTCGACCGACTCAAGAGGCTCCACAAACAGAGTCGCGCCGCTGGCCGACTGGTCGTGAACAAGGCCTTTCACCTTACCTTTGTGTTCCAGTTTCAGTGGGAAAACCAGCCTGCCGTCTTTCAGGTTGAGCACTGAATCCTGCAGATATCCACTTGCCGCTGCCTGGCGGAAAAGCGATTCCATCGACTTGCGGGCGCGAGCCTGCAT
The DNA here is from genome assembly GCA_029261995.1 of Candidatus Zhuqueibacterota bacterium. Lineage (GTDB taxonomy): Bacteria > Zhuqueibacterota > Zhuqueibacteria > Oceanimicrobiales > Oceanimicrobiaceae > JAJDAF01. Next base: position 91,480 of record JAJDAF010000041.1, read on the forward strand.
GCGCTGAATTTCCTTGCGGAGACGACTCAACTCCGGGCTGGCGGCGCTTTTGACCTCAAATGCCTCAAAGTCTATCTTCCCGGCGATGCTCTTCTCGAGCGGACGAAGCACGTGGATGTCGTGTGCGACAATCCACAGGCTGGGATATTTTTCGCTGCGATTCTCGACGAATTGGCGTAATCGCCGACTGGCGGCCAGTGTGCTCGCGATGCGGACCAGACCGTCGCACTGCAAATAGTTGCCATCGACGCTCGCAACTTCGAGGTCGCGCTTGATCTCCCAGATCTCGAGTGGAAAATTCTCTTCGTGGCGCAGAATATCGGCAAGCTCAATCACCCTGTCAAGTGCAAGTTGAATTTCATCATGAGAGCTGAGAAATGGAAGAGCGATGATTCGTTGGCGAGCTTCGTCGGAGAGCGCGTCGCGACCGATGATGTCGCAGACTTTGTCGAACTCCAGACGAGTGTGGAGGTCCTGCAAGCGATTCATTTTCGAGACCGGCTATTTGAGCGACTGCCCTCCGCCTTGAATGATTCTAAGAAGCCATCCGTGTGCTTGCTGACTTTGTTGGTAGAGCGCTCAATGCTTTCCTTGAGTTCGGAATAGAATGACTTGGAGCCCGGCACGACAGCCATCATCATGTTGAACATGCGTGGCGCCAGCTTTTTCACCGGTTCGTACAGCAGGCTTTGGTCGCGATTCGGCAGGATCTGGTCGCTGAACGGGATGATCGAAACCAACAACACCAGCAAACTCGTAATGACACCGCCTTTGGCCAGGCCGATGATGCCTCCGACCAACTTCTCAATGGGCCGCATGAAGGTGAATTTTACAATCTTGTGCAAAACGAAACTCAAAACCTGGGCCGCGATCTGTAGACTCACAAAAACCAGAAGAAAGGAGAGTAGCGTGATAAATCCGGGAGGGATGTCGAGAACCCTGTCAAGCAGCTCGGCCACATTGCTCATCAGCTTGATCCCCGCAATCAGGGAGACGACAAGTCCGACAAGACCAATGGTCTCATTAATGGCGCCTCGGAACAAGCCTTTTATCGTAAAGACTGCGATAATTCCGAGGATGGCAATATCAATAGTGTTCACAAGAATAGAAAAGGTAGCAAGAGTGACTGCTCACTCGAAAAGGTTCGTGGAAAATTGACGGAACCGACTAGGAGAGCTTCTGTCGGACTAACTGCTGGATTAGTTTGCCGTCGGCCTTCCCCTTGAGCTGCTGCATCGCAGCACCCATGGTTTTGCCCAAATCCTGTACGCCCGATGCGCCCGTCTCTGAAATGACTTTCGAAACGATCTGCTCTATCTCAGCTTCAGAAAGCTGTTCAGGAAGATAATTCGCAATGATATCCAACTCAGCGCGCTCGATGGCCAGCAAATCGTCCCGGTCGGTTTTTTCGTACATTTCAATGGCCTCTCGGCGCTTCTTGGCGGCATTGTTGAGCACAGTCAGGACATCGTCGTCAGAGAGCTCACTTCCCTTCGCAATCTGACGATCTTTGATCTGGGCGCGCACCATTCGTAATGTGCCGACCTTTGCTTTATCGCCGGCCTTCATGGCGACCGTGACGTCTTGGGCGAGCTTTTCTTGTAATGTCATTATGGGAATTCTTGAGACCTAGGAACTCTCTAACATCGCCGTACGACGATGCTTCCTTCTTGCGGCCGACAACTTCCGCTTCTTTTTTTCGCTGGGTTTTTCGAAGTGGCGGTGTTTCCTGCACTCTGAAAAAACACCTGCACGCTGGCACGCTTTGGTGAATCGCTTCAAAGCACGTTCAAAATTTTCGCCTTCTCTGATTTTGACACTGGGCATGAATTCAAGACCTCCTGGATGAAAGAGTTTAAAGTTAAGTCACATTACGGCTACGAGTGCCAGTTCTACGGAACATTTATAATAGCGATTCAGCAAGCAAAATGCAAGCGCTTTTTGGAACGCCCGGTTCCTTTTGAATCGCCTGGTCAGCGCAAAAGTTGAGGGGCGGCGCGCCTACTGGTCAAGAATTCCTACGCCTTTCAGAATCACAGACCAGGTGGTGTCAGACCAGCCCTGTTGTTCCATTTTCATCATGGTTTTTGCGGGGAAAATGAAACCCTGACCGAAACATCTCGAATACCTGAAAGATTGGTCTTGCTCCGGTCACTACATTTCTTATTTTGTCAGGTATTCTTCACTCTTTTCACAGTACTAAAAAGACGGTTCGGAACCTACACGATGTTCCAGACCACACCTGCATGATCAAATCCACATGAAGGAGGACTATCATGAAAATAGTCAACACGATTCTCATGGCTCTACTGCTGTCAGGGGCGAACATCTTGTCAGGCCAGGTTACGAGAGTCGAGAGAGGCGAACTGGTATTGGAAGATATCCCGGAGATTCCCATTGAGGTGTCGGAACGGCTGCTGCAGTATCAAAACACCCGGTCCGCGAGCTTGCGGGACTGGATGCCAGACGGCAGCGGCATGCTCATCTCAACCCGGTTTGGTGAAACAAGCCAACTGCACATGCTCAAGACGCCAGCGGGCGCCAGAACTCAGGTCACTTTCTTCGCAGAGCCAGTGCGCGGCGCAAGCATGAATCCCGACCCAAAGAAGCCGGGTTTCCTTTTTCTGAAGGATGTCGGAGGGTCTGAGTACTATCAGATTTTCCATTTCGACCTGAAGACCGGCAAACACAAGATGCTGACCGACGGCAAATCACGAAACGGCGGCGGAGTTTGGTCGCATTCCGGTGAACGGTTTACGTTCACTTCGACGAAACGAAACAACCGGGACTACGACATCTACCTCGCGGACATTTCTGATGCCGAGGCCGCCAAAATGGTTTTGAGCAAAAAAGGCTACTGGTATGTCGCCGACTGGTCTCCCGACGACAAAAGCCTGCTGGTCGGAAAATACGTCTCCATCAACGAATCCTACATTTATACTCTGGATTTGGCCACGCGGGAATTGACTCAACTTAATCCGTCGGAAGAGAAAATCGGCTACGGCGGAGCGGGCTGGTCAAAAGACGGTGAAGGCATCTATTTCACTTCTGATCAAGGCAGCGATTTCAAGCAGCTCAAGTACTACGACCTTGGCTCAGGTCAAATCACGATCCTGACCAGCGACATTCGCTGGGATGTGAACGGTCTCGACCTGTCGCCAGACGGCAAGTTCATTGCCTTTGTCACAAACGAAAGCGGGATCAGCAAGCTGCGCGTACGTGATCTGGCTACCGGCAAGAACGTCAGTCTGCCGGAGCTTCCCGTCGGCCAGATCTACGGGCTTGAATTCAGCCCGGATAGCAGGCAACTCGGCATGGTGCTCAACACGCCACAGACGCCCGGCGACATCTATGCGATTGACTTGGAAGCGAACAGGCTGACGCGCTGGACCAGCAGCGAAGTGGGTGGCCTGAACACATCGACTTTCGTGACACCCGAACTCATTGAGTATGAAACTTTCGACCGGGTTGATGGCAAGCCGCGCAAAATTCCGGCATTCTACTTCAAGCCGGCAAAAAGCGACGGCCCAATGCCGGTCGTGATTTCCATTCATGGCGGCCCCGAAAGCCAGTACCGTCCATTTTTCCGTTCGACCTTGCAGTACTATCTCAACGAAATGGGGATTGCTGTGCTTGCACCCAACGTGCGCGGTTCAAACGGCTATGGCAAAACTTATCTTCAACTTGACAACGGAGCTAAGCGCGAAGACACGGTCAAGGACATCGGCAAGCTATTAGATTGGATTGCGCAGCAGCCCGAACTGGACAGCGACCGGGTTGGCGTTATGGGTGGTTCTTATGGCGGCTACATGGTCCTGGCGGCCATGATACAATTCAATGACCGCTTGCGTGCCGGCATCGATGTGGTGGGCATCAGCAATTTCGTCACATTTCTTGAGAACACAAAAGCCTACCGCCGCGACCTCAGGCGGGCAGAGTACGGCGACGAACGCGACCCCGAAATGCGAACGTTCCTGAACAAAATCTCGCCGACCACGAGTGCGCACAAGATAACAAAGCCGCTGTTCATCGCACAGGGTCTGAACGACCCGCGAGTGCCGGCGAGCGAAAGCGAACAAATGGTGAAAGTAATCCGCAAGAATGGCGGCGCTGTCTGGTACATGCTGGCCAAAGATGAAGGCCACGGCTTCAGCAAGAAGACCAACCGTGATTTCTATTCAAACGTCGCTGCGCTATTTTTGCAGACTTTTCTGTTGCCGGAAATCGACCGCGGAAAAACTGGATCGTGAGAAGAATTCCTGGTGTCACGATTTCTAATTTCCCGAACAAAACTCTGACAGGGTTTCGACCCTTGGTTTATGCCTGAAACGGTCAACATCAAACCCTGTCAGAGTTCGCTTATTTGAAAATCATCACACTAGACGGAACGTCAGGATCAACAGGATTTGAGAGATCCTGTCCAGAAACCCTGCCGGAAAACTTCATAGACTCAGCGAAGGCATCTCAGCAATGACGCCTTCAGCCCAACAGTCAGGGCGTCCGGCCGGGTTTCTGGATTTTGTAATTCTGCACCAAGCGAACAAGACTGCACGGCGCTTCGCCGTTTTATTTGCTCAAAATCACAGTAGTCCGGTCCACGCCCGAATTACCGGTGACGGCGTCAAAGGCGTACACAAGGATTTCGTAAGCACCGGGCTCGCGCAACACGAACTCACCGCTAAAGGTGCTTGGCTTGTCATTGGTAAGCGTTGTTGTGGTGACGGCGCGGCCGTTGAGTTTGGCCACGGCCTTGACTTCGTAATCATCTGAGTTCCATAACCCACCCGGGGTTACCGGGCAGCCTCACAACATGACCAGATTGGCGCGAAGCGGAATGGTGACGCCGTCGTCAGTGAGCTTCAATCGGCCATGCGCCGCCGGCGTCAGAATGTCGAGCGCGAAGCCGGAAATCTCCACGATCACACCGTCGCCGAGGACGTGCTTGCCGGGCAGCAACCACAACTGCTGTGTGCTCTTAACAGCGGACTGCCCCTGCGCCAGCGGGCCGCTGACTTCAACTGTGACCAGCGTTGGCTCGTCAATATCGACGACGGCCTTGAAGCCGGCAGCTTTTTCGTCGGACAAAGGCACGCGCCGGACGTGCGGCTCGCGCATGATAACTTTGGTGTTGCCGGTGCTGCCAGAGGTTTTGCCCTGAGCGAGAATGGCGCCGGTTGTGGCATCGCGCACCACCACCAGCGCGCCGCCCATTGAGGTGCCGACAAACTTGGCATCTTTCGATCGGACCCTGACGATCAGAGTGGTTTCCTCTGCAGGAAGCGGCAGAGTGGTCGAGACAAAGCAAGACACAGCAAGCAGGCAAAGCAGTTTGTTTTTCATTCTTGGTTTCCTCAAGGTTTCTCCTTTTCTCCCCTAAACTAACAGGCTCACAATCAACCTGCAAGTGAAATCATTGCGGATACAGGTTGATCTTTGTTGAATTCCGCGCCATATTCTACCGGAGAAACGAGACCACCGAGGTTGTACCTATTCATCTTTTCAAGAGAAAGAAGACAATGACAGAAACCGGAAAACTCGAATCCATCTGGATCAAACGGGCGAAGCGCGGGCCGATGGACAGGGTCGAGAAAGCCAGGCTGGTCGCAGGCAAGGGCTTGGAAAACAACGCCGACCAGGGCGGCAAACGCCAGGTCACGATCATTTCGAAAGAGCGCTGGGCAGAGATGATGACCGAGCTGGATAGCGACCTCGCCCCATCGACGCGGCGGGCCAATTTATTGGTGAGCGGCATAGATCTCGCCGACACGCGGGGACGGCTGTTGCGAGTCGGCAGTTGTCGTCTCAGGATTAACGGCGAAACCCGTCCCTGTGAACGGATGGATGAAGCTCACCAAGGACTGCGCGAACTGATGAAAGCCAACTGGGGAGGCGGCGCATATGCCGAAGTACTCGGCGACGGTGAAATCTCGACCGGCGACTCCGTGGAATGGCTGGAGTGATGCGTTCAAACAACTGGGATCGCTGGACTTTTCGAAATTCCTTCTGAAAGAAGCGAAAGTGGCTGTTTCGCCGGGCGGGCTTTGGTGAATTTGTGCGCATCAGTCTGATTGAAAATGAGCACCGTCTGCGCCACGCGGCGTGGAGATCCGTCGGGCGTTGAACCTGGGTGGTTAGCTGCCCGTTCGCTCAGCAGCAGGTATTGCCTGGATAGTTTCGGTAGCTCCCAGACTGTGTTCGATCTCATCGAGAAGCTTCTGCTTCCTGACCGGTTTTGAGACATAAGCGGTGCAGCCAGCCCCTAAACACTTCGTTACCGCACTGCTGCCTTGATGCGCTGTTAACGCTATGATAGGTATCTGCTCGCCATTTTCGAGATTTCTGATTGCAGTGGCTGCTTCATAACCGTTCATCACCGGCATTTCTATATCCATCAATATTACAGAAAGCATCCGTGTCGTAAAAATGTTCACGGCCTCCTGACCGTCTTTGGCAAAAACCAGCTTGTAGGCGCCAGTTTTCTTCAGGTGGCCTTCAATCAAGTTGCGGTTATCCACAGAATCATCGACAACCAATATCGTCGGACGTTTGTCAAGCCATTGGTCAACGGCTGCCCAGAGCTTCTTCTTTCTTATTGGCTTGGTCAGATAATCATTCATACCATGGCTAAGGCATTTCTCACGATAGCCCACGATTGCATGTGCGGTAAGGGCAATTATGGGCACACGCTCACATTCTTGAGAATGCTCCCAAGCCCTGATTTTGTCAGTTGCCTCCAACCCATCCATTACCGGCATGTAGATATCCATCAGTACTAGATCATAGTGGAATTTCTGAACCGCTTCCACGGCCAAAGCGCCATTCTCGGCCACATCCACGACATAACCAGGTTTGTCCAGAATCTTAATGGTTAGTTTCTGATTATCCAGGTTGTCTTCAACCAGTAGAATACGCTTTCGACTTCTCTGAAGGCTTTCAACCTCAACCTTTGTCGTCTCGGCAATCAATTCATCCTGCTCCTGGTAGCGCAACACTCTCCTGAGAATGTCAAAGAGTTTCGATTGCTTCACCGGCTTTGCAATGAATTCAGAAATATCCAGCTCCTGCTTCAGCTTGGAATTCAGCATTCCTACGGATGAAAGCATGATCAGCTTGATTTCCGAAAACCTGGGATCTTCTCGAATTCTCGTGGCCAACTCAGCGCCATCCATTTCCGGCATCTGATGGTCCAGAATGACCAAATCTATGCGACGTTTGCAATCCTGCAATATCGAAAGCGCCTGTGGACCACTCTGCGCTTCCATGACCTCAATGCCCCAGGCCGCAAGCGTTTTCTTCAAGATGAACCGATTGGTCTCGTAATCATCCACGACCAACACAGCAATTTCTTTGAAGTCCGGATAGGAATAGTCCACGTCATCAGGTTTGCCTTCGCCCGCAGGCAAGACCAATTTGAACTGAAATGTACTGCCTGCGCCTTCCTTGCTCTCTACCCACAACTTGCCACCCATGAGCGCTATCAATGACCTCGAGATACTCAAGCCGAGACCCGTGCCGCCAAATTGGCGGGTGGTGGAACTATCGGCCTGGGCGAATTTCTCAAATATTTTCGTTAGATTTTCCTGAGAGATGCCTATGCCTGTGTCTGACACCATAACATGGAGGCCAATATTCTTCCCGTCACCCTCGTCAGCGTGCGGCAGAATCGACGGCTCAACCTTGATGGCCACTTCTCCCGATTCGGTGAATTTTAGAGCATTGCCAACCAGGTTAATCAGTATTTGTCTGAGCCTTGAAGGGTCGCCTACAACCCAGGTGGGTAACTCCGGCGCCACATAACAAAGAAGCTCGACTCCTTTTGACTCCGCGCGTAAACCGAACAGCCCAGCCACAGCTTCCACGCCTTCCCGTAAGTTGAAATCGATTTCCTCAAGCTCCAACTGCCCAGCTTCTATCTTTGAAAAGTCCAGGATGTCATTGATCAAACTGAGCAGGCCTTCGGCGGAGGATTGTACCGTACTCAAAAACCCTCTTTGCTCTGAGCTCAATTCAGTTTCAAGCGAAAGTTCCGTCATACCAATAATGGCATTGAGAGGCGTACGAATCTCGTGGCTCATGTTAGCGAGGAATTCGCTCTTGGCCTTATTCGCCTGGTCGGCACCCATCCGCTGGACTTCGGCCTCCACGCGATGATGGTTCGCTTCATCCAATGACTCAGCAATCTTGCCGGCCATGAGATTAAAGTGTGTGCACAGCTGCCCTATTTCGTCATTGCTCTCGACTTTGACAGTGGAGTCATAGTTCCCGCGGGCAATTTCCCGCGTGCCGTAAACCAACTTCTCAATCGGTCCTGAGAATCTACGGGCAAAGAAATAGGAGAGCACACTACCGACAAAGGCAATCAAGATTCCGACAAGCAGGGTGCGGATTCGATTTTGGCTAATCTTCCTCTGAAGCTGGGTAAGGGACTTTGACACGAACACATGGCCAAAGCGTTTGCCTGCAACAACGACAGGTGTGCCGTAAATCATGGCGTTCCCTACAAACACCACCACATTCGGGGTGAACTGATTCAGGGAGTGGCGGAAGTCACTCGGATGACTGGCGATGACCTCCCCATCTAAATCATATACGGAGATAAACTGAAGGGCCGAGTCACGTTTTGCAAATAGAAAGGCCTTTGTCAGACTCTCGTATTGGTCATGTTCGAGACCTGAACTAATCGACAGAGCTAACGTTTCCGTCAAAATCTGCAATTCATGCCGGAAAGCAAGCAAGTATTGCTCTTCTTGTTCATTGGGGAAATAAGTGACAACAAACGTGACGATTGCAACAACAAGCACCAGGGAGTGAAGAATCACTTTGTGTTTGATGGAGTTGAGCATAGGCCAGTCACTTCGTGTTCTGGCTTAGAAAGTACTCTTTCTCGCTATAGGCCCTACCGTTGATTGTGATGACCTTCACTCTTTCATCCAGCTTTTCCACGGGGATAAACCCAATAGCCCCCTCGTTTTGAGAGACATACTCCACGACTTCGGCAGCGTTGTTCAAAATTTTGGGCGGCGAGGTTTTTCCGGACAGGGCAAGCTTAAGCCAAAGCCGCTTAGCTCGACCGACATTCAACCCCAGGCCTTTCTCGAAAAAAGTTTTGGTTATGGCCTGATTGGTCCTTAGCGTGACAGGATAAAGTCTGCTCGTGTTTTTCCAAACGATTTCATCGCCCCGATAAAAGCCCAAAAGTTGTGCTTTTGAAATGTTGGTCACGGAATTTGCGCTATTCACGACCACGACGGTTTGCGCTTGAACCCCACCCCTGGCGCCCAGCATGGTCATAAAGAGGCCGACGAGCAGGCAATTGGCGATTTTCAATTTGATGTTCATCTGATTGATGGTTAGAATGCCACGCTGATTGACGAAAGATATAACCTGTTTGAAGCCTCATCCGGCGCGCTGAACATGTTAAACTGAACTTCACCTTTGAAATAGACTTTAGCGTTCGGAGAAATATTCACACCCAGCAACCACGTTCGATGACTGTCGCCCACAGCATTGGTGCCGCGGTCAAAGAAATCATATCGCAAGACTGGCGTCACGAGATCCTGAACTCGGTAGGCCAATTGTATGTACCAGGATTTGGCGGTCTGGAATCCGCCGGCTTCAATGTTTCTTTCCATGCGGAAAAGCGCAAGCTCTGATTGCAGTAGAAACGTGTCTGTGTCATATTGCAGGTCGAGGCCATAAACTTGCTCGTTAGCGCCCTGCTTGCCACTCAGCCCTTCTGCATTGTGGTCTCGGTAGTGAGAAACACCCACCTGCAATCTGGTTCCTGATTGCAGCAACAGCCTTGCGCTCAACGACTTATTGTTGTCGTTGTCTTTTGAAAACTGTTCCGGGCCCCGGCCATTGCCAACTCCCAACGTATAATTCAGCCTGATTGAACCAGCCTTCGACAGTGTGCCGAGAACCTGTAACCCGGTATAGAACTTGGCATACAATCTCGCCTTGTTGACCCCGAAAGGGTTGTGCTTACCGTAAATGAATGGCAGGCTTGTGGTCAAGAAAGTCGGGGTGGCGTCATGGATAAGATTATAGATACCAAACGGCGTCAGAAATTTGCCGGCGCGTAGTTGGATTCGACCGCTGTGCGTGTACTCCACCCAAGCCCGCTCCAGGGCAATTTCGCCTTCCCCGCCATCGGGCTCCAGGCTCGCCCCATGCTCAAACTCAATCTCGGAAAAGACACGAACTTGCTGAGACTGGAATTCCGTCAACAGATTAAAGTGATGAATATCGAAAGTTGATTTTTTCTGCTCTGTTCCATATTCGAATTCCAAATCGATATATCCGTAGATTGAGAATTCTCGTTGCTGGGCGTACAGGACCGGGCTTGTCAGCAGAAGAGACACAAGTATGACTTGTATTTGTTTCATTTCCATTTGCCGGATTATCGATTCACCAAATGAATTCAAGAATTCTGGGTTACTTGGTTATCGTTACGCAATTGATTTTCTTGACCATTGACGGTCTCTTAGTACAGTTACTTTTTGTAAACAAATGAAGGAGAATCTGAGATTTGATGGACGCGAACGAATGGCAAGCAGAATACGCCCAGCCATCCAGGCTACTGTTTTTCAAAAACTGTCGGAATCCGTCGGTCTGCTTGATGGCAGTGGCCAGAGCTTCAAACCTCGCATCACGACGCTTGACACACAGGTCGCTTGCAAATTTGATCGGCAATCGCTATAATTCTCTCAGCAAAGACAACGTGTGGTTGCGAAAATCGACATCTTCGCCGGAAGCAGCCGCGAAACGCAAAATGACACCATTCCAGATTCAATCGCTGGGATAAATGGCAACCCGGGAATCCAGGCAAAACAAGGCAGGATGCTCAAAATGGTCAAACTCAATAAAAGCACACGCCTCGCGCTCTACGCGGTCGTCGAACTTAGTATCGATCCACGGCGAACCGTGTCGGCGGGTGAAATCGCTCGCAAGTACAACATCTCCGACCACCACGTTTCGAAAGTCCTGCAGCAGCTTGTACGCAGCAGGATGATTCGCAGCATTCGCGGCATCAAAGGTGGATTCCAGATTGCGCGCGACCCGAAGGCGGTCACGCTGTTTGATATCATGGAGATTTTCGAAAGTTACGCTCCGGAAAACGGCTGCCTTCTGCTGGACACCGAAGAGTCCTGCCACCTGGTCGGCGCCTGCCGAATTGGAGATGTTTTTAACGAAATCCAGGAACAGGCGATTTATACGCTGAAGTCTATCACAGTGGCGACACTGATTTCTCCTAAAAAAATTTCGTAGCAAAGAAAAATCTCCTTGACATGCCGGATAGAAAAGTCTATATTTAAACAAGTATTCAAGTACCTGTTTACCTGTTTAATCGAATTCAAGCCCTTCTACCCCTTTCAGGGAGCGTGAACCATGACTCAAATTCAGGCATGGCAAATGCACGAGCTGGCAAAACCCATGCAGCTTTCCAGGTCACAAATCACTGATTTACATCCCGATGAAGTATTAGTAGAAATAGCCGGCTGTGGCGTTTGCCACACAGACCTCGGCTTTTTCTACGAAGGAATCCGCACGGCAAAAGCGCCACCCCTGACGCTTGGCCACGAGATCAGCGGCATTGTTATCGAAGCTGGAACGGACGCGGCAGCGTGGCAAGATCAGGCCGTAATCATCCCTGCAGTTCTGCCCTGCGGCGAGTGCGAGCTTTGCAAGAAAGGTCGCGGCACAATTTGCCGACAGCAGAAAATGCCCGGCAACCACATCGATGGCGGCTTTGCAAGCCACATCGTGGTACCTAGCCAGTATCTATGTTCAGTAGAGGTCGCAAGCGCTGACGAACCATTTGGCGATTCTGGCGTGACTTTGAAAGAGCTTTCAGTCATTGCGGACGCCCTCACCACGCCGTATCAGGCAGCAAAAAATGCGGGATTGCAGGCGGACGATCTCGCGATCTTCATCGGTGTTGGTGGCATTGGCGGTTTTGGCGTACAAATCGCGAAAGCGCTTGGCGCCACAGTGATTGCCATCGACATAGACGATCGCAAGCTGGAAAATATCGCTCAGTTTGGTGCTGACAGAACCTTCAATTCTAAAGAGCTTGATCCCAAATCAATGCGCAAAGCCATCCGTGCATTTGTCGCCGAGCACTCCGTTTCTCCATTTGAATGGAAGATATTCGAAACTTCCGGCACACGCCCAGGACAGGAGTTGGCATTTTCGCTCATGACCTTCGGCGCCACGCTCAGTGTAGTAGGCTTCACCATGGAAAAGCTTGAGTTGCGGCTAAGCAACCTGATGGCTTTTGATGCACGGGCAATTGGTAATTGGGGATGTCACCCAAAGTACTACTCGCCGGTTCTCGACTTGGTCAAAAGCGGCAAAATTCAGCTTGCACCCTTTGTACAGACTTTTCCTCTGAGTGAAATCAATTCCGTGTTTGAACGTGTTCACAACCGTGAAATCGACAAGCGACCGGTTCTTGTTCCAGATTTTTAGTAGACCGAAAGAAAAACCACGGATTTCGCCGATTGCCGCAGATTTGAACAACTTCACAAAAATCGGTGAAAATCCGTGTAATCCGTGGTTCACTTGGGAGACCCAAAATGAATACATTCGCCAATCATGACCTCGTTCCTGACCTTAAGTTCACGGAAATCAAGTATGAACTCAAGCCCTGCCTGGATGGGCAAGGCAATGCCATCGACGGCCTGTACAACGCCTGGATTATTCTGAATAACCCGGCTCAGTACAACTCCTACAACACACACATGGTGAAGGAAGTCATCCTAGCATTTCGCAAAGCATCGAACGCACGCGACGTGGTTGCGGTGGTGTTCACGGGCGCCGGCGACAGATCATTCTGCACAGGTGGCAACACCAAGGAATACGCTGAGTACTACGCCGGACAACCGGAAGAATACCGCCAGTACATGCGACTGTTCAATGACATGGTCACCGCAATTTTGCACTGTGACAAACCGGTGATTTGTCGCGTCAACGGCATGCGCATCGGCGGCGGGCAGGAAATCGGAATGGCATGCGACTTTTCTGTAGCCAGCGATATGGCGTTGTTTGGCCAGGCCGGCCCAAAGCACGGTTCGGCTCCGGACGGCGGTTCTACCGATTTTCTTCCCCTTTTCGTGGGAATTGAGCATGCCATGGCGAGCCTGACGCTCTGCCAGAGCTGGAGTGCGCACAAGGCTCAGCGCCTGGGGCTGCTCACCGAAATCATCCCGGTTCTCAAAAAGGACGGTAAATACATCCCGAATCCACTAGTGGTCACGGACCGCTACGTGGACGAAACCGGACAAATCGTCCACGGTGAACCGCATACCGGCGAGAAAAAGCAACAGGCGAAACAGCTTCTCAAACAATGCGAAATGGATCTGACCCTGCTCGACCAGGCGGTCGATCGGCTCTGCACCTCGCTTTTGCTGACCGTGCCCGGCTGCACCAGCAAAACCATCGAATCCGCGCGCAAGCACAAACTCGCGCACTGGGATCGCAACCGGGAAACCAATCGCGCATGGCTGGGACTCAACATGCTGACTGAAGCCAAGGCCGGTTTTCGCGCTTTCAACGAAGGAGCGAAAGGACAGCGCGAAATTGACTTCATCAAACTGCGGCTTCTGCTCGCCAAAGGCGAAAAGTGGAGCGACGAACTGATCGAATCCGTCATGCCGCCGAAGAAATGACCAATCAAAATGGCAACCTTGCCAGAGAGTCAGTGGTGGACTTCACCATTCGAAAAATGCAGGCTAAGGACAGCCAGGCAATCATCGACCTGGACGCAGTTGTTTCCGGCCAGCCGAAGCCCGAGTACTGGCACGAACGGCTGGAACCATTTGTCGCAGCCAACGGCAGCGGCCGAGTGACCTTGGGCTACGTTGCCACGCAAGACGAAAAATTGACCGGCTTCATCCTGGCGGAAGGCCGGGCCTGGGAGTTCGGCTCTCCGCTTTGCGGCTGGATCATCGCCATCCAGGTGAATCCTGACGATGGCCGCAAAGGCGTGGGATTGGCTCTATGCAGGGAAGTCTGTCTCAAATTCAAATCTCTGAACATCAACAGCATCCGGACGATGGTGCGCAAAGATAATCTGGATTTGCTCAGCTTTTTTCGGTCGTCGGGATTTCGCGCCGGGCCGTTTGTTCAGTTGGAGTTGGAGTTGCTTTAGCGTTGGGCGTGATGTGTGGAGCGTTGCGAGTGGATTGTAGATGGTGAATGGTACAGGAAGGATAGATGGGGGGGGCCGGCCTCCATAAAACAGACCCACGGAGAATCCAAATATGGCAAACAAAATAAAAATCAAATCGCAAAACAACGGCGAGGTCTTGCGCCTGACCTTGAACACTCCGAAAGCGAATGTCCTCGACAAAGAGATGATGACTGAACTCACCCAGGCCATCGCGGACACGGGAACAAAGCCTGAGGTCAAGGCCATTGTGTTCGACGCGGAAGGGCCGCACTTTTCTTTTGGAGCCAGCGTTGCCGAACACAAAAAAGAGCAAGTGGCCGAAATGCTTGTCGTGTTTCATGATCTCATGCGGGCGCTCATTCAGTGTGAGAAGCCGACCCTTGCCGTCGTGCGCGGACAGTGTCTGGGTGGCGCGCTTGAGTTGGTCAGTTTGTGCCACTGGCTGTTTGCGGCAGATGATGCCATGTTCGGCCAACCGGAAATCAACTTGGCGGTTTTCCCACCGGTGGCATCTCTGGTTCTGCCACACCGCATCGGCCAGTCGGCGGCTGACGATCTTAACCTTACTGGTCGCTCAATCTCCGCAGCAGAAGCTAGGAGTTGCGGACTTGTTCACTCCATATCTGAAAACCCCGGCGAGCAGGCGGAAGCGTTCTTGACTGACCACATTCTTGCCAAAAGCGCAGTCGCGCTGAAATTCGCGACGCGCGCTTCCCGCTTTGAAATGAACCGGGCGCTGCTAGAAAACATTGACACCATCGAGAATATGTACGTTCACGAGCTCATGGCGTGCCATGATCCAAACGAAGGCATTGCCGCTTTTCTCGAGAAACGCAAACCCGTTTGGAAGAATAACTGACCATGAACCCCTTCGATTTCAAGAACAAAGTCGTGCTCATCACCGGAGGCGGCGGTGGCTTGGGCAAGGCCACGGCACAGGCCTTCCTGAACCACCAGGCCAGAGTCGTTTGTGTCGATCTGCGGCCGCCGGAAAGCCCTTTGGCCGGATGTCAATACGATGAAGTCGATGTCAGCAACTTCGAGCAGGTTGCCGCGTCCATCGAACGCATCATCGAGCGCCACGGTCGTCTGGACTGCCTCATCAACAACGCCGGCATTTCGCAGGATGCGCCGGTTTGGCGCATGACCGAAGGTCAGTGGGACGCGGTTCTTGAGGTGAATCTGAAGGGCAGTTTCAATTTCATTCACCACGTTGCGCCCTATTTCAGAAAGCAAAACTCGGGGAAAATCGTCAACGTCTCATCCATAAACGGCATGCGCGGCAAGTTTGGCCTGGTCAACTACGCAGCCTCGAAAGCAGGCCTGATTGGCCTGACAAAGACCATCGCCAAAGAACTGGGACGCCATCAGGTCAACGTCAATGCCGTGGCCCCGGGCTACATTTTGACGCCGCTGACGGAAAAATTACCCGAGAAAGTCATCGACGCTGCCCGGCGCGAAACCGTGTTCGAACGCCTCGGCAAACCCGAAGATGTTGCAAACACCATCATCTTCCTGTGCTCGGAACTCGCGCGTCACATCACGGGCGAAGTAATCAAAATCGATGGCGGACAGTATATCTGAGGGCAAAACCCATGGGAGAAGACAGTATGAGAAGCAGAGTTTTTGATGGCTGGCAAGACAAGCCTCTCGATCAAATCATGAGTCTTTGTCGTGACGCCATCGAGGATCCGGAATACCCTGCAGCCCGACGCTGGCGTGAAGCCGGGGGCAAAATCGTTGGCCACTTTCAGGTCTACTTCCCCGAGGAAATTGCACACGCCGCCGGCCTGTTGCCAATCAAAATCAGCGGCGCCCAAGTCGAGGGCATGGAAGCAGAATCACACTTCGGCTCCTACCTCTGCTCCATCATCAAGACCTCACTTGAAGTAGCTCTGACCCGAAAAATCGAGCTGGACATGTTTGTGACTCACCCCATCTGTGACGCGGCCAGAAACCTGGCCGCTATCTGGGGTCGAAACTTTCCCTATAAATGTCAAATTCTGTACCTGCCGCAAAATCCCAACTCAAAGCACTCGTTGACCTATCTGACTCACGAATACGAACGGCTCAAACTCGACCTGCAGGAACTGGCCGGCCGCGAGATCACCGAAAACGACCTGCGTGATTCACTGGCAATCTACAACAAAGGTCGCGCGTTGATGCGGGGACTCTACGATATCAAACGCGAAACACCCTGGCTCGTATCCGGTGAAGAGGCGTTTTGCCTGACCGCCCTGGCAGGCCTGATTCCGCGTGAAGAATACAATGAGTTTATGCAGGCCATTCTGCCGCAGATCAAACAGCGTCAACGGCAGGAGCAAGACAAAATGCGGGTGGTTTTCGAAGGCGGTTTCTGTGAACATCCGCCGGTTGACTTGTTGCAAACCATCGACCGCTCCTGCTACCTGGTCGATGACGATTTGATGATCGGCTTACGCTGGTTCCTGGACGATGTGGCTGCGGCTGGTGATCCGATCAAGAATCTGGCCGAAGCCTATCTTGAAAACTCATCATACAGCCCGGTGCAGCACGATTTGCGCAAGCCAAAGGAAGACATGCTGCTGCAGCGCATCCGCGACGCGCGGGCCGAAGCAGCAATCATCACAGCAGCAAAGATGTGCGAACCAGGCCTGGAAGAGCAAGTCACCTACAGCAAAATGTTGGATGAAGAGGGCATTCCTTACTTCGTCAGCGAATTCGAAGAGAACCAAACGACGTTCGACCACCTCGGGATTCAGCTCGAAACGTTCGTCGAGAACCTAATTTTTAGTTGATGGAGGCTGAGATGAGCTCTCAAGAAGGCAACAACGGAGACATCGTAGGACGGGGCAACCGCGAAGGCGCATCCCTGTTTCGAGACTGGTTCCAGGAGTTGGATCAAACCGCAAATAGCGGTCAGGGTGCCGCATACGTCTTTGTCATGGGAAGTCTGAACGAGATTTTGAAGGCGTTTGATTTCCCCGTGGTTTTTCCTGAAATCAATTCCCTGCAAACGGCCGTCCGGCGCGTGGCGGGAGAATTCCTCAACGAGGCTGAAGATTATGGCTACTCGCCGGATATCTGTGGCTACGTCAAAGCAGACATTGCCGTGCAACTACGGGGCGGCAAACACCCCATGGGCCGGATTCCCAAGCCCAGCATCGCGGTGCTCACCAACGCCTGCAACACCTACATCAAGTGGGCGGAAGTTTGGGAGCGCATGTACAAAGTGCCGATTTTCACCATAGACATTCCCGGCACGCGCTCGCAAGGCACGCAGACCTGGCCCGGAGACGCATCTTTCGAAAACGACAGAAAATACGTTGCCGCACAGCTCAGGGAGCTTATCAAAGTCTGTGAAGAAGTCTCGGGCAAAAAGTTCGACATCGATAAATTTCGCGAAGTGCTCAGCCATGCAAATGCGATGAGCGTCAGTTGGAAGGCCGTGCTCGAAATCAACAAGCAGCGGCCGGCGGTGTTCAACGCGTTGACTGACGGCACGATTTTCCTGGGCGTGGCGAACGGGCTGCGCGGCACGCCGCAGGGGGCGAAGTATTTCCAGGACCTGGTGAAAGAAATGGAGCACAAAGCGAAAAACGGCATCGGCACGTTGACTGAAGAAGAATTCCGCCTGTTTTTTGTCGGCGTGCCCTGCTATCCGATTTTTCGCCGGTTCAACGAATTTTTCAGCGAGTGGAAAGGCATTTTCGTGCACTCAACCTACCTCTGGTTTGCGTCTGGCGGCACCAATCTTGGCTTCGAATATGACTTGAGCAATCCCATCGACAGCCTGGCTGAAGGACTTTTAATCAGCGTGCGTGACGCCATGGACAGCATGTTCCACCAGCAAGTGCCAATCCTCAATCTCGCGGATCCGTTCAGCATCGATGGCGTCGTCTACCACCCGATCAAGAGTTGCCGGACGGTATCGACAGGTCTGGCGGACGGAAGGCGGTACGTCATGCAGAACCGCGACATCTCAACGCTGTTTATCGAATCTGATTTGATGGACCAGCGCGTGGTGTCTGAAGCTCAGATGAAAAACCGGGTCGATGCCTTTTTCGAAGGCATGATTTCGAAACGGCAGCAAGCGAACCTCGTGTAATAGCGCCTGACGCAAGAAAACAAGGAGACGTTATGATAAGAGTTGTAGGTTCCTAATTCCGCGTTTATTTTCTTAGACGCGGAGTAGATAGGCTAGAGGCTGGATTTTATCGTAGGGCATTGACCCTGTCAAGGAGACTGGTTTTGCCTTTAGCTGAAT
>JAJDAF010000042.1 GCA_029261995.1 Candidatus Zhuqueibacterota bacterium
CAATTTGTATTGAAACAATCATGAGTTCCGCATTTTTTCGCCCTCACCCTTCCAGTTTTGAGTGAGAAGGGATTCGGGCGAAAAAATGCCACTAAAAATTAAGAAATTTGAGTAGAATCAAAACTTTTTATCATAGGAGACGAAACATGTCATACGCAGCCGGAGTGGACGTGGGCTCCACCCAGACCAAGGCAATTGTCATCAATGAGGCGAGAGAAATCGTCGGACGCTCGCTCATAGACACGGGCGCCAATGTCACCGCTGCCGCGGAAAAATCGTTTCGGAAATCGCTGGATGCCGCCAACCTCGGAGACGAAGAAGTTGAATATGTTATCGGCACGGGCTACGGGCGTTACAAAGTGACGTTCGGAAATCGACAAATCACGGAAATCAGTTGTCATGGCCGTGGCGCCGTGCACATGCATCCGGCAACGCGCACGGTCATCGACATGGGCGGACAGGACAGCAAGGCCATCAGCGTCAGTGCCGACGGTGAGATTGTTGATTTCTGCATGAACGACAAATGTGCCGCCGGCACGGGCCGGTTTCTCGGCGCGGCATCCATGGCGCTGGACATTCCGCTCGACCAACTCGGGCCTACTGCTCTTGAAGCTGAAAAAGCCGTCAGAATCAGCACGACCTGCACGGTGTTCGCGGAGTCCGAAGTGCTCTCCTGGCTCGGCAAAGGCAAGAAGGTTGAAGATATCCTGTGGGGCGTACACCAATCGATTGCAGCCCGGTCAATTGGCCTGCTGCGACGGGTTGGCATCGAGGACGATGTCACCTTTACGGGCGGTGTGGCAAAAAACACAGGCATGATAAAAGCCCTGGAAGACGGCCTTGGAAAGAAAATAAACGCCGGAGAAGACTCGCATTATATGGGTGCACTCGGGGCGGCTCTATTTGCATTGGACCACATTATCGCAAGCAGGAAACCCGCGACAAAGGAGGCGAACTAGATGGCCTACACACTCGGACTGGACGTTGGCTCGACCTACACCAAGGCCGTCGTACTCGATGGCGACCACAACCTGGTTTCGCGGTACATGGAAGCCACGGGCTCAAAACTCCTCAAAGTTGCGGACAAAGTCACGGATACAACAGCAGAGATGGCTGGTCTCAAACGCGATGACTTCGATTACATTATCACCACCGGCTACGGTCGTCATCTGATTCCCTATCGCAAATTCCAGGTCACCGACCTGACGGCAACGGCGCGCGGCGCCAGCTTTCTTTATCCGGGCACGCGCACCGTTCTCGACATCGGCGGCCAGACCATGAAAGCCAGCCGCATCGATGATCTTTCCAAGGTCGTGACTTTTCGCCTCAACGACAAATGCGCCTCCGGCACCGGCGCTTTCCTGGAAAAAACCGTGCGCTACATGGGCTATGACACCGAAGACATTGGCAAGCTGCTCGACCTAGCAAAAGAAACCGTGCCTATTTCGGGTGTCTGCGCCGTGTTTGCGGAATCTGAGGTCATCAGCCATCTGAGCGAGGGCGTGCCGCCGGAGGACATCATGTTCGGCTCAATCCTATCCCTCACTGACCGTTGTGTGCAACTGATGAAACGCATTCGGTCCGAGCCCGAGTACACGCTGGTGGGTGGCATTCTACGCTGGCAAAAAATGGCCGAGGTGATTCGAGAACGCGTCGGCGACACCGTCAACGTACCGGAAGGCGACATGCCGCAATTCGCCGCGGCGCTCGGCTGCGCCATTCTGGGCCACATTCGACTTGAAAAACTGGCCGAGGCAGAAGGTCAGGCTGTCCTGGCTTGAACCCTGAACTCAGCAGATTAACGACAATAGCAACACTTGGCCAAAGGCAACGACATGACACCGAACTCGCCCGACAAATCTTCACCACTGCGAATGCTCAGCGACTCAAGCTGCGGACCTGCAAGCGGAAGCTATCTTGGCTGCACGATTCCCGAGGACCCGGAACTTGTTGCACAAGGCTGGCAACGCCGTTTCATCGGTGATGCGCGCATGGCCAAAGAGTCGGCCGAAACCTACCAGGACCTGGGCTTCGAGGTACGCCTTGAGCCCATTGACGCAGACAATTTGAAGGATGAGTGTGGTGGGTGTAAGATTGCGTTTCAGGCTTTTAAGGCAGTTTATACCAGGAAAGTGTAGGGGGTACGCCACGCGCCATCACCGCGGAGGACTACTCTCTGTCGTCAACAATCCTGGATCGAAGCTTCTTCGAATAGATAATTTCTGATCCGGAGATTTTTCATAATCGACCATTTTTGTCTTGATTCCATCCCACCAGTTTCATACTATCACAGTAGATTTCTCAGTAACAGTCTCTTTTGGCATCTGAAGTTCTGAGTTCCGACGAGCTTTTGAGGGCAGCAGTGACATGAAATCACAGTGCACCTTGGCAAGCTTCTCACATCACTTGCATTCTTCATAACCATACTTGGCAGGAAAGGCCATGCAGGTTCACCAGATGGCTTGCTCTCAACCCATGGTTCGTCAGAATCAATGCCTCAGATTGAGGAGGTGCTTGGGGTACCGCCCAATCAAGAGAAGACAGGCATAGGCATGGACGGTTGAAAGAAATGAGCAAACCAAGATAAGGATTCAATCTCAAAGAACATCTTTGCTTTAAGCAACTGATAACGGGAGTAAGTCATGAATGGTATGCGCAAAACGTTGCAAGGCTTGACCTTTGGAGTTGTCATTTTCCTTGCAGCAAACTTAATGGTCCAAGAAAGAGTCGCAGAGATCATTTTTCTTAATCTCGTGTGGAAGAAAGGTGACATTGTGCTGGAAGACTATGTCATTCGCGCGGGCCGGGCAAAACCAAATAAGCCGCTGAGAATCAGGCAAGACGCGGTGGTCTACGAGTCGTTCTCTGAGCGCAACACCAAGATCGGCGACGGCCTTTTTCCCAATCCATCGATAGAACGTCTCGAATACTCTGACCCGGAGAAACCAGAACAGATTAAGGTGGTTTTGACGAAACGAGATACTACCACGTTTACGTTACGACTGCCTTATACGCCAGACCTAGCCCGTGTCGATTTTTTCATGCTCAAGGATTCTGTCAAAAAACTTCCGACAAGGCAAGGGCAAGAACTTGCGACCCTAAAAGGGGCGAAGATTGCCAGCGTTAGCTTGAAGTCAGCAACAAGGAGATAAGTCGATGATGGAACGAAAACGACGAAAAGCATATTGGGGCTTGTTAGCTCGGTGGTTCGTTTGGCTCGCATTTCCGGCATCGGCATTTTCCCAACAATTTAATGTGACGACCCTACTTGAAAATGGCCCACAGGACAAGCGCATCAATATCGTATTCTTGAGCGAGGGATACACTGCGCAGCAGTTGTCAAATGGCGATTTTCGTAGTGCTGCACAAAATGCGTTGGATGGTCTTTTGCAGAATGTGCCGTTTCGTGAATATAGAAATTACTTCAACGCCTACGCTATCAATGTGCCATCGAATGATTCGGGTACGGACCATCCTGCAACAGCCAGTGATGAGCGGCTTGACAGCCAGGGCAATCCCATACTCCCGGCTTTTTTCAATGACACCTACTTCAACACTACGTTTGATGGAAACAACATACATCGTCTCCTGATTATTGGCTCGCGTGACAGGGTCAATCATGTATTACAAGACAATCTCCCACAATATGATATCGTTTTGATGCTAGTTAACCACCCCGAACACGGTGGGAGTGGCGGCACGTTTGCTGTTTTTTCACAAGCTCCAAGTGCAGTCGAAGTTGCGATACACGAAGTGGGGCACTCATTTGCCGGACTTGGAGATGAATATGAAACTCCTAATCCGAACAGCTCCGATATTGAAGAACCAAACACAACACGAGAAACCAGGCGCAGCGCCATCAAGTGGCGAAACTGGATTTCGAATAGCACACCAATTCCTACACCCGAGACTGCCCAGTACGCAAATGCGGTGGGGCTGTTTGAAGGTGCTCATTATCATTCAACCGGATGGTATCGCCCAAAGCTTAACTGCAAAATGCGCGAACTTGGAATCGATTTCTGTGAAGTGTGCTCGGAGACTATCTTGTTGAGCACCTATGGCATGGTGGATATGATAGAATCGATCTCCCCATCAGAAACCAGTTTATCGATTCCTGTGAACGATGCTGTTTTCTTCCAGGTTGACCTTTTATCCCCGAGTTCGCATCAATTGGCTAGCCAATGGTATCTGGATGGGGTTCAATTGGCGAATGAAACCGCTGCTATCTATCATCTTAATGGCTCTTCCGTTGGTGAGGGCTTTCATACTGTGCGCGTCGAGGTAACAGATGCAACGTCGATGGTACGAACTGACCCCAGCCAACTGCTCAGGAGTGTGAGAACCTGGGATCTACAGGTGAGTCCCACGCGGGACAATGTCGATGTCGCCCTGGTGATCGACCGTTCCAGCAGTATGAGCGGCAGCAAATTCGATGACGCCAGAAGGGCGGCGAGCCAGTTCACCGGATTTATGCAGACCGGCGATAATCTGGCAGTCGTCAGTTTCGGCAGTTCAGCCAACATAGAATTCGGCCTGCGCCAAATCATCTCTGAAGCAACCAAACAGTCTGCGCAAGCCGCGATCAGCGCTATTCCGCTTGGCGGCGGCACGACTATCGGCGGTGGCATGCAAGTGGCGCAGCGCGAGCTGGACAGTGGCGATCCCAATCATCCGCAAGCCATGGTACTCCTTTCTGACGGACATGAAACTGCAACCCCGAACGTGGTTGACATCTTGCCCCAGATTCCCACCAAGACCGATATTTACACCATCGGTCTTGGTGCAAATGCTGACCAGAACACGTTGAGAGACATCGCTCTACAAACAGGTGGCAGCTATCACCCATCCCACGATCCAGATGAGCTTCAGAAGATCTACCTGCAAATCCAGGGAAAACTGCGCGGCCAGCAGTCAGTTGCATCCAAGGAAGGTCAGATTACGCAGGGCCAAACGGTTTCCTACCGTGCGGCCTTGGATGGGTTAACCTCGCAGGCGGTCTTCTCGCTGCTATTCCAGGGCAGTGACGTCGACCTGGAATTGGTGACGCCCGGAGGTTCGCTCATCACGCCTGGCGTGGCAAATTCAGACCCGAACATCGAATACGTCGAGGGATCTACTTATGATTTCTACACGATTTCCTCGCCGCAGGCTGGAGAGTGGACCATCAGACTCATCGGTGTCGATGTGCCGGTTCCAGAAAAGTATTTCTCGAGCGTTCAAGTGAACTCCAAACTGAAGATGAACGTTTTCCTCGACAAAAATGAATACAGCGCGGGCGAAGTGATCGTTGTCTCAGCCAGCATCAAAGAGAATGGCAGCAACGTCACCGGCGCCCAGGTTACCGCAGAAGCACTTGTTCCGGCATCAAGCCTGGCCCTGTACAACCAACTGCACCCACGGGGAGACGACGAAACCGGTCAGACGACAAATGCTAGCTCGCGATTCGAATACGTAGCCGCAGCCTTTTCGCTGTTCGATGATGGCCGCCACAGCGACGGCAGCGCCAACGACGGCGTGTACGCCAACCGCTTCAGCGACACCGCAAATGACGGAAGTTACACGTTCGAGGTCGAAGCATCGGGCAATGCCAGTCAGGGAGGTTCATTTCAGCGCCAGGGCAGCGTGGCAACAATCGTTACCCCGGCTGTGGCGAGTCCACTTGAGGTGCTCAGCCCCAGTGCTGGCGATGTCTGGGAAATCGGCACAACTCACAGAATCAAGTGGACAGCGTACAACACGAGTAAGAAAGTTAGAATCAACGTCGAGCGCGACACGGGCTTCAGCGAGCGCATTGTCGGAGACGCGACCGATGATGGCAGCTACGCCTGGACCCTCGGCACCCACCTCGTACCGGCAAGCGATTACCGTATCCGCGTTACGAGTGTCTTCAATGCGATAGCCACCGACCTGAGTGATTATTTCACGATTTCCGGACCACCCGTCAATCCGACAATCTCGGGCTATGTTCGTCTTGCTAATGGCACGGGTATCGAGTCGGTCAGGATGGATTTCAGCGGCGGTATTAATGCCGTGCTGACGGGAAGCGATGGCTTTTATTCTCAGACAGTGACTCCCAACTGGACCGGAACAGTGACGCCGGTGAAGACAGCGGACTGCGGCGGCAACTTGTGCATTTTTACATTTAATCCACCGAATCGTGCTTACAACGATTTGACCGACGATCTGACCGACCAAAATTTCACCGGCACGCCGCCCGTGAACCCCACCATTACAGTCACCAACCCGGGTACTGGCAGTGAATGGGTAAAAGGAGTGGCTTATGCCATAACGTGGACATGGAGTGGAGTCGCAGGCGGCAACGTTAGGATAAGGCTTTACAAAGGCGGCGCCTTACAGCAGAATATTACCACCAGCACGCCCAATGACGGTAGCCGCAGTTGGACGCCAGCGACCAGCCTGACCTCTGGCGGCGACTACCAGATTCGGGTTACCAGCACGACAGTGCCGTCGGCAGATGATTTCAGCGACAACTTCGCTATCTCAGATGCGCCATTTATTGCTGTCTCCTCTCCTACATCCGGTAATGACTGGCGCAAAGGTTCCACCAATTCCATCCGCTGGGATTCGAACATCACCGAGAACGTCAACATTTATCTTTACCGGAACTCGGCCCAACAGCAGACGATTCAGAGCAACAAAGTAAACACAGGAAACCATGATTGGACCGTACCCCAATCGTTGCCGACAGCGCAGGATTACCGCATCCGCATCACCAGCGCGGCCAATGATGCGGTTGAAGGCTACAGCGGCACCTTTAGCATCTCTGAGCTAGAGTTCCTCGAAGTCTTGATTCCTGATGCCGGTGACATTTGGAAAACAGGTGCAACACAGACAATCGAATGGCGTTCAAACGCGGGCGGCAATGTCCGACTCCGGCTCTATCGCAGCGGAGCGTTAACTCAAACCATCGCCAGCAGTACGCCCAACGATCTGACTGAAGGCTGGGATATTTCGGCCACATTGTCTGCTGGTGACGACTACCAAATCCGTGTGACGAGCACCAGCAATAGCACACTGGATGATTTCAGCGAGATATTTGTCATTGTGAAACCACCGTTCCTCGAACTTGTCCGGCCGGCGACGGGAGATAACTGGGAGACGGGTTCAACACAGTCCATCGAATGGAATTCCAATGCCACCGGCAACATGCGAATTCGCTTATACAAAGACGGCGCGATGCTGCAGACTATCGCAAGCAGTACGCCAAATGACAGCACTTATCCTTGGACGGTCCCGGAAAGCCTCGCTGACGGAGACGATTATGAGGTTCGTATCACATCCGTTGCAAACACAACACTCGATGAATACAGTGATGCTTTTACCATTTCACGACCCGATTTCATTGAAGTTGTCCGCCCGGGCACAGGCGATATCTGGCAGGCCGACGCCTGGCACACAATTGAGTGGAATTCCAATGCAGACGGCGAGGTCAAAATTGACCTCTACAGCGGCGCCAACCTGCGCAACACCATCGCCAACGCAACAGAGAATGACGGCGCCTTCGATTGGTACATCCAGGCTGATGTGGCCAGCGGCGACCAATACCATATTCGGGTTGGCAGCACCGCTGACACCAATATGCAGGACTACGGCGAGTCGTTTCAGATAGACAACGTGACATCGGTGGCGCGGTTGCTCCCGGGCATGCCATCCGAATTCGCTCTCAGACAGAATTACCCGAATCCCTTTAACCCGGAGACGGAAATCCAGTTTGAATTACCAAAGCGCGCGCATGTTCAAATTATCATCTACAGCCTGCTCGGTACGCGCATCGTGAATTTGGTGGATGAATCCAAGGCCGCCGGCGTTTTTGTTGCCCGCTGGGACGGACGGGACGGTAGTGGACATCAAGTGGCAAGTGGAATTTATGTCTATCGCATGAGAGCGGATGAATTCGTGGCGACACGCAGGCTACTGCTCGTGCGCTAGGGTGCATGTTGAAAGACTCGCAGGCGTTCCTGAAACAACCCACTATTGATGGCGAAACGTGGAGCCCTTCTGTGGTTATGGCCCGTTTGCCCTTGACTCCCGTCGAACGGTGACTCAGGGACGCAGCACTACCTTCATGCATCCATCCGATTTCTGGTCGAAGATACGGTAGGCCTGTGCACCTTCAGAAAGGCTCATGCGATGGGAGACAATTGCGCTCAAATCGTGTTTTCCTGATTGCACCAATGGCGCCAGCTTCTCCATGTAGTGCCGCGCCGGGCAACGCCCAATTTTGTAGGTGATATTCTTGTCGTAAGCTTCGACCGGAGAGAATGCCAGATGCTCAGCAGTATGCACCCCCACCGTTGAAATGATTCCTCCCGGCCTCATCAAATTCACGGCCGACCGTGCAGCGGCCGGGGAGCCAACCACTTCCATAACTGCTTCCGCCCCGCGGCCGTCCGTCGCTTCGCGCACAACCGCCACCGGATCTTGCTCTTTGAAATTGAGTGGAATCGCACCGAAAGACTCCGCCATTTCCAGACGATCCGGGACAGAATCGATTGCATAGATTTGCTCAGCTCCCAATTCCCGAGCGCCGACCAGCGTCATCATACCCACCGGCCCGCAGCCGACCACGGCATAAACGCCGCCCGCTGCAACTTCTGCCTGCTCGGCGCAAAAAAAACCGGTGGAGAGAATATCTCCCAAGAGAAGTGCTTCTTCCTGGCTGACGCCGTCAGGAAGAGGCAGCAGAGTCGAATCCGCAAGTGGAACGCGCACGAATTCGGCCTGACCGCCCTGCAAGCCGGAGCCATCGGAACGCCAGCCAAACAGAGCGCCGTGCACGCACCGGCAGGTTAAGCCTTTCCGGCAGTAGAAGCACTGCCCGCAGTTTGTGGTGAACGGACTGAACACCTGCAATCCTTTTCGTAGATTGAGAACTCCAGAGCCGATGTCCACAATCTCACCGACAAACTCGTGTCCCATCACCGTGCCGTGGTCCAGGCCTTTTTCGCGCTCGTGGTAGGGATGCATGTCTGAACCGCAGATGGCGCACAGGCTGACTTTTACGATGGCGTCGCTTGGCGTCAAAATCCCCGGGTCAGGAACCGACTCGTAGTGGATTACTTCTTTACCGTGAAAGGTCAGGGCTTGCAAGGTAGACTCCTGGTGTGTTAAGACTCCGTTAAGGTTTGAGACCTCAAAAAGGGTTGGGTCAGCAATCGGACTACCACAAGTCCCGAAAGGCTATGCGGCGCGACTGGCCGCACGATTGTCAGTGAGCCGGACCCAGTAGCACGGCATTCATGAAAAGTAGATTCAACCCATCCGTGAAAGCACGCACGTTCGGGTCTTCCGCGAATGCCACGACATTGCCGCGGCCGTGGCGCTGGTGCATGAGATAGGCTTTGTTCGCCAGCTGGCCTTCCTCCGCTTCGTAGGTGAATCCGCTCAAACGGACCTTCCCTTTTGCGGCATAAACGCCAACATTGCGGCCTTTGTCCAACTTCAGCGGCGTGTAGATATTGCGACTGCTGACCAGCACGTTTGCGCCGCCGGAGTAGCCAGATGCGAGCCAGTGTTCGTCGTCCAAAACGATGCGCATCATCGCGCCTGGCGTGGTTGCCGGTAACTCGTCATCAGGGATGATCGCCGTCTGAAGGTCAAAGTCGGCAGCGGGTTTGTTTGGTTTGCCATCACTGTCTTGGGCTTTCGCCTTCTTCTTTTCCGGCTTGCCGCCCTTGAATTCACGTGTGGTCGCAAGCAATTTGACTTTGCCGTCCGTAAGCCAGCGGGTAGCTTCTCCAAATGTGATCAAAGTTCCGCCATTTTCCACCCAGGTCTTCAACTTACGGGCGCCGCCTTCTCCGAGCAGCATTGCGTAGCTGCCGAAGGAACGAGCCGTGTTCGGCAAAACCAGAACATTGAAGTCCGTCAAATCAAAGCGGCCAAGCTGCATGGTATTGATGATAGTGACTGGATAGCCGTACTCTCGTTCCAGAAGGTAGCGCGCCCACCCCGCTGAGTAAGGATGTGTCGGAATATTGTACGCCATCGCGACCTTCGGCGCCTTGACAAACTTGACGTGACCGCTGCCAAAATTGACGCCGTCATCTACCCAGGATGAATTTGTCGCATGAAATGTCACGCCCTGCTCCTCGGCAACATGAGAAATGGTTGCCTGCAGTGTCTCCGGGTTATTCTTAACTTTGATGATGAGCGAGCCGTTCGGGAATTTTGTCCCGTTCAGGCTGAATGCCCGGTCTGAGGTGAAGACCCGCACCTTCTCACGCAGCAACTGTGCCAGCGCCCTTGCGGACGAGTTACTGTTCCACGGCAAGAGATAGGCCAGCCTGGCGCGCCCGCCAATCACTTTGCCAGCCGCTGCATCAACCTGGTCGATCACACTCAGATTACCTGCTACGGCGTTTTCCGCCATATAGGCTTCCACGCCGAACAGCAGCGGCAACGACCAGGCAGTAAGGTCGTAAATCTGGTCCGGGATGCGTTTTTTGTAGCGGCGCAACTGCTCCTGGATGAATTTACGATTGATTTCCGTTTGTGGCGCCATCAGGGTGTTAGCGAGCCTTTTTGCGGGCTGCGCAAGCGAGACAACGTAAGTCCCAGCGGGGAACGATCGCGAGGTTGCGCCCGACCCGTAATAGTCCCGAGCACGTGAAACCCGGAAAGTTGCGCCTGCCTGTTGTACTTCAATCCCCTGACTAATCAGCACTGAAACCAGTTTGTTGACACGATTCACATCGCGATTGACCGGCAGAATGTACGCCTTGACTTGCTGCTTTTTCCCGTCGGCGATTGCAGACCGGCGGTAGTCATAAAAATAGCGCAGCACGCCCGCCCGATTGTGGGCAGCGGTTTCCAAGGTCGCCATCGAGGCGATGAAATGGTGCTGTACAGCATCTTCGTAGGTCAGCGTGGTTTCGTCATTTCTCTTGACCACCAGACCACGCGTCGAGGCTTGCTCGTAAGTCATGCCGAGAGAACCCTGGTACATCGGCCAGCCTTCGCCATAGCCAGGATAAAACGAATCGAAGATCTCGCCGGTAAAATAATCGAATTGCATCTCGTCAAACCACCGGGCCGTATTGCGACCAAATTTAGCAAGCCATTTAAGCTGTGGTTGAGTCATCTCAGGATTGTGTGGGTCCGCGGGCGGCGGGAAGTAATAGGTCGCGTTGGAGCCCATCTCGTGGAGATCGACGAAGACCTGGGGGTACCACTCCAGAAACGCCTTCACCCTGCCACGGGTTTCCGGCTGGGTCAGCGCGAACCAATCCCGATTCATGTCGAATAGATAGTGATTTGTACGGCCGCCGGGCCAGTCCTCGTTGTGCTCGGCAGACTGCTGTCGCGGGTCTGGCCAACGGCTACGATTCTGCCGGTAATAATTCACAAACCGGTCACGGCCATCCGGATTCTGCAGCGGGTCAATGATCACAATTGTGTTTTCGAGAACTTTCAGGCTAACCGAATCCGCCGTTGCGGCTACAAGATGATAACTGGTCAGCAGCGCCGCCTCGGTACTCGAAATCTCGTTTCCGTGTACAGCATACTCGAGCCAGGCCACGGACGGCAGCTTTTCGATGAGTCGACTGGCTTGCGCTTCGCTGATTGTTCGCGGATCGGCCAGCTTCTGCATGCCGGCTTTTATCTCTCCCAGCCGTGCCAGGTTTTCCTGCGATCCCACTATCAGATAGATGAGTTTTCTGCCCTCCCAGGTTTCGCCATAATTGACGACGCGAATGTTCGGGGAGGCAGAAGCCAGTGCGCGAACATACTGCAGCATTTCTGAATGTGAGGTTATCCTCTCGCCCCAATCGTGGCCGATTATCTGCGTCAGGGTTGGGATTTTCTGGTCGTAGGTCGCGGCGGGGTAGAATTCAAACTCACCAGCTAATGCGGTCACAGTGTGAAATAACGTCAATAGACCAAGACCAAAAGTCAAGGCTCTCATATTCCTTCCTCTGATTAATTTGGGATGGTCAAACGGCTGCCGGCAAGAATTCTAGTGTCCCGCAAATAGCGCCGGGCGGACTGAACCATGCAGAAATATAACCAGAGGATTCCCGAATGTCAAGCTCGGTGGGAGTGTGGACCTGGAATAGCATCCCCGGGCTCATTCATACCGCAGCGCCTCTGCCGGATTTGTTTGCGCTGCACAGATGGCCTGCGTAGTGACCGTCAGTAGAGCAATACCCATCGCCAGCAACGTCGCTACGGCAAATGTCCGCCAGCCGGGTGAAGTGTGGTAAGCAAACTCTTGCAGCCAGGAATTCATCGTCAGGAAACTCACCGGCCAGGCAATGAGATTGGCCGCCAGCACGAGACGCACATAGTCGCGCGACAGCAGCCCGACGATGCCTGCGACCGATGCCCCCAAAACCCTGCGGACGCCGATCTCCTTGATGCGTTGCTGTGCGGTAAAAGCAACAAGGCCGTACAATCCAAGACAAGCGACGAAAACCGTCAAGGCGGAAAAGTAGACAAAAAATGCCTGCATGCGTTCCTCAGAACGGTAGAGTCGACCAAAGTCATCGTTCAGAAAGCTGTACTCAAAGGTGTGCTCAGGGTCGAACGTATGCCAGACCGATTCGACCGCGGCCAGCGCGGCAGGGAT
The DNA here is from genome assembly GCA_029261995.1 of Candidatus Zhuqueibacterota bacterium. Lineage (GTDB taxonomy): Bacteria > Zhuqueibacterota > Zhuqueibacteria > Oceanimicrobiales > Oceanimicrobiaceae > JAJDAF01. Next base: position 12,593 of record JAJDAF010000042.1, read on the forward strand.
GGTTTCCGCCCCGAGTTTGACGAGCATATAATTGAACTCCGCGGGACGAACCTGAAAAATGAGCGGCTCAATGGCTCTGTGCAGCGATTGAAAATGGAAGTCGCGCACCACCCCGATGACGCGGCCCTTCAAAGTGAGTTCGTCATCAAACCAGACAAGCTCCTGATCGAGTGCGGAATCCCATGTAAACTGTCGCGCCGCTGTTTCGTTGAGAATGAAAGCCTGCTCCTGGTCACTGCCATGCTGTCGTGAAAATGCGCGACCTGCGACGACAGCAATTCCAAGGGTCTCGAAGAAGTCGTAATCGACCCGCATTTCTGAAACCGACACGCTCTCATCATCTGGAGCCCAGCGCACGGGATTCTGATTGAACTTGCTGCCTGGCACATTGGAAACAGCGGTAGCAGCCACAACGCCCGGCTCCTGCAACAACTCGGCCTTGATGGATTCCGTCTGGTCTCGCAGTCCGGACGACTTCATCGGAATCACGACCAGTTGATCTTTCTCAAATCCCAATCCCTGCGCCCGCAAGAAGTCGAGTTGTTCAGAAACGATTCCGGTCGCAGCCAGGAGGCTGATGGAGATCACAAACTGTACAAATACCAAAGATTTGCGAACAGACGCCAGGCCCGAAGCGTTGCTTGTCACGTCGCCCTTCAAAACCTGGACCGGGCGGAACTTCGAGAGGAAGAGAGCGGGGTAACTGCCGGCAACGAGGCCGACCAGCAATGTCAACGCCACGAGCGCCCAGAGTAACCAACCGCCCGGGGAGTAATCGATGCTCAACTCACAGCCGGCAAGCTCATTGAAGTAGGGCAGAACGGTTTCGAGCAGCGCGACTGAAATCAGTGTCGCTGCGGCAGTTATCATCAACGCTTCGCCCAAGAATTGCCCGACAAGCTGACCGCGGACCGCTCCCACAACTTTGCGCACGCCGACTTCCCGCACACGATTCGCTGAGCGCGCTGTCGCAAGGTTCATAAAATTGATGCTGGCAATGAGTAAGATCAGGATGGCCGCCGTAGAAAACAGGTAGACGTATGCGATGTCGCCATTGGACTCCAGTTCCCACTTCAAGTGCGAATGCAGGTGAATGTCCTCGATAGGTTGCAGCCGGAAACGAACGTCGCGATCGGCCAGAAAGCCCAGCCTCTCATCTGACCAGTCCAGGTAGCCGGCAGCCCAGGGCATGAGTTTTTCTTCAACTCCATTCGCGTCGGTAGCCTCAGACAGTTTCACATAGTTGAAGTGGCCGAAGTCTGCCCATTCAAAAAACTCGCCTGTTTCGAACGGTTTGAGGGTCACATATGAAAACAGGAAGTCAAACCGGAAGTGCGCGTTTTGGGGGATATTCTGCATCACCCCGGTCACCTTGAGGTCGAAGTCTTGTCCAAAGTCGAAGGTCAGCACTTTGCCAAGGGCGGGTTCGTCACCGAAATACTTGTATGCAGTTTCCTGAGTGATCAGTACGCCACCGTGTTCCAGCAGCGCTGTCCGGGCATCTCCTTCCAGCAACTTGAATGAGAATACTTTGAAAAAAGTCGAATCCGCCATGAAAATCCCGGCCTCATCGAACCGTTTGTCACCGTATTTCACCGTGCGCATCGGTCGCGTCAGCCCCGGTCCCCAAATCGGAGAAAGGCTCACGGCTTCGATGACTTCCGGGAAATCGCGCACCATCGCCTGCGCCATAGGATGTGGCGTGCGTGTTTGTGAATTTTCTGACTGCCAGTACACCCGCTGAATTCGGCCGGCCTGCTCGTGAAAGGTGTCGAAGCTCAACTCAAACCGGACGTAGAGCAAGATCAGGATTGCGCAGGTCATTCCGATTGCCAGACCACTGATATTGATCAGTGAGAATCCCTTGTACTTGTAGAGATTTCTGGCAGAGATTTTCAGATAGTTCTTCAGCACGGCTTCCTCCTTGGATCGTCATTTCATTCGAGCGCCATATTGCCATGCAACCCCAAACACCGTGCCACCGCCATTCCCAGGCACGGAATGACAGAACCCGCTAACAGAACGCGATTCATCTATCCGTTTACAGCACATTAACTGTCCGCCAGCGGACGGACGATATTCTTCTTGAAATGATAGATCGCTCCAGGTGGGAACGAGACTGTGAGCATAGACCAGGTCATCTCGGGATAAGTAGACCAAACGCCGTAGGTCAAGCGCCAAATAGAAGACCGGAAACCGCTGGCTTGCGATTTCCGGCCTTTTAAAATTCAAACAACCGTTGCCCACAACTGCTACAGGTGGAATTTCTCCTTGATATTTTCAGTCACCACGCTGCCGTCGAACAGGTGAATCGTTCGATGACCATAGTCAGCGTAAGCCGGGGAGTGTGTCACCATGATGATGGTGGTGCCATTTTCATTCAGTTCGGTGAGCATGGCCATCACTTCGTCGCCATGGGCAGAATCAAGGTTACCCGTGGGCTCATCAGCCAGAATGAGCTTCGGCTTTGCCACCACGGCTCTCGAAACCGCGACGCGCTGCTGCTGGCCACCGGAAAGTTGTTGCGGAAAATGCCCCTTGCGATGTGCGATCTGCATGTGTTCCATAACCTCACCGACACGCTTTTTGCGCTCAGAGGAGGAATAACCGAGATACAGGAGCGGTAGTTCTATGTTTTCAAAGACAGTCAGTTCATCTATCAGATTGAAGCTCTGAAAGACGAAGCCAATGTTCTCTTTTCTCAGATTAGCCCGTTGGCGCTCTGAATATTGTGATACCTCGTGCTCAATAAAATGAAACTCACCGCCGCTTGGATTGTCCAGCAAACCCAGCACGTTGAGCAGGGTCGATTTGCCACATCCTGATGGGCCCATGATCGAGACGAACTCTCCGGCCTTTATCTCGATGTTGACATTATTCAGCGCCGTGGTCTCAACATCTTCCGTGGTGTAAATCTTCTTCAGGTCAACGGTCTTTATCATTTTGGTCTCCTCTACGTATTAAAGAAAGATGAATTCGGAGTATCTGTTTAGCAGGGCGATAATGATAGGACATCCATTAGCACAGAAAGTTGCCCACTAAAATTCCGAAGCACGCTATTTTTTCAACACCAGTTTATCGATGTCGCCAAAGCTATCATAGGATGACGTTACCACAGACTCACCGGGCTCCAGTCCCTCGAGTACCTCGAACACCTGCGGATTTTGACGACCAAGGCGAATCTTACGCCTTTCGGCGAAGCTGCCCGATGCATCGAGAACATAGATCCACTGGCCGCCGGTCTTCTGATAAAAGCCACCACGAGAAACCAGGACCGCATCTGAGAGATCACCAAGCTCAAGCCTGATGTGAACGGTCTGGCCACGCCGGATGCCTTCTGGAAAATCTGCTTCAAAGGTCATGTCAACTTCGAAGCGGCCATCCCGAACCTCGGGATAGACGCGGTCCGCAAGTAGCCGGTAGGTCTTGTTGGCAAAATCGAATTCTCCGAACTGGCCTTTGTCGATACGGGCGAGATAATGCTCGTCTATGCCGGCCCGAACCTTGAAGCCGTCAAGAACGTCAACCTGGCCGACGCGTTGTCCCTGTGCAACGGTCTGGCCGATCTCAGGCACCATCGACGTCAGCTGCCCGGTAATCGGCGCCTTCATGGTCAGATCATCCAAGCGCCGGCGGGCGATTTTCAAACTTTGCTCCAACCGCAGCAGCGAGTTCTCCAATTGCCGGATCTGAACACGCTGAAAGACGGAGTCCTGCTTATAAGATGCGATGTTGAGATTCTGTCGTTTCACCTGATATTCGTACTCATCTTTGGTATCTTCAAACTGTTCCTCAGAAATCAAACTCTGTTCGAACAGTTTCCCGCGGCGATCGTAGAGTCGTTTCAGTCGCTGAATCTGGTACGCCTGGTCGATCAAACGCTGACGAAGCGTGTTCCGATTTAGCTCGAGACTGAACCGGGTGCTGGTTAGAAGATTGCGCTGCTCGACAACAAGCGCGTCTTGCGATAGAATCTGAATGTGCAGGTTGGTGTTTCGCAACTGCAGGATAGGATCACCCTGATTGACGAACGTGCCAGCCTCGATGTAGACCGTGTCCACGCGGCCGCCCTCGGTGGCGTCAAGAAAGATGGTTTTGATCGGCAGCACGCTACCGGTCACCGGAATGAACTCCTGAAACGGCCCGTGCTTGACTTGTGAAATGGTGATCTTCTGCTGCTCGACATTCAGCTTGGAACTGCGATCGCCAAAACTAATGTTATAGACAATAATAATAAAAAACAGAGCCATGCCGGCCAACGATGCAATCTTCTTCGGAGGCCACTTCTTTTTCTCTATTTTGCGATCCATTTATCTGTCTCTACCTTGTTTGAGAAAATACCCGGCCAAGAAGCTGGAGTCATCGGCTTTCTTTCAGACCCGGTTTGGCCTATCATTTCAATAACTGTACCACTCTTGAAAACAAATAGCTTAGGATGCGTTCACGAGCTAGAACTCGGGGAAAGTATCCGACTGCAGTACAGTATGTGTCCGATTCCGAACATTTTTGTCTTGCATTTTCAAAGCAAATAGCGTTAACTTAATTTTGACGATTGCGTAACCCACTTCCAAAGCCATGCCAGGCTTCGCGTTGCACAAAAAATTGCTGTTCAATAAACCAGACAACTTCAAAAATCATGCTTAAGAAAACCGGAAAAATCTTGGTGGTGGATGACGACCAGGACATCCTGCTAGCCGCGCGCTTGTTCCTTAAGAAACACTTTCTCCTGGTCAACACGGAAAGCAATCCAGATGCCATTCCTACGCAGTTGAAGAATGAAAGTTACGACATCATCCTGCTTGATATGAATTTTGCCCGCGGCGCAAGTAGCGGCAAAGAGGGCTTTCAATGGCTCAACACGATTCTCGAGCTTGACCCATCGGCTGTCGTCGTCCTGACCACCGCCTATGGTGATGTTCAAACCGCGGTGCGCGCTATAAAGGAGGGGGCCATGGATTTCGTGTTGAAGCCCTGGCAGAACGAAAAACTTCTGGCGACCCTCACCGCCGCCATGAATCTGCGTATGTCCAGGATAGAAATTGACGATCTGAAATCACGACAAAAACAACTCAACGCCGACCTCGATCAGAATTTTCGTGACTTTGTAGGAGAATGTGAAGCCGTCCAACGCGTTTTCAGAACCATCGAAAAGGTCGCAAAAACAGATGCCAATGTTTTCATTCTCGGCGAAAACGGAACTGGCAAGGAACTGGTCGCCCGAGAACTGCACCGGCAATCTTTGAGAGCCGGCGAGGTATTCATCAGCGTGGACATGGGCGCAATTACCGAAACCTTGTTCGAAAGCGAGCTGTTTGGGCATGTCAAAGGCGCATTCACTGATGCCCGGGAAGACCGCGCCGGGCGCTTCGAGATTGCTTCCGGCGGCACTCTTTTTCTCGATGAAATCGGCAACCTGCCACTCCCGCTACAAGCCAAATTGCTGACGATTTTGCAGAACCGCCAGGTGACCCGCGTTGGCGCCAACATGCCGAAACCCGTTGATGTCAGACTCATTTGCGCGACAAACAAGTCGGTCAATGAGATGGTCGCCGAGAACAATTTCAGGCAGGACCTGCTCTACCGTATCAATACCGTGGAGGTCCAACTCCCGCCCCTGCGCGAACGCCAGGAGGACATTCCTTTGCTGGTAGACTACTTTCTGGATATCTATTGCAAAAAATATCAGAAGGCAAAGCAGAGAATCAGTCCCGCGGCCATGAAAAAACTCGAGAAATACAAATGGCCGGGTAACGTGCGCGAATTGCAGCACGCCATTGAGCGCGCCGTCATCATGAGTGAGACGAAAATTCTGCAGCCACACGACTTTTTCTTCTCCACGCCAGACTCGAGGGAAGGCGGCCTCATCTTCGACAAACTCAATCTCGACGACGTCGAAAAAATCGTCATTCAAAGGGCGCTTGGCAAGCACGAAGGCAACATCAGCAAGACCGCCCGTGAACTCGGTTTGACGCGAACCTCGCTGTACCGAAGGCTGGACAAGCATGGTCTTTAAGCGATTCCGGATCGTCGTTCTAGCCCGGATTTTTCTACTGAGCGCGACGCTCTACTTGCTGCTTCACCTGGTTTTTACCATGGAAACGCGGCTTTACGCCACCATTCTGATTGTTGCGCTCACGACTATCTACCAGGTTTACGGACTCATCTTCTATGTTGAAAAAACCAACCGGGATCTCAACCGCTTTCTTCTGACCATCAAACACGAGGATTTCTCTCAGACTTTTCTCGGAGCGGGTTTAGGCACATCATTCGACGAGTTGAAAAAAGCCTTTAACGACGTGATTCAGAAATTTCAGCAGACCCGGGCGGAAAAAGAGGAACATTTTCGCTACCTGCAGACCGTGGTGCAGCATGTGGCGATTGGCCTAATCGCTTACTCTCGTGACGGCAAAGTCGAGCTGTTCAACACGGCCGCAAAACGGATATTGCGCAAACCCAGCCTGCGCAACATCGAAGATCTGAACGCGAGAAGTGAAGAATTGACCCGGACCCTGGCGACGATTTCTACCGGGCAACGAGCGCTGGTGCGCATACAGACCGAAAACGAGCTGCTTCAGCTTGTCATCAATGCGACCGAGTTCAGGATGAGAAATCAAAACATGACGCTGGTTTCGTTGCAGGATATCCAGAGCGAACTGGAAGAGCAGGAACTGGAAGCGTGGCAAAAACTCATCCGGGTTCTGACCCACGAGATCATGAATTCCGTCACGCCGATTGCCTCGCTGGCCTCGACCCTGAACCAGTTGGTGAATGCAGACCCGGACAAGGCCGTCGAATCGCTGAACTCCGAATCGCGGTCAGACGTTCAGGGTGGGCTCTTGACCATTCAGAGACGGAGCGAGGGATTGCTGCACTTTGTCAACGCCTACAGAAACCTGACGCGCATCCCGGTGCCTGAACTCAGAGATTGTTCCGTCAGCGAACTGTTTGACCAGGTTGCGCAACTCATGCAGGAAGAAATCCCCGAAGGCCACATCAAGCTGGAGTCCAAGGTTCAACCTGCTGATCTCCGCCTCATGGCGGATCCGGAATTGGTTGAGCAGATTCTGATCAATCTCACTAAGAACGCCATTCAGGCGCTGGACGGGAAGAAAGACGGCAAGGTTCGGCTGTATTCACGCATTGATGAACGGGGTCGCGTAGTGATGCAGGTTGCGGACAATGGCCCTGGTATTCCTGAGGAGGTTCAGGATAAAATATTCATTCCCTTTTTCACGACCAAAGATGGCGGCTCCGGCATTGGACTCAGTCTTTCCAGGCAAATCATGCGGCTGCATCGCGGCGCCATCAGTGTGCAGACTGCTCCTGAGACAGGCACGGTTTTCAAGCTGCGATTCTGAGAAATTCGTGGAGCGTTTGGCGTGAAGCGTTGAGAGCACACAGCTTACACTCTCTACGCGCAATCGGGATAGGGCGGGGCCTCACGACCCCGCTCCTCCCACACCACCGGGCATACGGATCACGTACCACGGCGGTTCGGTTGGTTGAGTTGTTTCACGTAAAGTCTCGGTAGTCCAAGTGCGTCAAAGAAACGTCCAGGTA
>JAJDAF010000043.1 GCA_029261995.1 Candidatus Zhuqueibacterota bacterium
CACTTTTTTACAAATCTTGAGCATTACAGTTTTCGAGAAAACGCCTATTTTACAAATAGTTATGGAGGCCCAACCCCAACCCATCGAGAACCTAATTCATAACCAATTGAATTTATTCGACTTTTAACCGGACACTACTGAATAGAACTATTACTTCAAAGTCCATCTAGCCCTGAATTAGTAGTGAATGATAATAATGAGATTGACTGCCCAGTTAGCGGCTGGATTCATAGGTCGAGATACCGAAAAGCGCGCTTGCAGCACCTCAAACGCCTGATTGCGATCGCTGATGAGTGTACCAAGCCGGATGATAAGATGAGAGCTTATGTCGCGATACTGCAAGCCTATCAGCAGCAGGACTAGAATCAGAACTGCGCGCGCCCTGGATAACCAGAGATTCTCAAAAGTCCGCGCACGCGCGCGCCCTGGACGACCAGAGATAACTCAAAAGCCCGTGTGGCACGCGTCTTCAGACCGTGCCGTTTGCCGCACAATCCAGCAAAAAGAAAAACCTGCCAGGTTTTGGAAACCTGGCAGGTTTAAGGCCGCACATGGCGCGAAAAAAAACGTGCCAACAAAAAAGCCACCGCCAAGAATCAACCATCAAGATATTACTTCAATGCATCGATACCAGCACCATAATTGACATGCAGTGCAACGCCGTCCAAGACAAATGCCGGGACAGACTTCACGCCACTCCCTTCAGCCTCAGAGACGCGAGATTTCTCTTCGCCAAGATGAACAATCTCAACATCATATTTCTGCGTGTCGAGGGCATACGCCAACTTTTGCTCAGCTTCCACACAAACAGGGCACCCCGCGTGATAAAATATTGCTTTGCTTTTGCTCATGATTAATCCTTTCTTTGTTTAAGTTACTTATTCGCGTCCGCATGGGAACGCTTTCACTCCAGAAAGATATAAAATAGAGGCGTTTAGACAAGTAGGCACTTTTTGGTGAGGTACACACTTTTTGGTGTAAATTTAGAGTAATCAACATGAAAAAAATATCAAATGAATCTGACCGGACGCAATATCACAAACTCGAAAACGTGATTGGCTGCAAGTGGTCTGTCTCCGTCTTGATGGCCATTCGCGAGGGAACCATACGGCCTGGTGCGCTCGAACGCCATATCGCCGGGATATCGACCAAAGTTCTATCGGAGAGATTACAGAAGCTTACAGATTATGCACTCTTGGACAAAAAGATATTTCCCGAAGTACCTCCGAGAACGGAATACTCCCTGACAAAAGCGGGACATGCTTTGACCAAGATAATTCAGCAGATTCATGAACTTGATGAGCAAATACAACGCGGAGAGCCATCTGACACGCATAGCTCAAAGACCGGGACTGTTTATAAAGAAGAAAAGCCTTAACGTTAGCGTGGCGTTGTCACCTACTTGTTTGCCTCATCCAGAGATTCCCAAGAGCCCGTGTGGCACGCGTCTTCAGACCGCGCCTTTCGCCGCACAATCCGCTAAGAGAAAAAAACCTGCCAGGTTTCCAAAACCTGGCAGGTTTAAGGCCGCACCTGACGCATATAAAAGAAACCTGAAACTACTCCGGCGTCACCACCGTCTCCTCCTCATCAACCACAGTCACAGCCGGACTCGCCGAAGTCTGGTCAACCACGAACTTGCGGCGCAAGCCATAGTCGATAAGCTTGGCGTCGTGCGCATCATCAGGCAAAACCGTGATCAAATATGAAGTGAGCTGACTGCGTAGCACCCGGTTGGCCTTGATGGCATCGCGGATAGCGCGCCGGCTTTCCAGCAAGTCTGCCCGCACTCCCATCTCGCGGTCCATGGCCGACTGCAAACTCTTGGCGAGCCTCAAGTCCCTTCAAACAGCATCCCCAAGAAACTCCCACACAAAAAAACTTGCGCGTCCTATTCTTAGACAGTATATTCGGTTCAAGACGACTAAGGCACCCACAACACCATAATGAAACATCTAGCCATCACGCTGTTGCGTTGCAGCTCATGGGCAAGTCCGTGCCCGGCTCTGGACTTGCGCGTGCCCCGAGAGAACCGCTACGCTCAAAAGATGGAAGGATACAATCACGACTGGATCGACAGCGACACAAACCGAACCGCCCATTACACAGGTCGGCCACCCCATGAACTGCCCAGGCCCTTGACTCTGATTCTCGGACCCGCGAAAATGGGAAACTGTGCCAAACTGCCGTGGCATTCTGTGCTTCGGCAATACCTGGTGTTGGTGATATGATGACGTTTACTATTTCAATGTTTTTGACTATTAAGCTCTGGCTTGGAGCTTTCTTTTCACGGCATTTTATGGTGAGCCTACTGCTTTGCACATGTCTGCCTTTTCCAAATTACGCCCAAACCTCATTGCCGGCCGCTGATGCCCGCTGGCGGGAAGCTGGCCTGCCGTTTATTCAAGCGTACAGCGCCTCGGAATATGGAGGCGGAGAGCAGAACTGGGATATTGTCCAGGACAAACGCGGTGTGATGTATTTTGCAAATAACGCTGGACTGCTGGAATATGACGGTGCCTCCTGGCGGCAGACTTATTTCGCTTCTGGAATGACTTCACAAACTCTCACAAAAGGCGCAAGCGGGAGAATTTGGTTGGGTGGCCATCGAGAATTCGGTTACATGGCGCCTGACTCTCAAGGGTATTTGCAATACATCTCGCTGTTTGACCATGTCCCAGCACGAGATCGAGAAGTTGAAGTGGATTGGCGGGTGGAAACAACATCGCGATGCACTTATTTCCATGGTCAAAATGTACTTATTCGATGGACTGGCCAATCGGACAAAAAGAAAGTCTGGCGGTTTGTAAAAGGGATTGGCTCTTCATTTGTCGTTGACGATGAGTTCTACTTGCGTCAGGTGGGGACCGGACTTTTGAAAGTAGAAGATGATTCATTGCGTTTCATTCCCGGCAGTGAGAAGTTTGCGGATATTTCAGTTAGTGTTTTCCTGCCGTATATAAATTCAAAACAGTTATCTAACAAATCGGCCGGGGAAACCGCGAACCGTGAACCAGAGAACAGCTCTCATCCTGGACACAAGCAATCTTTGATAGCGACTCGCAAGCATGGACTCTTTGTCTATGATGGCTTTTCATTCTATCCTTTCAAAACAGAAGCAGACGCTTTTCTTGTGAAAAATATTATCGAGTGTGGGGTAGTTCTGGCAGATGGCAGCATTGCGCTTGGAACACGTTATGGAGGGTTAGCGATAATCAATCAGCGAGGAAGCCTGCAACGCATTTTAAATAAGGCAACCGGACTGCCCGATAACGCAGTTTATCAAGTCTATGAGGATACTCAGAAAGGGCTTTGGCTGGCGCTAAATATGGGACTCGCAAGGGTAGAACTCTCATCTCAGTTTACACAGCATTCTCAGTCTCCCGGGCTGAAAAGTAGTGTCGAAAATATCGTGCGGCATTCGGGTAAAATTTATGCCTCAAGTGCAAGTGGGGTTTATTTCATGGACCATGAATTGATTTCCGGAGCATTACCTGTATTTAAACCGGTTGCAGGGATAAATGCACAGTGCAGAGGGATGATTTCAGCCGATAGCTTACTCCTTGTTATTTCGAATGAGGGGGTCTATCAAATTAAAAACGACCAGGCTGAGTTAATCAAAAATGATGAATTAGGGAGACCGACATTTTTCATTCGCTCAGAATACACTGCAAACTTAATATATGTCGTATCCAAAAATGGATTAGGTTTGCTGCAACTGCGCTCAGGTAAATGGATATATATCCGCACCATTCCCGGCATCCATGAACAGATTGAATGGATGATTGAGAGTAGTCCGGATACATTGTGGCTAACAACTCGGTATGGCAGTGCATTACGTTTAACCATTCAATCCTTGCAGCCTTCTGCGCCGCAAGTTAGAATTGAACGGTTCGGTAAGGCGCATGGTTTGGCGGAAGGATGGATTCGAACCGCAATGGTCGATGGAAGAATCGTATTTACAACAGATAAAGGTTTGCGGTATTTTGATCCTGTAAGTCGGGAATTTATAATAGACTCATCGTTTGCACCTTTGTTTGCTGACACTACGTGGAACTTTGGTGGAGGATTTTTTTGTCATGCTGACCAAGGACGTATCTTGACAAAAGGCGCCGGTCTTATCGGTTTTGCGACGCCGGGGCCAAATGGTACATACTCATGGGAAAATACTCCCTTTTTGCGTACTGCGGAGTTAGATGGCATATGGTGTTATTATGTAGATAAGAAACACCAGGGCATATTTTGGTTTGGCGGATCAACGGGCATCGCCCGCTATGATGAAACGGTTAAAAAAAACTACGACGCAACCTACCCTGCCCTGATCCGCCGTGTGACCGTCAATGGCGATTCAATGATTTACGGTGGCGGTTACGCCAATCCTGATTCCTTGATGCAAGCGCCGACTCTCGACTTTGAAAGCAACACCATCAGCATCGAATACGCCGCGCCATACTACGACAACGAAGCGGCCAACCAGTTCCAATTTTTTCTGGATGGACTTGATGATGGCTGGTCAGACTGGATCAGTGATACAAAAATCACTTATCGCAAGCTGCCGGAGGGCGGTTATCGGGCGCGTGTACGTGCCAGGAATGTTTATCAGCGGGTTAGCGGGGAATCGGCATTTGCATTCGAAATTTTGCCGCCGTGGTATCGCACCTGGTGGAGCTATGCGCTCTATGGTTTGATGGTGTTTGGCGCGCTCTATTCTATCCGCCGCTATGAAAACAACCGCCGGCAGCACAAGCATCGGGCCGAGTTGCAGCACGTGGAAACAAAAAAACTAAAAGAGCTGGACAAACTGAAGTCAGACTTCTTTGCCAATATTTCCCACGAATTTCGCACCCCCTTGACCTTGATTCTCGGCCCCGCCGAGCAACTGCTGGAGAAAAATAGCGGTGACGACAAAAGGAAGCTGTCGCTTATCCGACGCAATGCCCAACACCTCCTCCGGCTCATCAACCAATTACTCGACGTCTCGAAGTTGGAAGGCGGCAAGATGCAGTTGCAGACCAGCGCCGGCGATTTCATTCCATTTCTCAAGGGCCTCGTCATGTCGTTCGAATCGCTGGCCCAACAGAAAGGCATTGACCTGCTGTTTGAAGTCAACGATGCGCCACAACCTTGCGAAGGTTCTGAACCTTCGCAAGGTTTAGACGAGACCTATTTCGACCGTGATAAGATCGAGAAGATTTTCACCAACTTGCTCTCCAATGCCTTTAAGTTCACACCTGAAGGCGGTAGCGTGCGCGTGACCGCTACCTTGATTTCGGATTGCAGGCTAAGGGTTTCCTGCCCGGACGAGGATCAAATATATGAAATTCTCCATCCGAGATGCGCCGCTTGCATCAACAGTGCTGACGCAAGCGGCGGCCAAGATTCACCGCAGTCAGTTAATTGTGTCGAAATCACCGTTGCAGACACGGGCGTTGGCATCCCGTCCGAGCAACTGCCGTACATTTTCGACCGCTTCTACCAGGTGGACGCTTCCAGCCGCCGCGCCAATGGCGGCACGGGCATCGGCCTGGCGTTGGTCAACGAGTTGGTGGAAATGCACAACGGCAGCATTGTGGTAAACAGTAGGGATGGCGGGGGCGCAGCGTTTACGGTGTGTCTGCCGTTAGGGAAGAAACACTTGAAGGTGGATGAGATGGTGGACACTTCACTGAGTCCCACTGTGACAGAGGAAATTGGAGAGGGTGCCGACGTGCCGATCGTCGTGGTTTCAGAGGATAAGGAAGATGCCCTGAGGGCAGGGGAGGTCAGACCCCTAAACGAAGACACACAGGCGCCCACTACCGACGACCCTCCCATCATCCTGATCATCGAGGACAATGCCGACGTCCGTGCTTATATCCGCGAGCAGTTGCAGACAGAGTATGCCATTCTGGAAGCCGAGGATGGCGAGGCAGGCATCGCCTGGGCAATCGAGGCCATTCCGGACCTGGTGATCAGCGATGTCATGATGCCGAAAAAGGACGGCTTCGAAGTCTGTCGTACTCTGAAAACCGATGCACGCACCAGCCACATTCCGGTCATTCTGCTCACGGCCAAAGCGCTGGAAAGGGAAAAACTGACTGGTCTGGAAACCGGCGCCGATGCTTATGTCCTGAAGCCTTTTCGGCAGAAGGAGCTGGCGGTCAGGGTGCGCACGCTCATTGAGCAGCGACGAAAATTGCGCCAGCGCTTCAGCACGGTAACCGTTATCAAACCGTCCGAAGTTGAGGCGACTTCGATGGATCGCGCTTTTCTGGCGCGTGTCATTGAGGTTATCGAAGCGCGTTTTGATGATGAGTCCTTCAACGTCGAAGCCCTGACAAGCGAAATGGCGATGAGCGCCTCCCAACTCAACCGCAAGCTCAACGCCCTGATCGGCCAGCCGGCCGGCCAGATGATCCGTTCCATGCGCCTGCAGCGCGCCGCCGATTTGTTGGCCAGGAAATCCGGCAACGTTGCGGAAATCTGCTATGCGGTTGGATTCAGCGATCAAGCCAATTTTACCCGCAGCTTCAAAAAACAGTTCGGTTGCTCGCCTTCGGATTACCAAAAGACCAATTAAGACCAGACTCTTCCATTTCTACCCCTGACAGGGTTGTTTCGCGCCTGTTCACTCCCCCAAAAAAAGTCTACCCGACCGGTACCGCACTCGTGATGCGCAAAAATGACAAACTTTTGCGCAGTATCGCCAAGAAATCACCTATGCTTTTTTGCTATCTTCATGGCGCGGGTGCAGCAAATTGCCCGACCATTTTTCACTCTATCATTTATCTCATTCATCTCAAGGAGGTAACAACCATGAAACACTTTACAGTTCTCTTGCTGGCCGTTCTTTGCCTGGCGGCCAATGTTTTTGCCCAGGTCGGCAGCGGTCCGGGCTTTGATTTCCCTGCTTTCATTGCGGTAGAGGCCGATGGCAACCTGGTGGTGGCAGATAATAGCCAGCGAGCGGTGGTGCGGGTGGATCCTGTCACCGGCGACCGTAACATCGTCTCGGATGCCGCCACCGGCACTGGCTCTGCCTTTTCATCTCCTCTTGGCATTGCAGTAGAGGCCGATGGCAATCTGGTAGTGGCAGACCAGGCTTCGGTGGTTCGGGTGGATCCTGTCACCGGCGATCGCACCATCGTCTCAGATACCGCCACCGGCAGTGGTCCCGGCTTGTCATCACCTGAAGGCATTGCAGTAGAGGCCGATGGCAGCCTGTTGGTGGCAGATCCAAATCTGCAAGCAGTTTTACGTATTGACCCGGTCACCGGCGACCGTACCATCGTCTCGGATGCCGCCACTGGCACTGGCCCAAACTTTTCAATACCTGAAGGCATAGCGGTAGAGGCAGATGGCAACCTGGTGGTGACAGATAAGGACATGGATGCTGTAGTCCGGGTGGATCCGGTCACCGGCGACCGCACCATCCTTTCAAATAGCGTCACCGGCACGGGCTCAGGCTTTTCATGGCCTCTTGGCATAGCGGTCGAGGCCGACGGCAATCTGGTGGTGGCAGATAATACCCTGGCTGCGGTGGTGCGGGTGGATCCGATCACCGGCGACCGCACCGTCATCTCGGATGCCGCCACCGGCAGTGGCTCTGCCCTTTCATCTCCTCTTGGCATTGCAGTAGAGGCCGATGGCAGTTTGGTCGTAGCAGATAATGGCCTGGATGCGGTGGTTCGAGTGGACCCGGTCACCGGCGACCGTTCTATTGTCTCAGGCGATATGCCTACGTCCGTGGAAGATAATTCCGGTGGTGTGGAGCTGCCGCAGAACTATGCGTTATCGCCCAATTACCCTAATCCATTTAATCCGACGACAACCATTACATTTGCACTGCCGGAAGCGAGCGAAGTAAAGCTGGCCATTTACAACCTGGCCGGCCAGCTCGTTCAAACCCTGCACTCCGGCGTCGTTGCTGCTGGTCAGCACAGTG
The DNA here is from genome assembly GCA_029261995.1 of Candidatus Zhuqueibacterota bacterium. Classification (GTDB taxonomy): domain Bacteria; phylum Zhuqueibacterota; class Zhuqueibacteria; order Oceanimicrobiales; family Oceanimicrobiaceae; genus JAJDAF01. The sequence continues at coordinate 7,925 of JAJDAF010000043.1, forward strand.
TAGTCTGGAACGGCAGGGATTTCCGTGGCGCCAATGTGGCAAGCGGAATCTACATCTACAGACTTGAAGGCAAAGGAATTGTCTTGAGCAGGAAGCTCACATTAATGAAGTAAAACTACACTCCTTGCGAAGGTTCCAATCCTTCGCAAGGTTCTTTTTGAAAATAACTCTGAGTTGATTTTCTTCTGCACAATCACTGCTAGTCTGGATTATTCACGAAGTAGAGTTGGGTGTTCAGCCTTTAGGCTGCAACTCATGTCAAAACAACACGCTGAAGCGTGAACACCGAACGAGACCAACGGTTGCCGCACGCACACGATTTTGACTTTGAGTTTTGGATTTATGAATAGATCAGGCCAGAGTGAGCGTCGCTCATTGGAGTTCCCGGAGCCGGACAGACACGAAAAAACATCACCCTTATAACCAACCCACTCACCCAACAAGGAGGACGTCATGAAAAATGACAAACGCCCCACCAATGAAGTTCAGGAACAACCTATGCAGCGGAGAAAGTTTTTTGCCAGCCTGGCGGCCGCCGTAGCCGGTGGCACGCTGATGAGCAAAGTCACCTCGCTGTTTGCGGCGCCGCCCGCCCCGCCACTTTCCGCAGCCCCAGAACCCTTCCTCGGGGAGATCAGCATGGTCGGCTTCAATTTTGCGCCGCGCGGCTGGGCGCTTTGTGATGGGCAGTTACTCTCTATCGCACAACACAATGCACTTTTCAGTCTGCTCGGCACAATCTATGGCGGCGACGGCCGCACCACCTTTGCGCTGCCGGACCTGCGCGGAAGAGTACCCATGCACGCGGGCAGCGGACCCGGACTTAATCCACGGCGGCTTGGAGAGAGGTCCGGCACCGAAACCAATACGCAGACCGTTTCGCAAATGGCGAGTCACAATCATCCGGTTGTTGTTACCAGTGGTCCGGGAAACAACGCGGTGGCCACCCACGGAGATACCAACACCCCGATCGGCAGCTCCTTTGGGGTTGCAGAAGATCAAAACGGCGATGCTCTGAACGTTTACAGCACGAATGCTGCAACCGGCGCGACCCAGGGTCAAGCTGCGGTGACCGCCACAGCAGGCAACACAGGGGGAAGTCAAGAGCAAAACAACCTGCAGCCATACCTGGTTGTTCACTACGTCATTGCTCTCGAGGGAACTTTCCCATCTAGAAACTAGGCCCACGCCCCGTTTGTGAACTTGTTTTCTCAGTGCGCGCACAGGGTGATAACCCGAACCTTTAAACCTGGTTTTGTTTGAACAAGACAGAACAGGGAGGTCTTGATGAAAAAACATAGCAAGTGGTTTGTCCCGCGTGGACGACCGATGTTTAATACCGGGTTGGCGGCCATTGCTGGGGTCGGCCTTATGGTGGCATTTTTTTTAGCAAACCCACCTAACCCTGACGCCAGACGGCAGTCAATTGCCTGGCATGAGGCAGCGTCGCCGTGGACATCCACAAATCAAGTCGAGACGACGGCCGGCACCGTCGTTCTGACGAACCCTTCACACAAGGTTACTTTTTCCAGCGATGGCGTTCTCTTAAAGCCCGCTGCCGGCGGGCCTGCATGGCATTGGCGTCTTTCGACTATCGAAATCGGCAGCGCGCCATTGCTCGACAACGGTGCTGATGCCGAACCCGTGGCAGAAAGCAACCGCAAGATTGCGTACGACCGCGGGCAGGTTTCCGAGCACTACCTGGCCAAAACTCACAGCATCGAGCAGCAGTTTATCATTCACGAGCCGTTGCCCCATTCCGGTGACAACCTGGTCATCACCGGCGAAGTGCAGAGCGACGGCGAATTTGTGCAGCGATCGGAGAGTTGGGTGTGGCGAAATCAAGGGGGACAGGTCACGCTCGGTGACGTCACGGTTTACGATGCCGGGGGAGAGCAGCTGCTCGCCTCCATGTCGGTCGGCCCGACCTCGACACGCATAGAAGTGGATGGGGAGGCCCTGGCCGGAGCGCTCTATCCAGTAACCATCGACCCGGAGATCGGCGCCAACGATTTTCTGGTCAGCACCCTGAACTTTGACCCGGAGTCGGGCAATCATCTGCAAAGCCGGGATTCTCATGTCGCCTACAACAGCACGGATAATGAGTACCTGGCGGTATGGGAAGAGGAAGTCGAAGATGATGGCACCGCGTTCAATGACAAAGAGAATGAGATCTTTGTTCGATTGCTGGCGGGCGACGGCACGCCCCAGGGAACACCGGTGCAGGTGAGCTCGGTGGCTGGCTCCGGCGCGCGCGATGGCACCAACCCCTCCGTGGCGTATAACAGCACCGACAATGAGTATCTGGTCGTCTGGCAGGAAGATGGCGCCGGCCTGGACAACGAGTTTGAAATCCATGGCCAGCGGCTTGACGCCGACGGCAACGAAATCGGCACGGACAATTTTCGTATCAGCAACCAGGGCCCGGATGGCAACACGGGTTTCGATGGCTACGACCCGGCGGTGGCTTACAACGCAACGGCCAATCAATACCTGGTGGTCTGGTCCGGTGACGTGGCTGCCGGGGAAGACGAAATCCACGGCGAGATTCTAAACGCAGACGGCACCATCACCGTTGCGGATTTCCAGATCAGCAGTGCCGGCTCCGGCAGCACGCGCGATGCCTTCAGCCCAGCCGTCGCCTGGAACAGCACCGACAACCAGTATCTGGTGGCATGGCACGAGGATGCGGACAACTCCGACAACGAATTCGAAGTGCACGGACAACTTCTTGATGCCTCAGGTACGGAGATCGGTACGGACGACTTCCGCATCAGCAATGCCGGAGACGATGGTGATGCGCAGCTTGATGGGCGTACACCGAAGGTGGTTCACAACAGCGCCAACAACGAGTATTTTGTGGTCTGGGAGCATGACATTTCCGCCGGCGAGGATGAGATCTTCGGCGAGATTTTGAATGCGAGCGGCGCCGTCGTGAAGTCCGATTTTCGCATCAGCGTCACAGGTCCCGAGGAAAACGAAGTTCACGATGCCCTGAATCCTGACGTCGCGTATGATTCGGATCTGAACCAGTACCTGGTAGTGTGGCGCAGCGACCACGACGAAGGTGGCCAGACAGTGGATGAGTTCGAGGTTTATGTCACCGTGCTCAACGCAAACGGTGATGTATTCTCGCCGCAGGAGCGTATCACCGACATCGGCGACGTCGGGGGACCGAAAGGATCAACGGTTGTCTTCCCGCAAGCTGTGTACAACACCGTAGACAAACAATTCTTGGTGACCTTTGACGGCCAGGAGACCTTCGGTGACTACGAAGTTCATGCGCAAGGCTACGTGCGCACGCCCGTAACCGCTGTAACGGATGACGGTCTCGCTTTGCCGGAGCGGTTTTCTCTGGCGCAAAACTATCCCAATCCGTTCAACCCGAGCACCATCATCGCGTTTTCATTGCCTGAACCCGCCGAGGTGACCCTCACCATTTACAACATGAACGGCCAGCTCGTGCGAACATTGGTCTCGAGCTCCAAATCGGCCGGCGACCACACCGTTGTCTGGGATGGCAGGGATCCCGGAGGTACAAAGGCTGCCAGCGGGCTCTATCTCTATCAGCTGCGCGCCAGGGAGTTCCTGGCTACTCGCAAACTCCTGCTGATGAAGTAGGTTTGCGTAGAGTCTGCCTACATCAGGAAACCGGATGGATCCGGTGGGCGCAAAAGAACTGAGCCCGCCGGGTCTAAATGACAAGCGAACGCGCGCGGGTGCGCCTGACGACCAAAGATCACTGAAAGCCCGTGTGGCATGCGTCTTCAGACCATGCCTGTTACCCCACAATCTACCACCCCCAAAAGAAAACCTGGCAGGTTTAAGGCCGCGCCTGACGCATGCAAAAAGAAATCTGTGCCTACCCCGGCGTCACCAGCGCCTCATCTTCATCAACCACAGTCACAGCCGGACTCGCCGAAGCCTTGTCAACCGCGAACTTGCGGCGCAAACCATAATCGATGAGCTTAGCATCGTGCGCATCATCAGGCAATACCGTGATCAAATATGAAGTGAGCTGACTTCGCAGCACCCGGTTGGCCTTGATGGCATCGCGAATGGCCCGCCGGCTTTCCACTCCAGACCGCCTTGTGTAGTTTGAGCGAACAAGAACATGTCCCTGCGGACAACTCCCTTGACAACGTGGCTACTAAGATATGGCACCGAAGTTACAGAAGTGCAAGAATACTTCTTGATTCTGAATTCGTGAGTTCATACATTTTGACACTGCGTATATGGGGAGGGTCTCTCTCTTGGGAAACAATCAGGCATCGGATTTTTGGGAATGATGCAGTTTTCCCCGGAGCACTTTTCTGCGGTGTGAACCAACCGTTAGTTTTTATTAGAATCATTTTCTTGTGTAGGGTTTGCAAGTCTCGTAGGGCTTATCCAAGAACCCTTAAGACACCTCGCCTAGGAGACAAGAAAATGGCAAGCAATGAAATCAAGATTGAAGTGCCGGCAGACATTGTGAAAAGCTGGCAGGAAATCTCTGATGTTCTGGCCCGCATGATTGAAATCCCTGCCGCATTGCTTATGCGATTTACCGACCCTGACATTGAGGTTTTCGTTACGAGCAATAGCGAGAACAATCCTTACCATCCCGGAGACAAGGAAAAGTTACCTGGCTCCGGACTGTATTGTGAAACAGTAATCAAAACCAAAGACAAACTTCTCGTTGCTGACGCCTTGGCGGATGTGAATTGGAAAGACAACCCGGGTGTTAAGCTAAACATGATTTCTTACTTGGGATTTCCGATTCTACTACCGGATGGAAAACCATTTGGTACCATTTGTGTTCTGGACAACAAGCGTAACGAGTATTCAGAGATTATTGAGAAACTCATGCTGGGATTGCGTAGCTTGATGGAATCGCATCTTGAAATCATCTACATGAATCAATGTCTTGGCGACAAAAACAAACGTCTGTCAGACTATTTGATGGAGCTTCAATCCTTGCGGGGTAAGGTTTCTATATGCGCAAACTGCAAGGGCATCAAAGATAATCAAAACCAGTGGCATCCTATTGAGCAATATCTCATCCGGCATCCTGAAGCCAGATTCAGCCACGGTCTTTGCCCGCAGTGTATGAGGGAGCTTTATCCGGGTGTAGCGGAAGACTCCTAAGTGGGTAAGGTGCCGTACAATCTACCCCCAAAAGAAAAACCTGCCAGGTTTCCAAAACCTGGCAGGTTTAAGGCCGCGCCTGACGCATGCAAAAAGAAATCTGTGACTACTCAGGCGCCACCACCGTCTCCTCTTCATCAACCACAGTCACTGCCGGACTCGCTGAAGTTTGGTCAACCGCGAACTTGCGGCGCAAGCCATAGTCGATAAGCTTGGCGTCGTGCGCATCATCTGGCAAGACCGTGATCAAATATGAAGCGAGCTGACTTCGCAGCACCCGGTTGGCCTTGATGGCATCGCGGATGGCCCGCCGGCCTTCCAGCAAATCCGCTCGCATCCCCATCTCGCGGTCCATGGCCGATTGTAGACTCTCATGCGTGGCCTTGAATTCATCGAACAGCGCAGCTGCCGGTTTCTTAAGCTCATCCGTTTCCTGGGTCGCCGCCTCCACCACAGTCCGCATGGCCGCCAGCACCTCGGGACGGTTGTTGGCCACCTTGCGGTCCAACTGATAGGCCTTGAAGGTCGCCTCTTTCTGTTCAGCCGGCAACTGGCTGTTCAGGCCGTGACGGACCTTGGCCAGCAGCCGGAACCCGGTTTTCTTGAGACCGCGCAGCTCAGCCTGCACTTCCTTTTGTGCGGACTTCTGGCTCAAATAGGTTGAGATCTTGTCCGCAAACCCAGCCTTGTCCGCGGTCACCCGCTCCAGCAAATCTGGCCGCAAAGCCACACCGCTGTTTGCATGACCATGCAACACATTGTCAAAGAATGCAGTCCAGTAGTTCACCTCTTTGGTTGAAAAATGGATACGCATAAAAGCCTCCACACGTTAAACCCAATTAACTGATTTGACTGCAGAATCGTCCTTCCCGTGAGAAACTGAAGCCGTTTGACAAACTTGTCATGCAAATCGCCGCTATGGCCCGCCCAAGGACGACTAGACTCCGCTCGAGGTCGAGCAAACCTGCCCGCGGGTCGAGTAACCCTGACGGCGAGTCGAGCAAACCTCGCGGCGGGTCGAGTAAACCTGGCGACGGGTCGAGTAAACCTGACGGCGAGTCGAGCAAACCTCGCGGCGGGTCGAGTAAACCTGGCGACGGGTCGAGTAAACCTGACGGCGGGTCGAGCAAACCTGGCGATGGGTCGAGTAAACCTGGCGACGGGTCGAGCAAACCTGGCGACGGGTCGAGCAAACCTGGCTGCGGGTCGAGCAAACCTGGCTGCAGGTCGAGTAAACCTGGCTACGGGTCGAGCAAGGGCAGGGCTGAAACGCGGGCACAACTGCTGGCGGCAAGACGAACAAACACCGTCTGCAGACCGTGCCTCTCATCGCATAATCTAGCCAGGAGAAGTACGGAGTTTCACCTATCTCATCGACACAACCACTTTCTCCGTGAAACTCTGTATAAAAAGACCTTCCAGGTTTTGGAAACCCGAGCCGTGTGGTACGTGTTTAAGGTTGAGCCGTTGCAGATGCAATTCCTTTTTTCACAGATGCACCGGGGATAACTTGGCGGGCGAGGCAGGAAGGCGACACGTCCCCACCAGCAGGCGTTTGCCACTCACAAAACAGGAGGTTTCTTGAAATCATTTAAACGAACAATTCTCGCCGGGTTCTTTCTTTGCCTAACAGGGGTTATTGGAATTCTGCAGGCTCAACCACTTCGCGACCTTGCGGATAATGCTCACCTTTTGTTTGGCTCTTACGACACGGGATTAGATTGGGACAATCGCCTTTTCCCAATCTGGTTAGGACCTCCTGAATATGCCGCGACTTTAGCCGGCGAATTCAACACCATGGTCATCAATGTTTCAATGCCATCAATTCAGAATCACCAGGGCGTTTTTGATTTTGAATACCCGGACAGCGCGATTGCATTTGCCAGCAGAAATAGTATGAAAGTTATTGGTCAACATCTGGTTTGGGGTGCAGGCCATCCCAATGATTTTTGGTTTGATGATCCGGCACAAGGACCCTCTGATCCAGATACCATAAGAGCTATATTGAAAAATCACGTCCAAACTGTTGCACGTCAGCTTGCAGGTAAGATCTATGCTTATAGTGTTGTAAATGAAGAACTAGTATTTGGAACCACGGAATGGGACACTTCATCATGGCGCGGACATATCGGCGATAGTTTCATCGATTCTGTTTTTGTTTGGGTAAGCCAGGCTGACCCTGAAGCAAAACTTTATTATAATGAGACGGAAGCAGAAGCAATGGGGGATGACCTGATTGGTCAAAGGTCTGATTCTGTCTTTGCAATGGTCAGTAGATTGGTAGAAACTGGCATTCCGATAGATGGCGTAGGTTTGCAACTGCATACAAGTTTGGGGAGTGCGCCCAATGCCGGCCCCAGAGATTTGGCCGGCCTGCAAAACAATATCTCGCGATATGCTACCCTCGGCCTGGATGTTTACTTCACTGAAATAGACGTTTCAATCTCTCACGGTACGGGAAGCTTGAATGATCGACTAGCTGAACAAGGCAAGGTATACAGCGAACTCCTAAGAATCTGCCTGAGCAATGAAAATTGTAAATTATTCAATGTTTGGGGAGTGGCAGACCAATATTCATGGATTTTTTATGAATTTCCCTCGGCCAATATTCCTGACTATCCGGAAGAATCACCTCTTCTTTTTGACACGCTATTTGTTCAAAAGCCAGCCTATGATTCTTTGGCTGCTGTGTTTAGCAACAAGGTCGTTGGTGTTTCTGGAGATGCGTTTCATGTTTCGCCAGCGGAGTTTATTCTAGAACAAAATTATCCAAACCCTTTTAATCCTGAAACAATAATCCGGTATCAACTGCCTCATGATTCGCATGTGACTTTGAGGATATTCAATCTACTCGGTCAAGAGGTAGAAACACTGGTTGATAAATCAATGCTCTCGGGTGAGCACCAGGCAATCTGGAATGGAATGGACAAGTCTGGACTCGATGCCGCCACCGGAATGTATTTGGTTCAGATTTCAGCCAGCAGTTTTGTTCAGACACAAAAAATGCTGCTAATTCGCTGACAGTCACGTTACCTTCACGCGGTCCATTTGCCAATGACCATGCGGGCAGGTTGGCGTGGCCGCCTGGCCGTCATTCGAATTCAGAAAATGGGAAGTCACAGTTCTCTTACTGGAAAGTTGAAATGATTCTTGTAACCGGCGCAGCGGGTAAAACAGGTCAAGCGATTATCCGGGCATTACTCAAAAGGGAAAAAACGGTCAGGGCCCTTGTGCATAAAGATGACCAGATCGAACGTCTGCAAAAGCTTGGCGTGCAAGAAGTAAGCGCAGGAGATATGGGTTGCCAGGAATCCATGCATCAGGTGTTTCGGGGAATCAAGCCGTCTATCATATCTGTCCGAATGCCAGCCCTGAGGAAATCAAGTTTGGTCGGGGCTTGATCGAGGCGGCTCAATCCGCCGGAGTTGGCCATATTGTTTATCATTCCGTGTTACATCCCCAGATTGAGGCAATGCCACATCACTGGCACAAACTTCGTGTCGAAGAAATGATATTCGAATCGGGCATTCCTTTCACAATTCTGCAGCCGGCAGCGTATATGCAAAATATTTTGGCCCACTGGCAAGCGATTGTAAAACAGGGCCGGTATCCCGTGCCCTATTCTGCGGATACCCGCTTGAGTTATGTCGATTTAGAAGATCTCGCTGAAGTCGCTGCCATTGTTCTTACGGAGCCCGGGCACAAAGGGGCGGTTTATGAATTGTCTGGTGCTGAAGATTTGTCACAGATTGAGATATGTGAAATATTGAGCAGTTGCCTGGGACATCGGGTTTGTGTTCAGGTCATCCCGGTCGAGCAGTGGCAGAGCAATGCCCGAAGTCAAGGTTTGGGCGAGTATCAGGTGAACGCGCTGGTCAAAATGTTTCGTTATTATGAACAGCATGGATTTATTGGCAATTCACGTATTCTGGAATGTCTGCTTCAGCGCCCTGCAACAAATTTTGCGAGTTTTGTCGCCAGAACGATAAGAGAACGGCCACATGAACAATAGAATCGCCTGAACTCGTAACCGGGTTACGAGTTCGATTTGAGCCTCACGACCCGCTGAACCTGCTCTACTCATACCGCAAAGAATCAACCGGATTCCTCAGCGCAGCCGTGATGGCTTGCAAGCCGACAGTCAACAAGGCGATTGCAGCAGCAACTCCTCCAGCCACAAAAAATGTCCACCACCCGATCTCGACCCGGTAGGCGAAATCATCGAGCCAGAGCGAGATAACAAGGTAAGCCAGAGGCCAGGCCACGATATTCGCCAGGAGCACTGATCGCAGAAAGTCCAATGAAACCAGTCCCACAACTTGGTGCACTGAGGCGCCGAGCACTTTGCGGACACCAATTTCTTTGGTTCGTTGGGCGATGATGAATGAGGATAGCCCGAACAATCCAAACGCGCCAACCAGCACGGCGAGCAGAGTGAACCAGGTGACCATCTTGCCGAACCGCTCTTCGCTGCTGTAGAGACCGTCCAGCGCACTGTCCAGGAATTGATACTCGAAAGCCTGCCCGGATTCGAATTCCAGCCAGGTTGACCTGATGAAATCGATGGTTAAGGGGATGTTGCCCGGGCCGATCTTGACGGCAAGGTAGCGTTTCCAGTCGTCACTTGGCATGGGCGCCACCACGAGTGGGGTAACCGCTGCATGCAAGGACTGGAAATTGAAGTCATCCAGAATGCCGACGATATTGCCCTGCAATACACCGGAAAAGTTCAGTGGCTTGCCGATAGGATCACCCATACCAAGTTTCTGCACAGCCTTACGGTTGAGCAAAAATGCGCTGCCTCTATCTGAGGTTCCTTCCTGCATCAGGCCGTGGCCTGCAACCACTCTCAACCCGAAAGTCTCGACCACGTCTTCGTCCGCAAACAGAGTGGTGGTCACAATCTTTTCCTGGACTGCGGGCGTCTTGACCCACCAGTTGCCATAGACATTCGAAAGTAGCCTTGAGGTTGCAGCAGCGCTGAGGATGTTTGGGTTGGTGAGGATTTCAGACTTGAATGCCTGCAGGCGTTGTTTCATTGCCGGGGTCGCGATGGGGATGAAGATGATATTTTCTCTGTCAAAACCAAGGTCTCTGCCACGCAGGAAATGGATTTGTCGGTGTGCGGTCAATGCCACCAGGATCAGCGCGATGGTGACGACGAATTGCAGCGTGACCAGCGTCCTGCGCAGAAAGAGCTTTCTGGTCGATGACGATCTCCGGGTGGCGAGCGCACGCACGGGTTCGAATGACGAAAGCACAAATGCCGGGTACGCACCGGAGACGAGACCAACCCCGAGCACAACAAAAAACAGGACAGCCATGAGTCCTGGCTCGCCGAAGTAATCAACAGCAAGATTCTTGTGCACCAGCGAATTAAAAGTCGGCAAGCAGATTTCAACCAACAGAATCGCCGGGCCGAACGACAGCATCGACAACATCACAGACTCGGCAAGGAACTGAACTATTAGCGATGAGCGCCCGCCACCGCAGACTTTGCGCACCCCCACCTCTTTGGCGCGCCTGACCGATTGCGCGGTTGCCAAGTTCGCGAAGTTGACCGCTGCCATGAATAGAATCAAAATAGCGATAGCGATGAATGCGCGCACAAAATTGATATTGCCGGACACACCGGGTCCGAACACCGATGACGAATGAAGATAGATGGATTGCAGCGACTCCAGAAACGGGCGAGATTGTGCAACTCCGTCTTCGCCCAAGTGGGTTTGGATAAATCCGGAAAATTTTCCCGCGAGCACTGCGGAGTCCGCGGTCTCATCAAGCATTAGATAAGTGTAGAAGTTGTGGGACGTCCACGAATCCAGCGCACCTGCGCCGGCCATTTCTGGCGCGGCGAACGTTTCCAGGGAAATGAGGACATCGAACCGCAGGTGGGAATTCTTAGGCACATCTTCGAATACTCCCGTCACTGTCAGGTCGAAGGACTCGTTGTAGGTGAGCGATTTACCGATTGGATTCTGCCGACCAAAGAACTTAAGCGCCGCGGACCGGGACAATGCGGCTGTAAATTTGCCCTGCAAGATCGTTTGCGGGTTGCCGCGAACCAGCGGAAAGGTAAAAATGTCAAAGACTGCCGCATCCGCAAGGTGCACCGATTGCGTCAGGCTCTTGCCGTCATGGCTCAACAAAACAGCTTTCCAGGGCATCAGCCTGGCGGCTCTTTCCACTTCCGGAAATTGCTCTGCCATGACAGGTCCCATGGGCGCCGGGGTCATTGCACTTGCTAGCCAGCTGCCATTCTCATTCATCTCGTCGCCTAGCCGGTAGATGCGGTGAGCGTTGGAATGAAACGTGTCAAAACTGAACTCGTCACGCACGAAGAGCAGGATAAGCGTAAAGCATGCCAGACCGACAGTCAGACCTGCTATGTTGATAAACGAGTAACCTCTGCGGCCGGTAAGATTTCTGCAAGCGAGTTTCAAGACGCTTCGCAACATGGTCTTCTCCGTCAAACAATGTTGAAACAACTGTCTACATGGTTTGTGTTTGTGAGTAGGACAGGTCGTCTTGCCTTAGCGTTGCCTGTGTTCCCTGCCCTGAGAGAATTCCGTTGCAAATCCCCATCGACCTCACTAACTTGGCTCAGTCTTGTTCAAACCCGCAATATTAGGAGGTTACCATGCAAAGGTGCAGGCGAACACTCACTCTAAGCGCCATCTTCTCAGCCCTGACATTTTCAGTCGCCTCGGCGCAGACGGCGATGCCCAGCCGTGTTCTCAAAACGCCTGCCACGGAATTGTTGACGTTCGTTACGCCCGATGCTTTGGCTCTGCCCCGCGCAAGCGCCGTTCCCGTGATCGATGGCGCTCCGGAAGCCCTGTGGAATTCGGCGCCCGAGCAAACCATGGCAGTCTTTGCCAGCGACGGCTCAACCACGCCCGTTGACAACAACCGCGATTTGTCCGCCAAATTCAGGATTCTCTGGGACGACGACAATCTCTATGTCTTCGCAGCCATCACGGACGAAGACGTGGCGACCCCGCAGAATGTCAACCCCTGGGAGCGCGACAGCTTCGAGCTTTATCTCGACGGCAACAACAGCAAGAATTCCGTGGCCCAGGGCTACGATGGCGACGACACGCAGATCAGATTTGTCTTCAATGCAGCGCCAGCCTCTTCCAACACCGGCTACGATGTAGGCGTCTTCGAATACGCCTACGCGGCCACTGACAGCGGCTGGAATGTAGAAATCAAATTGCCCTTCAGCGCCATGCCGTTTGCCGCCCAGCCTGACCAAGAGATTGGCCTCGATTTACAGGTAAACGACAACGACCAGGGGCAACGCCAGCACATCCTGAAATGGTGGTCCGCGAGTGATGATTCATGGCGCGACCCAAGCTTGTTCGGGACCGCGCAATTCCTGACCTCAGGCTTGATTGCTGATTTTAGCGCCACGCCAACCGCCGGATCTCCGCCTCTCTCGGTTGCTTTCACAGACCAGACCAGCGGAGAAGTCAGCAGCCGCGTCTGGGATTTTGGCGACGGCGAGTCGAGCACGGACACGAATCCGGTGCACATTTACGAGACTTCCGGAGGCTACTCCGTGTCTTTGACCGTGACCGGACCTGAAGGAACAGCCACGAGAGAGAAGCCGGACTACATCCATGTCAGTTCGGCGCCGCCACTGCCGTGGCAGGCAGAGCTGGATGACAACCCGGTGTTCGATGACACCGTCATTCCGGAAATCTCTATTGTCATCGATCCTGATTCACTGGCGCTCATGTTTCACCCTGACAGCCTCCAGAGCCGTCACGAATACCCGGCGACCTTTGTGTTCAACAACGGCGCCTTCATCGATACGGTTGAGAATGTCGGTTTCCGGTTGCGGGGAAATACCTCGCGCTTTTCCGCCAAGAAGTCCTTCAAGGTGTCCTTCAATTCTTTTCAGCGAGGCGGCAAGTATTTTGGCCTGGAGAAACTCAACCTCAACGGCGAGCATAACGACCCATCCATTATTCGTTCCAAACTTTGCTGGGATTTATTCAAGAAGATGCGCGTGCCAAGCTCTCGGGCAAATCACGTCAAAGTCTTTGTCAATGGTGAATATCGTGGCCTGTACATCAACGTCGAGCATATTGACGAGAACTTCGTGCGCGCCCGGTTTGGCGGCAATGACGGCAATCTCTACAAATGCTTATGGCCCGCGGACCTGACCTACGTGGGCAGCAGTCCTGACTTGTACAAGTTTGAAGTGGGTGACCGGCGCACCTATGACTTGAAAACCAACCGGGAGGCGGATGACTATTCAGACCTTGCGGAGTTTATCCGGGTTTTGAACCAAACCCCGGACAACGAGTTTGCGGATGCCATACAACAGGTGTTCAACGTCAATGGTTATTTACGCGTGCTGGCGGTTGACGTGGCTGCCGGAAGCTGGGATGACTACTGGTTTTTGAAGAACAATTATTATCTCTACCACAATCCCGCTACCGGGAAATTCGAATTCATCCCCTACGACTATGACAACACGTTTGGTATAGACTGGGTGGACAGCGACTGGGTGAGCCGGCCGGTTTACGAGTGGGGCAACCAGGGTGAACCGCGCCCGCTTGCTGAGCGGCTGCTGGCCGTGCCTGAGTTCCGCGACCGCTATTCTTTTTATCTTGGCGAGATTCTGCAGCAGTTCGTGGCGGACCGGCTGGTTGCGCGCGTCGATGCCTTGCACGACATGATTACCCCGGCCGCGGAGGCCGACAGCTATCGCTCGCTCGATTACGGCTACACGATTGATGATTTTCATCGGTCCTACACCGAAGCCACAGGTGGGCACGTTGAATACGGCGTAAAACCCTATATCAGTTTGCGCAGAGCCACGGCTTTCATTCAGCTTGAACTCAATAACATCGCGCCAATCATTTCGGAGGTCAGGTTCGCTCCGGAGTTCCCGCAGGTTGGCGAATCCATCGTGGTCAACGCTTTCATTGATGACGAGGATGCGGCTCCGGCGGTGCAGGTGTTTTCCGCGCTGAATGGCGTCAGCCGCGACGTCGTTGCTCTGTTTGACGACGGCACGCATGACGATGGACCGGCCGGAGATCGTGTTTTCGGCGGAACGCTGCCGGCAGCTGCTTCGGCGGGAACCCTGACATTCTACATCTCCGCCGAAGATGGCGGCGGAGAAGTCACCACGGCGCCGCGCGACGCACCGGTACACACGTTTGCCATCAAACTGGTCTCCAGCGTGCCGGCGTTGTTCATCAATGAGTTCATGGCGAGCAATGATTCCACAATCGCGGATGAAGCCGGCGAGTATGATGATTGGGTCGAGCTTTACAATGGCGACTCCACCGCAATCTGGCTGGGAGATAAGTTTCTGACCGACAACCTCGGCAACCTGGACAAGTGGCAGTTGCCGGACACGACCTTGCAGGCGGGTGAATTCCTGTTGGTCTGGTGTGATAGTGACCCTGAACAGGGACCGTTGCACACAAGCTTCAAACTTTCGGCGGGCAGTGAACAAATCGGCGTTGTGGCTTCGGTGACCGGAGGATTCGTGCCGATTGACTCGTTGGCATACGGTCCGCAACAAACTGACGTATCGTTCGGCCGCTCGGAAGATGGCGGAGCCGTCTGGCAGACATTCGTTGCTCCGACGCCCGGTCTCAGTAATGAACAACTGCCGACCGCCGTACCGGTGATCTCATCCGCACCGCAGACTTTTTCGCTGATGCAGAATTATCCCAACCCGTTCAATCCTGCCACGACCATCCGCTATTCTCTCGACCGGGATGGGGAAGCCAGCCTGCAAGTTTATAACTTGCTCGGCCAGGTCGTCTACACCGTTGTTGAAGATGCGTTCCAGAAACGCGGAAGCCACTCCGTTGTTGTTGATTTGAGCCGGATGAGCACAGGTATCTATTTCTACCGGCTTGAATCTGAGGGAAGGTTGATCACGAGGAAATTGACCCTGATGAAATAAGAGAATGACGATAAGAGATGACCGTTTTTGTCAGTTCGAATTGTCACCTGAAGGCCATGCCGTGGTAGCCTCATGCCATCGGCGGAACCGATCCTGTGCGACACGCGCGACAATTGCGTTTCATGTCTGCGCATTCACCCCTCTTTGTTTGTACAAGCAGTTGTTGAGAACATAGATTCTCACTTGCGGGGGAGCCGCACTTGCACCTCTTTCAACACAAATAACTTGATTACTACCAACGCCACTGAAAATGAGGCTGGGTTCCTTTTTTAGGCAGACCTCATACGTAGTGAGCATCTGGGCGCACATTTCTAACTCGAGGAGACCACCAAATGAAGATGCGTTTACCCAGTCTGTTACGGAGCTTTTCCAGCCTCACGTGGAGCTTCTTTCTTCTCAGTATTACACTCGTTTTCGCATTACAAACAAACCTCAGCTGGGCACAGACGCCAGTCTTTGTTAACGAGATTCACTACGACAACACGGGTGGTGACACCGGTGAAGCCATTGAAGTCGCCGGGCCGGCCGGCACCAATCTCGCTGGCTGGTCGATTGCGCTTTATAATGGTAGCGCGACTCAACTGAATGTGTACGCAACCATTAGTCTCTCCGGCGTCATACCGGATGTGTGCAGCGGGTTTGGTGTCCTCTCGTTTTCCCACGCCGGAATACAGAATGGTGCGCCAGACGGTTTCGCTTTGATAAACAGCGGCAGCGCCGTTGTTCAGTTTCTCAGCTATGAAGGCTCGTTTACCGCAGCTTCCGGTCCGGCTGCCACAATGACCAGCACGGATATTGGCGTTTCCGAGACTTCCAGCACTCCTGTTGGCTCATCCCTGCAGCTTGGGGGAACAGGCTCGGATTATGAAGATTTCACCTGGAACTCGCCGGCAGCCTCCACTTTTGGCAGTTGCAACACCGGTCAGACCTTTACCGGCGGAGGTGATATTGCACCTTTTGTTTCCAGCACAACCCCAGCAAATAGCACCACAAATGTTGCCGTCGACGCTGACATCGACATTAACTTCAGCGAGGACGTGACGGTTGCCGGCAGTTGGTTCAGCATTTCCGGCGGAAGCAGCGGCGCTCACAGCGCCGTTGTCAGCGGTGGGCCACAAAATTTCACGTTGAATCCCGACACCGACTTTGATCCTGGTGAGACGGTTACTGTGACCGTCATCGCTGCTCAGGTTGCTGACCAGGACGGTACGGCCGACAACATGGCCGCCGATTTTGCCTTTTCCTTCGGGGTGACCTCCGGAGCAACCGGCTGGGTCATCAACGAAATCCACGCCGACCCTGATGGGAGTCTGGCTGGCGATGCCAACGGCGATGGCACTCGCAATGGTACCCAGGACGAGTTCGTCGAAATCGTCAATGTTTCGGGCGGCACAGTTGACATCTCGGGTTGGACGATTTCGGACGCAGTCACGGTGCGCCACACTTTTCCTGCCGGGACTTTCGTTCTGGATTCCTGTGCCGTTCTGGTGTTTGGCGGCGGCACGCCTACAGGCTCTTTCGGTGGCGCAGTGGTGCAAACTGCCAGCGGCGGCAGTCTAGTACTTAACAACACTGGCGACACTGTAACTTTGAATGATGGTGGGTCTGACCTTGCAGTTGTTACCTACGGTGGTGAGGGTGGCGATAACCAATCGCTCACTCGCGATCCGGACATCTTCGGCTCCGAGCCGCTGGTCAAGCACTCAACCGCCACTGGTTCTGGCGGCGCCTTGTTTTCTCCCGGCAGCCAGGTCGACGGCTCACAGTTTCCGGGGTGTCCGACTGTTGTCATCAACGAAATCAACGCAGACCCGGACGCGACAAACGGTGACGCCAATGGCGATGGCACGGTAAGTACTTCTCAGGATGAATTTGTTGAAATCATCAATGTCTCGGGCTCGGATCTCGATATATCCGGCTGGACCCTTGCCGACGGCTTCAGTGTCCGGCACACGTTTCCATCCGGGACAGTCATTGCGGACCAGTGTGCTGTTGTTGTGTTCGCTGGCGGCACCCCCACCGGTTCTTTTGGCTTTACCACTGTGCAGACCGCCAGCGGTGGTAGTCTTGGCCTGAACAACACCGGAGATACGGTCACCCTCAACGATGGCACCTCGGATGTGGCTTCCGTGGCCTACGGCAGCGAAGGTGGCGACAATCAGTCTCTGACACGCGATCCGGATATCTTCGGACCTGTCCCGCTGGTGAAGCATTCTACGGCAACGGGTTCTGCTGGCGCGCTCTTCTCTCCCGGCGGAAAGACAGACGGCAGCAATTTTGCTGGCTGCACAGCGCCACCTAGTGTCGCGGAGATTTACGAAATACAGGGCTCAGGACTGGCAAGTCCATTTGCAGGCGCAACAGTGACTACCACGGACAATGTCGTGACCGCAGTCGGTCCGGACGGCTTTTTCATCCAGACGCCGCCCGCCCGAACTGACAGTGACGCCCAGACTTCTGATGGCATTTTTGTCTTCACCGGTGGCGCGCCGACAGTCGCTGTTGGTGACAACGTCGATGTCACAGGTGATGTCGTTGAGTTTTTCGATTTCACGGAGTTCACCAACAGCCCGAGCGTTTCGGTCAACTCGTCGGGCAACGCGCTGCCGGCGGCCGTGGCATTTGACGGTGTAACACCTGACCCAACGCAACCGCAATCCGCAAATGAGCTGGAACGCTTCGAGGGCATGCTGATTCAGATCGCAGCGGGCGCGGTCGGCGAATCAAATCAGTCATTTGGCACTGATCCATTGGCAGAGGTCTTTGTTGTCGCAAATGCGACCCGGCCGTTCAGAGAACCGGGCGCCGAATTCCCCGGTCTTGCGGGCCTGCCGGTTTGGGACAGCAACCCCGAGGTATTTGAACTCGACCCCGACAGACTCGGATTGCCCAATCTTGCCATCAACGCAGGTTCGACATTCGAGGCCACCGGCGTTATCGGCTTCGAGTTCGGGGACTACGAACTGTGGCCAACGACGCTCACGGTCAATCACGCGAGCCTTCCTGCGGCCGTGCGTGCGCCCGCAAATGGCGAGCAAATGGTTGGAACGCTCAATATGTTCCGCCTGTTCGACCAACTGCCCACGCCGCCGGAGTTTCAGGATCGACTCACAAAGTTCTCCGGGTTTATCCGGAACGTGATGCGAGCCCCTCAGATTGTTGCCGTGCAAGAGGTTGAGAATCTCAGTGCTCTGCAGGCTTTGGCCGGCAAGATTGCAGCCGACGACGCAACAGTCGTCTACTCCGCTTATCTGG
Organism: Candidatus Zhuqueibacterota bacterium; assembly: GCA_029261995.1. GTDB lineage: Bacteria > Zhuqueibacterota > Zhuqueibacteria > Oceanimicrobiales > Oceanimicrobiaceae > JAJDAF01. The sequence goes on from JAJDAF010000043.1 coordinate 26,247, forward strand.
TAGAGGGAAATGATATTGGCGGTATCGACGTCGGTTTTCTTGTGCGCGACAACGTGCAGGTTGATTCGGTTGTGCAAAAAGGCAAGGATGAGGTCTTCACCTTCGACAGTTCATTATTGCATGACCGGCCGCCGTTGTGCCTGTTTGCTAAACTGCCGGATGGCCGGAAACTCACGGTCATGAACCTGCATCTGCGCTCGCTGAGCGGCATCACGGGAAGCAGCGCGACACGCATCCGCCTGAAACGGCAAACCCAAGCCACCTCCGTTTCCAAGATGGTGCAAGCTCTGCAGGACGCGACACCGGGCCTCGACCTGGTGGTGACGGGCGATTTCAACGCCTTCCAGTTCACGGATGGCTTCGCCCATGTACTGGCCCAAATCATCGGTGATCCGGCGGACGCCAGCGAAGCTGAGCTGCCGGGTACGGATGAAGTCAACCCTGATCTCACCAACGAGATTCTGTCATTACCCGCGGCCCAGCAGTATTCGTTTGTCTTCCAGGGCAGCGCTCAGGTTCTGGACCACATGCTGACCTCGCAACCTCTGCACCCGGAGGTGAACGGCGTGCAGTACGCCCGTGGTAATGCCGATGCGCCGCGCGACCTCGTGGACGATGCTTCGACGCCAAACCGTTCGTCTGACCACGATGGGCTGGTGCTTTATATTAAGGGCAAGCCGGAACTGCCGCACGATTTTCTGTTCCTGGCAACCAAAGCGCTCAAACGCGGCCGCAACTTCACGGAGGGCGACATCCATTCAAACGGCGCTCTTGAGTTCAACAAAGGCAATGTCGGCGAAACCGACCACACGGGTAATGTCACGGCAGTTGGGAAAATTAAGATTCGCAGCCACACCAGAATCGATGGTGATGTCTTGTCTGCCACGGACATTCGGCTCGGCAGCAGTGTCGAGATTACCGGGGCCAAGGACGAAAATGCCGCAGTCGTTCCCGTTCCGTTGACACTGGCGCCATTCACCGCCAACAACGACGACCGCAAGGTTAACAAGAACAAGACGCTGTTCCTGCCACCGGGAACCTACGGTGCAATCCGGCTCAGTACCGGCGCGACGCTGGAGCTGGCACATACCGGCGCTACGGGCGAGTACTTCTTCGAACGCCTTGAATTCAACAAAAACTGTACGTTCAAGGTTGACGTGCGCACCGGCCCGGTGACCATCAACGTGGTCAAGCTGTTCAAATTCCGCAACAATGGTGAGATGGTGCTGGTGACAAACGGCGCCGTCGATTCCGACAAGGTCAGCCTGAACTACCTGAGTTCCAGCAAAATGCAGTTTGGCTCGGATGTCAAGTTTTTCGGAACCATCATTGCACCGAATGCCCAGGTTTCGTTTTCGAAGGACACACGTTTCAAAGGCGCGATTTGCGCCCGCCAAATCCGCACTCGCAGTGGCGGCGTCTTTCTGCACCACAGTTCCGGGTCACCGTTGCCGCCACTGGGCCCCGATAGCAGTTTGGGCCAGTTGACCCTGGCGGCCAGTCATGACCAGGCTCTGCCCACGGAATTTGCCCTTGAGGCGAACTACCCGAATCCGTTTAACCCGAGCACGACCATCAGCTTTGCGCTGCCGCAGGCGAGTGAAGTCACACTTGCGATTTACAATGTGCGCGGGCAGTTGGTGCGGACCTTGGTTTCCGGCGCGTTGCAAGCTGGCCGCCATCAGGCAATCTGGGATGGCCGGGATGCCGGCGGTTCACAGGTGGCGAGCGGTCTATACATCTATCGCATGCGGGCGGGCGAGTTTGTGACAGTGCGGAAGATGCTGTTTGCAAAGTAGGGTAGTGTCTGCCTCAGGTCTACGATAAGTCTAAGGTTGCTAAAACCGTCGAAGCGGACGACTTAAGGTCGTCCGCTTTTTGTTCCATCCTACCCTGACACAGCAAGACGTGCAGTACTGTTGTTGGCTCGCTTTCCGCGCCAAGGGTCCTCGTGTGATGCGACTCCAACAAAAGCCTCGCTACCTCCAGACTCGACCTCAACACGAATCGCAAGTGGTGGCAGCAAGTGAATGGTCAGAGATTCTTGCTGCAAAAATGACAGTTCTTTCGACAAAATTTGTCAGTTATGTTGACTTTCTGTAAATTATGGCGTACTTTGTTGCGACAAAGCAATATTCCTGACCCCTTTGTGCTTCACCTTACTGATAGTTCTTTCCGCTTCAGGTCCGAGAGTCCTCCAGGATGTATGCGAACACGGTGATAGCAGTTAGTCTCAGCGGACTTCAGTAGAGTATACAATTTCGGCTTCGTAGTAAGGCCAGTTGAGATTTCATTCCTTAAAATCGTCCGATCGGAATCTTTGTGTTTCGTTTATGGCGATTGAAACTGGATGAGTTCTAACAGGTCAACAATTGTGGGAAAACGTCTGTCTTTACCGGGTGATATTCTCTCTGCGGCAATACGTAACAGTGGTACCCCTTTTTTGAAGTGCTGAGCTTCGAGCCTGCTTCTCTGGGGGAGACTTTTCTATCTCTATCTTCTTGCACTGCTTGCCTTTGAACTTGGCGCTTCGAGTCCGTCTGCTACACCTTCGACGATTTGCGACCCAAGCATTCTAACAAACCAGAAGATTTTTTGAACAGCACCATTGAGCCCACACCTCGCCTCTGCCAACGCTCGGCGACTTGGTGCCACCGAGATTCAGGAATAGAACACTCAATTCAGAGCTGACTGCTCTTGGAATGGACAACGTTGGTTCGGCACTCGCGGACTTTGACTAGGCAATAAAAGAATCACCCCAATAACTAACCATTCACCCAATTAAGGAGGTCGTCATGACGAATGACAAAAGGCGTATCGAAGAAGTACCGGACCAACCCATGCGGCGGAGAAAGTTCTTTGCCAGCCTGGTGGCTGCTGTAGCCGGTGGCATCATGCTCAGCATAGTAACCTCGCTGGTTGCGACATCGCCGTCGCCAGCACCACCTTTGGGCGACAATCCCTACATCGGGGAGATCACTATGTTCGGCGGAAATTTTGCCCCGCGCGGCTGGGCGCTTTGCGACGGACAGCTACTCCCAATCAGTTCGTACCAGGCACTGTTCAGTCTCTTGGGCACAACCTATGGCGGCGACGGTCGCACCACCTTTGGGTTGCCAGACCTGCGCGGGAGAGTACCTGTCCATCAAGGCTCGGGACCTGGGCTTTCGTCCGTTAGGCTTGGACAGAAGGGCGGCAGGGAATTCAACAATCAGACCGTTAGCCACAACCACACTATCGGCAGCGCAGGAAACAATGCAGTGAGCACCGATGGTAACACCAACAGCCCGATTGGGAACTCCCACGCGATAGTGAAAGATGCAAACGATGAGGCTGTGAACGCTTACAGCACCGCGGCTGCGACCGGCAAGACTCAGGGAGCAGTGCCTGCAGCTACAGGGAACGCGGGAAGCGGCACACAGCAAGAGAATAGGCAGCCATTTCTGGCTGTGAATTACATCATTGCTCTTCAGGGAACTTTTCCGTCCAGAAACTAAACTCACCCTGATCGCGCACTGTTAGCTCGGTGCGCGATCAGGATCTTAGCCAAGTCTGCCACCCCGGATTGTCTGCAGAGAAGGAAACAGCGTGTGGCGCAACAACAGAGCCGTCGCAAATCAAATCGTAAAATTCCGCGATTTCCTATCTTCCTTTCGCCACCCTGGCCTTTTGTCGGTATATTAACCTTACATTTGGACAATTGTGGGGGACCGAAAGCCGACTACGGGTACGAACACTCCGACTTTTTCACCCTGAGCCCCATCCCACAAGCTCAAAGTTTTCTTACTCCTGCGGAGGAATATGTGACACCCTTCGCGATGTGGTTCTGAAACGGAGCAGGACATCACGGTTCGTTGATCTGATTCGAATCCGGAATTGCTTGCCGTTCAGGGCTACGTGGTTAGTTTCCATAGCTCGTTAATAACTCAAGCAGGGGGCACTGCGATACCGAACTGGGTTGCTGGAGCGGACACCGTTCGCATTGCAGCCTCTCTCATCATCGCGGTTGAGATCGACGCCCCGTGGCTCAATTCAGTTTTGGATGACGTCAGCCTGTCTCATATCTGTGAGGCGGCTGCTTATGACTTCACGATTGTTTTTTCATCTAAACCAGGAGGCTTGGCACCATGAACGGCAACGTGTTGAGAAAGCTATCCACTGTTCCTGCTCGTATGATTCCATTAATCTTCTCTGTGTTGTTTTTATTGAATTTGCCAGGCCCTGTCCGAGCTCAAACAGCCGGTACCAACTGGGCCATTCGTACGATAACCGGCGGTGGCGACGAGACTGGTGATGAAAGCCACGTGGCGCTCGCTGGTTTTGATTTTGATAACGACACTTTTGGCGAGTTTATCGTTTTAACCCGAGGAGTCAGCCAGCACGTCAGGCTTTTTGAAGCTACAGCCAACAACAGCTATACCTTGCGCTCCTCGTTTACAATCACCGGGTCGTTCGATTTCACCACAGTCAACCGTGCCATGGCTGTCGGCAATGTCGATGGCGACAGCGCTGATGAGATTATTCTTGCCATCGGTGCGACCAATCTTCGCACGATTGTGTTGGATGTCAGCACCACTACCCTAGCGCTCACTGCGCATCCGAGCGGCGAACCAGCTGCGGCTACAGATAATCCAACCGGCATCGGGATTTTGGGAGATACGGATGGCGACAATAACCCGGAATTCGCAATTGGCAATATCGCGGCCAGCAACAACATTCAAGTGTTCGAATGGAACGGTTCAGGCTGGACTCTCCGGGCCAACGGAGACCACCTTGATGGCGTTGCCAACCTGACTGTCGGAAATGTCGATAGTGACAACAAACCGGAAATCGTTGTCATAAAAGATAACGATGCCGCCAACGGCAATACCGCTTTGGCTATCTTTGAGTTTACAGGCGGGGCGACTAATTCTATCACTTCCGATGGCACGATCAGCAACAACTTTGACCACAGCAGCACCGCCAACTCCGTGGTGACGCTCGGCGACCTAGATAACAACGGCAGCAACGAGATTATCGTATGGGACGGAACATCGGACGACATCCGGGTTTATGAGAACACGGGCGGCGCCAACTACAACACAGATGCCGCCAGCGGTGTCCACCTCGGTACGACAAACCCGGAAGGGATTACGGTCGGGGATTTTGATGGCGATGGCGACCTGGAGATCTATTTCGCTGATAGCAACAACAGCGGCCTCTCCAGGTACATCGAGCACACAGGCTCGAACGGCAGTTTTACGGCTTCGGACTTTGCCAGCCCGGTGACTATTTTCAGCGGTCTGACTGCTAGTACAGACGAAGTGAACAGCATCGCGGTCTCCGGCACCAGCTTGCTCGACGGAGATCTGTTCACTGATATTGTCTTGACAACCGACCCGCACGGCGCCGGCTCCAACCCGGAAATCTTTGTCATCGAGCAGACTAGTGTTTCAGTGCCGCCGACCACACAAACCGTTACCCTCAACGTCAGTCCGGCAAGTGGTTCGGAGGCGGCGACCACCGCAGTGACGGTGACCGCCAGCGCCGGCAGCGCAGTTAGCGGCGATCAGACGGTGGATGTCACCTTGAGCGGCACAGGCGTCACCCCCGGCGATTTTACGGGCACCATTCCGGCGCAGATCACCATCCTCGACGGCCAGACCAGCGGCTTCTTCACGGTGAACGTCAACGACGACAGCGATATTGAAGGCACAGAAACCGCCACCTTTACCATCAGCAATCCCTCTTCCGGGCTTACGCTCGGTTCCCCGGTTTCCGATAACGTGGTCATCACCGACAGCGACTTTCCTAGCGTGACAGTGAATGTCAGCCCGGCGACGGGTTCGGAAGATGCAACCACCGCAGTGACGGTGACCGCTACCGCCAGCCAGGCAGTTAGCGGCGATCAGACGGTGGATGTCACCTTGAGCGGCACAGGCGTCACCACCGGCGATTTTACGGGCACCATTCCGGCGCAGATCACCATCCTCGACGGTCAGACCAGCGGCTTCTTTACGGTGAACGTCAACGACGACAGCGGTATTGAAGGCGCCGAAACCGCCACTTTTACCGTCAGCAATCCCTCTTCCGGGCTTACGCTTGGTTCCCCGGCTGCCGATGACGTGATCATCACCGACAACGACGCCGATCTGCAGCTCACTGCCAGGAAAACCGACGTTGTTATTGTGGACATCGACGGTGATAACGTGGTGGACCCGGGTGACCGGATTAAGTACACCATCGGCATCAAGAATGACGGCTCGGATGACGCGACCAGCGTCGTTTTCACAGACCTGATTCCCACCAATACTACCTATGTTGCCGGCAGTATGAAGTTTGACGGCACCAGTCTGACCGACGCGGCGGACACGGATGACGGTGATTTTGGCGTTACGACGACCAATACTGTCACAATTGACGTTGGCACTGTCTCTGCTAGCGGAGACACGCACACCATTTGTTTTGAAGTCGATGTCGATAGTCCGCTTGCCGCGACAATCGTCGAAGTCTGCAATCAAGGTACTTTCAACGGCGACGACTTCAGTGGCCAGGTAACGGATGACCCGGATACCGGGACCGCCGATGATGCGACCTGCACGGCCATTGACAAGGACCCGGACCTGACAGTCACCAAAACCGACGCCCTCGATACCGACCTTAGTAATCCCGGCGTGGTTGACCCGGGTGACATTCTCTTATACACCATCATCATCACGAACTCTGGCCGGGGTGACGCCACCAGTGTGGTACTTAGCGATCTTGCCGCTGACCACACCGGCGGTACTCTCGTCGATGGTTCCGTAACCACTACACAGGGCACCGTGACCAACGGCAACGGTGCTAGTGATACAAATGTCGCCGTGGATGTTGGCACCATTGCCACCAGCGGAGGCACGGCTACGATTACCTTCAAAGTGGAAGTTGATAGCCCGTTTGGTGGCTCCGAACTCTGCAATCAGGGTACGGTGGTCGTGGACGATGCTCAGGGCAACGGCCAGCCCGATGTCAAAAGCGATGATCCAGACACCGGTACGGCCGACGACCCAACGTGTGTTGATGTCGGAAGCACGGGTCCGGGCCACGGTTTTCTCTTCCTGGCCGCTAAGGCCCTGAAACGCGGCCGCAATATCACCGAAGGCGACATCCACTCCAACGGCCCACTCGAATTCAACAAAGGCAACGTCGGCGAAACCGACCACACCGGCAATGTCACGGCGGTCGGCAAGATTAAGATTCGCAGCCACAACCGCATCGACGGCGACGTCATTTCAGGAGATGACTTGCGGCTGGGCAGCAGTGTCGATATCACCGGCATCAAAGATGAAGATGCCGCGGTTGCGCCCGAGACTTTCTCCCTGGCTCCTTTCACCGCCAACAACGACGACCGCAAGGTTAACAAGAGCAAAACGCTGTTCCTGCCCCCAGGAACCTACGGTGCGGTTCGGCTCAGCACTGGCGCAACTCTGGAACTGGCTCACACCGGCGCAACAGGTGAGTACTTCTTCGAACGGCTGGAATTCAACAAGAATTGCACCTTGAAAATCGACGCCCGCACCGGGCCGGTAACCATGAATGTGGTCAAGCTGTTCAAGTTCCGCAACAATGGCAAGATGGAACTGCTGCCAGGCGGCGGCGCTAGTTCGGACCAGGTGACGCTGAATTATCTCAGCGCCAGCAAAATGCAATTTGGCTCGAAAGTGCAATTCTTCGGGACGATTGTCGCGCCGAACGCCCAGGTTTCGTTCTCAAAGGACACGCGTTTCAAAGGCTCTGTTTGCGCCCGGCAAATTCGCACCCGCAGTGGCGGCGTCTTTCTGCACCACAGTTCCGGAACACCTTTGCCGCCGCTCGGCCCAGAGAGCGGACTGGACAGGCTCACGCTAGGCGCCGGTCCGGACGAAGTCCTGCCGACCGAGTTTGCCCTTGAGGCGAACTACCCGAATCCGTTTAATCCGAGCACAACCATCAGCTTCGCGCTGCCGCAGGCAAGTGAAGTCACACTTGCGATTTACAATGTGCGCGGGCAGTTGGTGCGTACCTTGGTTTCCGGCGCGTTGCTAGCTGGCCGCCATCAGGCAATCTGGGATGGCCGGGACGCAGGCGGAGCACAGGTCGCGAGCGGCTTGTACATCTATCGCATGCGGGCAGGCGAGTTTGTGACGGTGCGGAAGATGCTGTTTGCAAAGTAGGATTGCTCCTGTGGCAAATTACGGGTAAGTTGAAGATGATTTAGGATTAAAACGGGCGGCTCATGGTCGCCCGTTTTTTTTTGCCACGCATCTCACTTCTTTCGCTGATGCCAATGTCGCAACCGACCTCTGTCATCACGCGCGTCGTTCGCTTATTCTTCACTTTTACGTCTATTAAAAATGAAAAAGTCCGCAATTCTCTTTTGTGTATGCTACTAATACACTGAGAATCCCAGTTTCTCAAAATCTCAATCCAGACACAGCACAACGGGGGTGCTGCCGATTCCATCGGCCCCGTATCAATTCAGCTGTTTGGTCTGCTACTTCACAAGACTCTTGGCCATTCACTAGGGGGTGATAGCTTCGAGCAATCATTGCAGAGCACAACTCTTTCGCAATTCTACCAGCTCGGTGTATGCTTGAGACGGGCGGCACGGTTGCATGCGCCATCATTGACGCATTGCTCGGGGAACGCAGGCCCGCCGCTACAGCTCAAGCGAGCAAAAAGTCTGTTCACATAAATGCAAAAAGGGGGAAAGAAGATGTTTACATCTCCGGCAATATGTAAAGGCTTCACAGACCTAATCATAGCGGCAGTCAAGCAACTGAGGATACATGTACTGATTGCTGTACTTATGCTTTCGGTAGCGGTACCACTGGTGGCGCAATGGGAAAACGGCTTTGAGTCGTATACAACTGGACCTTTTCCGTCTATTGTCAAGTCAACTTCCCAACCTACAGCCTATTATCCCTTCAACGGCAATGCCAATGATGAAAGCGGAAATGGCAACCACGGAACACTTCTCGGCGGAGCGTCCGTGAATAACAACTTTCTTTTGATAGGAAACAACGGTCAAAATGCCGTATCAATACCTAATTCAGTTTTAGATGGGGCTAATGATTTCACCGTTTCAGCCACGTTGAGGATTGATGTTCTCCACACGTCCGGTGGTTTTCCATTTAACAGTTTGCTGAACTCACATAGTTCGGGTGACGTATTCGACATTTTATACAGAGCCTCGAATGACGGCTGGGCAATCAATACAATGTCAGACACTTATCTATTTGGCAATACGACAATAGAAGATAATTTCTGGCATCACGTAGTTTTCAGAAGAGAGAATTCTTCTGTTACGTTATTTATTGATGGAGTAGAAGTCGGAACGGGTACCGTAAATTCAAATCCGCTTGATATCGTTGCAGGGACTTTAATAGTGGGACAGGATCGTGACAGCCAGGGTGGTCCCTTCGCCGCCAACCAATCCTGGGCAGGTGGCATTGATAATCTGAGAATCTACAGAAGCGCGTTGGACAACAATAAAATACAAGAAGTTTACCAAACAGATAGAATAGTTTCACCATCTGGTCTTGTTGCTTTCTATCCCTTTAACGGCAATGCCAATGATGAAAGTGGGACTGGTAATGACGGCCTCGTACATGGTGCCACATTGACCGCAGACCGCTTTGGAAACGAGAATAGCGCCTACCAATTTGACGGCCAAACCACTTATATTGAAGTTCCGGACTCACCAAGTCTCGACATCACCGGGCCAATTTCCCTAGCCGCATGGCTCAAGGCTGACCTTTCGCAGTACTTTAGGGTTGGCCTAATCGACAAGCGACCTCCGACAGAGCCGTCAGGGGGATACGACCTGATAATCGGGGATGCGGGTTCAGGGGCATTTGCTGAGTTCGATTTGGTTGTCACCAACACTCCACTGCCAAGCATTCACGGTGCTGTCATATCAAACAGCTACGTAAACGACAATACTTGGCACCATCTAGCGGCAACCTATGACGGCCAAACAATGAAGGTTTACGTTGACGGACAATTGGAGAACCAAAATCAGCATACTAAAGGGTACGTTGAAAACGATGTTCCGATGTTACTCGGGAAGTTTGACTATGGATACAATGACGGCCACGGGAACAAACCAAATATTCTAAACGGTGCAATGGATGAGATTCGTGTCTACAATTGTGCTCTGAGTGCTGAGGAAGTAGAAGCACTCTATCGGAACGACGCGGTAGACGGCAACTCCCCGCACAACTTCCTCTTCCTCGCCACCAAGGCCCTGAAACGCGGCCGCAATGTCACGGAAGGTGACATCCACTCCAGCGGCGCTCTGGAATTTAACAAAGGCAATGTTGGCGAAACTGACCACACCGGGAATGTCACAGCGGTCGGTAAAATCAAGATCCGCAGCCACAATAAAATCGAAGGCGATGTGCTGTCAGCCACGGACATTCGTCTCGGCAGCAACATCGATATCACGGGCACGACAGATGAAGACGCTGCGGTAGTTCCCGTTCCACTGACGTTGGCGTCATTCACCGCCAACAACGACAACCGCAAGGTTAACAAGAACAAAACGTTGTTTCTGCCCCCCGGGACCTACGGTGCCATAAAATTGAGCAACGGCGCTACCCTCGAGCTGGCACACACTGGCGCAACGGGTGAGTACTTCTTCGAGCGCATCGAATTCAACAAAAACTGCACCCTGAAAATCGATGCCCGCACCGGGCCGGTGACCATGAACGTAGTCAAGCTGTTCAAGATGCGCAACAACGGCAAGATGGAGCTATTGCCAGACGGCGCCGCCAGCTCAGACCAGGTGACGCTCAATTATCTGAGCACGAGCAAAATGCAATTCGGTTCGAAGGTGCAATTCTTCGCTACGATTGTGGCGCCGAATGCCCAGGTTTCATTCTCAAAGGGCATACGTTTCAAAGGTTCTGTTTGCGCCCGGCAGATTCGCACCCGCAGTGGCAGCGTTTTCTTCAGTCACAGTTCGAGCACACCGCTGCCGCCTGCTCCCGCCGGTGGTCTCGAGGATCTCGAAGCCCTGACCCTGTCAACCGGCCCGGATGGGGCCCTGCCGACTGAGTTCGCTCTCGAAGGCAACTACCCAAATCCGTTCAACCCGAGCACGACCATCAACTTTGCGCTGCCGCAGACTAGTGAGGTTAAGCTGATGATTTACAACATTCGCGGGCAACTGGTGCGGACGTTAGTTTCCGGTTTCAGGGAGGCTGGTCACCACAAAGTAGTCTGGAATGGCCGTGACAAGAGTGGCGTGCCAGTGGCGAGCGGTTTGTACATCTATCGCCTGCGGGCTGGTGAGTTTACGGCTGTGCGGAAGATGATGTTTGCGAAGTAAGGAGTCTACTTGGCGCCACAAAGGGCAAGTAGAACCTTGTTGTGAAGGTCAAAACGGGCGGCTCATGGTCGCCCGTTTTCTTATCGCAAGTTCTCGATTTTCCCGCAAAAGGACTGGTTGCGAAGCCCTATACGTTTCCCGGTCGCCTGCCTGTTTCATTCATATCTTAACGTCCTCACCGGATCCGCCAGCGCCGCCCTGGTCGCCTGAACGCTGACTGTCAGCAAGGCTATCACAAACGCCAGACCGCCTGCCAGGATAAAAAGCTCAGGTCCAAGGGTCGGGCGATAGGCAAACCCCTGCAACCACGAATTCATCGCCACGAATGCCACCGGCAACGCAATGATGTTTGCGAAAAGAATCAGCTTGGTGAATTCCCACGACAGCAGCCGGACCACGCTGGTGACGGAGGCCCCGAGCGTCTTGCGAATGCCGATCTCTTTGGTTCTGCGCTCTGCCGTAAACGAGGCCAGTCCGAACAACCCAAGGCACCCCAACGTTATGGCCAGACCCGCGAATACGCCAAAAATGCTGCCAGTCCGAGTTTCGTTTCTGTACATTTCATTGAAACGCTGGTTCAGGAAGGAGTACTCGAATGGCTGGCCCGGCACAAACGCATCCCACTTGGTCTTGATCCACCCAATGGTTTGAGCAAGCTCATTTGTTTTCAACCGTAGCGACACGAAATCACTGCTGCGGCCAGGCAGCAACGCGACTGGCCCGATTTTGTCCCGCAACGATTCAAAGTGAAAATCCCTGACCACACCTACGACTTCATAGTTCACGTAGCGCTTCGGATTGACCGCGACCAAGTCGCGTATTCGCTTGCCAATGGGCTCGTCCCAGCCAAAAACCTTGACGGCAGCCTCGTTGACGATAGCCGCGGTCGAGTCTGTGGCGAACTCTTTCGAGAAGTCCCGCCCCTGGACGAGCTTCATTCTCATGGTCTTCACATAGTCGAAATCCACAGTCCATTTTTGAATCGTGCTTCCGCTCTCATGGTGCTCCCCTTCGGGTTGGACCACATCTTCCGTCCTTTCTGATGTGACGGGCAAATAGCCGGTTGCGGTCGCGGACGCGATCTCAGGTTTGGTGAGCAGTTCATGCTTGAAAGCGGCGAGCCGGGAACCTAATAAGTAGGCATCGTGCAGAACAAAAACCTGCTCTTTATCGAAACCAAGTTTTTTGTTCTGAACAAACTGCATCTGTCGAAACACTACCCCCGCGCCAACCACCAACACTATGGATGCGGCAAATTGAAAAATGACGAGTCCGCTGCGGACCCAACTATGAGACGAAATGCCAGTTCCGTGTTTTGTGAGTACTGCGATGGGCCTGAAGCCCGAGAGAACGACAGCTGGATAGCTCCCGGACAGCACTCCCACAAACAGCACTATGGCGAACAGCATGGCCGGTAGGATGGCGTTACCGACGTACGTGATTTGCAGTTCCTGGCGGGCTAGATTGTTGAAGTAGGGCAGGGCTAGCTCGGCCAGCAAAAGGCCGAGCACCAGCGCAAGAATGGTTACAACCACCGACTCAGCGATGAACTGTGAGATGAGTTGCGCCCGCCGCGATCCCACCACTTTGCGGATGCCAACCTCCTTGGCACGGCTGGCCGACCGGGCTGTGGAGAGATTCATGAAGTTGATGCAGGCGATCAGCAGAATGACAAGGGCGATTGCGCCGAACAGGTAAACGCGCTTGATGTCCCCGTTTGGCTCCAATTCGTGCTGCAGGTCGGAATGGAGATGAATGTCGGTCAAGGGTTGCAGAGTGTAGCGCAGCCAGAGTCCGTCCGCTGTCAGTTCTTCGAAGTTCTTCTTCCTGTATTTCTCGAAGATGGGAGCGCAGTATTTCCGCACCATGCCGGGCAACTGGGCTTGCAGTTGATTCGCGTCTGCGCCTTGCCGCAGAACCACGTAAGTGTGAAAGGACATGTTGTTTAGCCAGCCGGGGTGGCGGCTGGCTTCGAGCGTCGCCAGGGCCACAAGGAAGTCAAGATGGAAATGCGTGTTACCGGGTATGTCCCGAAACACGCCCGTGACCAGGTAGTCCGTCTCAGAGTTAAACGTGAGAATTTTGCCAACCGGGTCATGGTTAGCAAAATACTTGTCAGCCATTGCCTCGCTGATGACAATGGTACTGGGCTCTGCCAGCGCAGTTGCCGGGTCGCCACGAAGCAGGGGGATGGTAAACACCTCGAATATGTTTGCGTCGGCAAAGGCCACTCTCTTCTCGATAAACGTCATGTCCCGGTGGCTGAGCCGGTACCTTTGCCCATCAGGCGCGTAGAGTCGCGTCGCCTCGAGCACCTGCGGATAGTCGCGCACAAGAGCCTCGGCCGTCGGCGCCGCCACAGACGCGAAATTCAGATCATCCCCGCTGCCAAAATTTCCTGAGAAGGTGACGCGGTAGGTGCGCTCGGCCTTCTCGTGGTAACGGTCATAGCTCAGCTCATGTCGGATGTACTGGAGGATGAGCAGGCAGCAAGCGATGCCAATCGCCAAACCGGCGATATTGATAAGCGAGTAGCTCTTTTGGTTAGCGATGTTTCGAAGCGCGATCTTAATGTAGTTTTGTAGCATGGTCTACCTTCCGGTGTTGGTCGTCATTTGCGGCGGAAAATGGAGACTAACAATGCCCCCAGCCTCTGGCTTCCGATGGTCAGGGATCTCTTGCCGAACTGCTCGGCTCTCTCCAGGTTTCTCCTACGCGCAGATGGCCAATTTGTGACCAACTCATCCTGAAATTCCATACTCGCCTGCCTGACACCAACTCCGGGCAGTCACTCTAGCGGACCGGATACAACGGATCCAATGCTTCGGCCGGGTGAGTCTGTCGTGCTGAACATAGACCTCATCAGGACCCGAAATACCATTGTTCAGCCTGGCATGTCGATCAAGTCGTGCCAATTCATGTCGGATTGTGAACTCCGCTCGAGGTCGCGCAAACCCGGCCCGAGGTGGAGTAAACCTGCCCGCAGGTGGAGTAAACCTGCCTGCAGGTGGAGCAAACATCGCTCGAGGTCGCGCAAACCCGGCCCGAGGTGGAGTAAACTTGCCCGCAGGTGGAGTAAACCTGGCGACGGGTCGAATAAACCTGCTTGAGGGTGGAGTAAACCTGGCCGCAGGTCGAATAGACCTGGCGACAAGAAGAGCATAGCCAGCTACAAGGTGAGTAAAGCTGATGGGCGAGGCAGTGGGGCTTGGAGTGTCAGAAACTCTGTGTAACTCCTGAATCTGGGTGACGGAGCTAACTCGTAGAGTGAGCGGAGTTACCCAGATTCTCGCGAGCCGGGAAAATCCCTTTGAGTAAATAATTCTTGTGTAGTACTTTTGAAGCAATTACCCTTGCACAAGGTTCTGTAGGACGATCTCTTCACCTATCAGGCGCTGCTCCACATGGTCGCCATAAAAATTATCCGTGAATCTTCTTTTCCAGCTTGGCCAGCATATCTTGCGTGATGGAACCCAGGTCATATTTGTGTCGCCAGCTCCAGTGTTCGCGTGCGCTGCTGTCGTCGATGTCCTGCGGCCAGGAATTGGCAATTTCCTGGCGGAAGTCAGGCTTGTAGTTGCATTTGAATTCCGGCATGTGCTTTTGGATTTCGGCGGCCATCTCCGCTACGCTAAAGCTGACAGCGGTCAGATTGTAACTGGTTCGCAGTTTGACGGCCTCTCGGTCCGCCTGCATGATTTCGATAGCCGAGCGCACGGCATCATCCATGTACATCATGGGCAGGCGGGTTTCCGGGCCTACAAAGCAGGTGTAGACACGATTCTTGATGGCCTCGTAGAAAATCTCCACCGCATAATCAGTCGTGCCGCCGCCCGGTTCTGTTTTGTAACTGATAATTCCGGGGTAGCGCACGCTGCGCACATCGACGTCAAACTTGTCGAAGTAGTACTGACATAGCAGTTCGCCGGCGCGCTTGGTGATGCCGTACATGGTGTTGGGGTCGAGAATCGTATTCTGCGGCGTGTTCTGCTTTGGTGAGTTCGGTCCAAAGACCGCGATGGAGCTTGGCCAGAAGACTTTGATTTTGGTGCCGCGAGCCAAATCGAGCACATTTTTGAGGCCACCCATGTTCACGGTCCAAGCCTGGTCCGGATTCTTCTCCCCGACCGCAGACAGCAGGGAGGCCAGATGAAAGATTGTATCAATCTCATATTTTTCGATGATGTGGCGGATGGCCTCCTTCTGCGTGACATCGACAATTTCGTGGGCGTGTTTGTAAGGCGGAAGTGCCGGCCGCAGGTCCAGCCCGACAATATTCTTCATCCCGATTTGTTCGCCCAGGTTTTCGGCCAGCTCGCTGCCGATTTGGCCGTTTGCGCCGGTGATCAGTATCTTTTTCATACTCGCTTCCTTTGTTCCTTTCAGGTTGAATGCGTGGCGTCCGTTGGTCTCGCCTCGCTGGCTAAAACTTGATTCTTTGCATCAGCATGTTGATCGGTTTCGCGTTCTGCATGATGTAGAAGTGCACCGATGGCACGCCGCGATTGAGCAGCTCTTCCACTTGCTTTGCCGCCCAGGCAACGCCCACATCGAGCACGTGTTCCGGTTTTACCGCACTGGCCTCGTCCGTAAGATCCTCCGGCAGGTTAACAAAGAAGTTGCGCGGAATCGAGGTCAGATTCTGCCTGGTGGAAAGAATCTTGAGCCCGGGAATGATCGGAACCTCGATGCCCGCGTCTCGACAGGCATCGACGAATTGGAAATAAACGGCGTTGTCGAAGAACATCTGTGTCACGACGTATTCAGCGCCAGCGTCGATTTTCTCGTTGACGTATTTGATATCTGTCTTCAGGTTCGGCGCTTCGAAGTGCTTCTCGGGGTAGCCTGAGACACCGATGCAGAAACTGGATGACTCTGCATCCAGAAGGTTTTCTTCCAGGTAGCGACCCTGATTCATATCCACAATTTGCCGGACCAGATCAACAGCGAATTCGTTGGCCGTGCGGCCGTGTTGCAGGGGCTTGCGGTAGCCGGAGTCATCGCCGCGAATCGCCAACAGGTTGTCGATGCCGAGGTACTGCAGTTCAATGAGCAGGTCCTCTGTTTCCTCGCGAGAAAAACCCCGGCAGAGAATGTGCGGCACGGCGTCAATGTCGTATTTGTTTTGAATCAGCGCACAAATACCGAGCGTGCCCGGCCGTTTGCGTTTGACCTTGCGCTGAATGCCCTTCGGCGTTTCTTCATAAATGACTTCCGCCGCATGACTCGTGATGTCAATAAACGGCGGATCGTATTTGGCGATGTCATCGATAACCGTCATCAGGCTCTTGATGTCGCCGCCGCGTTTGGGTGGGATGATTTCGAAACTGATCAGGGGGGTGGTTGCTTTCTGGAGATGCTCGATTACTTTCATCATTCACCATCATGGTTTTGTTTCGCCAGAGGTCAAGATACACAATCTGCCTGGATTTTACAATGGCTTTCAAAGCGTGGGGGATGGTTAAACCGGGCACAAAAAAAGAGGCGACCTGCGTGCTGCAGATCGCCTCCTGATTTCGTCTATTCGATCCTGACTTGAGGGTTGGACCAAATTCAAACGGGGTGTTTCTCGCTACGGATTAGGCCAGCTACTCCAAACTGCGTTCATACCCGCCTGATCGATTGGAAATGGCGTGTGTCTTGGTCCGGCATAGACTGGATTCATGACGGCATCCGGCGGCGGGCCAAAATGTCCCAATTCAAGGGAGTGACCGTTCTCATGCAGGCCGACTGTCTCAACATCGATACCCGGCAACGCGATGTCGATGCCCCATGGGTTACCAGCGCGGTCGTCGCCAGGATCCCCAAAGGTGTCGTTGTAGTAGACTTCGTTGAGAGCTGTGTCAGAGTAGTTGTCTCCGTTTGCATCTGTGCCGGTAAAGGTAAACGTGACGGAGAATGCCAGGATGCCACGGCCGCCGCCTGGGCCGCCAACGGCTTCAAAATAGGCTCTTGGCCACCATCCGGCATTAACGATGTCAGCATGCCACCACTCTCCATAACCACCAAAACCGAAAAACGAGTCAAATATGGTATGGTCGATGCCGCCAGCGGTGGGCCGCTTCACGAGATCGACTTTTTTCAGGGCTTTGTCGTTATTCCAGGTGTCCATTGCTGTGTTAATGGCGTTTCTGGTCTGCGCGGCTGACAGGCCACTGGCCGTCGTTTCATTCTCATCGTCAATCAGGTATGTGATATCTTCACCTTGCGCCGCACGTCGTCCGTCGTTGGGAACCCAGCGGAATGGCTGTTGGTGGATGCGGGCACTCGGCCTTCCTCCGCCAATAGTAAAGAACTCGATGGCTTCGACACGAATATCGAGTCCTTGTGCCTCAAGTTGGTCGTTGATGGCGTGTAGTTTTGCAAGGACTGCCGGATCTCCGGTGCCCTGACCAAAGCTGGTCGTAACTTCAGGTGTAGTAGCCTGCGGTGATGTTGGCTGTTCTTTGCCACAAGAAATAATCACGGCTACGATAAGAAGCAAACTAATGAATAGGGCGGAAATTTTCATTGTTACTCTCCAATACTTGTGCTAGAGTTATGTCTAATTGCAATGCAAAAGACGACAGATAGCGCGCAAGTTCGTTTCATCACCCCCTTGGCTCGCGAGTGGATAGTGGTGAAGATGTTTTAGAACAATCAGGTAAGACGACTGATGAAGTGATTCCCTCAAGAATAAAACAATTCTACAAAAACAATTGCTGGAATGCAACAATTATTGCGAATGTAACAGAAAGTTAATCAAAGGCGATTGCATCTGATTTAATGGAAGGCGGCAGCAGAACGAAACCGTTCCGCTGCCACGGGGGAAGGGACTTAGTAGGGCATCTCCGGTTCTTTGCCGAGCAGTCGGGAGTAGACGGTCAGCGCGCCCCGGTGGTGCGCATTGTGCTCTGAAATCGAACTAATCGCGGCCGCTCGCGGCATGCCGCCCATGACGGGTCCTTCCGGCAGCGGCGCCTGCAACTCCTCTTCCGATTTGCTCGCCACGGTCTCAACAGCGGCTGCGTAGGCCTGTTGCACCTGCTCACGTGCGGCTTGCAGTGAGGTACAGGCCTTCACTTCGGCGATGTGAGCTTCGAAATCCATGTTGAATCCCTTCGGATTGAAGGCGCCATCCATGAACCACTCAATGCTCTGGGCAACGTGTGACACCTGGTTCGCGACCGTGTAAAGACCCTCCTTCGGTGCGAAGCTCGAATCTTGTTCCTCCAGGCAACTGGTACTCTTGGTGAAGAATTGTTCAGATGACTTCAATTCTCCAATCAGGCTTTCTTTCAACATGCTGTCCTCCAGACTTGGGTTTTGATGATACTGGCCAACTTGACCACTGATGCACCCAAGATAATACCGCCCGGTGACACCGTTATGTCAGTAGAAAAAAGACATGCTGATTTTTTTGGAAAAATGAATCGACGATTCAAGTCTGATAGAGAGCGGCGAGCTTTATGGCGCGCTCGGCGAGTGCCGAACGAAAGGATGCTGGCGCAAGCACTTCAGCGCGCGGGCCGAGGGAGAGCAGCCAGTCCACGCTCCAGGGCGCGTTGGGAATCATGAAGGTCATGATGATGCCGTCCGCGGTGGCTTCTTCCTCCACCAGGCCAAAGCCGTGTTTTTCGCGGACAAAGTCGGCGACTGTTTTATCAAGGCGCACCTGAACTTTCGCGGGGTCAGTGATCTTGTTGAAACCATCGAGATAAGCGGCGAGAGAAATGCCGGGCCTGGGGCTAAAGAACTCGTCCAACGGCCTGATTTGCCGGATGCGGTCCGTGCGAAAATCACGGGAGCCCTGGCGCAATCGACAGTAGGCAATCAAATGCCAGCGGTCGGAATAGTAGACCAGTCCAAGCGGCTCAATCTCCCGTTTCGTGGGACCATCTGATTGCGCCGATTGGTACTCGAGCGCCAGCACCTTGCGGTGCACGATGGCGTCCTGAATGGTCGTGAGAGGGCCTTGCTGAAAGCCATCCCGGGTCGTTCCACGCGCCAGCATGGCAGTCGATGCCTGCAGGCTCTCGATGTAGTTCTGTGTGTCGGCGGGCAATACCGATTGAATCTTCAGCAGAGCGCCTCGAGCATTCTTCACGACCGAGGCATCGGTGAGCCGCTCAATGAACTCGCCGCCCATGAACAACGCACTGGCTTCCTCACGGGTAAACATCACCGGTGGCAAATGGTAGCCTTCGATGATGCTGTAGCCCTCGCCCGCTTCCGCGCAAATGGGAACGCCCGCTTCCGCAAGCGCATTCATGTCGCGATAGACCGTCCGGATGCTGATTCTGAAATGGTCGGCGATATCCTGCGCCCGGATGAGTCGTTTGCTTTGCAGCAGAAGCAGCATGGCGACAAGGCGGTCAGTGCGATTCATTTGGTTTCCGAACAGGTTATTTTGAAAGGATAGATCTTTCCACGCCTCATAGTAAGAAAATAGAACGGTTTCCGCAAGAGGGCGGCAATTGCGAGAATTTCTACAACTCCGGAAAGCGCCGGTCAATTAGTCCAGCATTTCCTTGCGTCGTCTCATTCATTTTCCTTATATTGCACCCAATATTTTGTTACGCTACTGTCAAAGGTTAGAGAAATTACATCAAGGGCCGCCACATGACCGCCAAGTTCCGCTTCCTGCTCGTTCCGATTTTGATCTGCCTCACGCTGCCACAACCCGCATCCGCGCAGCGCAACAGCGGCGATGTCGATACCGACTTCCTGCCGAGTTCCTTTCTCCTGGAAGGCGTCGCGTTTGCCAGAAAGAAGAAGTTCGATGACGCCCGCCAACGGTTTGAATCGGCTCTTCCGTACTGGCAGGTGCATATCAGCAGTACTTTGTTTCTCAAGATTCTGGATGATCTCGATGCAAAAGCTTTGGACAAGAAGAGAACTCAGAACATCTTCAAGGCAGTGCATGAAGATTTCAACACCAAGCACAAAAAGGCTGTGAAGGCCTTTGACAAGCTCATTAAGAAGAATGCAGAATACTATCCGCTGTTTGTCTTGCGGGGGGATGCGCTCTACAACCTCGAAGAGTTCGGCGAGGCAACGGCGAGCTATGCAAACGCCATCGAATTGGCGCCGGCGGAGGCCTTACCTCTGCTTGCCCGCGGCAAGTTTTACTCGAGAGACTCAGAATATGAGCTTGCAGCCAAAGATTTTGGCGCGGCTTTGAAGGTTGGCCCGGCGAGCGCCATCTGCCGGTTCGAGCGCGGGTTCGCCTATTGCCTGCAACGCAAATACAGCTCCGCAATCAAGGATTTCGATGCCATGGCAAAGGTTCGACCTGAGTGGGGCAAAGCTTCCGTGGTCAACGAAGCCTTCCACAATCGCGCGATCCAGTTGCTCGAGAAGAAATCCTACAGCAAAGCGATTGCCTATTTCAGCCGCGCGATTGAGATTAATCCGAACTACGTAAATTCCTACTTCAGCCGGGCCATGGCCTATCGCGGCAAGGGTCAGTTCAGCAAGGCTGTCGCTGAATTCAGCCTCTGCCTGCAAAAAAAACCGGACTTTGTGGACGCCTATTACCAACGCGCGGTCACCCACCAGAAGCGCAAACACTACGCAAAAGCAGTGACCGACTTGAAAAAGGCGCTCGAACTCAAGCCCGGCAACAATCAGTACCTGAACGAGTTGGGGGAAAGTTACTACAATCAGGGCAAGTACAAACTTGCGCTCGCGCAGTTTGACAAGGTCATCAAAGCCGACCCGACCTTTTACTGGGCTTATTATTGGAAGGGTTATTCCAACACTTATCTTGGCCGGCCCAAATCGGCCATCGCGGCATTTCAGCGCTTTCTGCAACTTGCGCCCAAGCGGCATCGCAGCCAGCGTTTGTATGCCGAAACCGAAATTCGCAAGCTGAAGAAGAGACGTTGAGCCTGGCCAGCCGGCTACACCCGATGTCTGTTGCTGCCAGCCGGCAAAATGCTACTCCACTTCCTTGTTGTAAAAAACTTTGTAGAAATACATATTGCGGCTGTCGTCAAAACCGCGTTCGATGAACTGGGCCGTTTCGCTGATGGCTTTCGAGTCCAGTTTGACTTCGATGTTGGTGTCGAGCTTGATGATGCTCTTCAGCTTGCGCTTTGCCTTCTTGACTTCATCCTGGTGAACTTCGAAACTGTCATCGTAAACCTCACTCTGGAAGTCTTCCTGCCCATCCAGATAATTATTGAATTGATCGTGGCATTGAAACTGGTCCAGGACTTCTTCCTTGAAAGACATCTTGTCGTAAACGTCCTGCCTGGCGAAATACTCAAGTGCCGTGCTGTTGAACTCGAACTGCTCTTCCTTCTCCACCATGTTCGGCAGCACGTCCGAGGAGAAGCCGAGGCACAACTCAAGCGCTGCCTTGGTATCCTCGCGTGAGTGGTTGACCTCCTGGATGCGCAGGAAGTTGTCGTGCCAGTAGCGCAGGTCATCTTTCTGGCGGCACAGGGTCAGCAGGCGAAACCCCACCTCTTTGCGAACGTCGAAAACCAGGCAGCCTTTGTCCAGTTTCATCAGGTTTGGACCCTTTGACAGCGAGGCCTTGATCACCCGGGAACCGTCCTTGAACGGCATGATCAGCTCGTTGAGTTCGAGTTTGAAAATCCCCAACGCGTCGGTCACGATGCCTTCGAAAATCACCTCGTCAAAATAGAGTACGCAGAGATGACCGCTTTTGATGGTCGGCCATTCCGAGCAATTGTACAAATGGGTCGCGATGACGCGGGACTGCTCCACAAATTGGTCGTTTTCCTCGAACAGCAGCCGGCTTGCGGAGTAGACCGGGTTGCGGCTCAAGTCGTCCTGCGGATCGAAGAATTTTTTAAAATCCGTGACCTTGAACGCGTTGAGAAAGTAGTCGAGAAAGGCGGCTTGCAGATCGTCGTCGAAATTGTATGGGCTGTCGGCTGTCAGGCAGGGCTGCCCCGTGCCTTTGTTGCCAACTTTATGAAGGGTCGCAAATTTCAGTCGTGCGGCGGAGAGGTCGAGCATTGGGGTTCCTTTTGTTGAGTTGTGTTTTGTGTGAACGTTGCAGAAGGGGGGAAGATAACTGAAATTGACGAGAAAATCAAGATTGATGGAAATGCGGTTTGCTCATCATGTCGCAGGGGTTACTCTTCAGGCAGCCCGGTTTGTTGTTGCTGCAGCGGGCTTTGCTCGTCCTCGAGAGGAGTTTCGTCGTTCCTGGCCGACCGCGGTTTTGCCTGATGATGCGAATGACGCCAAACTCATCGATTATGGTTTGCGCCGCAAGTTCGCGGTTGACCAGACTTCAGCGAGTCCGGCTGTGACTGTGGTTGATGAAGAGGAGACGGTGGTGACGCCGGAGTAGTCTCTGACTTCTTTTTTGCATGTGTCAGGCGGCGGCCTTAAACCTGCCAGGTTTTGGAAACCTGGCAGGTTTTTCTTTTGGCGGTAGATTGCGGGGACAATGGCACGGGCTTTCGGTTGTCTCTGGTGGTTAAGGGCACCCGCGCGATGCCATAAGAAAGACAACTGCGCCAGCTAAGTCAACAAACAACGGTGTATCCTTGCCGAGGCCGTGCGGAAAGCAGGTTTCTTCAGGTTGCGGTCTCAAACCTTCCAGGTTTTGGACCCTGGAAGACCTCATCAGAAACAGTGGAGATTGGAGCGGACGGTGGTCTGATCAAAAACGTGCCAGACTCGCGGCAGAAAAGAAATTGCGCGCAACAATTTGAAGGCCCGCACGTTTCATTTCAGAGATATGCTCATCCCGTCTTGGGAGACGATTCCCATACTCAAAACAATCCAGTTGCTGACCAATCGTCATCAAAAAATGGTTTTGAAATGAACAGCTCCGTCCTATCGAAAATCCGATATTTCTTCTCGGCAATCGGGATGCTCGTCATATTCCTGCAATCGACACAGGCCACTGAAATGGAGAATGATGGTAAGCCTGTCCTGGATATTCCCAGAGTTGAACAGGCGCCTGCATTCAAGAATTTTGTTGGCATGAAACCGGGTGGAGAGGTTGAAAAGAAGATGAAGAAGGTGGAAGGGTTTATTCAGCAACGTCCGAAAGACGGAGAGCCTGCCACTCAAAAAACTGACGTCTACTTATGCCATGATGATAAGAATTTATACGTTGTTTTTGTCGCGTTCGACAGCGAACCTGAAAAGATACGCGGCCGCCTGAGCAGACGCGAAAGAGTCTTCAATGATGACCAGGTGGAAATTATGCTGGATACGTTCCACGATGAGAGACGAGCCTTTGCCTTTATCGCAAATCCTTTGGGAGTTCAGTGGGACGCACTTTGGACCGAAGGCTCGGGCTTTGACGATTCCTGGGACACATTGTGGTATTCCAAGGGTGAGCTAACCGACAAAGGCTATGTGGTTTGGATGAAGATTCCGTTTAAGAGTCTGCGATTCCCAACCACGCCGGAGCAGGATTGGGGTATCGTTTTGCTGCGGGAAGTTCAACGAGGTAGCGCAGAGCAATCATTCTGGCCGCGGGTATCCAGCCGTCTTGAAGGTCGACTGAACCAGGCCGCGACCATGAAAATTCGTCACAATATTTCTCCCGGCCGCAATATCCAATTGATTCCCTACACGACCAGTCGCTCCTTTCGTATCTTGAATCAACAACATCCGCAGGGACCACGCTTCACCACGGATAGCGTGGATCCTTCGGCAGGCCTGGATGCGAAATTTGTGGTAAACGACAACATGGCCTTAGATGCGACCGCAAATCCAGACTTCAGCCAGGTCGAGTCAGATGAACCACAGATTACTGTCAATCAAAGGTTCGAGGTTTTCTTCCCCGAAAAACGGCCTTTCTTCCTGGAGAATTCAAATTTCTTTAATACCCCAATCAATCTCGTATTTACCCGGCGCATAGGTGATCCGCAATTCGGAGCGCGCTTTACGGGCAAAACAGGGCCTTACGCAATCGGAGCTATGCTTATCGATGACGAGTCCCCGGGTAAGTCCGTACCTAATGGCGATCCGTTACACGGGAAAAGGGCCTTCTTTGGAATTGCCCGCGTCAGCAGGGATATTTTCAAACAATCAAATCTGGGCTTTACTTTTACTGACCGTGAATTTGAAGATAGTCACAATCGCGTCATTGGCGTGGACAGCCGTATTAAGATAGACCAGAACTGGGTTGGGAGTGTTCAAGGCGTGCTCAGCTCAACCAAAGACCTGGCGCAAAACGAATTTACGGGTCACGCTTCTAACCTGGCTTTGAACCGCAATGGTCGTCAATTTGCAAATCACAGTCATTTCCGAAGCTTTGACGTGGACTTCAGAGCTGATGCGGGATTTATACCCCGCACAGACATGGTCGATGTTCACCAGTTCATGAGCTATTTCTTCCGCCCTGAAAGAAAGTTCCTGATACGCTGGGGGCCGGAATTCCTTGTCCAGCGCATCTGGGATATCAGCGGTACTCGTCTTGATGAATCGATCGAAGGCAGCCTCGAGTGGGAATTCACCGGCCAGACTCAATTTGAAGTCAATTATCGCAAGAGCAACGAGCTTCTGCGGCCACAGGATGTTTCAGGGCTGTCAGCTAACAGGGACTTCAGTACCGATGCCTGGGAAATCGAGTACGAAACCAGCATCATGAAAGAAGTCACTCTGGAAGGAGACTTTGGATGGGGCAAAGCGATAAACTTTGTTCCATCTGTCGGCCAGGAACCGCAATTGGCGGATATGGTCAATAGCGAGATTGAACTCGTTTTTCGACCGGTCAATCAGCTTCAAATTGACAACACATACATCTACTTCAATCTGAACGATCGGGAAGTCAATAGAAAGATATTCACAAACCATATCCTACGCTCAAAGTGGAACTGGCAATTCAACAGGAAGCTGTCACTGCGTCTGATTTTTCAATACAATGCAACACTGGCAAACAACGCCGTTACTTCCTTGCAAACCAGCAAGAATATCAACTTCGATTTTCTGTTCACCTATCTTGTAAACCCCTGGACAGCATTGTATGCCGGCGTCAACAGCAATTATCAAAATCTTGATTTGATAAATGCGAATGACCACTCGGAGATCCGACGTACTCGCAATCATTTTCTCAATGACGGTCGTCAGTTCTTTGTGAAGTACTCATATTTGTTTCGCTTTTAGTCCGGTGGTCAGACATTCCTAATCAGTCAATGAGAATCCGCTGAATCTGTCTCATGGGCAGCTTGTGGCCGAAACCAGAAATAGACTTGCTTCCGTTGCCGAGCTTTCCTATATTTGAAACATTCCAACCAGAGATTACCCACCGGCATCCGGGCCGGCTCATTGCCATCACCTGCTGGTTTTGAGCCATTCCTGTAGTACCGCTCCCTGGATTCAGGGGACAAAGACCATCCAATCTATTGAGGAATAAGGAGGAAAGATGCGCTGGAAAGGAAGAAGGCAAAGTAGCAATGTTGAAGACCGCCGCGGCAGGCGACCCACCAGGAAAGCGGCTGGCGGTGGTATCGGCATGCTGATCATCGTGGCGATAGTCTGGCTTATGGGCGGTGATCCCAGCCAGGTTTTGAATCTCATGCAAGGCGGCGGCCAAAGCTCGGTTGCCACTTATCAGGGAAGCGCGCAGGAGGATGAACTCGCGCAGTTTGTTTCAGTTGTGCTGGCAGACGCCGAAGATGTCTGGAGTCAACTGTTCCAGCAGGCCGGTGGGCGCTATCGTCTGCCAACGTTGGTTCTTTATAACGGCAAAGTGCAGTCGGCGTGCGGGCTTTCCAGCGCGGCAACCGGTCCGTTCTACTGTCCCGGCGATGAAAAACTCTACATCGATCTCAGTTTCTATGATGATTTGAAGCGCAAATTTCAAGCGCCGGGTGATTTTGCCATGGCCTATGTTGTGGCGCATGAGGTTGGGCATCACGTCCAAAGACTGCTGGGCGCGTCAGAACGCGTCATGTCACAGCGTGGGCGGGTGAGCGAGAAAGAGTTTAATCGCCAAATGGTTCGGCTGGAGTTGCAGGCTGATTTCTATGCCGGCGTCTGGGCTCATCATGCACAACGGATGCACAATATTCTGGAGCAAGGCGATATCGAGGAAGCCCTGACAGCCGCCAGCGCCGTTGGCGACGACCGAATCCAGAAAAGAAGCCAAGGCTATGTTGTGCCGGACGCTTTTACGCATGGCACCTCGGAACAACGCATGCGATGGTTCTCGAAGGGATTCAAGACCGGCGATATCCGGCAGGGCAACACTTTTGAGGCGTCGTATTTATAAGGGTGGTTCGGTTTCCTGTTACGACGATGCGGTCTTAGACCTGCCAGGTTTTGGAAACCTGGCAGGTTTTTTGGTTACCCCCATTCTTCAGGTCGCCGGGGTTACTCTTCATGCAGTCCGCCTTGCTCTTGATGCAGGCAGGGTTGCTGTTGCTGCAGCCGGCCTTGCTCTTGATGCAGCCAGGTTTGTTGTTGCTGCAGCCCGGCTTACTCTTCATGCAGCAAGGTTTACTCTTGATGCAGCAAGGTCTACTCTTGGTGCAGCCCGGTTTGCTCTTGGTGCAGCCCGGTTTGCTCTTGATGCAGCAAGGTTTACTCTTGGTGCAGCCCGGTTTGCTCTTGATGCACCCCGGTTTGCTCTTGAGGCGAGCAGGGTTGCTGTTGATGCAGACGGTTTTGCTCTTCTTTGGCGGGGTTTGCGGTCGGTTTGAATGACAAGTTTGTAAAACGGATTCAGTTTTTCATGGGTAGGACGATTCTCAGCGTAAATCGGTCAATTTGGTTTACTGTAAGGAGACTTGTATGGGAATCTATATTACTGCCAGAGAAAAGAATCACTGGACTGCGTTTTTCGACACCGTGTTGTACGGTCATGAAAACAGCGGTGTGGCTTTGCGGCCGGATTTGCTGGAGCGGGTGACCGCTGACAAGGCTGAGTTTGCGGGCAAGATCTCAACCCATTTGAGCCTGAAGTCGGTACAAAAGGAAGTGCAGGCAGAACTGCGCCAGCTCAAGAAAATCGGCTTCCGGCTGTTGGGCAAGGTCCGCCACGGACTGAACAGCCAGTTGCCGGCTGAGCAGAAAGACGCGACCTTCAAAGGCTATGAGCTGGATCGCGAGGTGGCGAACAATCGTCCCGAGGTTTTGGCGGCCATGCGGACCGTGGTGGAGGCGGCGAGCCAGGAAACGGATGAGTCCAAGAAACCGGCGGCTCCGCTGCTCGATGAATTCAAGGCCACGCATGAGAGTCTGCAATCGGCCATGGACCGCGAGATGGCTTTGCGGGCAGACTTGCTGGAAAACCGGCGCGGCTTCCGCGATGCCATCAAGGCCAACCGGGTGCTGCGAAGTCAGCTCACTTCATATTTGATCACGGTTTTGCCTGATGATGCGAACGACGCCAAGCTTATCGATTATGGTTTGCGCCGCAAGTTTGCGGTTGACCAGACTTCGGCGAGTCCGGCAGTGACTGTGGTTGATGAAGAGGAGACGGTGGTGACGCCGTAGTAGGCATGGCTTCTTTTTGTTCAGCGCTAAATGCGTTCTTAAGCCTGCCAGGTTTTGGAAACCTGGCAGGTTTTTTTGCGACGAGCTGCGAACTAACTTGCATCCTGTTAATGAGCAGAGTAACTTGATTCTAACTGAACTCTTGGAAGATCGATATGGCGAAGAATCCACTGTCATCACTTCACAGTTTCCGGCATCAGCGGGCATGACATCCGACCCTTGTCGATGCGATCTTCGATAGATTGGTACACAATCAGCATCACTCCGACTGAAGGGAGAAATCTATGGGAACTCTCTGTAGTCTGTCTCCAGAATACTCCATTGTCCGTTGTTATTCATGCTGATTTAAATCGAAGCAAGAAGAACTGAACATGACTGCTTGTTTTTTTGTCTCTGACCTGCACGGGCAGATTGAACGCTATGAAAAACTCTTTAAGGCGATTGCGGACGAATATCCTGCGGTAGTATTCTTGGGCGGCGATCTGTTGCCTCATGAATTGATCTCATTCACAGACGCTGACAGTGCTTATGGAGATTTTATCTATGACTTCTTGCTACCTGGTTTTGAGAAGTTACGTGACAAGCTGGGAACCGCCTATCCGAAAATCTTGCTAATCCTGGGAAATGATGATGCGCGTTTTGAAGAGGCCGCGGTCTTGGATGCAGCAAAGCGCAATGTTTGGCAATATGTCCACAATCGTCAGTCGCGACTTGGTATATTTTCCGTTTATGGCTATGCATACGTGCCGCCAACGCCCTTCCAGTTAAAAGACTGGGAACGATATGATGTCTCCCGCTACGTGGACCCGGGTTGTGTTTCACCGGAGGAAGGAAGGTATACTATTGCCATTTCTAAACGCGAAATGAGATATGCTACCATTCAGAAAGACCTTGAAGAGCTTGCCGGTGATGATGATCTTTCGCAAAGTGTTTTCCTATTTCATACGCCTCCCTATAAGACCAATTTAGACCGCGCGGCGCTCGATGGCAAAATGATAGACCACGTACCTTTTGACGTACACGTTGGCAGTATTGCAGTTCGGCGATTTATCGAAGAGCGCCAGCCGTTGATTACATTGCACGGTCATGTCCATGAATCCGCAAGATTGACGGGTTTTTGGAAAGAGCAAATTGGCAGGACTCATATTTTTTCAGCAGCGCATGACGGTACTGAATTGGCCTTGGTGCGTTTTGTCCTTGAACATCCCGAAACAGCCACACGTGAACTCATTTAGACTTCAAAGACAACTGTCGCGCAGCATCCGTAACCGCACCGATCTTAACCGCATAACTCGTGTTTTTCTTTATATCTTGATCTGTCACGATATGGACATCGAGCAGGCCATCAGATTCTGTTCCTGTGCGCAGGTAGTTCATTTCACCGATACATAGACTCCAGCCCTCCAGCCACAGCAGCAATCCCTTTCTTTGCGTCGCTGTGCCCCGAAAATGAATGAGCAGGTCAATGTCACTGCCCGGTCCCGCAGCTGCGTTCTTTGTGCTGCCGAAGACATAAAAGGCTTCTACGCCAAAGCGTTCCTTATCAAGTTGAGAAGCGATGTGCTCAGCCATACGTAGCCGCCAGCGCCAGTGGTCTTCGGCTTCCTTCTTCTCGAAGGTATCTTTCTTCTTTCTAAGTATGGGTTCTATGTCGGATGTCGGTTCGGCCAACATACCAACCGCTTTGTCGAGGTCGGCATTCATGAGCACCTGTAGAACGAGGCCATCTGTGGATTGGGCAACATCGATAACGCGGATGGTATCTGCCAGGTAAGCAAACTCAGGCAAAATGTCGGGCAGTATATTGTTGGATTTCGTCAAGAAGGTTTCATTGAAAACAATGTTGTCGTCGTCCGGGTAAAGCGGCAAGTAGCGAATGGACGCTTCGACCAAATCCTGGAAAAAGTGGGTGCCAAAGGAAAGGTCAGGTAGATAGTTGGCTTGCTTACGTGCAATTTCAATTAGGACCGCAGCATTGTTGATATCAGAATAGGTTACACTAACACCCAATTTTATGTCACCACGGCTTCCCCAGCGCCCGGGGCCCATTAAGACAAACTGGCGTTTAGGCAGTATCTGATTTAGCTTTCCCACGGCGCGCCCGACTTCCAGTAAATCCTTGCGGGTGCTCATGTCGCTGTACTCTTGCCCATCCACATAGACAACATGGGTAAGTGCTGGGACTGCGCCATTAGAAATGTAACGATTCGCCGTGAAAATGGTACGGTCTTTCGGGATGTCTTTGGGAATGGATGCCGGTGCACTGTCCGCACCGTAACTTTGAGGGCGACATTGTAAGAGGTAAAGGTTGTCCCCATCAGAAGCAAACTCAATGTCTACGGGCATGCCAAGTTGTTCTTGCAGAACATTCAGGATAGTGTGCGTCTGTTTGACAAACGGCGTGCGTGTCATTAAACCGTCAAAGGTCACGACCATATCAGCATGTTCAAAGTCCATGTGCACTCCCATGGGCCGGCTAAGATGCTCGTGCTCCAATATTGAAACAATCTGGTTTATGCGGGGATACTCGTGTCCAAGTTTCCTAATCAACACATCAAGTTCAATCGTCTCAAATGCGTTCGTTTTCAAATTAATCACATCAATCTTCTTTGGCGAATAGCGAACAATTTCATCGAGTGTGATGTTGACACGCAGACCTGGTTGACCAGGCGCCATCAAGATTGGATAGTCGTCACTCAAGCGGTCTACGGCACGCGTCCCCAAACCTGGTACCAGTCTAACCAACCCATCTTCCGTCTTGATACGTGGTGACCAGCGGAAATCATTGTTGCTGAAAGCGACGCCAGCATATGCAGGCAAGAAATAATCTCCCACCACCTTGCCCACGACCTCCTGAATCATAATGCCCATTTCCTCATGAAAATCCAGCAGGCCGCGTTCTGCACGATATTCGATAGGGTCGGGGCTAAACGTGGAAGCGTAGACCTCGGCGATGGCGTCCATCAAAGCTATCAACCGTTCTTGTTTGGTTCCTTGATTTGCTATGAAAACACTTCGATACTTACCGGCAAACGCCGTCCCCATTCGGTCTTCTAACAAACTAGAACTCCGCACAATCAAGGGGCGGTCGCCAAAATCATCCAAAGCCAATGAAAGACCTTTGATGATTTCAGGTGGAAACCGTGAGTTCTTGAACACCTGAACGACATAAGGATACTCCTGCCGTACTTGACCGATTTCTTTGTACTTTTGATCGACGATATCTTCCAGGTTATTGTAATTCGTAAAGCTGAGGATACCATCAGATGTGATGTACCAGGATTTTGGCACTTTGATGTCGCGAAAGAACTCGTTGTGTTTACTGAGTTTTCTTAGGATTTGGTTTGCCAGAAATAGACCAGCACTTTTCCCACCCAACTTGCCACGACTGTTGGCAGGAAAGATGACTCGATGCAGCAAGTCATAGAAGTCCTTGACCTCGATGAACTGTTTAGCAACGTTGACAAATTGTGGTTGACTGGTTAGCAGACGGCGAACAAGGGACACACGGAAGCCTTTTTCCCTCGGTACAGAAAGCTCGGAACCATCCGGATCGAGATGATGATAGCGCCCGATAGCATCGGCGATTTCAGCGTGAGACGTCGCTGGATTTTCAAGGATGCTCACCAGGAAAGCAGACTTTTCTTCTCTTATCCATTTCTGAATAGAGGACACGGTTTCCTCTGCACCTAAAAAAGCGACCGCTATGCTGAATACCTCTTCACTTATGTGAAGAAAATCGTGCAACGCTTCCTTCTTATGGGGACGGTTTAGATCTTCGAATAGCTCACTATCCTTGTCTTTGTAGGCGGGGCTGAAATGTTCAAGCAACTCTTCAGCTTTCTTACTCCCACTCCAGCATAGGTAGTTGGTCATCTTTCTGGAGATGCGCAACAGGAGTTGCGGATCTGTTCTTCGTAGTAGACTAAGAATGACCCACCATTCTGCTTCTTTTTTTGGCGGAAGTTCCCTTTCTTCAAAGACCTCTTTCAACTTTTGGTGCAAAATACGTCGTCCGAGACGCTCTGCAATGGTGTTGATTAATTTGCGTTCCTCTTTGAGAAACGGACCTTCATCCACGCAAGGTCTCTCCTCGGTGTAGTAAACGCTTATCTTTCCGACCGTTTCATCTTGAATTCTGATGTCCGCAGTTTGAACCCATGCTGTTTCTACGAAAGGGTGTGATTGGTGGGTTTTGTCGCGATAAATGATCTTTGCATGGCAAATATCTGGATATTGCCAGCCGGGTGGAATGGTTTCGATGATGCTCGCAAATAATTCATCTGGCGATGCATCAGATCTGTTGAGAATCTCTTCAACCTCGTAAAGGCAGCTTAACTCTTTAGCCCTTTCTTTGAGGTCGCTGATCAGGCTCTCTACGGATTTGTTTCGGTTCTCCATGACTTATTATCCAAGTACTGATTTGTAAATAGCCCCCCTGCCACTTCTTCCATCCACCTTAACTTGCAGAGGATTAGATAGTCTCACGTGCCTTACAAATTCGGTTTCTGTAAGCACTCTTTGCTGTCCCAGCCATTGCCAGTCGATTGGATATTGTCCTGAATGATGAACTGAAAAATAGCTGACCTGGAAACTCGTGATGTTGTGAAAAAAATGTGAGCCTTGACTGAGCTCCTTATCCATACTTGGAAGCGTGGCCTCAACAATGACTTTTGCACCAGAAATTTGACCCCAATTGACAGGGATACCCAACCAGGGATCAGAACTTCCCCACCTGCCAAAACCGATCAGTAAGTAAGGAGATCCGTCCGCGGCCAACTTCTTGTTCATGGATTCTAACTCCAGTGCAATCTGCCGGGTGTACTTTGCGTCAAAGTGTTCAGGCTTAACATAAACGATGTCTAGAATTGTATCGATCAACCCGTTCCCCATTACAGTTTCGGAGGCGGAGAGAGTATTCTTATGCGACAAATCTTCGCGATTGATCTCCACTTCCTCGTCCGACACTACCATGGGTCTCACTTGCAGAAAACCGAACCGAGTTGGTTTGAAAGTTAGGGCAAATTCAATTTCCACGGGAGCGCTAAGCGCTTCTTCGCACACCTTCAGCAGGGTTCTTACCAGATGATTCAAGGGGATATCATCCAATACCAAGAGCGGGGCAAAAGTCAGGATTCGGGGGCCTTTGGCGCCAATGCCCATATTGATTCTATCGGAAGAGGCGTTGTAGGTCGAGGCCACCAAACGTAACGTGTTGTCCGTTTCTGCGTCTGTGAGATCCGCCTTAAGCAAATATTCGGTTTCTTGAACAGGGTCATAGGCTGGAGGCTTTCCCATATTCACCGCCCAAAAATCGGTTTGAGTTTGCTTAAGCCATTCACTGATAGAGCCAAATGGAGGATTTGCTTGCGGATACGCCGGTGAATAGCACCAACTCGTCCCGCCATCCACAACTGTTTTCCCAAGGCCGAGCGCCAGATTCACGACCCCGTCTTCAGGTTTGGCATGTCCCGTTGGATAGAAATTATAGGAACGCGCCACTCCGGAGACCTCGGGATAAAAACGACCATTATGACGGCAACCCACCACCTCCTGAATGATTACCGCCATTTTTTCTTCAGCTATGTCATGCTTCGTGGCTTTTCGATAGTCCTTCGCTGCTTTGAAAAAAGTAGACGCATATACAAACTTGATAGCTTCAGTCAGTTTGTGGAAGCGGGTATCGGGGTCGTGCTGATTGTTCGGGATCATCTTGGTGCCATAGATTCCGGCAAACGGCTCGTGCATGGCGTCTTCCAACATGCTTGAAGATCGAATAGCCAGGGGGGTATGGACTTGCGCAATGATTGCTCTCAGGTCTCCGACCATCTCCACCGGCAAGTCTGCTTTTAGAAAAGCATGGGCAATGCGATCATCGGGTTCATTTGAGCATGCAATCTCAAGGAGGTGATTCCGTTTCATGAAAGCATCGAAGAAGTCGGTCCGAATGACCGTCATGGTTGGAATGTTGATTTCGATGCCTTTGAATACTTCTTGATGCAATTCGGCAGTGAGAACGTTGTTGATGAAGGCCAGCCCCCAGGCCTTGCCGCCGAGAGAGCCTGTTCCCATGCAGGTCAATCGCTGTTCAGAATCGAAAAACTTTCGATTGAACGGCGAGAGATTTTCAGGAGATGAGGTATCTAGTGCTTTCCCCATTTTTCTTCGTTTGCATCCCTTCGAAGATTTGGTATCAAACCCATCCGCGATCTCTACAAATCTGAGCTACTCGGCTCACTGCGATTACATAAGCGGCATCGCGCATGTAGAGTTTTCTCTTTTTTGCCAAGTCGCTGACGGCTATAAAGGCTGATGTCATTTTAACATCGAGTTTGCCAAGGACTTGGTCTCTTTCCCAGTAGTAATTCATATTGCTTTGCACTTGCTCAAAGTAGCTGCAGGTGACACCGCCGGCATTTGCCACGAAGTCCGGGATCATAAAGATACCCCGCTCTTGGATCACTTCGTCGGCCCGGGGGCCAGTTGGCCCGTTGGCGCCTTCCGCAATAATTTTAACGCGCTTGCTGATTTTGTTTACATTCTCTAGATTGATCTGATTCTCCAGAGCCGAGGGAATCAAAATATCGACGTCTTGTTCAAGCCAGAGGTCGCCCGGCAGAACTTCATAGCCTAAGTCTTTCGCTTTGCCTTTATCGATACCCCCGAACCGGTCGGCTATCTTTCGCAATTCATCAAGATTGATGCCATCCTTTTTCTTGAAAGCATAGGTGGTCTGATCATCTTGATCCCAGCACGAAACACTCATAACCGTACCGCCTATTTGTTGATAGAGCTCGATGGCATGCTGCGCAACATTGCCGAATCCCTGTACACTTGCGGTTGTACCATCTGGTCGGATCCCCAGTTCTTTCAGCGCCTCCCGAACTGTAAAGATGACACCGTAGCCGGTTGCTTCTTTTCTGCCCAACGAGCCACCCATGCCTACAGGTTTACCCGTGATAAGGCCGGGATATTTTCCACCACGAATGGTTTCAAATTCGTCGAGCATCCACAGCATATGCTGTGCGCTAGTCATAACGTCAGGTGCTGGCACATCCGTAATTGGACCGATGTCTCTGGCGATTTGGCGAATCCAGCCCCGACAAATCTGTTCCTGCTCGCGCATGCTCAGACTATGCGGGTCACAGACAACTCCACCTTTGCTGCCGCCCAATGGAATGTCTACGGCGGCGCATTTCCAGGTCATCCACATGGCCAAGGCACGAACCGTATCCGCGGTTTCTTGTGGGTGAAACCGTATCCCGCCTTTACCGGGACCTCTTGCATCATTGTGTTGAACTCGAAAGCCCTTAAAAATTTTTACACTGCCATCATCCATCCTGGCAGGTATGCTGAAGTGATATTCTCGAATAGGGTTTCTTAATAGGTCTCTGGTCGCCTGATCCAGGTCAAGCAAATCAGCTACCTTATCAAACTGTTCTTGAGCCATTTCAAATGGGTTGAAAGATTTGCTGTCCATAAACTCCTCTTCGATTCAAGGTTGGTCTCGAAAGTGAATTCGGATAAACATGTCGAATTTCTGAGTCGAAATTGCTACTTTCTTTTGAAAGAATCAAGCTAATATATATTGATTACGTCACAGATTGATAGATGAGTAGAATTCATTTTCAATAGTATGTTGCACTTCTTAAAGAACCAGTCAGTTTTGCGGACTTTCAGTTGTCTCTAGTCGTTAAGGACGGGACCATACGGGCAACAGGTTTTCTCCCTGGTGGTAGATTGTGCGGTAAAAGGGTGGTCTGAAGACGCGTGTAACACGGAGTTTCGGTTATCTCTGGATGAGCCTGGCAAGTGGGGTGCCAAGACCGCGCCAGTGCGGCTTAACGTCAGGGGGTTTCTACTTCAAAGGGGTTCCGAACCATCTGTATCAGATGGCTCTCCGCGTTGTATTTGCTCATCAAGGTCATGAATTTGCTGAATTATCTTCGTCAAAGCATGTCCCGCTTTTGTCAGGGAGTATTCCGTTCTCGGAGGTACTTCGGGAAACACCTTTTTCTCCAACAGTGCGTAGTCGGTCAGCTTCTGTAATCTCTCCGATAGAACTTTGGTCGATATCCCGGCGATATGGCGTTCGAGAACACCAGGCCTTATGGTTCCCTCGCGAATGGCCATCAAGACAGAGACAGACCACTTGCAGCCAATCACGTTTTCGAGTTTGTGATATTGCGTCCGGTCAGATTCATTGGATATTTTTTTCATGTTGATTACTCTAAATTTACACCAAAAAGTGTGTACCTCACCAAAAAGTGCCTACTTGTCTAAACGCCTCTATTTTATATCTTTCTGCAGCGACAGCGTTTCCCAGGGACGCGAATAAATAACTGCCTGTTACGTAAACAAAGAAAGGACTAATCATGAGCAAAAGCAAAGCAATATTTTATCACGCGGGGTGTCCTGTTTGTGTGGAAGCTGAACAAAAGTTGGCGTATGCCCTCGACACACAGAAATATGATGTTGAGATTGTTCATCTTGGCGAAGAGAAATCTCGGGTCGCTGAAGCTGAAAATAGTGGCGTGAAGTCTGTCCCGGCATTTGTCTTGGACGGCGTTGCACTGCATGTCAATTATGGTGCGGGTCTGGATGCATTGAAGTAACATCATGGTTAGTTGATTCTCGAGGGGCGGCTGCTTTGTCAGCACGTCTTTTTTCAGCGCGCCATGTGCGATCTCAAACCTTGCCAGGTTTTGGAAACCTGGCAGGTTTTTTCCGCGCGATTTACATCGAAATCTATTACAACGGAACTGCCAGAGTTGCTCTGAGGGTGCAAGGGAGTGAAATTCACAATCTCTCAGTTCCGCAGAAGTGAAGGCAAAGCTTCGTTTTCAAAAAAACTTGCGCTTTTTTCTTGAAAGTTGAGAAAAATCGCCGGCCAAAGCCATCTGTATAGGTATCGGCTCTATCCTCCCCCATGGAGCGACAAAAGCCGCCCGCAATACTCTTCCAGGTCATTTGCGTGGCGGCTTTTTTTATTTCAGGTACCATGTGCGGTGATTAGGCTCGTTTTAGTTGAAAAGCTCCACGCAGGCGCAAAAGATCTCTTGACTAATTCTTCGGAAATTGACATATTCATGCGGAATTCACACCGAGTTCCGGCTCTAAATTAATCAAAATCATGGGTTAAAAACATGGGTCTGAAAGACAAGGTCAAGAATGCCTGGCAGCGTGTCTCTGATCTTGATGATGAAAGCGCGGATGCCAAAGACCAGGCCAAGGCCGGTGACCGCATCCCTTACAAAGAGATTTCCAAGAGTCTCAAAGAATTGATGAAGAAGAATGTCGATGTGGTCGGCCGCAAGATTCTCATCCCGAATTACTATGCCGTTCTTTTCAGCCAGCATGACCGCGAGATGCGTTCTGAAGTCGAGGATGTGCTGTGTGCGGAGTTGCGCGAAGAATTGTACCCTGAGATGCGCAAAATCAATCCCGAGCAGGTCAAGAGCGCCGTCGTCATCGAAGTGCAGACCGACCCCAACCTGGAGAAGGGACAATTCAACATCCGCTTCAGCATGAAAAAACCGACCTCCGCTCCCGAACCAATGGCCAGCCCGCCGGCAGTCGTGCCGCAAGCGCCTTTGCCGAATACGGAGTCAGACCTGAAAGAGACCATTATCGAGGCACCGGAAACTTTTGATGCCGATGACCTGCCGACCATCATTCAGGCTCCGCCGGCAGCTCGCGTTCAGATAAAACTGAAAGTCGAGTCAGGCGGAAATGTGCGGGAATATGTCATGGATAAAGCATTGGTTGCCCTGGGCCGGGCCAGCACTGACGATGTCACGCTCGAAAGTCCGGATTTCTCCATCTCCAGAAAACATGCCGTGGTCGAGCTGCGCGACGGCCAGTATTTTCTCACCCCCAACGGCGTCAACGGAACACTGCTCAACGGTGAGGAACTGGAACTCGAAAAAGAGGTTCCTGTCTCGCCTGAGGATGAGATTCAGATAACGGACTACAAGATCGCAATCCTTGTTTAGCATTACCGCACGAAGCTTTGAATTAAGGCATCCTGGCTTCAACGTTGGTTTTATTATTTTGGCCTTGCGAGATTCATGAACGGTCAATTTTGAGCATAAGGACTGGACAGTGTCATGCCCGTGCAGGCGGACATCCAGGGTGATGCTATGAATCTTGCTTTCTCATGGATTCCCGCCTGCGCGGGAAAGACAAGCTTGACCATTGACGAATTATGTTGGCTATTCGTGGCCAAAAAGTTCTTGCGGCTTTGCCGCGTTGGTAATTATTCAATTTAGCTGGGTCTAACGAAATGGGCGCTATCGAAGGCATCGACCACGGCATCAAGCGGTTTGTCTTTTCATTGTTCTGGCTTTTTATCGATCCGCTCGAAAAGGAACGTGTGTTCGGCGAGTTGACGGACCGCCTGGAGCGCAACCTCGACACCACCAACCCGGACCAGGTTATGGCGCCGGATAACTTCGAGGTGCAGGTCAACAACACCGTTTTTATCCGGCATGCGCACGCCATCGAGTCGCTGGAAACGGTCCTGCAGCAACGTCTGCAAAGGCTTATCGCGGATAAAGATTACGAAATCAGGCAGCCGCGCGTCAAGCTCCAGATTCTATCCTCAGCCACATTGCCGAAGCGCAAAATAGACATTCGCTGCTGGTTCTCGGCCGCGGACAAAAATGGCGACGACGAGGTGGCAGCAGCCGGTTGCGCGTTGGAAGTCGTCGACGGCGAAGGCAAAGGTCTGAAATGGAGCCTGAAGCCCGGCACGACCTACAAAATTGGTCGCCACTCTTCCTGCGACATTTGTTTGCCGTTCCACAACATTTCGAAGCACCACGCGACCCTGTATTTTGTCTCGCGCGAGGCCATCGACATTGTTGACGAGGGCAGTGCAAATGGCGCCTTCATCGACGATGAAGCCGACCGCATCACCGGCAGCCGCAGGCTGAGCCTCGGCAGCTCGATCAAATTCTGCAAACGTGACGCCATCACTCTGACGCTTTCCGGGTAATGCCATGCTCCTTGTTCTAATCCTTGCCAAGTACGCCATCATCACCTTTATCTTTCTTTATCTGTTGCGGCTGCTTCTGCCGTTGCTCGGCTTCTTGAAGCCGGTTCTTTCGTTTCGCAGTAACAAAGATCTGAGCGTGGTGCTCTGGGTATTCTTCCTGGCCTTCGGGACTTTGGCCGCCTATCAGGCCTATTGGCAACTCCTGGTTGGCCATGAAGATTTTGAATCGACCAAGAAACTCCACGATCCCAGACCATGGATTGTCGAGGCAACCACCAGAAAGGGAACGATTTACGATCGCACGCACAGCGAGAACAAAGTTCTGGCCGGCTACACTGCCGGACAAAATGGCGAGTTGCCGCGGCGCGTTTATCCGTTGGGTGAGGCGGGATCACACCTGATCGGCTACTCCGATGTCGAGCGCGATAAGGCCGGGCTGGAAAAATTCTTCTTTAAACGGCTCATGGGCTGGACCCGTGATTCAGATGAAGATGATAAGAATTTCATCAACAACCAGTATTTTCGCCTGCAGCCCATGGGCAACGACATTGTTCTGAGCCTGGACTACGAGTTGCAGAAAACGGCTTACGAGGCCATGGCGGGCAGACACGGCGCCGTGGTCGGCATTGCGCCCAAAACCGGCGATGTGCTGGTGCTGGTAAGCTCCCCGGGTTTTCATCCGGATTCTGTTTCTCACGATGACGCCTGGCTTCGAATTGTTAGAGATGAACATGGCAAGCCGCTTTACGACCGGGCTCTGAAAGGGCGCTATCCGCCCGGCTCGACTTTCAAAACCGTGGTGGCCTGCGCCGCGGTCGAAGTGGGTCTCGACCCGAAATGGGTGATAGGGCGAGATGGTTACCGCCCACCCGGCGTGCGCAGAAAACGCGTTTTTGACCATGAGCGCGCCAGCTATAAAAAGCGCGGACGTGTGTGGCGCGGACAAGGTGAACTGGACATGACCAAAGCTCTGGTGAAATCCAGCAACGCCTATTTTGCCCGCTTGGGTGTCACGGCCGGAGACTCGGTCATGCACGACATTGCAGAACGGTTCGGATTCAATCAACCGGTGGCATGGAACACTTCCCGACCGGAACTGCAGGAGGGGCTGGTTGCCTTTCGCAGTTCTTATCCGCCGACGAAAAATGCCCATGAACTGGCCTGGTCCTGCATCGGACAGGAGAAAGTTCTGGCAACACCGCTGCAGTTGGCCCTGGTCGCCGCCGCCATCGGCAACGACGGTGTTTTGATGAAACCGAGGCTGGAGCGCCGTGAGACCCCGCAGGAATGGCGCCGGGTCATCTCTGCGGAGACAGCGCAGCGGGTGCAAAAAATGATGCGGGAAGTGGTCTGGACACCCGGCGGCACAGCCTGGCGCCTGCGCATGTCAGAAGTGGAAGCGGCCGGCAAAACCGGCACCGCCGAAATCAATATGCCGATCAGACTTGCCGACGGCACCTTCGAGCGCAACATTGTCAACAACGCCGTGTTCATCACCTTTGCTCCGTTCGACGATGCGGAAATCGCTCTGGCAGTTGTGGTGGAAGGCGGTGGTTACGGCGGTTCGGCAGCGGCGCCCGTGGCAAAAGCAATTTACCTGAAAGCGCACGAACTGGGCTACTTTGAATGAGCGAGAAACCTGCATCAAAAAAAATCGGTCCGGTCGCCGGTCTGAGCATCGCCTTGGCCATTGGCGTGCTCGGTATGCTGTCAGTGTTCGTGGCCGGCAATGCCCGTGGCTACGATCCGAGTCTGACGATTCTCTTGCGCAACACGTTGCTGCTTTCGGCATTTTTTCTGGTGTATGCCGTTCTGCGCAAATTCTACAAAGGCGATTTCTCGATTCTCATTATCACGGCGCTGCTGACCAGCATTGGATTTGTGGTGCAGTACCGCATCAGCTCAGCAATCAACGTGGATTACCAGAAGGCGTTGGTGCGGCAGTATTCCGCTGCAGCGGCGCAGAAGGCGAATCACGATTCCCTGGGCGTGGATTCCACTTCCGTTGCCGGCGTGCCCGTGGCCCGGGACGAGCGCAGTCTCGAAACCATCCAGGAAGAAGCGCGGCAACTCCTGAGAGTGGACAAGCTCGAAGGCAAAAAAATCGCCGATGAGTTCGTCAAAAGCCTGCCCGGTTGGTCGCGACTCATCGTTTCCTATTTTGCCGCCCTGCTGGTTCTGGTCTACCTGGTTCGAAAGAGCGCGAACCAAAGCTTCATGGCCGCCCTGGAACGCCCGTTTTTCTGGGTTGCGGTGACCATTGTTCTGTTGATGGTGTTCGTGGCCCTGAGTGAAGTCGGGACGCGCGGCCGGTTTGTGTTTGACATGACGCCCTGGGAGGCGTTCAAGATCACCATCGTGATTTTTCTCGCTGGTTTTTTCGCCAGATACAAAGATGATTTTGTGCGCACCGGTCCACGACCAAAAGGCAAATGGCTTTCCAAGCTGATTGTGCCGTGGGGTCCCTTTCTATTGATTTGGCTCATCCCGCAACTGCTGTTCGTGCTGCTGAAAGATTTCGGGCAGGTGATCATTTACGGCGGCCTGGTGGTCATCATGATTTTTGTGACCACGCGCAAGTACAGATATTTGTTCGGCGGCATCATTGCCACGGTTCTGATTTCAAAATCAATTTTTCTGCTGGAGGGGATTGCACCGCCGCACGTGCTGCAGCGTTTCATCATTTGGGCGGACATCTGGCGTCTGCCGCACGATGCCGCCTGGTGGGACAATGTCTATCAGATCATGAACTCATTCTTTGCCCTGCACGCCGGTGGTTTAACCGGCTCCGGCCTCGGGCTCGGCTATCCCACCAACATTCCGCTGGTGGTCTCTGACTTCGTTTATTCCGCCATTGCCGAGGAGCTGGGTTTTGTCGGCTCGATTCTGGTGGTCATGCTCTACGTCGTGCTTTTTCTGCAAGGTATGAAAATCGCGCTGCAGGCCGAGCGTGATTTTGAAAAGCTGCTGGCGGTTGGCTTCACCTCGATTCTGGCCATCCAGGTCTTCGTCAACATCGGTGGCGTCATTAAGCTGATTCCCCTGACCGGAATTACCTTGCCTCTGATCAGCCGTGGCGGCTTTTCTTTTCTGATTTCCATGGTGATTATCGGTCTGCTGATGGGGCTGTCGC
The DNA here is from genome assembly GCA_029261995.1 of Candidatus Zhuqueibacterota bacterium. Lineage (GTDB taxonomy): Bacteria > Zhuqueibacterota > Zhuqueibacteria > Oceanimicrobiales > Oceanimicrobiaceae > JAJDAF01. Next base: position 68,136 of record JAJDAF010000043.1, read on the forward strand.
ACCGCAACGGCGCGAGGCAATTTGAATGAAAGCACGTCTCGAACACGCCGCCATTTCTGACAAAGGATTGAATCCGAGGAAACCCGTCAACGAAGATAGCTACCTGGCACTGCCCGAACACGGCCTGTTTGTGGTTGCGGACGGCGTGGGGGGCGCACACGCAGGAGACGTGGCCAGTCAGGCGGCAGTGCAAGTAATTAAGCAAGCATTCGAGCGCGGAAAGAAGCCTGCCGACGGCGTTGCCTTTGTCTCGTCTCTGGTCCAGCTCGCCAACAAAGCGGTTCACAAGCTGGCGAGCCAGCGCGGCAAAGTCATGGGCTCAACCCTGGCGCTTCTGCTAGTGGACGCTGACCAGGCCGTCGTCGCGCATGTCGGCGACAGCCGGGTTTACCTCAAACGCGGCGACAAGCTGCTGCAGCTCACCAATGACCACTCCAAACTCGAATCCCTCCTGCAAAACAATCCAGCCGCCCGGGAACAGCTTGCCGCCTTCAAAGACAACCATGTGATCACGCGGGCGCTTGGCATGAGACCGACGGTTGAACCGGATCTGCAATCCGTTCATCTGAAAAGTGCCGATGTCTTTGTGTTGTGCACGGATGGTGTCCACACCTACAATTCGAAGTCTGAGATCCTGGAAAATCTGAACAAGAATAGCGGGGACTTGGAGCGGGCATGCGTTTTGTTCCGTGACGTGTGCTACGCCCGAGGCGCAAAAGACCATCTCACGGCGATTGTGTTGAAAGTGAAGATTGCAGATGGGGATTTGATGGCGACGAGGATTGTTTCGCCCGGCAAGTCTTCGCGTCAGTGAAATACCCAATTGATGTAGAGTCTATTCTTTGGGTCGAGCCAAATCTTTCTTGAGTTTGAATATCGCGTAGAAGGCATCCGTCTCAACTTGATCTCCCCAGAGCAATCTCATCCGAGTTTTGCATCTAACTCTATGCATTGCGGATGCAGGGAGATTGCTTCAGGCCACAAAAAACATGGCCCTCGCAACGACAGCATCGAAGATTACAACCTGCCTCTGGTCGTAAGTTGCCGCTCCTCAAGCTATTTATGAACAAACTCCGCCTTGGCTCGTGGCCCATTCTTCATGAAATTGTCGATGCCGATTTTCATATCCTCGGTCTCGATACACTCGCCAAAAAGCCTGGACTCCAGTTCGAGACCCTCTGCCAGGTTCATGGCAGCGCCGTCGTAAATGGCTCGCACGAGAATCTCATCGATCTTCTTGCTTAAGTGCCTGATGTCAATGCGCGGGGCAGTTTCACCCAACTTGAATGGCGTGGACCGAATTGGCTGTACCTGAATCTCGCCCGTGCTAATTTGCCGAGTCAAGGCAACGGCTTCTGCCACTAGGTCTCCTGCCACTTCTTTGTGAACCAGGTCGATCTCAACTGCTTCCGAAGAAGAGACGGGTCTCGCGGTTCTCAGAATCTCCTGTGCCCTGTCTAACCCGACCAGGCGGGGTAGCCGCTGTGTGCCGCCGGCTCCGGGGATGAAACCGAGATTGACCTCGGGCTGCGACGCCAGAACCCGCAGACCTTTTTTGCAGACGCGCAGCGTGCACGCCATGGCCAGTTCGTTGCCGCCGCCAAACGCGAAGCCGTTCATGGCGCAGACCACAGGTTTCTGCAATCTCTCAATGTGGTTGAGCACCGCCTGGAAGCTCTGCGATGAGTCGAATCCCTGCTGCGGTGTCTTGTAAGTTGCCAGCTCATTGACGTCCGCACCAGATACAAACGCTTTAACCCCGAAGCCGGTCAGAACGCTTCCAACCAGGCTGTCATTCGCTTCGATGTCGTCGAGTTGCGCCTGCAACTCGGCCATCACGTCGCTATCCAATGCATTGAGAACCTTGGGCCGCCGGATGGTCAGGACAGCCACGCCGTCAATCTCTTTGCGGGTGATGCGCGAAAGCTGCCACCGTCCGGCCGCAGCGGCTTGCTGCAGACTTTTCGGCAAGGGGAAGCCATCATGTGAGTCGCAGAACTTTCTGGCAAGGGCAAGGGCTTTGTCCATACCCAAGGTGTTCATGGTTGAAAATGGCGGCTTAACTACGAGAGCGATCTCGCAGGCCATGTCAAGGCTGCTGGCATCGCAAATGCCCAGATCGATGATGAAGCTGGCAAGCGCAAAGTAGGCGCCAAGGAATTCATCTGAGAGAATCGCAGCTTTTTCGTCAGCGACTTCCACCTTCTCGCCGCGCGCCGCGGTCGGCCAGGCCTGCTTTTCGACGGTGACCTGGTGCAGACTTTTTGGCGACTTGAACCAGGGCAGCACCAACTCATGCAGCACGTCCAGGCCATGGTCGGTGATCGGGTTGCCGCCAGTCAGGTTGAGCGCGGTGAAGGGGCCAACTCCAAGCCCAAGCGCCTGCGTCGCTACCTTGTCGATTTCTTTCACAGAGCCGAGTCCGCGCTCCGCCGCCATGATTGCGGTTTGGCACAGGCCCTCGAAAATCGGATCGATAGCATAACCGTATGAACTCTTGACTTCCAACGGAACCTTGCCGATCGACTCATAAAAGCCGAGCAGATTGGCGACCAGCACTTTGTCGGTCTGACCGGACGGCACGATCTCGACGACAGGATTCCTTTCCGCCGGGAAGAAGTAATGGGTCACCAGACAGCGACTCTGGTTGCGGATATTTTTGAAAATCACCTCCGGCTGCATGTGCGACGAGTTAGAAAAAAACAGGCATTGCTCGCCACAGACGCTCTCGACTTGCTGGAAAATCGCATCCTTTATTTTCTCATCCTCGGTGGCGGCTTCCAAAACGATGTCCGCGCCCGCGATGTCGGCGTAGTTGAGCGTGTAGGTGATGCTGCCTTTCATGGCCTGCGCGATTTCAGGCTTAAAGGCGCCGGTTTCAGCACCCTTGTTAATCTTCTTTTCGATCTTGGCTTTAGCTTTGGCGAGAGCATCCGCGGAAATATCGACCAGCACGAGATCGACAGCATGATTCACGAACACCTTTGAAAAGTGCAGCGCAATGTCCGGGCCAATTTGGCCTGCGCCGACGACGGCAAGTTTGGCAACAGAAATATTGTGAGACTGGTAACTCATGGTTTTTTCCTTTTGAGATTGATGTTAACTTGTACAGAGAAGGACAACAAAGTAAGACAAATGGCGCCGCCGGTCAACCCCAAAAACGAAAAATCTCAGCCATCTTGAGGCGGACACTATCCTGCTAATGAGTGATCTTGATTGAGTTCCATCACTGCGAGCGCTTTACTCAGTGAATTGCGCATGCATGGAGATTTGCTTCAGGCCACAAAAAGCCCGGCCTTCGCAATGACAGCTAAGGCGATTTGCTGCAAATCCTTAATCAGAGGCGCCCTGAGTATTATTCCTGACTTTGTCCAGCACGTCGTTGAACTTGTCATCGATGTGCTGGTCAAACCACTCGTCGATAATGGAGCGCTTGAACCGCCACTCCTTCCCTATTTTCGCGGCTGGAATCTTCTTGGTCTGCGCCCAGGTGTAGATGGTTTGCGGTTTGAGTTTCAGGTAAGCGGCGACCTCTTCCAAGGTCATAATGTCAGTTTTCAACGACCTCGCCCCCATTATTCTGCTGCAATTGTGGCTGGAAAAGCACTGAATCAACCGGCGACAATTCGCCGAACACCCGGGGCGCAGGAGTCCCGTTGTGGCCCTTGTGGCCTTCATCGCGCGATAGTTGTTGGAAAGAATAAATCAGCGCCGTGTAGAAATTACCTTCATAACTTCTGAACAGCTTGAAAGGCTTGCCGCTGTCTCCAAGGAATGGTCTGAAATTCCACGCGAGTTGAATGCCCACAAATGCGATGATCACGACCCAGAATCGAAACACCTCGACACCAACTTTCGGGTAGATGCCGGCCGTTTCGCAGGAGAACTTGAGCGCATCGACAACCGTTTTCATTCCAAAGACACCCGCGAGCGTGAAAATGGAAATGTGCAGGAGCTGGAGAAAATAGTAATTGCTGCCGGTCAGCAGAAAAAACACCACAATCGGCGCAAACGAAATCATGATTGAGGCAGTCAGCACAAATCCGGAGAGAATGATGGAGATCATTTGGCCAAATTGCAGCCTTGAACCAAGAATGAACTGAATGATAAAGAATGCCGGGAAGCAGATCAGCAATGCCAGCGAAAACAGAAGCGGAACTTTCACACCTGACGTGACCGCCTGCAGTGGACTGTGATAGCTGCCCATGACGACGCCGTACAGAAAGGAAAATCCCGCAAGCAGAAAGTACAAACTGAAGATTCGCCGCGCCGGAGATTCCTCTTCAGTCAAACGCTGAAAAAACTCATCCTTGTTCTGAAAGGTCGGGAAGAAATCAAGTGATAGAAGCTTGTTCTGTCTCATGGTCTTGTCTCCTCGCTGATCCCCCTGTTCGTTTGATGAGAGCGTTATTTCGAGAAGAAGGTAATCTATTCACACTTGAATGTCAATTTTTATTACTGTTTTCTGTATTTTTCTACGGTTTACTGTGCTTTCTTTCATTGAATTGAGCGCGTGTTGCGGACGTGAAACAGTAGTTTTAAGTGGGTTTGCTGAAGAAGGATTCTACAAGAGTGATCGGAACGGTGCGCCTTCTGTTGACTCCTATTGGGTTCTTGATTTCCTTTCATCTTCTTGACCCCGGGTTGCGCTACTCACAACCCGGGGCTGAGGTGGTTTGAGCGCTGCGCCGTCGATGTGTCACACCGGACGTGGAGCAAAAAAAGTAACCGCGTGCCACCAACCTTGCAACACTAACTCTCATCCGAGCCGAGATAGAAGAACTGCCCGAGCAAATGGACGTACGAACTCCAGCGCTTGCCGCCATCTTTTTTCTTGATGCGCAAGAAGGCGTTGGCCTTGGAATCCAGCTCGTCGGCATAGTACAGAATCAGCCCCTCCAGCATCATGGGTACGACCGGTGAGGCCTGTTCAAGCTTGCCTTGGTGGCTAAGAATCAAATGAAGCAACTGCTTACCAAGCTCTGCCGGGAAATCGTCGATTTGTTTGACTTTGTCCCTGACCATCTGCGCGCCAAGGACGATGTGTCCGAGCAGGCGTCCTTCATCCGTGTAATCGATCAGCGTGTCGTAACGGTAGGAGTCGATCTTGCCAAGATCATGCAGCAAGCCGGCAGTGATGAGCAGATCACGATTCACGCCCGGATAGAGGCCTCCGACGTTGTCCGCGATGGTTGTCACCGAAAGCGTGTGTTCAAGCAGGCCGCGCAAGTAGTTGTGGTGCCAGAGTTTCCCACCAGGTGCATGCTCGAAGGCTGTGCGGATTCCGGGATCTTCGAAGACCAACTTGAGCAATTGGCCAAGGTGAGGATTTCGAACGCTACTGACCAGGTTGTCGAGTTGCGCGGTGAGCGCCTTCAAGTCGAGGTCCGAAGAAGGCACCAGGTCCGACATATCCACAGCGTCTTTGTTGGTCACCTGGCGGATTTTGTCAAGACTCAGATGCAGGCGATCTTTGAATGTAATGACCGTGCCTTTGATCTTGAGAACGTCGCCGCGCTCGAGACTTTCGTAGGTTTCTTGTGCATCATGCCAGAGCGTGCCCGTGATTCGGCCTGAAGCATCCCCGAACTCAAGTGAAAGGTAAATCTCGCTGGTTTCACGTTTGGTTTTGATTTCCTTCTTACGCAATACGAAGAAGGAAAGGACTCTGTCGCCAGCCTTTATGTCCGTGATCATCCGACACCTCCTGTCACCTCAGATTAGTAAAATCCGAACTCAGGGCTGTTGCAAGAATTGTGGGAAACGCCGACCTGGCTCTACAAGGCCGCCCTATTCAATTAAAGAAGACCACTCGCCGCCTACTCAAAAGCGGCCGTCGTTGGAACCAAAAGAAGTTTGTGTGGCGCTGACTGTTGGACCTCAGCCTTGTTCAGGCTTCTGCTGCGATACTCCCCCTGCAGCCAGAGCGAAGTCTGATCTTTGTAGTGGTCGCTCAACCGCTGGCCTGATTGTCCCGTAGGCATGACGGCGAGGGCGTGCTGCGGGTCGCACAGGTCAACGATCTGCCGCATGGAAGGGCCAATCACCGAATCGAACGGCTGGCTAAACCGATGCTCGCTGTTGTTGATCGTCATGGTGGATCCGCCCATTGCAAACGGCCCGATGTTGAGAGCGACACCCAGAGGCTCGACAACCCCAAGGACATGACGCATGGTCAGAGTATGGATTTCGCCCCAGCGCCAGTTCGCGATACTATCACCTGCCCTGGCGCGGAGCATGCGCACGCCATCGAGCAGACTCTTTTCAAGAATATCATCCTTTGTTTCGACGTGCTCTGTCGTTACATCATCAAACCAATTGCTGCGTTCTTTCTGGAGTAACGACGTAATTACGCGTAGAGGGACGTTGCTGGTCTTGATGTAATGCTGGTACAAGGAATCCCCCATCTCATCCTTGAGCGTGTTTTCCGTCACTTTGTAGAGGAAGGCGTGATAGATTGAAACCGGAATGCTATCCTGAGATTCGATGCCATCGCTCCAATCCTTGATCAAATTGAAAAAGACACGCAACGAGTCATTCGCTGTCGAATCGACCCGAGGCTGTAACGCATCTGTCAGAATAGTCATGAGCAACCTGGCGTGCGAAGATTCGATATCTTGCTGCATGGCCTGAAAATCCCGAACCGCGAAGGTGTCCTGACCGGCAAACCACTGCTGAATCCGTTCGGCGCGGCCAGGCGGTTCCCACAGGTCTGATAAATAATAGGGATAGCTGTCGCTGACAATCTTGTTGTTCGCGGTTGCAATGTATCCCTGTTCCGGATTCAGGAGATGGGGCAGATGCTCAAACGGAACATCGGACAACCACTGCCCGGTGAGGCGCCACCCCTGATGCGGGAGCAGGCCAGTGGTGCGATGCCGGATTGGAATTCTACCAGCCAATTGGTAGCCAATATCACCTTCCGCTGTGGCAAAAACAAAATTCTGCGCAGGCACGGTGAAACCACGCAGCGCATCGATGAACTGTGTCCGATCGGCAGCCTGCATCAGATTGAGGTAGGCGCCGAGATCATCAGTGGGGGTTTGACCCACCCATTTCATGGAAATAACATCTGTGCCGTTGGCCCAAACCGGGTGCATGTCAGAAACCACGATGCCATTACGCGTGGACCGGATTTCGAGGGTAACGGTTTGACCATCCTTGACAGCGATCTCTTCGATGACCGTCTCAAAGGTCAGCCAATTCCGGCCATCCCAGTACTGCGTCGAGTCTTGCGGATTGATGCGCTCGACATAAAAATCGACATCATCGACCATGCCATTGGTAAGCCCCCACGCAATATTCTGATTGTGCCCGATCACGACGCCGGGAACGCCAGGCAGCGTGACGCCTGCAACGTCCAGACTTGGGCTTGAAAGATGCATTTCATACCAGATCGCAGGCGTCATCAATTCCAGGTGCGGGTCGTTGGCGAGAATTGGCTTACCACATTCAGTCCTCCTCCCCGAAACGGCCCAAGCGTTGCTGCCGATTCTGCCGCCATGAATCCCAAGGAGATTGTGAACCAGTTCCCCGGCTTTCAAAAAGTGCTGCACCTCGCTCCAAAATGGCCGGGTCTGTTGCGGAATAACAAGTGGGCCCTGCTTCGGGAAATCCGGGAAGACCTCGCGCGCCCGCTGGGGTCCAAGCCTGGCAACCAGTTCACTCAGCACCGGCTCGACGTACCAACTGAATGACAACTTCCACGCCATCAGTCGCGTGAATGCGATACTGTCTTCAATGCGCCACTTTTCAGGTTTGTATTTGAGAAGAGAAAACTCGATGGGGTAATCCGTCTTGTGCGACTCGATAAATGCATTCACACCGGCGGCGTACGCCTGCAGAGCCAGTCTCGACTGCGCTGAAAGCGTATCTGAAATCGCGCGGGCGATGCGATCGAACCCCCACAGACGCAGGAACTTGTCATCCTCCAGGGTCTTTTCGCCAAACACTTCGGATAGGCGACCCGTCGCAGCGCGGCGATAGAAGTCCATCTGCCAGAGACGATCCTGGGCCGCCACGAAACCTGCAGCCCGGAACAAATCCGGGTCGTTCTCAGCAAAAATATGTGGCACGCCCCAGTCGTCACGATAAACTTCCACGGGTTTTCTGAGGTCGGGAAGGTCAAGCGTGCCAATTGTTTTCGGCAGGGCGTTGACCAACAGATTTCGGTAGCTCAAGAATGCCACCGCCGCTGTCACAACAATCAAAAAAGCGGCTATCCGCCAGAGAAGTCTCCACCCACGTGCCATACTAGCCTTGCGCTTGAGAATTGGAGATGTGTGAAATGTGGTTGCTCCGGCGACCAGTCGTCGCCGAAAGCGTCAAATGATTCAAAGGTGACTAAAAATACTCCGCGTACCCGATTTTGAATTCCCGGGTCACTTCGCTACTTAACCCGTTCTTCAGAATGTTCTTCACATTGAACTGCAAAATCAGTTGCTCAGAAAAAATCCACTGAAAGCCCGCGTTCAGATAGCCGTCGCCATCTCCGAACTGCACATCATTTTCATTGTCGTTGTTGGCAAGATCATATTCGAGCATGGCCCGGAACTCCCGATTAAAACTCAAGTCGGCGCCAAGAAAAATATTCAGTGCCTGGTCATCGTCACCATCTTCGAGGCTGTAGTTGAGGCCGCCGTGGATCCCCAGGTTAAGCAAGAATGCGTAGTTCTTGCTCGCAACAGCAAAGAACCCCCGGGACTTGTTTTCGTAGCGGTCGAATTCTTTGTTGTAGGGACCGTAGCCCTGAGAGTCGAAGCCGATGGATATTGCGGGCATGGCGAAATTCTCGTCCACCAGCCGGATGCGTGCGTGGATTCCCGGGTTCGGATGCCAATCGACTTCTCCCTCGCCGATGACATTTGTTCCTCCCCACGACAATCCGAACATAAAGCGGGGCGTGACACCAACACTGACGCCGCCCAGCAAGCCTCCCTGACCGAACATGTGCAGCCGAATATCGTAGCTGCCGCGGTCAAGGGTTCCGCCAGTCGGAAGGTCAACCATCTGTCGCTGTTCGATAAGTTCCTGAGCTGCCATGGGGCCAACCCCGAGTAACAGCAGCAGAATGCCAATAATTTGCTTTCTCATCCTCACTCCGTGATTTCTAAGGTAAGTGCGCGGCGATGTACCTGTGCGGCTGCGCGGGTACCGCCTAGTAAACTTGCACGGCGCCTCCATCGACCTGAATCGAGGTGCCTGTCATGTAACTGGCCTTCTCCGAGGCGAGAAAAACCACAAGGTTCGCCAGTTCACTGGGTTTTCCAAGACGGCCCATGGGAATTCCGGCTGTGATGCTTGCCTCCACCTTCTCCGGGGTCGTCGCCTGGGTTTTGGCCCAGGCATCGAAAATTTCAACCACTCGACCTGTGCGCGTCCAGCCGGGACAAACGCTGTTCACCAGAATGCCATCTTTCGCGACCTGGTTTGACAGAGTCTTTGACCAACCCAGCACGGACAGCCGCAGGCTATTCGACAGGAGAAGCTCATTGACTGGCTGCTTTACGGACACAGACGCTATGTTGACGACCCGCCCCCATTTCTGTTTGCGCATATGTGGTAACGCTGCGCGCGTCAACCTGACGGACGACATCAGGGTCAAGTCTACGGCGCGCTGCCAGTGCTCATCGGTCATGTCCGTGAAAAAGCCGGCTGGAGGGCCACCTGCGTTGTTCACCAATATGTGAATTGCGCCAAAGGCTTCGATCGCTCTGGCAACCAGTCGTTCGATGTCTGACGGGACAGTCAGGTCGGCTTGCACCGACAGGATCTCGGCGGAGGAGGCAGCCCTTATTTCATCACCGGCTGCGGTAATCGCCTCTTTGTTTCTGCTGCAAATCACGACTTTGGCGCCTTCCTGTGCGAGACCCGCCGCGACTGCTTTACCCAAACCCTGGCTTGAAGCCGCTACAATTGCGACTTTGTTTGCGATTCCCAGATCCATCTATTCTCCTTGCTCTTCTAACTGATGGGCGGCCATGCTTCCCAGTCGAACCCGATTTCTTCGTCATCGTAAGCGATGCGGCCTTCTTCATCAGGATCGTAGGTGTTTGAAGTCACGTAGAGCAGGTGAGCCGTATCTCCCAGCACCCGGCAACCGTGGGCCACGCCCGGCGGAATTCGCAGAGCTTTGCCGCCAAAATTCTGGCCAAGAAAAACAACCTGCGTTTCACCTTTTGTTGGGGAGTCAGGGCGCTTGTCATGCAAGCCGACTTTGATGTTGCCGACGGGCACATACCACCAATCCACCTGTGTTTTATGGATATGCCACGCCTTCGCCACGCCCGGATACATGAGCGAATGACTCAACTGGCCAAACCCCTCGCCAAAAAAGCTGTCCGTTACTCTGATAACTTCGCGAAAAAATCCCCTCTCGTCCGGATAAGTCGTCAGTTCCTTAATCTCTACGCCATGGATCATCTAAAAACACTCCTTTGTTTTTGGGTAGCTTTGCGCGAAAAATCGAATAAATATAGCCAATCTGTTCTGGATTGTCAATCAATAAGCCAGCCAAAACGCAAAAAGGAAGGCCTCGAGACCTTCCTTTTTCTTAGCCAGCTTTCGGATGACGATTAGTGGGTACCGGCCTTGCCGGGCGCAATGGCTTGATCGTACTCTTTGACCAAATGCGAAAGCCTGTCGTCATCAGCTATTTTTTCACTGAGCGGCACGCATTTGCCTTGCGCTACCTCGACCGTGCCGTCTCCGACCCATAAGTCGAGCTGACCAAGATACTTGCCTTGTGCACCGGCCTGCATTACCGCCGTCTCGCCTACCATTTCAGGCTGCATCGACAGCGTGCGGTTGTGGCCACTTAGAATGACATCAATTCCCGGCACTTCGCTTGCCAAATTCTTCGCCTGATTCAAACCCAGATGGGCCAAAGCAATCACGACATCACATTTCCCGCTCAACTCCTGCACCATGCGCCGCGCTGCCTCTATCGGATCTTTGATTTCGAAGCCGGCATCCGCCATTTTAGTTGGAAACATTGGCTTTGTGACTCCGAAAATTCCGACCTTTTTGCCAGCAACGTCCTTGACGACGTATGGTTCGGCAAACAGTTGCGTCGTGCCATTCAGGTAGACGTTGGCCGAAATCAGCGTCAGTCGCTGCTCATCCCGCATATTTCGTAGGAATTCTTTGCCGTACAGCAAATCCTTGTCTGCGAGGTTGACTGCCGCGTAGTTGAGCATGGCCATCCCTCGTACCAGGTAGCCGACTTTTTGCTTTTGCGCGTCACTCAGGGCTCCGCAAAAATCACCGCTGTCAACCAGCAGTTGTGGTGCTCCCGCAGACTTGGCGCTGCTGATGTAGCTGGCTCTCCGAGCCAGTCCGCCCAGGCGGTTGACCTTTCAGCCACAGGGCTTAATGTATCCGTACAGATCACCTGTAAAAAAAAGCTGCATTGAGGTTTTGTCACCTGCCAACAAGGTAAGAGGCATCAGGCAACCCATTGCAACCGCAGCAAGTCTAGCGGCGAACCTCGTTTTCATCATCAACCTCCTCGGCTACATAAAAGAATCATGGACCGTCAAACTACGATGTTCAAGATAGCAAATGCATGTTTGCGATGCAATAGGAAACTAGGGACACACGCAGCAAACCGCGGACATCCTCATTTGACGGCGACAGCCTGTTTTTCCGCCAAAAGAAACTGCAATTCGTCATAGCGCTCCAGCAGTTCTTTTATGGTCCTGCCACCGCCTTCGCCAAAAACATCGACCAACTTGCGATAGTGAGCGATACGCACATCATCGCCTGTGCCCCTGTGGATTTGCGCCAACAAATCGGGGTAGTCCAACTCGGCCTCCGGATTAAGATTCAGGTTGAGCTTCTCCTGAAGATCTTCAGGGTTGAAGAGATAAACGCGGGAAATCACCTTCTCCGCAGTCCGGTTCAGATATGCAAGCTCATCCATTCTGTCGCGCCAACTCTCGCTTGCCCGAATCAGTGCGCGCATTTCGAACTCGGCTGCCCTCAGTCGCTCGCCGCGGTTTTCTCTGACGGTCAGGTAACTCAGATAGCGAGTCGCAAGGCCAGCATTGACCATCGAATTCACGGCTGCCGACAGCTCTTGCTTTTTCGGCTGTTCAAGAATGGTTTTCTCGACTGGTTTCGGTTGTGGAAGATTTACCGGCGCGCCGGTACCAGCGTGCGGCATCACGACTGCCCTAGGCGGAGCGGTCGCTGACGCCAATGTCTCAAGCTCGCGGGCGCGCACATCATCTTGAAGCTCCTTGTTCAGCATCATCATGAAAAAGTCGAACTCTTTGTCGCTCATCTCAGAAACGGGCTTCCTTTTAAGCTCGGCGAACTGCCGCTCCGGCCTCTTCGAGGTGGTGGCGCCGAGCCTTGTCCGAGGCGGCTCAGGGCGATTCTTTTCCGGTACCGCGCTTGTCCTGGCCAGGCCTTTGCGATGGGCGTCATATTCAGCAAGCGACAATGTGGCGCCATCTTTTAGTCGCACGGCCTCAATTCTGCCGCGCTGCAAAACTTCTCCGTATTCATACGCTTTCTTGGTGCTCTTTGCGATGAACTTCACCTGTTGCGCGCTGATCGACACAACCTGCGCTTTGATCTTGTCGCCGTTATTCAGGAGCAATGTCACTGACTCGGAATTTCTAAGTCCGCGTTCTGATGCGCACGCAACGAGCACGCAACACAGACCCAGCACTGCAATTCTAAGCTGTTTCATCTCGACCACCTTCTTCAAAATGTAGTGTTACTGCTCCTTCCCCCGAAGCAGTGTTAACTTTGTAGATTGTTCAACGCGGGCTGATGACAACATGTCCTGGACTACAATCGCGACCTTGTAGTCGCCCTCTGTGAGCTTGCTGGCATCAAAACTTATGTAATCGTCTACTTCAGAACTGCGACTGTTTCGGCGGTTGCTGATAGAAACCTCCTTCTTGCCGCCTCTTCCTAAGAAGCCGAATACCTTGCCCAAGCCTCTGTTCCTCTTTTTCAGGAGTGAAATCTGAATGTCTATCTCATAGTCTGCGATTCCGCTTTCGTCGAGCTTGAGATTGTAGATTTCGTAGTACAGGAAAACAGGCTCTGACCTATCAAACTCGTGGGCCGGATTGAGCCTGACAAAAACGTCTCCGAGCTGGACGCTACCAGGCGCATCAGACTCCGAGACACCCAAAGCAGCTACAACGTCGCTCATTTCCAAATCTGTCTGTCCGAATGAGCGGATGGCATAGTCGAATTGTTCCCCACCCAGCACGGTTCGGTCCACGGCTTCTTGGCGCGCAAAGAAAGAGATCTGGTAACCTCCAGGCTCAACTTCAAATCGATAGTGTTGTGTCCGGCTTGCAAGCTTGGCTGCCATGCCTTGAATTCGGACTGAATCCAGAACATGAACTGCTTCATCATATTGCGCATTGAGTACAGCGAAACCGGTCTCAAATTCAGCTACATCTGATGAAGCGTCTTTGGATACGCTTGATGTCGCCGGGATTTCCCAGCTCAACTCGACTCGGGTTTTGCCATCCTGACCTCGGAAACTGGAAGTTTGGAACGGCAGCTCGAGCGGTTCGGTGTCCTTGCTCCAGGTGTGAAAATCGTGCGTCATGCCAAAATCAACCATTTCACGGCTGTGCTCTGACATCTGAATCAGATTGCTCTGGAATTCTCCAAAAGATTTCGATTGGACCAGTCTGGTGATAGAGTGGTCCCAGCCAGCGCGGTCGGCAAGCACAGTGCGGTTCTGTATGGCCGAAGCAAGCCGCCAGTTGTTGCCAGTGCCCACGTCAGCGATCAAAAAATGGAAGATGAGTTTGGGTCGGTCAGCTCGTTTGTGGTAAAGCCAGGACTCATTCGAACTCACGTTTTCGCCAGCCGTTCGTGCGATGTCGTCCGGCTCGCCGTGCCTGATGAAAATCAACCCTTTGTCGTTAAACTCGTGATTCAACAAATGGACGTTTGGGAACTCCAGATATTGCAAACGGTCCGGGTTGTTGGCAGGAGTCCTCACGCCGGCGTACCAGTAGTCCTTCTCAGCTTGCAGCAGGCGCCGGTAGTGCTCCACAAGCCTATACTTGACCGACGAAGCCGGCGTCAACTCACGCTTGGTCCAGAGACGTTTTAGAAAGTCCTTTTTCGCTTGGACATCCGGCAAGCTTTGAAACTCGGCAAGTTCGGCGTCGGTGAACACATATTTTGCATCTTCAAACAGAAAGGCCAAATCGATTTCACTTTGACTCGACTCGAGCGTCTGCCAGTAAATCTGATTTGCTTCGATGGGCTGATGTCGCTGTAGATTCAACCGCACACGTGAAAGATCGAGCGGTGCTCTCGACATCAATCCTGCCTGCCCCAGCACGTCGCTGAAGACGGAATCTGCTTTGGGCAGTTCGCCGGTCCGACGAAACAGCTCGCCGGTCGCGAATCTATCCCAATCGCTGGAACGGCCAGCGAGCCAGGCCTCTGCCTTGCTCGTTGAAACATGAACCAACAACAGGCGATAGAGCTGGAATAAACCAACTTGAGCCTTAACGTTATCGGGTTTGAGCTTGATCTGACGATGTCCCCAGACAATTGCATTCTTCCAGTGGCGGCGGTGACGCTCCAGCCAGGCACGCTGCAGCAAAACCGTCCTGAAACTGGAGTCCTGGTGGATAACGGTCTCGAAGTAATTCTGCGACTTGTCGAAATCCCGCTTCCTGAGAAAAAGCGCTTTGAAACTACCTGTCTCGCGATGGGCGATGCCCAGGGCATAATTCGCTTCAAGGTTGCCGGCATCAATCGCCAGAATACGCTTGTTCCACTTCTTGACATCACCCCAATCGCGGCGTTCAAGGGCCAACTCGGACAGAGCTGCGAGAGTTGAAGCATTCTCCGGTTCTGCCTTGAGTCTGTTTTCCAACTGCTTGCGCAGCGCATCCTGTATTTTCGAGAAGTCCGGTTCGTCACGACTGGATTCGCCCTTGACATCAGGATCGAGAGGTTGGGCTATGAGCAAGGGTAGAGACAGCGAAAACAGGAAGATGGAAGAGCAAAAAATGAAGAAGAGTAACCCGGGATTGATTCTCGTCGATGTCATATGTAACCTGACAAGTGTTTCGAAAGTCTAAAGGGCAAGCACTGGCAGTCTGGCGAGAGGGGCCCTTCGCGGAGGTTGTCGCAACATTGTCAGGCCGGCCTAAAAAGGGATTAAAGACCGGCCCAACGCTGAGATTAAAACCGATATGCCATGGATACAAACAGTTTGTTCACCTTGATATCCTCATTGTACGAGCCACCAAGATCAAGCTGTTGATTGTTGATGTCCTTCCAGAAACCGTGCACGAAAGCGGCATCAAGCCTGACCTGCTTATCGACCAGCAGGCCAATGCCGGCGGAAAGAAACTGTCTATCTTCCGAATTCGAAGCATCTTTGAAAATGGATGGATCACGAAAATAGCCAGCACGCACGCTAAGTCCGGTGAATGGTAAAGTGAACTCACCACCAAGGCGAACTCGCACTGTTCTGCGGTATAAAGCGTTAATAAGCTGATTTTGCGAAATCTTCGTCGTGCCGGCTACCGGAAGGTCTGTCTTCCACTCGACCTGCGACCAATCGTTCATCTCCAGGTCGGCGGAGAACACGAAGTTCAGCAAATGCAGCGAGGCGCCGCCGGCAAAAGACCACGGTGAGCGGACTTTGTATTCCGAGGTTCCAGAGTCCGTGGAGTCGGAGAGAAACCCATCATCGAAGCCGAACTCATCGAAGTAAGACCAGTCCTCTTCGCCCTTCAAAGTCGTCGGAGTCGTAACCGTGGCTCCGAGAGTAAGCATGGGATTGAGACGAAACTGCCCGCCGAGCTTGAGATTGACGCCTGAGAGATCTGTATCGACCGTATTCTCAACGCGGAAGCTGTGGAAACCCTCTCCGTTGGCATCCTGAAAAACGTCTTCGGTGTCTACTTCACGGAAGGTCGCGCCGTACTCCGTACTCCCGGTTAGAAAATTCAGACCGAGGCCAAGGGAAACATTTGGTGAAACATCGACAGCACCGGCGAGCGTCCATGCATTCAGACTACCGCGCTCAGACTGATGCCAGTCTTCGCTGGCGTTGAAATCAGGATCGCTGTTGAACGCTCTGAAGCCAAGGTTCGAATCGTATGACTTGATGCGTTGAAAGCCAAACGCGAAAACCAGGCTGCCCTGAGTTGTCGGTACGGCATAGGCCACGCCGATGTCATTGAACTTAGTGAAATCCTCAGTGTTTTCGTCGCTGGCCGGCGAAAAAAAATTGACGCCCTGAGTTGGAGACGTCGTGTTTTGCCGGGAAAGATGACTCAGAGAGCCGTAAACTTCCGCGCGCTTGATGTCACGAAGCGTGGCCGGATTCCAGAACGCGGCTGAGTAGTCTCCCCCAACCGAAGTGTAAGCGCCTCCCATCGCGACAGCTCGCGCGCCAAGTCCAAAGGATACACCTGAGGTGATCGGCTCCCGCTCCGGGAAGCCTTCATCCTGCGCAACTGCCGCAGTTGCAAAAGCTGCAGCCAGGCATGTGGCAAGACACAAAGGTATTCTATTCAAAAGCATGGTTCTCCCTCAAATTTAGTGACCAGGCAGGCCTGGCTATCTTCTACTGTTTCCACGTCTTCCCGAAGACCCTCTGGAAGAGGACGACCCCTTTGAGCTGCTACCACTCTTGCTGCCGCTGTAGCCGCTGGAGCTTCCGCCGGAACTTTTTCCGCTTGAAGAACCGCGGGCAGGACGACTGGCCTTACTCTTGCTGGAACCAGAACTGCGCCGGCTGCTACTCCTGCTGGCTTTCGAACCCGAACTTTTGGGTGCACTCTTGGCAGCCTTACTGCTCTTGCTTCTGGTTGCCGATCTCGTGCTGGTACCAGTCCGGCGCTTGTTGTCTGTGGTAGCGCGCTTTTGTTTCTTGCTTCTCTTGACCGTCCTTTTTGATGAACTCGAACCCGAATCGGATGAATTATCCTTTTCACGCACGTTCGAGTCCCGACTGCGTCGGCTCGAGGCAGCACGGCTGCTACTGCGACGCGTGCTTCGCCGTTTCGAAACGCTGCTTCGTGTTCGTGTTGAGCGCGACTTGTCCTTCTCCACATTGTCTGCGTCTCGGGCGCCGGTGGAACGTCGAGTCACGCGTGTGGTTCTACTTGATGAGCTATTGTCCGAATCAATGCTGCCACGAGTCCGGGCTGTACGCTGGTCGGTGCGGACGGCGCCATATCTGCCGCCGGAACTGGTTCGCGTTACTCTGCCAGAGCCCAGCGGCTGTGCGCTGTCTGAGCCAACGGGTCGCGGCGCTCTTGCCAGGCGGTCCCTGTGCGACCCGCTGCGGGAAAAAGACCTTTTCTTCTGGGGCGTCACCGAACTCGAGCCGCCGTAGTAGCTCCCGCCGTAGTATCCGCCAGCATACCAGCTATCGTAATAGCCATTGTGATATCCGCTGTAGTATGGCGAATAACCGAAGCGAAATGGCCGCTGCCAGCCGGCGTAGAAGCCAAAATATGAAGTCGGGTAGAAATAGGCATCATGGTACCACGGCTGATAGTACCACGGGTCGTACGGGTTGTACGCCCAGGGGTCATAGTAGCCAACATGTGCGGTCACATTGCGGGAGTACGGCGCATAGTAATCGTAATAATCCGGGTCGAAAAAGGGATCATTGTAGTAGCGTGAATAGTAGTGGACGTCATGGTAGTAGCGTCGTGTGATAGTGACATCATCCCCATCCTCAACATCTTCGTCCTCGTCGCTGTAGCCATACTCATCGTAGTAGGGATATTCCTCTTCATCGCCCTCCGTTTCAGAGTCGGGTTGTGTTTCTTCGCCGTAGGCATACTCTTCTTCGTCGTAGTTACGCGACTTCTCAGTGTATTCCTTGCGTTCCCGCTTTTCGGGCTCAGGTTTGGCAAGCTGCGTGTAACAGCTTGTCAAGCTCAGGCCGAAAACTACCAGGAAGCACGCAAGCAGCAGATTCTGTAGTTGTCGTTTCATTTTCTACTCCCTATCATTTGGGTTCGTCAGACTCTCGTCGAAAAGTCTGCAAATCATAATGCAAACGTTATGCCATCAAGTTGAAGGAGTCATCGTGCTTGGTAGGCTACTTAAACCTACGCGCAAACCAGAAAGATTCCACAAAAATCAACATCACTTTTCCTCGCAGGACAAACATAATTTATCGGACTGTAAACTTACTTAGCACTACTAATTGTGAGAGTCGAAGCGATAGGTGATAAAAGACCAAGCATTTACCTTCGCTCGCCCTTCCCGGGCAGGGAAATAACGACTGCCGTATGCAGCCTCGATTGCCGCCCGAGCACATTTCTCACTCTTCGTCGTATTATCCAGTACAACGACCTCAACCACTCTTCCCTTAATATCAACATGAACACTAAGCTTAACGATTCCCTGTACGCCGCGTTTATATTCTTCCTTCGGCATCTCAGGTGCGGTCAGGTTAATGAGTTTCGGTGGAGTAATGCGGATGCCGCCGACATCCGGGCTACCGTCCGCAAGATCGTAGATGGTGTCCTTGAGAATAGTTTCTTCGATGGTCACGTCCTCAGGGATGGTTTCATCATCGGAAGGAATAGGTACGCTTGGCTTTGGTGGAGGCGGTGCACGGCGGGTCTGGCGAGTCACAGGAATATTTTCTACATCGATCAGGATTGTTGAGGCAGATGGCTCATGAACCTCGAAATCGACCCGGGGCGCAAGCAGAAAAGCCAGGTTAAACAGAAGCAAGCTCAGGGCAAGAGACTTCCTGAAATTGAGTGGATAGGCGGATTGTCCGTCTGAACCGGTTTTGTCAGCTTCGAAATCCACACCTTCTTTATCCATGATGACAATTAAGCTGGTGCACGCCGTACCTCTAGATCATTTCGAGAATGCTGTCCTGGACCCACCCGATTTTGCCATCCGCCAGTCTGATCTTCGTCCAGCCAGCCGAGCTTTCCTTCACTTGCACCCTGGCGCCCGCGTGCAGTGAAAACACGTCGGTGCTCGCCTCACCTGGAGCGCTTTTCACGTCAACCTCCTGGGCCATGACAATTGCAGGCCGATTGGACTCCTTTTCGTAAACACCAAATGCGAAAACTCCGGACAGAAATAGCAGCAGTACGGTCGAGACGACCAATACGGCGGAAACGGATTGGCGGCGGCGCAGATCTGGAATCACCACGCGCACGATCAGAATGCCGAACGCCAGCAAATAAGCCGCTATTGTCATGAGCGCGAGAAAATCAAGACCGAACAGGTTCAGCAAGTTTCTTAACCAAACGTGCCAGAAGAGAGGTGGTATTTCCTGAATACGATCCACCGCAGACAACCGAGCCAAGTCCAGATTGAACCCGATGTCGTCATTTCCGGGTTCCAGCCTGTTTGCGCGTTCATAATTGAGAATCGCACGCGCCACATCGCCTTGTTTGTAAAAAGCATTTGCGAGATTGTAGTAAGTCTCCCAGCTTTCGAAGCCGGCGTCGAGTATCTTGTCATACTGCGCGATAGCCAGCGTATATTCTCCACTCTGATAATAATCATTGCCCTTCAGGAAAAGCGCATCGATTTCATCAGCAGAAGCGTGCGTCGTCGCGGAGAGTAGAAGAATGAGGACGGCGACGATGCGTCCACCCGCCGAACCTTTCCAGTCCAATATCATAAGGCCTTTTCCAAAGAAACAAGTGCATCTTTTGCTGCATCGAAAAACGTTTTCATTTCGCCGTTATTCGAGGCGCCAGGTGAAAAGCGTTGATAGTCGCAGGCATGCAAACAATCCAAATACTTCGCGACGACCTGCTCGTCCACGCCGTTCTTCTTCAGCATGACAGCCACATCATCGGTTATCAGGCCGGCGGCTGAGGCGTTCAATTTGTCACCGATGAAACCCATCAACGCGCTTGAGACTTCTGAAAAGAACAACTCACTATTGCCCTGGCTCAGTTCGCGGTTTGCCTTCTTGAGACGTTTCAGCGCCATCTGATTTGCCTTGCGACTGCGCGCATACGCAACGTCAACACTCACCTTGTCTGCATGTCGTCGGTATCCGACAGCGCCTAGAAACATTATCGGTGCAACGGCCAACAACACCAGGAACAACCAATTCCTGTAGAGTACACTGCCGGCACGCCGAAATTCCGGCAATCGGGTTTGGATGAACCGGATGTCCTTACCAATAAATCTGACATCCTCCTTCGAGGATCCTGAACTGCGACCGACGAACGCCTCATCACTCTCTGCGACATCAAATGAAACGGCGCGGCTGGACGCCCGCTTGTAAGAACGGGACAATGGGTCAAAATAGGAAAACGACACCGGCTCGACAGTTTGTTTGCCCGCGCGTCGTGGCACGAGAACGTATTCAAACGTTTTGCTGCCAGAGATGCTGCCGCCACTCCGGCTTATCTTCTCGGTAACCTTTGGGTCATAGACCTCGAACGCCGCTGGAAAGTCAACTTCAGGCGTCTGCAGAATCTTCACATTGCCGGTTCCGGAGACCGTGAGCTTGAGGCTGATCGCCTCATTTGCTTTGACTGATCGTTTATCAACGCTGACCGTCAGCGCGTATTGGCCGACCGCACCAGAAAAGTCGAGCGGCTTGCCGGCATCTGGCAAAGGCAAAACCTCGATGCTCAAGCCCCGCGATGCGACAGGTTGCCGTACAGTTCTGCCAAAGCTCGAAAATGGATCGTCGAAAAAGCTATCGAAAACATCACGCCGCCTGCGACGAGGCAGCCTGACTTCGCATTCGATTTGCATTTCGCCAAGCTCTTTCCCGCCAGGACCCTGGGGGAACAAGGCCGTTCTCTTGATCTCCGCCACCTGAAATTGCCGGCCGTTGATAACCTCCTTATATACTTTCGGAGGATTCGGAATATCAAACTCTTCCGCCCAGAAGCCAACTGTATTGGGGAGTTGTTTGACACCGTAGTTTCCGACCTGTGCAGCAAAATAAATTTTGTATGAAACTACCACGGGTTGATTCTGGAACACTTGCCGCGTATCGGCGCTGGCCCGGAGAAACAGCAGCTCAGAAAGATCGGCGCCAGTTGCAGGTTGCTGCCTTTGGCCAGACTGCGGACGACTCTGTCCTGCTGCACCTGACTGGGCATTTACAATTTGGATACCTATAGGCTTCGACGAAACCGTTGTTCCCTTGTGACTCACTGCAATTGCGGGAATAGTAAATTTGCCTACTTTGGTCGCAATGAAATGAAAACTGTAGGTGACAGTCGTCGAAGCACGACCGTTTATCAGAGAAAAATTGGTTGATGAGCCAGCATAAACAAAGGAGGCAAAGGAGTTAATGGCAGGTGGCTCCGGTTTCTCAGCGCTATTGGCATCAGAGCCCGAAAGCTCAACCTTCAGCTCAAACTGGTCATTGAGCCGAATCTTTGCCCGGTTAACAAATGCTGCTACGGTGAGATCCTGCGCCCAGGCTACAGTGGTGAAAAAACCCAGCCCAACAGTAACCGCGAACAGCAGGTTGTTCCTGGCTGACTTCCGCAGCCGCTCCATGGCTTTGTGTTCTGCCTGACTCGTCACCAATCTTTCCCCCTGAAAGCACGACCGGCTTTCTTCCGTTTCTGATTCTTCAGCAGATCTTGCTCTTCGTTCTGCAGGGCATTGAGAATGCGTTCAGCATCTTCTTTTGAGATCTCTTTGGTCTCTTGCGGAGCTGGCTGCTCATGCTCGTCTTCTGCCTGCTCATCTTGTTCGTCACCACTCTGCTGCTGCTTTTCCTCGTTCTCACCTGACTTTTCTTGTTCTTGCTGTTCCTGCTGCTTTTGTTCTTCCTTCTCTTGTTGGTCCTGCTCTTTCTGTTCTTTTTCTTGTTGTTCCTGTTCATCGTTCTGTTGCTGTTGGTCCTGCTGATTCTGTTGCTCTTGCTCCTGTTGCTGGTCTTGCTGTTGCTGGTTCTGCTTCTGAGAGTCGTCCTTCAGTTTGGCCCGGACGTACTCGAGATTGTACTTGGCATCCTCGTCTTGTGGGTCGAGTTCAAGGGCCTTTTTGTAGTTCAGAATGCTCTCGGGCAGCTTACCCATTTGGTACAGAGTGTTCCCCGTGTTGTAGTATGCTTTTGATTGCAGCAAAATATTATCGGAAGCAAGTGACTTTGTGTACGACTCCAACGCGTCCTCGAAGTCTCTTTTCTTGTACGAAACGTCTCCAAGATTGTAATGAAGAATCGGCGAATCCGGTTTTTCAATCAGGGCGTCTCGGTATTTGGTGTTGGCCTCGTCGTACTTTTCTTCGGCAAAGGCCTGGTTTGCCTCATCCACTTGTTTGTGACCTCGTTGGGCCCACAAACTAGAGGTCCATCCGAGCCCGAGGAAACAGCAAACTACAAAAGCCAAGAGACGCATGTGCCTGCAATTATTCAAATCGCCCTCGCCACTCCTGTTTTGTTCTAACCCGATCTGAAAGCAACAACTCCATCAACAAGAGTAGCGCCGCGAATGCCAGCAGAAACTGAAATCGGTCTTCATACTGCGCGAATTTCATCGAAGCCAACTCTTTCTTTTCCATCTTTGAGATATCTTCGTAGATGAGATCGAGCTTGGTCTCGCCGGTGACAGAATGATAATATTTCCCCCCGGTCGTCAAGGCTATCTTCTGCAGACCGAACTGATCTAATTTCGTCAACACCACTTGGCCGCTGCGGTCCTTCTTGAATTCCCTGGCGCCGCTGAGGTCGTACATGGGGATGGGCACACCTTTCGATGAACCGATACCTACTGTGTAGATGACGACTCCCTCCTGGTCGGCCGCCTCGATGACTTTCAAGAGATCGTCGCCGTGATGCTCACCATCAGTGATTAGAACGAGAACCTTGTATTTTCGTTCCTGCGATTCGAAACTTTTCATGGCGATGGCAATCGCTGCGGCAAGATTGGTTCCGGGTTCGGGGATAAGATCGGGATCCATGATGTCCAGGAATGTTTTTGCGGCGCCATAGTCCAGGGTCAGCGGACACTGCACAAATGCCTCGCCAGCGAACGCGATAAGCCCGACGCGGTCCCCCTGCAAAAGATCGACAAATGAGGAGATCTCGTGCTTCGCCTTCGCCAGACGGCTGGGTTGCACGTCCTCCGCCAGCATGGAGGTCGAAACATCGAGCGCGACAAAAACATCGACGCCTTCGCGTTTCACTTCCTCCAACCGCGTCCCTACTTGCGGACGTGCGAGCGCGAGCGCCATTAAAGAAATTCCAACGATAATAAGAGCAGCCTTTGCCACCTGGCGCCGACGGCTAACCGAAGCGCTCAATTTCCGGACCAGGTCGAGATTTCCAAAACGCGACAGGGCGCGGGTCTTCCATTGGAATACCGAATAGTAGAAAACAATGGCAACCGGCACAAGCAAGAGCAACCAAAAGTACGCGCTGTCAGCAAATCTCAGCATCTTTTAGGGTATCTTTCTTAGTTTGGTATTTACGACGACCACCTCAACCACTACCAGGCCGAGGGCCAGAAAGAGGAAGGACGCGAACAGCTCCTGATAACGCGTGAACTGCTTGACTTCAATTTTCGTCTTCTCCAATTCGTCGATTTCGTCAAAAATCTGCTGCAGGCTCTCATGATCCGTGGCGCGGTAGTAAGAGCCGTTGGTGAGTCTGGCCACTTCTTTCAGTGTTTTTTCATCGATGTTCACCGGCACCTGTACGTAGCGTTTGCCCCAGAGCGGATCATCAACCGGCTGCAGAGCTGTGCCTCGTTTTCCCACACCGATTGTGTAAATCCGAACCCCAAACGCATCCGCGACTTTGGCCGCCGTGATCGGATCGAGCTGTCCCCGATTGTTCTGGCCATCAGTGAGCAGAATGGCCACTTTGGTTTTTGCCTTGCTGTCCTTGAGCCGGTTCGCCGCATTGGCGATTGCCATGCCAATCGCGGTACCATCCTCGATCATACCGATCTCTATTTCTTCGAGAAAGCGCAGCAGGATGCCGTAGTCCAGAGTCAGAGGGCATTGCGTGAAACTTTTGCCCGCAAACACGACCATACCGATTCGGTCATTCTTGCGCCCGTTGATAAAATCGGCTGCCACCAGTTTGGCCGCCTCAAGACGGTTGTTTGGCCTGAAATCCTCGGCGGTCATGCTTGTCGATGTATCCAGGGCCAGGACAATGTCCACGCCTTCGGTAAGAATTTCGTCTTCGGTTTGGCTGGATTGAGGCCGTGCCAGGCAGACGATCAGCAGTGAAAGAACAAGCAGACGAAGAACAAAACCAAGATGACGCCATCTCTGCTTTCGCGAGATCTTCTCAACGGTTTTCACCAGATTGACATTGGAGTACCTCAGCGTTCCACCACGACTGCGGTTTTTTCTAAAATACCAAATGATGAGAAATGGGATGACGGCAAACAGAGACAAAAACAGCGGGTTGGCAAAGGTCATGATCTAGTTCGACTCTTCAACTTTCTCGGCAATATCCGCGGCACTTTCAACGGTTGCGTTTTCCCCGGCATCGGGCTCAACCTGCTTCTCATCTTCCACCGCGATGTCATAAATCAGCTTGGTCTTCTCAACAATCTCAACTGCTTTGTCGAGAAGCGCCAGGCTCTCTGCACCAGTTGGTTCAAACTTGGCAAACTTGACGAGATCACAGATCTCCAGAAACTCCTGCACCGTGCGAGTATTGTCAGGCTCAACCTCAGCGTGCTGCAAATCCTGAAGCAGTTCAAACGACGTCATCTCAAGCGCGACGATGAAATACCTGCCTTCGATGTAGCGTCGAATGACATCCGACACTTGCACATGAAACTCCTTAACCTCGCCCCGAGCCAGCAAGGGCGAGTCGCGCAACTTGTCCAGCTCTTCAAAGGCAATTTGATGTGCCGGTCGCGGGGGTTCAACTTTCTGTGGCAGAACGCCTTTGCCCGCTCGCCGCCGGCGCCAAATATAGAAAGAAACCGCAAGAAGGATTAACGCTGCGAGAGCAACACTCGCCCAGATAATCAGCCGGCGATAGTCATCCGGCAGGCGTTCCGGTGGCTTGATGTCGCGGATGTCACCCGTTTCACTCGGTTTCAAACTTTCGACGACAATGCTGATTTTCTGCGTTTTAAGCTCGTGCTTGAGTGAGTCTCCGGGGGCCAGGTAGTGAAAAACGAGTGGCGGGATAACAAAATCTCCAACATCGAAGGTTGAGATGACGTAGTCCACTCTCTGCGAGATGGCGCCGTCGCGTTCGACCGGATCATGCACCTGGTAATCCCGTATTTCGAAAGCGCCAAGATTCGCCGCCAACGCCGGCATTTCAACCTGAATTTCGGGTGCGTGGCTCAGTTCGACCGTGTAGGTGATCAGGTCGCCAATCTTAATCGCGCTCTTGTCTACGCGAGAATCAATGGAAATGCCGCTCTGAACTGCCGCTGCGCTCGCTACCAGAGTAGCCAGCAAGAAAAGCAGGCGGGCTGGAGTGGCTGAAAGGCCGGACATTTTTCTAAAGCTTATCTGCATAAATCTCGACTGCTCGTTCCCTCATCATTCGTTGCACCAATATGTCGTACGCCTCTTTCTGTTTCTGAAGAATCAGGTCCTGCATGACCTTCCCACGAACATCGGCGAGCGCCTTAACCTCTTTCGTGCTGCCGTCTTCGTTGCGGGTCGAGTAGCGCTTCTGATGCGCCTTGTAGAAAAGCTCAACATCGCCTTCCGACAGATTGACTTCCTGCGAGATTTCTTCTTCCAACAGCTTTTGCACCATGCTGGTTTTCTTTGCCTGAAAAGCGGCTTCGATCACACCTTTGTCCTTATCCAGGCCCTTTCGTTTGGCGGAGGTATAGAACAACTCAGTTGCGATATACTGCCGGAGAAAATCTTTCTTCTTGCTCCTGTCATCGAGCTGCGAGCGAACGTAAGGCGGGAGCTGGGAGATTTCATAGGCCAGATCGCCGGTTGTGATCTGGCGCTTGCCAATTTTCGCAACAACCTCACCCGGTCGTCTTTTCTTTGCCTGAGTTGGGTCGAGAAGGACGGATTCTTCCATAACCTGCTGTGCGTCCGCCGAGCGCTGCAAACGCTCCAGGCAGGCCACCACTTTCTTGTTGGTCTCATCAACGACCTGGCTCTCGGGGTACAGATGCTTAATCCTAAGATAGTAGCTCAAAGCATTTTGATAGTCATGCACGCGCTCGAAGTAGATGTTGCCGATAGTGTAGTTGATGTTGGCAGCTTCGGAGTCATCGGGCTTGTAGGTGTCGAGGTAGTAGTTATATTGGTCGACCGCTTGCTGATAGAGCTGATTATTGTAGAGAGAACTGGCGTAATCTCTGACTTTCTCGGCAGTAAACCGAGGTGCGGTACTGTTTTGCTGACAGGCCGCCAAACCAATCAGCACCGCGGCGCTCAACCAGACACCTGTTCCTTTAATGGATTTCTTCATTTTACCCCTCCGGCAAAATATCATGACTAGGCTAGTGAAACCTCTTGGCGCGCATCCGAAAAAACCGGATGAGTGGCTCGACGTACGATATGTTCGTTCGGATGTCGATTGTATCAATATTAAGAGAACGCAGCAGCTTGTCGCGCACCTGTTTTTGTTCGGATGTTTTTGTTCCAAACATCGTGCGTGTTGTGGTATCCGCCGTATCGATGAGCACAACCTCGCCTGTCTCGGCGTCTTCAAGCTCAACCATCCCGATGTCGGGCAACTCCATCTCCCTCGGGTCAGTCACCGTGATGGCCACCAGATCGTGGCGTCGGTTGGCGACCTGCATGGCTTTCTGATAATCGTCGGAGATGAAATCTGAGACCAGGAAAACCACGGAACGGCGATGCATGACCCGGCTCAGATATTCAAGCGCCATGGCGATGTTTGTACCACGCCCCTCGGGTTCGTGATAGAGCAGCTCGCGCAAAACCCGCAGCACATGCTTCTTTCCCTTCTTTGGCGGCACAAACTTTTCGATGCGATCGGTGAAGATGATGAGCCCGACTTTGTCATTGTTCTTGATTGCCGAGAATGCCAATAGAGCACAAATCTCAATCGCAATCTCCCCCTTCATGCGCTCGTAGGTCCCGAACTCTCCGGAGGAACTGACGTCCACCACCAGCATGACAGTCAGCTCGCGCTCTTCCTCGAAGACCTTAACGTAGGGGTGACCCATGCGTGCCGAGACATTCCAGTCGATGGTGCGAATCTCGTCCCCCATCTGGTATTCGCGCACCTCGGCGAACTCCATGCCCCGGCCCTTGAACACCGAGTGGTACTCCCCGGAGAAGACATCGTTGACCAGACCACGCGTCTGGATTTCGATTCGTTTTACCTTTCTCAGGATATCTTTAGGGACCATTTACGGCACTTCGATTTTGTTCAATACCTTGCGAACGATATCCTCGGAAGTCAGTTCCTCGGCCTCGGCCTCATAGGTCACCATGACACGGTGGCGCAACACGTCCATACCGATGGAGCGGATATCTTCGGGCGTCACATAGCCACGCCGGCGTAGAAAGGCGTGCGCTTTTGCAGCCTGATGTAAATTGATGGACGCTCTCGGCGACGCGCCGAACGCGATCAGGTCTTGCAGTTCATCTAGGCCGTAGTCCTTGGGGTTTCGGGTAGCAAAAACGATGTCAATGATGTAGCGTTCGACTTTCTCATCAAGGTAGACCTCGTTGACCAGAGACCGTGCTGCCACGATCTGCTGCGGTGTTACGACCGGGCTAACTGAAGGTGTTTCATTGCCTGCCATGCGCCGCATAATTTCCAGTTCTTCGTCTTTGCTAGGGTAGCCGACAGAAAGTTTGAGCATGAAGCGGTCAATCTGCGCCTCTGGTAGCGGATAAGTTCCCTCCTGCTCGATCGGGTTCTGAGTGGCCAGCACCAGAAAAGGATCATCAAGCGGGAAGGTGTTGTCGCCAAGCGTGACCTGACGCTCCATCATCGCTTCCAGAAGCGCCGACTGCACTTTGGCGGGCGAACGGTTGATCTCGTCAGCGAGCACGAGGTTCGAAAAAATGGGTCCTTTTTTCGTCGAAAACTCACCCTTGTGCTGGTCATAAATCAGAGTGCCCAGCAGGTCGGCAGGCAGCAGGTCCGGGGTAAACTGGATGCGTTGGAATTTGGTTTGAATGGTGGACGACAAGGTCTTCACAGCCATGGTTTTGGCCAAGCCGGGTACACCTTCCAACAACACATGGCCGTTCGCCAAAAGACCAATGAGCAGCCGCTCTATCATATAGCGCTGCCCAACAATCACCTTTGACACCTCGTTTGTCAGGGTGTCGATAAATTCGCTTTCTTTTTGAATCTTATCATTGATGGCCTGAATGTCAATCGCCATTCGTCCTCCTGTTTTGCTTATGATTGCAGAGTTTCATTCGGCTGAGAATCTCCTGCCTGCCGCCGATCGAGCCCGTTTTGCAGAATACCCTCTACGAGTGTGTATGCCCGATCCAGCGAAGCGCGGTCAACGTCTCCACCTGAAAATCTCGCGACATCCGAAGCGCGAAGCACTTCGTCGCTGTGTTCAACGATTTCTCTGTCAACGGCCCCCTGCAGCAGGCAAGTTCGGACTTCATCCGTGCTCATCCCCATAAGCGAAAGGTCACATTTTTCAGAGAGATATTTCCTGAGCATTCTAGACAATATTGCAAACGATTCGGAGTTACTCTGTTTACCCAACAAAACCGAAGTGCGCATCTTGTCAAGGTAGCGTTCTTCAAGCGTCTGCTCCGTTTCCTTTGCCTGAGATTCGGCCCGGGCACGACGCCTTCGTCTCAGGGTGATGACCGCGACGACTGCCAGGCAGCCGAGCATCAAAATCCCTAACGTAATTCGCAGATACAGTGCTGTATCGCGCTCAAGAATTGGCTCAGTGACGCGGACGGCAATCCTGTTGGTCATGAGCCGCTCCACACGGTCAACCGCGTTGTCCCGGTATTCGACGAGAGCGCCGTCGATGTACGCCATCCCCATTTCCTGGGGCGCCAAAGTGAACTCGTACGTCTTGACGACCTCCTGGCCATCTCCTCTATCTCCCACCCAATTCGATGAGGCCGTTGCAACGACGTCAAGATTCGTGAGGACCGGTGTTTCAACCTTCACAACTTCAAAGCGGTCGAGATCACCCTGCCAATTGACTGTCACGGTGTACGAACGCGCCCGGTTTTGAGCTACGTCTTCCGCATCAAGGCTGCTGGTCACTCTCACCGGGCTGGAGTAATCGGGAGTCGCGACCCTGACGCTGTCTTGAGCCTGGCACGTGCTGGCCCAGGCAAAACAAATGAGTATAATCTTGCGCATGCTCTGCCTACCTGAAAATAACGAATAATATACTTGGTCAAATTGGACAAAGTTCCTGGGCAAGAACTTTGGCGATAAGAGCAAAAAAAAGCCGAATTTACGTTAACTTCAGGCAGTGAAATTAATGAATTTCGGCTTTTATTTGGAAAACAAAATCAAGCGTGGTCAATCTACTTTGGCTTCTCCATTGGTCTTCTCGTCTCCGAAGAGATTGAGTAGCTGCTCGTTGACATCCTGCCCCAGGTGCTCCAACTCCCACTGCACATCGTCCGCAAGTTCGCTGTCCGGGTGCAATTCCAGGAATTCGTTGTAGGCTACTTTCGCTTTTTCCAAATCCTTCAGATCATTGGCGTAGATGAACCCGACCATGAACTGAGCTTGCTGCACGAAATCGCTCTCAGGGAAATGCTCAACGAGGCGCTCGTGGCACTCAATCGCCTTGTGAAAATCGCCTGAATTGTTGTAATAAATGAATGCGGCTTTCTGCAAGGCGTCATCGGCCTGGGCGTCATCCGGATGAATCTTGGTCAGCTTCTCATAGGCATGAAGTGCCTCGTCAAACTTCTCTTCCTGCTCAAACTTCTGTCCTTTGCTAAAAAGCTCAGCCGCGGTTTCCTGGTCGGCGCAACTCGAAGCCAAGAATAGAAGGCTGCAAGCCAAGGTAAATGCAAAAACGTGCTTCATGGAAATTGATCCTCCAAAAATAGTCCGGTACAGAGTTTCTATGTTAAGATTTCTTATGTTAAAATCAAGCAATTTTTGACCAGAGCACGTCTTTCCACATCAAGCAAAACACGAGAAAAAAAAGGCGAGAATTCTGGAATTCTCGCCTTTCAGGATTGCTTGTCTCACGGGGCTCTTACTTCTTAGCGTCGTCATCGACAACTTCGAAATCGGCTTCTTCGACCTTGTCATCTTTTTGAGTTTCAGAGGTCTGGGCGTCCGCAGCTTCCCCATCGCCAGGCTGCTGATACATTTTGCTGGCCATTTCATTCCATATTTGGCTCAATGCTTCCGTGGCAGAGTTCATCTCATCAGCATTGTCTGATTTGAGTGCTTCCTTGACCCGCCCGACGCCTGCTTCCAGCTTGCCCTTGTCATCCGCTTCCAGCTTATCACCCATTTCACTTATGTTCTTCTCGGTCTGATAGACGATCTGATCGGCTTGATTTCTGATATCGACGGACTCACGCTTTTTCTTATCTTCGGCCGCATGTGACTTTGCGTCATTCTTCAGCTTGTCCACTTCATCTTTGGATAGGCCGGTCGAAGCCTCGATGCGAATCTTCTGCTCTTTGTTGGTGGCTTTGTCTTTTGCAGAGACGCTAAGTATGCCATTTGCATCGAGATCGAAGGTGACTTCAACTTGCGGAATACCCCGTGGCGCCGGCGGAATGCCGTCGAGAATGAATTTTCCGAGCGTACGATTATCCAGCGCCATCTCGCGTTCGCCCTGCAGAACGTGAATCTCTACAGAGGTTTGATTGTCTGCCGCGGTCGAAAAAATTTCGGATTTCTGAGTTGGGATTGTGGTATTGGCTTCGATCAGCTTGGTCGTCACGCCACCAAGTGTCTCGATACCGAGAGACAGCGGCGTTACGTCCAGGAGCAGCACATCTTTAACATCGCCAGCCAGGACACCACCCTGTATGGCAGCCCCAACCGCAACGACTTCATCAGCGTTCACGCCCTTATGTGGCTCTTTTCCGAATAATTCCTTGACCAATTCCTGAACTTTGGGCATGCGCGTTGACCCCCCAACCATCACGACCTCGTCAATGTCACCCGGGTTCATGCCAGCGTCCTTCAAAGCCGCCTTGCAAGGGTCGAGAGTGCGGCGGAAAAGGTCGTCGCAGAGTTGCTCGAACTTTGCCCTGGTCAAGGTCAGGTTCAAGTGCTTTGGGCCTGATTCAGTCGCGGTAATAAACGGCAGATTGATATCTGTTTGAGCGACAGTAGAAAGCTCGCATTTGGTTTTTTCGGAGGCTTCTTTCAGCCGCTGTACAGCCATAGGATCTTTCGAAAGATCAACGCCTTCCTGCTTCTTGAACTCGTCAACGATCCACTCGATGATGCGTTGGTCGAAATCGTCGCCACCCAGATGAGTGTCGCCGCTGGTAGATTTGACTTCGAAAACGCCATCGCCAATCTCCAAAATGGAAATATCGAAGGTGCCGCCGCCGAGATCGTAAACAGCTATTTTCTGCTCAGTTGTCTTATCCAGGCCATACGCCAGAGAGGCAGCCGTGGGCTCGTTGATGATGCGTTTGACCTCAAGGCCGGCAATTTCGCCAGCCTCTTTGGTAGCCTGGCGCTGGCTGTCGTTGAAATATGCCGGGACGGTTATCACGGCAGCGGTCACTTTTTGGCCGAGGTAATCTTCGGCGGTTTGCTTCATCTTCTGCAATACCATAGCCGAGATTTCCTGCGGAGAATATTCTTTATCCTGAATCTTGACCTTGGCGACATCGTTTGAACCCTTGACTACCTTATAGGGCACTTCACCGATTTCGTTGGCAACCTCACCATATCGCCGACCCACGAATCTCTTGATGGAAAAAATGGTGTTCTCGGGATTGGTGATAGCTTGTCTTTTGGCAACCTGTCCGACAAGTCTCTCGCCGCTCTTCGAAAAAGCGACAATCGAGGGCGTGGTGCGCGCCCCTTCCGAATTCGGTATGACGACCGGCTCGCCGCCTTCCATAACAGCGACGCACGAATTTGTGGTCCCCAAGTCAATACCGATAATTTTGCTCATTTAAGACCTCCTTCAGTTCGAAATTTCTATATATTCTTATGCTCGCAGATTAACCGATAGCAGAACTGTCGGCCATTGACCGCAAAGAACATGCCATCGACTTGATGCAGTTTAGAACAGACTATATCACAATGAAAAACAACATCTTGAACACAATCTCATAGCAACACACCTGCTATGAGAAGGATACGACAATATCGCCGTCTCTGCCAATGTGGCATAAAAAAAGGGCGAATTACGCCCTTTAGGTGGCGGACGCCCTGCTCAATCGGATGACGCCTCTGGTTTGCTTGGTTTAGTCGACTTGGAAGATTCAGTCGCAGGCTTCGAACTGGACTTTGCTGGCGAATTGGACTTCGCTGGCGAACCGGAGCTGCTGTTGGTTTTCTTGTAGTCGGTTATGTAAAAACCCGAACCCTTGAAAATCAAACCATTTCCCGCACTTATCAGTCGTCTCACTGCACCCTTGCAACTGGGGCATTCTTTTATCGGCTGCGCAGTGATGCTTTGGAACTCTTCGAACTGATGCTTGCATTCATCGCAAGCATACTCATACGTTGGCATAGCGAACTCTTTCCTTCTGTCGGTTTCGGTGCTGAGCTTCAGACCAATCTAGCCCGGGACCTTCATTGCAATAAAATGGTTGTTATTTCCCCGCTTTATTTGGAACAATACGATCTTGCCGGACTCCAGGACGTGAAGAACCGTTTGCATGTCCCGCAGGCTCTTTACCTTCTTGCGATCGACTTCGAGAATTAGATCACCTGAACGCATCCCCTTTTCCTGAGCTACGGAATTGTTCTCAACATGAGCTACAAGAACGCCACTTTGGTCTTGATATCCGTAGCGCTCAGCGAGTTCATCAGTTAGATCGGAGAGCCGTAGGCCAAGTTTGTTGGACGTCGGCTCATCTGTCGAACCCAGAGCTGGTCGCTCACCGGCCCCAGGTCGTCGCTCAAGCAAAACCGTGAGCATCTTCTTCTTGCCGTCGCGAATGACCTGCAAGCGAATCTTCTCGCCCGGTCTAAATGACGCGACCAAATTAGTCAAGCCTTGTGAATCGCTGATCTTTTGGCCATCAACTTCCGTGATGACATCATACTTCTGCAGGCCAGCTTTGTCCGCGGGTGTATCTTCGACAACCTGCGTCACCACCGCGCCTTCGTTGTCATCGATCTCGAGGGCTTCGCTCAGTTCTGCATCAAGCGTATTAATGTAGACACCAAGATACCCGCGCACGACCTCGCCATGTTCGATCAAATCGTCCATGACCTGCTTGGCAAGGTTCACCGGGACGGCAAAACCGATTCCGACGTTACCGCCGGCATTGCCAGCATATATCGCTGTGTTGATTCCGATAAGCTCGCCCCGAATGTTAACCAATGCGCCACCACTATTGCCCGGATTGATGGCGGCATCCGTCTGAATAAAATCCTGGTAGGTCAATTCACCACTGAGATTGAGAGTACGGCCCTTTGCGCTGATAATGCCCGAAGTCACCGTGTGCTGCAACCTCAGGTCAAAAGGGCTGCCGATGGCCAGAACCCATTCCCCAACTTCGAGTGCATCAGAATTGCCAAATGCAATCGCCGGCAAGTCTGTCTCATCGATTTTCACGACAGCGATGTCGGTCGCCGGGTCGGTACCCACGACTCTTGCCTGATAGGGCTTTTTGTCGAGCATGACATTGATTTCGTCTGCTTCCTTCACGACGTGGTAGTTGGTCAGGATGTAGCCCTCCGGAGAAACAACAACACCAGAGCCAAGTCCACGCTGCTTGTATTCCTGCCCCCCATCCGGGGAACGGAAAAATCGTTTAAAGAACTCATCTTTATGGAAGAAGTTTGAAAACGGGTCTTTTACTTTCACCACTTTTTCGCTGGTGATTGAAACGACTGTCGGAGTGACCTTCTTCGCGATTGCGACAAATGCCCGGCTGGTGCTTTCCAGGTCAGAATTGACAGCTTCCAGGGGCGCTGCCGAATTTTGAACCTGAGCACCGGTTTCGCCATCAGCAAATCCTCGGCCCGTTAGGTCGAAGTTGCCCGCCAGAATCAAGCCAATAATAATGCCGAGGGCAACCGAAAACAGGATGATCGTCTTTTTTCTAGTGCCCTGTGTATTGTAAGTCATGCTGTTATCTCCTTGTTCACGCTATAGATCAAATTTTTCAATGAATCAAACCAGAGTTGCGGCGAGAAAGTTCCTCTGGCTGTTTTTCTCAAATCATCTCAACTCAATTTGATCTTCACGTATTGATCACCCTGGACATCCTTACTACGGATACCGACCCCACGAAGGCGAAATGTCTTGCTCTTAGCTGTGTTAGGCGGAACGTTAAGCTCTACTGTGTTTCCGTACACCGTCTTTACCCGAACCTTGGTCCCTCTCTTGGCTTTCTCGCGAGCCAGCGGAATCTCGCAATAAATATCCATGCCATCAATCTGGAAAAAACGATGTTTGGCCACGTTGACGGTAACGATGAGGTCTCCGGCAGAAAGCCCCGCCCTGGCAGGCCCTCCATGTCCAGAAATCCTGAGTCTCTTTCCGTGCTCAGTGCCTGGCGGTATGTTGAGCGTAAACTGCTTGCCATTCTTCTCCGCGACAGCAAATTTGGTCTTGCCACCAAGCACGGCTGTCTCAAACGGGATTTCGAGGCTAGCTTGTATGTCGTTGTCAGGCCTGGTCGCAGTCGGGCGATGCCTGAAACCCGGTTGTTTGTCAAAGATCTGGCTGAACAGGTCACCTAAGCCACCGAAACCAAAACTGTCATCCAGGTTGAAATCCCCCTGGCGGCCCCCTGGGCGGCCGTTGCGCACCGGATTTCCGAAAATGTCGCTGAAATCGAAGTCAAGCCCGGGTTGCTGAAAGCCGCTACGAGACTGCCGTCCCGGGAACCCGAAACGCCGCATCTGGTCATACTGCTGGCGTTTCTTGGAGTCACTGAGCACGCTGTAGGCCTCCGAGATCTCTTTGAACAG
Organism: Candidatus Zhuqueibacterota bacterium; assembly: GCA_029261995.1. Classification (GTDB taxonomy): domain Bacteria; phylum Zhuqueibacterota; class Zhuqueibacteria; order Oceanimicrobiales; family Oceanimicrobiaceae; genus JAJDAF01. The sequence goes on from JAJDAF010000043.1 coordinate 103,096, forward strand.
CGCCTCGCGGCGCTTGTCCCCCGCATGAGCATCCGGGTGGTTCTCCTTCGCCAGCGTTCTGTACGCCTTCTTTATCTCATCGAAGGTCGCGTTCTCGCTGACCTGAAGTATTTTGTAGTAATCTTCTTGCTGCATACAAAATGCTCATTTCAACATCAGAGTGATGCCCGACAAAGAGTCGCACTGAAAATTCAAACGCACAAAGCATGCAACTGTCATGCCAGCGAACAAGACGCTTGTTGATATATGTTTTTATTGATTTTGCACAGATGTGACAACGGTGCATCGACGGGTACTTATGGCAGAGGGCTCGAGGCTCACGCCATTGTGGCAGATGAACTGATTAAGAACCTCGGAAAAATGATAGCAGAAAGCAGCCAGGCTTATTCGTGCGGCGGGACTTCCAGAAAGACGTGAATCGTTTCGTTGAACCTGCTCAGCGTTAGAATCACCACTCCACCCGGCTCCAGTCGTTGGATCGATTCCTGAAACTGGTGGGCTGATTCAATCCGGGTATCGTCAATCTCCACAATGATGTCATCTTCCATAATGCCGGAATCGTCTGCGGGCCCAAGCCGGACAACTCCGGTAACGATAACTCCGAGCGGGCCGGTGTACTTCATCTCAGATGCACGTTCCCGAGTGAGGCTCTCGACCGTCAAACCCAGACCCGACGGTCCGCGTTCTCGAGTAGGTTTCCGATGCGTCACGATAGTTTCCTGCCGTCTACCAAGCACGACATCCAGGTCCATTTCACGGCCTGACCTCCAGATGCGCAGCACCACACTCTCACCGGGGCTTTTTTTAGCGATGAGGGCCTGCACCTGGTTGCTTTTCGTAACCTGATGTGTGTCAACCTGGAGAACGACATCTTTTGACCTTACCCCAGCCTCGGCTGCCGGACTGCCACGCAGAACACGGTCGATAAAAACACCGCGCGGCTTGTCCATAGACAGCGCCCTTGCCCGTTTCTCATCTATGTTCTGCATGGCAATGCCAAGGTATCCCCGATCAACTCGGCCTTTGTCGATGAGATCGAACATGATTTTCTTGGCCAGGTTGATGGGTATCGCAAAACCGAAACCCGCGCTGTATCCGGTTTCCGTAGCAATCGCGGTGTTCACGCCGACGACCTGACCATTGAGATTAACCAGCGCGCCACCGCTGTTGCCCGGATTGATGGCGGCATCGGTTTGAAGGAAGCTCTCGACGCTGTAAGTATCGTCGATGATGTCAATCTCTCGCTCTTTGGCGCTGATGATTCCAGCCGTGACGGTGGATCGCAGCTCAAGAGGGTTGCCGATGGCCAATACCCACTCACCAACTCTGACGCTATCAGAATTGCCTAGCGGCGCGACAGGTAAATCGCTGGCAGCAATTTTAACGACCGCGACCTCGGTGAGCGGGTCAAGACCGACGATGCTTGCATCGTACTCGCGATTGTCCTGCAACACAACGCGAACTCTGTCTGCCTTATCGACGACATGGACATTGGTGAGAATGAATCCATCCGGTGATACGATAATTCCAGATCCAGAGCCTTGTTGCCGAAGCTCGTCAGGAACTCGAAAACGGAAGAAATCACGGAGTTCATCGCGGTCATGAAATTTTTGAAGCTCGGACGTGCTAATGAGGCGCGATGATTCTATGGTAACAACCGTTGGAACCACGCGTTCAGCGATGTAAACAAACGCGTCACTGGTGTTTTTAAGCGCAAGTATTTGCTGCGGGATGGCCTGCTGCGAGCCAAGCACGAGGTTTGTTCCGTCGTAAAACTGTCGCTCATCTTGGGGTGAATGGCTCAGGTTGAAACCGGCCGCAATCACCAGACCGACGAAAACGCCAATCGCCAAAAAGAGCCAGGAAGAGCGAAATGACCAACCGCTAAACATGGTCACCCCGGAACAACAGGCTACGTATCTTCCGAAGTGCCCTTTCAGCTTGCCCGGGCATCGCAAGAGAAAACGCGAGTACAAGTAGCGCGACACCTGGCAATATCGGGAGCCCGAGCCCCACGACACCGAGCCCAATGAGAGCAGGAATCAGGCGTTTCTTTGTTTTCCGGAACTCCGCGACTTGAGTTTTCAGGCTAGGTTTTGTCATTTTATAAACTTGATCATGGTCAACCGATTGCCTCGCCGTGGGTCAGGACGGTAGTCAAGCTCGTCCATTGAACGACGTATAATATACAGGCCGAAACCACCGGTCTGTCGATCATCCATTGCAGAAACGACATCGTATTTTTTGTTCGAAAAACCATCGAAACCGGCGCCGTAGTCCTGAATAATAATCTTGAACATTTCAACATTATACTCAATCCAGACATCAATCCAGTTGTCAGAGTTCGAATGGTAGGCGTGTTCGATAACATTCAGACATGCCTCGTACACTGCGATCTTCATCTTGCCAACTTCCTTGCTATCAAGCCCGGCTCTGTCGGCGTAGTTGGTTACAAAATCGCAAATGGTGTAGAGGTTGTTTGTGGCACTCTTTACACGCAGGTGGTTGCGCTCACCCTTTTGCGCTTCTGTCACCGCATTGTCGTTCACCGGCTCAGGCTGATGTTCGGGCTCAGGTTGATGTTCGGGCTCAGGTTGATGCTCGGGCTCAGATTGATGCTCGGGCGCGGGTTGCGGACTGAGTTCATCGCGCAATTTCTCGATCAGCGGATCATCGACGATATCGACGCCCGGGATGGGGTCTCCCGCAGTTGCAGCCAGATCGGTCTTCGTGGTGGTGGGCTCGGCAGGAGTTGCGGGTTCCGGTGGCGTTGCGCTCTCTTCGGGCATATCTGGTGCAGGAGGAGGTACCGGGTTGTCTGCATGCTCCGCTGCTGCAGCGACATCCGATTTCACAGGCGCCGTACGGTTGTTAGACAGGTTTGGTTCCGCCGGAAAATCCTGCAGAGCCGTATCCTCATTGTCTTCAATCGACAGATAGTTCTTTGGTGAGAACGTACTCAAATGGGCAAGTGTTTTGGTACTCAGGTTGAGAATCTTTATGTCCCCATCCAGACGTCGAGCCCGGGAAGTAGCTTCAATCAGGAGGGCAATTAGAGACGAGGAAGGTAACTGGACGTTTTCAAGATCAACGACGAATCGCGATTCGCCGTTTTGGAAACACTCTTCAAAGGTATCTTTCAATACCTCAAAAACGAATTTCGAGTCCTGTATGTTCGCCAAAGGAATGCGGATAACCTGCTCGTACCCCTCAATCCTTTCAAACGCGATCTTGGATGATTCCATGGCATGATCTATGTTGCCCAAACCCTGCGTAATAGCAAATCTATGACTTCAACCCAATTTAGCAACGAATTTCTCGAGTCATGCGGTGTCAACAACACGGGCATCTTCTTCTTTGAGCACGCGGCGAAGCACTTTCCCGATATTACTTTTCGGCAGCGATTCCCTAAACTCAACTTGGCGCGGCACTTTGAACGCGGCGAGTCTGGCGCGACAATAACTGGTGACTTCCTCTTCCGTCAGGTGCTCCCCTTCTTTCAGAACAACGAACGCTTTAACGGTTTCGCCGCGGTATTCATCCGGCACGCCAATGACTGCCGCTTCAAGTATTTGCGGACACTCGAAAAGAACTTCCTCGATCTCACGGGGATAGATATTGAATCCTCCGGCAATTATCATATCCTTCTTGCGATCGACGATGTAGAAGTAGCCGTCTTCGTCCATTCGCGCGACATCACCCGTGTAGAGCCAACCTTCATGGAGAACGAGCTTGGTTTCTTCGTCCATCTGCCAGTAACCTTGCATCACCTGCGGACCCTTGACCGCCATTTCTCCTACTTCTCCGACCGCCACCGGCTTTTTGGATGTCGGGTCAACGACAGCCGCATCAGTATTGGGCAATGGCATTCCAACAGAGCCTTCCTTTCTCCCGCCGTGCAAAGGATTCGCATGGGTGACCGGCGAAGTTTCTGATAATCCGTAGCCTTCCACGAGCTTACCACCCGAGATGCGCTCAAACTGGCGAGCGACCTGCACGGGCAAGGCCGCGCCACCGCTGATACAGCCCTTGATGGAAGATAGATCGTATTTCTCGACACCCGGAAAATTATTGATGGCTACGAACAAAGTTGGCACGCCAGGGAACAGAGTTGCTTTTTCCTTCTCGATGGCTTTCAACAGGGTCTTGATATCCCGCGGGTTCGGTACCAGAACCATTTGCGACTTGAGAAAAACAGCTTTGTGTAGACAAGTTGTAAGGCCGTAACTATGGAAGAATGGAAGCGCTGACAGGATAATTTCTTTCTTCTCTTCAACACCAACGTACCACGATTTGATTTGAACGACGTTCGAAACCAGATTTCTGTGGGTCAGCACGGCGCCTTTTGAAACACCCGTTGTGCCGCCCGTGTACAAGAGAATCGCGACATCTGATGACTTGATCTCGTGGTCTGGTGGGTCTATCGGAAATTGCTCAGACTCAAGCTCCTCATAGAAATGAACGCGGGGCTGGCGCGCAACTTTGACAAATGCTCCGGCTTTTCGAGCCTTGAGCGGATAGAGCCACTTCAGTGGAAGCGGCAGGTAGTGTTGCGCCTTGGTCAAAATCACATTTTCAAGACCGGTCTCGGCCCAAACATCCTTGATTGTTGGGAAAAAGCGATCCAGCGTCACAATTGCCTTGGCGCCACTATTGTTGAGTTGGTACTTTACTTCGCGCCCCACATAAAGTGGGTTGGTGGGCACAATCACCGCCCCAACCTGCAGGATGGCGAAGTGAAAGACAACATACTGCGGAATGTTTGGCAGCATCAGGGCCACGCGGTCGCCGGGCGAGATGCCGAGACGATGCAGCGCCACGGCAAACTGCGAGACCAGGCTGCCAACCTGGCCGTAGGTTAGAGTCTTGCCAAAATACCGTATCGCCACACCGTTTGGGTGTGTTTCAACGGCGTCACGAAAAACATCGAGTAGCGTCAGGTCCGGAATGTCAATGGTCTTCGGGACCTCCTGCTCATAAAATTTCAGCCAGGGTTTTTTCATCGCCGGTATCAGACGTAGTAGTGAGGGAGGTGAAAATAAAAAAAAACACCCATCTTAAAGATGGGCGTTTTCTTGGATTCAACTCAAAGATCAATTGCCGCCGTATTTGTCACGATTCACGATCAGGTCAATTTCGTAATCGGCAGTCCGCTTCCAGTTTCTGTCCTTCTGCGCAATCTTGAAGTAAGTAATCGCCTGGTTGTATTGGCTGAGTTCTTTGCAAGCCTTGCCGGCTTCGTAAGCAGCCGGTGCGTAGTTCTTCTTATTCTTGAGTGCTTCGTCAGCCGCAGCCTTGGCCTTGGCGTAAGCATTGCGCTTGTTGTAAATCACGGCCTTACGATAATGCGGCGACTCCCACCTTCTTCTCTTGGTTACCTCAACTGCCTGATCCAACGCCATTAACGCAGCATCAAACCGATTAAGCTCGGTGAGGCTGACTCCGAGGCTGTAATACGCCAGATCGTAGTCCGGCTTGAGTTGCGTTGCCTTGTCAAAATTCTCGGCAGCCCGGTTGTAATCCTTTTTCTTGTCAAGGTAGACAGCGCCAAGCTGATAGAACGCCTTGAACGAAGTGGGGCTGTTCTCCACCGCGGTCTTGTAGGTCTTGATAGCGTTGTCAGTCTGCCCCATCCTGGAATAGATTTTCCCCATTTCGACATAGGCATTTGCATAGGTCGGGTTCTGCTCAACACACGCCTGAAACGCGACCACCGCATCTGTGGATTTACGCATCTTCTTGAGCGCCAGCCCTTTACCGTAATATGCCAGATAGAAAGTCGGGTCCAATGTGACCGCCTTGTCGTAATGGACAATTGAACCCTGGTATTGCTGAAGTTTGTACTTGTCGTTGCCGTTGTTGTATTCACGCTTGGCGTCATTGATTTTCTTCATCGCATCGACGTCGGCCATGAGTTTGGCATTGACATCTTTCAGCTGTGCGGCCAGGTTATCCCGCTCCTTTTTGAGGGTCTCATATTCATCTGCGCTGGCGCCAGCCAACTTCTTGTCAATCTCTGCAACGCTCTTGATAATGGTTTGCTTCTGCGTGGCCAGATCCTGGGCCATCAGATTCCCAACCAGGAACAGCGCCAGAAACAGGCTCATCATGCTGACTCGATTGATCTTCAAAAAACTCATACAAAACCTCCCGTGCTTTTTGCCATAAATTGGTAGGACCTCAATAAATCAGGTCGAATTCTCCAAGCAGCCTCCCTCACTAAGAAGGCCGCTACTTATATATATATTGCAGTTTCTATTGATATTATTCCAACAGAGATGTCACGAGGAATGAATGAAACCAAAAATCTAGTGCCGAAGGGGGGACTCGAACCCCCATGGGTTGCCCCACACGGCCCTCAACCGTGCGTGTCTACCAGTTCCACCACTTCGGCATGCCATGATGACTGTATAAAAATCAAGCCTACTTCGTTGAATCGGCAGGCACTGAAGCATCCGGTATTGGTATTTGAGCCGGAATCAGGCCCTGCGTCTCTTGCGTCGGAACGATAGGCACACTTGCCGGCACTGATGAACGTTTCTGCTGTTCCTGCTGTACCAGACCGCCATCTGCCTCCACGCCGCGATTGACAAGAGAGAGCACGAGCGAAAGGAGCAAGAACGCTGTGGCCAGTCCCGTGGTCATGCGGCTCAGAAAAGTTGCCGCGCCACGGCCGCCAAATACTGCTCCCATATCACCTCCGCCTCCACCAAAAGCGCCAGCCAACCCACCACCCTTGCTGGACTGCAATAGGATGCTCAAGGTCAGACCAAAGCAGGAGATTATAAAAAGGACATATAAAAAGGTAACCATATTCTTAGGTACTCAAGTTTTCTGCTGCTTTAACAATTTCCGTGAAGCTATCCGGATCGAGGCTCGCGCCACCAACCAGAGCTCCGTCAATATTTTCCCGACTTAACAATGATTCAGCATTTGAGGGTTTGACACTACCGCCATATTGGATGCGAAGCCGGCTTGCGAGGCCGGGACTGAACACATCTGCCAGCAACTCACGAATATACCGGTGCACATCTTCCGCATGTTCGGGCGTAGCTGTCACGCCTGTTCCGATCGCCCAAACCGGTTCATAGGCAATCACAAGATCGTCCGCACTCTCAACAGAAACCCCTGCCAGACCTTCCCTGACCTGCGCTCCAACCACGGATTCCGTCTTACCCGCCTCCCGCTCTTCCAACTTCTCGCCCACGCAAAAAATGGGCTTGAGTCCCCGCGCCAGTGCCTTCAAGACCTTTTTATTGACTTCCGTATTGGTCTCGCCGAAGACATGTCGTCTTTCAGAATGCCCCAGAACCACGTAGTCGCAACCGGCATCTTTCAACATTCCCGCGGAAATCTCTCCGGTAAAAGCGCCATCATCTTCCCAGTGCATGTTCTGACCGCTAACCCGCACGGTACTTTCTTTCAGCATCTCGACGACCGGCACAATATCGACCGCCGGCGGACAAACCACAACATCGACGTTCTCGACATTGATGAGCTTGACTTTCAGCGCCTTGGCCGCTGAAGCTGCTTCGGCCGGTGTCTTGAACATCTTCCAGTTGCCGCCGATAATGTATCGCCTGTTTGTCATGGCTTTGGTCAACCCGTAAATTACAGATTTCTGGAGATGTATTGAATCAGATCAAGCACCCGGCACGAGAATCCCCACTCATTGTCATACCAGGACAGCACTTTTGCGAAATTGCCATCCATGACATTGGTAGATAGTGAATCGACAATGGAAGAATGCGGGTTTGAGTTGTAGTCTTTTGATACGAGAGGTTCATCGGAATAGCCGAGAACGCCCTTCAACTCATTTTCCGCAGCGCGTTTGAAGGCCGCGTTCAATTCTTCGGTAGTGGTGGTCTTTTCCAATTGAAAGACCACATCGACCAGCGAGACATTTTGTGTTGGCACGCGAATCGCCATGCCATCCATCTTGCCCTTAAGCTCAGGCAAAACTTCAGCCACTGCCTTGGCCGCGCCGGTTGTCGTCGGTATCATGGAGACCGAGGCCGCCCGCCCGCGCCGCAAATCTTTATGGGGCAAATCAAGAATACGCTGGTCATTTGTGAAGGCGTGAATCGTAGTCATCAATCCCTTGACAATGCCGAAGTTATCCAGGACGACTTTGGCGACAGGGGTTAGACAGTTGGTGGTGCACGATGCATTCGAAATGATATGGTGAGTCTCGGCGTTGTATTTCTTATGATTGACGCCGTAGACAACGGTCAGGTCCGGGTTTTTGGCCGGCGCGCTGATCACGACTTTCTTTGCGCCCGCATCGAGATGCTTGCTGGCGCTCTCTCTGGCGGTAAACAAACCCGTCGATTCGATCACGACGTCCACATTCATCTCTTTCCAGGGCAATCCGGCGGGATCCTTGATTGCCGTAACTCTGATTTCCTTGCCGTTGACAACCAGGTTGTCGCCGACAGCTTTCACATCGCCGTCAAATACGCCAAAGGTTGAATCATACTTCAGCAGGTGCGCCAACGTAGCCGAATCAGTCAAATCATTAACGGCAACGAACTCAACGTCATCCTTACCATAGAGTTTTGCTGCTCTGAAGATATTTCTTCCTATGCGACCAAACCCGTTGATCCCAACTCTCACAGACATGTGATGATTCTCCTTGCTTGAGATAATTGAAAGGTAGAGGATAGGCTCGATATTGCCCAAAACACAGGCACCGAACGACTATGGTTGCGACGTGCAACCGCCAATACCGTCCCCCTTTGCAGACCTTGTTCCAGTGGAAAACAGAAGGTCTTTATACACAACGACGGGCCATCAGCCCGCCCAAAACGAAGCTAAAATAAAGATTATTTAACGAAATGTCAAGCAGAAATTCCAGGTTTTCCGGCCTCGGTTCTGACTGCCGTGAGCGCCAGAACCTGGGTGGCGCCAGCGGCAAGCAAGGCTTCGCAACATCCCTGTAGAGTTGCGCCAGTCGTGCAAACATCGTCCACCACGATGACTTTCTTGCCCTTCACTTCGCGGACATTCGCCACCTCGAAGGCGCCTACCATATTCTTCTGCCGTGCAACTGCGTTGAGCTGGGCTTGCGATTTCGTGTTCCGGACTCGCAGCAGAACATCATCCCGAAACTCTGCGCCAGCACCGCCGGCAGCAGATTTTGAAATCAGAGCGCTTTGATTGTATCCGCGTTCGCGAAATCGATTTTTGTGAAGCGGCACCGGGACAATCAGATCGGCACTTCGATAGAGTTGGTGGCGGGAAATGATGCCGGCAAGATCGCTGCCGATGCGGGCGCCCAGAGACAACATGCGAACATATTTGAGGACATGGACTATCTTTTGAACTTCGTCCCCAAACGGCCACAAGGAAATGATGTGGGAGAATCCCCTGCCGCGCAGATCATCGGGTAACTCGCCACTATCATCATAGTTTGGCAAGCCTTGCCAGCAGGTCTTGCAGACATGTCTTTCATCGCCATCCAGTCTGGCTTCGCAAAGCAGGCAGAACGGCGGATATGCGAAATTCAGAAGCGATGAAACTACTTCCTTGAACACGGCGTGCAGCTTCGAGAACCAGGCCACGACACACCTCCCTGCACCGGGCTTCGTCTTAGTTATCTCAATGGTAGACTTCTGATTAACTTCCTCCGAACCGCAATGGCAACACGAGACTCAACTGTGGTTCAACGCGTCGCTGTGTCTGCAACTCGCCGGTGACCTCGTCGCGCTGAAATGTCCAGATATAGTCCGTGAACAGATATAGGTAACTGTTGATCTGGTAACCGAGGCCTGCACGCAAAATCGAACGCTCGTCGAGGCTGAAGGCGTCGGAGGCGTCTTCGATGCCGGTTTTGTCGTAAAGAGCGCGGGCGGAAATGCGCGGCAGCGCTCTTGAAAGCAAGGCCCCCAGGTGCAGCCGGCCGCTGTTGGGATGGCCGTCGATGCGTTCGAAAGTGCCGAGCAGCCGGACAACCTTCAGGACGTGCCCAAACAATTCGCCGTAAGTGCCTTGCTCACTGGAGGTCCGAGCCAGCAACAGATCCGTCTTGCCAACCGCAAGCGTATCGACCAGGCGATATTTTTCAACTTCGTAGAATGGATCAAAATAGCCCGGCAGAAATTGTTTGCCGAGGAATCGTCTCTCCAGCTTGGCCCGCAAAGAAACCAGACCGCCGAGTTTCCACAAGCCGAATTCGACACCGACTGCGGCGCCTGAGCCGAAATCTGAGATTTTCGCGTAGTCAGCATAAACAGTGCTGAAAAACGGACCCTTGCGCAAGAGCGGCAATTCGACATCCAGCCCGGCAATGGTCACGCGGTCACTTGTTGCTTTCGTCTCATCCGGATCCCGGTCTGAGACAACCGTGGCGCCAAAGGTCAACTTCTTTATCAGAAGAAGATTCTCCATATTGCGCAATGGCAGCACGTAGGCCCGGCCACCCACAATTTCCGGCCGGTCGTAATTGCTGACAATGGTCTCGAGTCCCCACATCTTGAACCTGAGGTCGAATTCCGAACCGATCTTGCGGTCGTCATATTGGGCTTCATTTGTGTAATAGTTCATGATGAAACCGTGGCCGAGACGAGCGCCATCGAGGGTACCGAGCCGGGTGTAGACAGGTGTGCGGCGCTTCTGGCCGTAGCGCAGATAGCGGACCACTCTGAGGTAGTCGTAGGTCGTATCCCAATCTTCGTCCCGCAGATTGCCGCCGTTGGTGTTGAAGCGCAAAGGCACATCGATGCCCAACCCAAATTTTCCGAGCGCCAGCTCCGTTCTCAAGTTGAAGACGTAATAGCTTTCGTCGCCGATGAACGCCAGGCCTGCGCCGCCCATAAAGACGCCATCACCCTGAACCGAGACGCGGTTACTCCAGTTCCATTGTGCGGACGCGGAATTGCAGAAGATGAGAAGAACGAAAGAGACAAACGTTGAGAAGACGAGGTAAATCCGTTTACCGAACATGTACTGCTCCTTCATCGTTGTGGTAAGTTCGCGAAACTTAGATAAAGTTCTGAAAAAAGTCAAGTTGAATTATTGCAATGGAGGCTCGGCTTCCAGAATGCTTAGATCGACATCCAACACTGATTTGTCGGAAGACTAATGTTGAACTTTTACAAGCTGCCAAACGGGCCTTAAATGTCTTGATTCTTAGCCGGTTATTTCTTAATAAATACTGTCACGGTCTCCCGACCGCAAGTGCTCTCACTTAATCTGGGGATGATATGCCAGGAAGAAGGGACATCCACAAAGCACTCGCTCTAATGCTGCTGTGCCTGGGCTGCGATTTGAAGTTCCATGACTCAACTAAAACGGTGTTTGAGACGCGCCCCGTCTTGCTCAACAATGACCGGCGCGCCAAAACAGATCCGGCCTGGTCACCGGATGGCAACTTCATTGCGTATGGCGTTGAGGGCAAGTTCAGCAAATTCCTGGCGTTTGCATGGGCAGATAGCCGGACTGTAGAGCTGGGAGAATTTGACGCGTTTGTCAGGTATGACTACTTTGACTACCATTTGGCCAGAAACGAAGTCGTTTACGTTGAAGACAACGGCGGCCAGCTTTTTGCGCTCAACCTGAGTAGCGGAAGAAAGCGGCAACTGACATCTAGCCTGCCTGTTGCCGCGGACCACGCCTGGTCACAGGATGGCGAGTGGGTTGCATTCACGGCAAGAGACTCGCACAATAGGTATCTCACAATCTGGGCAGTCAGCAGCGCAGGAGGAGCGGCCCCAATCGAGATTGTAAGCCTGGATGGTCACGCCATTCGCGCGTCGTGGTCACCTGGCGGAGATAAACTGGTCTTCCAGCTCGACCGGTTCGATAGAAATCGCCGACAACAGATCGGAATTGCCGATTTCCACAGTGGGGCAACTGAATTCCTATCGCCGGATTCCGTGGACAGCGCTGCACCGGATTGGTCTCCTGATGGTTCCCGGATTGCGTTTTTTCCCGGCGAAACCGCACGCGCACAGCCGTCTGGACAATGCGCCCTGACGGCAGCGACTCAAAACGACTTGTTAGCGCAAACGGCTTAGGTCGAATCGCCTGGTCGCCGGACGGTTCCAAGATCGCCTATGAGGACATCACGGGCTTCAGCGGGCGGGCCGTTTCCATAATCAGCGACGACGGAGAACTTCTCGCCGAACCTCTAATCGACGTGTGGCCGGTTTGGCATAGCAATGCCGATTTGTTCGCGATCACGACGACTCCCTTTTTTCTTCTCGAAGTTTTCTCGCTGCTGGACTCATCTACTATCCCTATCACGCCTCCAAAGCCGCAACGGATTGACCGCCAACCCGCTTGGTTTCCGGACAATAACACACTGGTGTTCACTGACGACAACACGGGTGAATTGTGGACAACCAGCGTGACCGAGGCGAATGTCCAGCCGTTTGTTGCCGACGCCAACTCATTGAGGCACGGAATGAATCCCACTGTTTCACCGGACGGCAATTGGCTGGTGGCTGACTGGTTCAACCAACTGTTTCTTTATCCGCTGGACAGCAGGCAAGCAGTCGATCTAGGAGAGCGGCTCGGGCCCAGACTGAGTGACGCCGCGTGGAATCCGACATCGACAGGCATCGTTGTCAGGCAAAGCGACCCTGCCGGGCTGAAAATCATCACTACCGACAGCAATCTGGTCATCGATGAACATTTCATTTCCGGACCGTTCCGTCAGCCGGCATGGGCACGAGGAGAGTCTGACTTCAACATGCCCATCGCCGCCCTTGGCCCGGACGGTATTTACATCATGTCCCCGGATGGGAAGAGCCAGGAATTGGTAATAGAACGCGGCCACAGTCCAACCTGGTCGCCCGACGGACTGCGGCTTGCTTACATCTATAACTCCAGACTTTACGTAGGCCAAATATTCGTCCCGCTGGGAGGTGGAGATGACTAAGACGGTCCAGTGGGCCACAGCGCTTCTCATCATTCTGCTGGCATCACAAAACGCGACGGCGCAGACGCTTAGCGTCATCAGTGGCACGGTCACTGACAGCAAGACGGGCGAAGCCATCGCCAACGCGAACGTCCAGATTGTCGGCAAGACAGTTGGCGATGTCGCGGACTCCACGGGCGCATTCGAAATCCATGGACTCACTCCCGGGCGCTACAAGCTCAAAGCATCGCGCATCGGATACAAGCCGGAAATCCAGGACTACAGTCTGCGTGGCGTTAACCGGGGAATTGTAAACTTCAAACTCGAGCCCACGCTGCTGCCGCTCGAGAATGTCGAGATCGAAGCCGAACGCCTGTGGGAAAACTACCTCACCGAGGCCTCAATCGTCGGCGTGCGCAAGATGAAAAGCCGTGAAATCATCAACATCCCGGGCGCGCTGGATGACCCGTCGCGAGCCGTGCAGATTTTCAGCGGTGTCTCCGGCGGCGGCGACTACAGCGGCTATCTGGCTGTGCGAGGTGGCAGCCCGGACCAGAATCAGGTCATTATCGACGGCGTGGTGATTCCCAATCCCTACCGGTTTCGGCTGGCCTTTGGCGGCGGTCTCAGTATCATCAATCCCAGTACGACGGACGATCTCTATCTTCATCTCGGCGGATTTTCCGCGCAATACGGCAACTCGCTTTCATCCATCCTGGAAGTCGAGTCCCGCATCGGCCGGCGTGACCGAATTCACGGGCAAGGCTCGCTGAATTTTACCGATGCCGGCGCCGTGGTAGAAGGGCCACTCCCGCGCGACAAGGGCAGCTACCTGTTCTCCTTCCGCCGCAGCTACTACGATTTGCTAGTCAACCAACTCTCCAAGAATGATGCGGCGTTCCCGTTCTTCCGGGAATTCAGCAGTCGCTGGTTATTTGAGTTGAGCAAACGCGACAGGTTGCTGCTGAGCTATTCCAGGTTCCGGGAGGGCGCCGAACTCATCAACGAATTTTCCGACGACCTCGGCATCGAAGAGCAGGGAGAATCTGATGTGGCGAGCCTGACCTGGCGACGCCTGAATGGCGAAAAATGGCGATTCAGCACGACGCTGTCTTTTTATTCCGACAAGACCAGCTACCGAGCATTCGCACCCGACACCAGCACGATAATCGACGGTTCCTACGCCGTGCTCCAAGAATATGAATCGCTCAACGCCAAGGAAAAGAACATCGCGTTCCGGCATGATGCCAGGCTCAAAACCGGCGCTGAAAGCTGGTTGAATTTTGGTGCGGCGGTCACCAGCGTTCCCGCAAGAATCCATTTCGACGGGACGGACATCGGTTTCCTCTACGCCAGAACCGAGGCGCCCGGAGACATTGATTTCGATAGAACACACCGCATCTACGCCGGCTACCTGGAAAGCGTCACCAAAGCCACGGACAAACTGCATTTTCGAATCGGTGCGCGCTACGACTACTCGACCCTGGTGGATGAAGGCGAGCTGAGCCCACGAATCACTGCATGGTATGCCCTGAGTGAGCGCACGAAGCTGGAAGGCTCCTGGGGTCTGTTTTACCAGGTCCCGAACCCGATGACCGTCTACTCGCGCAACATCGCCGTCGATTTGAGTCAGAACCCGGACGTGCTCTCCGCCGAAAAAGCAACTCACCAAATCATCGGCGTGGAGCAGAGGTTCACGCAGCGTTATTCCGCAAAAGCGCAATTCTATTACAAAGCAATCGACCGGCTGCTGCTACCGGAAAACGAGACAAATTTCACTCCCAAAAACGACGGACGAGGCCTGGCTTATGGCCTTGAATTGGTTCTGCAGAACAAACCCATGCCGGAGAACCGGGTCAGTGGCGTTCTGAGTTACGCGTTCGGCAATGCACGCTTCCGCTCCGAAAGCGACGACAGCGACCAGTCGTACCCCTTCAAATATGTCAGGCGACATGCGCTCATGCTTCTCGGAAATCTTCGCCTGGTGGGCAATTGGAATCTCAGTGTCCTGGGCCAGATGGCGAACGGCCAGCCCTACACGGACGTGATTGGCATTCGGCTCCAGACTGGATTCTCCAGGTCCATTTGGCAATTTCAGTCCGGGCCGCGTTTTGGCGCACAATTCCCTGACTTCAGGAAACTGGACGCGCGACTGAGCTACCGCCACGGCGGCCGCCAACACATGGCCTTTGAGTTCTATCTCGATGTCATCAACCTCACAAACGAACGAAACATCGCGGAAATCACCTGGGAGCTACGCCCGCTCCCCGACGGCAAACGGGAAGCCATAAGGCGACAAATCTACATGCTGCCAAGACTGCCTTCCATTGGCTTGAGCGTCAGATTCTAGAAGCCCGGGCGCCGAGGGCCTGCTGACACGCCGCGAAATAAACCAGCGGAATTGTGTTCATTATCACAATCGCATCCCAGGCTTGTCGTACTGGAAGGGTTGATTGCACGAAGCAAAGCGGAGCTCAATATCAGGCATGAAGACTGAAGACAACACCCACATTCGACACATCTTTTATGTGGCGCTGGCGGGTCTGGCACTGGCAGGCTTGTTCACCGGCTGCGGAGGGAACTCGCCTACCAAGGCTGGACCGACCGCCGGGAGTTTTTCTTTGCTGACTTACAATGTCGCCGGCCTGCCGCAGGGCATCTCTCCCGGTAATCCGGAAGCCAACATGCCGATTATCGGCCGCCTGCTCAATCAATACGAACTCGCTCTGGTGCAGGAGGATTTCTTCTATCACGAAGAATTGCAGGCGGACGCCCGCCACGAACAGCAATCACCTGCCAAGGCAAGCAAAACGGATTTCCGCGCGAGTGACGGTCTGAATCGCTTTTCGAACCTGCCTTTCAACAGATTCGAGCGCCATCAGTGGCAGACGTGCTCGAATGCCAGCGGCAGTGATTGCCTGGCAGCAAAGGGCTTTTCGGTCGCCACTACCGAACTGGCGGAAGGTGTTGAAATCGACGTTTACAATGTCCACCTCGATGCCGGCGGTCAGGTCGAGGACCTGCAGGCGCGGACGCTACAGGTCACGCAATTGCTGCAGGAGATCAGCAGGCGTTCGTCGGGAAAGGCAATACTTGTCGCGGGAGACACGAACCTTGACCTCTCCATCAGACCAGGAGACCGCCCTTTGTTCGAAACACTGACGCAAACAGCGGCGCTTGCAGACGTCTGCGAAATACAGCAGTGCGCAAGCGAACTGGTTGACCGCGTTCTATTCCGCGGCTCCGACGACCTGGTGCTCTCGGCAATCTCCTGGCAGATGGATCCCCGGTTCGTCGATGCAAGCGGTGAAAAGTTGAGCGACCATTTCGCTATCGGCGTCAACTTCGAATGGCGTGTAACGCAGCCTTGAAATGACAAAATCGCAGTTTTTTGCTTGATCCTTCAAATTTTTCTTTTAGCTTTGAGAATAGTACCAGTTCCCGGGGTGGCCCTGCCAGAGTTCTTGACTCTGACAGGGTCAATTGTTTCATCCTGCCACCCGTCTCTATCTAAGCCATCTGGGTAGAGCTTAAATCCATCTGAATATCGACCAAATCAACCTGCCGAAGCGACAATCCATCTAGGCAGCGGCCAAATCCAGTTGCCCGAACCAACAATCCATCTGTATGGAGAGATAATTTACATGGATATTGGGAAAATCCACCTGGATGAGATACTTAGTTCCTTTAATCCAGCGCAGGCCACCACTCTCCATCTTCAATCATAGTTACCAAAGGCGTTGGATGGAACATCAACAACACAATATCGATTCCATCATACGCGAGCTGCGGCAGTTCGCGAAAATCAGGAGATTTGTTGAAGTGAATCTTTGAGAAATGGTTTGGCAGATCTGTCCTGTCCAGAAAGTTGCTGGTAAATGAATTGCCGAAAATTAGCAGCGTGGGTTGGTCATTGAGAGAATCCTCTGTAGCGGTGTTCAAGTATGAGGCGCGGTGCGGCAGGAGCCCGAATTGCTGCCGCCACGATTCTTTCCACGTCCTTACAACCGTGTCGGCGGATTCGGTCGGCTCATGGAACAGGGACAGCATTTGACTTTGACTCCCCGCATACTCCGAGATAAGCTCGGTTTCGAATGTCGGGGCATTCAGGTCATCCTGGCCCGCGCAGATGCCAGAAACCTGCTTCTACAGGGCTGTTGCTGTCAGATAGGTGCTCACGTTGTTCCAATGAAAATCGGTCTTGGGAAACAGCGTCACGGTTGATGCTTGCTTGGTCCGCTTCAGGATTTCATAGGCATTGAGGACGGTAAGTTCTGGCTTCGACTCAAGTATTTCCGATAGCAACTGAACCGTTGATGTGTCCGGAAAGGTGACGGACGTTTCCGGCAAAAACTCGGGGTAAATTGTGTGCTTGAGGGGGATTGGCAGGATGATGAAGTCGATACCGCGATTGTTGAGAAATCTATCGACCTCCAGCAACCGTCCGGCGAACCGTTCAAGTTCCTTTCTTGGTTTCCTGAGCAAGGCAACGCTTACCGTTTCCACGAGCGGCTTGTCAAACAGCCATCCGTGCGGACCGATGAGGACCCTGTCAGCAGTGTTGAATACCGAGAAGTCTATCAGGTTTTTACTTCGGATTAGCAGCGACCTGAAGCCATAGTGGTCGTTGAACCAGGATTCTACTTTGCTGGCCGTGTTGCCTTCCGCAGCGATGAACCCCTTGAGGGCAATCGCCGGCAATTGCGTCAGGACTCTATTCTCGATGACCGCTTTGAGCTTGTAGCGCCTGACAGCCATTTGCAGACCCGGTAACGCTAGAAACATGCAAAACAAGGTAATGTAGATAACTCTGAGGCTGAGAGATCCCCACGAAATAACCGAGTTATCACGTTGTGCCGGCCATATTGCTCAACGAGTTCATAGTATTTTGTAAGCAGTCATCGTCAATTGAGTATCGGTCATCATCAATAATTTGAATTGCAATATAGATGTGTGAGAGAACAGCTCTGGTAGTGACAGTATTGGCCTGCAAGAATCTGTGGTAACCATGTTGGTAAGCCACTTTTCCAATACACCAAAGCACGAATAAGATCAGGGCTGCAATCAAGAATAGATTGTCATATCTCTGAGCTGTTGTAGAGCGTGCCATGGAGAGTCCGACACCAAATTGAAGGTTTTTGGTATCGCGAAAGCCCTCTTCAATTTGCATGCGTGTTTTATATATACGAACGGCGTCCTTGGGCTCTTTCAAATGCTCAGGAAGGTGCGAAATTAACAGCCAGGGTTCATTTGCCTTTTTGCGTTGATACTTACTGATAGCACAATTAGATTTACCGCCACGCCTGTTGCGTTTTTGGCGGCCCTTTTTAGGCTCTTTGTAGAGCGTAGCCAGGCACCGAAGACGTGATGCTTTACCAAACCGAATTTCGCCGAGATCCTTTGCTTTGTTTGTGGCATTACAAAAGAACGTTGGGCTCGGGCTCCAATTGTCACCATCCAGACTAAGCTTGACTCCGCCCAGTACACGGCCTAACCAGTACCACCCCATGGCCTCAACGGCACGAAACCACGGAGCCTGAAAGCCCGCGTCCGAAACCAGAATTGGCTGACAACCAGACGGCAAGATCTCATTCAGTGCACACAGCAAGCCCTGATGCGCTTTGGGGTTGCCGGGCTGTGATTCTGGGTAAGTCTTCTCATAGATGGTCAAGGCCCGCCCTCCCATTGGCATGGCGGCCCGCAATACCTGGAAGTTCTCTCTACCCTCGACAGCCGACCAGTCAACCGACAGCAAGGGATGCCGTTGGTCGCCAATCAACTGACGGGCATAGGACCTATAAATCTCTACACGCTCTCGGTGAAGATGACTGTTTCCGACCAATCGATCCATGCGCTTTATATCGTGCTTGGTTTGTGTTTTCGACAACGACTTCAAACTACGACCTAACCCGGTTACGCTCACTCGACGATGTCTTACACCTGCCTCAACCGCTGTTAGCAGCGCTTGTTGCCGCACTTTATGCATAGTGGAGCAAGTAGTACTCAGAAGGGTATTCAGTACTTGAATAGCTTTCATGGCAGAAACCTTTCTCTGATGAGATAGACCCGAAATCTGAAACAAATTACCAAGAAAACTTTTGTTTTTCAAGCATTTATCACAATAATTCGTGGGGATTCTTCAG
>JAJDAF010000044.1 GCA_029261995.1 Candidatus Zhuqueibacterota bacterium
TTCAGCTAAAGGCAAAACCAGTCTCCTTGACAGGGTCAATGCCCTACGATAAAATCCAGCCTCTAGCCTATCTACTCCGCGTCTAAGAAAATAAACGCGGAATTAGGAACCTACAACTCTTATCATAACGTCTCCTTGTTCAATCGTGAAAAATAATGTTGCTAATTCAAGTGAACGGAAGGCGGCGATTGCTTATTGTGGTAGAATGATGAATGGCCGGTATCTCATGATAACCTGCTCGCGACAATGAGTGAATTGTGAGCCCAGCTATCGCCAAACATATCTGCTCACGCAAATATTGAGAGCATTGGCAACCTCCCTCTCTCATGATGTGACAATCTGCTGCATCAAGTAATATTACATTTAACAAGGGAGGTTCTCATGAGATTTTCTCCACTAGGCTGGACCAGAACTCTGCTGTGCATCTTCGTTCTGCTTTTCCTGCAGGCGCCCTACGTACTTGCCCAGCGTGACTCATGCAAGGTCAAGATCTTGTCGCCTACAGACGGTGAAAGGGTCTGCGATGACGCAATTACCATTGAAGCGTCAGCATCTTTCTACGGCGACCTGAGTTCGGTCACTGCTGAATGCTCCATCAATGGCATTCCTACTACTCCTGATGATTCTGGAGTCATGACGGTAGACGGCGTGCCTCTGAACGTCGGCGCGAACACCATTATGGCGCAGTGTAGTTTCACCGACCAGCAGGGACAGCTAGTGGCCTTCTGCGTGGATACGATAACAGTAGTCTACGACACGCTTCAATGTGGAGGAATCGAGCTGATTCAGGATGACATTTTTTGTGATCCGAACGGCGCCGGATATGCTGCTCTCATGGTGATACAGATCTTTCCAGGCGGTGTGATGCCGGAGGTTGTGGAGGTCACCATCGGCGGCGTCATGGCAACCTACATTGGCGGCGCGTGGGAGGCAATATTTCCTATCGCACCGGGCCCGAACAACATAACAATTAAATGGACTGTCAAAGATGCCTGCGGCAACATAATTGAATGCGAGACTGACAGGACCATTCAAGGGCCGGAGCCACTCGCATGCCGCTTTCCAGCCGATTCTCTAAAGGTCGGTAGCATCGTGTGCGCTGACGGCGGTACAACCCTGACGGTGAGCGGGTTCGTCGATATTACTGGGGGCTTTGGGGGCCATACCGCGGAATGCTGGGTGAACGGCGTTCCTGCCGCTGAGTCCGGTGACGGCCATTTTTCTGCAACGATCCCGGTTCCTGGCAGCGGCGACATCGTCATAAATTGCACTGTCACCGACGAATGCGGGGTGAAGACCGAGTGCGACACAACCGTAACTATCGACGTGCCGGCGCCTTTGGAGTGCAGCGTCCAACTCGGGTTTGAGCCGGGAGATCTATTCTGCTCCGGTGGCAAAGCCAATGTGTTTGTGGGCGGCTTTGTCTTCGCCTCTGGCGGACTGCCTGGCTACGACATCAAATGTGAAGTAAATGGGGTCCCGGCGACACCCGGCATTGCTAGCAGCTTTTCAGCCACCATAACATTGCCTGCAGACGGGGTGGTAAAGGCCACTTGCACCGTCACCGATACCTGCGGCGTGACCACGACCTGTACCGACTCAATTATCTTTGACCTGCCGCAGCCGGCATGCTCAGTCAACATAACCCGAGCCGATTCGACCTTCTGCACCACCGATGGCTTCTGGCTGGTTGTTGAGGGCGATGTTACGCCTTCCGGCGGTACGCCTCCTTACTCCGTCAAATGTGAGGTGAACGGGAACCCTGCCACGCCAATACCGCCGGACGGGTTCAGAGCCATCGTGCCGTTCCCGGCAGACGGGAATATTGTGGCAATCTGTGAGGTGTCGGATGAGTGCGGTCGTATCTCTATCTGCGCGGATTCAGTCACGGTCGATCAGCCGCCTGTGCTGCAATGTGAGATCAACATCACGGCGCCGGATGACTCAGTGGTCTGCGTGGACTCAGTCGAAGTGGCGGGCCAGGTGATTGTCAGCGGAGCCTTTGGACCGACTACGATCATGGTGCTGATCAACGGCGAAGCCACTCCTGTCTCTGGCAGCAACTTTATGTCAACTCTCACGCTTGAGCCGGGCGACAATACTATTGTAATCGAGGCCACTATTACAGACACTTGCGGACGCGAGACGGTTTGCCAGGAAACCATCAACGTCCACTACGACGCAATCAGACCCAAATGTAAATTTAGAGTTCTGGACGGAAATCGTGTGAAAGGCCATTTCCTGGATGAAGGCAGCGGCATGAAACAAATCATCGTCGAAATCGAAAACGGCATTGTTGAACTGGAACCGCCTTTCCCATTCCCACCCGGAACTGAGCGTGTTGACTTTACCGTAGAGCCGAGCGACCCGGGCAAATCGATGCCGTTTACGCTAATCGGTTATGATTGCTGTGGCCGCAAGACCGCCTGTGACCCGGTGTTTCTCGGGCTGAACACAAACGGCACACAGCGCACGTTCGATTTCAAATTTCAGGAAATCGACCGTTATTTCCATCTGACCAATTTCGGCCTGAGTGAAGTCCGGATTGATTTGAACGGCAACAAGTTCAAACTCACACCAAGTTCGGATGCGGCGATCAACACCTTCGCCATGCCTGCCCAGGGCACAATTGTCATCGACATGGCGCGCTACCTGCAGTTAGGTGAAAACAGCATGTTCGTCGCCTTTGACGGCCCTTCCGGTACGCGTGCAGATCTGCTTCTGGTCGATGTGCCAATGCAGTCAGTTGACTTTGAGCTGAATCTGGAAGTCGTGCCGGAGGCGTTCGAGCTTGCTCAGAATTACCCAAATCCGTTCAACCCCGAAACGACGATTCGCTACGACATCCCGGCCCACCTGGCGGACGGTGTGCACGTACGCATCGACGTTTACAACCTGATGGGAGAGCGGGTGCGAACGCTGGTCGATACGCAGAAAGCCCCGGGCAGCTACAGCACGATTTGGGATGCGCAAGACGACCGAGGCATCCGAGTATCGTCAGGAATCTACATCTACAGGATTACGGCTGGCGAGTTTCGCCAGACAAAACGGATGCTGTTGCTTAAGTGATGGGTGAGTAGTCAGAAGTAAGATGTCAAGTGTGAGACGCGTCCCTTCCGCAGCTACGGAAGGGATGCGTCTCATGTCTTACGGGCGAGCCAGACTATTTGCCCTGCAGCAGCCGTTCCTCGATCTTCCCGGTCACCGCGATTTCAGGCAGGCCCATGGTTGCACGCAGTTTCAACACCAGCTCAATTACATAAGAAAAAACCAGCGGCGTCAGAATAAGCGTGAAGATAGTAGACAGCGCCAGCCCGCCGACAACTACGGAGCCCAATCCGCGATAAAGCTCAGAACCGGCGCCCGGCATGATGATCAATGGCAGCATGGCCAATACCGAAGTGCCGGTGGACATGAAAATCGGACGCACGCGCACGCGTACGGATTCAATCACGGCTTTCCTCGGCGTCTGGCCGTCGCGCATCAGTTGCAAGGCATGATAGACGATCAGAATCGAATTGTTGATCACCGTGCCAACCAGGATGAAGAAGCCGAGCATGGTCAGGATATCGAGCTGCTGCGTGGCGTCGAAAAGCTGGATGATGCGAAAACCCAGCACGCCGCCAAATGTCGCCAACGGTACGGTCAGCAGAATCACAAACGGATAGATGAATGACTGGAACAGCGCGGCCAGCAACAGGTAAGTCAGCACAATGGCCAGGACGAAGTTGATGCTCATTTCGGAACGCAGGCGACTCAAATCGTCGGCGGTGCCCGCCAGGCGGATGTCGTAAACCGTACCGATTTCACCCTTCTCGCGTAGCGGTTTGACAATCTGGTCTTCGATAATCTCGATTGCAGCTTCCAGAGGAATATTGTCCGGCAGGGCAGTTTCTATGGTGACGGCCCGCTGGCGCTCAACCCGGTTGATCGAAATCGGGCCTTGCCGCATCTTTATGTCGGAGATGTCCGCCAGTGTTATAATTCTACCGTCAGGAGCCGCCAGAGGCAGTTGGCCAATATCCTGCGTGTGCCGGGTCCAGCGCTCTCGGCCTTTCAGGATCATCTCAATCTCCCGTCCCTGCAAGCGATATTCGCTGATATCCGCGCCATCTACCAGAGAATTGACCGCTAACCCGATGTCCGTTGCAGTGAAGCCGACATCAGCAGCGCGAACACGGTTGGGATAGACCCGCAACTCCGGACTTCCTAGATCAAGACTAGGAATGGGCCTGGCGCTCGAGCCCGGCAGCACGTTCGGCACCTGCGCAAACACAGTGCCGGCAATCTCAAGGACGCGGGTCAGGTCCGGCCCAGTGACATCGATTGAAACCGAACGGGTACCGGCAAAACCGCGGGTAAACAGCGATGACTGTCGGGCAAAGCCAAACGCTCCGGGCACGGAACGAAGCGCGCCGTTGATGATCGGTTCAAGCTCACGCACACGTTCGTTGTCGTGGGCGCGCATGCCCATGAAGGCCTGATTGGGCAGTGCGACAAAAAAGAAATTGCTGATGCCGCCGCCCGGCAGATCGTGTGCCTCGTCTTTCGGCGGCTCCCACAAATAGGTGAGTTGCGATTCAATGTCTTTGGCAATCTTGATCATCTCATCGATGTTGTAGCCCGGCGGAGGAATCAATAAGCCGAACAGGAAGTTCTGGTTGCCGTTCGGCAGATATTCAGCCGGCGGCATCATCACGAACGTCAGGCCGAGAGAGAGCACCACGATGCCGGCGATGGTTGCCATCCGACGTAACTTGCGGTCATTGATAAAATTCACCAGTGCGGCAATTCTATCCGCCAGTCTGCCAAGCATCGAACCTCCGCCTTCTTTGCCATGCAGCCGGGTCGATACATTGAGAATTCTCGAGGACAGGGACGGGATAACTGTAACCGCGACCACCAGAGAAACCACGATACTACTCGAAATAGCGATGGCGATGTCACGGAACAACTGTCCCGCGCGCTCCTGAATGAAAAGTATGGGCAGAAAAACGGCAACGGTGGTGACCGTCGAGGCCAGCAGAGCGCCCCAGACCTCGCGCGTGCCATCCGCGGCCGCCTGCCATTTCGTTTTTCCAAGCTGAATGTGGCGGTAGATGTTTTCCAGAACGACGATAGCGCTATCTACCACCATGCCGACCGCGAACGCCATGCCCGCCAGAGAAATCACATTGATCGACCGGCCAAACAGATACATGGTCAGGAAAGTGGTCACTATGGAAATCGGAATCGATAGCCCGATCACCAGAATAGAGGACACCGAGCGCAGAAAAATGAACAAGGTGGCGATGGCGAGAATACCGCCCAGAAAGATGTTCGAGAACACCAAATCGATGGCGGAATCGATGTAAACCGTTTCGCGGTAAGCATTAACTATTTCGATGCCTCGCGGTCTCAGGATCTCTTCGTTGACCGCGTCCATTTCTTCCAGCAGGCCATCGAGCACTTCCAGCACGTTCGCTCCGACCTGCCGCTGCGCATTGAATGCGATCGAAGGCAGGCCTTTGTATCGCACCTGCGCCCGCGGTTTTTGATGTGTCAAAGTGACGTCTGCAACGTCTCGAACACGGATAGTCACGCCGCCGCGCACCGTGATCACAGTCTGCTCGACATCTTCAATTCTCTCAAACCGTGACATGGTTCTTACCACGTAACGGCGTTTGCCTTCGCCAAAATCTCCTGCAGAGATGTCGCGGTTTTCGGACCGCAGCGCCTGGGTAAGCTGGGAAATCGTGATGCCGGAGGAAGCGAGAAGCTCGGGCTCGAAGGTAACATGCAATTCTTTTTCGAGGCCGCCGAAGATATTGATGCGCGACACACCGGGTACCCGTTCAAAGCGCGGCTGGACCAGATCTTCGATCAGATCCTGCAGGTGCGGCGCATGGATGCCACTGTCAGCGACGACGGTAAACCAGGCGATGGCGCCTTCAAAACGTCCCGAGGTGGTGACAATCGGACGGTCTGCGTCATCAGGATAGCGCGGTACTTCATTGAGTTTGTTCGTCACCTTGATCAGCGCCGCGTTGATGTCCGTTCCAACGGCGAACTCCAGGGTGATCACGCCCTGGTTGGTGCTTGAGGTCGAGTTCATCTTACGCACGCCCTCGACCGACTTCAGATACTCCTCCTGCTGATCGACAATCTCTTTTTCGATTTCCTCAGGGGAGGCGCCGAACCAGTTGGTGGTGACCGTAATAATCGGCCGCCGCACCTCCGGGGTGAGCTGAATGGGTACGTTGTTAAGCGCAGCAAATCCACCAATGATGGCGATCAGCACGCCCACGATTACAGTCACGGGAAAACGGATGGAACTATTGATAAGGCTCACACTACAACTCGCTTTGGTTGCGCTGTCGTTATTTCACGCCGGTAAACCGAATTTCGAAAATCCACCATCGCCGTCCGGCGACAGCTTCGGTCTACCAGCAGAAAATTCTGTATTAATGTTATTGTCCTACTGCTGCTTGCCGGCTGAATGGTCTGCACCACCACCCTGTTCCACGGGCTTGACGTCACTTCCGGGGAAAATTCGCTCGTTGCCGCGCACGATGACCACGCTTCCTGCCGCGAGCTTGTTAGCGGAAATGGCGACCAGGTCGCCGCTGGTTGAAGAAATCACCACCGGAATGCGAACCGCCTTGCCTTCTTCGATGGTGTAAACCATGGTTCGCAGTCCATCCCGAACAATGGCATCTTTCGAAACCGCCAGGCTTGTAAACTTCTTTTTGAGGGAGAGTGTTGCCCTGATCAGCATGCCACCGCCAAGGTAATCATCGCTGTTCGGCACGGTCACAAACACCGGGAAGGTGTGGGTAGATTCCACCGCGTTCGGAGAGATGCCGGTCACTTTTCCTACTCGTGCACGACTGGTGTCGCTGGAGCGTGAAATCACCACCGTGCTGCCGATCGAGAGCTGTCCGAAATACCTCTCGGGCAGGTCAACCGTGACTTTGATTGCGGAAGGATCTGCCAACTCGAAGACAGGCGTGCCCGGGCTGACCCACTCACCGATATCGACCAGCTTGCGTCCGGTGTATCCACTGAAGGGCGCCTTGACAGTGCAGCTCGCCAGATCGAAAGCCAGCCGCTTCTTTTCTGCTTCGAGTTGGCGGTAGCGTTCGCGCGCCGCCAGTGCCGTCGCGCTGTCTGACTCGATGATGCTTTCAGAGACCAATTCCTCGTTGAACAGTCCGCTGGAGCGCTGAAAATTCCGCATGGCAGCCGCGGACTGCACCCGCGCCTGGTTGGCTTCCGCAGCCTTGGCATCGAGCGCAAACTTGAATCGGTCGGGTTCGATGGTGACAAGCGGTGTGCCGCGTTTCGCGCGCACGCCCTCCGCGGCGTTGATTCTCACCACCTGGCCTGAAACGGTGGCGACCACTTTGCTGCTGCGAATCGCATTGGTCCGGCTGACCAGCGTGATTTGGTCATGAAACTCTATCTGCCGGACATTGTCGGTCACGACCAGAGTTGCCTGGGCAAATATTAGCGTACTTGAGAGCATGATCCCCAGACATGCTGTGAGTAATCCAGACGACAATCTTTGCAACTTGATCATTTGCGTAAAACTCCTGATTTCTAGTGTTGTATTAAACGTCTAAACGTGCTTTCTTTAGACAGGATTCAATTTAGTGCAGAATGCCGTGGAAGTCAACATCAATGATGGCAAAGGCACTTTGTGTGGAGCAACACGATGTTTGGCGGCTTTGAGTGGTCCAAACGACAATCTGGCTTGATTTTGGGTACGTACCCACACGCTACACCATCTTCCCAGGAACCGAGGCTTTTCCCTATTTTCAAGAAACCGGCAGGGAATAGGCCGGTTGTCCACAATTGACGTCACTTTCGAACTTGTCGGCTTTGTGCACAGGCCGGGGACCAACGCTCCGGTCACTGGTGAACCGGCGTCGTTCTACTGCCTCCCCTGCCGCAGAGCGCCTCGCCATTTGAACGTGACCTCTTGAAACTGATATCTGATCCATTGTCCGACCGCATTCTGATTGCATGGTTATCGCACCTGGGGGACACCGATTCGCAGCGTTCACCAGGAACGTCGACTTTTATGTTGCACTTCAAATGGCTGATTTGTAACTTTCTCAGCGGGGTAGTTGAGCAAGCCATCCGACAAACCAAATGGGAGACTTGTAGGTCTCCAGGAGTCAGGGCCCTTGCTTTCGATAGCCACTGTTTAAGCAGCTGAGTCCCTATGTGTTCTCGACGTACGCGGCCGGTGAGCAGCCACAGATTCACCGCGTGCCGCTCTTTTTGTGGCCTGCACCGCGCTTTAACCCGGGCTTGTCCACGATGACCCATTCAATCGCAGTCATCAAGCGGTCTTATTCGTCCATACCAGCAACTCTTTGATGCCACCGAAGGAGATAATACACAGCAGCCCATCAATCTCAAAACAGGAGTGATTAGTCATGATATTTCACAAAACGGTTTACATGACAATAACGCTTTTCATCTGCGCATTCTCTGCTGGCTGCTATACGGCCCCCAATCCCGAAAATGAATCACAAGGCAGCAAACTAACAGTGGGAATGGTGAAGACACAAATTGTAAAAGGAGAAACAAACCAAGCCGAAATACTGGAGATTTTTGGATCACCCAATATTATCACCAAGAACAGAGGTAATGACGAGGTTTGGAACTATAACCGAATGTCGTTTGAGACGGCTTCAAGTTCTGCTGGCATATTGGCTATTTTTTGGACAGGGAATGTGGCCGGAGCTGGCAGTGCGAGTAAGGCCGCGTCAACAGCTACAACAAAATCTTTTGACCTGATCCTGATATTTGATGAAGACGACGTGGTGATAGATTACAGTGTGATTGCCGCAACTTACTAGGTTGAATTCAGGAGGGAAGCCATGTCTAGACCCAAGAAACCAACCGGACTGTTCCTGGCCATTGCAGTATTGCTGGCTTTCGGCTGTGCAAGCGGCCCGCAATTATCGCCAATGCAGAAACGACAAACGACTACCAAGTTGGTTGAAGGCTTCTATGAAGACATTTACCGAGCCACGATGACGGTATTGCAAGACCAGGACTATGTTATTGAAAACACGGACATGGAGACAGGACTAATCGTTGCAAAAGTGAGACGGGCGAAGGAGGAGGGTATACCGTTGTTCGGGATTCAGCCAATTGCGGACGACAAGTTGACGGAGATAGAGATCACATGCGTGGTAAACATACTCAATGACACCAATTCGGAAGTACGCTTGAGCATACTGGAAACGACTTATGACAAATCTTCCAAAAAGGATGCACGGCAAATCTATGATCCAATCGTGTATCAGAATTTCTTCAATCAGATTATCGTGGAGGTCAAGAGGAGAGAAGCCATGAAATGAGTGTCTGTGTTATGGATAATAGGTGTTGAACGCACTATGCAAGAAAAAGCAGGAGATAACCATGTTCAAGAACAAGACTGTCTTACTGATTTTCTGTATCCATTTGATCATGGTGGGTGTCAACTGCAAAACCTCTGTCCAACTGACCACCCAGCAGAAAAGGCAACTCACGACCCAGTTAATTCAGGGCTCATATGAAGATGTCTTTTCAGCAACTTTGACGGTACTGCAAGACCGAAATTGCGTTATTAAAAAGACGGATAAGGCCACCGGGCTGATCTTTGCGAAAGAAGAAGTCGGCTCTGGGTCACCTGGTGGAGAAGCCGCAGAGGAAATCGTCATGATAGCAGGTACCATAGCACAGTGGTTTGGAGCCGATGAAGGAGCGACGACTACAGATGACGTGACTACGGTAGAAATCGGTTGTGTCCTGAGCAAAATTGATAGCACAGCATCTCAGCTGCGCATAAACACTCAGGAATATACTTTAAAAATTGAAGAAAGAAGAGGGCTACTCTTAACAAAACACCAGGAATATAAACTAAAGACCAAACCGATTTACGATGAGGCGTATTACCGGAAACTATTCAATGAGATAAAAGTCGAGGTGAAGAGAAGGGAAGCGATAAACTAAAGGCCAATAATCATTTGATGAAATATTGCAAATGTTATCAGTTCGGACCGTGCCGGCACAGCAATGCTCACGCGCATATCCACCTGTTCCACCAGAGAGCTACCTATTGTATCGAAATTCCGTTTTACGAATGTAAACAAGAACCGTAAGCGGTGACCTGCTGAAAATCATCCCACAATCTCTCATGTCTTTCGTTTGTCAAACTTTCGACGCGGTGCCTTCGCGACAAATCAAGCATCATTAGCCGTCCATTTTCGGTGATTCACCGAAGCTATCCGAAGCTCACCAATTTGCAGGCGCCCTTCTTGCGGTTTTCTCGTAGGAGTCTGGAAAAGTCCAACATCATGAGAGAGAACCATGAACGCGACTTCCCGGCTGTTCAATCGCAATTTTTTTCTGCTGTGGCAGGGCCAGTTTGTCAGCCAGCTTGGCTCACAGGCGTTTGCCGTTGCCATGATGTTCTGGCTGAAGCACAAAACCGGATCCGCATCGCTAATGGGATTGATCATGATGGTTTCCATGCTGCCGGCGGTGATTCTCGGCCCGGTCGCCGGTACTGTCGCTGACCGCTGTTCACGGCGCAAGATCATCATCTGGAGCGATGTCATCAAGGGTGTGTTTGTCGTGCTGCTGGCATTGGTGGTTTGGGTTCTACCGATGGGCACGGATGCCGCCATCGCCCTGCTTTTCCTGGTAACCTTGATTGTGGCGACCGTCGGCACTTTTTTTAATCCTGCCATCACCGCCGCCATTCCCGATATCGTACCGAAGGACAAACTGGCAACGGCGAACTCCGTCAGCGAATCGTCGCGTCAGGTCACCATGTTCATCGGTCAGGCGGTAGGTGGCTTTCTTTACCTGAAACTGGGGGCGCCGCTGCTTTTCCTCATCAATGGACTCAGTTACCTTTTCTCTGCGGCGAGCGAGGCATTCATCACCATTCCACAAACTCTGCCGGAAAATGGCGGCACCTGGCGCGACAAATTTATGGAGTTCAAGAAGGACACCCTCGCGGGATTGCATTACGCCTGGCGGCATCCGGGCCTGCGTGCGCTGTTTGTGATGGCGAGTTTCATCAATTTTTTTGCCGTTCCGTTGATTGTACTGTTGCCCTTCTATGTCGAGGATGTGCTGCTGGTCGCGGCGGACTGGTACGGCTACATCATGGCTGGATTCGGACTTGGCGCGCTTGTGGGATACGGCGTTGCGGGCAGCGTGAAAACGCCGCCTTCGGCGCGCAGTGCAATCTTGCTGTCCACGCTGATTCTCATGGCTTGCTACCTGCCACTGTTCAGCGTGGTGCGCGACGCCCGCGTGGCGCTTGGCTTGATGTCGTTTATGGGCATGCTGAACGGCTTCTTCAATATCAGCATCATCACGGCCCTGCAAACCTCGACGCCGGGTGAGATGCGCGGCCGCATGTTCGGTCTGCTGATGACCCTGACTTCCGGGCTGACACCACTGTCAATGGGGCTGGCCGGCGTTGTGGCCGATCTACTGGACCAGAACATCCCACTCATCTACGCCATCTGTGGGGTGATGACATTGATCTTTGCTATTGCCACAGCGTTTAGTCGAGATCTCCGTACGTTCTTGCGGCAAGAGCCCGTCTCTGAGCCAGCGCAGTAGTCACACGCAAAGCTGGCCTTTGAGCAGGCCCTGGCCGGTAACTACAATCTGGCAAAGGCCGGCGGCGGGAGATGACGAGGAGGTAGGATTTTTGTGGGTTGGATGGCGCTTGGGTGTCCCTACCCACCCCGGTCCGCAAACGCTGAACGCGTTTCGGACCTGCCCCTCCAAGGAGGGGATTTGCACGACTCCCCTCCCGGGAGGGGACAGGCTCGAAGCGCAGCGCAGAGCCAGGGGTGGGTCAACCGAACAGCGGCTACTTTTTATCACACTGCAGGTTACTCTCTTCATCACGGTCAAAGGTGCAGTCGCTCTCCAGAATCTGTCGCAGCCGTTTTCTCGCGCGGTGCAACCGAATCCTGACATTTTCCACCGAGCACTGCAGAATCTCCGCGATTTCCTTGTCTTTCAAGCCCTGAAGTTCAGAGAGAATGACCACAGTGCGGTAGTTCTCAGGCAGCCGGTCGATCTTACCGTGAATGCATTCATTCATCTCCGATTTGACCACTTCAGCTTCAACGGATGGCGTGCCTTGTCCGCCGGACGACGGCGGACAAGGCTCTTCTATCATCTCAGCCGCTTCCTGCAGCGAGTCAGTCACTCTCTTCTGCTTTGTGGACTTCTTGCGGAAATGGTCGAGGCAAAGATTGGTCGTCACACAGCGATATTTCGCCCCGTTGGGGCTTTGGCTTCTTCGGCTTGTTTTTATCCAGGGCGTTGCCCTGGGCTATTGTCTGCCGCCCCGTTGGGGCTATAGTCAGATGTCCCTTCGACAGCTCGTCGCCACGCCACACGGTCAAATCCCTTGAATCCTTTTAAATTGTTTCCCATATTTACCATCCGCAGGTCAAACCCGAACAGAATACCGATTGCGCCGAATTGAAACCCGGGAGAAACGAATCATGTCCATGAACCGCAGGCAATTCCTGAAGAACTCAGCACTCACGGCGGGCGCGCTGTCCGTCACGGGCAGCGGCTGCACAGAGCAGCGTGCAAAAATACCCAGCCCATTTGCTCATCTCAAGTCAGTCGCGGAAGGCGCGGCGCCAATCACCGTCGAAGAGAGGCAAGGCCGAATTGAGAAAGCCCGGCAGTTAATGCGCGAAAATGACCTGGATGCCATCTATCTCGAGGCGGGATCGAGTCTGGTTTATTTCACGGGCGTGAGCTGGTGGCGCAGCGAACGTTTGTTGGGTGCGGTCCTGCCACAGAAGGGGGATTTTGCCTACGTCAGCCCGGCATTCGAGGAAGAGCGGGCGCGGGAGAAAATAACGTTCGGCAACGAGGTCCGGGTCTGGCAGGAGGATGAGAGCCCTTACAAACTGGTGGCGCAGATTTTGAAAGATCGTGGCTTGCAAGGAGGCAAAATCGGCATCGAGGAGACGGTGCGGTTTTTCCAGCTTGACGGCATCCGCAAGGAATTGCCAGGTACGGAGTTTGTCTCCGCTGATGCTGTCACGGCGGGCTGCCGCATGGTCAAGTCCCCGGCCGAGTTGGCGCTTATGCAGCGCGCCAACAACGGCGTGATCGCCGCCTACGAAGCGGTCTTTGCCATGATGGAAGCCGGCATGGCGCAGCAGGAGTTCAACGATTTGTGCTCGCAGGCATTTAAGGCGGTTGGCATGCGCGGTGGCGCCGGCGTGCAGTTTGGGGAGTCCTCGGCCTTTCCGCACGGCAGCAGCAAGCCTCAGGTGCTGAAAGAAGGCGACATCGTGCTGGTGGACGGCGTCGGATCGGTGGAGGGCTATCGCGGAGACATCAGCCGCACCACGGTCTTCGGCGAACCAACTCAGAAACAGCGCGAGCGCTGGAATCTCGAGCGCAAAGCCCAGGATGCCGCTTTTGCGGCCATCAAGCCTGGGGTGCCGTGCGAGGCGATTGATGCCGCCGCACGCAAAGTCATCAACGACGCCGGCTTTGGGCCGGGGTACAAAAATTTCTTCCACCGCGTCGGCCACGGCATCGGTCTGGACACGCACGAATGGACCTATCTGGTCAAAGGCAACAAGACCCCGCTGCAGCCGGGCATGTGTTTTAGCAATGAGCCGGGGATTTATGTTTACGGCGAGTTTGGCGTTCGTCTGGAGGATTGTTTTTACGTGACCGAAGACGGCTACCAATCGTTCACGAAACAGAGTCCGGCTATCGATCAACCATTTGGTTAGCAATTTGCGTCCTGTGAAAACACAAATCGTCCGGCTGCTTGCCGTCCTGGGAATTTTCTCTTGCATGCCCCTGCGTACGGCTGAGGCGCAGGATTTGGCCAAACCTGAACCGGTCTTTGTGACCTACATCGCGAACGAAGGCGTGCTGCTCAGCGCCGGAGATGATAAAGTGCTGATCGACGCCATTCACCGGTTTTACAAACCCGCCTATCTTGCCACGCCCGACCCGGTTCTGCGCCGATTATTTGATGGCGATAAGCCGTTTAACAGCATCGATCTGCTGCTGGTTTCTCACATCCACCCTGACCATTTTGATGCGGCTGCCGTGGCCAACTACCTCGAAACCCGGCCCGAAGTGGCTTTGCTGGCGACGCCGCAGGTAGCGGACAGCGTTTTGTGGCGCCTTCCCGAGTCAAGCGTCGCGCGAAACCGAATCGCACGCGCTGAGTATGGCCCGGGCGTCAAATGGCGCCAGCAGGTCGGCAAAATCGAAGTCCAAATATCGCGAATAGCGCACGGTGGCGCGAGGTGGTCGTGGATTCAAAACGCCGGCCATCTCATCATTGTTGGGGGCAAGCGATTTTTGCACATCGGCGATCCTGCCTTTGGCGAGCAGGATTTCGACGCCCTGCAATTCCAGCACGACAAAATCGACGTTGCCATTCTGCCCGCCTGGTTCCTGACCTCTGACAAGGGACGTTTCATCATCGAAAACCGGATAAAACCGCGGCATCTCATCGCCGTCCATGTTTCGCCCGCCGACGCGCAGGAGACCATCGCGAAAGTCGCCCGCTTCTACCCTGCGGCCGTGGTGTTCACGGAACCCCTGCAGCGCGTGCAAGTCGCTGATGATGAGTTGATTCCTTCCGGCGACTAAAACCAAGCGCCGGCAAACTTCAGTGCGGATTACCAGGGTGCATTTCAGAGTGGTCTTCGATGGCTTCGAGATGGGTAGTGACGTAGGCGTCCGGCGTGAAAGCTTTTTCAATGACCCGTTCAATCTCCGTGGCTTTGCGGTGGCCTTCGCGGATGGGAATCTCCCCCGGGAACAACAGGTGCACTTCCACAGCCTGCCGGTTACCCATGTCGCGGTAACGCAGGTCGTGGTAATCGAGGCCGTGCCGACTGGTTTCGCGGTCGAGAATTTTTTTCAGTTTGTCGCCAACCTCACGCTGAGCCCGGTCCATAAGACCGCCCACGCTTTGCGCGATCAGGTGACCGCCGGAGTAGAGAATGTTCAGGGCAGTGAGAATGGCAAAAATCGGATCCCACGGCAACCAGCCAGTGGTCCAGGTGAGAGTGAGCCCGACCAGGACGCCGATGCTGGTCCAGCAGTCAGTGAGAACATGTTTGCCGTTAGCTTCCAGGATGATGGAATTTTTGCGCCGGCCCGTGGTCAGCAAGTACCAACCGAGAATACCGTTGATTATCACAGCCAATCCGGTGAGTCCCGTGCCAAAATCGAGGTGGTCGAGTTCGAGACCGCCAATCCACTTGCGAATAGCCGTGCAAATAATGTAGATTGCCGCGATGACGATCATCGCGCCCTCGAAGCCGGCGGAGAAAAAACTAATTTTGGCGTGCCCGAACAAGTGGCTGGCATCTGCCGGTTTGTAACTCAGCCGCAGGCTGTAGGCAGCAAAACTGACTGCGGCGACGTGCACTACAGACTCCGCTGCGTCGCTCAAAATCGCGGTCGAGCCCGTCAGCCAAAAAGCGCCGGCTTTGATGACGAACATCAGCAGCCCGAAGAAAAGCGACAATTTCATGGCAAATTCAAGCTGGGAGCGGTCTTTTGCGTTTTCTGCTTTCATATCAGATTTAGAGCGTGTCTATGGTTTTTGCATGAGAATTTTCTGCAGATCGCTTTCACTGGTTTTGAGCAGCTCCACCTCCGGCAGCCGTTTGGTCAGCGTCCACCAGTTGGCGTCGCGGGCAAAGACGTGTGCGAATATAGGTAAGGCCTGGTCCAGCATGCCGGCGTTGGCCATTGAAACAGCGTGCCAGTATTTCATTTCCAAGTTGCCGGGTACGAGCTTTTCCGCCTTGCCATATTCCCGGAGCGCTGCTTCAACATCATCTTCCTCCATCGCGGTGTCGCCCTTGTTCATGTGCTCATAGGCCCGATGGACCTTGAGCAGACGCTTTAATTCTGCAATCGGGGTTTTGTGGTCATCCACCCGGAGGTCGATCTCACGGCCCTGCCATGCGTGTTCCGGCACATCGGCTTTAACAACCAGCAGCGCCGCGGATTGCCGGCCGCGGATATCTCCGCCAGCAGCCTGTCCCGCTTCCAATGCCGCAAGCATGCGCTCGGCCAGCGGTCCTGAATTCTCCTGAAAAGCGATTGCCATCGCCGGCCAGACTTTTCCGGTCAACATCAGATTGGCCTGCGCGGAGAAATTCTTGCCGACCAGATGTCCAGCCTCGCGGATACATTTTTCGCCGGTCCATGACGCCGAGCGGCCTTTGCTGTCAATGATTCCAACCTGGCGCACGTCACTGCCTTCATCGGAAGCGATGAGCTGCTTCAGCACCGCTTCGGCGGTCATGCCTTTCTTTAACAAAGCCAAACCGCGTGGTCCGAAGGAGACGTTGGTAAACGACTGAGTGGCAATGGCGCCGACTCCGGCCTCCGCCCAGGCGACACGTGTTCCGACTGCAAACCAGTGTGTTTGAACCGCCACACCCATTTGGCCGGTCACGGAGTCACGCGCGACAATGGAAAAGGTGTGGGCGAGATTGTCTGAATAAACGCGTTGGCCGCGCAGCGGCGCCTGCCAGAATCCGAAAACAAGAATCAGGGTGATGTAGACCGAACGGGCGAACATAGTTAACTCCCTTTTCCCAGAAGTAGTGAACCTGAAATTCCCTGCAACGGTCCGGGTTTCAACCGGCCTGCGAGATTAGGTGCGACCTTGCTAAAGACTCAAAAGTCAGTTTGGTAAAGGAAGTAAAGCCACCGCAAAATTTCAACCAAAATCCCCGGACCACCGGGGAAATCAGTCACAGTGCCCGGAATTGACGTAAAATTACTGTGCCGCTTGCGGGAAGTTTGGGCTCAACACGAAGCAGGGCCGCCGGTGTACATGAAACTGGCAGCTCTGCATTTTTTATCTCTCCACTAAAGAAGAGTGCCGCGTCAACAGCCTTCTTCCGCTTTCTTCTTCATTTTTCTAAACTTGATTTTCGGTGTCGCCTTTGGCAGTTCCTTTGTGGCCTGTTGGCCGCTGACCACATTTCCACCGCTGAAAAAGCCAGAGGCGGATTTGCGGAATTGATATTGCAGGACCTCAGAGTCTGGTGCGAGGTCGGACGGCGGACTGGGGTTCAGGATGGCCTTCACCCAATGGTTAAGGCCGCCGGCGAGCACAAACGTGTCAATTCTCTTTTGCTGCAAAAGCAGCCAGGCCTGACTGGCGTGAGCTTCGCCGTTGGTGTACAGCACATTTACCATATCTTCGCTGAACAGGTCGAGATTGTCGTCCTCAAACAAGCTCGACAACGGCATGTTGACCGCACCTTTTATATGATAATCAGTGAATTCCTGTGGCGATCTCAGATCGACAATGAGAAGGTCCGGGCGCTCATCGATGATCCACTCCGACAACTGGTCGGGAGTGACGAGATTGCTCTTGCTGACAATAGCCTGAGCCAGGCCATCTGGTGAGTGGCTGTCGACTTGCCGCAGCCCTGCCGGCGTGATCGCCAGGAACGCGCCAAGCAGCAAAACCAGGACGGCGGCGTGTTTTTTATTGAATTGCAGAGATGATTTCATGTTGTTGTAACTCCTTCGTTTTTGCTGTGCTAGCGGTTTTGGGATTCGATTACTCCGCAGGCGCCGGTTCTTCTACCGGCTCGGAGGCGTTGGCGAGAGCGCCATTCCCGCCGGCTGCTACTTGCCCGCCAAATCTCTTCTCCAAAACCTCTGAGCCGGCAAACATGGCGAGTGCCATGATGATGATCAGAAACGCAACGATTCCAGGCTTCAGGCCCAGCCAATTGCCCAGGGTAGCGTCGCCCATGCCACCGCTCTGTGTAAAGTCCGCGATCAGCGGGTAGATTTCAGCAAAAACGACCATTCCCACCAGTGCGCCCGCAATGTAGAAAAAGCCGTCGATCTTGCCAATGGCGCTGGCAACCAGGGAAGTGCCGGGACAGTAACCGCCGATGACGAAGCCAATTCCCATCACCACGCCACCTCCTATCTGCGGGCCAAGAAATGTCGGATTGAGATAGATTTTCGAGATGTCCAAAATATCGGCCAGATTGAGCAGCAGCACGCCGATCATGGCGGTGACAATCGCGCTGAACATGACTTTCAGGACGGTCATATCACGAAAATAGAATTGCAGAGCGAGTTTCCGCGAACTGCTGAAACCAGCGCGCTCCAGAGTGAAGCCAAACAGGATGCCGATGATGAACGCGATCAGAAGGCCGGTTTCGAAGCCAAAGAAATCGTATTTGTAAAATGGTGCTGACATTGTTCTTCTCTCCAGGGTAGATTAGAGCCATTGTTTTCTAAAAAACCATGCGACGACGTAAGCTGCGGCAAACATCGTAAACATGAATGCCCAACTGCCGAGCGCCATGGTCGCGCCACCGCTCAATGCCTGGCCGCTGGTGCAGCCGAGGGCGAGGCGTGCTCCGAATCCCATAAGTCCACCGCCAAGGAAAGCGAAGCCCCAACGGCCTCTTTTCGAAATCCGCGGGCCTTTGTCGGTTTGAAGTCTCAATCGTCCGGCAAGCAGGCCGGAAAGCAGGCCGCCAAGCAGCACGCCGACGACCTCAAACACCAGCCAGTTGCTCAACGGATTCTTGTCACCGCCGGCGTATTTGGCGAAATAGATATTATTGTCAACATGCTCCGGACTGATGGTATCGACCGCGTAGGTAACGGTCCGCATCATCGCACCGGATGCACCCAGACCACGGCCCATGATCACGAAAGTAGCGAGCAACACCAGCCCGAGAACAAATCCCGCAAGGTACGGGTTCCAATAAGCTGATTTGTCTGAATTCATCTAAAAGAACCTCCCGTTTGATAGAATGCAAATCCCGCGAAGCAAGAGAGACCCGCAATTCATAATTCTAAATTCGTAATTCATCATTCTCAAAGTCCCCATGTGCTGACCTGTCCTGCTTCGACAATGATGTAGCGCAGGAAGAACCCGCCGGCAAGCACGAGCAAAGCGGGAATTTTGGTAGCCGCAATTCTGCCCCTTAATTCCAGCAACTCCAGCAGAAGCGGCACGAGCAAACCCAGAGCGACGACAAAAACCCAAAATGACGCGGTAAAGGGGCCACCAAGAAAAAGGCCGGCCGCTTGAATGTGGATTTCCGCGGAAGCCAGAAATCCCATGAACATGTGAATGATCAAAAACACTTCAACAGCGATAGTCATGACATCGATCTTACCAAGCAGGTGGAGTTCGTTTTTTTCTTTCGAAAACAGCATATTGAGCGCCAGGCCGGTTGACAGACCTGAGGCCAGAAACAGCGGTCCGAGAATAGCCGTGTTCCAAATCGGGCGGGCGTTGAAGGCGCTGAGCAAGATGCCGGTATAGATACCTAGAATGACAGAGTAGACGATCAAGCTCCAGGCGATGGGCCGCGCGTATGTTTCAGCGATAGCCACCATCCTGTCCATCCAGCCAAAAGGCCAGCGCCACTTCGGAAACACCTTGCCGACGTGAATCGCAGCCCAGAGCAAGCTCAGTGGAAAGATGGCCGCAAGCGTCCAGGAGCCCCAGGACATGGGTGACTCGAGGCGGATGTTTGTGTAGAAGCGAAAGACGTGCAGCTTGTACTCCAGGTCGAGAAATAGCGTGAACAAGCCCAAGCCCAGCAGGATGGGAGCCAACAGCGGCGTGACTCGCACCACGGTTGGCATTTCATCCGCTTTGCCGCGGATAAAGTACAGGGCAGAAAAAAATAGAACGCCCGCGACTAATCCGCCCAGATAAAGATAGACCGGGACTTCCCAACCCCAGATGGAGAGGGTCGGGTCGATGTGCGCCATGTTGCGCCCGCTGGTTATCGTATATTCTTGCATCTGTTCCTCAATTAAGTCAGATAGAAGATTTTGGGTTTCGTGCCCGCTTCCGGGATCAACGCATGATTTGGCCGTGAGCGGAGCAGTTTGCTGACCTCGCTGTGCGGATCCTCCAGGTCACCGAAGTGCATGCATTTGGTCGGACAAACGGCCACGCATGCCGGATCTTGTCCCTCCTTAACCCGGTGGTAGCAGAATGTGCATTTGTCCACGTAGCCTTCGGGGTGCACGAAGCGGGCATCATAGGGACAGGAAGCGATGCAGGCTTTGCAGCCGGTGCATTCCGCTTCTTCCACAAGAACGATGCCGCCATCTGTAATCTGGCTGGCGCCGGTTGGGCAGCAGCGTACGCAAGGGGCGTTTTCGCAATGGTTGCAGCGCTCGCTACGAATTTCCATGCGCAAATCAGGGTATTCGCCGTCGAGCGCCTCCACGATCCAGTCTCGGCAAAACCCCTCCGGAACGTTGTTTTCTGTTTGGCAGGCCACCACACAATCGGCACAGCCAACGCACCGCTTTGTGTCGATTACCATTCCATATCTTGCCATTAGAGTTGTCTCCTAAACCTCGTTGTCGTGCATTTTCTTCAAAACAGTCGGGCGGAATGCAGAATGTCGTGCAGCATCATTTCTACCTGAACCCGCTCTGGCTCGCTTACGCCGCTTCAACGGCTACAAAATTGACCCGCATGCCGGTGCCACCCATTATCGGATCGATTTTCACCCGGGTGACCAACTGCGCATCATCCGCGCCGCGCAGAAAGGCCTTGCGCATGCGTTTGTCGCTGTGCCCGAATCCATGCACCATGTAAACGCAATCGTGCCGGATGCGCTCGGTCACCTTCGCTTTGATCTTGTTACTGCGCACACCGTCCTGATTGACGAGGACCACATACTGTTCGTGGTCAATCCCCAACAGGCGCGCCACCCACCTGTTGATCCAGACTTCGTTCTCGGGCATGAGGCCAGTGAGCAGCGGATTATTGGTCGTGCGTCCGAATGTGTGCATTGGAGCACGGCCGTAAAGCAGTCGCATGAATCCTTCCGGTGGACGGTCGTGTGCTGTGTACTTCGGCACCGGGTCGAATCCGTACTCTTCCAACTGGGTCGAATAGAGTTCAATCTTGCCGGTCGGCGTATCGAATTCAGGCTGGACACCATCTTCAAAATAGATGGGATCGCGTTCTTCAAGGTTGATGACGCCTTTCTTTTTTAGTTCATCAAGACTGATGCCGGTGCCGCCTAGCCTGCTCTCCAGATATTCTTCGATGTTTTGCCACGGGAAGTATTTTTCGAGGCCCATTTTGATGCCGAGTTCGCGCGCGATCCACCAGCCGGGTTTTGAGTTGAACTTTGGCTCAAACGCCGGTGCGCGCAGGGCCACAGCCGGAACTCGTCCTGGCGACACGCGCAGGTCGTCGTATCGTTCGAGATAGG
Source organism: Candidatus Zhuqueibacterota bacterium (assembly GCA_029261995.1). Lineage (GTDB taxonomy): Bacteria > Zhuqueibacterota > Zhuqueibacteria > Oceanimicrobiales > Oceanimicrobiaceae > JAJDAF01. The sequence continues at coordinate 21,279 of JAJDAF010000044.1, forward strand.
AGCACTCCGGCAGAACCACATCGGCCCACCCGGTAATCTCGGCAGGCATTAAGTCGATGGCCACCAGCAAGTCGAGATTTTGAATGGCCTCAATCGTCTTCTTCGGTTGTGGCAAAGTCATCAGGAGATTTGTACCGTACACAAGCCAGCCTTTGAAGGAGCAATCTCTTTCAGGCGATGGGATGGTCGCGTCGCAGATGCCATTTGCCAATGCCAGATTCGCCAGCGGAAACTGCTTGGGGTAGGCGTCTTTCCAGGTTCTCGTCGGCGTAGGATACTTGGGATATTTGTACTTCGGTATACTCGCCTTGTTTGGATAGAAAAAGCCCCCGCGTCTTCCCCAACTTCCCAGCAGCGCATTCAGAATCGCGCCCGCCCGCACTCGTTGCGTGTCATCGCCATACCAGGTGACATGGCGGCCGGGATGGATCAGCGTTGCCGGTTTGTGGTGCGCCATTTCGCGCGCTGTCTCCCGAATGAGCTGTGGTTTAATGGTGGTGATGGGGTAGGCCCACTCCGGAGTGTAATCCCGAACCGAATGCTTCAGGGCGTCCAGGCCATAGGTGTAGGATTCAACATAGTCTTTATCGTAGAGCTGTTCTTCGACAATGACATTTATCCAGGCCAGCATGAGCGCCATATCGGTGGCTGGCCGAATCGGAAGCCAGTATTTTGACTTGCTGGCCGCGACAGAGTAACGAGGGTCAACCGTGATGACACTGCCGCCGTCACCGACCATGTCTGCAAATTCCTGCACCTGCGTGTTATGCATATTCTCACCCAGGTGGCTACCGATGAGAACGAGACAGCGCGTGTTTCGAATGTCGGTGCGTTCCGGTGAAAAGACGCCTTCACCAAAGGTCAGGGTGTAGGCTTCCTCACGCGGGCCCCGGCACTGAGCGTATGATGGCGCGGAGATGTTGTTCGAGCCGTACGCCCTGAGCACGTGTTTGAAAAACGAACCGCCGGAGCCATGTGTAAACAACGCGACGCATTCCGGCCCGTGCTCATCTGCGATCTTCTGCAATTTCTCTGCAATGTGGGTAAGCGCCTCGTCCCAGCTTGCTTCGCGAAATGCCTGTTTGCCGTGCGCGGAAGTCCGGATCAGCGGCGTGCGCAACCTGTCTTCGTCAAGGTATGCGCCAAGCCCGCCAGTGCCACGCGGACAGAGACGGCCGTTGCAGTGCGTATCGGCCTCGTTGCCGGTGATCTTCCAGGGCTGGCCATCGACTGCATGCACCCAGCCGGCACACTTCCAAAAGCAGATTTCGCAGACGGTAGGCGTCGTGCTCACCACGCCGTCGATCGCTCCGCTGAGGACGGGATTTGCCAGCGCCGGGCTCGTGCCTAATCCGCCAAGAACGGAGTGGGCTATGCCGGTGCCGACGGCCGCACCGCCAAGGCCCAGCCCGCCAATTTTTATGAATTCTCTTCTTGAAAACTGTTTAGCCATGGTTTCGCCTCGATTTCATCTAACACTTTGGTTTTCAGATTGGTTAAAATGGAAAAGCAAGGATTTGAGATTTTCGCATTTGATGGCATTTAAGTAGACGTGGCAGGTACGGCAATTATCGCTTTGGCAGGACCCTGCTGTCTCTGCTTTTATCATCCAGCATGGCACCATTGCGCCCTGAAATGCGGGACAGATATCGCGTTCCGCGGTCGTGCACGGCCGCAATTCCCAGCACGGCATGAGTGCCAGCATACGCCGGATGCCTTCGATGTTGAGTCCCTGCTCCGTAATGAACCGCCGAATACAGTTCAGCCAGCGCACATCGTCGTCATTGAAAATCCGGCGGCCGGTTTCAGTCTTCTCGGCCAGAAAAATCCCCTCTCGCTCATACATACGAATGGTTTCCACAGCGATGTTGAGCATCCTTGCCACCTCGCCAATCTTATACCAGGTTTGTCCTGCGTCTTCAGCCATATCAAACTCTCTATTGCAAAATCCTGTATTCTTAACTTCTGTATTTTAAAATACAGCTTATCAAGCATCATGCCACTTCACGCTAGTATGGATTCACAGTTGAAAACCAATGATTTACCGCGAAATGCGCCTGGCGTTGTGCGCCACGACTTTCTCGATTCTGCGAAAATCGGAATGCTTTGTCGTCAGGAGTGAGAAATTCAGAATTCGACAAGCTCCACAAGCGCAATCGTTTCCGGTCTTGTCACGCAGGAGTGAAATGCACTTTTATTAATCAACCGGAAAGTGTATTTCTGGCACATATTTTGACCTGTTGGGTAATTCCTTATCCAGGGCGACCGTGTATTAAACCTCTGTCACCTGGTATTGAAGAACAAGTCTTGACTTCATTTAAACCGCTCACAAATCACAAACTACGGAAAGAGGAGAGAGTCGATGAGTACAGCACTTTTGCCATTGCTAAGGGATGTGGATAAGATTCGCTGTGTCGGATGCGGCGATTGCGTAAGAGCGTGTTTTCCCGGCGTTCTTGAATTGTGCACCCAGGAAGTTTCCGTTGGTGAACTGAAAGTGAATCTCCGTGTACCCGTCCTGAAAAATCCGGAACAGTGTGACCATGAGGGCCGGTGCCTGGTAGCGTGTTCGCAGAATGTTTATCCATGCATGTGGCCGCAGGAAATGGAGATGGTGAAAACAGACGCAGCAGCTCTGCTCGAACATGCCAGGATATTGGACGGAAATTCGCCCAACTGATTGCCAATCAACCTCACCGGTACACGAAACCGCTGCTGTGGTGAACCACTCCGCAAGATTCACCTCAGCAGTCGTGGACCGCAAGCGTGACCTCCTCATGCTGTCGGCCTTTTTTCCTTGCAAAATTACGGCAATAACCCTAAGCTCAATTCCAGCGTTGACCCTTTCCAACGCGAACTCATGATTCAACAAAGGGCCATTACATGAACATCCTCGTACAATATTATTTTTGGCTGATAGCCGTCTCTCTTTTCTGCTTCTGTCTCGAAAGAGTCTCACCGTGGCGCAAGAATCAAAAAGTTCTGAGGAAAGGATTTTGGCAGGATCTGTTCTGGCTGGTCTTCAATGGCCACTACTTGGGCCTTATTTTTGCCGTCATCACCGGCTATTTCATTGCGGAATTCAACACATTCCTTGGGGCACAAGGCCTGCCGGTGCCGGACTCGTTGGCCTTGCTTGCGGGCAGGCCGGTTTGGCTGCAGTTCATCGTGTTTTTTGTTTTGAAGGATTTTATTGAGTGGAACATCCACCGGCTGCTGCACAATGTGCCGTGGCTCTGGCAGTTTCACAAACTGCATCACAGCATTGAAGAACTGGACTGGATCGGCAACTTTCGTTTCCACTGGGGCGAGGTTGTCGTCTACAAAACCCTGTCCTACTTGCCGCTGGTCGTGCTGGGCGTCGATGGTTCCGTCATCCTGACAATTGCCGTGCTCGGCACCCTGATGCAGGATCTTAACCACGCCAACCTGCGCATTGATTGGGGCCCGCTGAAATATGTTTTTAATTCCCCCATGATGCACGTCTGGCACCACGACGTTGCGCTGCATGGCAAGGGCGGCCAGAATTTTGCGATTGTCCTGAGTGTGTGGGATTGGCTGTTCAAAACAGTCTATTGGCCATCAGATACCGAAGCGCCTGGCAAACTTGGATTCGTGGATATGGATGTTTATCCACGCGGCTTGCTGGGGCGTCTTGTTTTTCCTTTCTGGAAAAAGCGCGCAAAAACTTAGCCTGTTCGAGACCATTGTGAACAATCTTGTTTATTCAAGTGACTCGCCAAATCCTTGATCAAGGAGACGTTATGATAAGAGTTGTAGGTTCCTAATTCCGCGTTTATTTTCTTAGACGCGGAGTAGATAGGCTAGAGGCTGGATTTTATCGTAGGGCATTGACCCTGTCAAGGAGACTGGTTTTGCCTTTAGCTGAATGG
>JAJDAF010000045.1 GCA_029261995.1 Candidatus Zhuqueibacterota bacterium
GAACCAGATGGATTCTCCTTCCCGCAAAGCGCCGGCACGGACGGGGATATCCTGAACCAGACTCCAATCCAGTCCCGCGCCGGTCAGCGCAGTCTCGTCATCGCTAGACCAGCGGTAAAGGTTTTCGGCCTCCTGCAAATACGCATCTATGGGCATGGCGGGCGATTTGGTTTCTTCTTCCGGAATGGCATTGATATCGCCTTGCTTGGCGAGATAATCCTCTTGATTTGACATGAATTTTCTCCTACAATTTGTTGCGCAATAAGTAAATATCGTGACTCATGCAAGGCTTCGATCTCGAAGGCAGACAACGGTGGCGATCTGCCCCGCTGATTCCCCAAATAATTTGCCATGTGAATGTGGTATTTCACCAGTGGCCCCGTTCCGCCCGTCCAATGCCTATCCTTATTGACTGGATAGAACGCCGCACTACCTGGATGATAGAGCAACCGACGCGGACAATGATATGTGAAAGACTAATGCATGCGCGAACCATGCGCGTGCGTGGAACACAGAGACTTAACTAGAAACGCCGCTGGTTAAAATATAGCAAACACGCTCTTGATTGTCAAGGAAAGATTGTCAGTGCAAGATGGCCTTTCGGGCAGGCTTACCAATGGTACTTTGTGCGGGGAGGACAGGCGGGCGGGTTGGCCGCACCAACCTGCCCGCGTTGTTAGAGGCACCCGTGTGCTATGCACCCGAGCCGGAGACGTCTGAGTTCATCTCATCCATCAAACATGAAGAGTAGCTTGGCTTGATAACACGAGCTAAGCCAGCCGTGAGTGGCACACAAACCTGTTGTTTCTACAAGTCTCAAATCACACCTGCGTTCTCAATATTCCCTCACAAAGTGACGACATATTGATTATGTATCCATCTGCTATCTGGGGCTGATGAACCAGTGATTAGTTTTGAAAACCCACCTCAGCCTGCAACCATTTTTCACAAAACTTATTGGGAATGATCATGAATACTCAGCTAAGAAGACTCGTTGCCATCGCCTGCACTCTGCTGTGGGTTTTTGCTATCAAACTTTCTGCACAGGTCGCTCCACAGGCGGAACCGGTGTATGGCGGCTACATTGAACGGATGGATGTCATCCCGACCGGTGGCGACACATGCCGGGTTTTCGTTTCGACAGCCTCTGCCAATTCGATGTTTTATGCGGATATCACGAATCTCTCCACCACGCCGTCAGCCACACCCTTTCAAACAGTTCCGGATTTGGATGCAGATGACAGCTTTGGCGCCATGAGAAGCTTTGCGGTTGAAGAAAATTCGGGCTATGTGTTCGCAGCAAAAGGCTCGGGCGGACTCCTGGCGACCAATACCAGCGCCTCAAGCCTTTATACTGTCACAGAGCATTTTGTCGAAGCCATCGAAGCGTTCGATTCCTTCCTGTTTTACCTGACGCAATTTGGTCCGGATGCGTACTTGTTTTACGCCAGTGTAGATGTGAGCGGCAATGTTGGCGGCATCGATAGTGTTCTGGTTGCCAGTTCCGCAGGCTGGGATATGCAGTTTCGCATCCAGATCATGGTCAGCCCGTACGACAACCATGTTTATATTTTTGTGCCTGGAAATCCGCCGACCATGTATAAGTCCAGTGAACCCTACGACAGTTTCTCCAGCAGCACAACTTTCAGCGTGGTCAGCACCACCAATCTGGCTGCAACCGGCCATATTTATTTCGCCGCCGGCGTGGCGCCGGACGGCAGGCTTTTTGCCGCCAGCTACGGCGGGCACTCGGATACGCACGAGACCCGAATATCGCATTCCGATGCGGATGGCGACCCTTGGACCACCACTATTTTTCCGCAAGACATGGGGCGCGGCGCCATGACCATATCAGGAGACGCCGCTTCCTACCGCGTCTATTGCAGCCGAATTATGAGCGATGACAAAGGTGTTTCATGGTCTCAGCATGGTGGGGCGGATGGCGCCATCTCAGCGGACCCGATGAACCCCGATGTTGCATACGTCCGCACTGATTGGGCAATTGGAATGTACAACCATGCCACCTCGTCCGTTACCGAAATCAATGACGGTTTGCTGGCCGTTGAAGTCAATGACTTCTCAATGGATGTGACAAAAAGCACGGCCTGGGTGGCGACGAAATCGGGAATCTGGCACGTTACAGACTTTCTCGGGACCCCCACCTGGTCCGCACCAATCTGGCCGCTTGGCGAAACGGTCCCATGGGAAAGAGTGATTTGCTCCGCCACCGGAGATACAGCATTCGTGGGCAACACCAATGGCAATCTGTTCCGCACCGAATCGGCCTCTGGCCTGCCGGATGATCCCGACAGCTATGAAAGACTGTTTGACTCCCGCGATGACAGTGCTTTCCCATACTGGAACTGGACCTACGGCACGCGCCTGTCGGCAGTCGCGATAGATCCAACTTCTGCCACGGAGCGCGTTTTCCTCGGACTGTATGATAACGAAGATTTCGATGAGTCGGCTGATTCTTTGGGCGGCGTCTTTGTTGGCACCAAATCCGGCAGCAGTTGGTCGTGGCAGCAGATCACGGGCTCGCCAATTCCAAATACCGGCTGTGATGTTCATGACATCGTCGTGGTGGAGGAAAGCGGCAATACCGTGGCTTATGTCGGCGTTGAACGCAATACAACTTACGGCACGGTCAATGGCGTCTTCCGGCTCGAAGAAACCGGCTCCACATGGACTATTTCGAATGACTTGTTTTTGAACGCCTCTTACCCGATTTCCGCCACGATTGTGGACTTGTATGTCAGCGCAAACGACACCATTTTTGCCTGCGGCACCGATGCCTCCGGTACCACGGTCCGGGCTTACAAAAAAGCTATTGGCGATCAGTACTGGATTTCCCTCACTTCATCCGGTCTGGTCTCACCCAACACAGCAAGAGCGATTACTTATGATGACACCAACCATGACCTGTATCTGGCAGTAGATAATGTGATTTATATTCTCCAGGCTGGCTCCGGGGCCTGGGAGCCGTATTGGGAATATCCGGCTGCTGCTGATATCAACGTGCTTTATTTTGACGACCTTTTGGTGGGAACCGGTACCGGTCTCTACAATCATGCCCAGGGCACAAGTGCGGTTACTGACGGTCGCCGAACGAACATCCCGTCAGAAATTCAACTCATGCAGAACTATCCGAACCCGTTTAATCCCAGCACGGTTATTGAGTATCACATCTCAGCCAGAACGCACGTAAGCCTGAAAGTGTATGACATTCGGGGGCGCGAGGTCGCAACCTTAATCGATGAGCAACAAGACGCGGGTTCGTTTGCCGTTGAGTTTACAGCCGCGCAAACGCATTCTTTGGCGAGCGGTGTCTATTTCTACAAACTCAGTGCGGGTGGGGATGTAAGATCGAGAAAGCTTCTGTTGTTGAAATAAGGGTTACGGGTGCTGCGGCGTTTTGATTTTGGTGTTTCGCAAAGTCAGAACGCCGATGCCGGGAAGGTGGTCATTATCAGCCCCGGATGCCGCAGAAGCTCTTCCGCCACATACGCGTGTCCAAACGAATTCCAATGCCCGTCTATCTTGTGATACAGATCCGGCCGCTCAAGCTTGGTAGGGACGGAGATAACGTCGATAGCGAAGCGGGAGAATACTTCCTGCAATCCCGTTAGCTGCGGCCCGGCAATCCTGACGGTCACGGCCAGAGCAGGCCACCCGTTTTCCCGACAAATGCGCAAACACGCTTCAACAAGCTTGAAGGTGAGCAAATCCGAATCTGAGACCGCGTGCTCGTCCTGTTTCCGTGCCTGTTCCGCCAGATTGCTGTTAGCCGCCGCTCGCCAGCTCTGGCCGAGAACGCCAACCAGGTAGGAATATTGCAGAAAAGAAATGCGCTCTATAACATGTTGTTTGAGCCGCCACTTGAGGCCAGGAGGCGGGATCGGCAGCTCGACAAGGTTGCCACTGCCGCCCAGTCTATACTGGTTTTCTCCATGATTGTCTGTAAAATCGTTGTCGGTGAGCTGAAGCACAACCAGGCGCGGCTGGATTCGTTTGCCTTCGCGCCGCAGAAACTTGACCCAGTGTCCATTGCCAGTATTCTCGATGCCAGCATTCAAGACATGAACCTTGTCGGCGCCGAAACGCACCTGCAACGCCGTTCGAACGCGATCCGGGTATTCTTCGCCGTCGCTGACGCCGTACCCAGCCGTGAACGAATCACCCAGGAATACAATCGACCTGTGCGGGAAATGACCTGGTTCCGGTCCCCGGAAGCCAAGCGAGTTGGTCGAAAATGTCATGGTGAATTCAGGTGCAACTCGGACGGCCGAGAAACTTCGTTTCAACCGTTTGCCGTAGATTGGATCATAGCGTGAGTAGTCAGGGCCAACGTTTCTCACCAGCACGAATGCCCGCACCAGCACTTCGCAAATTGCCAAAGCCATGAGGATGGCTACTAGTGTGAGTCCGAGGTTGACACTGACTTGCTTGAGTCGGTTTGTTTCACCCATGATCAATTGGGGCTGCTTCACATATTATAAGATATGAAGATGCTTATACGCGCAAAGCCGACAAAACGCGAGGAGTTGGCATGACCGCAGGATGATTCAGGAATACGACGAGCGAGACACACTACTTCTCCCAGGCCACCCGCAATCCAGCGTGAAAGAAATTGTCAATATCATTGATGACGTAGGCAAAGTCCGCAGCGAACCGCACCACGAGCAGCTTGTGGGTTACTCCCAGTCCCAACGAGTATTGCCGGTTGGTCTGGTCCGCGTCGATGTTCTGGCTCATGCCGGTGCGCAACGCAACCAGAGAAAACAGCGACTGCTCGAGCCCTAGAGTGAAGCGGTCGTGTGTGTCATTCTTCCGCGCCTTCCTGAGGTTTACTTCCAGGATCAGACTCTTGCGGGCGACGTAACCGAATCCCAACATCAGGGAGGTAGTCAGATCTTCGTCGCCGCCGGTGGCGCTGCCGACTTCATTGGCTGCGTCGTAGCTGATTGTGCCAAAAGCATCTTTAAGCACAATGCCATAACCCACACTTCTGCCGAGCACGCCGCGCAGGCCAACATCGAAGGAGAAACCGGTGGCATCTCCGCGCACCTGGCGGTCGCCGCCGGCGAAATCCCAGGCGCCGCCTGAGTTGTCGCCAAAGCTGGCCTGCCGGATTTTCAGGCTGACACCAGCCGCCATCCTGCGGCGCAGACTGCGGGCTCCGGCCAGGTAAATGGTATTTTCCCGCAAGGCCGCATCGCCGGCCGTGAGAAAGCCGCCCCCCAGATGAAATGTGCCGACCTGCTGGCCATAGAGCACAAGGTTGTAGGGGATGAGCGAAAACTGTTTCGTCATGGAAAATGCGGCTTGTGGCGACTTGACGCTACTCAGTCCGGCGGGATTGATGACGACCGCGTAAACGTCTCGACCGAGCACGATGCCGGCGCCGCCCATGCCCATGGGACCGGCGCCCACACCGATGTCCGCGAATGCACCGGGGAGGCCGGAGGTTTCCTGGGCCTTGGCGGGCTGCAAGGTTGAGGCCCCTAGAAAAATCAAAATGCAGAGCGCTGTCATTGCGAGTCGCCTGTTTTTCCGTTCGGTGCGGCAATCTCTCTTCTTGCTAAAAGTGACCATCATTTTCAAAACACCCTCGATTGATTCATGGCATTTCACAAATGCCGGGACTGCTCTACGAAACCACTCTAACGCGGAGAACGCTGAGTGCGCCGAGATTCGCAGAGAGCTGCTGTTTTCTCCGCGCTCCTTTGCGGTCTTTGCGTTTAGGTCAAATTTCGGAAGGTATCGACATGGTTTTGTACGTAAACGCCTACTTTATCAGCACCACGGTTTTTACTACTTCTTTCTCGCCACTGCCGTCACGCACTCTGATGCGCACGATGTAGCGTCCGTTTTGGGCAAATGTTCCGCCATCCGTCAGGCCGTCCCACATCAACGTGTTTTCATCCCCCGGAAGATATTCAATTGGCGACATCGGCAGATTGTCCGCCAAAGTTCGGACCAGGTCGCCGGCCATATTATAGATTTGAATTGTGACCCACGGTTTTCGCAGATCATCCGAGGTCAGGCTAAAGCCAATCTGCAGGCCGTACTGGTCGTTCGGCGAAAAGGGGTTGGGTCTCAGTTGGACATTTCCGATCGCCAGCGGCTGAGCAGCGAGCAGAATGGCAAATTCTGAAAAGTGGGAGGTCGATGCAGCGATGGCGTCATCGTCAAGAGTACTCGCAATGAGTTCCCAACTCAGCGAGTTGACATCCCAGTGGCCGACCGTCAGCCTGTCCCGCTCCAAACCAGCGGGTATGGGGAAACGCAGGCCAAACTGCATGCCGTCTCGAATTGCGCCCGAGACGAGAATGTCGTAAATCTGACCAGCCACGCTGTGTTTGCCGGTGAACCGTTTGACATCCGGGATCTGTGGTTTTCTGAGTTTGAATTTCAGGCTGGCGCCAGCCTCTACTGCACCCGCCGGAATGCTCAGGCTGAAACCCTCTCCATCGCTGATTTGGGTTTCGTCTGAAGACTCCGTGATGACTTGGAATATCTTCAATCCGACGTCGCCGGAATTGAGGCCCTCTGCGGCATTAAAGCCCGCTAGCGCGCCGCTAAGACTATCACGCAAGGTGAGCCGCACCTGGCCGATAAAGCTGGAATCGGGTCGAAATACCGCGCTTTCCAAACTCTCATCTGGAACAAGTTGGCCGCTACCGGATGGGGCAAATGTCCAGATCGGATAGATCGACATGAGTACGCCGCCGGTGTCGGCCGCTGAGTAGGAGAAGGTTACGTCTTCCCGGTTGGAGGCTTCCACGGCTGAGCCGTTTACCTCGAGCGTCCCGAGCACGCGGTGTTCCGTCACCACGACGGCACTGCCGGCCAGAACGACGCCGTCAACGGTTACCAGCACGGAGATCTTCGTGGTCGTGTCTACGTCGCTGACAAACCAGGCTTTGGTGGAATCATCTGAAAATCTGTCGAATTCACCCTCGCCCTCTGAAATCTGCCAGGAAATCTCTTGAGCGGCCATCGGCTTGTTGATGCCGTCGTAGGCCCGGGCGTTGAGCACGACCGGCACACCGGGGGGCACGCTCTTCAGAGCAGGAGTCAGGTCCAGGCGCGAGAAGATGCCTTCATTGGTTGCAACCACTTCGAATGGGTTCCCGGCGTTGGAGTAAAGCCGGCCTCTGAATTCCGTCTCGATGAAATAGCTGATGAGCCCCGCACTTCCCTGCGCCGGCACGACCGCGGAGAAGGCCATCGTATCTCCGCGCGCCGGAGTGATGCCGGGAGCCAAAGGCGTTTTCTCAAAGGCAACTGCGTCAACGCCTTGGTAGTTGAGCCAGAGCGTTGTTTCCGGCGGACTCAACGCCAGCACCTCGACGACCAGGGAATCCTGCGCCGGCACGCTGTCTGGCGTCGCCTGAATAAACGGCAGCCAGATTTCTTCTACGACAGTAGACGAGTCTTCCGCCAGGGTCACGGCGTGTCTGGCGGGGGTGAGAGTGTTGTCGGAGTTAGCGAGCGTCACGAAGTAGTCGCCGCTGGTGAGGTTGGCTTCGGTTGCGCTGGCGCCTTCGTTGTTTGTGATTAGCTCGATGCTGCGGGTGTCGTTGTTGATTCGGACCGCGACATTCGGCAAGGGAGTAACGCCATCCCGGGTGATGCGCCAGCGGATTTGGCCGCTGGCAAAGATGAAGTCGTAGTTCAATCCGGCATCTGTCAATTCAAGCACGGATGACACCAGGGTTGGTGAGCCTTCTTGCGCCACTTCCAGCAGATATTCGGCCGGCGCCGGCAGGTTTGAGAAGATGAAGCCTCCGATAGCAGTTGACATGACGGTGTCACGGATGGCAACATCAGACAGCGAAAGGCAGCGCACTTCTGCCGCGGCCACGGGTTCTCCGCGCCGTGTTATGGCGCCTGAAATCGTGCTCAGAGAAATGATTGGCGTCAGAATCAGGTTTTGCGCCACAGAGCTGTTCGATTGCAGCACGACCTCGATGCTCGCGCCGCTTTCGAATCCGGATTTGGCTGCGCTTAATTCGTATGTTCCCGGCGTGTCGAGTGTAAAAAGGTAGCTGCCGTCGGCCGCGCTGGTGTCGCTAAACGTGGTGCCCTCGGCCAGCGTGGCGGTGACTACAGCGCCAGGTACGCCTGCGCCAGTGACATCGTTTTTGACAAATCCGGAGATGCTGTTTTGAATGGCGGTAAGCTGGATATCGACAATGACCGGTTGGCCGCCGACCAGTTGCACGGTTTCTGCTGGTGGCGCGCTGTAGCCTGGCAGACTGGCGGCTACCTGATAGCTTCCGTCCGCTAGGTCCGCCATCTGAAATTGGCCGTTCAGGTCAGAACTGCTGCTGTCACGAAATGCGATACCGGTGGCGAGAATCCTGGCGCCGGAAACCAGGCCAGAGTTCGCGTCAGTCACCGTGCCAATGATGGCATTGTTCTCCGCCGTCAGCGTGAAATCGGCGCTGGAGGCAGTCCCGGAAGTGACTGTGACTGCCTGTGGCGAAGGTTCTGCCGAGAAACCCGGAACCACGCAAGATACCGTGTAGTCACCATTGAGCAGGCCGCGAATGCGATAGCCGCCATCCGCGCGACTGGTGGTGGTGACGATAGTTCCGGAAAGAGGGTTCGTGGCCGTGATATTTGCTCCGGCGCGGCCATCGCCGACATAGGTGACCGTCCCTTCCACTGAACCTGGGTTTTCCAGCATCAGGGTCAACTTGTTTGCACCGCCGGCTACCAGTTCCACCGTTTGCGACGAACTGATAAGTCCGTCGTGCTCCGCGACCACCGAATAGGCGCCACTCAGAAGGCCGGACACGGAGAAGCTGCCAAACGCGTCAGTGCTATCGCTCCAGACGCCGCCGGCAAGACCGTTGACGGTAACCACCGCTTGCGCGATAATCTCGCCCGTCTCTTTGTTGCGGACCAGGCCAAAAATGGAATTCGCCACAGGTGTCAAGAGAAAGTCTGTAGTGACCGAGCCAGCAGCCAGACTGAGATGGGGATTCGATTGCGGCGCATAGCCTTTCCGAACCACCTCTATAGTGTAGAGTCTGGTAACTTCAAGGTTTTGAATGCTGTAGATCCCGCCGGAATCAGTGGTGTCGATGCGCGCGACCTGACCGGTGCTCTCGTCGGTCACGGTGACAATCACATCCCGCAATCGACCGTCATCGTCGTTGACAATGCCGAAGATGGCGCTGGTCAAGGGGCTTAATCCCGGGAAATCTTGCGTACTGGTTTCGGACTGGGCAAGTATAACGGTTGCTGGCGGCACATCGCCAAAACCCTCTTTGCTAACCGTCAACGTGTAGGTTCCGCTGTACAGATGGTGAAAGGCGTAGCTTCCGTTGTTGTCTGTGTAGGTGGTGGAATCGAGTTCCACAATCGTTACCAGCGCCATGGCCACGGGACCGCCGGTATCCCGGCTAGCTGCGCCCTGAATTGTACCGTTGTGTACTTCTACGGTGAGGTCCTGTCCGGTAAGATCAGTCTCTCCGAGGCTGGCCGTGATCGAGGCGTTTTCATAATCCAGGGCAGAGAGTTTTGTTTGAACAGTGTACGTCAAGTTTGGCGGCAGGCCCGTTATGGAGTAGCGCCCGTCGCTCCCGGTCGTGGCCGTTCCCTGGGCTTCCGCGGACCAGGCCAGCACATCAACATCTGCCAGCGCATTGCTGTTGCCATCTCGCACAACGCCTGAAAGATTGACTTTGATCTCCTCTAGCACGAAATTGACTCCGGGACGTTCCTCATTGATGCCCAGGCTGGCGATTGATTTTTCGGCCGGCGTGGCCTTGTACCCGACTTTGGAGATTGCGAGTTGATAGTCGCCGTCATACAGATTTTTGAACAGATAGCTGCCGTCCGGTTGCGAAGATGTGGAAAATGTCAACCCGCGCACCGGGTGCCGCGCCGTGAGGGTCGCATCGCTGACACCGACTTCTCCGCGTATCTTTGCCGTTCGCACGCCAACGCTCAACATCACTCCGGAGACATCGGAGTGATGCATCTCGAGCACGGTTTCGCCATTCTCAAATCCCTCCTCAAAAATGTCGGTCCTGATTTGGTACTGGGCATTGCCTGGAAGCTCGGTAAGCGTGAAAGCTCCGCTGCCGTCGGTTGTCGTTTCAGACCGCCCCTTTGACGACTCGCCCACGACTACGATGCCGGCCATCGCGGTCCCCGCTTGATTCATGACGGTCCCGGAAACTTGCACCTCGCTTTTGACTACCGTGAAGTCCTGGCTCACCGTTGCGCCGGGATCGAGTTGCACGAATGCAGTGTCGGGCGTGCTGGCGTAGCGGCTCAGATTGACTTGAACACTGTAGCGATCGACAGCCAGGTTGGAAACTGAATAGCTACCGTCAGCGGTCGTGGTGGTGAAGCCTGAGTTCCCGGCATCGCCTGCCGCGACCACCATTGCACCACTGATGCCGACATCGCTCTCACGCACAAACCCGGAGATTGTGCCCTCGTTCGGCGTTACCGTGAAGTCAGCGGTGGCAGTAGAATTCGCCTGAACCTGGGTTGTGACAGGGGTGCTGCTGGTGTATCCGGACAAACTGGCCTGCACCGTGAACTCGCCAGGCGAGAGATTGTTGAGAGCGTAACTGCCATCAGCCACGGTCACGGCCGAGATGGTGACCCCCGCCGCCGATCCGGTCACGGTAACGCCGCCAATTCCGGCGCCTGCGGAAGTCACCTGGCCTGCAATCCGTCCGTTCTTCGGCGTAAGCGCAAGCTCGATACGATTTGCGGAGCCGCCAGCAAAGACCTGGTTGTCTAGCCTGGACGTCAGATAGGATGCATGCGTCACGGTCAGACTGTAAACGCCTGCCGGAAGATTCTGAATGAGATAGTGGCCTTGAGAACCGGTGTTATTCGAACCGCCATCTTGCGTGCTTGCTTCAGTAGCAACCACCAGAGCGGTCGCAACCGGTTGTCCGGTAACCGCATCCGTGATGACGCCATCCAACGCGGCGAAATTCGTTGCAAGCGTGAAATCTGCACCTGAAGTCGTGTCGCCAACCCCGATGGTCAACGACAGAGTGGATGGCAGATGCCCGGACTTCTGAGCGGTCACCTCGAAGGCGCCCGCATCGACGCCCAGAGTGTAGGCGCCGGTAGCGCCAGAGGTTGTCGAGAAGGTGCTGGAACCGTCCGAGGCTTGCACGATTGCGCCGGCAAGCGCACTGCCGCCCTGTGCGAACACTGTTCCGGAAATGATGCTCTGGTGCGGACTAAGCACCAGGACAACGGTTGCCGTCTGCCCGGCAGTCAGCGTCGCCGTGGTTTCCGTCTGTTCGAAATAACCCGATCGCGTTGCCGTCACGGCGTAGGACAACTCCGGCAGCACCGCCAGGTTGAAACTTCCGTCCACGCCAGTAACGGTGGTGAAGATATTTGCGGATGCGCCAATTGCCGTGACAACTACTGTCGCATTGCGCAGGGGCGTCGAACCACTCTTCACCAAGCCGGACACATGACTGACATTCTCTACAAAGTTGAAGTCGTTGTTGGGGATGGTTTGACCTGGATTGACTGCCACGACAATGGAATCCGGGCTTGAGATGAAGCCGGTCTTGCTGGCTTTCAAACTGTACGTTCCTGCAGTCACGCTAATAGAAAAATCGCCCTGCTGGTCCGTCTCAGCTTGATTCTGGACTCTGGTTGCAGGGTTACGTGCAGTTACACGCGCAGCGTTCACCGGCAGGCTGCCGCTCGTGACTTTCCCAGTCAAGACGCTTGCGTTTGGCGTCAGTAGGAAGTCGATGCCTCCGAGGGTCTGTCCTGGAGTGAGTGTGACGGTTTGCTCGCCGCTGGCAAGGTAGCCTTGTTTCGTGGCGGAGATGGTGTAGGTTCCATGCAACATGCCGAGCGTATACCGGCCATTTGAACCGGAGGTCGTCGTCTCCGAGCCGTTGCCGATGAGAACGCCCTCCAGTGGGGTCACGCCGTCGCTGGTGACCGCTCCGGTGATAAAACTGCTTTCGGGCTGCAAGACGAAGTCCACGCCCGAAAGCGTTTGGCCGACATCCAGCGCAAACTGGCTTGGGTCTGGCGAGATGTACCCGGTTTTCTGCGGCACAATCTGGTAGCTGCCTCGCCCCAAGCTGAGTGTGTATTGTCCCAGCGCATCAGTGATTGCGGTAACCGTCTGCCCGGAATTCGGACTGGCCAGCACCTCGGCATCTGCCAGAGGCACGCCCCCACTCAGAATCGTGCCCGAAACAATATTTGCCTGCGGGATCAGGGTCAGATTCTGTGTCACATTGTGGTCGATGATGCTGACCGTTTGCGGCTGCGGGCTGACGTAGCCGTCTTTGCTGACGCTAACCGACCAATCGCCAGTGGCAAGCGTCACCGAGTACTGCCCCTGAGCGTTTGACACAGCTTGCTCCTGCTCGTTGCCTTGCGTCGCCAAAACGCTCGCCCCCCAGATGGCCTCTCCGGAAGGCGTCACCACGGAACCGCTGAGCGTGAACGTATTTTTTATCAGTACAAAGGGACCGCCGTTGCCGCCCTCATCCAGATTGAGATCGGCTCCTGGATGGAGAAACAACGAACGTACGGCCGCGGAGGTGTAGCCGCTCCTCGAAGCGCTGAACTGCCAGTTGTCACTCGCGAGTCCAAGGGAAAAATTGCCGTTGATATCTGAGGTCGTTTCCTTGATTTCACCGCTGGTTTGCGAGACAGCACGGATGGTCACGAAGCCGAGGGCGGTCTGGCTGGCGTCCTCCGTGCTACCATAAACGCTCGACGGGCTTGGTCGCATCGGGATGCTGAGATTTCGAACCTCGTTTTCGATCTGCAAGTCAAAGACGATGGTTGTGTCTTCGAAGCCCTCTTTGACTGCGGTGATTTGATAGGAGCCGAGCGGCAGCAGCCGGTCGATCCAGCCATCTGAATCCGTCGGCAATACAGTTGGGCTGGTTCCATGCGTGACTGACTCAAGAGTGAGAGTTGAGCGTGGCACGGTCGCTCCCTGTAAGTCCACCGTGTAAAAATTGATACGGGCTGAACGTGTTGAGAAGAAAAAGCGCGTGGTGTCGGTCATGGCGCCGTTGCCGCTTTCATTTTGCGCCAGGACTTTCCAGTAGTAGATTCCCTCTTGTTGCAGCACTCCTGATGAGACATCGAAGAGCGTGTTCGAAGTGACGCCATCCCAGATGGGCAGCAGAGCCTCGCTGCCACTCAGCTCCTCCAGCCGTGATAGATAGACGTGGTAGAGCGAAGCGCCTTCGACAGCGCTCCACTGAAAGGTGATCAGATCATCGGTGATGGTTGAACCGTGCGCTGGGTGAATTGGCGTGGGCGCGTTGAACGGAGGCGGTACCTCCACCTCGAATCCGGTCGGCCCGCTGGAAACGCTCGAACTCAGCGCGGGATTGTTGCCGTAGTTGTTGACGACGATCCAGTTGTAGCGAACGCCTTTAACCAGGGGCGGCGGGTCAGTAATGGTGAAGAAGCCTGACGGGTCCGGCGTGCCGTACGGCATCGATGTCGCCGGCGTGATGGCCTGCCAGATGACGTTGGCGCCCTCCGTTTCCGTGTTGCCCTCCGCATCCTCGGTTACCGTAAACGGCTGGTCCGAAAGCAAAATATGGTAGAACGGTACGCCGTTGACCTCCTCCCAGGTGAAAGTCGGGCTGTTGGTGTTTATGCCGGCTGCGCCACGCGCACTGCGGGGACTGATCATTCTTGGAGAAACTTCTGCTTCACGGGCGACGACGAATTCCGTTGAATTGTCGCTACCGCTGACAATGATGCAGTAGTGGATTCCGGCCGGCAACTTCTCCCCAAGAAACTGAATTTCCCCGCCAGCATTGACGCTCAGCGCGGAGGCCTCTAGTTGCAACGGATAATTGGCCGGATTGCCACCTCCGGGAACGGCCGAGTAACGCAAAGTTCCGGACGAGGCCGGCGTCCATTTGACTATCGCAGCGTCCTGGATACCAACGAGACCGAGAGGCACTTCGGTGAGCACCAAACTTGCGGCAAGGTTTTCTGTACTTTTCAGAAGCCCCTTGTTGAGCTTTACGCTCTGGGCCTGCGCGAGGCTCGTTGCAAAGCAGAGCAGAAGACTGATGAGTCCCCATCGATGCCCTAACACCGACATGCAACCTCCGTGTTTCTTAAGGTTTGTGGTCAAGCTTCGTTTTGATGGCTATCTAGGGAGATCGGCAAACATTGTGGACTTAGAGAGGGTGTTTGGCAAATGTCAAAAATGATTGCCGGTTGCGAGGCAAGAAGTTTGGTGCAAGAAGCCGTCGTGACGCGTCCGGACCCGCCCTGTTCTACAGATTGTAGTGCAGCGTCACCTTGCCAACTCCGGATGGAATGCCGAGAATAAGCACATCGGCGCTAAGCGACTGATTAACTCTGAATCCTGTACCGAGCGACAGCATTGGCACCAGGGCGGCTTTGCCGTGCGAGTCTCCGCCGTGGTCGATGATGGTTCCGGTAGCAATCCCGGCCCCCAGTTGCAGGACGTTGAAATCAAAGCCGATGCGGACGGCGTTTTCCATACTCAGGCCTTTGTGGTTGACTTCCAGGCTGTCATCGTCCAGGACATCGAGGCGGTAAGACCACTCTCCGAAGTAGCGCGTATAGTTGAGGGCAAGTCCCAGAAAACCGGCCTTGCCGCTGATGCCAACCGCCAGTGCGTTTGGGAATCTAATCTCCAGGAGCTTCGCGGTGGCTGGATTTTCCATGACGGTTCGGGTGGGCTCATCCAGGTCGATTTCCGTGATGTCCAAAAGGTCTTCATCGTCTTCCGCGTCCAGATTGAGCCCCTCCAGCGTGTACTGCCGTTCGTCCAAACTGCCCGACATTTTCAGGGGCTGATAATAGGCCAGCGCCGCGCCAATTCCCCAGTTTCGACCTAGTTGGTAGGTCGTGCCCAGTCGAAACGCCGTGCTGTTACCGTTGTACTTGCCGAAAATGCTTGAGTGCAGATTGTTTTGCCACGGATCATTCGGATCGTTGAAGGCGCGCTCATTGCCGGCCACAACCATAATGCCTTCCACCTGGAACCGGGCTTGCGTCTTTGCCACGCCGGAAAGCCGGTCCACAGCCAGGCCGACGCTCCACTTCGGCCCGAGCATCTTGCCGACGCCGATGCTGGCGCCCTGGATCCGCAATCGCGCGTGCACGTTCATATCGACGCTGCTGAAGAACGTAACGTCTTTGGTCGGATCTTCTTCGTCGATGGTTACCATCTGCACTTCGAAGCCTGAACCCAGCAAATCAAGCGAAAGACTGAACGGCTGATACAGGGCGGCGGCAACAGTAAATCCGCCACCGCGAAAAGCGAAACTGCCTGTTCCGAACGAGCCTTTCTCGCCAACCCGCACACCGACATCCGGATAGTCTTCGTCGCTCATCGTGAAGTTGGGCCCTTTGGAATCTTCGATGCTCTCATCCACCGCGGAGCGCACCTCGGCGTCGATATCTACGAAGCTAGTGGCATCCAGCAGCATGCGGGGTTTGAAATCGAGAGTGAGCTGGGAGCGCCGAATAGATGCCAGATTGGCGGGATTCCACAGCAGACTTTCGCTGCCCTGGACGAGTCCGCCGTAGTCACCGCCCATGCCACCGACGCGCGAACCAATGCCATAAAAAAGCGCATTTGAGAATGAGATTATTGATTCGTATTTTCCACCACGGAAGTAACGCAACTCGCTGTCGCCTTGGGCGTGAAGGTTGATTGCAAGAATTGAAAGGAGTAGCAGTACAGACAGTCGATGTGGCATGGCTTTCCCGGCGCTGGTTCAGTGCAGATGTCAGTTTGTCCTGCTTTGAACATCGGCATTTTGTGTTCGAACTTTTACCGGAATGTAGCCTGCGCCTCCTCACGGGCTTCTGCAGTTTCTGAGCTTATTTTGTGCGAAGAGAGAATTGAACAGCCTCGTCAGAGGAAGCATGTTGATGAGACAACGGCATTGCCAGCAGTCGTTTACGTGTTCATCCGCCTTCTAAGACCGCGACTCTGGCCCTAGCAGGCTGAGAGGTCAAAGCCAGGCGCGGCCCGGTGATTCTATTCAATCTTCAAACACTAACGTTCGACCACTTCGACCCAGTCGATTTCCCCCGAGTTCTTTTTGGCGGCGGCTCGGGCGCGAATCTCTATCCACGCTACCGCGGGCAGTTCTACTTCTGCTTCGACAATCTCCTGCCGGTCTTTCCCGACACCTGTCAATGTCCAGCCCTCGATTTTATTGCCGTTGACCCAGAGCGCGTACTCATTTGTGATGTTCTGGTCGTTTTCTACTTTGATTTTGAAGCTGTAGTGGCCTGCCGGGCCCTTAAACCAGGCTTCGATCTGACCTTCCGCCAGCTCTTTGTAGAGTTCAGCATTTTGGCCGAATTCGGAATCATTGCTTTCATCGGGAATATAATTGACCAGTTTGAGCCCGGCGGCAGAATGCTTGCCGGGATTGATGACATAGCGTTCGTCAACAATCGGCGTTGGTAGCTTGACAATGACCGTGTCCGGCGGCAGCCTGACGGTATCCGGCGGCGTGATGATGGTGTCGGGCCGCACCCGAATCAGGGACTCGGCGCGCAGGTGCTGGCCATTCCTGTGCGTGTGGAGACTCTGCGTGTCCAGCAACTGTCGTGTGCGCGCATCAAGTACAGAAAATGTAAGCGTGTCAGGGAGAATCTGTGGTGCGCCAGGGCAGTCCGGCAATCTGTGCTCTACCAGGATGGAGTCGCCATTCTGATTCGTTGCCAGGCGCAGGACATCTACTCTTTGCCCATTTTGCATGAGTCTGACTTCAATAAAATCGGTGAGAATGTCCTCGCATTCGATCAAGTAAGAGCAGCCGAAGTCGGAACAACCGGGGTACAGCGACATCAACAACAGGAAGAGACTGAGTTTTTTCATGGCTTCCTCGGTGATGGATTGAGTGTATGAGATGAATTGAATGGACGGCAGTCGTATCAGAACTTAGCTGCAATCTGTACGACCTACGGAATTGGTTGGTAGAATGAATGCCTGTATGCCGTTCGAGAAAGGTCAGGATTCACGGCTTCTTTGTCAAGCAGAAAATGAGACCTACCGCCTGGCGGCGCTCGAATCTAAGAAATTACGTGGGGTAAATCAACAGGTCGTAATGACTCATTTGATGAGGGTTGAGTCGGCACACGTTTTTGGTCCCCGGCATCCAGTTATAAACGGGCGCTCAAGCAACGAGGACATTCAAGATGGCGGGCAACGCAACTGCTTGACTCTTCTATTGTCGAGCAGAGCCCAAGGATTAAGGCCGGGCTCGCGGCGAGCCTGGTCAGAGCTGTGCTAGCCCCTTTGCCGGAAGAGCACTTGAATGTGCTGGTCTCGCGGGCTCGGATTATAGATCTGCACAAGCTCCCAATTCTTATCGTAACTCTCAATGGACGATTTCAGATGCCCAATTCTGTCGGTCCTGATCGTGTCCACGACCGCCCGATCGGCTGACTCGAGGTCCGGGCGCCAGTTGAAAGATTCCACGCGGTAGTTGAAGCTGCGCGTGCGGCCCTCAACTTTCACTTCGACCTCAGCGTGCGTTGCTTCGGGCAGTCTGGGCAACGGGACACAAATGTCATTCATGGTGAACTCTCCCTGGTTAGGTTTCGAATGCTTTCAGAAGGGTATTTTGTGTTATACGTGAGATTCCGTCAAAGTTCACTACAACATGACGGAACACTCCACCCCAAGCGTTGATATTGGCGAGTTCTACCTGAAAGTGAATCCAATACCAAGGCTGGCAACGGGATAGTCTGCAAGCGCATAGGTGCCGTATAGCCGCGCAATCAGTAATTCCAGTTGCAACCCAACGTGGGCCCTCACCGAATTTGAGCCCGTGAAGGAGATGTTGACCGGGTCTACGAAGTCTTCAATGATCCGCTGGCCAAAATTGGGACTGGCGAGACTGGTTTCGATGAGCGTGACTGGATATCGCCCCTCCAGCTTGATATCGACCGACGAGCGTTCTATGCCGATTCCACCAAACAGGGTCAAAACGGCCAGTTTCTTGGAAGCGATGGCCCCAAAAGTGAAGGAGGTGGCTTCCACATCTACCTGTTGCAAATCGTAGGAGGCTCCGGTTTGAATCGCATTCTGATCAGGGTCAATATTGAGGTCGGCCTCGGCCTGAAATTTTGTAACGCCAACCATAACCGCCAGGTCGAAGGGCAAGGCGCTGGCAATCGGCCAGCTATTAAGCTCGTGCTTGGCGCCGATACCGAACATTTTGATACGGCCCACATCGCTGTCAATTTTCACTTCCGGAAAATAGCGCAGCATGACATCGGTGTTGGCGAACACGCCAACTGAAGCCTGGATCATCGGAGATGGAACATACCGGAAACCGACCCCTTGCGGTAGCCGGAAAGACGCAACAACTTCATCTCCCCCTGTAAACGGATTGTCTAACACTACGTCAACTAGCGGGCCGGTGGCGTCATCGCCGACAACTGTTGGCGCCTCGGGGTTTTCGCCGGCGGCCAAACGCATGTTTTGCAGGCCAAGCGCGCTCACGTCAAAAGTGCGATCGCTCTCGGGCGCGATGGCGAAGTTCCCGGAGACGGTCAGGTCAAATCCTAACAACCGGTGCGTACGTGCCGAGGTTGCCCAACTGCTGTTCAGGTCCGCTCCAAATCCGTTGCCGAAGGGCTCGAGGTAGGCCTTGACCAACGTCTGCGCATCATCGACACCGCCGCGCAGTAAATCGTCAAGATTATCGATCTGAGCGAAACCAGGAGAACTCATCAGAGAAAACAGGCTCGTCAGGATCAGACTTCTAATCGCGAGATTCATGGGTTTCCCCTTTCCTTTTTGTGAGACAACGATTTTTTTTCCTCAAGTCGCAGGGAGCACTACAAATGCAATGAATCAACTATTTCACAGGAATGCAACAGAAAGTTGCAGATTCTTCGGGGAAGGTGTGAAAAATTGCTACAAGTGGGCAGAATACCCGCTTTTTTCCGGAAGCTTACCCAGCTTGTTGAAGCGACGGCCGAGTCCCTCCGGCCATCGCTGGTATTCGAATTTATTGGCAATCCATGTCGGCGAGTCCGTTGGCCAGAGTGTCCCAACAATGAAATTGCTCGTCGCCAAAACGCTGTTGCGACTTTACATGCCCGTCTTTGTTGGTCCGGTTCCACTCAATGGCCACCTGGTTGCTGTTTTCGCTACCAAACAAAGTGTAGAACGCGTCGTATGGCTCCTGGTTGGTGATGCCGTAGAAAATCCAACTGCCGTTTTGCGGTGCATCCGGAACCACGAAGGTGTATTTGACATCGGCCGTGCTTGCCTGTGAATCGTGGTGCCACTCAATATTGAGAAACGGTGCAGGGTCACCATTCGGCAGTTCTTTTTCAGGACCCTGGTTCAGGAGCCAATTCCCTTCAGTGTTCTCCAGATTTGAGAAACCTGAGTACCAAAGGAAGTCCTGGAAGCTATTTTCTTTGGAGATAAGCATCTTCCACTCGACGCCATCGCTCACCAGTTTCGCCTGCAATACTGCCGTGTGTTTGACTCCGCCGATGGACTGGAAATCGTAGCTGCTTTCCCAGGTTGCGTCGCCCTTGAATTCGATAGGATTCTGAAAGGCAGCCAGAAAAGAAGCGACTGGCACTGCGACGGTGACGGTAATCGCCACGTTCCAGAAGAAGATGGAGCCTGCGGCGTAGTTGAAATTCTCCTTGGCCAAGGCGACTTCATTTGCCTCGGTCGGAGGTCTTTCGACTGGCGCCGGCGCTCCAGATGCCAGAAAGTCCTGAAACGGAATCACCATGGATTCCGCAGGGGGCAGTTCCGGCGTTGTGTCCGGTCCGGATGGGCCACCTCCGCCTCCGCATCCAAACATCATGGCCGCGATCAGGCAAGATGCCAGCACGCTTCGCGCGCGTCGGATAAAATTTGGGGTTAGCATGGTCTTCCTCCATAGAGTTATTGAAAAGGAGCGTAGAACGCATATTGTTTCTACAAATGCCGTGCCAGTCTGTTTTGAGTCAAAGTGGTACACTCTCGGGAGTCGATGCCTTGATTTGCCTCTGCTGGCACACGAATTCAAGCGGGCGCTGCGACAATGGTTCCCGATGCAATTACGATATCGTCATTGCCGTTGTTCCTGGTGGTGAATCCCTGGGTGCAAATCTGCCCAGATGTTGCGCATCTGTGCGAGATCCATCCGACCGAGCGTCAGTTGCCCAGCGCAATTTTTAGTGACAACCTTTTGGTGGTGATAGCTGTCTTATCTCCATTGCGCTCACCAACCGGAGGCCACCAAATGTTTCGAAACTATCTCAAGATTGCGTTGCGGAATATTCTCAAGCACAAAGGCTACTCATTCATCAATATCGTCGGCCTGGCGCTTGGCCTGGCTTGCAGTATTCTGATTTTGCTCTGGGTACGGGACGAGCTTAGTTTTGACCGCTTTCACCAGAATTCGGACACGCTCTATCGCGTTGAGGAAGACCAGTACTACTCCGGGAAAGTTTTCCATGTTAACGTAACACCGTTCCCATCAGCGCCGGTCTGGCGAGACGAGATTCCGGAAATAATCGACGCCACGCGCTACAGCTGGAGCACCGGGCTGCTCCTGCGCCACGGCGACAAAGCCTTCTTTGAAGAGGAAATCCGTGCCGTCGATGCCTCATTCTTTTCGATGTTCAGTTTTCCGTTGATTCGCGGTGAGGCCTCGCGGGTATTTGAACATCGATACTCAACGGTCATCACCGAAAAAATAGCGCAAAAATACTTCCAGGACGAAGACCCGATTGGCAAGATATTTTCAGCTAACAATCAATATGATTTTGTGGTCACCGGCGTGGTGGCAAACCCGCCCGGCAATTCAAGCCTGCAATTCGACATGCTCGTACCTTTCGAGTTCACCAAAGACATGGGATGGTACAATGACAACTGGGGCAGCAATTCTATTCAGACGTTTGTGAAGCTCCAGGAGCAAGTTAGCACAGGGGCCGTCAACGAAAAGATGACCGCTACCGTCAGAACTCACAATGAGGAATCGACAACCGATTTCATGGTCATGCCTCTCGTGGACATCCATCTTTATGCTTATTTTGGTTTCGGCAGGCAGGTCGGCAACATTCAATATGTCTACATTTTTTCTCTCGTGGCGCTTTTCGTGCTGCTGCTCGCCTGCATTAATTTCATGAATCTCTCCACCGCCCGCTCGGCAAACCGGGCGAAGGAGATCGGAATGCGCAAGGTCTCCGGCGCGCTACGCGGGACCATCGCCGGGCAATTTCTTGGAGAATCGGTCATCTATTCGCTGACAGCTCTAGTGCTCGCTGTGGGCTTGGTTGGCCTGGTTTTGCCCGCATTTAATCTGCTTGCCGGCAAAGAAATTGCCTCCAACTTCTGGGCGGATCCAGTGATTTTGTTCGGGCTGGGCGGGATCGCTTTACTCACCGGACTCGTTGCAGGCATCTATCCGGCGTTCTTCCTTTCATCATTCAAACCGGTCAGCGTTCTGAAGGGCGCCATTGGGTCCGGAGCCAGGAGTTCGGCCCTCAGGAAGGTGTTGGTAGTGACTCAGTTCGCTCTGTCTGTTTTCCTTATCATTGGCGCCAGCGTTGTTTACAACCAACTGGCGTACATGAGAAGCAAGGACCTGGGCTACGACCAGGAGCGCCTGCTCTACATCAAGATGCGTGGAAACATCGGTGAATCGTACCACGCGCTTAAAAGCGAGCTGCTGTCACGGCCGGAGATTCTCGACGTGACAGCCACGGAACACCCTCCGGGTCGGATTGGCAGCAATTCCGGTGGAGCGAAGTGGCAGGGTAAAGACCCGGAGCAAAAGCTGCTGGTCAGCCAGAACAGAGTTGATTATGATTTCGCCAAAACCTTGAAGATTCAAATGGCTGACGGAAGAGCCTTCTCGCCCGAGTTCCCTTCTGACCTGGGCTCGGATTCCACCGGCGCGTTCCTGATCAATGAGGAACTGGCCAGCCTTATCGCTCAGGATGTGACGCCTGTTCTGGGGCAGGCTTTGTCATTTATTGGCAGAAAGGGCAAGATAATCGGGATTATGAAGGATTTCCACTTCAACTCCGTACGTAGGGCTATCCCGCCTCTGGCTCTGGCCATGGACCATCCGCAGGAGCTCGGCAGCATTGCCATTCGCATTCGGCCCGGTGATATTTCAGAGTCTATCGATGCGATCAGGGGAGTGTGGAGTAGCATCATTCCTAACTACCCATTCGACTTCAAATTTGTGGATCAGGACCTGGACCGGATGTACCGGGCCGAGGAACGCATGGTCGGCGTTCTGAAATACTTTGCAGGGCTGGCGACTGTGATTTCGTGCCTGGGGCTCCTCGGGCTGGCTTCTTTCATGGCGGAGCAGCGCACTAAGGAAATTGGCGTCCGCAAAGTGCTTGGCGCATCCGTCCCCAGCATTGTTGCGCTCATGTCCAGGGAATTCACGCGTTGGGTGTTGCTGGCAAATCTCGTTGCCTGGCCCATCGCTTATCTTGTGCTGGAGAATTGGCTGCAGAAATTCGCGTACCGCATTGATGTTGGGTGGCTTGTTTTCTTGCTGGCTGGCGCTCTGGCTCTTGTGGTCGCGCTGCTCACGGTCAGCTCGCAGGCAATTCGGTCTGCCTTGTCAAATCCTGCGGATGCGCTACGATACGAGTGAACACAATAAAAAGCCCCGTGCAGCTTCTGGCAGCACGGGGCTTTTTAAGCTCAGATGAAATTCACCGCCCTGCAGCATTCTTCATTTTGGACAGCACCGCCTGAAACGCCTTCAGTGCAGTATCACCAAAGAGACAAAACACGACTTTGTTGATGCCCGTTTCACCCCGAAGATATTCATTTGTCGCTCCCAACATAGTCTCGGCGCAGCGCTCGATGGGAAACCCGAAAATACCGCTGCTGATTGCAGGAAAGGCGATGCTCTGCAATCCATTGCTTTCAGCGCACTTTAGGCTATTTAGAGTGGCGTTGCGCAGTTTTTGATCTTCATTGCCCTCGCCCATTTGCGGGCCAACGGCATGGATGACATGTCTCGCCGGCAAATTGCCGGCCGTCGTGATTACTGCTTCTCCCACCGGACAGTACCCGATGTCGTTGCATTCCGCCTGAATTTCAGGGCCGCCTCGTTCGCGAATTGCGCCGGCCACACCGGCGCCAAGAATCAGCGCGGAATTTGCGGCATTGACAATTGCGTCAGTTGCCAGGGCGGTAATGTCGCCTTCGGTGAGCTTTAGAGTTTTTTGGTTGAAGCGGAGGTGCATCGGTGCTTATTCCGACTGCTGAGATTTGGCTTCGATTGTCTGCTCAGGCAGTTATTGCGAAGCACATCCCGGCCAGTCGTCCTTGGTCACGCGGTTTACTTGTTAAACTACTTTCTTCAGCCGTACCGGCTGATGCTATCTCGCTCAGGTGAAGCCTGCGCCACCACCGCCACCGCAGGCATTTCCGCCAGCCGGCGCGGAGGAGGCAAACACCGACAGCACTTTCTTCGGAGCCGGCGCGTCGCATTGCGGGCAGATCAGGTGTTCGCCGTCAGCACCCACGCTTTGCAGAGCTTCGAACTGGTGCTGACATTTATCGCATCGATATTCGTAGATTGGCATCTAGTTTTCCACAGTTTTTGCAGTAAGTTGTGTTTCTTCTTTATCGGCCTTCTCTTGACGTTTCTCCGAAACGTTGCACGTGTTGGCCATTCAAGTATTCACGCCCATTTTCGGAAGCACGTATCGCATGAGGGCGAAATATCCCAGCCAAACGAGCACTACCCATAATATATCCATGAAACTAACCTTTCTTTTCTAGTTGTGGAGTATCACAAACATCGCGTAGGATGCCATGATTCCCGAAAAGATACAAAGATCTCAGGAAACGAGAGGCTCACAAAAGCAAGCCTTAGATTTTGTCCTGCAAGATCTCTTCGCTGGGTTGTGGAATCACTACTTTCTCCACCAGGAGGCCTTTCTCGCGAACTCGGGCTGCGCCGGCATCAATCGCGGCTGTAACCGCCGCCACCTCGCCAGTCAGAGTCACGTAACCTTTGCCGCCGATCGCCATAGCGAGATGGATTTCCAGTAACTGCACATCCGCGGCCTTGACCGCGGCATCTGCCGCCTCGATGATAGAAGCTACCGAAAAAGTTTCGAGGATACCCAGGGCGCCGGTTGTTTCTATGATGCGGGTGCCGCTAATGGCCGGGAAGACCTCCGGATGCACATTCGGGATTATCAAATCATCGACCACCGTGTCCGCGGCCAGATCCAGACCTGCCGCGACGCTTGCGTTGACTGCGTCTGTCTCCCCGGCGACCATGACCATGAATTTTCCGGGGCAGATGGTACGGTTGAAAACCACCTTGACAGTTGCTGTCTTGAGCATCGCGTCCGCGACTTCATAGCCCTTTGCGATAGAGGACAACTCGATTAAGCCGATTGCTGAGTCCATCTTTTTTCCTTGAATTGAAGTCCAGCCCTGGTTGCGTGGTCGCAACTCTCACCGATTCGTAGCTCTGAATATATCCAAAAGCGCGGTCTTGATCAACCCCGAAAAACTACGGCGGCCGAAATGCCCACAGGAGTCCTTGCATCCGGCACGCTCGCGAGCCGATTTCCAGGCTGGCGCGGGCAAGGCTTGCATCGTGCGCGCCGCGGCAAATTGATTGCATAATTCCCGCCAAATGGTCATATTGATTTCTGACTACTTGACTCCACGGAGGTAAAAAATGCAACGACGAACCGGCTGGATGATACTGCTGATTGCCGTAGGACTGTTCATGTTCACTGGATTTATATTCACGGCGATTCTCGGCATGTTGCTGGATGACCGCCCGGTCGTCAAAAAAGACAGCGTTCTCAGGCTCACGCTCGCCGGGCTGGTGACTGAGTACTATCCACGCGACGCGTTCGGAAGAGAGTTTGAGGGCGCCAGCCTGCAGATGCACGACATCCGTCAGGCCCTGTACATGGCGAAACACGATGCTCGCATCCGCGGCGTCTACTTGAAGATGGCCGGTCCGTCGTTGGGTTGGGCCAAGGCTCAGGAGATTCGCGAGGCTCTGCTGGATTTCCGGCAGAGCGGCAAGTTTGTGACTGCGTACATGACCTTTTGCGATGAGCGTTCGCTTTACCTGGCTCTGGCCGCGGATGAGATTTACGCCCAGCCGCATTCTTTTGCGATCATCAATGGCTTTGCGGCTGAAGTGCCGTTTGTCAAGCGCAGCTTTGCCATGCTGGGGATTCAGCCACAAGTCGAGAATATCGGCAAGTACAAAAGCGCTGGCGACATTTGGAAACGCGAGTCCATGAGCGCAGCCCACCGCGAGGCGACCGAGGCGCTTCTTCAGGATGTCCGTGATGTCTTCGTTGATGCCGTTTGTGCCAGACGCGAAATCGACGGGGTTATTTTTGAATCAGCGATGGAGTCCGGTATTTTTCAGGCAGAAGAGCTGGTTGCCGCCGGCCTGATTGACAGCGTTATGCATGAGCCGGAAATAGTCGATCTCTTGAAGACGAAGATCTACGGCCAGGGTAAGAATCGAACGCTCAGGCTGAGTCAGATTCACGTCAATGACTACGCACGCATTTCCCCGGGAGACACCGGACTTGGCGGCGGATACAACATCGGGTTGATTTACGCCGTCGGCGCCATTCTGCCCGGCGGAAATGGTCACAATCCGATCAATGGTCGGACGATGGGCGCCGGGTCCGTCATCCACATGCTCGATCTCGCGGCGGACGATGACGACATTTCAGCGATTGTTCTCCGTGTAGATAGCCCCGGCGGCAGTGGCCAGGCCTCCGATCAAATCTGGGCGGCCGTTGAGAAAGCCCGCGTCCGCAAGCCCGTAGTTGTGTCCATGGGTGACGTTGCTGCCTCCGGCGGCTACTGGATTGCGATGAACGGCGACGCCATTGTCGCCAATCCCCTGACAATCACCGGTTCCATTGGCGTGGTCAGCGCGTTTTTTGACCTGTCCGGCTCGTACGACAAACTGGGAATCGACTGGGAGACAGTTAAAACCAACAGGCACGCGGATGTGCCTACCACGACCCGGCCTCTGACTGCCGACGAATGGCAGCAATTCAAGAAATTCAACCGCGATTTCTACAACTACTTTGTTCAGAAAGTCGCCGAAGGCCGTGAAAAGACTTGGGACGAAGCCCATGAGGTCGCACGTGGCCGCGTTTGGTCCGGTCGGCGGGCGCTTGGTCTCGGCTTGGTGGATTCTCTTGGCGGACTTGAGACTGCATTGGCAATCGCAAAGGAGATGGCCGATATCGATGTGGATGCACGCACGCAGTGGCGCGTTTTCCCGGAACGTATGGGCTTTGTCGCGTCGCTGCTCGATGCCATCCAGGTTAGGGCTGCTGCGATGATGGCCGTGGCCTCGCCTGAGCGCCAACTCAGCCAATATTTCGCACCGGAACAGCGCGAGTTGTTCCGGCAATTAGAGCTGCTTTCCAGGATTCGAAATGGGGAAGTGCTGGCAGTAGCGCCGTTTCTGCCGGACATTCGTTGAGCAGAGTCCTTCCGGAAATGGTTGACTTTTGCCTTGTCCACATGCCTTTGGCGGGCATCCAGGCGCAAAGCTCTTTCATGGATTCCCACCAAAAGCGTGTGGGAATGTCAGTGTGGAGACTTTGCGGATGGACACGCGACAGTTTTTAGCTGGCAGAAACTGCAGGCATTTTGTGGGTAGCGGGCCACGGTTGTGGTGTGCCGCCGGATCGATTCACGTGCTTTACTGAGTCCAATAGTGGAGGATAAAATGAGGCAATTCACGGTCAGCATCGCCCTGATTTCTCTGGTTTTGCTCGCGGGGTGTTCCGCGTCCAAACAGGCCTACAAAAAGGCGAAAGAGTACGATGACGCCGGCTTGTTTGTCGAATCGGCAGAGGCCGATCTGAAGGCGCTCGACAAGAATCCGAAATACAAAGACGCCAAAAAGCATCTCCGTGTCGTAGCGCCGAAAGCCTACGACGAGTTACTGAGCCGCGCCGAAAATCTCGAAAGAGCGGCCAACTGGGATCAGGTGGTGTTGGAGTACAAACATCTCGA
The DNA here is from genome assembly GCA_029261995.1 of Candidatus Zhuqueibacterota bacterium. Classification (GTDB taxonomy): domain Bacteria; phylum Zhuqueibacterota; class Zhuqueibacteria; order Oceanimicrobiales; family Oceanimicrobiaceae; genus JAJDAF01. The sequence goes on from JAJDAF010000045.1 coordinate 27,041, forward strand.
CCACTTGCTCAATCGCTGCCATCGTCATGGGGTCGTCTTTGAAACGGTCAATGTCAAACGGCGCTTGAGCCAGTCAAGAAACAAGGCGGCCGAATTTCATCACAAGAACGCCGAAGCGTTGTTCGTGAAAAAGGATTGGCGTCGCGCGGCCGTGGCCTATTTGCGGGCGCACGACCACGTCGATAATTACAAGCAATCATTCGACAAGGCGTTGCAGTCCCACCTGAATGCTGGGAGCGAGGCGCTCAAGGCTGAACGCTTTCGTGCGGCGATCAAGGATTTCGCTCTGGCTCTGGAGGTGGCGCCAAACCATCCGGCGGCAAGAAACCGGCTGGCCGAAAGCCACTATCGGCTGGGGCGGCAGTTGTACAGCGAAGGTCAGTTCCGCAAGGCCCTCAAACAACTGCAAAAAGCTGAAGGATACAACCCCGACAGTCCCCACATCAAACAGTGGGCGGACAAAGCGTATGATGCGGCTGTACAGTACGTGGCGGTTTTCCCATTCGCGAATCGCACCAGGATTCAGGTAGACGGCAGCCGCATCGCCAGCGCTCTGCTGACAGTCGTAGAATCGAAAGACTTGAAGTTCGCTGATTTCATGACCCATCCCGAGGCGGTTTCCGTGATGAACAAAGCCAGCCATGGCGAATACGGCAGGGTCAGCGAATCGCAGTTGCTGCAGCTCGCCGAAGCAGAAGGCCTGGATTCATTTGTCTGGGGCACGGTGCAGACCATCGACGTCGAAGATGGCCCCGAGAACATGACCGAGATGACGCACGAAAAGAAGGTGACCGTAAAAGACAGCACGGGCAAGGATGTTGAAGGCAGTGAAACCGTGTACTACCGCGAGTACACGCGCAACCGCAATGTGCGTGTGCAACTCGAGCACGTGATTCTCGAAACTGCCACCGGCAAAATTCTCGACCGCAGACGGTTCACGCAAGAGATTAACGATGTGGCGCGCTGGATCGCTTACCAGGGTAGCATTTATGACTTGCCGAAAAAGAAGCGCGTCTTGCTCGATGCCCCGCGCACGCCGCGTCCGGTACCTGCTTTGCTTGATGAAATGACGGCTGGGGCGGTCGAGAAAATGGGGCGTGAGGTTGTGGAGTTCTATCGGTGAGGTGAAACTGTCATATCATCACGATTTAAGGAGGACCTTATGAGCACTGTACTAATCACAGGTTGTAGTTCGGGATTTGGACTGTTGGCGGCGAAGCAGCTCGCCGAACGGGGAGACCGCGTTTTTGCTACGATGCGCGCTCCGGACGGTAAGAATCGCGCTCCGGCGGATGAACTGCGCGCACTTTCTGCATCGACCGGGTCAGGCATCGAGGTGCTTGACCTTGACGTGACCTCGGACGCGTCCGTCGATGCGGCCGCCGCAACCGTACTCGCCAAGGCCGGGGTGCCGGATGTCATCATCAATAGCGCGGGTCAGATGTATGTTGGATTGGCTGAAGCGTTCACGGCCGAGGAGTTGAGCCGTCAGTTGGATGTGAACATCGTTGGCATTCATCGTGTGTGCCGAGCGTTCCTTCCGTTGATGCGGCAGAGGGCCTCAGGTCTGATTATCAATCTCAGTTCGGTCGCCGGTCGCTTTGCAGCGCCTTTTTTTGGCGTGTATCATGCAAGCAAATGGGCTGTTGAAGGCTACTCGCTCGCCGCCCGCCGTGAATTGGCATGCGCCGGCGTGGACGTAGTCGTGGTAGAGCCGGGTCCGTTCACCACCAAACTTTTTCCGCAAAGCCCTCGCCCTAAGGATGAAGAAAACCGCGCGGGGAGCTACCCCGAAGCAGCACAGCAGACGTTCGACAGTATGGGAGCTGCCTTCGAAGGCATGTTCAGTGATCCGGAAGTACCCACGGATCCGGGCGATGTCGTCAACCGGTTCGTGGAGTTGATCGACATGGCTCCAGGCACCCGCCCGTTCCGCAGCGTCGTCGGGGTAGATATGGGTGTTACGGAACGCAACGCGACCGACGAAGCACATGACGGGCCGTTCCTCCAGATGATGGGACTAGAGGATTTCGTTCAACTTCAGACGACTTAGCCCTGCAGGATTGCCAGAGCGAATGGTTGAGCTAATTGAGTTTGACACTGAGCGGCTGCGCTTGCGTCAATGGCGTGCCGCCGACCGTGAGCCGTTTGCGGCGCTAAATGCAGACCCCAAGGTCATGGAGTTCTTCCCGTCGATACTCACGCATACTGAAAGCGACAACCTTGCGCGCCGTTGTGAGTCTCTCATAGCCGAACGCGGCTGGGGCTTCTGGGCTGTCGAATTGAAGGAAACACATGAGTTCGTTGGCTTTGTTGGCTTGCACGTTCCAACTTATGAGCTTCCATTCACTCCGTGTGTTGAGGTTGGTTGGCGTCTTGCGCTGCAATATTGGGGAAAGGGACTCGCTTCAGAGGCGGCACGAGGCGCTCTTCGCGTTGGTTTCGAGTCTCTCGGCTTGACTGAAATCGTCTCCTTTGCCGCAGCCGGCAATCTCCGCTCACGTGCAGTCATGGCACGGCTCGGCATGCAGGATGCGGCTGAAACGTTTGAACATCCCAGCATACCTGTAGGGAATGTGCTCCGCGAACACTGCTTGTATCGGTTGTCGCGTGAATGCTGGCTGGCACAGGCTGAATGACACGGTGCGCAACCCGACTCGCCACATCGGCGTTTTCGCGTCTGGAAGTTCGCAGGTTGGTTTGACTTACAACGGAAAAGAATGACAATGGCTATTAGAAAAGAACAAGATTCTGATAAAGAAAGCATCTGGAAAGTCAACGCCGAGGCTTTCGAGACAGAGGCAGAAGCAAATTTGGTGAATGCGCTTAGAGATAGCGGAACCCCTTTCATTTCTTTGCTCGCTGAAGCGGATGAAGAGATAGTCGGGCATATACTTTTTACACCTGTAGAGTTAACTGGCGATAACTCAGGCCTAACACTGATGGGATTGGCGCCCATGGCAGTGCGACCAGGATTCCAAAGGAAAGGCATTGGCTCGCAACTTGTAAGGGCCGGCGTTGAGAACTGTTCGATTCAAGGATATGATGCAATTGTTGTTCTTGGACATCCTGAGTATTACCCCAAGTTTGGCTTTGTGCCTTCCGTCAAATATGGCATCAAATCAGAGTACGATGTCCCAGATGAAGTGTTTATGGTTCTGGAACTGAAGGAAAATGTATTGAAGGGGAAAAGCGGTATCATAAGATTTCATGCCGCGTTTGGCGACCTGTAACAGGAGGGAAAAATGTCAGCAAGCATATTTGGTGATAAAGCCATTAAGCCGGATGATGACCTTTTGGTGGCCGCGCTTGGAAACTCGGCAGACTACTGGCAGGACATTAAAAATCATCTAAGCGAACAGTACGGCGAGTTAACAGAAGACTGGAAATATTATGGCCAAAAGTCCGGCTGGACATTAAAGACTTTGAAAAAGAAGCGCAATTTGTTCTTCTTCTTACCTTTGGAAGGGAGCTTCAAAATCACTTTTGTATTCGGAGACAAGGCTGTTGCGGCAATCGAGAGGAGCGATTTCCCGGATGAGATTATCGACACGTTAAGGAATGCCAGGAAATATGCGGAAGGCAGGGGGCTGCAATTGCAGGTGACTTCCGCGGATGATGTAGAGAACGTAAAGAAGCTTGTCGAGATAAAGCTCAGCAACTGAGTTGGGAATCACCTCGTCCAGCCACGGCGCACAAGTTTGGAAAAGATCGCTTCGGGCAACTGGATTTGGCTGTTATCCAGATGGATTGTCGCTTCGGGCAGATGATTTTTACTGATAACCAGATGGATTATCGCTTCGAGCAGCTGGATTTAGCCGCTAACCAGATGGATTATCGCTTCGGGCAGATGGTTTTGGCTGATAATCAGATGGATTATCGCTTCGGGCAAGTGGTTTTGGCCGCTAACCAGATGGATTATCGCTTCGGACAGATAGTTTTGACAGCTAACCAGGTGGATTATTGCTTCTAGCAGATGGTTTTGGCTGCTAACCAGATGGATTATCGCTTCGAGCAGCTGGTTTTGGCTGATAATCAGATGGATTATCGCTTCGGGCAGATGGTTTTTACTGATAACCAGATGGATTATCGTTTCGGGCAACTGGATTTGACCCCTACCCAAATAGATTTGACTGCTATCTAGTTTTTGGACAGGATATTCACGAAATGCTTTCAAAAACAAGCCTCGTTCGAGTCTTGCTTCTAATCTCATTCGCCGATTTCGTCGCTCCGGCCACGGGTGATGCGCAAAGCAAATCTGTACAACCAACACACGCCGGAACGAATTGGCAGGAAGCCGGACTGCCTTTCATTCAAAACTTCGACGCCAAAGAGTACAGCGCCTCTCCCCAAAACGTCATGGTGGTGCGAGACCACCGCGGGGTGATGTACTTTGCAAATATTTCAGGCGTACTCGAATACGATGGCGTGTCCTGGCGTCTGATTACGCTCCCAAACAAGGCTGCGGTTTTTACACTCGGGATTGATAAAAACGGAATC
>JAJDAF010000046.1 GCA_029261995.1 Candidatus Zhuqueibacterota bacterium
ATTTGTATTGAAACAATCATGAGTTCCGCATTTTTTCGCCCTCACCCTTCCAGTTTTGAGTGAGAAGGGATTCGGGCGAAAAAATGCCACTAAAAATTAAGAAATTTGAGTAGAATCAAAACTTTTTATCATAGGAGAACAGAAATGAATAGAATCATGATTGCCGGCGCTTTCCTTCTTTTGTACTCGACGACCTCTTTTTCACAGCATCAACCGTCAAAATACTCAGGACAGGAAACGCGTCAAATCAAGTCGCTGTCTGAGGTGGAGGTGCAAGGGTACCTGAAAGGGCACGGCCTTGGGTTCGCCAAAGCGGCGGAATTGAATCACTATCCGGGGCCGAAACATGTACTCGATCTCACCGAACCGCTTACACTGACAGAGCAGCAAATCGAGCAAACTCGCGAAATTTTCAGAGTCATGCAAAAGAAGGCCACCGCGCTTGGCAGCGCATACATTGACAAGGAGCGTGAACTGGACCGCCTTTTCGCGCAGGCAATAGTCGATTCTCTCGCATTGAAAGAAGTCGTTTTCGAGCTGGGGCGGCTGCGTAGCTCAATTCGCCTGGCACATCTTTCGGCTCACCTGCAAATGAAACAGGTGCTCAGTCCCGCCCAGGTCAACCATTACGACAAACTGCGCGGCTACCTGGACAATACTTCGCACAAAACACAGCATCATGAATAATCAATCACAACCCATCAATAACCTAATAGGAGGAATGATGAAAATCATTCAAACACTCGGTATGCTCGTTCTCATGCTGGCTCTCGTCTCTTTTGTTGCGTGCACGCAGGAGTCGGAAACACAGGCTGAAATGGACCACGATGGCCAGGCCAAGATGGAAACCCAGGACGAGGTCGAGACCGTGGCCTGGAACAAGGTTTGTCCCATACAGGGCGGCGATGTCGATCCTGAGGTCGAGACTGTCTCGTATGACGGCAAGGAATACGGCTTTTGTTGCCCCGGCTGCGATGAGAAGTTTAATGAAGATCCTGCAAAGTACTCGGCCAAACTCAACGAAGACGGCACAGAGTTGTTGGAAATGTAGGACCGACGTAGTACATTGGATTCGTCGTTCGACCGCGGAATTGGGTGGTGGAATTCTGTCGTCAAAAGCCGGTGCCCTGCATCAGGAAAGGGAGAGTTCCGCGGTCGAATTTGTAACTTTGCGAGATTTCATACACTCACCATGAGGCGTCGTTGACCAAACTCTTGTTTATCGCCGGGGGAGGCGCGCTTGGCGCCGTGCTTCGTTACGCAGTTTCGGGCGTGACCTACAGATTCATGCCGCACGACTTCCCCTGGGGAACGCTGTGCGTGAATCTTGTTGGCTGCTTTCTGATTGGGTTGTTGTGGGAGATATCCAATAACTTGCTCATTGGGCAAAATCTGAAGAACTTCGTTTTCATTGGTGGTTTAGGCGCGTTCACCACCTTTTCGACGTTTGGCCTGGAAACTCTGAATTTGTTGCGCGCCGGGGAAATGAAGTTTGCTGCTCTGAATATATTCACTAGCAATTTTCTTGGACTGGTTCTGGTTTTCCTGGGATTTCTGCTTGGACGGCTTCTGTTTAGTCTCATTCGTTAACCGGAGAATGACATGAAACTCCCGGAGCAAGGTGTGCTTCTCAGGATCTTTGTGGGCGAGACCGATCTGCTCGACGGCAAGCCGCTCTATGAGAGAATTGTTCTCAAAGCAAAGGAATTGAATCTCGCCGGGGCTACGGTTGTTCGCGGCCTGATGGGGTACGGCGCACACAGCCGGCTGCACACGGCCAAACTACTTCGACTCTCTGATGATTTGCCCGTCATCATCGAAATTGTCGATACGCAGGAGAAACTCGACACCCTGCTGCCGTTTCTGGATGAAACAGTTGCAGAGGGACTGATTACCATGGAAAAAGTGCGGGTTGTGAAGTACCGGAGTGCACCGGACAAGTGATTCAGAGCGTCAGAGATTTGGGTGAGTCAGCCGCCAACACTGTTCATGCCTGACCCGTGCTAAGGTTCAAACGATAGATACATCAACGAGCTACCTGGAAGGCGCCAGGTAGCCCCGGTTAACCCAGCCGCTGGTGCGCTTGTAGATGACCGGCACCCAACGTGACCGCCCCAGCTCAACCACCGACCCTGTTATGACGATGCCCGAGCCTTTGGCCGGAATCGCGCCGACGACCGGACTCTCGATGCCTGCTCCCGCGCGAACGTTGAGGCTGTCATCGGCGGCGACTTTGATGAGCCGATATCTTTGGGATGAACCGCCCCCGGGACGCGCGAACGTTGAGAGAATGCGTTCAAACATGACTTGTGCAGCCGGCGGCAGGATTACTCCGGGAAGCGCCATGAGGCTGTCCGCCTGGGGATTGTTTGGGTTGAATTCCGCCACCAGCCGTCGCGTAAAAATGACTACACGGTCTGGCGCCAGTGGAAAATAATAGGTTAGCTCGCCGCATCCTCCCCACAAGTCTGTCTTCTGAAATCCCTGCATTTGAGCAACCTTGACCGGGTCAAGAAGGCCTTCTGTCTTTACGCGGCCATCCAGGATGTGTTCGGCAATCACGTGTGCCGGCTCGCGTGCGATAATTGCAGCAGCAAAACCAGCGCGCTCAACTTCAACGCCGATTTGAAAGTCGATTAGCTCATCCAGCATGGTCTGGCCATCGCTCATATCGCATGGGTCCAGGTGTTTGAAGGGAACGGAATGGCTGAGCAAGAGTCCGGTGTCAGGCGTCTTGGAAGGTGTCAATTCCGCGGGGAACATGAGTTGGAAATCAGCAGCAGGATCACGGTAGGTTTGCCACTTGTCGCCGGCGCTCGACGTGCTGGCAGAGAAAACTAACTGCATTAGCATGAGAATGGGAAGGACCGTCAGTCTCGGAATAGTCATCGTCTCTACTCGCCTCGTTTTAGAATAAGGCAAATATGTGAAACTGGCTGCGGATAGTCAAGAAAAAAGCATTTCGACCACCGCCTGGGAACTGAGTTCAATTGGGCGGGATGACCGCTCCAGGAAGAATCTTCTATGGCGCCGGCGGTATGATGGGGCGATTTACGTCGCCCGGATTTGCTGTGTTTCCATGACACGTAAGCCTCCGTGGCGCGCGAGCAGCAGTTAAATATTTGTAACATACATTTATTACGGGAGAAAATAGGTCGGCAGCTAGTCTATATAGATAGAAGCAATCAGGTTTTACTCCTTCCTCTCTCAACGTTGCCGAGCCGTCAGGTGAGTCGTTTCAAACCCCATTACCCTGGCTGGTTGGCGCCTGCGGCATCGGCAACGTCTTTTCCCATCGCAGTTTTAGAAACTGATATGAGTCAGTGGACTCTACGGGTAGGTGGTCTGAAGAACGGGAAATATTTCGGGCAACGGTGCGAGGCAATTGGTGTCTCGCACCGTTGCGCCGTGTCTCTACTTGAGCAACAACATTTTTTGAGTGGCTTTAAAACCACCGGCAGAAATCGTATAGAAGTACACGCCGTTTGGCAGGTTACTTGCGTCAAAATGCACCTGATGGCTCCCTGCGTGTTGTCGTTCGTCAACCAGAACGGCTACCTTTGCGCCCAGCAGATTGTGAACGGTCACCAGCACTTTTCTGTTCAGCGCCAGGCTGTAGCTGATCACGGTGGTTGGGTTGAACGGATTCGGATAGTTCTGTTCCAGAGCAAAGCCTTCCGGGACAGCCCCCCGTCGCGGGTTGTCTACATGGGTGGCGAGGCCACCACCGGAGTGGTCGTAAAGCCCGGTGTCAGTGCCGGCCAGAAGGTCGTCAAAGTACAAAACATTGATGCGGGTGCCCTCCGGGTAAGCGTAACCGAGGCTCCATGAAGAAGCTGCGACAGGTCTGAAGTAGATTTCGTTTTCGACCGCGCAGTAGACCGTATCTCTACCAACCGTGATGGCCATGCCTTCCTGCTCGCTCATTGGAAAGCCGCTGACCCCCATCGATGACCACAACCCGCCGGCATTGAGCGGTTTCCAGTAAGCTGTCGGATGATTGACTCCCGCATCGGTGCCACAAGCGTAGATCGTGTCGCCGGTGACGGAGACCTCCAAATCCCGAATGGTCACCACGATTGGGCTGCCTGATGTTGTGGTGCCACCGTCCATGTCTTGTGCTGCGTTCCAGGAGCTGCCACTCTTGGTGACTTTGTAGACGCTCCGGCCTTGCGGATCGTCCAAATCATATTCAGCGCCGACATACGCGACGGTGTCAGTGCCCTCGACGTTGAAGACGATGTCAAAAACATCCACATCCTCGCCATCTGTGCTTGCTTCGAGAAGAAGCTGGTCCCATGTTACGCCTTCATCGGCTGAGTGAAACAACCCACCCTTGTTGAGCCCTTGAGCCTCAAAACCGGCAAATACGATCGTGCTGTCATAGGGACAAACTTCGATCGCGGATGCCTGGGTGCCAAAGTTCGAGAAATTGTAAGGAGCATTTTCCGGCGTAAAAACTTGGGTCCATGAGGCGCCGTTGTTGGTCGTTTTGTAAATTCGAACATTCCCAGCGTAGACAGTCAAGGAATCTCCGGGAACCATATCGACGGAGTGGTAGGGTGAACCGTCTCCCATCGGGAACATGGCGTTTGACCATGTGGGAGAGGTCAGAAAATCGTTCACCCTGCGGATGCCGGATTTCGACGCCAGCCAGCCGATATTTTTGTCCGCCGTCATATCAAAGTCATTGACTTGTACTGCCTCGATGCCGTTGTTGATTTCGAAGATGGTCGCGCCCTGATCCGTGGAAGTGCCCAGGCCCTGGTCCGTGGTCATGTAAACAATATTGGCATTGACCGGATCCGCGAAAACAGAACCGTCGTTCGAATGAGTTTCGAAGCCGCCTGGCTGGCCAAACCCGTGCCACGCTCCGCTTTCGCCCTTGTTGCTGTTGTAGCTGCTGGCGAAGTAGACGTAGTAGGCCGCTGGATCGCCGCTTACGGCAATATTTGGCCCCGAGATACCGCCGATGCCGGTCGCGTATGAGGTCCAGGTTACTGCATCGTCGGAGTAGGCAAAGTACTTGCTGTTTGGGTCCGAACCGCCAATGAGCAAACGACCATCCGGGCCGATGCCAAAAGCGAACCAATCGATGGCCGTGCTCAGCGATGTCGGAGAAATGTCGGTGAATATGCTGGCGGCGTCCAATTCTGAGAATTTGTTGCTTGATACATGCAACAGCGGAGTGTTGTCACCTGTCAGCACGTAGACAAGGCTATCTATCGGGTTGATTCTGATGTGCTTGGGGAAGCCAACGGACGTGTAGGACATGGGTGAATCAACATCCTCACTAAAATTCCCTGAGGCATCCAACTCTCCCCAAAACATGTGAATTTCGTTGATATAATAGAGTGTGTTTTCGTGAATCATCAGCGTGTGAAAATTTCCTGCCTGGATGGTATCCACGGATGTCGAATTGGGGTGACTGCTGAGCAGGCCCGATTGATGAATGAAGAACAGAGTGCCCGAGCTGTCGTGCACCGCGATGTTGTGGATCCAGGCTCCATAGCCGGCGCTGCCGTCAACACCCGGCATCACCGTAAAGGTCCCAAACTCCGGCGGCGTGGCAGTCGCGGCAACATCCCCGTAGAAGATGGAGTTTGCGCTTTCCGTGGAAACAAAAACTCGGGTCGTATCCGCCGTGCGCGCGTAGCCGGTTATGGCGTTGATTCTGCCGCCGTACACGGCTTGAACGTCAGGCGAATCGAGCTGTGCAAACAGGCTACCGTTGGCAACAATTGAGTAAATCAAGAACAGTTGTATCAGGGTTTTCATGGAAGTGCCTCCATAGTTATGGTTCAAGACCTAAATCGACATGGAGGACTCTTTCTTTAGCTGGATTCTAGGTAGGCGGTGACACTGGGATTGGAGGCACCTTCTTCCGCCTGCATGGCCCGGAGACCCACAGTGAGCTGGGGCGCTGCTGGACGTGTAAGTGACTGAAACCGGGCGACTGTCACTAGCTTGGTGAACGCGCGACCAAGCCAGCTTTTCAACCCGCAAACTTCCAGGATTGAGTCAGTCACATTTCAAAACAATCCGGAGCGACGGTCTAGTTCTCAAAACGCGTAGAGCTCGAACGCGAGCGAAGCAGGACCCTGAGCCGCATCCTATGGGCTTTGTTCACTCATGTCGTAGGGTGTTGACGGGATTGGCCAACGCCGCTCGAATGGCCTGGAAACTGACGGTCGTCAGGGCGATAACCAGCGCGGCTCCACCAGCCACCAGAAACACCCACCAGGCAATTTCAGTTTGATAAGCAAAGTTCTGCAGCCAGCGGTCCATTGCGTACCAGGCAACAGGCAAAGCGACAACGTTGGCCATGAGTAGCCACTTAGCAAAATCTTTTGTTAGCACAACCATAATATGAGCAAAGGATGCACCAAGTATTTTTCGCATGCCAATTTCCTTGATACGGCGTGTCAACATAAACGATGACAACCCGAACAGTCCCATGCAGGCAATAAAAATAGCTAGCGTAGTAAGACCTCCCATTAAATGGAAAGCTCTTTTATCCTTTTGGTAAATTTGCTCAAGGCGGTCATCTAGAAGATGGAATCCAAATATCCATTCAGGGTAAAATCTCTGACAGACTTCTTTGATTGTATTGATGGAGCTTATTGCATTTGATGGTTTGATTTTAACCATGAGTTGCCGGCACTGGTTGTAATGGACTACAAATGCAGTAGGACGAATTTTCTCATAAAGTGACTCGAAGTGAAAATCACTAACAATTCCAACGATTCTTCTACTTGAATAAGGCCAATAACACTGAATCGACTGCCCAACCGGATTTCCCAGTATTCCCAAATTGTTAACAGCCGCCTCGTTCAGAATGATGGCTTCCTCAACATCAGACTCCAGTTCCTTGGAGAAAAGCCGACCTTGCGAAGCAGTTATGCCTAACGTCTCAAAGTAATCAAACCCCACGTGGACATAGGGTGTCATGGTGTATTCTGACTGACCTTCCGGCAGCAATGGCGCCCGATTGTTGAGGCTACCTGAAGGAACACGGCTACCGCAGGAAACGCTGGTGACCAAGTTCTGTTCAAGAAGCGCCTGTTTTAGAGCATTGTATTTTTCTATTTTTTCAAAAGAATCAACATCCGAGATGAGAGTATACTCTTTGTCAAATCCAAGCTCTTTTTTCTGAAGAAAATCGATTTGGCGAAACATCAGAATAGCGCTGGATATCAAAATTATGACAATGGTAAACTGCGCGCCAACAAGTAATCTCCTGAAATTGAATTTGGATTTTCCCCCGCTTTTTGTGGCCTTCAGCGCATTTACAGGGTGCAACGCTGAAAGGAAGAATGCGGGATAGCATCCTGCCAGAAGCCCGGTGATGAAGGTGATACCAATGACACCTAGAATCGTTTTCACGTGAGGCAGCGCTGCAAATGATAGTGCTTTTCCCGAAAGTTGGTTGAAAAGTGGCAAACAGATTTCAACAAGAATAAGTGTCAGGGAGAAAGCGAAAAGAAGTACGACGAATGATTCACCCATAAACTGCATGGCAAGCTGCTTGCGAGTCGCCCCTACAGCTTTCTTAATACCAATCTCCTTTGTCCTTGTTGTCGCATTCGCAGTAAGCAGATTGATATGATTGAAGCAGGCAATGAAAAGAATCAGAGCACCGATACCCGAAAATACCAGCACATAGATGATGCTGTTTTGAGGTTGAATGTCACTATCAAAATGCGATGAATACAGATGGATATCTTTCAGATGTTGGATTGAATATTTGGGTCTGGGATTATTCGGTCCGGAATTTCTGTGCTTTGCTATTAATTCGTTACATCTTGTCTCAAGCGCTGATTTTGAAAAGCCGTGGGGAATATAGAAATAGACCAAGAAATTTTGCCAGTTCCAATTATTCATACTTTCGACGCTGAACACAGCATCTGCATTGGTGAGTGAAGCAAAAAAATCATATCGAAAATGGGAATTTTGCGGCATATTCTCCATCACGCCGGTAACGGTATAATCGTCTGTATTGGACAATCTCATCACTCTGCCGATAGGATTCTCATCGCCAAAATATTTGAGTGCAATCTTTTCAGAGATGACCAGGCTGAATGGTTGCAGTAACGCTGTTTCGGGGTTCCCGTGGCTAAATTGAAAAGAGAATATTTGAAACAGACTTGCATCGGCAAAGACAAATTCTGTTTCTTTAAACCGTTTTTCTCCATATTGAACTTTCAGTTCGCCGTGCACCAAAATTCTGGCATAATTCTTGATTTCTGGAAGGTTGTCTGCCAATAATTTTGCCGTTTGGGGTGCCTGATAGGGATGTTCTGGCTGGCACAACCTATAAATATGATCCGCGTTTGCATGAAAACGGTCATAGCTCAGTTCGTGCTGAACATAAAATAATAGTAGGATACAAACTGCCATGCCAATAGCCAGTCCGGAGATGCTGATAAATGCGTAAGATTTGTTTCTTTCAAGATTTCTAATTGCAATCTTTATGTGGTTCTTAATCATTGACTATCTCTCATTTTAGTTGAGTCTGAATCGTGAATCGATTTGCTGACCACTCGCGGCTCTATTGGTATCGTAAGCTCTCCACCGGATTGGCCAGCGCCGCTCGAATGGCCTGAAAACTGACGGTCGTCAGGGCGATGCTCAGCGGGGCTCCCCCAGCTACCAGAAAGACCCACCAATCAATCCCGGTTTGATACGCGAAGTTCTGCAGCCAGTTGTCCATCACGATGTAGGCAACAGGCCAGGCGACGAAATTGGCCAGCAGTACCCATTTGGCAAATTCTCTCGACAACATGAAAACCAACCCGGACACTTTTGCGCCCAGCACTTTGCGGATGCCAATTTCTTTGATTCGTCGCTCGGTCGTGTAAGAAACCAGCCCCAGCAAGCCCAGGCAGGAAACCACGATGGCGGTCAGGGTAAACAGGCTGAACAAGGCATCCATTCGGCGTTCTTGTTTGTAGGATTTGTCAAACAGGTCGTCGAAGAAATTGTACTCGAATGGGTAGTTCGGAAAAGCAGATGTTACCTTTTCGCTGATGTAATCAATGGTTTTTGGAATTCGGTTGCTGGATATCTTAAGCGAGATATAGTAGCTGCGAACTTTGGGCTCAAAATAGAGGTACATCGGCTCGATCTTCTTGTGCAGGGAGTGAAAATTGAAATCCCTCACGACCCCGACAACCTGCCCGGTTTGACCGTTCCAGTGGGTGAGTTGGTGCCCGACGGGATTTTGCCAGCCCAGGTCCTTGACTGCGGTCTGGTTGATGAGAAACGCCCCCTGCTTGTCGGATGGGTGTTCAGGGGAAAAATTGCGTCCTTCGACGATTTCAATCCCATACAAATCGACATAGTCGTAATCGATGAAGCTGACGTAGCACCGAACGTCAACATCATCCGGTTTTCCCGGCCATCTGAAAGCGGTCTGGTCCCGGACGGAATTGGGAAGGTAGGTAGAGGAAGCGACCTGTAAAATGTCCGGATGGGTGAGCAACTGCGTTTTCAGAAATTCGAGACTCTGGCCGGCATCGTCATCGCGAAGCTGCACGGAAACGATGTGCTCCTTCTCGTAACCCACGTCTCTCGAAAAGATGTAGTTGATCTGGCCCTTGATGACCAGCGTGCTGATGATAAAAATGATGGAAATAGCGAATTGCAGGAGCACGAACAGGTTGCGCAGCGGCGCTCTGCCGTGTTTCAATTGGAGGCTGCCTTGCATGATGGTCGCAGGCCGGAAGGATGACGCAAACAGCGCAGGATAGCTACCTGAGAAGAATCCTACCGCCGATATCAGAGCAAATAAGCAAAGCGCGAATCTCAAGTTGGCGATCGCTGCAAATTGCAGTTCTCTTTCCACAAATGCATTGAATGCCGGCAACGCCAGTTCCACCAGAAAGATGGCGAGGATGAGGGCGAGCAGCGTCAGCAGAAAGGATTCGCTCAGAAATTGTCGCATGATCTGCGTTTTTCTCGCGCCCACGGTTTTTCGAATGCCGACTTCCTTGCAGCGCTTGATTGAGTGCGCCGTTGCCAGGTTCACGTAGTTCAGACAGCCGATGATCAGGATGACAAGCGCGATAGTTGCAAACAAGTAGATGTTCTTGATGTCACCATTCGGCGCAATTTCTCCCGACATGTGGGAGTGCAGGTGGATGTCTGACAACGGCTGTAGAAACAAGCGCGTTCCCTGACCATGTCTACCATGCCGCGCACTGGTATCATATTTCTTGACTAGAGCCGGAAACTGACTCTCCAGAGTCCCGGGATCGGCTGAGTCTGTCAGCAGCAGATAGGTGTAGCAAGACGACTGTTGCCAGTTCGTCATATCGACATCTGCGATGAGTTCGTAAGCCGTCAGCGGGAAAACGAAATCCATGACGAAATGCGAGTTCCGCGGCATGTTCTGCATGATAGCAGTCACTTTGAAATCGAAGTCGCCCATGTACTGGATTGTCTGCCCAATTGGGTTGGCGTCGCCGAAGTATTTCTGCGCGATTCTCTGGGACAGCACGACGCTGAAAGGCTCGGCAGAAATGGCTTCTGTCGCGCCCTTGACAAGTGGCAGAGTGAAAACCTCGAAGACGGCGGCATCGGCGAAGAATATGGTCTCCTCATGAAAGCTGGTGTCCCCAACTTTAAGCTTAACGCTTGAGACTGGCCAGATTCTGGTCGCTTTGTCCACCTGCGGACTTTCTTGCAGCAGCGCCGGAGCCAGCGGTCCTCGGGTCATCGCCATCGCCTTCAAGCCCGAGTGAGTGTGGCCCTGAAGCTCGGTTGCGACCCGGTGGATGTTGCTCGCGTTTCGGTGGTGTTGGTCAAAACTGAGTTCGTACTGAATGTAGAGCATGATCAGAACGCAGCAGGCCAGACCGATGATCAGACCGGTTACGTTCAGAATGGAGTAGCTTTTGTAACGAGTGATATTTCGTAGCGCGATCTTGAGATAATTCTTCCACATGACAAACCCCTTTCAGTGGACGCAAAAAAACTCAGCGCCATCACGCCGAGCTATTCATACCGCAGCGCATCGACTGGATTAGTTAGCGCCGCTTGGGTGACTTGAACAGCGGTCGAAGCTCAGCTCATTCTGCAGCCACAAAATGATGAGAATAAAACAAGCCATTCCGATACCTAAGCCGGTGAGATTGATGACGGCGTGGCCTTTTGTTTCTGAATGCCAGCTTGACGTAGTTTTGCAAGACTGTGACCTCCTCGAGGCAATTTCCGAAAGTGGTCGAGGTTACATTGATGAATCAGACCGGTCTATCTCAATAATTGTGCCGATGTGATTTTACAATGGGTTGGGGCAGATGCGGTGCTGGTGTTGTGTTGAGAAACGTTCGCCAACAAACAGAATGTGTGCGCTAGCGAACACTGGAGGCTAGATGGCGTTCTGGCGGCGGAAATCACTCGGCGTGCAGCCCGTCCACTTTTTGAACGAACGGTGGAACACACTCGGCTCTGCAAAACCAAGCAGATAGGAAATCTCCGAAATCGACAGCCGATTCCCGGTCAAATGCCGAACCGCAATTTCTTTTTTCACCTCCGACAACAAGCCGTTAAACGAGTTGCCTTCCTCATTTAGCTTTCGTTGCAGGGTTCGCACGCCGAGCCCCATGCGCTCGGCCACGGCATCCAGAGTTGCCTGATTGCTGTGGACAAGCTCAAAGATGTGTTTGAGTACCGTTTTGCTCACAACATCCGGCTGATCGATATTCTTGAGGATCTCGGCGGCATGCTGGTCAAGCATCTGATACAGACTTGGATTTGCCTGCGCAATGCTCTCGTCCAAAATTGCATTGGCAAAGGTCATGTGGTACCCTTTGGCGTTGAATACCGGTTTGCACCCGAACAGGTCTTCAAAGTCGTCGGAATTTTCAGGTGGTTCGTGGGCGAAATAAACGGCTTCGGGCATGACGTCCTGGCGGAGAAGCTGCCGCATCATGGTCAGAGTTAGTGAAAAATGACCTTCCATGACGAAACGTTTGTAGGGCAGCATTTCGTCATCGAGGATGTTCACGGTCACCGTGCTGGTCTCAGCTTGTTCGTGCAAATCGTAAGTCAACCCGTCACCGACGATTCGGTTGTATTGCAAGGCTTTGAAGTAAGCGTGACGCACCGTGGGTGAATTGTAAATGAGATAACCGAGGGTGCTAAGAGATGCAGGCTGTACGTGCGTGCCGTAGTAGATAGGGAAATTCGAATCGCCGCTCAGCTCAGTCGCTGCCTCAAGTAATCGGCTAAACTGAACGCACGGCACGCGATTATCGGGCAAGGCTAGAATGCGCTCGTCCAGTCCCACTGCATTGAGCAGCATTTGCTTGCCAACGCCTTTCTGTGACGCAGGGTAGAACACCGAATTAACCAGACTTACTGTTACTGTCTTCAATACCTGCCAGCCTCCTGATATTACAGCAGAATGAAATAACAAAAACTGTCGTGAAATGTCACTCTTTTTTCACTAATTATCAATGACAAAATTCCGGAGGTGTCGTATATTGGCTTCAGTTTCGGCGTATTGGGCGCTGGAAAGTTCGATTTAAAGGCTTAGGAGCACCTCATGAAGACTATTCTTGCCGTAGTTGTCGTCCTGAATCTACCATTCGCTGACACAGGACGAGAAATTGCCGAGAAGGCCAACGCGACGCAGCGCGGCTTTGTGGATGAGTCCGTCGAGTCTGTTATGTACTTGATCAACGCCAGAAACGACACGGTCGTCCGCAATCTCAGAAACATGACCATTGAGCGGCCGAAACAGGAGGACTATTCGTTGATTCAATTCCTGAACCCACCGGATGTCAGAGGCACGGGCCTGCTGACCCACCAGAATCCCGCCGGCGATGACAAGCAATGGCTCTATCTGTCAGAATTACGTCGGGTAAAGACGATCTCTTCAAGAAACAAGTCAGGTGCGTTCATGGGTTCCGAGTTTGCCTATGAGGACATCACCGGCAACACGCTGGACAAGTTCACATACAAATTGCTCGGCGAGGAGGAGTACAAGGGAACACCGTGCTATATTGTCGAGCGCATCCCGACCTACAAGAATTCCGGATATGTGCGGATCAAGACCTGGTATGAAAAGGAGCGCTATCTGGTGCTGCGCAGTGAATTTACCGACCGCAAGAATAGCCTGCTCAAAGTGCTCACGCTGCAGGAATGGACTCAATATGAAACCGGTACCTACCGCGCGAATCTCATGCGCATGCAAAACCTGCAAACCGGTAAGATCAGCCTGATCAAATTCAATAATCGCAAAATGAAAGTTGGTTTGAAAGAAGGTCAATTTACCAAGCGCAACCTTCAGCGTTTGCTGAAGTAGGTGGTCAAATGCAACGATATTTCGTCATCTCTGTTATTCTTTTTTCCGCTACGGTTTCTGCGCAAGAACTGACCCTTGCGCCGTGGATGACCCTGCGTTACAACGGTGAGTTGGGCGCCGAGGCGTGGTACTTTCCCCGAACCGCTCCTCTGGAATCACATCCTGACAACGTCAACACCGCGCACGGCAGACTGGATTTGACCTGGCAATTCGATGCGCCGCTGGAATTGCGCTTCAACCAGCGGTTTCAGTATGATTTTGAAAACAGCGACCGCAATCGCTACGAAATAGAAGATTTGTATCTGGATTGGTTCATGCCACGGTTCGAGCTGCGAGCTGGCTACCAGATTTTCTCCTGGAAAACTGTAGAAAGCGCTAGCCACGCAGACTTCCTGAACCAGACCGACCTGGAAAGTGACTTTCTGGATGCCGACAAACTCTCCGAACTGGCGCTGCGGGCGAGATTCATTCCAGCCACGCAGGTGGAGCAGGTTCTGGAGTTCTACTACTTTGCCAGACATCGATCAACGCGATTGCCAGTGGGAGACAACCGGTTTTCGTTTGCTGGTCCGGTGCTTAACGCCAGCGACACCTACCTCTACCAGGCCGACGCTGGCGCCTTGCGGCCGCAACTGGCGTTGAGCTACAGCCGCACAGTCTGGGATAAAATCGAGACGCGGTTGTTCTATTTCAACGGCTACAATCGCTTCCCGGGTCTGCTACCGGTCGTGTCACCAGATTGGCGCCCGGCGGGACCGCTTTCTCCCGACGATGGGATTTACTTCAGGCAGGAATACCGGCTGGTCCACAAAGTGGGCCTGACATTTCAAGGTGAACTTGACGCCTGGCTGGTGAAGGGCGAGTTGGTCCACACCAACTATCAGAAGGAGTTGTTTAACCAACTGCTCCAGCGCGTCAGACCAAAATTTCTGGCCTATACAGTCGGATTCGAGCGCACATTCTATTCTGTGCTCGCTGACAACCAGGACGTGGGAGCTATCCTTGAGGTGATTGGTGATACCGACACCGGCAAGGATGCGGCTGAGTTAGAGAGCTTCCGGCCCTTTCGGAATCACTTGTTCGGCGGGCTGCGCTACACCTTCAGCAACATCAGCGACCGCAGCCTGCTGTTTGGGGGCTTCTTTGATTATCGTGAGGGAGACTGGCTGTTTCAAGTCGAATACGATGAACGGCTCACGGAAGTGTTCAAGATTAAGCTTACTTACACGGATCTGGTAGCTGACACCGCACCGCTTTCGCAATTCGGTCACACGGACCGCTTCATCGCTGAACTGTCCTATCATTTCTAAGATAGAGGAATACTTATGTTTGGAAGCACACCGAGAAGAATTGGCGAGTTTGTTCTGAAACACCGCTGGCTGATCATTCTTTCTAATATAATTCTGCTGGTCGCGGTTTTGGCAGGTGTAATGAATCGTGGCAAGACCTTCCAGGCGCACATAGAGTACATGCAGGCCATTCGTAACAATCCATTGATCGCCGATTCCAGCCATGTGGACCCGCCGCCGTTTTTTGATGCAGATTACCACGTCTTTTTTGATGCGGACAATCCTGAGATGGTAGCTTATGACCAGTTTCAAGAGATTTACGCCAAGGAAGACAACCTGATCATGGTTTTTGTGGCCAAGGATGGCGATGTATTTACAAATGAGAATCTCGCCAGCCTGCAGTACCTCACGGATGGGGCCTGGACCGTGCCGTACGTCAACCGGGTGGATGGCTTGTCCAACTTCAATTACACCTACGTTGACGATGACGACCTGCTGGTGGAAGATTTCATCGTCGATCTGCCTCTGTCTAGCGCTGGCCTTGCCGAGAAGAAACGATTGGCGCTCAGCGATCCGCTAATGCCACATTTCCTGGTTTCGAAGAAGGGCGACATCACTCAGGTGCAGCTCAGGGTCATCATTCCAAAGGCGTTCCCCACGGGTCACCTCGAGGCGCGGGCCGGTGTAGAGGCGCTGGTGGCGCAAATAACGCATGTTGAAATCCCGGACGAAAGCGGAAATCTGATTGCCAATCCCCACTACAACCCGAACGTCGAGATTCGTCTCTCCGGCACGGTCATGCTCAACACCGCGTTTCAGGAATTCGCGCAGAACGACGTGCAGAACCTGTTGCCCTTGATGTTCATATTCATCATGGTTGTGCTGACCATTTCCATCCGCTCTTTCTGGGGCACGGTGTCACCGATTGTCCTGCTGCTGACCGCTGTGGTTTTTCCAATTGGCTTGTTCGTTGGCATCCTGCAATTCTCGCTGACCAATCCCTCGACCAATGTTGTGCAGATGTTGGTCGCCGTGGCCATTGCGGATGCCGTGCACGTTCTGACCATTTTTTACCGCGGTCTGCGCAACGGCCTCGACAAACGTGGGAGCGTGATTTTCACGGTTGAGAAGAATTTTTTGCCCTGCCTGATCACCTCGCTAACCACGGCAATCGGTTTCTACTGCATCATGTTTCAGAGCATCCCACCGTTTCGGGATCTCGGGCTTTTTGCCGGCACCGGAACCCTGTACGCGTTCTTTGCTTCCGTTTTCACGCTGCCGGCATTTCTGTCTCTGTTACCATTCAAGCGGAGAGAAGTTGACGAGGCCGCAATCAAGGCGTACGAAGGCAGAGGCTACGAGAGGCTGACGGATTTTGTGGTCGCGTACCAGAAGCCAATTCGTCTGACCGCGTTGGTAACGACGGCGGTGGCGTTGTACTTCATCTTTCAAATCAAGGTGGACAATACGGCAGTCAAGTACTTCGAAGAGGGCACGGAGTTTCGCACGGCAACGCAGTACATCGACAACAACATCATTGGCGTTAACCCCATTGAGTTCAATTTTGACTCCGGCGAGGACTATGGCATCTACGATCCACAGTATCTGAAGAAGATCGAAGCGTTCCAGAATTACATCGCCGCGCGTCCGGAATACAGCATCACCTATGTCTCTGGAATTACGGACATTGTCAAACGCATCAATCAGACCATGCACGGCAATGACCCGGCATATTACAGAATTCCGGAATCAGGCGAAGTGACCGCGGATGGGGAAGCCATCGATGCCAAAAAGCTAATTGCGCAATACATGCTGCTTTACCAGATGTCGTTGCCGCAGGGCATGGAACTGACCAGTCAAATCGATATCCGCAATCGGAGCACCCGGGTCACCGCATACGTGCGGTCCATTTCGTCTTTCGAATTGCTGAGCAACGTTAAGGAAATCAACGGCTGGATTGCCACCAACATCCCGTCGGTGAATGCGATTGCGGTAGGGGTTCCCATGATGTTTGGCAGGCTCATGGCGCTGGCGATTCCGAGCATGTTGCGGAGTCTGGTGATTTCATTCATCTTCATCACTGCGATATTGATGCTGACGTTCAAATCGGTGCGGATTGGTTTGTTCAGCATGATTCCAAATGTTTGGCCGCTCGCGGTGGTGTTCGGCGGAATTGGCGCGCTCGGAATCAAAGTCAATATGTCGGTGGCAGTGGTTGGCCTGATCACGCTGGGCATCGCCGTGGACGACACCGTTCACTTCCTGACCAAGTACCTGCACGGCAAGCACGAAGGCCACAATCAGCGAGACGCTCTACAATTCGCTTTCAGGCAGGTGGCGGCGCCTTTGGTTTTTACCTCCGTGATTCTTGTCGCCGGATTCGGCTCACTAACGCAGTCGCAGTTTGTGCTCAATTCTGACATGGCATTGTACTGTACGATTGTCATTGCGCTGGCTTTGTTCGCGGATTTCATTCTGTTGCCTGCAACCATACTGAGATTTGACAAAGTGGATGGAGCACCTTCTACGGCGGGAAGACGCGGGGTCACACATGAGCAGACTGTAGAAGCAGGTAAGTAGGCGCGTGCGATCGAGAGTTAGGCTGATCGTCTGAGGCGGAAAGAGCGGTCAATACCGAACTCTGCTCCAAATCGGTTCGCCGGCTACCACAGATGTCGCAACAAAAAGGGTGGGGCAGAAGGCAGGCAAGTTTTGCGATAGCCGGCGCGCCGCGGGAGACAGGGTGACGATTACTGTTATAGAGAATTCTGCCGTGAGATTTCTCTCATCCCGCCATGAATTCGGAGGGGAGCCCACCATCTTCAGCCGTTTCCGACAGCAGGCAAATGCCCATCGACCACAGATCCACGGAGTGCTCCACCCGAGAGTCCGCCTGGATGGTTCGCCAAGCGCTCGACATATCCCCTGACCACCTGATGTCGTCAAAAACAAATACCGCCTGACTCGCTGCTGAAGAGCAGATCTGCTCAAAATAGCGCAGGGTCGCCGTGCCATCGTGATGGCCGTCGATGAAAGCGAACTCGATCGGCGCCAGGCGCGCAAGTGTGGTTGGCAGAGATTCTTGAAATTTCCCCGTCACTACCTCGATGTTGTTCAACCCCAAACTCGAGAAATTGTATTGAGCACGCTCTGCAACGCTTACGGCGGCCTCCGTCGTGGTAAGCCGGCCGTCTCCGTTTAGTTTCAGTGCCGCGCCCAGGTAAGAGCCTGAAATACCGAGGCAAGTCCCGAGTTCCAGGCAGCCTTGCGGCTTTAGTTCGCGCACGAGATAAAAAAGCAGGCGTGCCCATAGTCGCGATTTTGAGGCGCTTGTGCAAAGCTCAGCCACGCTACGTCGCACTGTGCTAGGGTAGAAGGAACCCGGTCTGCGCTTGCGGGCGCCGGCTCCGTGGTCGAGAAAGGATAGTTCAGCCTTACAGGATTTCATCTCCCGGCGCACGGTTTCAATACGCCCTTGCCACGTCATCTCATCAATGGCCGTTTCGGCGCGGATGGTTCGGCGCAGCGCAACGCCCACCTTGTGTGCGCGTAGCTCCGGGCTGCCATCAAGCCGGGCGGCAGCGTACCCGAATTTCGGGGCAAAAGCAGCATTTTGAAGAAAGTCGAGCCAACTCGCTCGCGGGTGTGCCGATTTCGACTTCAACCGAGCGTCAGTCACGCCTGCTTTTGCATGCACCATGTCGTCATGCATCGCAGGTTCTGTACGTTTGTAGTTTTGATGGGATCCAGGAGACGGCCCCCAAGGCGGTGCGCTAGGGCCAATAACATTGCTTCATCAACCAGGAAACGCATGGTGCCATCAGGCAGTTTGCTACGCCTGCCCGCGACCTGCGTCACTTGAGATTCGATACCGATATTCGACGCAAGCCTGGCGAAAAACAGGCCACCTGTTTTCAGGACTCTCCACATTTCGTTCAGCATCCCGTCGAATTGCGCCTGGTCTTCGGCGAAATGCAGAACTGCGTTGCCGAGCACAGCATCGAATTGGCCGTCGGTAGCCGGAATATCGTCGATTTCCGCCACAGTGAAATTTGTGAGCGGGAGTTCCGGAGCAAGCTGAGCCGCCAGAGCGTGCACGCTCGCGATCGCGTTTGGGTTGCTGTCTATTCCAAAAATATCGAAGCCGTTGCGCAGGAAGTAAACCAGATTCCTTCCCGCGCCACAGCCGGCGTCCAGAACCCGTGTCATCTGGTCGAACCGTCCTTTGAGTAGCTGGTCAAACAAATAAATGTCGATTCCGCCGAAGACTTCATGCAGTTTCTGAGAGTGTGGCATGCGACAACATATCGAATCGCCGCCAAAAAGTCAACCAGCCGAAGATAGCTTGGGCGAGTTAGGCAAGGCATCACAGACATTTTCGAAGAGTCTTTTCTTCGCGGTTAGTTCCCGCTTTTGCTGCGACCCCACAATTACATTGACCAGAAACCGTGCAATTCGCTTTTCATGCTTAGTAGGCACGTGGGTCGCATTTTTGTTAAGTTTCGGTAATTATCTGCCGATTCCGAGATCTAAGCCTGCTTCGCAGCTAATTGTTGAAGGGCAAACCTTCCGAAAGGTAGGGACGCAAAGCCACCAGCCTAAGTCCGAACTTGGATACGGCCGTGGGGCTGTCAGACCAATGGCGTGTAAGTTTCTGAATGCACTCTCGTTTCCCCTTCACAGCTTCTAATCATACCTGATGGAGGTCTTCATGTTTCGGTATTTCAAAATGACAGCCCTGCTGGTCACCCTGGTTCTGGGCGCGATGTTCAGCGAACCCGCAGCTGCGCAGGACGCGATGCTGGTTATCTCGAAGTCCAGCGATTTTTCGACGTTCGATCGAAATTTCAGCCGGGAAGATACGCTCTACGTTCGAGTGCTTCGTCCCGATATTGACTTCACCAGCATCGATGAGATGCGTTATCATCTCCGACCGCGGCATGAAGGCCCGGGCATAGCTGGTCTCTTCACAAACAACTTCGACGGCAGCTACACGACATCTATGGGGCTCGACCAACTTGACTCGACAGCCTTCGAATGGGTGTTGAAGCTGGAGATCGAAGACCGTCTCGGCAACGAATTCTCGATCAAAGTGGACATTCGTATTGGTGAGGAGAATCCGGACTTCAGACCCGGCCACCGTTTCGGAATCGAAGGGCGAGTCC
Organism: Candidatus Zhuqueibacterota bacterium; assembly: GCA_029261995.1. GTDB lineage: Bacteria > Zhuqueibacterota > Zhuqueibacteria > Oceanimicrobiales > Oceanimicrobiaceae > JAJDAF01. The sequence goes on from JAJDAF010000046.1 coordinate 19,767, forward strand.
GGGCGCTGGGAACGGACAGCCTGATGGTGCGCGATCTCTGGCTCGTCATCAACGACTCGACCCGGTTCTTTGCTGAAGGCGCCACCGACGCGAGCTTTGATGATTTGTTCCCCGGCGCTCGCGTTTCAGTTTTAGCTCACAAACGAGACCATGGCCCACCGCTGGCTACACACGTTAAAATGGACCTGAACCAGGATGTGGTTGCTGTGGGGAGAATCACCCACGTGGACTCGGCTACGATCACGGTGGACGGGCTGTCCTTTGAAGTGGTGGAGGAGACCGAAGTCAGAGGTCGCCTGGGTCAGCCGGTAGCGTTTGACAGCCTGCATGTCGGAATGTTTGCTAGAGTGGAGGGCCGTGTCCGCTCCGATGGCGTTCTGTGGGCGAAGAGAATTAGAATACTGAATCAGGCGCCTGAGGAGAAGCTCGAAGTCTCCGGCGAAATCGAATCGGTCACGGACAGCAGCGTGACGGTATCTGGTTACGAATTCCAACTGCATGAACATACCCGGATTGTGGTCGAACACCATTTTGAAATCGGGCGCATCGCCTTGATCCCGGGCGCAGATGTGGAAGTTCTGGCAATTGTTCATCCTGACAGCAGTCTTTGGGCCGTGCTGATTAAGGTTGAGCACATTCCAGGCGTGGAGATTGAGGAAAAGGGCGAAATCGAGGAGGTCGGCAGTGACTTTCTTGTGGTCAATGGCACGGAGTTTCTCCTGCTGCCAGAGACGCTGGTCTTCAATTCAGACCGTCGGCGCAGCGACCGCGGCCTGCTACAGCCCGGACTGCCGGTGCTGGTGAAAGGCCTCGAATTAGACGACGGCAGTACCGTTGCGCTGGTGGTTATGGCCCGGAAACGTCTACATGAGCGAGTCAAAAGAACAGGCCGAATTCAGTCCATGACAGACCATAGTCTCACGGTTTTTGGCGCCACTTTTGAAGTCGATTCAACCACTGTAGTGCTCGACGAACACTCGATGGTGGCCGATTTCGACACTTTGCAGCTCAATATGTTGGTCACGGTACACGGTTACTGGCAAAACAGTGGAATCTTGTTCGCGGAAGAAATCAAGATGCGCCGGCGGGCCGGCGATGGCGTTGAGGTCAAAGCAATAATCGACAGTCTGGAACTCGAATGGATTCATCTGGCAGGGCTTAAATTCCTGGTCACCGACCAGACTCGTGTTGTGGATGAGTCGAAGAACCCAATGGATTACTCGCAACTTGCACCAGGACAGTTCGTGCAAATTCATGGCAGGCGACTGCCGGACGGTGTCAACATCGCGCTTAGAATCAGATTGCGCGACCAGGCAGAAGACCATTTCGAGCTGTTCGGCTCCATCTCGCACATCGGAGGCGACACCCTGGTCGTGGAAGGTCGAAATGTTCTAACCACAGCGGAAACCGAGTTTACCGATCGCCACGAAACCCCGCTAACCTTGTCGGACTTCTCGGTCGGCGACTATGTGAAAGTCAGGGCTGAAGTCACAGCGGCAGGCGAGCTGGTTGCGCTCAAAGTGCGCCGCAAAGAGACGGCTGAGTCGCAGGGTGTGGCGGAAACGGGGGCCGATGGCGCCAGCTTCAATTTGGGCGCGACTACTGTCCTTCTGGATGACAACACGTTCATTACCGATGCGTCCAATTCTGAGCTTGACGAATCTGACATCAATTCGGGCAGCGTGGTTGATGTTTCCGGAACTCTGACCGCCAGCGGAGACCTGCAGGCAAATTCAGTGGTAGTGCTGGATGCGGACGGTACAACCGGGATTTCCGGCGAATCTACAACAGCGGGTCCCGCTGGCTTTGCCTTGCAGCAAAACTACCCGAATCCATTTAACCCAACGACCACTTTGCAGTATCAGATTCAAGGGTCCGGGCCGCAGCAGGTGCTGCTGAAGATTTTCAACCTCATGGGTCAGGAAGTCGCTACGCTGGCCGATGAGCTGAAGTCAGCCGGCGAATACTCGGTTGCCTGGGATGCCCGTGACAGTCGGGGCCGGAGAGTGGCATCCGGCGCTTATATTGCGCTGTTGAAAGTCGGGAGTCAAAGCCAGGCCAGACAGATGCTGCTGGTGCGCTAGAATGAATTCATGGCCCATGCAGGTGCGCCTTTGAGTAGGTGCCCTGCGTGGGCTTTTCTTCGCCCACCCTTTTCGCATCTATCCTATCATCCCCAGCGCCTTCTTAATCTTATCCTTAATATCGGTTCGGTCCGGGCTAAGCTCCATGACTCGTTTCCATTCGCCAAGGGCTTCCCGATACTTACCACGATTCGCATAAATCACACCCATATTCTCATAGGCCGTGACATCGCTCGGATCGATCTCTTTCACCCGCTGATATTCAACCACCGCTTCGTTGTACATTCGGTTCCGGAAGTAG
>JAJDAF010000047.1 GCA_029261995.1 Candidatus Zhuqueibacterota bacterium
ATTTGTATTGAAACAATCATGAGTTCCGCATTTTTTCGCCCTCACCCTTCCAGTTTTGAGTGAGAAGGGATTCGGGCGAAAAAATGCCACTAAAAATTAAGAAATTTGAGTAGAATCAAAACTTTTTATCATAGGAGAACAACATGAGAATGAGCAAAATCAGAAACTTCCGCGGAATTTCATTGGCTGTGGTCTCGTGCTGTATGTTCCACATTCCTGGCGCTGACGCTCAGGAACGTATGGATGTATTTGGGAAGGGCGTAAGATCGATGGCAGATACAACACAACAGAACCCTGGGGGCCCTTTCAGATTTGGAGCAACACGGATGGTTCGCTTGCCGCAAAGTATCTTGGCAGCCGGTTGGGTTACAATGACCAGGCCATGTACAACGTGAAGTTCGATGGCCGTAATTTTGACCTCAAGATGAACCGCTGGGACGGTGGTGTGCTTAGTGCGCAATTCTCCGCTGACAATGGGTTGGTTGGCACACTTCGCCATCATGGCATGGTCGCAGACCTGGCTCGATTCAAAATTCGGCACCGGGGCGACAAGGATATTCTGGCCCAGCTCAAGGCAGATGAAATTGCTGAGAACCCACCCTACCAGAGCGAGTTAGGCACAAAAAAATCTACCATCATTGAATGAGAATATCCAGAGGCTACTAATGATCTATCCCATCTTAACAAGAATCAGTCTTTTGACGGCGATTTTGATTTTTTACCCTGGGAGTATAATGAGCCAGGGCAAGCTTCCTGACGGTGAAATCCTCTATTACCAGGAGAGTAGACAAGGGAAAGGCAACCTTGTTCTTCTAAATTTGAAAACTGGAAAACAACAACAAGTTGGTCAATCGGGTTCTCGTCCTGATCATTTTCCCTCGTGGTCGGCAGACGGAAATAAAATATGTTTCGAATCATATCGTAAGGGAGGGTGGCATGTTTGGGTTTCCGATGCAGACGGAAGCAACAGCAAGCGGCTGACCAATTTAACTGGCTACAGTACTGCCAACTATGAGTTTGATGCCAGTTTTGCGCCAGACAATCAGACGGTGGTTTTTACAAAGGGCGATGATCTGTGGACCATTACTCTTAGCAACCCGACACCAAAACGAATTACGCCTGAAAAAAATGGAATTTGGGAAACCTCAGCTGCTTATTCTCCGGATGGGGAAAAAATTGTAATTGTGGGGCATGATGATGAAATCAAGGGTTGGAATATTTATACTTTGAACAATGACGGTAGTGGCTTGAGACAGTTAACTAGGGATCACAGTAACAACTTCGCTCCCCAATGGTCTCCTGATGGCCAACATATTCTTTTTTACTCAGACCGCAATGGCAGCTTCGAATTATTCGAGATGACTGGTGACGAAGGAAATCCTCACCCAATTTTTGATCAAGAACAGTTGAAATCGGCAAGATTCCAAAAAACAGCGTTTGTCAATCCCTGGGATAATAATTGGGGAGCGACAGAACAATATCGAGCCAGTTATTCCCCTGACGGCCTTTGGGTTGTATTTAGTCGAGATATTGATGGTGATAGAGAGCTATTTGTTGCTCGAAGAGATGGTAGTAATATTATGCGTATTACTAATAGGGAAGGATTAGATGGACAACCAGTATGGCGACCGAGATAATCGAAGTGAAAAATCGGCAGCTAATTCCATATTTTTTCAAACTTTAATTCAACTCATCATCGGCACGGTTTGGTCTTCCCCCAAGAAAGTGGACACAGACTTAAGTTAGTACATTGATTTTTTCATAGTCAGGATGGTGCAATTAAGCCGATCGACGAATCCTCCATCGCAGGTGCGTCAAAACTCCATGAAGCTCCTCCAGGAACTGGGCGTTAAGTCTGACAAACCGGGATCCTGAGTCTTGTTTTGAAATTTGAAGCCCAAAACCTACCAAAAGGGTAGAGCCGAATCGCGTGGCGAGTTTATCAATCGCGAAAGCTACCATGGTATCGCGCCCTGAAAAATCCAGAGAAAAGGTCGTGTCCAGGACCGGCGACTCTGCACTCGTGTTTGATTGCGGAGTCGCGTTTCTTATGGCCGATTTGGTATGAATTGTCACATCGACCCAGATAGATTGCACCAAAAAGGTGACCGATCGGCGCCGGAATAAATCTCAGGAACTTTAGTACTTCATAAGAGGTACTAAAATATTGCATCATTGCTTTCCGTTAATAATCCAGTTCTCAAAGACACAGAACTCACTCTTCAAATAAGGTGGAGCCATGAATTCATTAAGAACCATGCTGACCCTGGCGATTTATCCGGCTTGCCTTTTGTTCGGTTTGCTCGCGACGGCGGGCCCGGCGAAAGCGAACGACAACATCAGGCCCAGCATCGATGTTGCGCAATTCAAGGATGCGCAGGACAATTCCTATATTGAAATCTACTACTCTATCCCGGAATCGGGTATCACTTACAAATCAAACGATGCCGGTGTTTTGGGTTGCCAGCTCGTGGTGGATATAGAAATCCATCTTAAAAAGCAGCTGTGGGCCAACAAAATGTGGAAGATCGAAAGAACAATTGAGGATACGTCTGCCGTATCTGAAAGCAATCACGTTGTAGACGTCATTCGATATTTCATTGCAGAGCCTGGTGAATATGATATTACGATGCACATCAAGGATATGCAGCAAGCCGACCACATCGACAGCGCCAGAACCACCTTCACCGCCAGTACTTTTGCTACCGGCAGGGTGGATATCAGCGGTGTCGAATTGGCAACCCACATCGAGAGAATTGCTCCCGGAACACAAGGAGCCCTGATAAAGAATTCATATAACGTGACCCCCAATCCCGCCGGTATTTACGGTGAGGGTTCCGCCGGCATTTACTACTACTTCGAGGCTTACAACCTGACATCCGGGCTTGACACGGAGCAATACAAGAGCGTTTGCAAAGTGCTTGACGCGAACGATAGGGAGATTGAAGGGCTCGGCATGACCTACCGGTCCAAGAGGCGGGTTTATGACACCAGTATTGAGATTGGGAAACTAAACATTGCCAATCTGCCATCTGGCAAATACACGTTCGTTTATGGCCTGGCCGACAGTGGCAAAACAATGCTTGCAAGTAAACAAAAATTGTTTTATGTTTACAACCCTCATGTGCAGGTGGCAGACACATTCGGCGAAGGAAAGTTCGGTCCTCTTGACGCTTTGACGGAAGATGATCTGGACAAAGAATTCAAAATACTCATCCACATCAACACCAAAATAGACCGTGACATGTACAAGTCACTGAAAGGTGCAGAGGGCAAGCGCGAGTTCATTTATGCCATCTGGTCCCGGGCAAACGAAGATAATTTGCCAGCCCTGGCTTTTCGCGAGCAATACCTTGGTCGTGCCAAATACGCCGACGATAAATTCAAGTCCGTTTTTCACAAAGGTTGGAAGAGTGATCGCGGCAGGGTTTTCGTTCTCTATGGTATACCATCCAACATCGAACGGTTCCCGAGCACTGAGCGCACGATGCCTTATGAAATCTGGATTTTTCACAAACTGCGCGGTCAGTCTGCCGTCGAGTTCATTTTTGGTGATGAGAGTGGGTTTAACAAGTACGAATTGCTGCATTCGGACCTTCGGGGCGAAAGACGAAATACCGAGTGGCAGAGAGACTTAGCGAGAGGGAGTAATGAGAGGAATTTCCGATAGATTATTCGTCGTTTGCATGTTGTTCGCAGTATCGATTTTGAGTTGTAAGAATGATGCAGAAGTTGCGGCAAGCGCTATTCCAGAAATTATCAACAGCGAATTGCACTTTCGGGGGTTTGTCACCGACGAGGACGAGGAGTTGGTAAGTTCGATTCACAACTTCACCAAGAAGGTTACCCGTCGCGATACTGTTGATGGCAGGAACGTATTTGCGTATGTCAGCAACGACCGTGAATTTTTTTCCTATACGGATGAAAATGGCACGGTATGGGAAAGGACGACCACCGATGTCGGCGCGCGAATCGCCACCTACGGTTTTTCATACCGCCAACCGGTCATCGTAACCACCTGGGAGGCGTTGCTCAAACTCGATCAGGGCGTCGGAACTGAGTGGTCGGTTGAGATCGATACCACCTTCTCGGCCCTGACGATGGCGGGACAGACCGAGGCCATCCGTTACATCAAGAAAGGCAAAGCCCGCTATGAAGGTTGGGTTGACACCTTCTTGCCGGATGAGTATAAGAATGTTAAGGTTATGGGTGCGCATTGGTATGACCTGGACATCTACATCATCAACGAAACCACCTCCGACACCCTGTTTGCGACCGAGGGCGAGGCTCATCATTATTTTGTCCCGAAACTGGGTGGCGTGAAATACATCACCAACTTCGTCAAATCCGAATTAGACCAACCTAATGTCCCACTTCGCGGTACTTGGGAATTGATGAGTAGGGACATTCCCGGCGAACAAAAAGCGGAATAAAGGCAACAACGTCCGTGTATCTACTAGTGATTGCGCAGGCCACCCTCTGGTTTGCGCAATCGCCAGGCTAACGGGAAATTATTTTAATTTCACAAGTCCAAAAAAGCTTGTACCGCATCCGATGTCCTTATACATTGGGCACTAGGACGTTATATCATTTTTTTGGGCATCATGAAAAGGTACCGGCTATGTTCTCTCCTAAACGATTCCATCTCCTAACATTTGTGTTGATTCTTGTCGCTTCGCAGGCCTTGTTTGCGCAGGGGTTTGTACTGAAGGGCGTGGTCAGCGATAAGAACACGCATCAGCACATTCGTTCCGTAAACATTTTTGTCCGCGACGCAAAGACCGGGACGACCACGGATTTGTCTGGCCGCTACAGCCTGTCTATCGCGGCTGACCAGGAAGAACAGTCGGTTGTGTTTCAACATATTGCCTACTATGAGCGCGAGATTCCAGCAACCGATCTCCGCACCATGGGCCGCATTTTTCTGCAGCCCCGGGTCATCCCACTGAGTTCAGTTGAGATTGAGGAAGAGGGTCTCCGGATGGAAATCCAGAAGGATTTGCCGCAATCGGTCTCTGTGATTGAATCGCGGGATTTTGAGATACGCGGATACGTTGATGCCGGTGACCTTTTGCGGATCGACAACAGCGTGCAAATAGACGAGGAAATCAGTGGCGTCAAGACCATTTCGATTCGTGGCGGCAACCCTGATGAGGTGATGATTCTCTACAACGGCGTTAAGATGAATAACGCATTGAACAATGTTTTCGATCTATCTCTCATAGACCTGGAGGATGTCGAAAGATTTGAACTCATCAAGGGCAGCAACACGGCGCTGTATGGCCCGGAGGCGTTTTCGGGTGCGGTAAATGTGGTGCCGAAAGTCGAGCAGGACTACACCCTTCGATTTCAACAACGACTTGGGACTTATCGCTCAGGCAACTGGGGGCTGCATTTTTACAAACGATTCAATCATCTGTATGGCGGCTACAGCCTCAAGCGTGGTGGCCTTAGCCGAGACATTCTGAACAACGGCGGCGAACTTGACAACGGTTCTCTGCACCACACGGCGACATTGAACTATGATTTTGGCGCCAACGAGGTCGGTCGGCCGAAAGGCACCCTGAGCGGCATGTGGGTTTACAGTTCTCTTGATTTTGATCGCGTCGATCGGGAACCCGAGGCGTTCACGCGCTCCGTTAACACTTTCAACCATTTGCTGTCGTTGCGATACTCCGGGGAGTTGTTGGGGCAGAAAAATATCGATTTCACTGCCTCATTCAAAAATCTCGACGACGATGAAATTAATCTGGATCAACGCGGCGTCTCTTCTACTGATATTCTGGACCGGGCCTGGTTGCTCAACGCACAGAAGCAATTCCAGACCGGTGAAGTTGACGCCTGGGTGTCGTATCAGTTCGAGCGCAGCACGCTTGACCGCGAAATCTCGCGGGTGAGACGAGATGACCTGCGGCGGCTGCATCATGGCTTCGCGGCCATTCTCAAATACCATGGCGATGCCGGATCGGATTTCCTGCAAACTATGGATGTGGATGTAAGCCTTCGGCATGACCGGGTTCAGGACAGACAGGACGACATGGAGTTTTTCGGCGATAACGCCGGTTTTGGGATCTTTAGTGACAATGACTGGAACGCTACGAATTTCAAGTTTGCACTCAACCTCACCGGCTATCGCGAAAACTTGTCTTTCAGCAGCTATTTGAATTTTGGAGCGAACACGAAATTCCCGACGCTATTTCAGCAAATCAGCTCTGCTGCTGCTTTCCTGGATCCGGCGACTGCACCGAACCTCGAACCCGAGAAAAATCGCAGTTTCGAGTTTGGTGTTGGTGTCGGGAAAGACATGCGCGAGCACACCAGCATTTATGGCTGGGAACTCACGGGCTCATATTTTCAGAATCACTACGATAACAAGTTTCGGGAGTTCTCCTTGCCGATTGACCCACGGTCTTTCTACGACAACGTTCCTACTGCCAAGATTAGCGGCTTTGAAGGCAATGCCAACGTTTTTCTCTACAAGAAGAAAGTTTCGGTGGGCGCAGGATACTCAAAGTATTTTATCACCGACAAGGCGGTGTTCCCATTTAAGTCGGATGTCAAGCGAACGCTCACAATAAATGTTGACCACGCAGGTTATGGCCTGCAACTGTTCTGGTTCCATGAGGGCGACCAGATTGGCCTGTTGCGGACAACCGGCACGACAGCAGCTCGCGGCGAGCCGTTCAGTCGTGTTACTCTGCCGGACTGGACCAATCTCGATGTCCACTTCAGCAAGCGTTTTGAAATTGCCGGCGTCAAATTGTTTGGCAATGCCAGTGGCAGAAATCTCCTGAACGACGAGGATATCGTGCTGGAAGGCATCGCCATTCGTGACCGCCGCTACTATCTTACCCTTGGTGTGCAATATTAGGTGCCTTTCCGCAAGAGACTTTAACAACAGAATGAACAAAGGTGAAAAGGTGAAGTCTGAGTAATATTCTCTAGAAAATCCGGGCCCTGTCGATGAAGTGAAGGCCATATTCACGCTTCTCTTCCTTCACTTACTGCAGGCAGGCCCAAATGAAACAAGCATGGATGCTTCTCTTCCCCCTTTTTGTTTTAAACTTCGGATGTGAAAATAACCCGCTTGGCCGCGACAACATTGATAACTCCGGGCGACGAATCGGCGGCCAGGTTAAGCTGGATCGTGCCCAGAGTTCCGAAGGTGTGTTTGTCTGGCTGGAAGGTTTCAACACATCGACCAGAACCGATGAGAGTGGGCGGTTCGGACTAGTCTTGCCGCCGGTTTCGGAGACAGGCAGCATTTCCGGTAGTTTCAAGCTGTTCTTTTACATGGCGAACTTCAATCTGGCATCGACAGAAGTTGCGATACGTGACAGTCGTCTGCTGATGCCGCATGCGGAGTTGAACGACCGTGGTGAGCTTGCCGACCCGGTGCTCATGTTTCAAAAACTCCGGATTGAGACAACGGTAAGACCCGCAGAGATCTCCGGTTCTCAGATCAGCGTCAACGCAGGTCTGACAAATCTCATTCTTCGAGTGGATGTTGCTCTGCAGGCGGTTCATGATTCAGTGGACGTCTACTTTCCGCCACTGCTCGATGGTGTTTTCGGCCCATTGATGTTTCGGAACCTGAGGACAGGCGAAGTCGTGGTCTTGCGCTCAACCTTGGCCACCACTGTTGACGATGACTACACGCACGTCGGACCTGCTCAAACAGTCCGGACGATGCTGGTTCCAATTTTTCCCGGTGACTTTGATATCGGGGAATACGAAGTGATTCCATTTCTGTTGATTGAAGATGACGCCTTGTCACAAGCTCTACGCGACCAACTGCGGTTAGCGGTTGTCAAACCCGGCGCGGAATATCTTGAGATCCCGCTTTTGCGAAGCGGGAAGTACCGGATACTGCGCGTCACAGAATAAAGTAGCTTTCTCCGCCCCGAGAAATATCCACTAAACGGAATGACAGATGAGTAAATCTGCCGGATTCCTAATGCTGCTTTTACCTGCTATCCTACTGATGGCGTGTGAAAGCAATCCCGTTGGCGGTGACAATGATATCTCGTTTTCGAACAGGCAAATCTCTGGCCAGGTCCGATTCGACTCAGCTCTTGCCCCGGAACAGGTGTTTGTCTGGCTGGAAGGCTTCGATGTCGCGACACGCACCGACAAAGATGGCCGTTTTCAATTAACCTTGCCGCCGCCGACAGCGCAAGGGGCGAGTGGCGGCATTTCCGGGGCGTTTCGACTTTATTACTACGTGGCCAATTACACCCTGGAATCGACTGAGGTGTTCACGCGCGATGGCCTGTTTGTTTTCGACACAGATGACATCGACGCAGAAGGTCGCGTGCGGCAGACAATACTGCTGTTTGAGCGCGTTAAGGTCTCGACCAGCGTGCAACCGTTCCGGGTCTCCAAATCTGCAATTACGGTGACCGCCGGAAAATCTGATTTTAACCTCGCTATCGATATTACCCTGCAAACGCCACGGGACACCGTTATTGTATTCTTCCCGGAAGGCGACGGCACAAATATGCGGCCGCTACTCTTCAAAGAGACCGCCACCAACGAGGTGACGGTGCTCAACGCCCTGGTCACCGTCCCGGTGGAGAGTTTCACGGATACGGTTACAACTGCGCAGGATATCACACGACTGGAGATCAATCTTCTACCGGATGACCTCCTGCTCGGTCAGTATGAAATTATCCCGTTTATGCTTATCAATGATTTGCCGCTTCCCAAAGGTCTTCGCCAAAGGCTCAGTTTGACTTCCATTGAGGCAACCGAAAGTTATCTCGATATTCCATTCATCCGGTTTGGAAGAGACCGTACTTTTTCCGTCGCGCAATGAACCTGCCTCACTGATGCTGCCGTGGTCTGTTACACGACAGGCCACCGCTGGCATCTCATTTTGCTTTGTTTCTCCGGCTCAGATTTGTATATTGAGCTAACACCATTTGTCTTCGTCCGATTGCCTTTTCATTACCATAAAATCACCAGGAGCCGCAGGACGTGAGAAAGAAAACACTGTCCCAACGGGTCGATGAGATCAGGCCCTCTGGTATTCGACGGATATTTGATCTTGCTTGTGCCAACCCCGACGGCATTGACCTTTCCATCGGGGATCCGGATTTTGATGTGCCAATGCCGGTGAAACAGGAAGCCATTCGCTGGATTGAAAATGGTTTCAATGGCTACGTTTCAACGCGCGGCGTGTCGGAGTTGCGGGAACAAATTGCCGCAAACTTGTCCGGCCGGGATATCGCTTTTGAGGACACGCTGGTAACTGCAGGCGCTACCGGTGGTTACATCCTCGCAATCATGGCAGTGGCCGGGCCTGGGGATGAAGTCCTGATCACAGACCCCTACTTTGTTGCTTACGCCAACGTTGTGATTATGTGTGGCGCTACCCCAAGGTTGATCGATACCTATCCCGATTTCAGGCTAACCGCGGATGCCATCCTGCCTTTGATCACCGAACGGACCAAAGCTATCGTCATCAACCATCCCAACAATCCCACAGGTGTACTTTACAGCACCGACGATTTGCGGGTGGTGAATGAGATCGCCAAAGACCACGGACTGCACATCATTTCTGATGAGATTTACGACCGTTTCGTGTTTACGGATGCGCCATTTGTCAGCATGGGGAACATTGCGGATGACGCAATTGTCGTGAGCGGGTTTTCCAAAACTTCAGGCATGACCGGCTGGCGACTGGGCTACGTTTCAGGCCCGGCGGCGGTGATAGATGCGATGGCGACCTTTCAGCAATACTCTTATGTTTGTGCAAACTCGGTAGCGCAACGGGCGGCCATTAGCGCTTTCAGCTATGACATGGAGTCTCAGGTTCAGAAATACCGGCACCGGCGCGACCGTTTGCTCGAGGGCCTGCAGGATCGCTTTCGGATGGCCAGGCCGGAAGGAGCATTTTACCTTTTCCCCGAGGCGCCGGGTGGCGACGCCGACGCATTTGTGAACCGCGCAATCGAGCGAAAACTCTACATCATCCCGGGCAACGTTTTCTCAGCAAAGAACACACATTTTCGCATCTCGTTCGCGGCCAGCGACGCAGATATTGACCGCGCGATTATCATCCTGAATGGACTGGCCGAGGAGTTCGGTTAGCCTTGGCCGTCGTACGCTGCATGCTTGAGAGCGATCTTGCGGAAGTCCGGTTATTGCTTTCAAAAGCCTTTACAGCGGCGCGCAGGATGGATGGCGTAAAGGAGCCACGCATACATCTCTGCCGCATGGCCTTCCTCAGGATGTATCTTGCCGCCAATCCCGGTGGCTCCTTTGTTCTCGAACAAGATGGTCGATTGGCGGCATATTGTTTTTCTCACATGTGGGGAACGACAGGCTGGCTCGGTCCGTTGAGCGTGGTGCCGTCGCTGCAGGGACGCGGGTTCGGCAAAGAGATCGTCCAGGTCACGAAAGACCACCTGCTGAGCCAGGGGGCGGAGGTTGTCGGTCTTGAGTTGAACGCTCAATCTTCGAAGAATCTGGCCTTCTACAGCAAGCTCGGGTTTGTCGCACAAAAGATGACAGTGGATTTGATTCACGAAGTACCCCGGGCCGGTTCGGAGTCGAAGTCGTTTCAGCCGGCTCTTCTTTCCAAGGTCACCGGGGAACAGCAGCGACAACTGTTGGAGTACGCCCGAATACTCTCCACAAGCCTGCAGCCTGGCCTGGACTATAACTCCGAAGTTCGTTTAGCCCGGGAGTTCGGGTTTGGTGACGGATTGCTTTTGTTGCGCGATGACCAGGCCGTTGCCTTCGCGCTTATTCATGCAGAGCCCTACTCTCAGGAAGAAGAGCGTTTCTTCCTGAAGGTGAACGCCTTGCAGGTTGCGCCAGGGCACGGTGACGAGGTGCTGGAAGGGCTGCTGCACGCCTTGAGTAAGACAGCAATCGAAGCCGGTCTGCGCGGGCTCCATATTCGCGCCTGTACGCGCTACCCAAAGGCGGTGAATTGGCTGCTGTCTGAAGGCTTCAAGGCTGTGCACAACGAGTTGCGCATGACACTGGACGGCTACCCTCAAACTGACGATCCGTCAGTAGTCAATTTCAGCAAGTGGGAATAAAACAGGGGTCTCAGATTTCGCTTGTTTTCTAAACTTTTTGTTTTATATTAGCTGATATTTGAGAGTTTCCGGACCCCCCACTTTGTTTGTAGACCGTTCTTTTTTTGAATGTCCTTAACAGGAATCTACTGTCCAATCGCCACTCCGTTCGTCGATAATCGTTTTGCGAAGGACAAATTTACTCAAAATATTGAAGCGCTGACAACCGCCGGGTTGGCGGGATTCGTAGTGCTGGGATCGACCGGGGAATCGGTTCTGTTAACCGATGTCGAAAAGCAAGAGGTTCTGCAAAGCGCGCGGAAGGTCATTGCGGACGGTGTTGACGTTATTGCGGGTTGCAATGGAGAATCACCGGAAGCGGTGGTCGAATCTGTCCGCATTGCGGCGCAAGCTGGCGCCGGCTATGCCTTGGTCATCACGCCGAGCTACTTCAAGAATCAAATGCGTCCGCAAGGAGTGGTGGAGCATTACCGGCGGATTGCAGATAATGCGCCGATTCCGATCATCATTTACAACGTTCAGAAGTTCACCGGATTCGATCTGGAAATCTCCATCATTCTGGAACTTGCGAAGCACGGCAACATAGCGGGCATCAAGGAGAGTACATCTGAGCTGGCCAAGTTGCATGAACTGAAATCCGAGTGCCCGACAGGTTTTGCGCTTCTGACAGGCAATGCATCTTTGCTCTGGGCATCGCAGGTGCTGGGCATGGATGGCGCCATTTTGGCGCTAAGCAATTTTGCGGCGGCCGAATGTGTCGAGGTTTGCCGTCTGGTAGAAAACGGACAGCCAGATCTCTCGCAGCGGCTGTTCCTGAAAAAGGTTTTGCCTTTGGGCAAGTCGATTGTAGCAAAGGGCGGCGTTCCGGCCATCAAAGCGGCCATGGATTGCGTCGGACTGTTTGGCGGCGCGCCACGACTGCCGCTCTTGCGAGCCACGGAAAAAGCACGAAATGAAATACAGATACTGCTGAAACATGCGGAGTTGGGTTCCACAACAAACTAGTGAGGTTTGACCATATGATTAAGATTAATGAGAAGATTGTAGATACGGTGGCAGTTTGCACAATCGAGGGCAAGCTGTCCGGCATCGAGGGCAAAGGGCAGATTCAGGACCAGATTCGAGACCTGATAGAACGAGGAGTGCTATCTGTTGTGCTCGATCTTTCAAAAGTAAGCTGGATTGACAGCACGGGGCTTGGAGAACTGATCGCGTCGCTGTCCTCGCTCAAAAAGAAAGACGGCAACCTGGTGCTTAGCAATTTGCAGTCCCCGGTGCAGAGCTTGCTCAAGATGACGAATCTGACCCAGATTTTTGATGTGTATGATGATTTCGAAGGCGCCGTAGCTGAGCTCAGTAAGTAGCGTCCGGATTGAGCAAGTCAAATGTCAGAACTCCCGGTGCGGTTCTCATCTTTGCCTTGGCGTCCGTGGCACCTTGCGTCAGCGACCATGGGACGCCCGGCCGACGCAGGTCTTTTTGTGCAAAAATCCTCGCCGAGTAAGCCTTTTCCATCTTTGATCGTATTTAGTTCTATCCTAGCTGGTGAATGATAGAATCGAGTCGTGAAACTAACTCTGGAATACTCCTACAATGAATGCTGACTTGATTACAACAATGATATTCAGCCTCGTCGGTGGACTTGGCATTTTTCTGATGGGCATGAAGTACATGCAACAGGGGTTGCAGGTCATTGCCGGGCCGAGGATCAGGCACCTGATTAACGCGGTTACGTCAAACAGATTCCTGGCTGTCGGAATTGGAACGTTCATCACCATGCTTGTTCAGTCCAGCTCAGTTACATCGGTGATGGTTATCGGGTTGGTCAATAGTGAGCTGATGTCGTTGAGCGGGGCGATTGGCACGATCATGGGAGCCAATATCGGCACAACGATTACCGGATGGATTTTGGCTCTGAAAATCGGCAAGTATGGTCTACCGATTTTGGGTATTGCTACCTTCGGCTGGCTCTTCATCAAGAAGGAAAAAATTCGATACCTCTCTCTCGCCATCCTCGGCATCGGGATGATCTTTTTTGGCCTCGAATTGATGAAGAATGGCTTCAAACCGATACGTGGACATGAAGAGTTTGAGGCATGGTTCCATGCATTCGAAGCTGTAAATTATTTTGGCGTGGTGAAGGCGGCTCTGGTTGGCTGCGTCCTCACAATTGTCGTGCAATCGTCATCGGCGACCCTAGGCATTACGATAGCGCTGGCCAATACCGGCGTTATCGATTTTCATACGGCCGCGGCATTGGTGCTGGGCGAGAATATTGGTACGACCGTCACCGCATATCTCGCTTCGTTGGGCGCTGATGACATCAACGCCAAGCGAACGGCTTATTTTCATATCCTTTTCAATATTTCCGGGGTTGCCTGGATAACCGCAATTTTTCATCCGTTGTACATGCCCTTTATTGAAGGTATCGTCATTGGCGTCGATCCCAATATGCAGATGGCGAACGGCAATTTCCCCTACATGACCAGCGCCATCGCCGCCGCTCATACCGGCTTCAATATTACCAACACACTTCTTTTCTTGCCGCTTGTTTCTATCATGGCAAATTTCCTGACGAAATACGTCAAGGGTAGAAAAACCAAAGACAAAGGGTATATCACACATCTGGACTTTACAATAGGTGGTTCGCCGGTCGCGGCAATTGAGCAGTCGCGCAATGAACTTAGACGACTTGATGAGCGCGCCAAGGAAATGATGGACAATCTCCGCCCGGTCATCGCGACGAAGGCCGACGACAAGGCCAACGACAAGTTGCGCGAAAGCATATTCGAGGCGGAAGAGAATATCGACAAGGTTCAAATTGAGATCACCTACTTTCTGACAAAACTGCTTTCGCAATCGTTGAGCGAAGACCTGGCGGAAGAAGCGAGGTCACAACTTCGCCTTGCTGATGAGTTTGAGTCCGTAAGTGATTACATTACAAATGTCCTGAAACTTCTCTCACGTATGGAGGAATCGAGTGTCGAGCTGTCAGATGAGCAGAAAAAAGAACTGCTAGACTTGCACGACAGAGTTGCAGAATATTTCAGCTACGTGAAAGAGGGTTTGAGCCGTGCCCGTCGCGATGGACACATGAAGAAAGTCCATTCTGACAGTCGTGAAATCACCAGCAAGATTCGCGATCTGAGATCTTTGCACTGGTCTCGACTTTCGGCGCAGACCATTGACCCGCTCGTCAGCACGTCGTATATGGACATCGTGATGGCTTATAGACGCATCAAGGATCATCTGTTGAATGCCGCAGAAGCGGCCGAAGGTGGAAAACCGTGGTCGTAAGATACGTGTTTCCGGCAAGTATCGAGTAACCTTCACAAAACGCCTTGCTTCTAGTTGTTTCGGTTCGTAATATCAATGCGTCTCAATCCGTGTTGTCTTACTGACGTCTTATGTTGAACTGAAAGAAAGGGTGAGGCCCCCATGCGCAACGTCCGGCTAGGAGTTTGGGGAAGGCTGTTGGCTCTTCTAGCGTTGCTCTATCTCTTCATTCTGAGCATTTCCATGATGGGAGCCGCTTTCAAGCTGTTCGGAAGCGGTTTTGCAGAACAACTCATCGCGACGACCTCTGATCCCTACGTGGGGCTGCTCATCGGTATCCTGGCGACCAGTCTGATTCAGAGTTCATCGACCGCCACATCGTTGGTTGTCGGCCTGGTAGGCGCCGGTGCGCTCAATATTGCCAATGCCATTCCAATCATCATGGGCAGCAACATCGGGACAAGTATTACCAACACGATTGTCTCGATGGGACACGTCTCCAGAAGCAATGAATTCCGCCGCGCATTTGCTGGTGCAACGGTCCACGATTTTTTCAATCTGATTACCGTGGCGCTTCTGTTTCCATTGCAGTTGGCGACCAATTTTCTCGGGATTGCCGCCGGTCATCTCTCTGCCGTCTTCCAGTCTGTTGGCGGACTTAAGACAGTCAGCCCAATCAAACTTATCACCAAGCCGACGATAGCCGTTATCAAGGCCATGACCGGCGATTCCGCTGTCATTATTCTCCTGCTATCGTTGGTTTTCCTGTTCGTGGCGTTGCGCTATTTGACGGTAGTGCTCAAGGGGCTGGTTTTGGGCCGAATCGAGGCGCTCTTTGATGAATACATCTTCAAGACCGGCGTCAGGAGTTTTATCTTTGGTATCGTGATGACGGTGCTGGTTCAGAGCAGTTCAATCACAACCTCCATAGCAGTGCCACTCATAGGCGCAGGCATCTTAACACTCGAACAGGTTTTGCCTTACACGCTTGGAGCCAATATCGGTACCACCATCACAGCCATGCTTGCTTCTTTGGCAACGGGAAACATCGCCGCCGTTACCGTGGCTTTTGCACATTTGCTGTTCAACATATTCGGCGTTGTTATTGTCTGGCCTCTTAAGAGAATTCCGATACTGCTGGCAAACGGCTTGGCGGACATGGCGACTAGAAATCGGTTGATACCCATCGGATACATCCTGGTGGTATTCTTCGCGATTCCATTGGCATTCATTTACTTCGTGAGGTGAGCTATGCTCAAGTTCTTTCAGGAGATCTTCAGCCGAAAAAACCTGCTGGAAGAGGCCTTGGAAGCCTCCTGGACCATGCTGGAAATCGACAAGAAAATGTTTGACGCTTCCGTGACATCGCTTCGCCGGCAAGACACTGCGGAAGTCGATATCGATATTTACATGACGGATCGCAAGATCAATCAACTTGAGCAAGATATCCGTAAGAAGGTTCTAACCCATCTTGCTGTATCCGGGCCTGGAGACCTTACAATTGGCTTGACCCTGGTGAGTCTCATCAGTGATGTCGAGCGCATCGGTGATTACACAAAAAACATTTACGAATTGGCGAAAGAGTGCCCACAACGGCTGCTGGCAGGCAAGTGGGAGGAAAAACTAGAAGGGATGGAGGATACGGTCTCTGCCGGATTCGGGACTTTGCTTGAGGCGCTCAGAGAGAATGATGAAGAGAAAGCCGAGACACTCATATCCGATATTGCGGGTGTCAAGCAACAATGCGACAAATTCGTCCTGCTCTTGATACAAGCAAAGGACGAGTCATTCAAAGTCGATGAGGCGGTACCGCTGGTATTGTACATGCGGTATCTCAAGCGCATATCAGGGCATCTGCAAAATGTTACTTCGGGCATCGTGAACCCCTTTCACCGCCTGAAATACATGGACGAGCGGATTCCGCTGGTTGATGATAAAAGCAACTGAGAACTCGCCGCGCCAGAGGAAATCTGCTTCCGTAGGCGCCTGACCGCATTTCTCAAACGATACCCAAAACCAAATAAATTGCCAACGCGCCTCCGGCCGCAACCAATGCGTAGGGCAATTGCGTTCGCACATGGTCGATGTGGTCCGAGACCGAGACCATTGAAGCAATGATGGTTGTGTCGGAGATCGGAGAGCAATGGTCGCCAAAGATACCTCCACTCAAAATCGCGCCAACGGTCACGTGCAAATCAGTCCCCATGATTGCCACAATGGGAATGCCGATCGGAACCATGATGGCGAATGTTCCCCAGGATGTGCCGGTAGAGAAAGCGATGAAACCCGAAACCAGAAACAGTACCGCCGGCACCAGAGCCGGGTGCAACCAGGCTTTCGCCATTTCCGCTACATACGGGCCGGTGCCTAACTCCTTGCAGGTAGCGCCGATGGCAAAGGCCAGCATCATCAGAAGCGCCAGCGGCATCATGCCGCCGATGCCTTTCAAAAGCGCATCCATCTGCTCTTTCAGATTCATGATGCCCTGCGCACCGTAAAGAATTCCAGCC
The DNA here is from genome assembly GCA_029261995.1 of Candidatus Zhuqueibacterota bacterium. Classification (GTDB taxonomy): domain Bacteria; phylum Zhuqueibacterota; class Zhuqueibacteria; order Oceanimicrobiales; family Oceanimicrobiaceae; genus JAJDAF01. The sequence goes on from JAJDAF010000047.1 coordinate 16,841, forward strand.
ACCGCCGTTGCCGCAAGCACGGCCCAGAAGACAGAGGTTGAACCCGACCCCTGCATGAGATTGCCGTTTCCTGTGATCAGCAGGCTGATGGGCATCATCGCGACCATGACCCCCAGCGGAACCAGCATGTTCATCGCTCTGTGTGGGATGCCCTGTTTGGCCTCCGTTTCCAGCAATTCCGCCGAGACTACCGGTTCGGCGCCTTCGCGCAAAACCATGCCGTGTTCGCGGGCCCGGTGCTCAGCTTTTGCCATGGGCCCCACGTCCTTTCCGGAGAGAATGACTCCAAGCAGCAGCAGAAGCGCAAAAATGGCGTACAGGTTGAACGGCAGCGATTTGATGATGGTCATGAACGGCTGATCGACGTTTTGAGCGGCGAGTAACCCCATGATAAAAGCGCCCCAGCCATTGATTGGGATCAGAATACAAATCGGCGCCGAGGTCGAGTCGCAAATATAGGCCAGCTTCTCCCTCGATATTCTGAGCCGGTCGAAGATGGGGCGCGCGACAGTGCCCGTGACCAGGCAGGTGATGCTCGATTCAACAAACACGACGACGCCGATGAGATAAGCGAGTAGGCCGGCGCTTCGGCGCGTGCTGGCAAAACCCTTCTCAGACAGCCAGCGGATGAACCCAGCAACGCCGCCCGAGCGCTGGGTGAAAACGATCAGGGCGCCGACCAGCGCACTGAAAGCAATGACCTTGGTGTTTCCGCCATCCTCAAAAACTCTGATGCAGCACTCGAGTGCGTCGCGCAGCCCGGAGACGGGATTGCCGGCCAGAATTGACCAGCCGAGCCAGATGCCGAAAAAAAGTGAGATGAAAACTTGTTTGGTCCAGATGGCGAGAACGATTGCAATGACGGGCGGGAGAATAGACAGCCAGCCGATGGTTTCCATGCGCGATTCCTGTTGTTCGATTCCAGCTTGTTAATTCGGCTTCGTTGAGAATGCCGGTGGTGGGGCTACTGACGATTTATTTTCGAGTTACGGCCTGCAAAACCTGCTCGACAATTGCTTCAAAATCATCTATGTTTTCGCTGCAATTGCAGTCTTGGTCGTCATCGTTGCCGTGCACATAGCAGCCGGGGTTCTTGGTGCTTGCGCCGTAGGAATCCCTGAGACCATAGAGTTTGGTCACTTCGTCCTTCGAGAGTACTGTTTCACCGCCCAGCGCCCTGGCGTTGAACAGGATGTGCGCGGAATGCTCAACACGCTCCATCTTAAACTGTGCATCCATTAAATCTTTGCCAACCGTCACGACGCCGTGATTTGTCAACAGCAGCGCATCGCAGGTCTGGATGTAGGGTTCGATACTTTTTGGCAGTTCATCCGTTGACGGCGTGCCGTATTTCGCAAGCGGAATGGAGCCCATGGTTACAATGATTTCGGCAAGAACACATTTGTCGAGCGCAACGCCCGCGGTCGCAAAACCGGTTGCGTATGGCGGATGTGCGTGCACCACGGCCATGACGTCAGGACGCGCCTTGTAGATAAAAAGGTGAAGTGGCAGCTCAGACGATGCCTTCGCGCCGGAGACGGCATGGCCCTCGAGATCGACGACGGCGAGCGAGTCGGCTTCCATGAATCCTTTAGAATATCCGGTTGGCGTAGTGAGCACCCGACCATCCGCAAGCCGCACACTGATGTTGCCATCGTTGGCGGCGACATAGCCTTTGTCGTACAGGCGGCGCCCTACCTCAAGAATAGTCTGGCGCAATTCGTGTTCGGTCATTTGCTGCATGGCTTGTGATGGTTAGAATCCATCGCTCCGCTTTAAATTCTATTTCAGGAGGTCACGGCCCAGGTATTTGCGCAAGACTTCCGGGACCACCACCGTGCCTTCATCAGTCTGGTAGGTTTCGAGAATCGCGATGACCGTGCGTGGCAAGGCCAGCCCTGAGCCGTTGAGCGTGTGTACAAAATCCATCTTGCCTGCCTCATTGCGAAATCGGATGTTGCCCCTGCGTGCCTGGAAGCTTTCGTAGTTGCTGCAGGAAGATACTTCCAGCCACTTGTCCAGCCCGGGCGCCCAGACTTCAATGTCGTAGCACTTTGCCGCTGCGAAACTCAGGTCACCGGTGCAAAGCTGCAGCACGCGATAGGGCAGCTCAAGCATTTGCAGCACTTCTTCGGCCTCGGACAACAGAGTCTCGAGTTCATCGTAAGAAGTTTCCGGTTTCACGAACTTGACCATCTCGACTTTGTCAAATTGGTGCACCCGAATCAGTCCGCGCGTGTCTTTGCCGTGCGCGCCGGCCTCTCTTCGGAAACAGGGCGTGTAGGCGGTGTATTTGATCGGCAGATCGCCGGCCTGCAACACATCGTCGCGGTGCAGGTTGGTCACGGGCACTTCGGCGGTCGGAATCAGGAACAGGTCATCGGTTTGCGCCAGGTACATATCATCTTCAAGCTTGGGGAGTTGGCCGGTGGCAAACATGCTCTCCCGGTTGACGATGAAGGGCGGAGAGATTTCGCGGTAGCCGTGCTTCTCAGTATGTAAATCGAGCATCCAGTTGATCAAAGCTCTTTCCAGCCGCGCGCCGAGTCCGGTGTAAGTCACAAAGCCGGAGCCGCTGACTTTCGCGCCTCGCGCCAGATCGATGATGCCAAGATTTTCGCCGATCTCCCAGTGCGGCTTGGGCTTGAAATCCATTTCTGTCGGTTCGCCCCAGGTTCGGATTCCTTTGTTGTCATCTTCAGTGGTTCCAATCGGCGTGGACTCGTGCGGGATGTTGGGAATCCAGACCTGGATGTCCCTGATCTCGGCTTCAACCCGACGCACTTCGATGTCAAGGTCCTTAACGCGGTTGGCCACCGTGCCCATCTCGGCAATTTGCTGGTCTGCTACCTCACCAGCTTTCTTGAGCTTGCCGATTTCCTGTGAAACGCGGTTGCGTTCCTGTTTGAGCTTCTCGACTTCCTGAAGCAGATCGCGGCGCTGCAAGTCAAGCGCGACAAGCTTGTCCAGATCGACTTTTTCTCTCTTGTTGACGATGGCCTGCTTGACCACCTCGAGGTTTTCACGGATGAATTTTAGATCCAGCATTTCCTGTCTGAGTTTGAATTCGTGCCGTTACAATTTGAATTTGGAAAGATAAGAAAAGCCGTGCGAAAATCCAACCAATTCTCGCAGGATGCTAACGCCCCAGCCAACTCAACAGCCCCTTCCAAACTGAGATCTCTCAACTCGTAATTCATAATTCGTAATTCTCAATTGGTAGACTCAATGCCCTTTTCCCATCAACATGATGTAGATGGTGTTCAGGATGACTTTCAAATCCATGCGCAGCGACATGTTCTCGAGATAAAACAGGTCGTACTGCAGCTTGGTTTTGACTGTCTCAGCGGACAAATCGTAGCCGCCCTTGATTTGAGCCCAGCCGGTGATGCCCGGTTTGACTTTCAGGCGTCTGGCGTAAAACGGGATTTCTTTCTTGAATTTCTCGACGAAGAAGGGCCGCTCCGGACGAGGGCCGATAACGCTCATTTCACCCTTGAGCACATTGAGAAACTGTGGGACCTCATCGATGCGCATTTTTCGAATGATTTGGCCGACACGCGTGACCCGGGGATCTGCTTTCTGGGCCCACTGCGGCCCGGTTTTCGACTCCGCGTTCTGAGCCATTGAGCGAAATTTGTAGACCATGAAGTTTTTACCATTTAGCCCGACGCGTTCCTGTTTGTAGAGCGCGGACCCCCTGGAGTCTACCATGATGGCTACAGCAGTGAGTAGCCAAAGCGGGGAGAAAAGCAACAGCACGACCATTGACGTGATGATGTCCATCAGGCGTTTGACCTGGCGTTCCCACTCCGGCATGTACTGCGGCATGATATCGATTAGGGGAAAGCCGTAGATTTGATTGGTGCGCGCCTGACCCATGACGATGTCGTACATGTCCGGCACAATTTTGAAGTTGACCGGGCAGCCGTTGCATTGGTCGATCACCTCCATGGCTTTTTTGCGGGCGTCTCCCTTCATGGCCAGAATCACTTCCTGCGCCCGGCTGGAGGTCACGTGCTTTTCGATTTCGTCGATTCCACCCACCAGCGGGATGTTCTTGTACTCCGAGCTGCCTTCATTCGGGACTTTTCTTTCGCTTACAAAGCCGATGATGTTGTGCCCCAGTGCCGGATATTTTACCAGCTCATCCGCCAACTCCCAGCTCCGTTTGCCCCAGCCAACGATAAGTGTGCGATGGTGACCGATTCCCGAGGACAGCAGGCCGCGTTGAATCGTGCGGAACAGCATCCGGAATGCGGTGACGCTGACCAACAGCAACATCCAGTAGTTGACTATGAACATCCGGCTCATCTTGGGTGGCGCATCGAGGTCGCTCTGGCTTTCGAAAGTGAGCAATAGAACGATGAGAACGCCCATCGTCAGGGTCTTGAAGATACTGATCAATTCATCGACCCGCGACCTGGCGTACCAGGCGCCGTAGAGCCCGAAGAAGGCGAACAGCAGAATCCACGCGATATTGACCATAGCCGAGAGCTTAAGCAGGGTCGGGAAATCACTTTCGGCGAAGAACCCCATCTCGCGTCGCATCCAAATCCAGGCCAGGAAGGCAAGGTTGAGCGCCACGAAATCAAGAACAATGAGGGTGAATTTTTCCCGCTGTTTTGGCATGGGTGGAATATAGCACAATTGCCGCCCATAACACAAGCAAAACATGGACTGGCAGATTCAGGGGCAGGAGGTTGGGGGCTTGAAGTTTTCTTGCAGGAAGACAAGGTTGAACGAATTGCGTCAGGCCATCACCACCACGTTGCGCGGCCCATCAAGTCGCCAGGCGTTCGGAATCGCGCGGACGACCGGGCATCCCTTTGCGCTCCAGCATTTCCTGATAAATCTCATCCAGCCTTTTGACCATCACGTCTGCCTGAAACCGTTCGTTGATTTGCTTTGCGGCTTCGGCGCCCATGCGATTGGCGTCTTCCGGAGTGTTGAGCATATGGACAATACCATCCGCGATGGCATCGATGTCTTTCGGCGCCACCAGGATGCCGGTTTTGCCGTCTTCCACCAGCTCCGGAACGCCCTCGACAGCTGTGGCGACCACGGGGCGGCCGGTGTACATCGCTTCCGTCAGAGACCTGCCGAGCCCTTCCCAGAGCGAGGTCAGAACAAAGACATCCAGGGTGGGCAGCAGTTCCGGAATGTCATCGCGAAAACCGAGCAGCATGACGTTCTTATCGACGTTCAGTCGGCGCGACAAATCCATGGTCTCCTGCCGGAGTTCTCCGTCGCCAACGATGACGAAGCGCACGTCGCTACGCGCCTTCAGCACGCGCGGGATGGCGTTGATGAAATCGAGTGGCGCCTTCTGTTGAGACAGCCTGCCGACCATGCCGACGATGCAGTCGCCATTAAGAACGCCGAGGTCTTTCTTCTTGCGCTCGGCATCCACCGGAATATCGAACTTGCTCAAATCAATGCCGCTGTAAACGTTTCGGAATTTTTCGGCCGGACCAAGCCTGAGCTTGAGCGCTTTTTCCAGGTTCAGCTTCGAAACCGTGACCAGTAGATCCGTCATCCCGGACAAGAAGCGTTCAATGTCGATGAATACCCAGCGCACCAGCGGATGCATGAAGTCATTGAACGGAAACCCGTGGATGGTGTGAATCACAATCGGCACACGCGCCAGTTTTGCGGCTATCCGGCCAACAAATCCTGGTTTCGAGCTGTGTGTGTGCACGATATCGTAGCCACCCCGCCTGATGTGTTTGTAGACTTTGACCTGCGCCACCAGGTCGGCAACCGGGTGTATTTTGCGCTTAAGCTCGTTGACAAAGATGAGTTTCAGGTTCTTGATCTGGCGTGCTCGTTCCACCCAATCGCCGTCCTGCGCACACATGAGCGTGACTTCATATTTCTCCCGGTTCAGGCGCTCGACGGTCAGCAGGGTGTTGTCCTGGGCGCCGCCGACGGGCAGGTTGGTGATGATGTGCAGAATTTTAGTTTTGGACTTGGTCGTCATTTTATTTGTTCATGGAATCAAGGTGTCCGCGATTGCACAGGTCCCGTGCAGACGGGTCTATCATGGATGCCCGCCAAAAGCGTGCGGGCATGACTTCCTTCCTGTCATTTCCGCGCAGGCGGAAATCCATGGTTCCAGGGAATTCAGCGGCATGGCGCCGTCTTCAAATACACTTCCAACGTCTTCTCCGCCATCGCGCGCCAGGAGAATTCTGCCGCGCGTTGTCGAGCCTTTTGACTCAACCGCGATTCCAGTTGCGCATCTGTAAGAATCCGCTCAATTTTCTCCGCAATATCTTCCGGCCTATTCGGATCCACCAGCAGGCCGGCGTCTCCCATGACTTCCGGAATTGAAGTCACGTTCGACCCCACAAACGGCTTGCCGTATGACATGGCCTCCAGCACGGGAAACCCGAATCCCTCATAAAACGAAGGCAAAGAGACAATGCGGCAGGCGTGATAGAGTGCCGGCAACTCGGCCTCGGGAACAAAGTCAAGGAAATGAACATGCTTTTCGAGTCCCAGGTGTTCCACCAGTTTTTCCGGGCCGGTGTAGTCAGAATAGGCTTTACCGGCGACCACCAGGTCGATTTGTTTGTCCCCCTGCTTGCGGAGAAGATCCAGCGCCTGAATCAGGCCTTCGATGTTCTTGTGCGGCCTGCGAGTACCCACGAATAAAACAAAATCTGCCTGAATGTCAAGCCCGGTTTGCTTGTGGTTCTGCCCGGCTTGCCCGGGACCATCCACACCATGATAGATCACCGTGGTTCGTTTGGACGGCTGGCCGAGAAAGCGGTCGAGATCACACCGGGTGTTCTCAGAAACCGCGATGATGCTGTCGGCTTTGCGCAGCGCGTAACGCAGGGAGTGTTTGATGTAGGCGCTTTTCAGCCCATTGCGCCCTGCCAGAAACTGCCGGTGATAGATAAACTTCAGATCATGAATGGTCACCACTGCCGGAATTCGCAATCGGATTGGCAAGTCATATTGCGGGTGGTGGTAGACATCGGCCCGCAGTTCGTGCAGGAGCCTGGGCATCATCAGGTGCTGTTTTGGAGACGGGCCCATCAAGTTAAGCTCGACCCGGTTGAGGTTGTCGGGTTCGAAGATGTCCGCCGGAAGCCCGGATTTGGCATCGGGCAGAGCCAGGACCGTGAATTTGATCGAGGGATCCAAACCTGGCAATTCCCGGAGCAGGCCAAGAAGGTATCTTGCCACGCCGTCAATTTTCTTGACGGCGAGATGGGCGTCGATGACGATGTGCATTGCAGGCGTTCTTGTGTTCGAACTTAGTGAGTGGACAACACATCGGTAAAGATAACAAAAAGCAGTGCCAGACCCAAGTAAAAAGACTGCGGTCTGCTCGGTGGGTCACACAGGGGCAGACGTCTCCTTAACCCCTGCTACCGGCGCGCTGTTTTCATTTTCCGCCACCACGGTCACTGAGCTGCTTTTGCGCCGCCGGCCGCGCAGGCGAAAACCGAAGTCCATGAGCTTCGGGTCGCGTTTGCCCCGGGGTAGGACGGAGATCATGTAGCCGTAAACGCGTTTCTTCAAGAAACGGCCGGCGACCAGCGCATTGCGTAGCGCCGTGCGGGTCGCGGCCAGCTCAGAGTGCAATCGCAGGATCCTGTCCAGATGCGCGGCTAGTGTCTCGGCTTTGGTTTGCAGTTCCTGCAGCAGTGGCTGGGTAACCTGGTAGTGGATTTCGGTCTGCGCCGCGGACACCGCAGCCACGTGCTGACAAAGCGCCAGAATCTTGTGGCGGTCGCTGGTATCGATATTGTCGAGATGGTAAAGCTCCAGAACGTAAGTCTCATCCTCTTCGTCGGTGTGGCTGGTCAGGTCACCCTGCACTTTTGCAAGCAGCTCTAAAGCGCTGGCCTTGGCTGTCCGTGCCTGACGCCGCTCCTGTTTCTCCTGTGCCTGCTGGTTGTAGAATGTGTGCATCAGTTCGGCAAAGGCGGTGCGATGTTCGTTGACTTCGGTCTGCAAATCCGGGCGCAGGGCAATGCCGCTACCGATCGCACCTTCATCCATGAGTTTGAACAACAGGCGCCATTTTGTCAGGGTCTCATTCTTAAGTCCAGCCATGTCGTGCTCCTTTCTGTGGTCAATCGCGTTTACTACCCGGGACTTCAGTCCACCTCTTCTTTCATTTCGACGGCAGAGTGAGAAAACTTGACCGCGACCGAAAGGAATCGGCCAACAAAAAGGCTTCACGCTGTGGCATGGCATCGCCACCGGCCCGGATAATGGAGTCACCGCATCTGGAAATAAAGTCACCGGATGAAATAATCGGGTCACCTGATGAATGAATAGCTCCACCGCACCAAACTATTGAGGCACTTGAACCAATAACGGAATCATCGGGCAAAACAATGGAGTCATTGGACAAAATAATAGAGTCACTCGATCAAATGACAGAGGCATCAGGCAGCAAAAGAGAAGTTTAGGGCCAACCACCAAACTTGCCGACAAGCGAATGGATTCCTCGGATCAAGCAGTGAGATTTTCCGGCCAGATGATGGGAACTCTCCCGCATCGGGTTTCTTGCGTAAGCCGACCCGATACTCCTCATCTTAATTATCAGGAGGTTAGGCGGTGTGATGAACTCGGGCTCATACATAGATTGCTTGCACAACTTGATAATAAGGGAGGTAAGAGGGCCTGGGGGACGGACGAGATGGTGAGCAACAGATCCTGCGCCGAACCGTGGAATCACTTTCAAGTCTGCTGCGGTGTGGGCGAACACGTTGGCTGGTCGCAAGACAATGAGTGTGGAGACTATCTTCGTTGATTCCCCGTACGGATAATGATGGGTCCAGGCAAACGTCAGCTCATGTGTTTGACTGCCTTCGGTGTTTTCCTTTGTCGTTGGCTTTCATCGCAAAGAGGTAGAGTGTGGGGCAAAAGCACGGTCTGAAGACACGTGCCACACAGTGCTTTTCTCATGTCCGGGCAACCCGCCCGCTAACCAAATTCTTGACTATTCTGCCTGAAGGTCACGAGCCCTTCTGACTGCCCTGGTATCGCCCAGGTAGCTCTTTATCGGAAATTTCGACATCAGCTTTTTTCCCGAGAAAGAAAACACCGGATGCGCCATCAATGTTGTAGGCATCAGGTACGCAGACATCCAGATGCTGCAGCCAAAAGAATAGCGCCTTGAACATCTTACCGATAGCCACGGAGCGAAATAATCCGCGAAAGAAATAGTCGATCGACCACAATAGGGACGTTCCAACGCCCGACTTGGCGCCTGACCGGACTCTTTCGAATCTCCTGAACAGATACTGATGACCGATTTCAGTAAACCGCGTGAAATCATAAGCCCCTTCGTGGACCTGTTGCATGAATGGCGTTTCCGCATAAACAAATCCGTCAGTCTTGAGGACGCGAAAAGCTTCGGATACGACCGCCTTGGGTTCGAGCACATGCTCGAGAACGGCTTGTATGATGACCCCATCGAACACTTCATCCGCAATCGGGATGTCATGAGCATCAGCAACAAACTGAGTTTGGTCTGAGGCATAGATGTCGAACCCGACGGTCCGAATATCCGGATCATCATAGAAGACCTCCATGCCTTTGCCGATTTCGCCGCCGCCAATGATAAGAACGAGGGGCTTTGTGGAGCAGCCTTTTGTGAGTGAAACAAAATTGGCGATGTTCTGATCCGAGATGGCGCTTTGCCTGGAGATCAGTTTCTTGATAACTGACTTAATACCGTGGCGAGTTGGCCTGTTCTTGAAGCTGGCGGCCGACGAGCCGAATGTTTGCTCCTCGCTCAGAATACTTTTGGAAAAATCAACCAGGACGGGCCACCGTCCCACATAACGAACCAGGCTCGTGTCAGGCTGGTTAAGTCCGCATTCGTCATTTGTGCAGAAGAGTTGATTGTGAGCGCCGTCAACGGCGGTAATTCGCCTGGTGCACACAGGACAGCGAAGAAACGGGATGGAGTCTTTGAGCTTTACTAACATGCTCTTGTCCTGCTACGATTCACAAATTCACTATCATCCTGCCAGATGATAGGAGCGTATGCTGGGATTTCAGATCGTGGTTCAGCCATTCAGAAGTTCCAAATAGGTCTCTTCGAGTTGCCGTGTCATGAACTGTGCGGAGAAGAGATCTTTTACTCTCTTGTTACCCCGACGTCCCATCTTTCTTGCTAAAGCAGGGTTGCTTAACAGCTTGTTTACGGCTTGGGCCAGAGCCGCTTCGTCTTCTGCCGGAACCAGATAGCCAGTCTCGGCATCGACTACTACCTCGGCATTGCCAAAGACGTTTGTTGCCACGACGGGTTTACTCAGTGCCATAGCCTCCAGGATTGTGTACGGCAGACCCTCCCAGAGTGACGGCAGTACAAAGACATCAAACGAACTCATCAACTCAACTGCATCTTGGCGGTATCCTGCAAATGTCAAAATCTCGGAGAGCCCCATGTCTTTGGCGAGATTCCCCAAGCTCTCCCTCAGCCCACCGTCACCAACGATAACAAAGTGAGTCTTGGGAGCCAACTCCCTAAGAATGTGGATGGCTCTGATGAAGTGCTCCAACCCTTTCTGTGCAGTGAATCGGGCAATCGTGCCAACGATTTGTGTGGATCCACTCAGGTTCAACTCCCGCCTGAGCTTATGTTTACCGCTCCCTATTCCATCAACCCAATCAACATCAATGCCGTTCACCACTTTTCGAATTTTGGTGGCTGGGATTCCGAATTTCTCTTGAAGTACTCGTTTGTCCGACTCGCACACCGTTAGGGTAAGATCAACTAGGCGCGCTTTGCCGCGGTTGACGAGATATTGCAAAGGGTTGACGCTTTCCAACTGTTTGTAGTTTAGAATGAGACCATGGCGTGTCTCGATTGTCCAGGGCGTACCCGCGAGCTTGCTGAGGAAACAGAAGAATTGCCCGCAATGACTGTGAAGAATATCGAAATGATTTTGTTTCAGAAGGCTGAATGATTCCCGAGCCGCCTTAAAATCAAATGTGCTCCTTCTGTTAAGGCAATGGGTTTGCACGCCTTCTTTTCTGAAAATGTCAATCAGCGGACCCGTAGAAAAGAAGACCACAGAAGGGTCGAACAAATCCCTATTCAGGTTCTTTACGAGCAGAAGGACATGTTTTTCCGTTCCAGCCAAACGCGCGTTATTGAGCGAATACAGTACCTTATATCTTGACATCGATAGTTGCTCCAGCCAGGAGTTCATTGTAGAGCCCTTCTAGTTCGGAGACAGCCTTGTCGAGGCTGAATTGCTCCAGGACTCTGGTCCGGGCGCGCTGCCCCATTTTTTTGCGCCTCTTCTGATCACGAGCCAGGGCCAAGATTGCCACCGTAAGTTGCTCAACATTCCTTGGGACGGCCAGCAGGCCGATGTCGGCACTATTGAGAACTTCAGGGACTGCCCCAACTCTTGTGGCAATGGTCGGTTTTCCAAAACTCATCGCTTCCAACAACGCGAGTGGAAGTCCTTCCTGCACGGATGGGAGTACAAAGATGTCTAGGCCTTTGTAAAAGGAGTTCATGTCGTTTACCGTCCCGAGGAATTCGACGTGTGTCGCTACATCGAGCTCGGCAACTAAGGCCTCCAGAGCATTTCGTAGGGGGCCGTCGCCGGCAATACGCAGGTGCAACGATTGGAATTCGCTGATGGCGTCCTTCAACGCCCGCAGCAAGTACTCGTGGCCCTTTTCAGGGAATAGACGGGCGGCTACACCGAGTATCGTTTGCTCGCCGGCCGCAGGTTCACTACCTCTGATTGAAGCAGCGGGTGGGATGCTGATTCCGTTCGTGATGATTCGTATTTTGGCGGCCGGAATTCTCTCGACAGTAACAAGGTGATTCTTGACATCTTGTGCAACAGCTATGATACCCTTGGAGAAGCGCGTCGCAAGCCGGTTCAGCCTGAATCGGAGGTGTGTTTTGAGTCGATTCTGCTTGAGTTTCCAGGAATCGATGGTGTGATCCGTAGATAGAATCACGGGCACGCGCGCGACAATGGCGGCGAAGCGCCCAATCACGTCAGCCTCAGAAAGATTGGTATGGACTATTGAGAATCTCCCGGCCCTCAATTCCCAAACAAGTCTAAAGAATCCTCGAGGGTCGCGTTTGCTCGACATGTTCAAACATTTTGTCCGTATTCCTGCTTCGTGGAATTCGGCAAGAAGATCTTCTTTGGGCAGGAGATAATATACCGTCACATCGAAGCTCGACTTGTCCAGGAATTTTATTGTCTCCAGCAGCAAACGCTCAGCGCCACCGATTCCGAGGTTGTTGATAATGTAAGCTATCTTTATCATGTTTCGGGCTGGGTTTCGCCATGGGCTATCTGCTTTTCAACCAGCTTGTTGATAACGACAGCAAGTCCAATGAGCATAAAGAGCGACACATTAAACTGCTCAGACAAGAAGAGTGCGTGTACAGAGAAGCCGGCCAGCCCCACCCAGACTGCATGAGGATAAAACTGGTTTTGGAGTTTGGCTCTTGCCAGTCTCCGCCAGCAACGTCTCAGCCTTACAGAGGTCAGCACCAGAATCGCTGAGAACGGGATCAGGCCAATGATTCCTGTTTCTGCAGCTACCTCAAGGTATGCGTTGTGCGCCACGCGGGTGGGGATCGTCCGACAATAGTCTTGGGAATGTGTGATGAAATTGCCGATTCCTACCCCGAGTATGGGATTGTCTAGAAACATTTGCATACCACCCGCCAGAATCTTGAGCCTTTGAACGATCGACACATCCGAACGAAGTGTTGCCATCGTCTCAATTCTCTCCATTATGGGATTGTTGGGTATCGCCAGGATTGCAGCAACCGTTGCGACAACAGCGAACACGACCCAGGCTTTTCTCACTTGAGACCAGACCAACAAACCCAACACGACGATGAGGGCAATGTAACCGCCTCGGGAAAACGTTAAACCGATGGTGATGCACATAGCGATGCCGATGCAAGCTGCCAAAAGTCTCAGAACCCACCGTTGTTCTGTCTTAAACAGCGCAAATGTGAATGCGACCAGAGGAATAAGCCTGATGGCAAATGAGTTCGGATCATCGATAAACGTAGTAAGTCTTCCCCCGTTCTCAGCCATTCCGGACAGTGACACGAAGCTATGGATGCCGTATGCGAGCATGAAGCCGCCTGTCAACACGAGAGCCCACATTAGGAGCCTGACAGAGTCCCAGGAATCAAGGATGTTGATGATCAGGACGTAGAGAGCTGCATACTTGAAAAACTGCCACATCGAGACAGTGCTATGCTCCCAATTGGAAGCATAGAGCGCTGAAAAAACCACTATCACCGCAAAGATAACTAAGAGGGAGTTTTGCTCACAACGCAAAAGACACATCTGGCGGCGGTGGAGCAAGTGCAATAGCCAGGCAAACGCCGTGAGCAGAAACATCGGCAGATATATGCTTTGAAGCGTGCTTGAAGCTACGCCTGAATATGCCAGGACCATAGACATCATGAGGCCGTAGACCGGACGCATCATCACGGCTGCGACTCCGACCAGGGCGGGCAGGATGAGCAAATAGAGTGGCTTGTCCAGCAGCATCATCACGACCACCACGGTTTGGGTGGCCAGGACACCAAAGGCAAGCGCGCGGCAGGTTGCCTCGAGCTGTGAGGATGGTGAGGTCAGAAATCCGTAGTGCGTCCGACTATCCAATGATATGGTTCCGTTGGTTATCAAGATAGCTGCGGATATATGAAAGAAAGCGCCTGGCCGGCTCCCTTCTCATTTCTGTGTGAAACCGATTGTGGTATGTTAGCAAATAGACTAGCAGCAAGTGGTTGACATACCTGGTGTCGATTCCGAACTCAGCGCAGTAATCATTCACGATGGCGCGAGAGTAGTTACTGATTTTGTTTCTGTCAAAATACAACTGATTGAATTCCTTGGACCCGTCGGAATTTTTCGACTTGAGAAACGCGATGCCTGTGGTCGTCACAAGGTGCAACAAGTCAAAAAGCGGAACTGTTGTTTCACCAAAGTTCTCCCAATCCACAACATTGATCTGTTGTTTTGTGACCAGTAAATTGCTGGCGCAATAATCACCGTGCTGAGGGATGGTTTGAAATGTCTGAGCACCCAGTTCCTCAATTATAGTGGAAACAGTTTTTTGCGCCCTCTCTCGCATGTTCGGCTCATTTTCCCCATAAAGAAGGTGGATTTGCTGCAAGAATTTTTCTTTGTCAAAAGCGTGTTCCGTCGCATCGACCGTTTGGCGCCGTATTGCCTTGTGGAATTGAATCAGCCAGTCTTTTGCCATATCAAGGTAGCCAAACAGTAGCGCCTGCTCCTTGGGCGAGTCAGGGTGCCTCAGCAGCCCCAGAATCTCATCCAGACGTTTGCCAGGCAGTGTTTGTTGAACAAGTATTTTGCAGCCGTTCAGCGTCGCGATATCCATGAATCCTGGAATAGTCTTTCGTAACTCTTCCGGAAGTAATTTGTTTACGGCAGCATAGTTTTCAACTTCACGTTCGAGCGCCACGTCGTCTTCTGGCTTCACCTTCACATGCAGGATGGCCGTGTTACCAGAGCAGACGTGAAAACCCAGGGAACCTGAGTTGTTCTGCGTGAACAACCACAGCTTATCCGCAACGGTCTCATCGATTTGCCATTTAGATGCGTTTTGCTTGATATGTCTAAGAACCTTGCTGGAGCGGGGCTCCGCATTCAGTTGTGCGAAACACAAGTAGTCGGGAGAAAAATACTGAAAGAGTCTCAACTCAGATAGCACCTTCGCGAAAGCATAGAAAAGTTTTCTTCTGGTGAGAGGCGCTGCTACATACTTTTCAACAAAATAATCTATTGACTGTTTTTTGAGTTCAAAGATGAGGTTGGGCCTGTTATACCCTGGGATTGGAGAATAGAATGTCGTCCGTGAGTAACCTGCCTGAGACAGGAGCCTGCGGTAGCCACCCAATGAATAGGTGTAGGCTCTGTAGGGTTTCTTCAGCCGCACGTTGGTGTAGAGATTTGCGAGTGGCCTGGGAAGCAGCGAAGTGTACTTCAGGTTTGTATGGTCCAGACGCCCAAGAAAGAAATTGTAGCCCACTCGATTCTCAATTCCAATATACAGATATCCGCCGGGTTTGAGAATCTTTCTAATCTTCCTAAGGGCTTCGAGTTGCAGTTCATCGGGCCGCATGCCATTTTCGGGCATCCCTACCCACTCAAGGACCCCATTCATTACGACCAGATCGAAGCTATTTTCGGCGAATGGCAGGTTAAGAAGGTTCGCTCGCGCCAGCTTTATGTTCTGGCAACCTTCCTGATTGAACCTAATTCTGCTGAATTCAAGCCTCTCCGGAACAGTCTCGATTGCGTGTATTGTGTCATAATATCTTGAGAGGGAGTGCGAAATCGTACCCATGCCTGCCCCGATATCCAGCACCACAGCTTGCTTGGGTATATCCAGCAACAAATGCCAATTAGCCCTGTTAAGGTCGTCAAGAAAGGAGAATACCTCCGCTCCGCGGTTCGAGACGGAAAGCTCTTCGCGCAGGACATCCTTCCAGTACCTGTTTCGGCTCTCAAGGTTAATACGAACCATCACATCCTGCGTTACCTCTCCCCAGTATGCATAATCTTCGCTGAATTGTGGGATTCCCTTTGACACTGTAATTGATGTATTGCACTGACTACAAACAAGAGCTTCGGTTTCGCTCTTCAGTAAAACGCCGCATTGCGTGCAAATGTATGCTGCCTCACTTGACATATTCGGATTACTCAAGTTTTGTATGTTGCTTACACAATAGTTGAACCTCTTGGATTAAGCCTGCGGAAAAAATCCGACAATGATGCTCGGTTCTTTTCGTCGATGAGCCCAAACCGAACTCCCAATCCCCAAAACATGGTACAGAAAAGGATGGACGCAAAGGCTAAGTGCGGAAAGGCCTCCAGAGCAAGTACTACGACCGTTACCTTGGCTACCATTGTGCATAGCGCTGCGAGCAGAATGACTTTTCCCATTAGCGGCCAGGGCAGTAAATCTATCCAGGTCGTCTTTAGGACTGTTTTTGTCCGTTTGAGTTGCAGGAATGCCGTCAAGTACAGGGAACTGACAACGACGACCGGCGGAGCATAGAGTCCGAAAAAGCGAATGGCTGGAAACATCAGAATGGCTGCCACCAAAAAACTGATGAGACCTGCTTTTAAGATGTATCGGGTTGCTCCGAACGCTCTGAGCACAACGCCATAATTTGTGATTTGCCTCGGAATCAAAAACAGAAAAACGACAAAAATTCCGACGCTGGATTCGTACTTGTCGGTGAACAGGAAAGTTATCAGCTCTCGAGCAAATACGACTGCAAAGATGCACAGCGGTAATCCGATGATGCTTAGAGAGCCGGCTGCACGTCCCCAGAGTTCGTGAACTTTGTCCAAAGCGTTGTCTTGATGAAACTGCGATATCTTTGGGATGGTCACATTGACGACGGGCTCGAATATCAGAGAAACAAGAGGTAGCTGAAAGCAGCCGACAATATAAATGGCATAGACTTCGGGACCATAATAAGCGGACACAAAGAATTTATCAATCCACGTGTTCAGAATCACAAAAACTGTGGCTATCCCAAATGGTAGCGCGTAGTCCATCTGAGTTCGAAAGAACGACCAATTCACCCGCGTCGAACACAAGCCATAGTTTTTGACCAAATAGCCTACCAGGACAAGTACTCTCACCAAGGAAATAAACATCAGCGCACCGACAAGGAATCCGATTTCTTGATAGAAGTATGAGATACCTACAAGTAGAATGAATCTTCCGAAGCCCGTAAGGAATATAATCTGCGACGCTCTAACAGACTTCTCTTCGACAATCAGAAGCAACTCTAGAATTGTCGAAATGATCATACAGCAGACATACACGCTGATCCACGGAAGGTATACTTCTATTTCAGGACTGCCGAGGTAGTTGACGATGTGGCTCCCGAAGGCGAGTACGGCTACCACGAAGAAAAAGCCAACGCAAACCAAAAAATAGAAAGTCTGATTTAATAGCTCCTTCCGTCTGGCAGTGTTGCGCGGATAGAAGTAGAGGATGCTGTGGGAGATGCCAAGTTGAAGAATTGGGTGAAATGTGTGGAACAACAACATGAGTTGCTGAAACTGCCCGTATTGCTTCAGCGAGTACGTCCTCACGAGAACGATGGGAATGCAAAAGGTAAACAGGAACGCTGCGGCACGTCCAGCCATTAAGGACAAGGCCTGATGTGATAAAGGTGCGCCCATGGCTGACAACCCTATTTGTTGTCAGTCTTGCGGAACAGCCTTCGTATGTCACCGCTCAAGGCCAAGTAAATATCCTGTAGCTTTTCATGGTTCGCATCGTTGCGTGTCTGAAGCGACCGGATGTGTTCTATCGAGAAAGCAAGGATGAGACTGAAAGCGATGCTGACAAAACCAGCTAGTAGGGTGAGTAAAGCTCTTTTAGGCTTGCTGCGCCGAATTGGGAGAACGGCGGGATCCAGAACCTGTACAGTTGGGCTATCCTTCGCTTCCTGGATTTTTGCTTGTTCGTACTGCGGCAACATGAATTCAAGGATTTTTTGCTGCACAGTGACCTCTCTGAAAAGTCTCAGGTATCTAAGGCCAATGTCGGGAGCTTGGCTCAAAGGAAGAAACAGGCGGGAACTGTGCACTGCGCTCACAGAGTCGGCCGCAAGTACTATGGGTTCGCCAGTCGTCATCTGTTCATATTTCCTTCGAAGTTCGTTCAATTCTGTTCGAGCCTGTACAAATTGCTGATGAGAGCTACTCACGAAGTCAGTCATTACAGCTACCTCTACTTCCTTGGCTGTAATTTCTGCCTGAATCCCCGCCGCAGCCTGTATCGTGGCTTGCATTTGCTCCGTAAGTGCTATGACACCGTGGGTCTCCTGGAACACTCTTAACTCATCCTCTGCCGTCTTCAAATCGGTAAGGTTCTGGAGGTAACGTCTTTCAATGAAGATTCGGTGATTTCTTGCGTGCTCCGTTTTCAACTCCCGGTTCAGGCTATCCAATTCCTGGATGAAGGCGTTTGTCATATCCCGGGCAAGCTTTCTCGCTTCAGTTTCTTCGTGATCAGTGGGAAGGAATTTGGTTGTTGCTTGCGCCGTTAGTCTGATGGTTAGATCCTCGTTGAGTTCTACCGCTACCGCTTCTCTAAGGGCGCCTACTGTGTCTTCGATGTTGTCCGCGTTGTATCGTTCCACCAAGGAAAATTCTTTTACGATTCGCTCCATGACTGTGCGACTGTTAAGAATGGCAATAAAAGTGTACGTTGCTTCGGATACACCGCCAAAGCCGAAGCTAGGAATTGGCAGACTGGACAAAAGCGAAGATAAACCCAGGTTCGAGTCGTCTCCGGTCGGGCTAAGAATTGATGTGTGAGCGCTAAACGTCTTTGGCATTATCAGCGAGAACCCGGCTGTAAGAAAAGCAACAACCAGAAAGTTAATGATGATTAGCTTCCGCCATTTCGTGATAATGTGTAAGTAGTTGATTGCACTTGATTCGGAGTTATTCATTTTGTAGAACGTTGGTGTGTTTAGGTTGCGTTTCCCTGGCCAGCAATCTGCCCACAAGCAGGTTCAGGTTGCCAGTAGGGATGGAAAGATTCAGCCATCATCCTGGCTTGGCGGAAACATGGTGGCGCTGGCGGTAAACGTCTTTGGCATCATCAGGCTGTAGCCGGCGGCGAGGAAGCAAACGACAAACCAAACCTTGATGAGAAACTTGCGCCACTTAACCAGAATGTCCAGGTAATCTATGAATTGGGGTTGTTGTTCTTGCATTGTCTCGACTTACTCCGGTGGTAACTGGAAATGCCCGGCAACGATCCCCGGAACAGTGATGTCCTCGTCCAGAGACTCCCAGCGCAGGGCGTAACCGTTCAAGCGGAGCTGTACATGTGAGAGCTCCTCCTCTGTCGCCTGCTTCAAAAGTTTGAATCGGTTGGCCGGAAAGCCAACAATTCGTCCATCCGTCAATTCGACGAAAACCGTCCGGTTTTCACACCATGCTCTGACGGCGGCAGGTTGGGTGTCTACTTTTGCCTTAGGCGCCATGGTACTCATCATACATCTCCAGCAGGTATGCCTGGTGCTCGAACACGAGCTTTTCAATCGATCCTACTATATATATGAGATGGAATGCCTTTGTTCTTGGCCAAGAGAATCGGCTCAAGCCAAAATTTGCACTCACCCTCAGGCGTTGCAGCGTGAATATGTGCTGGCTCCCTTGCTTCATCAGAATAGAAGTGGAATCGGAAAGAGCCAACCCTCAAAACAGTCGGCATCATATCTCCCGTAGGCCTTCTGGATCAAATTATTGGAACCTACAAAGCATCAATTGCCCGCAGCGCGATTAACAGACTTGAGGCCTGCCCTACAATCACCGCAACTTCCCGAATGCCAAAATCCTGCTTCTTGGGCACAAAAACTGTATCTCCCGGACCGACCGGCACATCTTTGCCTTTTTCACGAATGTCACTGTCGTGCCGATAGACCCGCGCCTTGTCGGGACTGTTTGCCTGGAACATCGCACCGGCAAACCCAAGGTAGTCCTGTGCAGTCAAGCCGGGCACGTAGGGATAGGTCCCGGGCTGCTGTACCGCGCCGATGACGTAGACATCTTCCTTGCGCTGCGGCACTTTTACCACGTCGCCGTCCTGCAAAGCAAGTTCGGCGTGGCCGTTGCTTTGACCGTTGAGGTAGGGGAACACCGGGATGATGTCAACCTGGCCATTGGTTGCGCCTTTTCTCTCGACATATATGTTGCTGAGATCAGCGCGTCGGGTCAGTGCATCCACGCGCAGAAGGAAATCTGTAATGGTCTCGCCTTGTGCAAGCTGGTAGGCGCCTGGATCGTTAACCGTACCTTCGACATGAACCGTGCCCTGTTTCAGATCAATGGCGGGAACGTGCACAACATCGCCGCCGCGCAGAGGGAGGTTGGCTTGCAGATCGCCGAGCTTGGTGTATTTGTGCAGGTCAACGTTGTCGTGGCTGCCATCGAGATGCCTGATTTCGACACCGCGCTCAAACGCCCAGGAAGTGAGCCCGCCCGCCTGCGCAATGAGGTCTGACACGCGATGCACGGCCAGGGCTTCGTAGGGACCGGGCTGCATGACTTGCCCTGTTACGTGCACACGTATTTGTCGAACACGGGCAAGGTTTACGGAGACGGTCGAGTTGCGGTACTTCGAGCCGGCGGCTTCGGTGACCAGCGTCTGCACTTCGGTCAGGGATTTGCCATCCACATCGATGGCGCCGATCGTGGCGATGATGAGTTTGCCGGACGGCGACACCTGAGCGGGAATGCTGTTTTCCAATGCCGACCAGATGGTGATCAGGAAAGCATCGCCTGGTCCGACAACGTAACTGTCTGGGTCAATGGCGCCCTCCAGAGCCTGAGTCTCCAGGTCGAAGGGGATCTGTGCTTTCTTCTGTCTTAACAGGTCCAGTCCGTTTTTGTCCAGCAGAGACTTCCTGGTTGGCAGGCGGAAATCTCTATCCTGGTCGAGTTGTTTGCGTTGTGGAAGTTCGCGGGTCTGGGCAGGCAGGAGAGAAACGCTAGCCAATACCAGAGCCACTATGCAGGCTGTAGTCTTTTTTATCATAGATGATAGCTGTGCCAAAGTGATGTCTTTACAAGGACATCAAATTTAGCAAAACTTTCATATTATTGCAAGGTAATTTGTGGAAGATAGTGGATAGTAAGGTGTTGCTTCCATCTACCATCTACTATCCACTATTTGTCTAAGTCCGGCCGCAGGTGTGCATCTAAGACCCACTGCCCAACCGGACGATTTTGCTCTGGTCTCCGCGTGCGCCTTTGGTGGCGTTACGGGTGTCGATGATCAGTTTGGCGTGTTTGACAATCATGTCCATGTCGTAGGCGCTGTGCGCACAGGTGATGATAATGCCGTCCGCCGCCGCGATCGATTCCGGCGTGAGTTTCTCCGATTTGAGGTGGGTGCCGTTGATTCTAACCTCCGGTACGTGCGGATCGTTGTACGCCAGGTTCTTGACACCGCGTTGCAGCAGCAGTTCCATCACTTTCAGGGCAGGCGAGTTGCGAATGTCATCGACATCCTTCTTGAAAGCAGCGCCCAGAAAAAGCAGCTTTCCCGACTTGAGTGAGGTTCCATGGGTTCCAAGTGCGCGGATCACCAGGTCCATGACGTAGAAGGGCATGTTCTCGTTTGTGCGAGCAGCCAGCTCGATGAAGTCGCTGTGGAAATCGTACTCCTTGGCTTT
Organism: Candidatus Zhuqueibacterota bacterium; assembly: GCA_029261995.1. Lineage (GTDB taxonomy): Bacteria > Zhuqueibacterota > Zhuqueibacteria > Oceanimicrobiales > Oceanimicrobiaceae > JAJDAF01. The sequence goes on from JAJDAF010000047.1 coordinate 38,076, forward strand.
CCAGGAGAGGTAGTAGGGGTCAACCAGGATGCAGTGGCCGCCGATGCCGGGTCCGGGATAAAAAGGCATGAAGCCAAACGGCTTGGTCGCGGCAGCCTCCACAACCTCCCAGATATCGACGTTGCCCATGCGGTCGCACAGTTGCGCCAGCTCATTCATCATGGCGATGTTGACGCTGCGGAAGATATTCTCAAGCAACTTCGCCATCTCAGCCGCCCGCGGCGAAGAGACCGGGACGATGGTCTTGATGATCTGCTCGTTGGTCAGGCAGGCCAGCCGTGTGCATTTTTCTGTGACGCCGCCGACGATGACCGGGGTGGTTGCGGTCGTAAAGTCTTTGCGGCCGGGGTCGATGCGTTCTGGTGAGAATGCGAGGTAGAAGTCGGTGCCGACTTTCAGCCCTGTCGCTTCCAGAATGGGTTGCAGAACCTTTTCCGTGGTTTCGGGAAAGGTTGTGCTTTTCAGAATGACCAGTTGCTCTTTGCGCAAGTGCTCACTGATATTCTTTGCGGCAGCTTCGATGTACGAGATGTCCGGCTCTTTGTTGGGCGTAAATGGCGTCGGCACACAGATGTACATGACATCCAGCTCGCCAACGCGGCCGCTACGTGTTGTGGCCTCGAGTTTTCCTTCTTCCACCAACGCTTTCAGGCGGCTGTCGCTGACGTCGTCGATGTAATTCTCGCCACTGTTGATTTTTTCCACTTTTTCGCGACTGATATCGATGCCAAGCGTGTAGAACCCCTGAGATGCAAATTCAACCGCGAGTGGCAAGCCAACATAACCCAGACCAAAAATGCCGACCTTGGCGCTTTTGTTGCGAATCTTGTGCTCAAGTCCAGTAGTGCTCATTTCTAAAAATCCTTTTTCGTGATGGTATGGCAGTGAAGTTTTCTAAAGGTCCGGTGAAATGAAAAAGGAGCCCCGCGGCCCCTTTTTGTGAATGAATGTTGTGAACATCTTACTTGTGTATCGTTTGGCAAGGCTTGCCGGCCAGGCGTCTTCATTCTTACCTTCTCGCCTCTGCCATTGCTGTCTCATCTTTTCTCATACTGCTCTTTGTAGTACTCCAGGTATTCGCCGCTCTTGATCTTCTGCCACCACTCAGGATTTTCGAGGTACCATTGAATCGTTTTGTCCATGGCTTGCTCGAAGTCATGTTTCGGTTTCCAGCCGAGGGCGTGCATTCTTTCGCAATTCAGGGAATAGCGGCGGTCGTGACCAGGCCGGTCTTTCACGTATTGCTTGAGCGTTTCCGGCTTCTCGAGTTTCTTGAGAATATAGTCGGTGATTTCCATATTTGTCTTCTCGTTGTCGCCACCGAGATTGTAAACCTCTCCCAATTCGCCGTGCCGATGCACGAAATCAATGCCGTCGCAGTGGTCTTCCACGTAAATCCAGTCACGCACGTTCAGTCCGTCGCCGTAGATAGGCAGGGGTTTGTCTTCAATGGCGTTGGTGACGAACAGCGGAATCAGTTTTTCCGGATAGTGAAATGGGCCGAAATTGTTTGAGCAACGCGTGATTTGCACGGGAACTCCGTAGGTAACGAAGTAGGAGAAGGCGATGCGGTCTGCGCCGGTTTTGGAAGCCGAATATGGGCTGGATGGCATCAGGGTGTCCGTTTCAACAAAGGAACCCTTGTCGATGCTGCCGTAAACTTCGTCAGTACTGATTTGGATAAAGCGGTCGATATGGGTTCGCCGTGCCGCTTCCAGCAAGACGAAGGCGCCGAAGATGTCGGTCTTGATGAAGTCGTCGGGGCTGCCGATGGAGCGGTCGACATGGCTTTCCGCGGCAAAATTGACCACCACGTCTGCTTCTTCCATCAATTGGTTGACCAGCGGCTCATCGCAGATATCGCCTTTCACAAAGCGGTAGCGCGAGTCGTCGGCGAAGTCGCTCAAATTCTCGGGATTGCCGGCGTAGGTGAGTTTATCGAGGTTGATGACCTTGACGTCCTTGTACTTATTCAGCAGATAACGGATGTGATTACTGCCGATAAATCCGGCCCCTCCTGTGACCAGGTAGGTTGTCATGCGGTGTCTCCTTCCGATGTCGTGTCAGAAATGGCTGAGTCCGTTCATTCTGGAGTCTGGTATTTTGAACAAAAAAAGTAAATAACGATGGTCAAAAAAGCAATGATTTTGTGGAATGTGTGCAGGGTTTAATATATCTACTGGAGTTTCTGTTCCCGGCGTACACCCTTGAGTACTTTACCGGGCAGTGCGCCCGTGTGTTCCCCTTTTTCAATGACGATTTCGCCATTGACCATCACGAGTTCAATGCCAAGAGGATATTGGTGGGGTTCTATGAACGTCGCTTTGTCCGCAATTCGCGCCGGGTCGAACATGACCAGGTCTGCCCAATACCCGCTTTTGAGAAGGCCCCGCTGCGTCAGCCCAAATCGTCCTGCCGGTAGCGAGGTCATCTTGCGGACCGCCTCCGGCAAATCCAGAAGCTTGCGCTCGCGCACATATTCTGCCAGAACGCGGGGGAAAGTGCCGTAGGTGCGAGGGTGCGGCGTCGATTGCGCCAGACGACCGGTGTTCGCCCTGGCCGAGGCATCAGAGGCGACCATGCACAGCGGGTGTTTCAATATTTCGTTTGTGTTGCGCTCGCTCATCGCAAAGCCACAGATATCGACGCCACTGCCTTCTGCAATGAGAAGTTTGCGCACGAATTCGAATTCATCCGTTCCGTTGTTGCTTGTCACCTCTGAAATCCGATTTCCCACCAGATGTTTGTGCTTGTCATGCGAGACGGAAGTAATCATGATGGCTTGCCATGAGCCGATCATTTTGACTTTGTCCAGCGTCTCCTGTCTGATTCGTGGCGATGAATCCGCGTCGCGCAGGCGTGCCACGAATTCATGATGAGAACCTGAGCGGGACCAGACCGGCAGAAGCGAAGCCAGACTCGTATTGTAAGCCGTGTACGGATAGCGGTCCATGGTGACGGAAAGGCCGTGACGGCGTGCATCTTCTATTTGGCTGAAGACTTGCCGTAGCTTGTGCCAGTTGCGCCGCCCCATGCATTTCATGTGAGAGATATGCAGTGAGATATCCGCGCCTCTGGCCACTGCGATGGCCTCCTCGAGCGCCTCCAGCACAAAGTCTGATTCGCTGCGCATGTGGGTCGTGTAAATGCCTGTCGAAAAGTGCATGACTTTGCAGATTTCAGTCAGCTCTTCGCTGGACGCGAATGCGCCGGGAGGATATTCAAGACCGGATGAAACGCCAAGTGCGCCGGCGAGCAGGGATTCCTCCACAAGCTGTTTCATGCTGCGGATTTCGGCTGTTGAGGCCGGCCTGTCCTCCCTGCCGACCACGAATTCGCGCAGAGTGCCCTGGCCGAGCATGCTTCCGACATTGACCGCCGTGCCCTGGCGCTGCAATCGACTGAAATAGCCATGAAATGTCGTCCAATCGACATCAATGCCATAAGCGTTGCGGTAGACGTCGTTCATCGAGGCCTGCATCTCGGCGTTCAGCGGTGCGACTGAACTGCCATCCTGTCCAACGATCTCGGTGGTGACGCCCTGCCGGATTTTACTCTCCGCGTTCGGGTTGAAGAGCAATTCGTCTTCGCTGTGGGAATGGACGTCGATGAAGCCCGGCGCCACTGCAAGTCCGTCAGCGGCAATGAGTCGTTTCGCCCTCAGGTTCGTCAATCGACCCAAAGCGGCGATGCGGCCGTCGGAGATGCCAATGTCGCCGGCAAAAGCCGGTTTGCCGGAGCCGTCCAGGATTTGGGCGTCCCGAATGATCAGGTCCAGATCCTTCTGGCTCTGCCGCACGCCACCTGTCAGCGGACTGAACACTCCAAAGCCGACGACCGTGGCCGTGTTCTTTACAAAATCCCTTCGATTCATTTTGGCGTTATTTTGAAAGTTGGCATATGGAGGAGCAAAGTATTAAACCCGGGGCAGATTTGCAAGGACAATGGCCCGAACAAAACCCTGAATGGTCGGCGGCTCTGGTTCATCGAAATATTATGCGTGGACTGGGCCGGATTTCCTGCAAAAATAGCTTGACTATTAGTCACATGTTTAATACCTTTGCCATCGTTTATCCTGATATCAGGTAGTGGTAGCAATATTATTCCTCGGTAGCTCAATCGGCAGAGCGGGTGGCTGTTAACCACTAGGTTGTAGGTTCGAGTCCTACCCGAGGAGCGAAGAAGCCCGGTCGAGAGATTGGGCTTTTTTTGTTATAATAGGTTCCTATCTGCGTGCTTTCATCGCTTATCCATCAACTGAGAGAAGACCCCTTGCCCAATCCGGAAAAGACCCCCATTCTTGACGCGGAGTGGATGCGGTGGCTTGTTTATCCAGTGCTTGCAGGCTGCTGCATTTTTTTCGCTTTCGAGCGCTTCAATATTCTGCCGACTTTGTTGCTGCTGCCTTTTTTTCTGCGCGCCATGCGGACATTGCCTCTGAAAAAAAAGCTGGCCGCCTACTGGATCATGGCCGTTGTTACGAACCTTGGCGGTTTCTCCTGGATTCGAATCGTAGCAACTGACTACGGCGGCATGCCCATGCCCATGGCAATCGGTTTGCTTCTGCTGTTTGGCCTTTTCAACAATCTCAATTTTGTGCTTTGGGCCTACCTTGAGCGCTTTTTCGGTGAGAAGAATAACCCGTTTGTGATTGCGGTTCTGTTTTGCGTGGCGGAACAAATTAATCCGCAAGTCTTTCCCTGGTATTTCGGAACCGCGCTTGACTCTGCACTCGTACTTTACCAGACAGCCGATCTTTGGGGCGTTGTCGGCCTCAGTTTCGTTGCCATGACTTTGACCCATGTCCCGTGGTGGCTTTGGGATAGACGGCATACTTTGTTCTCGGGCGATCGCCGTCTGTTTGCAGCGCAGGCAGGATTCATCATCGTTATCGTCGGATACGGCATCTGGGCGCTGGACAAATACGACAACCTGCCGTCTCCAGCAAAAAAAAGCGTGGGTGTGACGCTGGTGCAAACCAGCACGCCGATGGAAAAGTTCTATGGCGAGCGCAAGAGTTGGCAGGAGAGGCTGCAGGAGTTTCAGGAGTCTCTCGAATTTACCGAGAAGGCCATCGCGCAGCACCCTGATGGAGCCGACCTCGTGGTTTGGCCGGAAGGAGGCGTGCATTTTCCCATCTTGAACTACTCGGATGTCTACGATCCAATCGCGGCTGTGGCGCAGCGCCATGGCGTTCATTTCGCGGTCGGCTCTGTTGAGTTGTTCGGGAAAAGGCCCGACGGCCGGCGTGAATATTACAACGCGCAGTTCGTGCTGAATCAGGCCGGGGAAGTGCTTGGCAAGTATCGAAAGATCGTGCTCCTGGCGTTTGGGGAATACATTCCGTTTCTCGACTCGCTGCCATTTCTGGAAAACATGCTGCCGAAGACCATCTCCCATTTTTCACGCGGTCAGGAGAAGCCTGTCTTCAGGCTGAATGAGGATGTCGCGTGGCTGCCGCTGATTTGCTACGAAGACATCATCTCTGGCTTCATGGCGGGCTTTGCCCACGACCAGGCCGATTTCATCGTCAACACAACCAACGATGGCTGGTTTGGCAAATCAGCCGCGTCGCACTTGCACAAGCAGATGGCGCGACCGCGTTGCGTGGAGTTCAGAAGACCGGCCGTGCGCACCCTCAACACCGGCAGTTCACAGGTCATTGATGCCGCCGGTCGAACCATTTCGCGCGAGACGGATTTGTATGTGCGCGACTCCATCAACACAACTCTGCATTTGCCACAAGAACCGCCGGTAACCGTTTATTCGATGGTTGGCAACACACCGGTCCACGTTATCATCTTGCTGGTGGCTGCCCTCTGGGTCAGGCGCCGGTTTTTTAGCAAGTGAGGCAGAGCCACGGCCCTCCCCGTCTTGCCGGCAAAATCCTGATTGATCTGGCCTTAAAACTCTAGCAATTCGACATCTCTCATGCAACCTGCGGACCGGTGACCGCGAGTCAGCGCGCTGGGCCAGAGGCAACCTGGCCGTAGACGTGCTGTTTTGAACTGACCGCCAGAGTGAGGCCGCGCATCACCATAAACAGCGTTAGGGCCAGCCACAGACTGTGGTTGCCAATCTGGTCACGCAGCAGCAGATGGGTGGGCAAGAAGATGCCAAATGCGCAGAATAGCGTGGAGTTGCGCATGGCGGCCGTAGCTGTGGCGCCGACAAACACGCCGTCCCAGATAAAGCAATAAGTGTGGATGAACGGCGCGATCAAAACCCAAGTGATGAATTGCATGCACAGTGCGACAATCTCGGCTTTGTTGGTGAAGATGAAGAGGATGTTCTCGCCGAACCCCACATAGGTCAAGGCCACGACGCCCGCAAGCGCCATCCCCCAGTAGAATGAGTAGCGTACCGTCAGCCGCAGGCCGGACTCATCTCCGGCGCCGATGTGTTTCCCAACCAAGCTTTCCGCAGCAAAAGCAAAGCCATCGACGCCATAAGCGAGAATCATGATGAATTGCAGTAAAATGCTATTCGCTGCCAGGATATCGTCGCCGCTCTCGGCGGACTTGGCCGTAAAGTAACTGAACGCGAAGATCAACCCGATGGTGCGCAAGAAGATGTCGAAGTTTATCAGAAACACCCGTTTCAGGGCGGCGGTCTCGACGATACGGCTGGCTAGTTTTTTCAGCAGCGGCGTCGGGTACTTTCTGAAATAGAGATAAACCCCGGTCAGGAGCCCGGCGTATTGCGCAATCACGGTGGCGTACGCCACGCCCTCGGATCTCATCTCCAGGCCGTAAACGAAGGCGAAATTCAGGAGGATGTTTGCTCCGTTCACCAGAACAGTCAGAATCAGGGGGTACTTTGCGTTCTGCATGCCGAGAAACCATCCCTGCAAGGCAAACAGCATGAGGGTGGCCGGCGCGGCCCAGATTCTAATGTGAAAATACTCACGTGCGTATTTTTCAACCTGCGGCGTAGCCTCGACCAGCAGGAAGCTGACGTGGGCAATGGCCGTCTGGACGAAGATGAGTAGAATCCCGCTCAGCACCGCAATGGCTGCCGCGCGCAACAAAATGAGCGTGGTTTCGTTCTCGGCCTGATTGCCGACCGCCTGCGCGGTCATGCCCGTTGTGGACATCCTGAGAAATCCGAAACCCCAATACACAAAATTGAAAATTATGCCGCCGACCGCCAGGGCGCCAAGATAGTAGATCTGATCGAGATGCCCCAGCACCGCCATGTCGACCGCGCTCAGAAGCGGGACGGACAGGTTGCTGATGATGTTGGGAATGGCCAGCCGCAGGATCTGTTTGTTCATGCCTTTTTAATTGCCTTTGGTTGCAGGATTTCGTTTATTGGCGTTTCGAAGCAGAGAATGTAGAACCCAGAACTCAGCAAAGCAAGCACAAATCGATGCCGGAATTGCCAGAGGTTGAAACCATCCGCCGGGCGCTGGAGGCCAATTTGCCGGGCAGAAAAATCGTGGACCTGCACGTGCGCGACCCCAGGCTGCGTTGGCCGGTGGATGAAACCCGCTTGCGCCAGTTGGCGGTCTTTGAAACCGTCCGCTGCATCGAGCGCCGTTCGAAATACCTTCTCATTCAACTAGGGCGGGAAAGCGCTATTCTGCTCCACCTGGGCATGAGCGGCAGTTTGCTCCTGCTTACGGAACCGACGCCGCTTGACAAACATGACCACGTCATTTTTGATTTTGAGGACGGAAGCGAGCTGCGATTTCGTGACCCGCGCCGGTTTGGCATGGTGGAGGCGGTTCAGCCGGGCGGTTTGCGCGACCATCCGCGCCTGGTCAATCTCGGGCCAGAGCCCCTGGCCAGAAGCACACGGCCTGAGAAACTGTTCGCTCGCGCAAGCAGGCTGCAGCGCCCGGTCAAGAATCTTTTGATGGATGCAGGCTTTCTGGTCGGTGTGGGAAATATTTACGCTAACGAGGCGTTATTTCACGCAGGCATCCACCCGCAAACCGCTGCGTCTGAACTTGGATTGGATGAGTGGCGTCTGTTGCTTCGATGTGTGCGCCGGGTGTTGCGTAAAGCTATCGCAGCTGGAGGGACCACGCTCAACGACTTCGTCAACAGCAATGGTGAGACTGGCTATTTTCAGTTATCGCTTGCGGTTTACGGCCGGGAGGGCGAACGCTGCAAGCGTTGCGGCGGTGAAATCCAACGGATTGTGCAGGTGGGTAGGAGCACTTTTTTTTGTGCAAATTGTCAGACTCCAAGCATCACTTCTTAGCGGTAGCCCTCGGAATTTCAGTAAGGACGCAGGTCCGGCAACTCAGGATTTGTTGTCCCAGGTGCGGGTCAGGCAGCCCATGAACACGGCAGCCTGGGGACTGTCTCCCAATTCAAAATAACGTTCGAGCGTGAATTTGACCGCGCTGAATGCCATCTTGTCCCAGGGGATTTCCTCCTGTCTGAACAACCGGACTTCCAGACTTTCCTTGCCAGGACCAAAGTCCAGGCCGTTGAGTCTGGCCAGAAACATCAGGTAAACCTGTCCGACAGTTGGCAAGTCATAGACCGAAAAGAGACGGATGATTTCAACATTGGCGTTGGCTTCCTCGATGGTCTCGCGCAGGGCGCCATCGCAGGCTTTTTCTCCGATTTCAAGAAATCCGGCAGGTAGCGTCCACAGCCCGTGGCGCGGTTCGATGGCGCGCTTGCACAGCAGGACTTTGTCCTCCCAGACCGGCAGGCAACCCACGATCATATTTGGATTTTGGTAGTGGACGGTGTCGCAGTTTTCGCAATGGTACCGCGGCCGGTCTTCTTCCGGCACCTCACCGAAAGCCACCTTGCTGCCACAGTTACTACAGAAATTCATCTTCAGGTTCGCCAGCGATATGAATGAATCGATGAATGTAATAATTATGTGGCTGAGAAGCAAATTTCTGTTCGGATGACGCTATTATGTAAGTTACAGCGACAGATTTGTTTCTGAGCTTGTCAAAAACTTTTGGTTCCGGCTTCGCCGGGTTAGGAGATAGGAAATTTCGCAGGATCGAAAGGAGATGAAGGCTGTTCGCAAGGTTTCCGGAACTTTTCTCGTTGCCGCGCTCGAGGCTAGAGCCTCATCCTCGGATGACTTTGGGACCTGTTTATTTACACCCGAATAATGTTCCCGCCGTATTTGGCAACCATCGAGTCACAGGTCACCAAATGTAAGGGCTCGACCAGGCTTTGCGCAATCAGGATACGATCGAAAGGGTCTCGGTGGAAGTTTTCCAAATCCGTCAATTTCAGTGCGTGTTCCGGTTTTATGTTCATCATCTCGAAGCCACTGTCTGCAATAGCTTGCACCATGTCTTGTGGGGATATCTGTATTTTCAATTTCCCAGTTGATGTCTTGATTATGATTTCCCAGATATTGGCGGCGCTGGCATAAACTTCATCGGCGGATAAAATTACTTGTCGCGCCTGCTCGGGCAAATTTTCGCCTCCTTCCAGACACCAGAGAAGGATGTGCGTGTCCAGAAGCAGTCTCATTGGCCGCGTCCTTCAAAGGCATCAAGGATTTCTGACGGCAAGGGTGCGTCAAAGTCTTTGCTGATGCGGATTTTCCCTTTTAGCGCACCGAACTTAATTTTTTTCTTGCGGTGGTCTATGGGCACAAGCTTCATTTTCGGTTTGCCAGCTTTGGCTACAATAATTTCTTCACCGGCCGCCACATCTTCCGCAAGACGGGAGAGATGGGTTTTAGCTTCATGAATGTTGATGGATCGCATTTTGACCTCTGAGAGTTTGAATTAAACTAAACTTAGTTTAATTGTTAGTCAGATGCAAGCCTTTTTTATCTCCCCACCCTGTCAAACCTTAGACCGCAATTTTCCAAACGAATCTTTAAACGCTTTGGTGTCCGATTCAATGTTGAAGCAGAATTCTCTGCAGTCCGGTCAGCGACGGTCAGGCACAGCGGTGACAGAATTGACTTCAAGAAAACAATGGCAGTCGGTGATGAGTCGCAACGGGGCGCGCGGAATCGCGGCCCCGCAACTCAGTAAGTTGGGCAAAACTCGCGGGAGATTGCTTCGGTAAAAAACGCCGAGCCCTGAAAGTACGTTCGATGAGTTTTCGGCCAGCCTCCTGCCTAATCGGATTGCGGCGCTAGACTTGCCGGATCGATGTTCCGCTTGCGAACATAAAGCGCAGTGAGCTTGCGGAAGTACTCGCGCATGTCATCGAACAGGGTGTAGGCCCACGGCACTGCAATCAGTGAAAGCAGGGTGGAGGTCAGCAAGCCACCGATGATAGTGCGGCCCATTGGGGCGTAGGGAATACCGATCATGGAAGCGTTGCCGATGGCCATGGGCAGCAGACCGCCAATGGTGGTAAAGGCTGTCATCAGGATTGGGCGAAAGCGCTGTTTCCCGGCCTCAATAATGGCGTCGAACCTGGCCCAGCCCTCTTTGCGCAGACGGTTGATCAAGTCGATCAAGACGATGGCGTTGTTGACCACCACTCCGACCAGAATGACGAATCCTATTCGACTCATGATGTCGATGGGCGTGCCGGTCAGAACCAAAATCCAATAGGCGCCGAAGAACGAAAACGGGATAGCCAGGATAACGGAGAGCGGCAGGACGAAGGATTCGAACAGGAATCCCATCAGCAGGAAGACGAAGCAGGCCGAAAGAATGATTGCGAAAAAGGCGCTGTCGCTGTCTTCCTGGAAGCGCCGGAAATGTTGCCCCTTTGACCACGTGTAGCCAAATGGCATCTCGAAGCCCTGCATCACTTTGTCTACTTTGCCGTACAGGCCGGCGATATCATCACTGGTGGTGTTTGCCTTGACCTGGAGATAGGTTTTTCCGTTCTCTCGTTTTATGTCTCCAAAGCCTTTCTTGACCGTGAAATCAGCCACGGCATCCAGCGGAATCTCTTTGCCGGACTGGGTGAAGAACGTCAGGTTTTTTAGCTGCGACAGGTTGCGGCGGTCCTCTTCGCGCAATTGGATGTGCACGTTGATTTCCTTTTCTTCTGTCTGGAATTTTGGCAGCGGGAAGCCGCGCAAAGCATACTGCACCGTGCCCGTGATGGCGTTGGGCTGAATGCCGTATTTCTTAGCCTGCTCACGCTTGATCTCAAGGTGAATCTCGTCCGCTCCTTTTTCCCGGTCGGTTTCCAGGCTGACAATCTCCGGCAGGCTGCGAATTCGGCGCTCGACTTCCTCCGCCAGCTCCGCGAGCGTGTTGGTGTCGTCACCATACAATGTCACGGCGATAGATGAGTCATCCCCGCCGGACTGCCGGTGCCAACTGGTCTTGACTTCCACGCCCGGCATTCTGGGCATGCGTTCCTTTATGTCTGCGATGACATCCTCGCGCGCCATCACTTTCTTCTCCAGCAAGCCGAGCTTTTGCATGGTGTTTTCGTAGACGATTTCGTACCAGTCCTGCTTCGGCGAGGGGTGTAGAAAGACTCGAATCTGCCCGCGGTTGTTGCTGTGCCGCGACATGACAGTTTTGATACCGTAGACTTCCCGCTTCGCCTGAATCGTATCTTCCACGGTGGCAAACATGTTTTCCGCATCTTCGATGGTGAAGTTGTCTGGCATGTCAAAGATAAAGCGGAAGTCGTTGATGTTGCCCTCGGAGTCGTCCGTTTGTTTCACATTTTGTGCGGCCCATTGCATCGAGACCATCGCCAGAATGACGATGAAGAACATCTCGAGCCGATGCGTGATGGCCCAGGCCAGACTTCTCTGGTAAAGATTATTGCTCCTGGTAATGGCCTTGGGCTCCTTAACCTTGCGATTGCTGACGATGCGAGTCGCCGCCAGAGGAATGAATATCATAGCCACAAACAGTGAGGCAACCAGCGCCACCATCACGGGCAGCCCAATTCGCAACATGTAGAAACGAAAGCCGCTGTCATCGCTCATCAGAATCAGAGGCAGGAAAACAACGACCGTGGTCAGGGTTGCCAGAGTGACGGCCAAGCCGACTTCGCTTGCGCCAAACAGTGATGCCTTCTTGTCATCATCTCCCATGGCGCGCCGGCGGTAGATGTTTTCCAGCACCACGATCGAATTGTCAACCACCATGCCGATGGAAATCATCAAACCCATCATGGTTATCAAATTCAAAGTCCAACCCATGAAGTACATGACCGTCAGGGTGATGAGTAGAGAAAGTGGGATAGCCAGATTGACGATGAGCGTCATGCGCAGCCGGCGCAAGAAGAAGTAGAGTACACAAAACGCAAACAGCCCGCCCCACATGCCCGTGCGTTTCAGATTATCGACCGAGTCCTGGATGAATTCGCCCTGGTTGAACAGCGTCTCGATACGAAATCCGCTGAGTACGGGATCGTTTTTGACTTCGTCCTCAAAGTGTTGCGCGATGCTTTCGCAGAGTTCCACCGTATTGGCCGACGATTCCTTGTAGATGCCAAGGGTAATTGCGCTACGGTCATCGATTCGTAGCCGCCATCTGTGTTCCGGCACATCGTACTTGATTTCAGCGATATCTTTGAGTTTCAGGTTTGTGCCGCGAATCGGGAGTTGCTCGACTTCTTCACGGGCCTTGAATCTGCCAAACGAACGCACGTAGATCTTGCGCTGGCCGTCCGTGACATGGCCGCTAGAAATCGAAAAGTTGTCGCGCCTGAGCTGTTGGATGACTTCGTACAAATTGACTTTGTAACTCTTGACCAAATCCTGGTTGATTTGCACCAGGATTGATTTTTCTTCCGCACCCCAAATATCGACCTTTGCGATACCGTCAAGTCGCTCCAGCGGCTTTTGCAGATGTTGTTCGAGCAGAAGGTAGGGGTCGTCATGCGGTTCCTTTTCCACCAGCGCCATCCACATGATGGGCTCGTCATCGTTGTCCCACTTGCGCAAGAACAGGCGTTCGATGTCCTGCGGGATTTCGGCTTTGACCCGGTCCATCCGGTCGCGCAATTGCGCGTAGGCCAGATTCATGTCTGTACCTTGCGCGAACTGGATGAAAGTCCAGCAGCCATTTGCGCTGCTGCTGCTGGTGACCCGCCGTACTCCGCTTATGGTTCGGATTTGCTCTTCAATCGGCTTGGCGATCTGTTCTTCGACTTCACGAGGGTTGGAGTTGCCGTAGGGCGTCCAGACGCCCAGGAATGGCGGCGTAAACCCCGTTGGCATCAAATCGACCGAAATTTGTGTGAAAGCAATGAAGCCGATGACCAGCAACGCCACCAGACTCATGATGACAGTAACCGGACGATTGATGGAAAGCCGGGGAAGCAAACCTTGTTTTTGGGACATCTTGTTTCTCCTTGTGAACCGCGCACCTAGGTACTAGAGGTGAACCTCTTGACGGCAGGCTTTGCCTGGTTTGGGTTTCACTTCCGATAGATGGACTCTATGTTGCGTCTCTTATGTTTCACTTCCAGCTTCAGGACTCTTCGAGTCACGATCGACGAAGCTATAGGCCGTCGGAATGATCACCAGCGTCAACGCCGTTGCGCTGAGCAAACCGATAATCACGGTGATCGCCATCGGGGTCCGGATTTCAGCGCCGTCGCCAAATCCTAGCGCCATGGGCAGCAGCCCCAGAACCGTCGTCGCGGTGGTCATCATGATTGGCCGCAACCGGACTTTTCCGGCCTGCAGGATGGCATCCATTTTCTCCATGCCGCGATCGCGCAGTTTGTTGATGTAGTCCACCAAAACGATTGCATTATTTACTACAATTCCGGCAAGCATGATCATTCCCAGGAACACGACGATGCTCACGGGAATGTCAAACGCGAACAGCCAGGGAATGACGCCGATAAGCGCCAACGGGATGGTGAAAATAATAATCAAAGGATGAATCATGGATTCGAATTGCGACGCCATGACGATGTAAACCAGAAAAATGGCCAGCGCCAGCGCCATTTTCAGACTGCCCAACGAAGTTTCCATTTCTTTGTTTTGACCGGCCAGCGTGAAGGTGAACTCTTCCGGCAAGCTCATCGCCTGTAGTTCGTCGAAGATGTCTTCGCTGACGTCGCCAAGACTGCGTCCGCTCAGATTTGCCGTCACAACTGCTGTTCTTTGCTGGTCAACGCGGCGGATTTCCGACGGGCCTTCCATGACTTGCAGCGAGGCCACCGCCTCAAGCGGGATGGGTTTTTCGGCGCCCGGATTCACCACCATGCGGCGCAGGTCGTCGATGCTGCCACGGTCGTTCTCCCGCAGTCTGACTCGCACATCTATTTTGCGGTCCTGCTCCTTGAACTCCGTGGCGATGTCGCCGCGTACCTTGTTGCGGATGATGGAGGCGACATCCATGATGTTCAAGCCAAACTGCGCCAACACCGATCGATTGTAGACAATCTGAACCTCGGGGTTGCCGCGCTGGATGTTCGACTTGACGTCGAGAACACCCGGAATTTCGGACATGCGCTCCTCTAGTTCAGATGCAAAATCCTGCAGTCTGACCAGACTGTAGCCGTGAATCTGAACCTCGATGGGTGTCTTGAAACTAAACAACACCGGCCTCGAAATTTTCCATTTGATGCCGGAGTAGTCGCGCAATTCGTGTCGGATACGGCCAGTAAGCCTCTCTTCGGCGGCCTCGAGGTTGCCTGAGTTTTCGTCGATGGTGACGGTGAGCTTGGAAATATGCTCTCCCTCTTCGCTATTGCTGTTCGCGGTCTTGTCGGTTCCGGAAACGGATGCGATTTTCTTTACCCCGTCAAGGCCTTTTACGAGTGTCTGGATGGATGCCATTCTGGCATCGGTTTGCTCAACAGGTGTGCCGACCGCGTGGGTTACCTCGATATTGAACTCGCCCTGGTGTACTTCGGGAATCAGCTCGCTGCCCAGGCGCGGGCCAACGATGAAGAGACTGAACAAAAACAGCGCAGTTGCGGCTCCCAGAACGGCGCCGCGGTTGGCCAACGCCCTTGCCAGCAGTTTTGGGTAGAAAGCCTCCAGTTTTTCGTAGCCGAAGTTGAAGCCGGTCAGTACGATTTTGCTTGGACCACCGAAAATGATCTTCAACATCAGGATCAGACCTTTGATAAGAATGGCCAAACTCGCGATGATAAAATGCACCAAGCGAAACACGATTTCCAGAATCAGGTGCAAAACGAAGAGCAGCACGTAGACTGCCGCCACCACTACTGCAAAAATCACCAGGAAGATGGTTTTGAGCAGGCCCGCCTCGCGCACTCTCGTACCAAATTTCAGCATCCGTTGCATGAGGTTTGGTGCGGAATGGTTGACAAGGTAGTCCGGCCAGATTTGCTTTGCGACCTGGAAACCCCACAGCTCCTGCTGCCCCGCAAACCCTGTCATCCAATCTGAAATGCGGAGTTGCACAACCCCTGAAAGACGGAGCAAGAAGACCACCGGTGATGCCAGCGTTACCAGAAAGATCATAATTTGCTTGACCAGGGCCAACAGGAGGGCCAGGACGCTTTGAGATATCTTTTGGAAAAGCTGTAGCAGGGTTGAGCCCAGCAGGTGTACTCCTGCCGATATTCTTTGCATGACCGTCTGCTGGTTGTCGGCAGCGAACAGTTGGTCGATTTCATCAGATGTCTTGTATTTGAAAATGTTCTCATGAAAACGATCCAGCGTCAGCCCCTGCACGAAACGCGAGCTTTCCCGGGACGAGAGCATGGGAATCAGAAACAGCGCAACCGCCAGAGAAGCAAATAGCGAGAACACAACGGTCAGAGCCATATTGCCAAAAATTTGCCCGGCAACTCCTTCGACAAACACGATTGGGAAGAAGACAGCTACGGTCGTGAGCGTAGATGCGAAAACCGCGCCTCCGACTTCACTGACGCCGCGGGTCGTCGCCTGCATCAGTGAATCGCCTTCTTCGCGGCAACGTGCGATGCTCTCGAGAACGACGATCGAGTTATCCACCAGCATGCCGATGCCGAGTGCAAGTCCACCCAGGGACATGATGTTGAGGGACACTCCGAACATTCTCATGGGCGCAAACGCCGCGACGATGGAGATGGGAATTGAAATACCAATAATGGCGGTCGCCGAGAGGTTGCGCAGAAAAATGAACAACACGAAAACAGCCAGTACCCCGCCGATGACCGCGGTTTTCTTTACCTGATCCACAGAACTCTTGATGAAAACAGACTGGTCCGAGAGCAGGTCGATTTCGACGGCTGCGGGCAAGTTGTGGGTGATGAAATTGGTCATCTGCTTAGCGACCATCGCCTCACGGCTGATTCGTCCTCCCTGCCCACCGCGTCCGTGGCCTTTGTCGCCGCCTTTCTTACCCTTTTTCTTTTTCGACTTGTCGCCTTTGCCATTTGTGGCTTCCTGGTCTTTATCTTCGTCCTTTTCGAGTTTGTTGTCCTTCTTATCCTTCATATTGTTGATGAATTCTTGCTGCTTTGGCGAGCCGAAAACTTTGTCACGAACTCGCTGGGCGACTTCAACGATGTTGGCGTCTGCCTCTTTGAAGATTTCAACCTCGACGCTTTCAATATTGTTGATGCGGGTGATGATTTCGCGGTCCTGAAATGAGCGATTGACTTTGGCGACATCACGCACTTTGATCTCTTTGCCGTTCCAGTTGCCGATGACCACCTCGCCCACTTCTTCGACCGACTTGAATTCGTTCATGGTGCGAACCAGATATTCGGTCTGCCCCTCCTTCAAATTGCCGCCGGCGAGATTGACGTTTTCCTGAGTCAACCGGTTGCGCACCTGTTGGATGTCGATTCCGATTAGCGTGAGTTGCTGCTCGTTCATATCGACGCGGATTTCTTCTTCCAGGCCACCCTTGATTTTAACCGCGGCGACACCCTCGACTGTCTCGAGCGCGCGTTTGATTTCCTCGTCCGCCAGGTAGCGCAAGTAGATCAGGGAAGCTTCGCCGAACAGGCCGAAACGCATGATCGGGTCAAGCGTGGGGTCAAAGCGTAAAATGATGGGTCGCTTGGCCTCCTGCGGCATAAACACCTGGTCGAGCTTCTCCCGAACATCCGCCGTCGCCAGATTCATATCGGTGTCCCAGGTGAATTCCAGCTTGACGTCGGACTGGCCGGCTTTTGAGATGGAGCTGATGCTGACCAGATTGTTGACAATTCCGAGCGCCTGCTCGACAGGCCGGGAAATCGTGGTTTCTATTTCTTCGGGCGCGGTGCCTTCGTATTCCGTGCGCACGGTCAAAGATGGATAGGAAATGTCCGGCATCAAATTGACCGGCAACTGTTGGTAAGAAATCCAGCCAAAAACACAGACGCCAATCACCACCATCAGGATGGCAACGGGGCGAGTTGTCGTGAAGTTGTAGAATTGGCTGACCTGCTTATTATCCGTTTTAGGCATTTTGTTCTCTTGATTTGGTCATTTGTTCCTCTCCCTCCGAGTCGGGAAGGCGGTTCGGCGGGTTTCTCTGCCCGGGCAACAAATCGTTGGCCGGGCTATGATGTCTGATATGCTGCTAGGTGAAGATTGGTAGAGTTCGCTAGGGCCTCACTTGCGCCGTCTCCAATGTGTTGTCGCGTTCTGCCACAATGTTGACCAGCGCGCTGTCTTTCAGGCCCGCTTGCCCAACCACGATTATTTTTTCGTCGGTTTCGATGCCAGACAATGATTCGATTTTTTCGTAATCCTGGTAGCCGGCGTCCAACGCGAGTTTGTGGGCCACGCTGTCGCGAACCACGAAGACGAACATGGTCTCATTTTCGTAGACCAGCGCCGTTTTGGGAACCAGTACGGTATTGCGGTGGGTGTTGGTGACAATGTGGGCGTTGACGAACATGCCAGGCCGCAAGCGTTTGTTCTCGTTGCGAATGCCAACCGTGACTTTGAAGGTTCCACTTTGCGGATCGATAACCGGACTGACTCTCTTAATCCAGCCCTCGAATCGGTCGTCGCCGAGATGTTGCGACGCGACGTAGGCCTTCTGGTCTTTCTGGATACTGCCTACTTCCTTTTCGGGAACATGCACAACGGCGATCATCTCGTCGTTGTTGATGACGGTGAACAATTTGTCGGTTGGCTGAATGCGGTCGCCGGGTCTTCGCAACCGTTCGCCGATAACACCCGAAATAGGCGCCGTGATTCTGGTGTAATCGAGATTGAGTTTGGCTCTTTGCCAGGCGATGCGTTTTGCGTCGAGAGAGAATTTGGAGATCTCGAACTCTTCTTTGCTCAAGAGCTGCTTGTCGAACATGGCCTGCTTGCGTTCGTACAGGTTCTTTTCCTGATTGTACTCTACTTTTGCGCGCGCCTCTTCCAAAGCCAGCTCCTCAGGCTCCAGCTCAATCAACAATTGACCTTTTTTGACAAAATCGCCTTCTTCGACGTGGTTTTTCTCGACCAGGCCCTGGACTCGTGAGTAGACATCGCTCATCTCCTCCGTTTCCAAATTCGAGCTGAGCAGAATGAAGGAAGAAATATCGCCAGTCATTGTCGTGGTGGTTTCCACCGGCACGCGCTCGCGCTGCTCTTTGTCATCGGAATCCTGACCATCTTTCTTGGTGATGTCGCCCGCCTCGGCTTTGCCGTTTGAACCGTTTTCGCTGTGCGCGTCATCTCCGGCGCACCCCGCAACGATGAAGGCGAAAGCCAGCGCCAAGATTAGAATCGCATGAGTTATCACTCTAACCATTATACTCTCCTGAGAAAGAAACTTTTCGGTACGAGAAGAATTGAAATTTAGGAATAGCCACACTGCAAATCCTTACGTCCCCAAGTGTTCTTAGGTTTCCAGATTATTGCGCGGGGCCTTCTTAATTTGGGTTGGTCAAAAGTTGCACTCTCAACCAAGACGAGGCTGAGAACCGAAAGCTGCTCTGTCTCTCACACTAGTCACGCCAGAAAAAAACGCCCGCAATCTTTGAAATTCATCATTTGCGGGTTGTTTGGCCCGGAAGCACTAACTTTGACTGTCTGGCCATATTAATTTTCTGCGAATGAGACCGATTGGTTTTAAGAGTAGTCAAAATCTATTTCTTGCACTCTCGGGGGCCATGGAATGATACTCACGGACATTAATCTTTTTACCAGGCTGCACTTTAAATTTCTCGAAAAAGTTTCGCCAAAGTCATCTGCCCGAAAGGCCCTCAACCTGTGGCTTACCCCCACTCCATACAAGCCATCTGAGCCAGAGATGCTCTGCCTGCAAACGGCAGAGATGAAACGCGTTCTTTTCAAAGAGAGTGTTTACCAATCATCGGCAGATACCTACTACACTCTTTATACCTGGGGAAGCGGACCAATAGTCCTGTTGCTGCACGATTGGAGTGCCAGCGCCGCTCAGGTAGCGCCTTTGGCGCAGCATCTGGTTCGGGCGGGCTTCCAGGTTATGGCGGTTGACGCTCTGGCGCATGGTGATTCGCCCGGGCGCCAGACAGATCTCAATGAGTTTATCGAAGTCATTAAGGACTTGCATCAGAAGAATGGCGGATTTCATGCCATTCTAGCATTCTCGCTTGGCGCGGTAGCGGCGGTGATGGCATTGCAGCAGGGCGTCGAGGTCAAACGGCTGGTAGTCTGCAGCGCGGCAGCTTCAATTGATACCTATTTGAGAGAGTTTACTTCTGCCATCGGTGTTTCAAGACAAACGATGGGGCGAATCAGCACCTTGATCAACACGCGGATGAGAAGAAATATCAAGGACTTCTCAATTATCAACATCGTGCCAACTCTCGGAATGCCGGCCCTGATCGTGCATGACAAACATGATGATGTTGTGAAGTTCGCGGAGGCAGTCACCTTGTCAAATCTGTGGCCGTCGAGCGTGCTGTTGCAGACTGAAGGATGCGGGCATCATGGCGCGCTTGCACATGCTACCGTTGTGGCAAGAATTGTGGACTACATTGTAGGAACACAGCGACAAACTGGTGATGTTGGGCTTGATATTGGCTCCACGGCAACCGGACGAACTTAGCTGAGTCCTCCCCAAAAAAAGTGCGCCGACACTTCCCCAGCCGTGCAAGGTTTTATGGGAAGTATCGACGCATTATTTATGTTCGACTCAAGTACAAACCCCTCCTTTTGATTATTCCACCGTTTTTTTCAATTTTCCTGCGTTTGGTATGTCGGCGCGTCTGCAACAATTTTCTTTTCCGGGTGTCTGTTATCGAAAGCTCACTGTCAAAGGTAAGAGGCGCTCTATGGTCAGGAACAATTTGAAGATTGCGCTCCGCAATTTGCGTAAGCACGCAGGTTATACTTTCATCAACGTTTCTGGACTCGCGGTCGGTATGGCAGCCTGTCTGTTTATCCTGTTGTACGTCCGTAGCGAACTCAGTTACGATGACTATCACATTGCGGCGGACAGACTTTATCGCGTTAATCTGCACGGTCGACTGGCCGGGCATGAGGTGAGCACCGCCAACACTTGTGCCCCGATGGCCGCAGCGCTCAAAAGTGGGTACCGGGAGGTGGTCAACAGCACCCGTCTGGATGACAGCAATCAAGACGTCCTGGTGACCACTCCTGACAACCGGTCTTATCATGAAGCCCGGGTCATGTTCGCCGACTCAACCTTTTTTGACCTTTTTTCAATTGCGATCCTTGATGGTGACCCGCGCACGGCCCTGTCGGAGCCATATTCCGTAGTGCTTTCAAAAGCCAGTGCCGCGAAGTATTTCGGCGATGAGAACCCGATTGGGCAAAGCCTGACTTTCAACGGCAAGCACAACTATAAGGTGACGGCAATCACAGAAAATGTGCCGGAGAATACCCACTTTCACTATGACCTGCTCGCCTCATTCGTAACCCTGCCCAGGCACCGTCGCACCCAGTGGGTCGGCAACAATCTTGCGACCTACGTGCTCCTTGCGGAAGGCGCTCAGCCAAAAGCTTTTGAAGCCAAGCTTGCCGGAGTGGTTCGAAAATATGTGGGCCCGGAAATCAAACAGGCGATGGGACTCAGCCTTGACGAGTTTTTTAGAGGAGGCGGTGGCTACCGTTATACTCTGGAGCGCGTCACGCAGATTCATCTTGGCTCGCGGGTCACAGACAATTTCGAGCCGGTTAGCAATCCTGCCTATGTGACGAGTTTTGCGTTAGTGGCTGTCTTTATTCTCTTGCTGGCTTGCGTGAATTTTATGAATCTCTCTACAGCGCGTTCCGCCAATCGCGCAAAGGAAGTTGGGATTCGCAAGGTTGTGGGCTCGAACCGGAATCAGTTGGTGCGCCAGTTTCTCCTGGAGTCTTTTCTTTTGAGCGCCTTGGCGATGTTACTGGCAGTTCTACTGCTTGAGTTCTTCTTGCCGAACTTAAATCTTCTGGCCGGAAAGCAGCTTGAAACCGACTATCTGCACGACTGGACGCTGTTGCCAATTTTGCTCGGCATGACAATCTTGGTCGGGCTTGCGGCGGGCGCCTATCCTGCTGGATTTCTAGCGGCGTTCAGGCCTGTGCAGGTTCTGAAAGGGGAGTTGAGCCGCGGGGCTCGGAAGTCCGGTTTGCGAAATACTCTGGTGGTTTTCCAGTTTGCCGTTTCTATTGTTTTGTTGATTGGCACCCTCGGTGTCGGGCAACAGTTGAACTTCATGCGAAACAAGAAGCTTGGCTTTGACAAACAGCATGTCCTCCTGGTCAAACGCGCCACTGCCCTTGGGGAACAACTCGATACCTTCCAGAACGATGTTCGCCAGCTTTCGTCCGTGGTAACGAGTGCAGGCACCTGGCATGTACCGGGAAACTCGATGGACCAGAATGCCTTCAAACTCGAGGGTGCAGAGAATGAAGCCGGGTTTCTCGTCAACCGGCTCACCGTGGGATATGGTTTTGTGGAAACTCTTGACATGGATTTGGTCGATGGCCGCAGTTTTTCCCGTGAGTTTGGCACCGATTCGACCGCCTATGTCATCAATGAAGCCGCGATGCGCAAGTTCGGATGGCAGAATGGCCTTGGCAAGACAATCTACGAGGTCGATGACAAAGGTCCGATTGCCGGCAAAGTCATCGGTGTCCTTCGTGATTTTCATTTCAGATCCTTGCACAGCCCCATCGAGCCTGCTTTGCTCAGGCTACGGCCGTGGGCCCGCTTTGTAGCCATCCGGATTCATGGCGACAAGGTTGAGGAAACTATTCAGAGCGTCGAAGCTATTTGGAATGTCCATGCGCCAGAGCAGCCGTTTTCGTACTCGTTTCTGAATGATGATTTTGATGCCCTCTACCGTGCAGACCAACGGGTCGGCGGACTCTTTGCGGTTTTCTCAGCCCTTGGCGTCACCATTGCCTGCCTTGGACTGTTTGGCCTGGCTTCATTTGCCAGTGAGCAGCGCACCAAGGAAATCGGCGTTCGCAAGGTACTGGGAGCAACCGTGCCAGGCATTTTTATGTTGTTGTCGCGTGAATTTACACGACTCGTCTTGATTGCATTTTGTGTGGCTGTACCGCTTGGATTCTACGGCATGCGAGCATGGCTGCAAGGGTTTGCCTATCGCGCCAGTCTCGACGTTTCTGTTTTCCTCTTTGCCGGGCTGGCGGCGCTTGTGATTGCGTGGTTGACCGTTAGCTATCAGGCGATTAAAGCAGCCTTACGGAATCCCGCCATTGCTCTGAAATATGAGTAATGGCGGTTCAATGACTTTCATCTTGTTTGAGGGAAGAATGATTCAAAGAATACTGGTTTCTCTCCTTGTCGCGGTGGCCACCGCCCACTCGCAAAGCGTAGATTTGACCATCAAACGATACGGCCTCAGCATCGGCAATTCACGCGAAGTGCATGGCGTGCGTCTCAATTACCGCGACAGCCGTTTGCGCCAGGTGAACGGCCTGAACGCCACGATCTGGATGCCACACCAGACTTCGCACGGCGACGTGAGAGGGGTCGCTCTTGGGTTGCCAGCGACGGGCGCACGCAATCTTACGGGAGTTGGAATTGGTGTGTTCGGTTTGGGCGTGGAGAAAAATATGCACGGAATTTCTTTCGGCTTGCTTGGGCTTGGCGCGGGTCAAAACGTCACCGGTTTTGCCGCCGGAGGACTTGGCCTTGGGGCAGGCGGCGATTTTACCGGAATCGGCATCGGTGGACTTGGACTCGGTGTCGGTGGCGATGTGGCCGGAATCATCGTTGCAGGACTGGGTCTGGGCTCTGGTGGAAATGTGAAGGGAATTACGTTTGCCGGTCTGGGCCTTGGCGCCGGCGAGAATCTGTCAGGCTTCACATTCGCAGGTCTCGGTGCGGGAGCGGGAGAAAATGTCACAGGCATCACGCTGTCTTTCGGTGGCGTCGGCGCGGGCAAGCGGCTTTCGGGGATTGCCGTGGCCGGACTCGGCATGGGCGCCGGGGAAGAAATCAAAGGTCTGGCGATTGCCGGACTTGGAGTGGGTTCTCCCAAAATCACGGGGATTGCCGCGGCCCTGGCGGTAGGCGGAGAGGAAATCCGGGCGCTGGTCGTGGCGCCTGCTTATTTTCTGGTGGAAACAGACGGGCTATTCAAAGGCATTTCCATGGGTGCGGTCAGCCGGATCAAGGGAAAGCACGTCGGGTTGAGCATCGCGCTGCTGAACATCGCCAGCGATTTGCGCGGCGTGCAGCTTGGGCTGATCAACATCGCGAAAAGCAATCCGAAGGGGTTGAAGGTTTTACCGCTGTTTAATGCGGACTTCTGACGCTGGGATAGCATCAATCCGACTGAAGGCATTTGCCGAAACTGTAAGGGTGGTGCATGCCAAGCCATTTTTTCCGCACAGGGTAGTAACCTTGTGGGACCAAGCGAGAACTTATTTCAAAAGATAGGTGAACTTAATTGCTTTCGAAATATTCCCTGATCTTGCAATTGCAAAATATGCACCGCTTGCCAATGAATGACCGTTCTTATCTTTCCCATCCCACGGCAATTGAAAACTCGATAATGTTGGCTTTATGGTGAATATTCGAACTCTTTCTCCCAAAATATTTACTATCGAAATCTCCAATTCCTGGGAGGAATCCGTGTCCAGCAAAAAAGTAGCAGTTTGATTCACCGGATTGGGATAGACATGTAGCTGAATGGTCTTCGGAATCTTGGAATCATCATTGCTCTTTGTGTCTCCTACGCTAGTAGGATTCTCGCCGTACTCTATTCCGTTGATTCTGGCATACACGATACCATCTTCGGCGTATTGGATAGGACCAATTCCTACGACATACCTCCCGACGGCTTCCAAAAAAGTTAGGGTGTCAGAAAATGCGTCAACTTCTGCCAGTTGTGCGTCTGGCCAGGTTTGACCAAAGAGGTCATATACTTTGCCAGTATCCATGATTGCAAACGCTCGCGTAAAGCCACCATAGGTGACGATCCACCTGGAGCGAAGTCCGTTCTGGGTGTTGAGTATGGCAAGACCTGACTCAACAGTCTGTGGTAGCTCTTTTGTCGAATAGAGAATCGTCGAGTCTTCGTTGTAGTGGTAGTAATACATCTCATCATATTCCGAGACTTTGTAGACTCTCAGAGTATCGCCCAACAACGTATCGCTTTCAACCATCCTGGTGAAGTAGGGATCATCCTGTAATACCCAGTAGACCCATTGGTGGCCGACCGCCAGAGGAAAGTAATCATACGTGCTGGGGAGCTGGGCCCACGAGAGTCTCGTTGTGTAGGACAAATTCAGTAGAATCAAGAATAGTATACTTGCTTCAGGATGTCCCCCAAAATTTGCTTGGACACCACAATATAATCAATTAATAATTTAGGAGTTACGTATTACAGAATTCGTGTAAATTGCTTGCAAAAAAGGCTCCAACCTTATACATTAATTTTATCAGGATTAACTTTTC
>JAJDAF010000048.1 GCA_029261995.1 Candidatus Zhuqueibacterota bacterium
TGTTCTGGGCAGTGTCTCGCACAAGGTGTTCCACCTCGCGCCGTGTTCCTGCGTGACGGTGCACCGCAAGGACGGGCAACCGGCTCTGGAAGGCATCAAGACCATCCTGGTGCCGACCGACGGTTCCGACCAGGCAGACAGGGCGGTCGATCTCGCAAGCGACATTGCCGCCAGAACCGGGGCGAAGCTGCTTCTCATGTACGCGATGTGGCGCGGCCCGTCGCTCGAAAAGCTGCGCGCCTCGATCGACATGGATCAACTCAGCGAGAGCGCGCGCAAGGAACTCGACCCGGCGCTGCATCCGATCGCGGAGCATGTGAGCAGTGCTTTCATTCCGCCGGTTGTCGCCAAGGACGCGCTCAAGGAAATCGGCGAACAGGTTCTCGCCCGCGGCAAAAAAATCGCCGAGGCAAAAGGTGTTGAAGTTGCCGACATGATCGTGATCGACGGTGATCCGGCGCGCAAGATCGTCCAGGTCGCCAGTCACGAAAAGGCGGATCTGATCGCCATAGGCAGCCGTGGCCTCGGCGGGGCTGAAGGGCTGCTCGCCGGCAGCGTGTCGTACAAGGTGAACCACACGAGCCCCTGCAGTTGCCTGGTGGTTCGCTGACGCCCGGTCGTTACCATCGTGGGGAAGAGCGGACATGTAGCTCATGTAGGTTTCGGCCCGTTGCTGCCTTTGGAATAAGAGGCTGCCATAGTCAGCTCTGAGCCCATTTTTACAAATGCTGCACAGAGTACGAATGGCGGCTTTACATGGATATTGCGCATGAATCGGGTGGTTTCGAACAGTCGAGCAGTACTAACCTGCCGTCAAAGATTTCTTTGACGGAGTAGAAAATTTGCAGACGATTTCCCGCCTTACCGGAGCTGCCTATGGTGTGCACCTGTCTGATCAGGTTGCGCTCGTGTCGGTCCCGCTGATCGCAGCCCTTGTTTTCGGCGCATCCCCGGAAGTGATCGGCATCCTCGTGGCATGCCAGTCAATGGCCCATCTTGTCGGGTCTATACCCTTCGGGATACTGGTTGATAGCGTCCAACAGCGAAATCTCACGATAGCAGCTGGCATGGTGTCGCTGATCGGGTTCACCGGGGCACTTGTCGCCATCATGCTCGACAGCATCCTTGTCTTCGGTGCATCCGTGACCATCGCGGGTTTTGGCGGCGTGCTGTTTGTCCTTTCAGCCCTCTCCATCCTTCCCAAGATTTCTTCGCGCGAAGGCCTCGCCAAGGCGAACGCGGCAATCGAAGTGCCAAGGGCTATCGCGTCTTTCGTTGTGCCGCTTCTGATCGGTCTCTACTTCACCGCTGTTCCGCCCGCGCTGATCATCGCGGTGGCAGTGATCGCGTCACTGGTAACGTTGGGTTTCACAAGCGCGCTTCCGGCCGTAGTAATGCAGCCGCCTGCCAATTCCCATGTCTTCAAGCGGATTGTCGAAGGAGGTGCCTTCGTTCTTCGCCACCGGCTTCTACTACCGATTTCGTTCTGTGCGATCTTCTGGAACCTTGCCTTCGCAGCCTTGCTCGTCGTTCTCGTCCCGGTCATCCGACAAGTCTATATGATGGACCCAGGCGCATTCGGCATTGGGCTCTCCGCCTTTGGGCTGGCGATGATCTTCGGCACATGGGTCATCGGGCGCTTCTCGGATCATATCGCTCCAAACCTGATCCTGCTTTTCGGCCCCGGAAGCAGCGTTCTCGCAGCCCTCGGGATGGCGTTGATCCCCACTGGCAACTCACCCCTGCTTTTCTATGCCTGCGCGTTCCTACTCGGCTTCGGGCCCTCGATGTGGCTGGTGGCACAAAACTCCGTCCGCCAACTCGTCACGCCATCCGAACGCCTGGGCCGGGTCAACGCCGTCATCCAGACCGCGATATATGGCATTCGCCCTCTGGGTGCGCTGGCAGGCGGACTGGTGGCAGGCACGTTGGGGCCGCAATCCGGACTGGTGTTCGTCGTTCTCGCATTTGCGGCGTCGTTTCTTGTCGCGCTCTTCAGCGATCTACGCAGCGTCCGCAGTTACTCGGAATTATCGCCAGAGGACGAACGCGCGTTGAAAGACAGCGCAATGATGACAGAATAGCGGACCTTGGTGAAAACACAGCAAAAGCTCGCTTTGTCCGCTGAGCCGACCTTAGATCGGTGAAGCACCGAGCAAATGCAGCGAACGTCCGAATTCAAGAGTTGCGCCGCAGCATCCAACTCGTTCGTCAAGGTCGGCTAAGGGCCGGAAACGTCGGTCATATCCGCCAACTCATTGAGCAATGCGATCGGCAGCTTCGAGCCCAACCCGGAAATCTCAAATTCTTGCTGCGAGCACTCGCAGCACGCATAATGCTGCAGGAGCGTATAATGATGCGCTGCCACGTAGCAGGGAAACAGGCCATTCAAGCAGGCCGCGGCAAATTTGAAACGACCTATGTTTCAACAGGGGTTACAAGCGTTGCTCCGCGTGTTCTGCAACCAAAGTTTTTTTGTACAGCCTGAAATCAGGAAAGCAGTTATCGTTAGTGGCAGATCACCGGCACAAGAAACCTAATGTCAAAGTAGTACACCCTAGGTCGCAAGAACTATCTGTTCATGGGATTAGAAACAGGGGGCAAGTCTGCCGCCATCGCTTACACCCTCGTCAAGACCGCAAAGATGAACAAGGTAAACCCCTAAGCCTGGCTGGGTTGGGTGCTCGAACGTATTCAGAATTATCTCATCCATTGGTTCCATGCTTTGCTGCCTTGGAAATATCAAGCGATGATGGAAGCACAGACAAACGGCCAAGACGCCGCATGATCAAGGTACTTGTTGATGGTTACGGTGCTTCGAAACCCGCAAGAGATCAATCATAGGCCGCGTCCACGATAAACTCGACCCTCAATTCTGCACGGGCTAGCTTGGCTTCGCCGCAGGCACGGGCTGGCGCGTGACCCTCAGGAACCCAAGCATTCCAGACTTCGTTAAGACCGGCAAAATCTGACATATCTGCCAGCCAGATCGTGACACGCAACATCTGTTCACGACTGGAGCCTGCCTGCTCCAGCAAAGCGTCGATCTTTCCCAGGCAGATCTTAACCTGCTCTTGGATCGTTTCTCCCTCACCTACTTGGCCAGAGAGGTAGGCAACCCCGTTATGCTTTACAATTTTGGAAGACCGGACACCGGCATCAATACGTTCAATCATCTTCAAATCCTTTTTGTGGAGCCATCCCTTTCGAGCTTGTCATCGGCTATTTTAAAAAGGGCCATACTCAAAGACATCATCTTCCGACCAAAGTCGTTTCCTACGTCTGCTCAAATAGCGTCTCACTGTGTCAACTATCGATGGTGGATATTTGCTGACCACCCCCTAGGGCGGATTCAACCCCACATGTTAAAGTCAGATGCATTCACCACCGTCGATCACCAACGCGTGGCCCGTCATAAATGTGGACATGTCTGAGGCAAGAAACAGGATTGAGTCAGCCACTTCGCCGGTTGTACCCCAGCGGCCCATTGGGATTGTCTGCGATATGTAGTTTTCAAGTTTATCTCGCCCTCCCATTTGCTTTTCAAAACCGGCATTGAATGGGGTGTCGATGAAGCCTGGACAAAGTGTGTTGAACCGTATGTTGTGCCTCGCATAGTCGGCCGCCATTTGCCGCGTCATCGCCACTACAGCATGCTTTGTCGTGGCATAAGCAATCATTTCAGGGTCATATTGCACGCCAGAGTTAGATGCAGTGATGATAACACTGCCACCTCCCAGCGCCCGCATATGTCCCACGGCAGCACGTGCCGCAATAAAATGCGAGCGTACGTTCAGACGCCATGATAAATCCATACCCTCCAGCGGAACCTGCTCAAGATTACCCTCAATTTGGTATCCTGCGTGTGAGTGTAGAATATCCAACCGACCATGTGTCATGACAGTTTCGTTGATTACGGCATTCACAGCACTATCATCTGTCACATCCAAAGCGGCGGAATAAGCGCTAGCACCTTCTGCTTTTATCGAAGCAGCGACTTGCGCCGCTTTCTCGTCATCAAGATCAGTTACAATCACTGTTGCGCCGTGCTGTGCCATTGCGATCGCACCTGCGCGCCCGATTCCAGACCCAGCTCCGGTGATCAAAGCAACTTTGTCTTTTAGTAGGGAAACAGCGCGTCGATCCACCAGCGATTGACTCGGTGTCATTTATTTTTTCCTTCGCGCGACATGTTCGCATGCATACGCTTCTTGGTTTCCCGCACGCGTTCGGTCGCCTCGGGGCTGCCGTCGTGAAAGCTGCCGAACCAGTTGTCCCACGGTATCTCTGCATTGCCGTAATTACATTCGAAATACCTGTGATGCAGTTGGTGGTGAAACGCCCCGACCTTAAGGTGCGCTTTGTCTCCCAGCACCAGGTTTTCAAATCCGGCATGAGTGGTGGCGGTCGCCAGCACCTGCCAGTAGCCCAAAAAGATGAAATGGATCGGATGGGCGGGAACGACAAGAAAAATCAGGAGCAAACTCATGTAGCCAATATGCTCGATCGGATGCATGGAAAAGCCAGACCACGGCGCGACTGAGACACTGCGGTGGTGTACCGAATGCACGCGCTTGTAGATCCACGGAACGTGTAAAGCACGGTGCAGCCAGTAGAAATGGAATGATTGAATGAGGGGAAACAACAGGAATAACGCGAAGAACCAGATCGGATTGCTTTGCACGGTGATCATGGGTGCCCAGCCATTGGCATAGCCCATCCAGACAATGGCATCGTAAAAAGTCCAAATCGTGACACCGGACAACAACGCATAGGTAACGTTGTCCCAGTATTGATCATTCCACAGGAAATTCCGCGCGTTCTTGGCGAGCCCGCGTCGATCATACTTGAAATCGTCACCCTGTCTTTTCCATCCATAGAGCCACAGATGCAGACCTTGGGCAAAAACGATCAACGCGACCAAATTGCGTGCCCAAAGTTGCAGAACCCAGCCCCACTCAAGCGTTTGCATCTGCTCTAGCGGAGGCACCAGCCAAGCCCAGGTCGCCCAAGCCATCAGCGCGTAGACCGTAAATTCGGTGACAGGCAGCCAGCGGCCGGCGAACCACTTCAGCGTCGCCACTGGCTTCGGCGGCCATGCGAAGAGCGGCGTTACGCCGACGGGCAGGTCTGGATGCCAATTCCATGCCTTGCTCGTGCCTGCTTTCAAATGCTCATCAGTGCCTGACATCGGAAACCCTCCTATTGCTTCGACATGAAAATGTTTCACCTATTTCAGGAGAATATAAAATGTTGGTAATTGTCCCTAAAATTTATAACCTTATGGAATGAGCCAGTATCGCAAAGACCTGCCACCGCTTGATAACCTGCTGTTTTTCCATGCGGCCGCAAACAACCCCAGTCTGAACAGCGCCGCCCAGGAGCTGTTTGTAACTCAAGCGGCCGTTAGCAAACGCATTCAGCGTTTTGAAGATTGGCTTGGAACACCGCTCTTTTCACGCGACAATAATTCCTTGCAGATTACCGAAGCAGGTAAGGTGTTGGCGGCGGATGTTGAGATTGCGCTGGATTTCCTGAAACTTGCAATTGCCAAGGTCCAAACACCAGGAGAGCCTGTGGTTCGCATCGCCGCGAATGAAACCACCTCGATGTTCTGGCTATACACGCAACTCCGGGAATTCTCGCTGAGCGACAGTTCGTGCAATGTGAATGTTGTGACGAGTGAAAACACAGCCGAATTGTTGTCGGACCAGAATGATCTTGCCATTTTGTTTTGCGATGGGAATGTACTTGGCTGGGAAACCACCAAACTATTGGGCGGCGAACTGATGCCCGCAGCTTCGCCAGAGATTGCCGAAAAGGCGGAGGCGCTGGCGATGTTTGACAGCACAATACCCGCGGAGAACGCGCCTGCTCTTTTGGAATTTCCCATCCTCACGCCAGATTGGATCAATTGGCAACGCTGGCTAGAGAAAAAGAAATTTGCCGAAGTTTCATCATGGCATACGATCGCCTGTCACAGCTACATGCATTCGGTCGGCAAGGCAATCAAGGGTGAAGGCATCCTCCTTGCCTATTCGGATCTGCTCGACAGCGAGTTTCGGTCCGGCGAGCTGGTTAGGATTGGAAATGCCGGGCTTGCACCAAGAAAGTCATACTTTCTGTGTTACAGGGCAAACGCTCAACTCTCACCGTCCGCTAAGCAACTTTGGAATTTTCTGACCAACGTCACGGGTATAAGAAGTAGCGGGAATTCATCTCCGGGCATCGAATAGCAGACATGTCCGCAACTAAAGCGTTTTGCATTTGATCTGGTTCACAGATTGACTTCAAAACGCCCACAAAATTCAAGTGGTGTGGGCATTTTCCTTTTTCCCTGACTCAGGGAAAACGCAAAAGGCTTTAACCTGAGGCATCTGACAAAAGCAGGGCGCGTGCGGGCGCTCTTTTCTTGCACAGCGTTCGGCCAAAAGCTGTTTGTCAGGTTTCTGGCCGAACGCTTTGGGGAGGGAGATCAAATAGGCTTACGACGCCGTCAGATTTAGCCTTTCATCCACCAACGTTTGATGAAGTGCCCGCCGTCCATTTCCCATCCACCGCCAATGTTTGGACCAATACCGATCTTCTTGTTGACCGCAGCAAGGTCATTGCCAAACGCCGGGATCAGTGTTCCACCTTGTGTGGAAATCAGCCTCTGGACTTCCGAATACATCGCCTTGCGCTTGACTGTGTCCAATTCACCGCGAGCAGCCTTGACCAGCTCATCTACCCTCTCAATGGATATTCCTGTATCATTCCATGCAGCATCCGAGACATAGGCGATCGACAGTATCATGTCCTCGACGGGGCGCGCACCCCAAACGCAGGAACAGAAAGGTTTTTTGTTCCACACATTTGCCCAATAACCATCCTTCGGCTCACGTACTACATTCATGGACACGCCAATCTTGGCGAAGCTTTCTGCGAAGAGTTGCGCAGCATCGACCGCACCAGGATAAGCTGCATCGGCGCTGTGAATATCGAATTTCAAACCCTCAAGGCCTGCTTTTTTGATCAGTGATTTTGCCTTGTCGAGATCGTATTCACTGGTGATGCTCGGGTCATAATTGTTGAACAGCGGACCCAGTGGCTGATCGTTGCCGATTTCACCATAGCCATACAGGATTTTGTCAACGAATTCTTGGCGCGGCAATGCGAGCTTCAGGGCCTGGCGGAATTCAGCGTTATCAAACGGAGCCTGGTCCATCCGCATTGGATGGGTGAATGCGTAGTTTGATTTCACATCAACGATGTTGACATGGGGTACCTGTTTGAGCCTTGAGATCGTCTTCTGGACTGGCCGGTTGATCACATCGACTGATTGCGTGATCAGCGCGGTCTCGCGCGCGGCGGGATCAAGGATCGTGATGATTTCGACTGAGTCGAAGAATCCAAACTCGCTTTGCCAGGCATTTGGATTGCGTTCCAATTTTGCCCCAACGCCCGGTTCAAAGTCGATCAGGTTATAGAGCCCGGTGCCTTCTTTCGAAAGCACGTCAGCTTTACCGTCCCTGGTTGGTACGACGTTCATATGGTAGTCAGTCATCAGGAACGGGAAGTCGGCGTTGGCATCTGCCAAGGTAACAACGACCACGTCACTGCCATCGGCGGTGACATCCGTGATCCCGGAAAATACACCTTTTGCGCCCGATTTTGAATCATCCCCTCGATGAACGTTGATTGAGTTGATGACGTCTTCAGTTGTAAGTGATTTGCCGTCAGAGAAGGTTACGCCCTTGCGCAGCTTGAAGCGCCAAGTCTTGACATCGGCGCTTGGCTCCCAGCTTTCCGCCAGGCCGGGTTGAGCCGAATTGTCCTGCCCAACTTCTACAAGGCTGTCGCGGAATGCGCGGCTGATCATAACCATGGTCGTGGCAAGAAAAGTGGCCGGATCAAGCGAATCGACCGTGTTAAAATCGTCGAGGCCCGCTTTGAGATGGCCACCGCGTTTGGGCGTGGCCGCCTGGGCATTGCTCCACATGCTGGATGCGGCAGGGATCGACATCCCCATTGCCAACGCGCCAACCATAAACTCACGGCGCGTGGTACGTTTGTCGTTCAGAATTTTCTTAATCAGCCTTTTGTCATCTTCCATATTCACTTCCCTCCCTGTTGTAGATGAACGCCTGCACAAGGTCGACGTTGCCACAAATGGCATTCTCAACCAGTTCCTGTATTTAGAAAATGTTGGTATTTGTCCAAAAAACACATAACCTCAAGGAATGACAACATATCGCAAATCTTTTCCGCCACTTGACCTACTCCCCGGAAATATCCTCGCTTTTGATTTAGTCTGTTCCTCAACAGAGGCGCTCTTTCCTCTTATATTATTTGTCCACATATCTCCGCCTTCACCCAAAATTTGCTTCATAGACCCGCAGCCAGTTGCCCGCGGTTAGAAGATGAATTTCTTCCTGCGAAAACCCCCTGCGCTCTAGCGCGGCAGGCAGCAGGCCCATCTTGGAAATGTCGGGCAGCCACTTTGGCGGGGGCGGCATCAGGGCCCTGTCCTTAGCGCCCGCACCATATTGTTCGCTTCGTGTCCAACGACCCTGGCGCATCCAATCGAGCTCTGGTGTTCCAACATAGTGGCCCGCATCGGTGCCAACACCGACGTGTTCCAAACCCATTATGTCAACGGTGCGCGCCATCATCTCGGCCCATCCGTCTACACTGTCGCAAGCATCTTTAGGTGTGATATTCGGATAAATGGCCAAGCCCATGATGCCACCACTTTCAGCAAGCGCCTTGAGCACGGTGTCGGACTTATTACGAAAATGCGGCATGAGACTTTCAGCATTGGCATGTGTGACCGCGATTGGCTTGGAGGATGCTTCGATCGCATTCAGCGTGGTCTTCTCGCCGACGTGTGAGCAATCGACCATCATGCCGTATTTGTTCATCTCACCGATGATTTCTCGGCCGAACCGGGTTAGGCCAGAATCATGTGGCTCGTAACAACTGCCGCCGATATCGTTCTGTATATTGTAGGTCAGCTGCGCCACACGAACGCCCAGCTGGGCGAACAGTTCAGGGTATCTGATACGACCCTCGAACATACCGGAGTTCTGAAACCCCAAGAGAACCCCAACCTTACCGTTTTTGTCGGCAGTGTGAATGTCGGCCACATTGCGGCAGATCATCATGATGTCGCTGTTGGCTCGCTCCTTGTCTAGCCAGTCAGCAATGGCATCAAGACTGTTGATCGCCCCGCCCCAGAACTCGACAGTATTCGTCACGCAGGTGAATCCACCAGCACGCAAGTTTTCGAAAATGTCGCGTCGAAAATCGCCGCATTGGAGTCCGTCAATAAGCATTAGCCTTTTCCTTTTTTCATTACCGGTTCCGCTATAATTTCTTCAGTAAGCAGCGAAGTATCCATATCGTGATCCTCTTCGCTATTTTCTGACCCCACGAGGGTGCCGTCCTCCGCAAGAACGACAGGGCCAGTGTGCATACGGGACAGTTTTGTGTCGGGAGCTTGGGCAGCGTTCGACGTGTCAAACAGCTCGAACCACAATTCTCGATCCGTCGGTATCCCGTGGTGACATATTCGCAAAATCTCGCTTTCCCTGGGGGCGCTTGGCACAACCAGGCGGGCAACCGCGGTGCCGCTCCGCGAGGTTTCTATGTTGACGTCGAGGCCATGCTTCTGGATCAGTGGGCCAACCACCGCGAGTTCTTCCGGGGCGGCAAGGTTCATCACCGTAACGCAACCCTCACCTTGGCGACGGTCCATTTCTGTCAGGAGGTCGCTGACCTCCTCGGCGACTGCCCAGGTATGCTTGCCTTGCGCATCAAGGCAAAGATCCGTCGCGTCGTCATAGATTGCACTGCGTCTTTCGATGCCGATCTTGAGCGAGTCAATGTTGTCGAGAAGGAGCTCAAAGCCGGACAGGCCAAGCGATGCGGAGTACAGCCCGGCCTCTGTTAGCGCTGGGCGGCGTCCCGCCGGGAAACCCTTCCATTGCAACAGCCTGTCAATCACAATGCGGGCTTCCCGCAGGGATACGACGAAATCGGGAACATTTACCGCCGTCATGACTTTGCCCTGCCTGGGCGGGCCGGATTTGCCCAATCCGTATCCGCCGTTCCGCTGGCAATTTCGTCAGGCAGAGGAGCGCCTTGGAAAAGGACGCCACAGATGCCGCGATCCATCGCATCCACAGTTTTATCGAGACCATGCAGTCCCGAGTTCAGCAATTTTGTGATATGCGCGGGAATGAAATCACGGTGCATAATGTCGGCGTGGGGCGTGTGATAGGGCAGCCCGCTCAGCGATTGTACCCGCGTTACGATCTGACGCAGGTCGGGTTTGTCGATCAGGAACCGGGAAACGCTCTGCCCGGGCGGTGCCGCAACCAGAGCGGCGTCAAGCTCGACCACCAAGCGCGGCACGTCCAGCACTAACTCGTGCTTTTCATCAATGTCGATGCGCGGACCCCGACGGGGTTCTTCGGCGTTACGTGACTTGTACCAGATGAAATGCCGGGCTTCGGGAGCATCAAGATCCATCTCGAACGCCCAAGCATATTCGGTCCGTAGTAGTTCTTGTAATTCGCCAGTCGCCATTTCGGGCGCGCCAATGGCTTCTTCGTTGACGATCAACGCTCTGACCTGCTGGTCGGCGTAGGTCGGCACAAGGTCGATCATGAGGGACAATAGCGTTTCGGTTGTATGCGGGTGGAATCGTTCCTCTACCGAGGCACAGAACCCGCTGAAGGGAGCGGAAGCTTCAAGCGCGCCGGCTTTCAACTGGCTGCGTAGGCGACACAGGTCTGCGTGTACGTATGACAATTCTGCGGCCAGTTTGGCACCGCTAGGATAGCGAGTGTAGTGCGTTGTATCCTCTTTGCGGTAAGTTATCGCCCGTTCAGTAAGCGTGATAAGGCGGTCCAGCGGCTCGGGATCCGCATTGAGATCGAGCATTTTCGCGCGCGCGATACATTTTTCACGCACGAACATCCAGCGGTTGATCAGCTTTGGCCAGTTATTGGTGAAGTGCATCAACCCCATGGCCGAAGCATTTCCCACCCCCAGATAGCGTGTCATGGCCGGGTTCAGCTCAACAGCCGTATCGCCGCCTGCCTTTCGGGCGAGATGGTTCATCAGGTCGATGGAAAAAACGCGCATCATGTATGCGGAAAGCATTTCTGCGGCCAGCGACCCGCGGAGCGGATGGTCAGATTCGAGAGCGCGGAAGGTTCTGGTGCCGAAGGCCCCGTTTCCATTCACGCCCGTGTTGCGCATGGCGTACCCGGCGTTCCATAACTTTTCTGCATCGGGTTGACTGCCCGCTGCCAGTGACGCGACACTATCGTCGAAGAAGCGTGCACTTCGATTGGCGCGGAACCACGTCAGTGTGCCGGGCGTGGCGCGGCCGTGATAAAGCTTGGGAGCTTCTTGCCGCATGGTTTCAAAATCCGCTTCTGATATACGCCCTTCTACCAGCGCGCCCATCATATCCCATGCGGTGCCGATGATGCGGAGGGTGCGCCCCTTTTGGGTCGGTTTGAAGGAAAGGACCGGGACTGATAACACCCAGTTTCCTGGCGCCTCAATGTGGTAGAGAGCCTCTCCCGCCCCATCCGCTTTGATGTCGAACCGTACCTTTTTGAAAGACCAGCGCTCCTCGATCAATTGCTGCATAAACGCGCGTGTAGCACTGATGCGTGACGGTTGAAGCGCCGCAAGGCGCTCGGGTTGCATCATCAGAGCGGCTGGGCGGAGTTCGCAAGGATCCAGCGGCTCGGGCGCGCTTTGGATCGATCCAGCTTGTCTTACTGTCATCACAGCTCCAAGGCATTGCTGTTGTATTCTAATTGAATATATCTTCTCCTATACAAATACTATCCACCATTCTGGGGAAATCAAGAAAATTCCGGGTGCACCTTGCGCCTTCGCCATAATTCACCAATCGTTCTACAATTCAGCCTTGGGAGAACAACCATGACAAAATCTGGGTCCGAGACGACACTCGGAGGTGTGCGCAGCCTCTCGACGGCAACGAAGGTCCTGAAGATGCTCGACTTTATCGCCTCCAAGCCAACACCGATGCGCCTCAGCGAGATTTGTACGGAATTGAAAATGGCGCGCGCTACCGCTTATCAACAGCTTAAGACACTCACCGATGCGGATTGGCTGGAATTAAGGGATGACGGTAGTTATCAACTCTCGCCGCATGTCATCTCGGTTGCCTCCATGGCGTTGCGACACATGCATGCGAGCGAACGTGCGCAGAATATTCTAAAAGACCTTGCCCAGTTAACCGGCCAGACAGCGTCGATCACGTTCGTTCAGGGCGGTTCGCCTATCATTACCCAGAGTGTTGAAGCAGACCAGCTGATTGTTGCTCGACAATGGGTTGGCACCAGGCTCGATCTGATGAGTTCGGCTTCGGGCAAGGTGCATATAATCTTCGAGGATCTCAGAATTGAAGGAGAGCTTTGTGCCCGAGCCCTTGCCAGCATTCCAAAGGAAGAGGTCACACAGATCCGGGCAGAGCAGATCGCATTTTCGGAACCTGGAACCGGGCTTCTGTCCGCCGCCACGCCGGTCCTTAGCACCGGCGATCATTGCGTCGCGGCCCTGTCAATTGTGGGCCTGAAGGACCGCAGTGATATGAAAATCTCTCGTACGCACCTCCTTGAATCAGCTGAGCGCCTGGTGTCCCTCCTTGGGACCTAAAGCAATTCAGCTTTGCCTTTGTACAGGGTAGGGCTGAAACGCTGCGATCCTACTTGTGCCTCAGGTTTTTTCCGAAACACTTTAGCATGACAAGATGATAGGTCGCAGGCCGCCCTCTCGGTGAGCTCAGACCACTTTAGGAATGAGAGAACTACCCGGAGTGCCCAAGGGATCAGATCGTTCTGTTCAATAGCATTGCCTTCCAGGAATTTTGCTTGATTTCCCCGAAATGGCAGATAGTATTGATATAAGATATACAATATTCTATTAGAATACTCTCGCAAAATACTTCCTGGAGCTGTGATGACAGTAAGACAAGTTGGACCAAGCCGTGGTGCGCTCCGATCTGTTGGTGCGCCTCCAGCGGCGCGGCAACCGTCATGCATAAGTGCTTCATGCGCGTTAGCTCCGCAAATGACCGAGGCCCGCCGGTCATTCAAAACGGAACGGTTCAACATCAAGGCGGGTGGGTCGGAATAGGCTCTCTCCCACGTCAGGGACCAATAGAAAAAATGTACGTGGTGCAACGCTGAGCACCGCGCAACCACATTAGAGGATAGCGGTATGGATAAACTTGACTTCTACATCAACGGAGAGTGGGTAAAGCCATCTGAGGCTAAAACATTGGATGTGATTAATCCGGCGACAGAGAGCGTAGTCGCAACAATTTCATTGGGCTCTTCGGCAGATGTGAATTTGGCGGTCAGTTCAGCAAGAACCGCGTTTGAATCATATTCACAAACTCCGGTGAGCCAACGCATAGAATTGCTTACGTCGATCAGAGAGGTATATGAGCGACGGGTCGACGATGTCGCTGATGCAATTCAAACTGAGATGGGGGCACCAACAAGCTTGGCAAAAGGTGCGCAATCAATGGTTGGCCTTGCCCATCTGAACGCAGCGATAAGAGCCCTCGGCAAGCATGAATTCGAGTATCAACATGATCAGTTCATAATCAGACATGAACCAATCGGAGTATGCGGCCTCATTACCCCATGGAACTGGCCCGTGAACCAAGTGTTTGCGAAACTCGCCCCATGCATTGCAGCAGGGTGTACAGCGATTTTGAAACCGTCCGAGATTGCGCCACTTTCAGCGATGGTCATAGCTGAGATTTTTCACGAGGCAGGTGTACCAGCCGGTGTCTTCAATTTGGTGAATGGTATGGGCCCCGTCGTGGGGGAAGCCATGTCTTCTCATCCAGGTATTGATATGATGTCCTTTACGGGGTCAACACGCGGTGGCGTTGCTGTGGCCAAAGCTTCTGCTGAAGGTGTTAAGCGGGTCAGTCAGGAGTTGGGCGGCAAATCTGCGAACATTATTCTGGACGATAGCCATCTCGAGAAATCAGTTATGACTGGTGTGGATTTTTGCATGGGGAACACTGGCCAGTCATGCAATGCACCAACACGAATGCTTGTTCCGGCACATCGTAAAGCCGAAGCGTTTTCCATAGCAACGAAGCGCGCCGAAGAAACCGTTGCCGGCGATCCAAAAGCCGATGGTACGAATATTGGGCCCCTTGTGAGTGATGTCCAATTTGCAAAAGTTCAGGACCTCATTGAAAAAGGAATAAGCGAGGGCGCAACCCTCTTGGCAGGTGGAATCGGCAAACCAGCGGGCCTCGATAAAGGTTACTATGTGAAGCCTACAGTTTTTGGCGATGTGACAAACAACATGACCATAGCAAGAGAGGAAATCTTTGGCCCCGTACTGTCGATAATTGCCTACGAGGGCATCGATGAAGCGGTATCCATCGCAAATGATACAGAATACGGACTCGCTGCTTATGTCGCGGGCGAGAACAAGGAAGAATTGACCGCTATTGCCAGAAAGCTGCGCGCTGGCCAGGTCCATATTAACTACGGAACTGGGGGGGCGGATGCGCCATTTGGTGGTTACAAAAAATCCGGCAATGGACGAGAAAAAGCCGAATGGGGATTGGAGG
The DNA here is from genome assembly GCA_029261995.1 of Candidatus Zhuqueibacterota bacterium. GTDB lineage: Bacteria > Zhuqueibacterota > Zhuqueibacteria > Oceanimicrobiales > Oceanimicrobiaceae > JAJDAF01. The sequence goes on from JAJDAF010000048.1 coordinate 14,636, forward strand.
AATTTCTGGAAGTTAAGGCGATTATGGGCGGTTAGAGCATGCCCACCTAAGGCTCTGTAGACAATAATACTCCAAGGGGGCTTATGTTATGAGCACAGGTTACGATGCTAATCGCTGGGCACGCGCGAACGATTGGGATGACCGTGCGCTGCGGCTGGATAAATTCGCGGTGGAAGATCCGGAAAACGGGTTCTCGGCCTTTCATGGCGCAGCCGATCCCAAGCCGGGTCTGAAGATCAGTGGCGGCAAAGTCGCGGCGATGGACGGCGTGGCCGCTGAAGACTTCGATTTGATCGATGCTTTCATCGCGACCTATCATATCGACCCGGAAATCGCCGAGGAGGCGATGGCGATCCCCTCGGAGCAACTGGCGCGGATGCTGGTGGACATGAATGTTCCGCGCACCGAGCTCACGCGCCTTGCCCGGGGTCTGACACCTGCCAAACTGGCCGAGGCTGTGGCGCAGCTGAACGCCATGGAAATTGCCTTTGCCTATTCCAAGATGCGCGCCCGTCAAAGCCCTGGCAATCAGGCGCATGTGACCAACGCCAAGGACGACCCTTTACAATTGGCCGCCGATGCCGCGATTGCCGTGGCACTTGGGTTTGATGAGATTGAGACCACCATGCGTGTTGCGCGCAATTCCTGGTCCAATGCGCTGGCCTGCTGCGTAGGCTCCGCAGTGGGCCGGGCCGGAACGCTGTTTCAATGCTCCAGCGAGGAAGCCGAGGAGCTCGAGATCGGCATGGCCGGGTTCACCTCCTATGCCGAGACGGTTTCGGTCTACGGCACCGAAAGTGCGTTCATTGATGGGGATGACACGCCCTGGTCCAAGGCCTGGCTGGCGGCGGCCTATGCCTCGCGCGGGATCAAGATGCGCTGCACCTCCGGGGCCGCGGCAGAATTGCTGATGGGGTTCCATGAGGCGAAATCGCTGCTTTATCTCGAAGCCCGCTGCCTCTGCCTGCAACGCGGCATGGGATCGCAGGGCACGCAAAACGGAGGGATCGACGGCGCGCCGCTGGCCGCGTCGATGCCCGGCGGCGTGCGCGAAATAATGGCCGAGACCCTGATCGCGGTCTGGCTCGATCTGGAATGTGCGTCGGGCAATGATGCGCGCCATTCGGAATCGGATATGCGCGTGGCCGCCAAGGTGCTGCCCTATCTAATCGGCGGCTCCGACCTGATCTGTTCGGGTTTTGGCTCGATTCTGAAGTATGACAACTCGTTCAATCCGTCGTCGTTCAACGGCGAAGAGCTTGAGGAATTCCTTGTCCTGCAACGCGACTTTGAAGCCGATGGCGGGCTGACCGCAGTTGAGGATGCCCGCGCGCTTGATCTGCGCCGAAGGGCGGTTGAGGCGCTGTCACATGTGCTGGAGGATCTGGGGTTGGCGCAGGCGACGGACGGAATGAAACGCTCGGTCGCCGTGGCCTCGGGGTCCAATGACACCGACACATTTGCGACCCGCGATGTGGGGCTGATCAGCGACAAGATCGCCGGTGACGGTGTGACCGTGCTGGATGTCATCCGCTCGCTGCATCGCGGTGGGTTTGTCGATGAGGCGGAAAACCTGCTCTTTCTGGTCAAGCTGCGGGTGTCGGGCGATTACCTGCAAACCTCCGCCGTGGTGCGGGATGGCCGCGTGATCAGCGCGATCAATGACCCGAACGACTATACCGGCCCCGGCACGGGGCATCGCCTGTCTGAGGCGCGCCGCAAGGAGCTTGCTGCCATCCGCGATGTTCTTGATCGTGACGAGGTTCTGCGTGCCGAGGCGGCAAGTGAAATGGGTGAGGCCAAAGCCATCCGATATCAGATCATGGGCGCCGCCGACCCCGGGACTGATCCGACCGAGATCGTTGTTGGCGTCAGCCCCGGTTTTGGCACCAAGATCTTCCGCACTCTGGCGGGCCATCGGCTGAGTGCTGTGCTGCGGGCCCTGCAAGCCGGCATCGAACGCGGCGGTGGCACGATGCGGCTGGTACGGCTTTGGCACACGGCGGACACCTCGTTTCTGGGCCTGAGTGCCGCACGGCTGTCCGGCTCGGGTCTGGGCATCGGCATCCAGTCCAAGGGCACGGCGGTCATTCACCAGAAAGACCGCATGCCGCATAACAATCTCGAGCTTTTCTCAAACGCGCCAATCACCACGCTTGAGCACTATGAAATGATGGGGTTCAACGCGACGGTCTATGCCAAGGGTGATCTGCCGGATCCGGTTGTGGTGCCAACGCGGGGCGAGGCTCTGGGCGCGCGGTTCCATGCCCGCGTGGCGCTGATCTATGCGATCGAAACCGCCATGACCGAAGACGGTGCCACGCCCGAGGATCTGACAATCACGTTTCTGGAGGACAGCTGATGCGCTCTCATTCACCGGATAAACGCCTGACCGCCAAAGATTACCCCATCGCCGAAAACCGGCCCGACGCGGTGACCGGCAACCGGGGCAAACCCTTGGCATCCCTGACGATGGAGGCCGTGCTGAGTGGCGATGTCACCATGGAAGACCTGCGCATCACGCCCCGCGCACTGGAGCAGCAAGCGCAGATTGCGGGCTCGGTCGGGCGTCGGGCACTGGCCGACAATCTGGAACGCGCCGCCGAAATGACCCGGCTGTCGCAAGAGGATGTTATGGAGATTTACGAGCTTCTGCGTCCTGGCCGGGCCGCCTCGGCCAAGAGCCTGCTTGATGCGGCCAAACGGATCAGAACTGATTATGACGCCCAGCTGTTGGGGGACTTCCTGCAAGAGGCTGCGGGTTTTTATGACCAACGCGGCCTGTTCCGAAAGCGATACTAATCCTGCCCTAGTATCGACTGGCAGTACAAAGAACGTTACTCTCAGGTGAAAAGAGGGTGTCCGGTCAGTTGGTTGGCGATGCGCAGTGGGTCCTCCATTGCAGAAAAGGAATGCTTCGAAAAGTTGGGGACCAGCGCAAAAACAAACTTGCGAGTTATCCCGTCGAAGTCAATCTCGTGGTGGGGGTCCGGTTGCGGCCATTCGAACGAGTGCAGCCTATGGTGGCTCCGTCCCGCCCGCGACTACTTAGACTGGCCGCGGCGAAAGGGCGATTTGAAAT
>JAJDAF010000049.1 GCA_029261995.1 Candidatus Zhuqueibacterota bacterium
CGCGCTTGCCCAGGGGCAGCACTGAGATCAGGTGGCCGTGGACGCGTTTCCTCAAATAGCGGCCGGCAACAATGGCATTACGCACTGCCGTGCAGGTCTCCGCCACATCTGCCCGAAACTGCTGAATTTTGTCCAGATGTCTTGCCAGGGCCTCGGCTGTGGTTTGCAGCTCCTGCAGCAGTGGCTGGGCTACCTGGTTCTGAGTTTCTGTCTCGGCCGCCGACACCGTGGCCACATGCTGACAAAGCGCCAGCACCTTGTAGCGGTCCGTGGTTTTGACGTTGTCAAGATGGTACAGGTCCAGCACGTAGTCCGCTTGCTCCTGGTCGGCGTTGCTGGTCAGGTCACCCACCACTTTGTCCAGCAGGTCCAGCGCATCTGCCTTAACTGCCTGTGCCAAACGCCGCTCCTGTGCCACCTGCGCCCGCTGGTTGTCTAAGGTCAGCGTCAGCCCGGCAAAGGCAGGACGCTGTTCTGCGATTTCGGTCTGCAAATCCGCACGCAAGACGATGCCGCTGCCGGCTGCGCCTTCGTCCATGAGTTTAAACCGCTGGTGCAATTGCACCAGATCTTCATTGCTGAACCCAGACATGATGGACTCCTTTCCCTTGTACATACACGTTCATCCATGCGGGCCGCTGTTGTCTTCCCGCCTTTTCCCTAGCGTTCGACGATGCGGGACCGAAGCTTGAATTGATTCGCAAAAATCACCAAAATTAAACCTTAACCTACGATATTAGAAAAATTCCGGATCAATTGATGAAACTTTTGCAACACGGAACAATCCACCGGGACTACGCCAGACAATTTTCCGACCAAACCACAATCCAACACGACCACGCAAGGAAATTACTTGACCACGGACGAGTCCATCGAGACCAAAGTACAATCCATCCGGGCAAAACTATAATCCATCGTGACCAAACAACAAAATTAGTTGACCACGGAAGAGTCCATCGAGACCAAAGTACAGCCCAACCGGACAAAACAACAATCCATCGCGACCAACTGACATAATTTTCGGACCACGGAAGAGAATTAATTGACCAAACTACAATCCAACCGGACAAGACAACGATCCATCGGGACCAAGTAACATAATTTTCAGACCACGGAAGAGAATTAATTGACCAAACTATAATCCATCCGGGCAAGACAACAATCCATCGAGACCACATAACAAAATTTCCGAACCACGGAATAGATGGACAAGACCAAAGAACAAAATTTTCAGGCCACGGAACAAAATTTCCTGACCAAAAAACAAACCATCCGGGCAAAACAACAGTCCATCGCGACCAAATCACAAAACACACGTACGAAACTACAACGTCTTATCACGACCTGGAGCGCTTAGCAAAATCAGGCCCAAAATCAATGACAAGAACAGCATAATGTCCCTTCTTTGGGTGTTAAAATCTCGGCCGAAACAGTTGGGGTAAACCTCAAGATATCCATAAGGACCAAGACAGTTATTATTTTTCCTTGACTTTGGTAGAATTTATCTCTTTTTTTTGTGTGGATGCACTACATATCCCCTCCAGATATCGTATGATGAGATTCTTGAAGAAGGGTCCTCGCAGCGAGAAAATTAGACTACGAGTCTTTGGGTTTCCCATTGACCGCCGGCCCTTTCCTCTACTATAAGTTCCATTTGCAGTCTTTGCACCCGTCACGCGACGACGTTTTTTTCACCTAGGAAGTATCTCCTCTAAGCTCTTGATGCAAAGGCTCTGCCTTCTTGTCTAGTTAATTCAAGCCTCTGTGTGTTAGCTTTTAGTGGCTAAGACAGATTGATGCACCCTGTTAGCAAAGAAAGGGGCAGAGACTAACAGGGATTGCTAAAAGCAATAAAACACACATCTCTAAGTCATCACTCTTGCTTAAGGTGGTGCTGCCAAATGTGGCTCAGCATATTTGGCCAATATAGTGCATCTGCTAATTCTAAGGTGCTGCTTCGGATTACCTGGAGAAATGTTGAATGAAAGAATCGCAAACGGTCTGGCTAGACATGCACGTGCGCTTCCGTCGCGACATCCGGTGGCTGAGCGGCGCTATCCTCCTTTTGGGGTTGACAGCAGTATTCGACGGTCAGTCCAACTACGACCGCCTGTCGGAAGAATACCATTTTGCTGTTGACCTCATTCTGGAAGAACAGGTACAAAGGGCTTTCGAAGAGGAAATAAAATCCGTGTTTGTCCAAGAGAAACAAGACAATGCGCCTGAGTGGGAAGAACTTCCATCAACCGTTATAGTGGAAATGAGAGAAATCCAAGGACTACATCGAACATATGTGCGGGCTTTGGCGGCCAAGAAAGACAAGGAGGTCTTCAAGGTTGGCAATCAGTCTCTCGGCCTGGCGGCCTACACCATCGCTCTCAGGTATGGTCCATTTATTCTGCTATTAGCAATGCTCTGGCCTCTGCTCTCCATACGAAAACTGCATCGCCACCTGTCCGCAGCAGCAAAACCAGAGAGCTTCGTGCAAGCAAAACTGAATTCGCTGTTTTTTGAGCGCATAACCTCGCACTATGGCCAGGGTTGGAGGCGGCACGTCTTTCTTAGTCTAACTTTTCTGTTTGTGCTTGCTTTGAGCACGCCCATTGTTTTTGCAGCCACCCGCACCCTGGTACAAGCAGATTTGCGTGTCGCCATCAATAAAGAAGGAAACATAATTCCGATAAGCGACGACCCCTTGACACCACGCATTCTAATGGACATACACAGTCCACTTTTGGAACACGCCCGTGGGGAATTGATTACCCTTAGCCTCGCCTCATCGATTGTCTTCGTGCTTCTTCTATTAGTGGGCTTGACAACAATAGACCGGAATTGAGCAGGGTTGGTCTCAAAAAGAGGAGATACATGAGCAGAATACCAATCATCGTGTTGTGGGTGATGTTGGTTAGTGGGCAACCAGCATTGACGCAAGTGATTTCCGTCCAGGGCAAAATCAGCTGCAAGAAGATGCTCATCGCTAAGTGCATCGACAACATTCGTGTCACCCTGGACATACCTGGAGACTACTCGGCGGTGACGGACACCAAGGGAACATTCAGGATAAACCGTGTACCGAACCGTTATCTGGGCACGAGAATAACCGTGATTTTAGGGCGGGGGGATACATTCATCGCCACTGAAACGGCGACCTTAAGTGTGGCAAATGGCAAGGCAAGAAGCGGAGGCCCCAACAGTGCTAACCTCGTCGTCGAATCAGACTGCTTCAGTTGTGATGAAAATGAATCTGTTATTTCGAAGACGTTCAAACGCCTTGCGTGGGGAGTTGCGAGTGCGGTCGGCGCTCTCGTTAATGAATCGCACAATGCGACCGGAAGTCAGACCAAAGTAACAATGGGCAGCGGTCAGGGTTTTCCAACGCACCTGGAACCTGAACTCTCGACAAGCCAAATTAACAGTGGCGAGTTCCTTTCTTACCCTTTTAGCGCGTCCACGGCGAGTCCTGGATTTGCGTTTTCACCGACGATGAACTACGCACGTAGTATTTTCTCAAACCCTGCTGCTATGAATCGAACGTCTGGGGGGGAAAGCCAGGTGTTGACGAACTTCAACGATCAATTGAATGTAAGTTTGCTAGTTCCGCTTGGCAACAGCTTTCGTATCGGCCTGGGATATGCCTGGTATCAGCAGACGGAACATCGAAATGTCTTCGAAAAAGCTTTTTCGGTCAACCATGAGAACGCGCTCGAAACTGTTGAACAGGCGTATTTTGTCGCAACGTCTGTTAGGCTTCATTCACAGCTTAGCCTGGGACTCACCGCGAAATATATCTCCCAGTCAAGCGAAATTCCGATCGTATTTGCAGAGACCGTTGTGGATTCGAATAACCTGGTTGGTGTCCGCGTCGGTGCTTCTCAGGACAGAATAGACTCCGGCTACTATGATATTGATATAGGTGCTCACTTTGAGATAGTACCGGGTTTGAATATGGGTCTTAGTCTATTGAATCTGGCAGGAACGAAACTCTTGGCAAAGGACAATTACGCCATCCTGGACAATCATTTTATCAGTTATGCCTACCCGGACCCATTCCCCCAAAATGAAACAACCTTGCGAGCTTTGGGGCTTGGCTTTTCTTATCAAAGAGGCAAGGTCCACTATGGAAGCGACCTGCAAATAAACGAAGACGGCGAAGGTTCATTTTCCCTGGGTTTTCTCTATCAACCCTTTTCAACAGCAACGTTTTCGGTCGGGTATGCCTCCGAGCACGACTCGTTCATTGCTTCGATGCAATATAGCTTTGTTAGCTACGCTTTTAATAAGAATGATGTTTTTGGCAACTCACATCTAGCAGGTTTGGTAGTGCGATTTTAGTGAATTCACCGCTGAACAATGTTGTGAAACTCTTGATGAGCATTCGTCTCTTGACGAGTCGATTCAAACGTGAAGCTTCGAATAGAGATTTGAGCTGCACCTTATCTCACACCAACGTCAATTTTTCTTACACTAGAGGTAGACAAAATAGTCTCAAATATGTTTTTGTGTATTGCAAAACTGTGGCCAAAGGATGTTTTCTTTCCGGACAGCCCCAAGTGAGAGATTGTCTCTTGTTCCTAAATAGCTTGAAGAAGGAGGCGTAGTTATGTCAATTTCCCAAAATGATGTCTTCAAATTCGTAAACCTTCGTCATCATGTTGGTGGCTTGACCATTGAGCCCACCGAAGATGTGTCGGATAGTGAAGCCATCGACCGGCTTCAGCAACCAGCTGATGGTTCGGAACCAGGTGGGGAAGCAGATGAACTGCGAATAGATCCGGAAAATCCATCACCAGAAGTGCTCTCACGTCTAAGCGGTCTATCCGTTCTTACTGAGGAAGAATTGGGAGAACTGAGATTAAGAAAGGTTCATGAAGTCCTTGAAAGCGAGAATCCAACTACTTTTGCAAGGCTGGAGGAGCTACGGATCAAAATTCAAGGTGAAAGAATAAGTTTACGGGAGTTTTCAACCACCGCCGAATTTGTCGAGTCTTATCGACAATTAACAGATTCATGGCTGATCTCCAAACTTAGTAAAACAGATACTCCGCCAATTGATAAGATGGAGAACCTCATTAGAGCGGCACATTTGTCACTGCGATTGCAGGTACGTCCGGGTTCGTTGCAGGAGCCCGGCATCATAGCCCGACTGCGAAAAGCACAAATTGTATTTCCACGAACGTGGCGTGTGCTGCATTATCGCTTTCAAGACCTTGACAAAACCTATTCGGAAAGACTCCACAATACTCAACCTCCTTCAAAATCTGATCTTCGGCAAAGAATTTCGGCAAAAAAACAGGCTTTTGTGACGCTCGAAAAAAAGATCGCTATTCAGGAATCCATTCAATCAAAATCGCTTCGTACCTATTGGCGGTGGAAAAACATTGTTACAATAGCAAGACAAGCGAAGAAAGCAGAAACGCTTCAGGCGCAGGCAAGCAGCATTCTCGATGCACAATTCTTCAGTATGCTTAGAGATCGTCTAACTCAGGAAGAACTGGATGTATTCGAAGATACATTTGGAGAAAACCCTGAAAACAAATGGCCGGATTTTGATAGTGTGCAAGGCGAACTCGAACCTTCACCGACAATAGCAGAGGCGAATGATGCTTGCGCCCAAATTCGTGTTTGGGAGGACGAAGAGAAAGAAGACATCCCACTACCGCCAGACCATGTCCCCTCTGATGATCGGCCGGCCATGCGCGCGCTTGGCTGGGGAGATTTGGTGGTAGCTCGTGAGAGCCTGGTCGATTATGATGCCAATGAGATTGCTCACATTGAAAATGTATTATCTGGCGAAGAAAAGGTCAGAGAACACGAACGCACCAAAACCACCGAGGAATTTACCGAGACGGAAACGACTGAAGAAACCGAAACGGAACGAGACCTGCAAACGACAGACAGGCACGAACTTCAATCTCAAAGTCAAAAAACTATCCAACAGGATTTTTCCATTGATGCAGGCGTTAATACTTCCGGCAAATATGGACTTACCCAGGTGGATACGTCTTTGGACGTTAATTTCAGCCGAGGGTCCAACGAGTCTCGGAGTTCAGCAACTAATGTGGCCAAAGAGGTGGTTTCACGTACAGTCGAACGCGTTTTTGAGTCTGTTAGGAAGTTGCGACGGCTCACGATTACCGAACAGATACGGGAACTCAACAAGCACAGCATAAGAAATGTTGCTGCTGAGGGAAAGGGGCAACCATCATCGTTTAGCGGTGTCTACATGTGGGTGGAGAAGGTTCATGAGGTGGAGTTACGGCACTATGGAACACGGATGATGTTTGAGTTTCATATCCCTGAACCGGCAGTTTCTTTGTTGGAACGTTTGCAAGATAAACCTGAAGTGAAAGCTCGTAAACCTGCGCCACTGGCAATTGGTCCTGGGGCTGTTTCAGAAGCAAATTATTTGTGTCTGACCAAACTTTATGGTGTCCAAGATGTTGAGCCGCCACCACCCAAATTTGTAAAAGTTGGTTATTCGTGGAAAACATCTCCCGATGAAAGCGCTGAAAATTGGGCCGAGAGTACGGCAAGCGAAAAGGTAAACATCCCGGAAAATTATATACCTCTCTCTGGCATAGCCAACCTGACAGCCCCAAGATTTAGAATCAAGAGAACCGAGGGTGCGGATGATGTGCGGCAGGTTAATAGAGTTCACCTGTACTGCGCTATTGGTGGTCAGGAGATATTCGATGAGGCCGCGCCGCACAAATCAACAAAAGAATTTGAACTTACATCCCCACAGACCTGGCCTCAAGGGGGTATACCGGTTTCATTTCTAGCGAGAGGGCATTGGGATAGAGCCTTGGTTGCCAATGTAGCTCTTCTATGCGAGCGTACGCCGCAATCGTTAGTTGACTGGAAGCTGCGTACCTGGGAGAAAATTCGTGAGGCTCATCAGGTTTTGATACAGGAGTACGACCGGGCTGTTGAAGAAGCTCAATTTCAAGATAGTGCATTATTTGAAATTCAAACTCGTCCGGCAGTGGAAAATCGACGAATCGAGAAAGACGAGCTTAAAAAATGGGCAATTAAGACTGTGCGGCTTGCCACGTACCAGTTTAACGCAGTCCGCCAGGAAGGCGATTTTCAGGAAATCGACCCTCTAAATTCGGATATGCAGGCGCCCATTGTCAACTTTTTTGAAGAAGCTTTTGAATGGCGGCAGATGTCTTATTTTCTCTACCCTTATTTTTGGGGCAGACGTGATGCCTGGAAGCTGCGCCAACGAGTTTTTGACAAGGCCGACCCTCAACACAATGCGTTTCTCCAGGCTGGGGCTGCCAAGGTTATTGTGCCTGTAACTCCTGGGTATGAAGAGCGTCTGCTGCATTACATCGAGTCGGAGAATACCGTTGAGCGCGAGAAGATTAAAAGTCCCGCGCAAAAGCCGGATGTTTCATATTACGAAGATTTATGGCTTGAGCTACTGCTAAACAAGAACGAAGAACTGGCACACGGCCTCGGTACCTTGTCTGTAGAAAAGGACAATACCCGCGTTCGGATAGGCGTTGCATTAGATGATGACGACAGTCCTCGCTGGCGAGTGTCTGAACGTGATGTCGGGCGCGAGTTATTTATCGGTGGCGATAGGTATCTTATTGCATCTGTAGGGGATGATGACGAATTTCATCTGAATGAACCTTACAAAGGCGAGACGAATGACCGTGTCAAATATGCCACCGGTAGCGTGCCATACGGGCCGCCATGGCTGGTGAGAATTCCAACGTCGTTGGTGATTTTAAGTGATGAGAAGGAGAAGATTACTTGATTAAGAAGGTTGGATCTTGAGGGAATAGTCAACAAATTGGCATAAATGAGTGACATGTCGAACCGAAGAGGTAGGGGCATGTAAAAGAATGGTTTGTTAATTATCTGCCTGCTGCTTTCCTACTATGAAGATTTATGGCTTGAGTTTGCTGCTCAAGAAGAATGAAGCGATCGGGCACGGGCTTTGGCACTTTCGCAATTGAAAAAGGTAAGACGTTGGTCAAGCTCAATACTGTATTGGGTGAAAATGATAGCCCGCGGTGGCTGCTGTCAGGACGCGATATCGAACGCGAATCTTTTACAGTGGTGACAGATATCTTATTACATCACTGGTGGATGACAATGATGAGCAATTTTATCTGGACGCTCCTACAGCGGTCAAACAGATGCCAACGCAAATTCGATACCGGCAGCGTGGCTTATGGGCCGCCATGGCTGTGAGAATCCCGACTTCTTTGGTGATTTTGAGCAATGAGAAAGAAAGGTTGACTACGGAGAAAAAATGAAAACGCAGCCTACAAGGTGGAGAAATTATAATTCCGCTGTAGTAAAAATTACCTCTGACATTGATTTAACCCTGTTTGGTACAGCAAACTATAGAGTACCGACAATAAAGGTGCTGCCGACACTGGAACGTTTTGAAAAAGACATTGCGAGCCCACGGAATTACTTGCGGTGGTTAAAATTTCCTTTGAAGGAGCTCGCCGTTAAAATGCCAACAGTGAATGTCAGAGTCCATGTAATTACTTTGGCAGCAAAAGGAAAAGAACTGACTACAGATAACGATTTTGCGATAGGGAAAAGATTAATAGGATTAGCAGGTCAATCTAATTATGCCCGAGTCCCCATTCCGACTATCGATATGGACAAAATGGCGGTTGAAAATTATTTTGGAATTAATCTTGATCGTGTATATAGTATATATCGTGCATATAATAGCCTTAATCCTAATACTAGGCCGGCTGTTTTTTATCAAATGATCTGGTTTCCCCGGGAACATTCGGGAGGGTCTAAAGACATACTACATAAGCACCTTGCGCTTAAGCAAAGTCCTGCGCCTACTGGTGAGGCTAACGAGTATTTATCTCACTTTGTACTCAACGAGTCCCAGCTTGGGAACCATCATATTCAAACAATCAGAGCCATCGCCAGGCAAATTATCAGCTCTTGGTATCATAACGGGGTTTCCTGGCAGTATTACGAGCCTATAAGGGAGATAACACTAAAAGGTTATACTGACAAGTCCGGCGAGGAAGACTATAACAAGGGTCTTGGAGATAGGAGGGCGGAGGAAGTCAAGAACCGATTAATTTTCGAAATAGATTTACTCGAGAAAAAAACATCAACAGTGAAAAGAGTCTCAAGGTTGCTTGACGTAACCATTATTCCGAGCGAAGGCGAAAAAGATGCTACTGCTAAATTCGATCCTCTTTCTAGAGCGGTTTTAATCCAATATAAATTATTTCAACCTGATACCGTTCTTCTTCATACTCAAGCACGGATTTTGGCTTTAATTCAACACCATCGTGCATGGGGCGTGTCGCTAAAACCTAAAACCATTGAAAGACTCCGCTGTATGGCTTCGAAATTAACTCAAACTAATTTCAATGGCACATTCATTCGCTCTACGTGCATGCAGAGAGGTCTTAGTGGCGAGCCTCTAAGCAAATGCTTTGAGAGTGTTAGAGATCACTTAGTTGGGTCGCAAATTTTTGAGGGCATATTTGCGAAAAGGATTGGGGGCAAATCATCTGTGCACCATTCTTTGGGCGCTCTCGAGAGTTTAGTCGATGAGCATATTGGTAAAGGCCTTGGGCATCTGAACCAAAAGCTAGGTAGTACAGGAAGCGTTTCTGCCACTCCAGATCACGAGAAAATGGCCGAATATGTTGCCGATCATCGTAACAGTTCGTGGCATATATATAACTGTTATAAATGACCGGCGCCCGTTAGTCAGGATCAGGATAACGTGCAGTTTTACTGAGTCAAAGTAGGTTGGGTTCATCATTTTGAACCCAGCAGTTTATGTCAGGTTAAGGGAAAAGCAGGCCTAACAGTAAGAGAGCAAAACGGGTTACGCTTTTTAAGATAAGTACTTTTATGTCCCAATTGTCTATTTGTTTGGTTCTTTGTTCTAGTACGATTTGCCTCTCTCAGGGCAATACTTGTGCATCTCTGACACCGGAAGAATCAAATCTTGGATATAAGCGACTCTCAAATCGATGCGAAGGTTTTTATAATCCAAAGCTTAGCGGAAATCTGCAAATGGTATCCTTTGTTGTCGGCGGTAATGTCCAATTCACCTGGGATGAAAAAACACTGCTGGTCGTATCGGGCCGTCGTGAGTCACAAAAAGTTACAGATTAATAAAAAATCTATCAGAGAAGACGGAGGAAGGCAAATGAAAAGAATTTTGTTTCTAACCACAGTGTTCATCGTTTTTCAATGTATCAGCTTTGAGGTCTCGGCGCAATACTTTATTGGCACTCATTCAGTTAAAAACAAACAATCCGGCAAGTTCCTGGATGTTAAGGGTGGAAGCACAGCCCCAGGCACTTTCATTTGGCAATTTGAGCTGAATTATTCTGTCGCTCAACAATTCTCCATAGTAACGAGGGCTGATTATGAGGGATATGCCATAAAACCAAGAATTCCAAATAACAATGAAATGTTTCTAACATGGACCATGAAAGATCCTGTTTTTGTACCCCCAAGCGCCCAAGCCTTTGCAGGATCAAATTCCTCTGATATCAAAATTGTTCAGGATATTTGGTACAATATACCACTGCCATCCGAGAGTACCGGTCCACAAATTTCCATCCAACGCCGGCACCAAGTCTGGAAGATCACTCCATCTGAAAATGAACAAGACACCCATTTTATTGAAGCCATGGGCTTTTCCAATAGACGAGTTTTGGCTAGTTCTGATAATAATTCAGGAACCCTCCTGGAGCTTGTTGATTTTAGTGGAGATGATAATCAAAAGTGGATCATAACCAAGATTCCGCCACCCGGGGCAGCGAATCTAAAGGTCGAAGAATTCTATTGGGAATCTGGCTTTTTGTGGTGGGGAAGATGGGGAGATAAAATAAAAGGAACACTAACTTGGGATGATATTTCAGATAATGAAGCCGGATTTAAGTTGTATATAACCAGACATGGAGCGCATAGCGGCACATCTGAACCCATTCATATACCCGCAAATAGAGAAAAATATACTTTTAGTTTGCCAAGTAAACACGGAAAAGATCAAGAGCATTGCTTTAAGGTCTCTGCCTATAACAACTGGGGGACTAACTTTCACGCGTCGCGAGCCTGTGCGGTTGCATCTGAGCGTGACGGTCCTCCACCTCCACCACCAACTGATCCTGATGGAATAAATAAGGTATTAGTATATAATTGCCACAACGACCGACAAGCGATCAATGTTTGGCTTGTAGATCTCACTAGTGGAAACACCTGGGTCAAAAAAGGCACCTTGGCAAGCCAATGGGTTAATGGCACTTGCCCTGTCGGGCAGCCATTGCAGATTATCCTTGAAGGCAATCATGATTACTATATTATGGCTAACGATTGTGATGATAATCCTAATTCTCCTGCAAATAGCTGTAATGTACTCGAACCATTTTTTCTACAAGGAAGCGATGATCCGGATCAAACCTATGATGTTATAATCTCCGGATCCTGATAGGATTGAAAATATCTTGCACATAGAGAAGAAAAAGTTGATGACAATCATTCAACCTGAGATGATTTGGCACAATCGATGAAAAGCTCACACGGGGCGGGTGGCCCTGACAAGAATGAACAGGAGACCGTGTGCCACGTGGTTTCAAGCCCGTAGCATTTGCCACCAAATCGATGACCACGCTCGCGCTGGAGTTGCAACCTCCGTGCTCGGCCCGCCCCGTTGGCTCGCCCTGTTGCTCGAATTATCCCACGGGGCCTGCCAGGTAATCCGGCGCGGAACCCATAGATTCGGGATTGCATCCCGTAAACAGCGGCAATCTGACAACCAAAACAGATTTGTTCAAGATGGCTTGATGCTCGATGTCAAGTTGTTGCAGATGCTGTAATCTTTTCGGGAATGCAATTCCCGGACTATCCTTGCGTGGCGGATTACCTGGCGGGCCCCGTGGGATAGTGCATGCACCGGGGCGACTCAAGTGAGTTGCTATTTCATCCAACGGGGCGAGTGAGGCAGGCGGGCGACAAATCCCCCACGAGCAGGCCTTATGAAATGTGCTTCTTCCCACCTGGAATATCGTTTCCCCCAACAGGAATGCTGTGTTTCCCAACTGGAATACTGGTCATTCCTCATGAAATGCGCTCCTTCCTAACCTGGAATGTTGTCTTACCGTTTTGCCCTGGCATCATCACCTGTTGCTCTTCTACTGTTACCTAATGGTCTTCAACCATCCGTTTTTGGTCGTCAACGGATGGCTTGCGGCCTTCGACCAGGGGCTTTGGGCCGCCAGCCGGGAGGTAAGCCGTAGGTCTTTGCGCCACAAGCCCGTCAGACAAACCAAGTATAAGCCAACGCTACCACACTTTTTGCTTGACTTGCTCAGGGTTTATGACTAAACTGTCTTAGTTTCTGCGGATTCTCCCGTTTCCCAGCGATTGCTTCATTTCTGACGCCCGCGGGGGATACTTCTTCAAGATGGATTTGCAGGACGAGTGCTGTGCAAAGCACCAAATCAAAACCAACTCCCCTCAATCAAATTCGCCAAGCCGTCAGTGGTCAGCGCCCCGGAAAATCTGGTTTCCCTGCGCTAAACCGATCTGTGTTGTGCTCGGAAATCCGGTACTTCTGCAGGACAGTGCTGGTGCTGCAAATCAATATCCGTATGAAGCTGCAGCTTTTTCCATTGACCGCAATCGCCTTTCCCGTGACGCTTCATCGACCGGGCCGATCTTGTATGATAGAATCCTTTAATTTCACCAAAAGAATACAAATCATAAGAGGAGGGCAAAATGAAAGCCAAACATGCAATTTGCACACTGGTTTGCTTGTTGTTCGTGGGAGTATCCTTTGGTCAAATTCCCCCCACAATGAGCTACCAGGGTGTCCTGACCGACGCCGGCGGAAACATCGTTGCTGACAATACCTATCAGCTTCGTTTTAGACTGTACGAAACACCCATGGGCGGAACCGCGCTCTGGGATGAAACGCAATCAGTTGTCGTGGAGAACGGACTGTTTAACGCCATTCTGGGAATCAACACGCCCATCGACTTGCCGTTTATTCAGCAGTACTGGCTTGGGACGACCATTGATGGCGGCACAGAGCTGGCGCCACGCACTCAATTAACCTCATCTGCCTACAGCTTTAATGCCCGAATGGTGGCGGGCGGCCCCAATGTCTTCCCCTCGGATGGCAATGTCGGTATTGGCATACCTGAACCACAACACTCACTTCATGTCGGGGGAATGACCCGCTTCAACGTAAGGCCGGATTCTTATATTGATGTGAGTACCCCTGGCGGCTGGCCCGGAGTGATTGCCTTGACGCCTGGCGAGCACAGAAGAGACATCGTCTTTGACGATCCCGACCCAGGTTCGGGATATAAGGGCGGCATGCGTCTTCTGACCAGCAAGACCCACGAAGCGGGCGGCGCCGAAAACGGCATAACCATCAATGAGGATGGCGAAGTTGGCATTGGCACGAGCTTCCCGGATGCAAAACTGACCGTAGAAGGGATGGTTCATAGCAGGAGTGGGGGAATTAAATTTCCGGACGGTACTGTGCAGTCCACGGCTGGCGGCGGGGGCGGCGGCAGTGCCTGGACCAGAGACGCGGCCAACGGTGAGGTTGAACTGAGCGCTAACTCAGACAAGGTTGGCATTGGCACCAACAGTCCGCAGCAAAAATTGCACGTAGCCGGGATTGCCCGATTTGACGTAAGATCTGATGCCCATATCGATGTGAGTACCCCTGGCGGCTGGCCCGGGGTCATCGCTCTGACACCAGGCGACCACAGAAGAGACATCGTGTTTGACGATCCGGATCCAAGCTCGGGATACAAAGGCGGCATGCGCCTCCTGACCAGCAAAACCAATGCCGGCGGGGGCGCCCAGAACGGGATTACCATTAATGAAGATGGTCAAGTTGGGATTGCAACAAGTTTCCCAAGCAGCAAACTGCATGTCAATGGAGACTTCCAGGTCGGGACTGATTCGAAAAAGATAAGAATGTTCACGGCCGGTGCCGGAGAAGATATCGCATCTACCAACACACTTCATCTCAACTATGCCAACAACCAGGCCGTTTCCATCGGAGAGGGAGGCGCCAGCAATCTCAATGTCTCGGGGAGTGTCGGCCTGGGCACCACCTCGCCAGACGGCAAATTGGATATCGATTTCGGCAGTACCGGTTCCATGCTGGCTGGTACCCCTGGGGCAAGTGGACCGGGATGGATCTTTTTTGCACCCAACGGCAATCGCCGCGACATCCTTGCTGAAAACGGCGGTATTGGGATTGGAACAAGTCCAACCTCCGGGTCAGCTTTTGTGGATTTGTTCGTCAACGAAGATGGTAAAGTCGGCATAAGTACGAAAAGTCCTACCAATATCCTGACCGTCGTGCGAAACTCCGGTACCGATCCCATTGCCGACGCCTGGACCACATACAGCTCGAGGCGCTGGAAAACCAACATCCAAACCATGACCGGCGCTCTGGAAACCGTAAAACGCCTGCGCGGTGTTCGTTTTGACTGGAAAAAGGATGGCAAACATGACGTCGGCCTGATCGCCGAAGAAGTCGGTGAGATCATCCCGGAAGTCGTTGCATTTGAGGACAATGGTCTGGACGCTAAATCGGTCGACTACGCACGGTTGGTTTCTGTTTTGATTGAGGCGGTAAAGGAACAGCAAGAAGAAATTGATGAACTGAAACGCACGCTTGAATCCATGAGTTCCGCGACGACTTCAATGCGATAGACGAATGCAGTTCTAGATCAAAAGGAGCTCGGAAATGAAAAGCAAAATAAAGTGTGTTGTGCTGTTGCTTTGTGCGTGGAACCTGAGTGTCCCTGGCTTTGCCAATGCTCAAAACCAAGTCAAGAGTAGCGTGCTCGGCAATGGTGGCGGCGGAGCGTCAAATGGCAGCTTTCGTACCGTGACCACCCTGGGGCAAACACTGATAGGCACAACGGCAAATGCCTCAAACACAATTCACGCAGGCTTCTGGTCTCAGGGTATCGAGATGGTCGCCGGCGTTGAGCAAATTCCTTCGGAAACAATGCCGGAGGAATTTCGGCTTGAACAAAACTATCCCAATCCCTTTAACCCGACAACCACCATCGAGTTTGCACTGCCGAAACAGTCTGCGGTGACCCTAACGCTTTACGACATCCTGGGACGCGAAATTGAGGTATTGATCGACGACGAACTCGAACCGGGGGGATACAAAGTCAGCTTTCAGGCAGATGATTTACCAAGCGGAATCTATTTCTACCACATCCAGGCTGATGGTTTTGTCAGAGCTAGAAAACTGACTTTGCTCAAATAAGCGTGTGACGCCTACGAAGAAACGGCGCTTCAGACTGCACGAAGGGCTGCTGGCGATCTGGTGGTCGATGGAGCTTTGGAGACAAAGGTTCAATTAATAATTGGGGGTGCTCACTTGCCCTCCAGGGCATAAACGAGTGTTATGGCCGAAAACGCATCGGCCCAGAAGCATGATAATCTCTCAGCTCGGTCTCACCAAACGGATTGTGAACGACGAGTGAAGCCGACGACAACAGGGCTGATATGGCCCATCTACTGGTATTGGAGGAATCTAGAATGAAGAAATATGTAAGAATCGCCATTCTTGATAATGAATTTCAGGCCCAATTGTTGGAAGGTTTGCTCGAAGACAAAGGTGTTCCTCATCGAATCCAAAGTTATTATGATTTGGCTTATGACGGACTTTTTCAAAGTCAGAAAGGTTGGGGGCATATCGAAGCGCCTGGCGAGTGTAATGACGATATTTTATCGATTCTCAAAACTCTCCAGCAAGAAGATGATTAAAGTCAGCAGCCCTTTGTTAGAATTTCGGAAAGGTGAGTTGCAGACAATACCTTATAAAAAAACAGGAGGCTAAAATGAAAAAGAAGTCTCTCAGGAAGTTAATGTTCATCGGCCTGGTCATTCCGGCTTGCTTGAGTCTCATCCTTACCGGCTCACTCGTTGCGCAGGAGACTGACCAGGTAAAAGAAGAAATGTTCAGGGAAACCAGGGAAGCCTTCCACCGGGCCACGGAAGAAGGTGTACCGTTCCTCTCGCCGAACAACTTCGCCAAGGCCAATGAGTTTTATCAAAAGGCTTTAGCAGATTTTGAGAAAGGCGAGAGATTACGCACAATCCGTGAGAATCTCAACCAGGCCAGGGAATATCTGGATACGGCTTTTGAGACTTCCAGAATTGCTCATGTCAGCCTGGAACGATTGATCGATACGCGCTTGCAGACGATAGAATTGGCCGCAGCCAAACTCAGGGAACATCCTGACCGGCCCGAGTATTTCAAGGGCAAGCTATTGTCGGAAAGAGATTTTCAGGGCGAGCAGTCTTACAACATCCCAAGAGCTGAAAACAAATACAAAGCTGCGGTGCAGAAAATCGAGTCCGGTGACTCAAATGGCGCCAGATCCATCGCGGAAGAGGCGGAGGCGGATTACCGGTCATCTGCGATTGGATTCTTGACTGAGGAGGTATTGGCAGATGCAAACAGGCGCTTGCAAAAAATAGAAGACACCCTTCCCGCAAACGCCAGGATAAGAGCTCGTGCCGAGCTCGCCGAGTTGGAGCTTTTTCTGGAAACTCAAAAGCGGGAAAGATTCTCAGTTGGAGGGCTTTCTGCCGAAGTGCGTCAGCGCGCACAGGATATATTGGCAACAATCGGTGCACGGGAACCGCACCGAGAGTGGCCGGATGCGATGGCAGAAGAACTCATTATTCAGCCGGACCGACCCCTAAGCGGCGAAGAATTCTCAGCCAAGGCGATTGTCAGAAATGCCGGTATGGCGCCGTTAGAAGGAATCATGCTTCTCTTCCTGGGGCCGGATGAACGTGAAATAGGCCGGGGTTTCCTGGATTTTCTTGAACCAGGCAATGTAAGGGAAGTCGGCATCGTGGCGACTGTGCAGGAGCCAGGAGAATCGCTGATCGCGGTTGTGGTTGATCCTGAGAATCAGATCGAAGAAAGCAATGAACGTAATAACGAAGCGCACAGAGTTCTTCACATAAGAAAACGGGATCTTCTTGAGCGCGTTGAACCACTGGAACCCGTCGTTAAATTTACTGAAGGAAAAGAGCTTGAGCCCAAAACCCGCGGGGCTACCAAAGCAAGCTGGCCTCACGGTCTGCTCAAGACCGGCAGAAAGTGGAGCGAAACCTTCTCAATGAAATACAGTGACGTGATAGAGCTTAGTCCTGGTGAACAAAGGGATTTGCCATTTGAATTTGCAGATGCCTCAATGATTTTCATCAAAGTATACTCCTACGGAAATGGCAATGAAGAAGCACGGGTACTTGCTGAATTATTCCGACGTGGACAATCGCAACCGGTGTGGAGTCAAGAGTCTGTGAATTTGAATCATACGACGGGATTTATCAGCGGGCAGGTGGAGATTGCGCCCGAGATATTGGCCCGTGCAACAACCTGGACCCTGAAATTGACAAGCCGTGCGAATCAATCCTTGTCACCCGAGGTGTGGATAGGTGTCGCGCCTAGTCTGCAATAGCTGTTTGCTTCCGAAATCAAGAATAAGAAGGAGGGAAACATCATGAGACGTATTCTCATTCTCAAATACATCATATTTGTAGTCTTCGTATTAGCAATAGCAGATAGAAGTCTTTCTCAGATTACTTTTGATGATGCACCGGTCACAACTCCGCCGCCCAAGATTGGTGTGCGCTACGGCAATCAGGGCGTACTTCTCCCCAAATCATCTCGACTTTTCACTCTACCCACACGCGGTTTGCGCTCGAAAGCACATTCAGGGACAAAAGTCCTGCTATCGAATGACCTGGCCAATGAGCAGGATCCGCGGCCGCTGGTCATCGATCTGACATACAACATACGAGCCGTGACACTTTACACAGGTGTACCGTGGGACAGCCACGGCGAACGGGTGAATATCTCACTGAAAGCTTTCAATGAACTCGGCAACCTGGTGGCGAGATCCGATAAATTTGCATATGGGCCATCAGACATCAATCTGGCCTTGCAGGTGAAAGACCCACAAATGCAGCACACGATTAGAAAGATCGAGGTAGATGCGCAACAGGGCGGCACCGGTCACTTTGAATTCATTGACGACCTGACATTGTCTTCTGAAGGGCCTCCACCGGTTCTGGCAACTGAGCCGCCCAAGGTCGTCATCACAAGCCCATCTGCTGCTGAAACCAACACAGGTGTGCTTACCATCTCCGGCAAAATCCACGGTAAAGGACTTCTGCCGAAATATGCACCACCTGAACTGACGGTATCGTATCCAGTCGATCCTTCTTCTGGAACTTTGCCACATAAGCAGGAGCTCGGGCTTAACAAGGAACTCAATTGGGTGCATCCCATTCCTTCCGGTGACCCCTACCTGGCATTTACACTGCCGTTTCAACTCACCTATTTTGGGAAAAACGCCATCAAAGTCACGGCTTCCAATGCTGCCGGAAGTGGATCCGCCCAGAAATCCATCACTTATTTCCCGGCTGACATCACCAAGGAATATAACAAAAAGGGAAAATGGAATACGTTCGGGGATCTCATCTGGGGCAAGAAAATGGGTGGCTGCATTTCTGCAATTTATCAGAAGGGCGCCATTTTCAGTTCGCCTGCCGGCACATATTCAGTGCTTGGCAAAATCTTCACAAAGTGGAAGTCACTCACAACTCCGAATGATTTGTTGGGCTTGTTGGGGTGTGCTACCGGGCCTGAGAAATCAATACCCGGCGGTATTTCCCAGGACTTTGTCGGGGGACGTGCATATTCCGGCTCAGCAGGCACTTTTTATGTCATCACGCCGTTCTTAGATGCCATCGATAAACTGAACTTCGTCAGCGAGTTTGGGTTGCCGGCTTCAGATCCGGTGAAGCAAACTCAACCCGGACTGCCATCGTTGTGGCAAAAGTTCAAACGCACGATTGACGGCGTGCCGTTTGTTTCTGCCATGGAAGTAACCGAAAAGCCGCTGACTGTCTGGATTGCAACCCCGGACATCGAGGGCACAAAAAGAGCCGGCGCGAAAATCACCTCGCGAGTGGCAACGAACTGGGATTCTTATGACTATAAGAAAGTAACTGACCCAAGTGTAAAAATCAGCAAACCCAAACTGGGCAAAGGTATGCCGTATTCTGCTTTGAGCAAAGCCTGTGGAGGTGGCCACTATCCCGGCACAGCACCGGAATGGGTTTCACTTTCTGCAAATAAGATCGTCTCCTACATGGGCAACGTACAATCATCGAAATTCGCGAGTGAGGACGCGCCCTGGTCGCATGATTGCAGCACCTGGAAGGATGGCGAGGTCGGCTTCGCCGGAGTGGATTGGCGCGTCTATGTTACACCTGATGCGGGCTACGAGGGTATGCTCGGCGGCGATGGCACGACCATATCGGAGGGCAGGCTTATCTATCCAAATTATGAACAGACAAATCTGGAAATCGAATATGAATATTGCCTGGTTGGCTTCCCACCGGAATCCAATCCAACCGGCTATTTGAAACAAGGGGACAAAATTATCACCGCGGGCCGCTTCGTTGTTGATTGTGGCTGCCATCCTTCATTTGGAGCCGTGCCTTCAAAGATGTGTGAATCAACATACAAGAGCGAAATCCATCCACCGGCATTCATGTTCGATATATATACACTTGTGAAATCCGGGCAACCGTCAACTGTCGCTGACATGGTTTATTTGGACTGGTGGTATCCCGGCGAAGTTGTGGAATTGGATCTTTATCCGCCGCCACGGCCTAAACCAGATGTTGTACTTACAGCATCCATTCCGATATGGAATAAGTTTTGTACGACTGACAAAGGTCATTGTGGCATCCAAAACAGCCTGGAGCCGATAACTTCCCCAAACCACATCCGTCTAAAAATCACAGGCCGGCCCGATGTCAAGTTTCATACACCGCCGAATGAGAGCACGAAGAACGGGCAGTTATTCCACGGGCATCTGCCTTCGTTGCCCGGGCAGCAAGGACCGATTGATCCAAATTATCCACATACTAAATCTTTATGGGGAAATTTTGAACTTACATGGAAAACGCCATGAGTTCCCTGCTCGAACAGGATTTGTAAATGCGTGCTTGGCCCGCCCCGTGGGATAGTGCATGCACCGGGGCGACTCAAGTGAGTTGCTATTTCATCCAACGGGGCGAGTGAGGCAGGTGGGCCGCAAATCCTTCCAGCTCGGCGCTGCGTCGCCGCTTGCCTGTTAGTTGGAGCGCTGGTACGATTGATAACAGGAGAAGTCATTTGAAAAAGGTCATGAAAACGATATTGGCTTTCATCATTGTTCTAATTGTTGTTTTGGGCTTGTTCCTGGTTAAGACTGATGTGCCATTGGATGAATTAGAACAAAAATATGCCAGCTCATCTTCGAAATTTGTTCGCATGGAAGGCATGAATGTTCACTATCGTATCGAAGGGAAAGGCAGACCACTTGTTCTGTTGCATGGCACAGGCTCTTCTCTCCACACGTGGGATGGTTGGGTTCAGGCGCTGTCGGATACTTTTCGCATCATTCGTCTGGATTTGCCGGCCTTTGGGTTGACCGGCCCACATCCAAATCATGATTACCGCATCGCCACCTACGTGAAACTGCTACACTCGCTCTTGAACGAACTTGAAGTTGGGAAAATGGCCTTGGCAGGCAACTCCCTCGGCGGATTTATTGCCTGGCGATATGCCATCCAGTATCCCGATCAGGTGGATAGGCTCATCTTGCTCGATGCTTCTGGCTACCCGAACAACGATCCACCGCCACTAGTATTCAGGCTGGCACAAACGCCAGTCCTAAACAAACTTCTTTCCAAGATCTCCCTGCGAGCGCTGGTTGAAAAGAGCTTGCACGAGGTCTACGGCGATGACAGCAAGGTCACTGAGTTACTGATCGACAGGTATTACGAATTATCTTTGCGGCCGGGTAATCGCGAAGCTTTTGTGGCACGGGCAAATACCAAAATGGCAGACCACTTTGACCATCTAGAGCAATTGCGCATTCCTGTGTTGCTCATGTGGGGTGAGCGAGATTTGTGGACGCCTGTAAAATATCTCGACCGCTTCGCACAAAAGCTGGCGGGAAATGTAGCAATAGAGATCTATCCTGATCTCGGACATGTGCCAATGGAAGAAGCGCCCGCAAGAACAGCCGCGGATGCCAGTGCATTTCTGCTAACCCAAGCCATTTCCTTGCAGACCATTGAGTGAAATGCACCCGATAGCTGGACGGCGGGTGGCCCTGACAAGAATGAATAGGAGACCGTGTGCCACGTGGCTGCAGCCCGTGGGGTTTGCCGCCCAATCCTGCGCGCGGTGAATGCTGCTGAGAAGTGTCCCAAGGCGTCGGCGTATGCACAAGTTGTAAGAAAAGGGCGAGTCCCGGACCGTGATAGCATACCTGTGCTGATGAATTGAGCATTTGCCACGGCTTGAAAGCGCGTGGCACACGTTTCTCCATAATAACGCGGGTAGGTTGGCGTGGCCACCCGTCGCGTGGCACACGGCTGCCAACAACAAGGCAGGCAGGTTGGCGTGGCCACCGGCCGCAATCGCTGAGTATGCATCTGAGAATTCTTCAAAATAGACAAGCCGATAAATATTGTACTTCGAGGTAGACCCTTTGTGCAGTTTGCTTCGATGCTGACCCATGCGCCGTTCAAGGTCACAGGTCATTCAGATATAAAGCGCTCGAGTTCTTGAATGCCTTTGTGTTTGGGCAAGCAGAACTTCCAGACACTACCTACGATGGTGAGTAGCTGAGCGCATTTGCAGCGCGCTGCCAGCGCGGCACGCCATCACGTAGACTCTCGGCAAATGGCGACCCGTCTCAGTACGCGCATTATGATTCGATTCTCGGGGCTGAACTGCATTGCAGAGAGCTCCATACTACACTGGCAGACCATTACCGCACCAGATGATGCACAGTCGGTTCATTGTCTGCAAGCGGTACCCAAATGTGTTCGCTGGCGTACTCTCTTTGTCAAGTCACCGAACATCTCAAACATACTTCCTTTTCTGATTTGGCTGTAAATGCTTAAGAAACAATTGTGGCACGGTTGTTGTAAATGCCATGTTCTCTAAGGTGCATTACCTTTAGTGAGTCAGCGCGTCACAAAGCCGCCATTGACGCAAGACCGGCTTCGACATCCGAAGTCTGCGGACAGCGGGTTGCCCGATGTTGGATTTGGAAAATTCTGCGGTTGGATGCCGTCTGCCACGAGTTGGAACTGATAAAGGAAGGAACTCACCATGCTGAAGAGCTTTCTAAAGGTCGCCTATCGCGGCCTATTGAAGAGCAAATTGTCATCGTTCATAAACATTTTTGGTCTGTCGCTGGCGGTTGGCTGCACAATTGTCATCTTCCTGATCATTGACTTTATGTACAGTCTCGATAGTTTTCATGAGAATGCCGATAGCCTTTTTCTTGTTGAGAATGTCATCGAGATCAGCGGAACGGTCGAAATCTGGGGCAATTCACCGCTACCCTTGGGGCCGGCACTTGAGGCCGACTTTCCACAAGTCATACGCGCCGTTCGAGTAGCCGATGCAGCCGGCGCGATGAGATACGGCGACCTGGTCTTTAACGAAAGCATTCGCTTTGTCGATCCTGCCTTCCTGGAAATGTTCACCTTCCCGCTGAAATATGGAGACAAAAGCGCACTTTCCGACAATAGCGCTCTCATCCTCAGCGAAGACCTGGCTCTGAAGTATTTTGGCGATGCCAATCCAATCGGTGAGCAGGTTAGCATCACTTTTAACAGTGAGCAAACTGAGACATTTCTTATAAGAGGCGTTGCTGAGAAAGTGCCCGCCAACGCGAGCTTTGGCTTTGCCGTTTTGTGCGCCTACAACAAACAGTTCGATTTGGGCATGCGTCTTCACGATTGGTCTGAACTAACACGATCGACGTTTATCCAACTGCGGAATCCCGCGGACATTGGCGCGCTTGCAGATCAAATGGATCGTTACGTGAATCTGCAAAATGCTTCTAAGCCAAATCGACCTATAGCAGGACTAAGGTTTGACCTATTGCGGGATGTTCCTCTAAAGGGATTGCATATCCGGGGCGGCATCCAGGGACGATTTCCGGAACGGGACGCCGTGGTACTCACTGTCCTGGCTTTATTCATTTTGTCTCTGGCATGTTTTAATTATGTCAATATTGCTATTTCCTCCGCAGGCCGAAGGCTAAAGGAGATTGGTATCCGCAAGGCGGTTGGCAGCAACAAGCTACAGATGGTCGGTCAGTTTTTGGGCGAAAACCTTCTGATTTGTGCTATCGCGTTAGTTGTTGGAGTCACACTATGCGAATCGTTCCTCGTTCCTGCAATAAACGGGGTTGGCCTGCCGGTTAGCTTGAACTTTTCGGGCAATCTGCGTTTATGGATCTTTTTCGCGGGACTTCTCATGGTTACCGGCCTGGTAGCCGGCACTTATCCTGCTTTCTTTATGTCGGCGTTCCAGCCCGCGAGAATATTTCGTGGTAGCTACAAAGTGGGGCGCAAAAAGCGTTTCACCAGCTTCTTGTTAACCATTCAGTATGTCATATCTTTCATCCTGATTGCTACGGGCGTGGCGGTCAGCCAAAATGCAGAATGGGAACGAAACCGAGACTGGGGCTACAACCAGAAACAGACGATTGTCATACCCTTCGCTGATAACCAGCGCTATTCGGTATACAAAAATGCGATCCGGGAGCACGCTGATATCCAACAAATGGCAGGCTCTTTGGACCATATCGGAGAAACGCAGAAGCGAGCAGCAGTTCAAGTTCTAGGCAAACAGCACCATGTTGTACGGTTTGACATCGGGGTTGATTACATTGAAACCCTGCAGCTCGGTTTAAGAGAGGGAAGAAGTTTCGATGGCAATTTGAGCACGGATACTCAGGAATCCATCATTGTTAATGAGACGTTTGTCAAGAAGATGGGCTGGCAGAATGCTGTTGGAAAACGCGTCGAATTCGACGACACAAACTACCGCGTGATTGGTGTTGTTGAAGATTTTCACTACACCGGATTTGTGTTCAGAATAGAGCCGGCCACTTTGCGGCTTGCTCCTGAAGACGAATTAAGATATCTCGCAATCCGGGTGCCGGCTGGAGCCGCCATTCAAACGCAGGAATTTCTAAGAGCAACATGGCGCGAATTGATGCCGGATTTACCATACGAGGGTTTTTTTCAGGATAGCGTGTTTGACAGTTTTCAGAGGGGAAGCGAAAGGGGCGCCAAGGTGTTCTCTTTTGCAGGAATGGTAGCCCTGTTGATCTCCTGCATGGGTTTGTTCGGACTTGTTTCACTCCATATCGCCACGCGCTTGAAAGAGATTAGCATCCGCAAAGTCCTCGGCGCACCCATTGTCAATATCATCAATGTTGTTAATCGGCAATTTCTCATCCTGTTGGCCATTGCAATCTGCGTTGCCGCCCCACTGAGCTATCTCACGCTAAAAAGTTTGTTGGGTACAATAGAATATCACATGCCTTTAGGACCCGTTCCTTTCGTGGTCACTTCAGGGTTAATTGTCTTGACCGCCGTCTTGACGATATTTCCACAAGTGTTCAGGGGAGCGTCCGCCAATCCTGTTGAGCATCTAAGACATGAATGACGCGACTGAATGAAGTGCCCCGAAACGCGGCGGGTGGCCCTGACAAGAATGAATAGGAGACCGTGTGCCACGTGGCTTCAGCCCGTGGGGTTTGCCACCAAATCGATGATCACGCTCGGCGACCTGCTACACCTCTTGGTCAGACCATACTGCAAACTCATTGCCACTTGGCTCTGTAAAGTGAAAACGACGGCCACCCGGGAATGAAAAGATAGGCTTTGTGATATTACCATTAGCCTTTTGTATTTTGTTTTGGGTTGCTTCAAGATTACTGCTGTAAAACACAACCAACGCGGCGCCATTACTTGTAGAAGAGCTTAACTCTGATTTAAAGAAACCGCCGCCATCAATGCCCTGATTTGAGAATGAGGAATACTCCGGACCGAAATCTTGAAAGGACCACCCAAACACCTGGATAAAGAAATCCTTTGTCGCCAGGATATTTCTTGCTGGAAATTCAACATAACTTATTTTTTCATGTTCATTCATTTCGTCACTCCCTTTAATGCCTAACGTTAACAGATGCCTGAATTGGGGTTTCATTTGCATCTTCTCTTATCCATAAGAGCCACACTGTAATTGATAGCCTTAATATATCAGACTAGAGTGACAACCCTATGTCAGTATACCTGACATTTTTTTGTTTCTGATGATATTCTTGAAGGGGTCAGCGGGCGGGAGCCTTGACAGGAATGCACAAGGGTTCGTGATTTTGCCACCCACTCGTACGGGCGGTGGATGCTGCTGAGAAGTGTCCGTGGTGTCGGCCCATGCACAAGTTGTAAGAAAAGGGCCGGTTGCCTCTGTGATGGCATGAGCATTGGCCACAATCTGAACGGCCCGTGGCACACGGTTGCGGCAACTCCCGGGCGTTTGTGTGTGTGGAATTATCTGATGGATCCTGTGGTATAGTCTATGCATCAGGCGAGCCAATTGAGTCTCTGTTTTATCCAACAGGGCGGATGAGATAGATGGGCGGCAAATTCCCATCAGCAAGAGCGATTTGGGGCATTTTCACATAGCCCGCTGGTTGCGATATCCGAATGGCACTCAAACAACTGATTCTGGTCATCCTTTATCCGTTGCTCAGCACCGTTGCTGCCGTGGCGCAGGAACGAACTGATTCGCGCTTTCTTGAAAGAGTCTCTTTCACCGTCACAACGGCCTATCATCGTAATCCCTGGAACGACTACAATCGTGCTGTGGCGACGGTGAGTCGTCAAGTCAGGCAGAACACTTTTTTCCTTTATCCAACCGGATTTTATGAAAAGATCAATGGCGATCTCACCTTCAGGGGAGAATTGGGATTTCAATTGACAGAAAAGCTCTGCGTGCTTTTTAGCGGACACTTCGGGCAATTGAATTCTGGTTTCGAATTCTTTCCCGAAGCGAGCGAGTTGCCGCCCGAGGCCGGCAGCAGCCCGGCCTTTCATCAAGAATTGAATTTTGGGGTTCGAGCCATCGGCATCGGGTTGTCATATGAATTCCCGGTCGGGAAGAAGTTGGCCTTGTTACCGAAGGTCGCATTGGAGCGCTATTATGGCGAACTCGATCTCGCCTGGCGGTTTAGCCGTGTGTCGGTCGGCCCTATACCGGTAGATTTGGGAGAGCAACTATCGGCCAGCCTGGATGACGCCACCTGGGGGTTAAACCTAGGGATTGCCTTGAATTGGAGCTTTCATAAGAACATCTCTTTTCTTGCGGGCCTGGAATACCGGCGAGCCGAACTCGACCAAATGCAGGGCCGGGCCAAGTACGGCGATCAACTCTATAGAGGATTCTTTGACTTTGAAGCAGAACTGGTGCAGGCAGCAAATTATTTTGGCGTCAGGAATCTAAATATCGCCGACGCTGAGTTTCACTTGCCGTCTTTGACGTTTCGCACCGCCCCGGGATTGGCCGCCAGGAAGCCAGCGGCAATTGACTTGAATGCCTTTGGTTTGCGAACCGGAATTCAATTGAGTTTTTGAACCATGTTTAGACGACATCTCATCATTCTCCTGCTCGCCACGGTAAGCTGCACCGAGAAGGTCGGCATCGAACCGGGATTCAGTGATATCACGGATTGGGCGCCTGACATGACCGTGGAGCACAATAATTATCGCAGAGTTGAATTGCATTTCAGTGAACTGCCGCAACTGGAAGTCGAGCGAAATCTTTACCGCCTTTTCGTGCAATTCAGAAAGCCCTCGGAGACGGAGTTTAGAAGTCTGGACAGCTTGGATCTCGAGTTTCGGAGATGGCTAACGAGTCGATATTTAACTGAACCAGTACTACAAGAGAATACTGAGTATGAATGTCGAGTGCTGGTACAATATCGAAACGGCGTTGAACAAGTAAGCAACACGGTTCGTCTTGTGACGCCGGTCGTGAAAGGGCAAATTGTGGACAGCATTGCCTATCCACCGCCGTTTGAGTGTAGCCACTGTTCGCCGGTAGCATTTGGCTTCAGCGAAACTTCTATTCTTGTTTTAAGCTCCAGAGATGAACTGATTCGTAGCGATCGCAGTACGCTTGAAGCCACACGATTGCTCTCGGACTTCGTGCCCTCTGACAAATACTCTGCTTATTTTCGTGGTATCACGGTTTATGCAGATACGGCCATTCTGGCCGAAAACAGTGCGAGTGAGCCAGGCAAGATGACTGTGGTGCGGGTCAACCTAGCAACGCTCGAGATAGATAAATCTTTGAAAATTCCATTCCCGGTCGAACAGGATATCGTTTACGGACAAATAATTCACTATGATGGCGCTGAAATTTATGTGCTTTGGAATATCATTTCTGCCGCGAATTCCGAGGATGGCCCGAGTCAGCAGCAGATCGCAAGACTAAATGCAGTGACGGGAGAAGCGGTCGAAGTTTTTCCCGCATTCGACGCCCAGGTAGATCATGATGATGTACTAATCTTTGATGGCGCCGATTTCCGGATCGCCATCAATGATGACTTTGACAATCGCATCGCTGGCTTTGATCCGAACGGCGGCATCGTTCCGCCTGTCCACCGGAATCCGGTCTTCAGGTCTCGTCAAGTGGCTTGGGATGGTGACAATTTTTGGGTTTTCGATTATCAAATCGCTTCGTTTGTGAAGCTTAAGCTAGAGGGATTGTAGGTTGCAGCAAGGGCTTTGCGGAAAAGCTGTTGATGAGCATTCGATTCTCAAGATTGAACTGTTACCGATGCTGTGGTGTTTTGAGGGAATGCAATTCCCGGTTCATTTGTGCGTGGGGAATTACTTGATGGGCCGCGTGGGATAGTGCATGCACCGGGGCGACTCAAGTGAGTTGCTATTTCATCCAACGGGGCGAGTGAGACAGGTGGGCCGCGAATTAGCGGCAATGATCTTACGAGGCATTCCTGAAGACGCAATAACAAGTGATTTTCGAAGATTGCTACTGACGTATAAGTTCTAAATTCATTTTTTGGGTAGCCTTATGAAGAAAAGTTCAGTTTATTTTCTGACCATAATTACTTCCTCAGTTTTCGCATTGAACGGCTTTGCCTGGGCTCAGGACATTTCAGTGAATAAAGTCAGGCCCAAAAGAGGCACCCCAGCCAATCATAATATCTTCCATCCAAAACAGACGAACGGGCAATTTGGGTTCAATTATCGCAAGGATTTTCTCTTCCGGGGCCCGCCATATCAATACGAAAGATACGGTCTTACGACCATACCTCCTACCCGGATGGCACATCCTGTTTCGAATCCGCAACCACAGCTCAATGCTTTTCCAAAACATCATCAGTCCGAGGTTTCTCTCACAGGATTGTCTGAAGACTGGGACATCACCTATGAATCGGGCCTGCTGGCCAGCACAGATATCGCCACCGATGTCGCAGTCGATGATCTTGGCAACATCTACGTCACAGGTTATTCACACAATCTGCCCCACGGCAGTGATTATTATACCATCAAATATAATGCACAGGGCGAAAAAGTGTGGGGACAGCACAGCGATGGCGGCGTCTATAATGATGATTATGCCAGACACGTAGCTGTTGACAGTTCAGGAAATATTTATGTGACCGGTGAGAGCGTCGGTCCGCGTGGCTATTTCACAATCCTTATGATTAAATTCAACGCGGATGGTGAAGAGCAATGGCGAGTGCGCCATCAACCGGAAGATGGAGGATTTCAGGCTGCTTATGTAACCGACATGGCGCTCTCGGACTTGGGCGGGATTTATCTGACCGGCTATTACCATAAGATTATAGACGGTAACATTTTCACCGACTTCCTGATTGTGAAATATGCAGAAGATGGCCGGCAGGTCTGGATGGACCAGTACAATGCCGGATTTTCCAACAACTCCAACAACACCGCAACTTCTCTGGATATCAGCAGCACCGGAGATGTTTATGCAGCAGGGATTCTTGGACATTGGACAAGTGAACCTCAAGTAGTCACGCTTAAGTACACCCGGGACGGCCTGAAAAAATGGATCAGAAAGACACCGATTGAGCGTGCTGATCTGGAGGATTATGCTCTCCTGAAAGCCAGTCCTGTTGCCGGCATTTATGTCACCTGTTCTCGCTTCGGAAATCCTAATTTCAGCGTGATTAAATATGACGAAGACGGACAGGAGCGCTGGCAGGCCAGCTATGTTATCCCTGATGACAACTTCTGGCAGCCTCAGACGATGACAGTCGATGACTCGGACAATGTTTATGTGTCTGGCTGGGCCGATGCCAACTCCGGACGTCATTGTCTGACCATAAAATACAATCCAGCAGGCGAGCAGCAGTGGCAAGTCCGCTACGGCGCACCGGAAGTAGAGTGGAACTTCGCAACAACTGCTATGCAAACTGATCGACTGGGGAACCTCTACGTTGGCGGACACACATGGCAATCAGTGTTCATATTAAAATACAACACTCAGGGAGAGATGGTTTGGTCGTCTGAAACAGATCAAAGCCATACTGACCGGGGAGCGATGGCTTTAAACCACGATGGCGGTGTTTTCGTGGCTGGCCGCAGTACGGAACATGAGGCCGTCAATGAAGAGGATTTTCTCCTGTTGAAGTTGAATTCGGACGGAACAAAGGCATGGCTGAATACCTATGACGGTCAATATGACGAAAGCAA
The DNA here is from genome assembly GCA_029261995.1 of Candidatus Zhuqueibacterota bacterium. GTDB lineage: Bacteria > Zhuqueibacterota > Zhuqueibacteria > Oceanimicrobiales > Oceanimicrobiaceae > JAJDAF01. Next base: position 29,668 of record JAJDAF010000049.1, read on the forward strand.
CATCCCGAGTGACCTCAAATTCGATAAAGATGGCAATATTTACGTTTTGGGACGGAGCTGGGCCACCGGTACAAACAGCGATATCGTTTTAATCAAATATACGCCAGAAGGCGAACTGATCTGGAGCGTCCGTTATGACAACGAAAACAGCTGGGATAGTGCAGTAATGGCCCTGGACGAAGCAGGTGGTATCTATCTCGCAGGAAGCAGCTTTTCACCGGCAGGATATTACTGGATTACGCTTAAATATGATCAGGCCGGGTCGCTGCTCTGGCAGGACCTTCGGGAAACTTCAATGAACAGCTTTCCAAGCAACCTGGTCGTTAGCCGCACAGGTGATGTATATGTTGCAGGCGACAGGTTCCTAATGAATGAGTATGGGCGGAATTTCCACGTTCTCAAATACAATTCCAGTGGTGTTAAACAGTGGGAGAAGAGCTACAATCACCGGGAGAATAGTGATGATCGTTTGTCGGATATGGCCATCGACAACCAGGACAATATCTATGTTACCGGAACAAGTGATTACTATGATGACACCAGCCGTCTTGAGTATATCACCATAAAATATACACCGGACGGCGAGCAGGCCTGGCTGGCAACAGTTCCGGACGGTGCATCCTGGTACTACGGTGTTCCCAAATTAGCAGTGGACGGCTGGGGCAACAGTTACATCGCCGGTTACGCCTGGTCTGAAAATAACCCAACTTATTTCATCACCGTCAAATACGATCCGGGCGGTCGCACGGTCTGGGAGGAATCAACCGTTCACACGGAGAATCTCCTTCCATTTTATGACATGGTTGTTGGCCATCTGGGACAACTCTATCTCAGCCGCAGTAGCCTGAACAACAACCATGATCTGGATATTATCACGACGAAATACAGCACTGACGGAACAAAAATATGGCAACAGACGCTCGACTCTGGCTTAAATAATAATCTCAGAGATATCGAAGTCGACCGGGAGGGTAATTTCTACGTAACAGGTTCAACATATATGAATTGGTGGAATAAGGATAGTGATATAAACACCGTTAAGTATAGCAATGACGGCGAAAAAAAATGGTCCGTACAATATGCCAGCTCCGGGATAACAGCCGATGAACCACGTAAGATAGCAGTTGATGACGCAGGAGATGTCTTCCTTCTGGCCCACATCTCAGGCGGTACCGGCTCTACCTGGAAGTTATTCAAATACACACAAACCGAAGATGACCGGTCAATGCCTGTTGTTATCCAGGAACCTGAGCTGATGGCAAATCTGCCCAATCCTTTTAACAACCAGACTATCATAAGTTACAGGCTTCCAAAACCGAGCAATGTGACAATTCGAATATTCAATATCCGGGGGCAGTTGACGCTCGCACGGGATCTGCTCGAACAGCCTGCCGGGGAACACTTTTTTTATCTGAATGCAACTGGCTTGGCCAGCGGGATATACTACTATCAAATTCAAGCTGGTAATTTTTTAAAGACCCGCAAGATGGCACTGGTAAGATGAGATGTTTGTGCTCGACGGGGGACCGCATTCCTCCGAATGGGCTCGGTCCTCGAGGTTGAGTTGTTGCAGATGCTTTTGAATTGTTGGGGAAAACAATTCCCGTTTCGGTGGTGCGTGGGAGATTACCTCGCGGGCAAGGCTCGTGGGCGATAACTCTCCCATGAGCAGTAAACTGAGCCACGACGGCGGCGGCCTTGCTTGAAGCGCGGACCCAGCACGTCCGTCCTCTCTCTAATCGAATTTCAGAATACCGAATGACCTCATAGAATACGATAAGAGGTCGTTATCTCCGCGGTCTTGTTCACCATGCCGGCCACCGAACAATATGTGTTCATGGATAGGTCAATCGCCCGCTCGACAACCTTGTCTTTGATGCCATCCCCCGCAACAACGAATTCGAGATGTACTTTGGTAAAGACACGCGGGTGCTCATCTGCCCGCTCGGCTTCAATGTTGATTTGAAAATCGGAAGGCACAACGCGCATCTTTTTGAGAATCAGCAGAATATCGATACCCGAGCAGGCGCCAAGGGCGTTGAGCACGGCCTCCATCGGGCCGGTGGCGCCATTGGAGCCGCCGTCCGCGGGGGAGCTGTCGAATGTCATCCAATGTCCGGAATCAGCCAGGGCCGCAAACGAGCAGCCCTGGATTTGCTTCAATGTCGTTTTCATATTGGGTATCCTGGTTTCGTTTCCAGAGAGCCAACCTGCGTGCTTCCTGAAATGTCTAATTGAACATTAGGATCGAGGATTGTCATTCCCGCGCGACCAGCATCCATGCGAGATAAAGATCCTGGGTCCCCATGGATTTCCGCCTGTGCTGAAATGACAGCTATTCACGAAGCAGGTGTTCTAGATAACACCAACTTCCCGGCCGACTTTTTCAAACACGCTGGCAGCGAAATTCAAATCCTCCGTGGAATGAGTTGCCGAGTTCATCACCCGGATGCGATCTTTGCCGCGCGGTACGGTCGGAAAGCTAATGGCCATCCCGAAAATGCCGTTGTCAAACAGGGCTTTGCTGAAGGTTTTAGCTTTGGCCGGATCGCCCACCATGACCGGAGTGATCGGAGTAACGGTGACACCGAGATCAAAGCCGAGCGCTGTGAGCTTCGATTGAAAGTATTTCGAGTTCTCCCACAACTTGGCGACATAGCCACCTGAGGCGGTCAGGATGTCAACCGCTTTGGTGCACGCCGCCACGTCCGCCGGCGTGGCGGCACTGGAGAACAGAAAAGGGCGGGCGCGCTGGCGCAGGTAATCGACGATCTTCTTCTTGCCCGAAACATAGCCACCGACAACGCCGAAGGCTTTGGACATGGTGCCAATTTCAATGTCCACTTTGCCGTGCAGTCCGAAATGGTCCACGATGCCGCGGCCGGCCTCTCCCATCACACCTTCGCCGTGAGCATCGTCCACCATCACCATTGCGTCATGTCTGGCGGCAACTTCCACCAATTCCGGCAGGGGCGCGATGTCGCCGTCCATGCTGAAAACACCGTCAGTGATGACCATTTTGCGGCGCGCCGTAGCAAACTCTCGCAATTTCTCATCCAGAGAAGAGGCATCGCAGTGGGAGAAGCGAACGGTCTTTGCTTTAGTCAACCGGCAGGCATCGATGATGCTGGCATGGTTAAGCTCATCGGAAAAAATCACATCTTCGGCCCCCATCAGGGTCGGCACAGCGGCGACGTTGGAGTTGAATCCGGACTGAAATGAGATGGCTGCCTCCACCCTTTTGAAGTCAGCCAGTTTCTGCTCCAGTTCATTGTGCAGAGACATGGTTCCGGCGATGGAGCGCACGGCAGCCGGGCCAACACCATACTGCTCAATCGCATCCTGGGCCGCCTGCTTCAGGTCAGGATGATTTGCAAAACCAAGATAGTTGTTGGCACACATATTCAGCACTTTCTTGCCATCGACTTCAATCCAGGCATCCTGGGCTGTTCCAATTGTTCGAATGGTATTAAAAAGCCCCTGCTCTTTAAGCTGCGCCAACTCATCATCTAGAAAATTCAGGTTTGCCATTTTTCCTCCAACCTAATGCGGCGAGGCCGCGGGTTTGAATTATGGATTACGAATTACAGATTACGAATGAAGTTCAGGATGGCTTGTGGTCATTCGGAACTCGTAATTCTCAATTCGTAATTGTTCATTGTAGTTTGCCTCTGGCCGCATGCACCGCGACCAAGACCGGATCCCAGACCGGTGAAAACGGCGGTGCGTAACTTAAATCCAGGGCGGTCATGTCATCGAGGGTCATCTTGTTGTGCAGCGCGGTGGCGAAAACATCGACGCGTTTGCTGACGCCGGCCTTGCCAGCCAATTGTGCTCCCAGGAGTCGGCGACTGCGCTTGTCATAAACCACGGTGATCGTGATCTCTGATGCGCCAGGCCAATAACTTGCGCGGTCATGCGCCCGCACGGTGTTGCAGGCAGCGTCAAAGCCGTGTTTCTCAGCCTGCGCCTTGCTCAAGCCGGTCTTCGCAACTTCCAGCCCGAAGACTTTGAAAACCGATGTGCCTACCACGCCACGGAAGACGGAAGTCCCGCCGCCAATGTTCTCCCCTGCCACTCTTCCCTGCCTGTTGGCGGTTGTGCCAAGAGGAATGTAGTCCGGTTTGCCAGATACGAGATTCCTGACTTCAACACAATCACCCGCAGAATAGATGTTCGGGACATTCGTCTTTTGCTTCCAGTCCACCAGAATACCGCCGGTTGTCCCGGTACGGATGCCGGCGGCAACAGCGACATCAACGGTGGGAGTAACGCCGGTGCAGATCAGAACGAAATCTGTCTGAATCTCACGTTCCGGGGTGTCGAGCTTGACCGTTGACACCTCGCTGGCGCCGTTGGCCTGGAAGCCGGTCACGGTTGTCGAAGTAGAAACAGAGACCTCGTTCGAGTCCAGTTCACCACGCACTTGCTCGACAATCTCACTCGAAAACCCCTGAAGAATGCTCGGCGTCTTTTCCAGAACCACGATCTCGACACCGCGCAAACGACAAGCCTCGGCCATTTCCATGGCGATGTAGCCACCGCCAACAATGGCGCCACGCTTCGGCCGGCGCGTATCGATGAAGTCACGGATACGAATGCCATCCTGCAGCGTCCGAATGGCGAAGATGTTCTTGAGATCGGCTCCGGGAATCTCCAGTTGATTGGGAGAGGCGCCAAGCGAAACGATGCACTTGTCGTAGTGCCAGCAGCGTTCCTGGTTGGATTCGAGATCAACTGCAACCACCTGCCGCTGCACAGGCTTGATAGCCACAACCTGGTGGCGAACCAAAGCCGTGATGCCTCGATGTCGTTGAAACTGCTCAGGTGTGAGCGCCACCAACTCGGAAGACTCGCGTACCAGATCAGCCACGAAATAGGGGATGCCGCAGGCGCTGTACGAAACATGCGGACTCATCTCAAGAGCCACGACTTCCAGTGCCGGGTTTACGCGTCTGGCCTTGCTTGCAGCGCTCATGCCAGCGGCGTTGCCACCTACGACAACCAGCCGTTCAGGTCGAGTTCGGGGATTTCGTGAGGCCATTAAAAAAAATGTGGATAATTGTCGATGAGCTTAAAGATGAAACCATTCAGCGCGCCGAGCACAAGGAAAACCAGAATTCCCAATGCCAGCAACACGAAAAAGGACGGTCTAGATTTCCTGTCAAAATAATAAATTGAAAATCCCTGTCCAAGGAAAATCGCCACAAACGGAACCGTGATGGCAATCGGATCACGGGGTTCGCACCAAGGACAGTGCGACACCCCTGCGACGTAGACATTGCAGAGATCCGCCGCTCCGGCCCAAAAGGGCGCACAACCGCAGCTATAGATAAAATCACAAAATGGCAGAAGCAAAACAGCGGTGATGGCGAAAGACAAAAACAGCGCGCCTGCGAGACGAAAGTCCAACCGCTGCAGCCAGCCAAACACCATCCGGAAGTTTATTGACAATGAGATCCCTTCTTTTCTGGATCCATCTAAACTGAAAACTCGCCCACTCATTGAACGCGCAGCAAAAAAAAAGACGGCCGGTTAGCACCAGCCAACCTGCGTCTAAGTATATCAATCAAAAGAAAAAGTGTCAACGAGTTTCTAACCTGCTTGATTCATGAATTGTGCAGGCCAAAAGAGAAAAGCCCCGCCAATTGACGGAGCTTTTCAGGAGGATACCATGAAACGCGAACGAACTTTTATTTGGGCACGGCAGCAACGTTGTACTGCGGGCTGGCCAGAAAATTGAACAAAAACGTCGTGCCGCCAGAAATTGGTTTTCTGATCTCGTAGCAGCGGTGCTCTGGATTATTCCAAGTCGTGTCGTACTTGAACAACACTGAGAACGGAACGCGGTACTCTAACAGGCCCGTGCCCGGCAGACTCTCCGGCAACGCAGCTGCTGTGTCTGGCTGCGCCGTCGCTGACTTCTTCATCACACCAGCCGGTGGTGACTTTGCATCACTTACGCTGGAAGAAATGTCAGCAGCCGCGCTGGCTGGCAGTATTAATTGCGCCTCAGCCGGAATGGCGGCAAGCGCAAGAGCGCAAAACAGGATCACAATGATTGGCACGACTTTCATTCAGTTCACCAAGTTGTTTCAAAGCTAATAACAGCGAACCGGTCGCGGATATTCCGCAGGGCAAAAGTCGGGCGCAGGTGGCGTGTTGACACCTACTTCCCGAACGCACGGCCGGAAATCCAACCGGTGCAAAGGGCCTATTGCGCGGCGACTTCGGGCTTCTTCTTTGCTTTGCTGAGTGCGTTGATGCCCGGAAGATCAATTCCTGCCATGAACTCCAGGGAGGCGCCACCGCCCGTCGAAACATGTGAGATGCTTTCTTTCACGCCGGCTTTCTCCAGCGCCGCGACAGAATCACCGCCGCCAATCACGCTGAACGCGCCGTTGCCAGTAGCTTCCGCGACCGCCTTCGCCACTTCGATGGTGCCGGTTGCGAAATTCTCATTCTCGAAAATACCCATTGGGCCGTTCCAGAAAATGGATTTCGCCGTCAGAATCTTCTCACGGAATGCGGCTATGGTCTTCGGGCCAATATCGACACCCATGGCGCCAGAGGCAATGCCACCGTTCGGGCTTGTCTGGAAGTCCGGAGCTTTCGGTGACGAGGCAACCGTGTGGTCCAGAGGTAAGACGAAATCAAGACGCTTCTCGGGGTGCGGGTTGTCAGCCACGACCATGGCATTGTGCGCCGTCGCGATGCTGTTGTCATCGAGTAGAGAGTCGCCGATTTCGGTACCGCGCGCCTTCAAGAAAGTGTACGCCATGCCTCCACCTACCAGGATCGCGGAGACCTTGGTGATGATATTGCGAATGACTTGCAGCTTGTCCGCCACCTTGGCGCCACCGAGAATGACTACGTAAGGCTTCTCTGGCGACTCCAGCATTTTGGTCAGGGTCTCGACTTCGGACTGCAGCAAATAGCCTGCGGCCGCTTCCTTGAGAATCTTCGCCACACCCACGGTTGATGCGTGTGCCCGGTGCGCGGTCCCAAAAGCATCGTTTATGAAAACTTCACCATGGTCGGCGAGTTGTTTGGCAAACTCCGGTTCATTGCTGGTTTCCTCCTTGTGAAAGCGAACATTCTCCAGCAACAGCACCTCGCCATCCTGCAACTTCGAAACTTGCTTCTCCACGCTGTCACCAACACAATCGGCCGCCATCACAACCGGTTTCTCCAATAGCCCGGCGAGATGCTCGGCAACCGGTTTCAGGCTGAACTTTGAATCGGGCTTGCCTTTGGGGCGCCCAAGGTGAGACATGAGTATAAGTCTGCCGCCATCGGAAATGACTTTGTTTATGGTAGGCAAGGCTGCCCGAATGCGGGTGTCATCGCCAACTTTTCCATCTGCGATAGGAACGTTGAAATCGACTCGCGTCAGCACGCGCTTGCCTTTAAGCTCCAAATCATCAATAACTAGTCTGTCCATGGATCCTCCCGGGATTAAAGACTTTCAAGGTGTGAGAAGAATGTGGGTTGGGAAAAACAACGTTTGGCGGGAAGCAAGATGGGCTGTGAACTGACCGCGGGCATGCGTTCAGTTGCGGGGAATGAGATGCTGCAATCGCGTGGTGTGCAGGCGATTCATCTCCGTCAACTCCAGGACGCACACGCATTCATCATTCTCAACGTTAGGCCAGACTCTGACCAGGTTTGTATTCGCGTTAACCTTGGCGCCACTAGGCGTTCGAATTTCGACTTTTGTCGTAAAACGTTTCACGGTTTTCGCAACACTCTTCCAATGACTGAGGAAAGCCACACCGCTAAGGCTGAGGTTGAGTATCTGCCCCTCCAGAGGGCGACCTTTCAGCCCAAAAACCTTGATTTTCCAGCCGTCATCAGCCGACGTATCAATTCTCGGATGTCTGCGTTTCTCAATCATGCGTCTGTCCATAGAATTCTCACCAGTCAGAAAACAACATTTCTGCTTCAAACCGCAACATTTTAACAAACTGCTGCAAGAATAGCAAGAAAAAAAATTACATCAAGTTGTACCCGGATTGACTAAGAAGGGTTGGTGGCTTGCAACTACCGCGGCTTCTCCTCCACAAGCGACATAGAAAGAGACAGATTAACCTGTGCACCCAGGACAAGCGCGACATTGGTGAAGTCCTCTCCAGCAACGTGGCCGAAGTTCTTGATGCGCTCGACCCCGACCCTTGCGGTTAGCTGAGACCATGGATTCAGAAGATACCGGATGCGGGCTTCAGCCTGCCATGTTGTTTCAACCACCCCGACCGGGAATTTCGGAGCTTTGCCGCCTCTGAAGACATCGGTCAGGCGAGCATCGCCGGAGCGCTGATAAGCCGCGGTCACCTTGATTATTGCCGGAAACAAGTCAAAGTAATTGGCAAAAACCGAGAGCCGCTCAACGCTGGCGGCGGGATAACCCAGCCCCTTCTCACGCGTCTGGAAATTCTCCCAGGTTCGAAAGGCCTGGTAGGTTCGGTTGCCGAGGCGGGTGTACTCCAAACCGGTCTGCAGGCCCTGGAGCAGCCTGTCCGCCTGGCTCACCCGGAGTTGGATACCCAGCCGATCCGGGTTGCGGTCGCGCTCCCCAGGGTCATCATTGTTGAGAATGATATCGTCAAGCAGAACTTGTGCGAAAACATTCCACTGCTTTGCAGGGGCATAGAAGAAGTCGATAGCCCAAAGGCCACTGATTTCCTGGCCCGTGTTGCGCTGCACCAGGTAGAAATAACTCATGGGATTGAGATAGCTGAACTCAAAGTCACGGCCGGGCCCGCCGTACATCGCCAGTTCCGTAAACCCGAGCTGCAACCGTTTCGAAAGCGCAAGGTCTATTCTGTGAGTGGTCAGGTATTTGCGAGCGTGAAACAGCGAGTCCGGGAAATCGCTTTGCACATTCAGGCCTTGAAGGTCCTCCAACCTGGACACAAGCATCGAGAACTTGATTTTGCCTGCGCGGTAGGAGAACTGAGCGTGGTCGTAAGAATAAGGATTATTGGAAAGGATCATGCTCGGCGACCCCGGCATGCCCCAATTCCGGTCAGTGCGACCCAAAAAAAGATCGAAACTACCGAACGTCACATTTGCAAAAGCATCCTGAAGGCGGCCGTAAATCCACTCACCGGTATCGCCTGGGTAAAGCGGATCATCTAGAAACTCGCTGTTGATGCTGGTGCGGTTGACCAAACTCAAGTGCGGCAAGTTCAGGTTGAATTGCGCCGCAACGTTATAGTGATTTTTGCTGCGATTGTCGAACAGGGCGACCTCTCCAAACGGAGCCGCCCGCGCTCCCGACCGCAGTGGGAGTTCGCTCTCGGACACAACCGACACATTATTCCGGCCGTAGAGAATCAGCTTGCCGGTACCGGGCGTTCCATAAAATCTGTCCAGATAAGGTAAAATAAGCTCGCGCCAGCGGCCCGATGGCGCCAGGCCGGCCTTGACTTCTGCTACGTCGTACGGCTGGTTCAGAACGAATTGCGGGTTAAACGTACCGTTGTTGATGCCGTATGCAATGAGATCATAGGTCCAGTCGTCAAGGTAGAGAATCTGTCGTGGGGCAGCATCCTGGGCCAGGATGAATGCCGGGCAGAGCAACACCACAAACCAGTTTGCGAGTTGTTTTCTCAAATAGTCTTGGTCCGATGATGGTCAGGAAAATGGGATCGTGATGGCCCGGCGCCCGGGCTTCACACGACGTCAGCCATTGGCCAACTGAACAAGGGCCAATGGCTCGCAGCCAAAGACGCGAATGTTGATGTGGAACAGTGGCGGGAAAGACCTAAATACTGCGGGCGCGCCTGAAGATGATATTAACCATGGCGCGGAAGAAGTAAATGTCGTCAGTTAGAAATTTATGTTTGCGCTTCTGCTCGAAATAGCGTTCTTCCGAGGCAATAATCTCATCGAAACATGTGGGCAAGTCCGCATAGTATGGCGGAATCAGGCCGGGTTTGAATTCCATCCTGAGCTTCTGCAGGTGTTCCGGATAGAGACTGAAGTAGTGTTCGCTCAAGGCGCGAACACCGACAAGCCGGATGTCTCCGCGAACATAGTTGATGAGTTGTGGCAATTCGTCAAGCCAGTATTTGCGCATAAACCGGCCCCAACTCGTGATGCGAAAATCATCCTTAAACTTGCCGTTGAGCTGTAGCGCGTTCTGCTCGAACACATATTCCTGCAAAAACTCCGAGTACGGATGCATCGTCCGGAGCTTCCGAATATAGATTGTCTTGCCTTTGTGGCCGATTCGGCGGAGCTTGATAATGAAGCCATAGGATGGGTTCTTCGCGGTGCTCGGCGCTCGGTTCTTCTTGGCGATGAAGTAAAAGTTGTCAGCAGTTTGGGTGACTGCGACAAGCTTGAAGCCGCAGTGGCAGAGACGGCCAAGAATTTCGGCCTTGGAGAGCGCGCGATCCTGTCCCTGTGACAATGCAAAATACAGCTTTTGCAGCCACGGCAGTTTGGGCATGATTCGGGCATAGAAAAAGTCAAGAACGTAGACAACTGGGGCAAGCAACCTTGGGTAGTGGTTGAAGAGCTTCTCCTTGCGTAAATCGATTGTCTCCGCCATGCCAATGAAAATGCCGCCCCTTCGTAAGTGCTGATGAACGGCAAGAAAATACTTATTCAACCAGCGCTGGTCGTTGATGCGATGCAGGTTGATAAACAGCCGGAGATGACGGTTTCGCAGAGCCCGGACCTGCGGCAGATTGTCCGTGTCCATGATCTCGGGATCAAACTCGGAGAAACTCGAAAAATCGACCAGTCCTTCTACAGATTCCTTAATCGCGGGGTGCGACTCCAGGAAAAGCCTGTAGAGTTTCTGCTTGAGCGTGCAAAGAGATGAGGTTTGGTCCGCAACGACAGCCTTGACCTCCGTCGATTGCGGCGGTGGATTGACCGGTTCCCTGGTCTGGATTGATACTCCCATGGTCGTCCCTCTTGTTTGGGTTGTGGATATCAAGAACTGCGGTGCTTTGCCAAAATTGATGTATCGGCTTGGGTGTGCGGGACTTAAGTGTTGTTACAAAAAGGTGTTGGTAAAGGTAGAAACGATAAATGTTAAGCATCGCGAGCGCGAATGAAAGGTGCCAGGTTTAGCCGCTTCTTCCTCCTTTCAAACAAATTTGGGCAAAAGTGCGCCACAGGTAGGTGAGGTCGGTTTTCAAAGGGTGAGCCAAAAACGACTCTAAGTAGGTCTGCTCAATCTCCTGAATCTGCTCAAAGCCCTGCGTCGTGTCATCCATCAGTGGCGGCACGACCCCAGGCTTGACGCGTTTGAACAACTCTTGGTACTTCTTGCTGTACAGACTGAAATAGTGTTCACTCATTGCGCAGATGCCAACCAATTTCAAGTCTCCGCGCAGCCAGTCGAACAACTGTGGAATCTCGTCAAGCCATCGTTTTCTCAGAAAGATACCCCATCCGGTCCGCCGAAAATCGTCCTGAAATTTGCCCTTTTGATTCAAGCTGTTGCGTTCGAAAACTTTCTTCTGGATGTACTCACTGTAGGGATGCATGGTGCGTACTTTGTAAACTTGCACAATGCGGCCATCTTTGCCAACCCGATCCAGTTTGACGATGGGATAGTAAGATGGACTGGCATCGCAGGACGGAGTACGGGCTTTGCGAGCGACCACCCAGGTGACGCCGTCTATCCGCGTTTCATTCAGGACTTCGAAGCCGCAATAGTGCAACCGGCCCCAGGTCTCCGCTCTTGAAAGTGCGCGGTTCTTGCCGCGCGTAAACATGAAATACAGTTTGTTGATGCGCGGCAAACGCGGCCAGACTCGGTGAAACAGAAAATGCAGGAAAGTCGCCAGTTTGAGGCTGGCGCCCGACCGGTACTGGCTCCAACTACCCAGCAGCTCCTCCATTGGCGTGTATTGCGCGAGAAGCCACCCTCCGGCGCGCACGCTTTTGTAGCACGATAGCAAGTGTTTGTTGAGTTGCCGGACATCGTTTAGTCTTGGGAGACAAACATGAAGCGCGGCGGTGTTGCCAGACCCGGTGGCGGCTGAAACCGCTGCCGGCGGAGCCGATGCATTCACTGTTGTCTCGATGGCACGTTCAACGAAGTCCGCTAGCTGGGCCGGCGGTTGAAAATCTGCCTCTGCGAAAGCCGAGCACAGGTTCGGTCGTTGCAGACTTTCGACGCCATCGAGCTGCAAATCGACTTGTCGGCTCTTGCTGCCCCCGTGCTCCTGCAGCGATTTTCTCGCAAAGATTTTAGAATCCACGCCGGCAAGAAACAGGATTCCCAACACAAGCAATTCCACAAGTGAAAAAACGCAAGCAACCACCAACAGTCCCGTCTCCAGCCCCAGTACCAGGGTCATAATCCAGACTGTGACCAACATCAGAATCCCACCCTTGACAAATGGAGCAAGAGCGTCGCTCAAACTGCCGGGGCGATGAGTTTGGCTAAACTTGTTGGTCAGGACGGTTGACAAGCACCAGCCTGCGACCAGGACAATCGCCTTGCTCGCCACTCTGATGTCAAAATCCGTTGGGCCGGCGGACGGCCAGGTAGCGAGCAGAAAAACCCAGAACAAGATGCAGAAATCCAGAACGGTACGAATATTCAAAGCCATGACATATCCCTAAATAACTGACTCATCGGCAACCGGCGTGTGTATGAACCCGTCCTGATAATCCGGATTCGATTTCATGATAGCGTCGCTTTCCGGGTAGTTTTCCATGTACCAGATGAGAAACGCTGAGACATCGATTTTTTCGGCCAGCATCTTGTCGCGCCGTGCCAGAAATTCGTCTTTGAGGTTGCCGGGTAGCGCGAGCAATTCATCGACCTTCGCCAGCAGAGCTTCTGGCTGCGAGGTTTTCACTCCGTGAATCAGGCCGTACTTGTCCTGCAGCTCCAACTGCTGCGCCGTTATTTCCCACCAATCATCAAACTCGATGGCTGGCGTACCGAGCACCGCAGCCTCAGCCGCCATCGTGGTGCTGTCACCGATAAATAGCTGTGCGAAATAGAGATAGTGGCAAATGTCGCGTTTTCTAATCTCAATGCGGTGTTTCTCGTACTGCGGTGGCAGCTTACGTTCGGCAGAGATAAGCACCTTGCCATGCGGCTCTAGTCGCGGGATAAGTTTCGTAAGAATCTCATCATCGACGCCTTTGCGTCCAAGGTCGTGATACGAGGAATACTCGCTCAAACGCAGCAGGAAAAAGGGCGTGCCGTCCGCCAATCCGTAATCGAGCTTGCTGCGGTCAGGTGTGAAGTGGTTGGGATGCAAATGCGCCAGGGCTTTGTAGCCTTTGTAGTGAACCGTTTTGGGTTCATACTTGCCCATCTCGACGGTATCGGGAGCGATGAGACGAGTCGTGGGAAGCCAGAATATCTCCTGTTGTGGAATTGTGTCCAGGCCATCATCCATCGGATAGAGCGATGGTACTCTCAAGAGACGGCCGAGCATGGTGAGGGCATCGCCGATAAACAGATCGTAACGCTTGCAGCGAGTATAGCGAGCAAGCCGATATACAGTTGTTAGCAGGTTGATGGCTGAGGAGAGATAGATGTGCAGTCCCTTAATCTTACGGCCGTTTGGAAAGAGGTTGGTGTACTGCCATCCGTCTTCTTTCACCAAATCCTCCAGAATATCCTTGGCGACGATCACGACATCGACACGGTGGCCTCGCTTGCTCAACTCCCTGATTTGCACTCGGTGCAGATGATATTTGGCAGGGTGTACCAGGAAGAATAAAATCCGTTTACGCTTTCTTGCACCGATTTTCATGCGCCGTTTTCCGGTTATTCGAACAAACTCAGGTTAGCTATTCGAGAATGAACTTGCAGCGAGATCAGTAGAATGGACGTCTTGATTTGCTGGAATTCGCTAGTCCAACCTATCGAACCGAACCCCAAATCTCGAAAGGTAGCTCGTAAACGCCTCACCGACATCGGAGCTTCCCCGTCTGCTGCGCGTGGCAAGGTTCAAAACCATCTCATAGTTCTCGCTAAGCTGCTCGGCCTCTGGCTCATCGTAGTCCAACACCAGAACGTTATCTCTGTGTTTGGGCGCGACCGGACCGTTTTTGTGGAACAGGATATCGATTTCGTGGGTCTTCTTCTCGCTCTGGCAGTAGATAACTTCTTTCGTCGGGTCCGAGGTTTTCTGTTCGACAGAAATGGAATTATCCTGCATGTGTCCGACGAAATCGCTGACCATCTGCCTCAGGTGCCTTTCTCTGTCTTTTGGTGACAGCCGCTTCGGGAAGCCTTCTACGACCACGCGCGCCGGCGAGCCCATGGCCAGGCTCCTGCCTGGGAGGTCTGAAGCTATCACAGAGCCGGAGCTTATCACCACACCATTTCCGATCGTAACTCCAGGCATGACAAAAACGCGCCACGGCAGCCAGACATTGTTGCCAATAGTGACAGGTGCAAATTTCACCGGGTACCCATCGAGCTGCGACAACCAGGATCCGTGAGTGAAGATCAGGCAATCGCCGCCAACTCCTGAATCATCACCGATGATGATAGGGCGGGTCGGATTGACAAAGGAATGCTGCATAATCGTGCAGCGTTTGCCGACCTTCAAACAGGATTGCGAATCGGTTATTCCCCCTACGTAGACCTGTTCCCGGATGCGGGTGTCCTCACCGATCTCGACGCGCTCCGTATCCATGAAAGTCAAGGCGCCGACAGAGACATACCGGCCGAGCTTCAGGTGCTTTACGCGAATGACGGCCAGAAATCCAATCGTCACGTGGTCAGCAATTTCGACTTCCTGCGCATCGATAACGGTACCCATTCCGATCTTGACGTTCTTGCCTATCTTGTAGCCTTTCATTCTGTAAATCAGCTTCTTGATGGAAGATGGCAGAAAACCCACCAAAGCCATTTGCCTGAGTGGAATGCGGGGTCTCTCCGTGAACATGATTCAAATCCTTTCTAAGACAACATTTTGGTAATCCAGGTGAGCGGATGGGGTTTGGCGCTCCTCTGTCAGGAACTAGAATTGCGAAACCCAGCGGCTGTCGAAGCCCACATTGTTCACATCTCCGCAGTGCTTCTTGATAAAGCGGGCGACGACAACCGCTTTGTTGCTGGAGATGGATGAAATGAGAACGTTCATCGGCTACCACTCAAATCAGGATCCACTTTTGGCGCCCGGGCAACACTGAGAGGCGTCGGCAAGCTGAACAACGTGTCGTCCCGGCGCGCAATTTGACCCGCCACCAGGCGTTTCACAAAGTTTTTGATATTCTGGCCGACAAACTCAACGCTCCACTCCAAGAAATGTGTGGACCAGCGTTGCGGGTGCGTGTTGACCATAATATGGGCGGGCATTTCATTGCTTTTCAGCTTGTCGATTAGGTCGAAAGTCGAACTCACCCGCACATCGTGGCTGTTGGCAACCTTGTCGCGAATGATCATGTTGTGCCCATCCCAGGTCCGACAACTGTCAGTCAGATAGAGGGTTTGGGAGAAGTCGAAATCACAGTAGGGCTCGCCGATGATGTCGTAGTCACGATAATCAATTTTCTTCCAAATCAGGCGATTGTTCCACTTCGAGAGCGGGCTGCCGTGCATGCAGACAGTTTTGACGGGATAGAACGTGCGAAAGTAGGTCAGGTTCTCCTCGAAGGAACGGACGGCGCCATCGAAATCGCCGCGCGCCAAAGCCATGTCTTCGTAGTGATAGCCGATTTCATGGCCCAACTCCGCGATCTTCCTGATCACTTCCGGGACGTTGCTCTCTTTCACGATTCTGAAGTAGTAAGTCGTCTTTAGGCCGAGTTCACGCTCAACTGTCGCGGCGCGTAGAGAGTTGTGCGGCTTCTTATCGACATCATGTCTGAGGATGATGGTCTTGCTGTCGCTGTTTTCTGCTTCCAGATAATCGCGGACAGAGGTTATTCGATAGCCGGCCTGCAAAGCGGCTTCGAGCAGGTCTCGATAACAATCAAACGTATAATCTCTTGGCATCGCCGTATTCTCTCTTTCAACGTTGGTATAACTTCGGAATGCTGTTGATGATCTTGACGGTTCGCTCGAAGTCGAGACCCACGATTTCTGTATACCACTTCAGCGACTCATAGCGCGGCCGGTTTTCTTCGTTGACCGTAGCGAGCGCCTGTTCGCGGTCAAGCATGCCCTCCCGGATTTGATTGCTGCGGAAGGTGTCGTACTCCGAGAAGCCCGCGACGGTATAGTAGATGTAGTTGTAAAACGGCGCCGTGCCATCTCCGATGCGCCAGAGCGATTTGGTGTCGATCGCCATCTCCCAATCATACTCGTCAAGAATCGTACGGTTGATGTGCGCCTCATCCCAACGGGTATAATCATAAAAATTGAAATAGTCGGCTTTCTTGAAATACTGGCGAGAAAGAAATGACTTGACGCTATCGTAGATTGAAAAATTGAGATACCTCGGATTCACGGAGATGGTCCGGGCCAGGTAACCATATAAGCGCATTTGGTTCATCGCTGACAGCGCATAGATGTTCTTCTTGTCGAAATCGAGCTTTGCGCCACAAAACCCAACCTTGAAATCGGTGTTCTCAAGATAGTTGATACCCCAAATGTTCAAATCGATCTTGGTCTGTTGTTTCAACTTCGTCATGTAGTAGAAAAACGACTTGTCGCCAGCCATGAAAAGTGGCACGATGCCCAGGGTCGGACGCCTGAGCCAAGCCTCGATATTCAGCCGGATATTGCGCCGCTTTCTCCGTATGTCCGCGGAAACAATGATGTTCTCAACGCCGAGGGTGCCGCAGGTACGGGCGATATTTCTGCGGGCGAGGTCGGTGACCATGCCCCAGTCATAGGTATAAGCTAGCACATTCATACCAAGCTCGCGGCGCAGCGCATGCAAAGCGTAGGTGCTGTCGCGGCCGCCGCTGAAAGGCACAATACATTCCGGTTCGCCATCCGGGCGGCGATAAGGCTCGACCAGGGCATGCAGTTCGTCCAGGCTGACCGATCCGCTTTTCGGCACATAGTTGTTGCACAGGTTGCAGACACCTTGCGCGTCGAACTCGATAAAGGGAAAGGTTTCTGGCAGCAGACATTTGCTGCAGCGCCGCTGCTGGCTGATGGCCTCAAGGTTGTACTCCAGCAACCGTCGCTCACGAGCCGACTCAGGTTGCAGATTGATGTCGGCTACGTCTACCAGCGCGTCCCGCTGTTTCTCGAGCGTTCCCTTGTCCAACAGCGATGACAATCTGATTTTAAATTGACCGTTCTTGAGATTTTTCTCCGGCTCGTAGTGTACTCCGTTCATGGAAATCTCAAAAGACTCGACGTTGAAATTGAGAAGGTCGATGACATAGGCAGAATTGGTTTGCACCTGTCTCAGGGTGAAATCGCCGATCTTCTTCCGTAGACGCGTCTCGGAAATAAATCGCTCCAGAATGTGTCGCTCGGAGGCAAATAACAGAATGTCGCGCTGATTGGTCAAAACATAGAGTGAGCCGTTGTTGGTGGCAATGACCGCTTTGTTGAGATCCTGAAACACCATGGCAGTCGCAACTGTGCCGAACAGCTCCTTGAATGTCTGCGACGAGGCGGCCTTGAGCGAGCCGGATTTTTCGAGATGATAGCGGAACAGAGTAAGCAAAATCTCACTGTCCACTTCATACTCGCGCTGCAGTTCCGGATGCGACTGCCAGAGTTCATCGACGTTGACGATGATACCGTTGTGCACTCCGACAATGCCGTTCTTGATCACCGGCTGATTGTTGCGGTCATCCAACTGCGTGCCATTCGTGACCAGGCGCGCATGGCCAAAGACCGCGAATGGATGGTCAACGCCTGTCTCCGGCAGAGCATGACCGTAGACTGGCAGCGCATCCGCCAGGAACTCCGTGAATTTGTCACTCCTCAGCATCTGCGAAGCGGAAACCGGTCCGCGCAGGACTTGAATTTCCCGGGCCCTGTGGTTCCAGCAGGAAAACCCGGCCGATTCTTTGCCTCGGGATTCGGAAAGCATCGCAAGTGCCTTGAGCGTGCCTGCCAACTCCTGGGCATCATAATCAGAATCTGGTTTCGCAATTACGCCAAATATGCCACACATTCAATTTCTCCTGTTTGCAAGCGCGAATGGCACTCGCCTTCAGTTGTAGTTTGTCTTGGCCAGTTCAGCACGAATGTGGTTCGCCGGCATGAGCCTGGATTCCTTCCACTTTGCTGGACGCCGCAACTAGCCACCTGCACTGTGCTGTAGTTCGCGGCGCGTTGCGGGACGTTCCTGCAAGAGTTGCTCATCAATTATTTTCAGGAACTTCTCTCGATTGGTTTCGGCGCCTAGCTCTATGGAATGCTTATGGGACTGGCTCTTGTAGTAATCGATCTCTTCCCGCGTCAGAAGGTTGAGTTTCTGCGCAAAGGATTTCGGATCAAAGTCATCTGCCACGATGCCCAGGTCATAGATATCCACCAGTTTTTTCATCTCCGGGAGAGGGCTGACAGCCAAGGCCAGTCGCACTTGCACGTAGTTCGACTTCATTCTTAGGCCACGCTATCTGGTGGTTAACAATGGAGTCGAAATTGATATCGGTGTAGGTGAAGATCAGGATTCGCTTCTTCATGAAACGGGTCGGGCATGAGTTGAAACGGTTTGCTCGGGCTTGGAAACGGCTTGTGAGATACCGGCATTCTCCACCAGGCCCGCCGCATTCTCGCCCAGGATCTGCTTAAGTGCACGGGAAGGCAAAGCCAACGAACCGAGCAGGCCTTCCAGGTTGGTTTCGATATTGTCAGAGCCGAACAGAATTTTCTGAGAGAATTTATCGAGAAAGCGTCTACTAAATCCACGGTCGCGGCTCATGGCGGTAAACCCGGAGGCAGAGAGATCGGCGTAAAAGTTGTCATGCTCCTCCAGAAACTCAACGACCAGTCCGCCGTCTTTGACTGGCCCGGTAGGATACGCAGGGCCGCCTGCCACTGCATCTCCGGAGAGGTACTTCCAGAACATGGGTCCGTGGCCAACGATGTTGAGATCCGGGAACTCGCGCAACACATCGCCCAGCGACGCAAAGTCCAGCATGTAACCCGGAAAGTGGATGGTCCGTTGCTCTCGCCAGTGCTCCAAAGACGGCAGTGCCGATGCCAGGACTTCCAGGGTCCGCCTGGGCAATCCGTGAAGACGATGACTGTTCATCACCTTTGCCAGCACCACCTCAAACCGACTATCCGATTCCACCGGCACGACCAGGTCCGAACTCTCTTCCATGTGAAACAAAACCGGCAGGCCGAACTCGGAGGCCGTTGACAGCAGCCTCTTCACCTTGTCAGAGTTCCAATTTATGGCTGATTTCAGTTCGGCGCACCCCTTGATGCCCCTGGCGCACCAGCTTCGAAGTCTCTGCGGAGCGTCGTCGTGGTGCGGGTCTGGCGCGTACATTGGAATGATGCGCGACGGGTGCTTCAAATAGGTTTCGTAGATATCCACGACTGACACCTGCTGATACGGCCACTTCTGAGGGTTGATCTCCTCCCAGGTCAACAGCCAACAGAGGTCGAACTTGTGTCTGTCGAGATAGCGGACAACATCGTCTGACGTATATCCTTCGTAGTTGACGTGCATGTGAGCATCTACTCGCATTTGGCGCCTCCTCTGTCGCAATTATTGTGTCGGAGCTTTTGCACTCTTGCGCTTCATCCTAGATCATATAGCCTTCCGACCACAAGCCGGTAAGATACCAGTTCTTGACATCGTACAACCGTTTTTCATCATCGTATGAAATGTTCTTCAGAACAAATGCTTGACCATCGACTTTTTTGATGGCGCCGTGCCGCTTCAGCAGGTCAAAGACCGTGGCAACGAGCCTGTTGCGGGTATTCCCGAGAAAACTGACAACCCCCACACCTTGCTTTCTGCATATTGACAAGACGTAATCGAGTAGAGTTTTGGCGGCGTCCGGATTATCAAAAGCCAGGTCTGATAGATAGGCCGTATTCCGATCGCTGATGGTGAAGTAGCAGTAGGCCTGCAATTTGTCGTCTTCATATACGAAGGCCGTTTTGTACTTGACGTTCGGATTGTGATACACCCGCCAGTTGATGTAGTCTTCGTCCTGCTGCAAATGGATGAGATTGGGACATTTCGCTCGCAGCCGGTCATACAGCTCACGCATGTGGTCCATCGACCTGAGTTTATTCTCAAGTACGAATTTGTCACGCGCGATTCGTACAGAAAACAGGTTCGTAGCCAGACGCCTAAACCATCCATACAGGCCGAAGGGCCACGCAAGTAACACCAACATCAATCTCACTGGCATGCTACGCTTCTTGCTATTGATTTCCGCCGCAGCCTGGCGCGGATTCAACACCAGGATGGACTCGGCCATAACACCTTCGTAGACCTCGAACTCCAATTTTCTTCGCCACAGTGATGACAAACCCGTGAATCCCCAGACACATTGGATGTTTTTTTGTTGGCATCGGGCCATGGCTCTATTGTAAAGTTTAAAAAACACGCCACCGCCTTTGTGGCCAGAATCCACCAGGCTGTTTTCACTTTTGCCGGTGAGACGTTTGGCGCCATCTATGTTCACGAAAATTGGAATCATGCCTTGCGTGCCGACGATGTGGCCGTCACTCTCGGCCACGGTGAAAACGAACTGATCGCTGCTGTTTGCCTTGTTGCCCCGGTACTCCCAGGTCCAGTGTTCGGGGGTCCGGCTGTCGCCGTAGCTTTCATTGTGCAGCACAACTGCAGCTTCGATTTCACTGTCTTTGATGTCTCTTATCTCCATGTCATCACCTCTCGTGCTTGGGTTTCGTTCTTGCATGCATGAAAATCAGGCCCCGCCATTAGTTGGGCATAGATCTGCAGCAATCCATCTAAATAGGTATTCATGTCGAACCGTTTGCTGTTCTCAAGGTTGTGGCGAGCTCCGTGAGTTCAGGATGGATTCGACGATACTCAGGAACTTGTCCTTGTTAGATTCCGCCCCTAACTCCTTGGCATGGTGGTGGGCGCGACTCTTGTAGTAGTCGATCTCCTGCTTGCTCAGGCTGTTGAGCTTGCACGCCAGGGACTCAGGTTCGTTAGTGTCGCCTACCACGCCAAGATCGTAGGCTTCTACCAGCTTCTTCATCTCTGGCAGCGGACTGATCGCCAACACCAATCTCGCCTGGATGTACTGAAAAACTTTGTGGGCCAGGCTGTATTCCTCGTTGAGATTGGTGGGGGGCATGAAAAACAACCCGATATCGAAGGCGTTGGTGTACGCCACAATTTCGTCGAAAGGTCGTGCTTCGGTAAAGGTGATTCGGGGATACGCCGCCGCCAGCTTCCGCAATTTCTTGATGTACATTCTGCTGATTGTGCTGTGCTCAACCAGAATCAGCGTCAAAGTGAAGCGCTCGTCGAGGTATCTCATCATGTCTATCATCAGTTCAATCTTTCTCGACTTGCTGGCCAGACCATGATGAATTATTCGAATATTATCCATGTCGGTCGGACTCGGCTCGATGTCGGAATAGTTGACGGCGTTGTGGATGAAGCCAGCCGGAATGCCGAACCTCTCGGTATAAAAATTCCGCAGGCTCTCATTGACGGTGATGGTGAAGTCACATTTCTTGAGAAAATTCCCGGCCAACCAGTTGTAGTAGTCCCGCATAACGAAGCGCCAGAGCAAAGAATCGCTATAGACCTCCGTGTAGAATTCACGGGCGTAGAGAATGACCTTTGCGCCCTTCGCCACCTGAAAGGCGACCGGCAACAATCGCAGGTGGTGGACGATGATAAGGTCGTACCTATTCTCCGACAGGGCGGCCGCAATCTCACGGTTTGGCCTGTTCCAAACGAAACTTTCATAGCTACGGACCTGCAGAAGCGGATAACGCAGCATGCGTTTCGGGAACGGGTCATCCTCATACTTGAAGTATCGGATATCATGCTGCTCGTGCGGAATGTGGCAGACAGCGTGGATTTCGTACTCATCCGCCAACCATTTTAGATGATTGCTGATGATGCCATCCACATTCATGTTCGTGTAGGTAAAAATCAGAACCCGTTTCTTCATTGTCTACCGAAGGTGTGCAATTTAGTTTATCTGGCGGTGGTTGACCCGACGCAGTTGCTGGAAGACTTACGCATGGCGTGCTTGCGACTTTGTGTGACTCATATCCGAGAGAGCGCCGGCTCAACCAACCTGAGGGCATTTTCACCCATAACTGCTCGCATCAATTTCGATGACGAACGGAGCGCCTTCACAAAGTCTTCCATGCCGGTGTTGATGTTACCTGAGCCAAAGTGATCGCGGTTCATCGCATGGAAGCCGGCCGCTGCGAGGTCGATGTAAGGTTGCCGTGTTGTTTAAGGAATCTGCTTGCCAAACCGCCTTTCCCCATGGGGCCAGTCGGGTATATGGGGCCGCCATGGCTAACGCCGCCTGTCAGCGCAGCGGCAAGCATCAGATATTGTAGCCTTCCGACCACAAGCCATTCGCGTACCAATTCTCTATTCCGGAAATGAAGCTTCCGTCCTCGTAGGAAATGTTCCGGAGCACAAAGGCCTGTGAATTCCGCCTCATCAGAAAGCCAGCACGCTTCAGCAGACTAAAAACGTTTGCATTGAGCTGATTCTTCGAATTTCCGATATAGTAGACCATTCCGACACGGTGTTGTCTACAGTGTGCAAGAATCTTCTCGAGCAAGAGCTTTCCCGTCTCTTCGTTTTCGAATGTGAGGTCGCTAAGAAAGACGGTATTCTTGTTATTTTTGCTTAGATAGGAGTATCCTCGCAGCACCTCCCCCTCATACACAAAGATCGTCGTGTACCGCACGTTGGGATTATTGTGAATCCTCCATGCCACATACGGCTCATCCTGTTCAAGATGGACGAGATTCGGATACCTTGCTCTCAGACGGTTATAGAGTTGCTGCATGTCGTCTCCGGTGCGGAGTCTACCAGTGGTTTCGTATTTTGCGACATCCGCATCTCGCAAGCGGATACTCGGGAGCAACATCAGGAGCAACGAATACACTTTGAGCGGCACGGCCAGGATCGCGAAGGCCATCTTCACCACTTCATTGAGACTCTGACTCGAAATCTCCGGCAAAGCTTTGAGCGGACCAAAAACTAGAATCGACTCAAACATTACGTCATCATAAACCGTGAATCGAAGCATTTTTCTCCAGAGGTCACCCAGCCGGGTAAAACCCCACACGCAAGACATGTTTTTTTCCTGACAGCTCGACATCGCATTCTCGTAGAGGTGGGAGAACAGCCCCATGATTTTGCGCTTTTGGTCTATAAAGGTGTTCTCACTCTTTCCCGTTAGATATCGTTTTCCCTTGATATTCAAGTAGATAGGTATCATTCCCTGCGTGCCAACGATATGGCCGTCGTTCTTGGCGACTCTGAATACGAATCGATCCCGGACATTGCCCCGATATTCCCATAGCCATTGCTGGGTGGTCCGTGCCTCTCCGTAGTGTTCATTGTGCAGCGACAATGCTTCTTCAATTTCCGCATCATTTATTTCCCGAATTTCCATATTTCTTTTCCTGGTTTGTTGGAGTTATCCAATTCGATTGAGTTACTTGCACACATGTCTGACTGCAACTCGGCTGGTTTGACATTGCCTTCTGTGAAGAACGTCTCATGCCAGATCGCGAGATTCAAGAGCTTCAGGATGCGCTGCCTTGCTCTCGGACTGGCCTCGGCGGCCTCCAGTTCTGCACTGACATCCCACCTTACATCCAGTTGAGCCAAAAACTGGGACGAGTTGATTGTGTTGAGCACCCAATCCCTGAGGTCCACCCGCAACCAATGGGCCTGTGGCGTCTCCCAACCCATTTTGTCTTTTCTCCAGGTAATCTTGTCCGGAAGCCGGCCCTCGAAAGCGCGGCGGGCAATATACTTCGTCCAGCCAGCGTGCAACTTGTAAACAATGGGCAACCGCAGCCAAAACTCGACAACACGATAGTCCATGAATGGAAATCGCGTCTCCAGAGAATGAATCATTGACACGCGGTCGCCGAAATAGAACAGATTTCGCAGGTTGCCAACAAGGTCATTGAACAGGCGCTGATTCGGGAGAATGAATGGATTATTGAACTTTCCGAGCCATCGTAATACCAAACAAACCAGACTAGTCAAGCGACAATGTCGCAAGAGATTAAAGATGATACCCAGCCGAATCTGAGCTGCAGCAGCCGGTATCTGCGCAAACGATTTAGCTTCATCCAGTAACCGAGCGAATGGCAAGTTGCAGAAGTAGTTCACCAGATATGGCAAATAGCCTGCCTGTAGTTCGTCCGCACCTTGCCCATCGATTGAGACCACAACATCTGACGATGAAATCAGGTTATAGGTCATCATCCCGGCCATATGGGTGTCTTCCTGCGGTGTATCCATGGCGTAAATCATCTTCTTGTAAGATCTTCGTACCATCTCAGCAGTCGGCTCAATTTGATTTGAAATGATCCCAAGTTCCTGCGTTAGTTCGTTGATGAACTCACTCTCGTCACAATGCCTAGCCTCCTCTGATTTGAATACAGTCGAGAAAGTCTGCTGTTTTTCTTCTGCGTTCCGCGCTCGCAAGCTCTCGTTAACCAGATAAACAATTGAAGAGCTGTCTAGGCCCCCTGAGAATGCCGAACCGACTTTCACGTCAGCCCTGAGGCGGAGTCTAACAGCGTCTTCCAGCAAGTCTCTGTACTCTCCAGCCAGCGCCTGTGCCTGCATTTCATCGTATTCCTGGTTTGACAGATTGACCTCGCAATCCCAAAACGCCTCAGGCTGGAATCGATGCCGGCTGTGTGCCGATATCTGGAATTCGACAAAGCTAGCTGCAGGAAAATGCCAGATGTTCTCGAATGCCGTCTCCTTATTATATTCCACGCAGTGGCCTTTGAGAAATCGTTGGATATGCGGGATGTTGGGCTTCGCCTCAACGCCAGAGTGCTTGAGCAGGGCCTTAATCTCGGATGCAAAAACGAGTTTCTCATCATCAAGATAGAATGACAAGGGCTTGATGCCGAATCGATCGCGCGAGACAAACAACTTATTGTCGTAGATGTCGTAGATGGCGAACGCCCACATGCCATTGAACCTGCTCAGACACTCAACGCCCCATTTATCATAGGCAGCCATGATAACCTCAGTGTCCGATTGAGAGCAAAATTCGTAACCTTCATCAATCAGCTCTTCCCTAAGTTCAACGTAGTTGTAGATTTCGCCATTGTGAACGATCCAGTAGCGGTCCATGAAGGACATCGGCTGATGCCCAAGTATCGACAAGTCGAGGATGGAAAGTCTTCGGTGACCTAAGGCGATGGATGACGGGCTGTTATCCGCTTCGGCTATGTGGCAAACCGGGAGGTAATCGACCCCTTTAGGCCTGGCTACCTTATCAGGTGTACAGTCTCCTCCATATGTTCTGCAGCCGTTCCTTCCGGCCAGCAAGTAGCCCTCATCGTCTGGCCCACGATGCCGCAGCTCTGAAGTCATGCGCCGGATGCTTTGCGCCTCTAATGCTTCAGAAGCAAAATTGATTACGCCTGTTATTCCACACATTTTCTATGACCCGGATGTCGTCAGTATCAGTGACCTTTAGATTATTCTACGGTTGCTCCTGTCAGCCCTAACGTATGCCGCGAAAAGCGCAATAAAGAAAAGAAAGTAATTCTCGTGCAGTTGGCCGTCCCAAAAAAACGCGACAAAGTAGGCAACGCTGCCAGCGTAAACCAAAACATGATGACTACCCTTGCTTGTGCGCAGAATCGCAAGGTAAAGCTGTGTGAGGAGGATGATCAGCAATCCACAGACAACCACGCCGCCGTCGATAATAGTGTTGCCAAGTAGTCCCGGATTATCGTTGAATTCATCGCGAAAACTCAGATCGCCAAACATGCTGTATTTCAATACGGAGGCAGCAGTCTCAACCCGCTCCACTCGGTCCAGGATGTCCTCTACCGTGCCTTTTGCAATCACGCTCGACGCCCTCTTAGCATTTGTACCCTCATAGAAAACATACAGCCCGTATGAAGTTATCACCAGCATGATGATGTTGAAAACAACGAGCCGGGCTTTGCGCGAGAATGCCTGGCTCTCTGTCTTGCGAAACATGAAATAGACCAATAGGGCAACAAAGACTCCGAAGAAGTTGGCAACGGAATAAGTCAGGAAAAAAGCCCATGAAATCATTCCAACAATTAGAAAATTCTTCCCGGTTTTCTGGGTCCGGAACTTCTCTCCCGCCAGGAACAGAGGGACCATGAGAAACTGCGCGAAATTTGTGGGCTCTGAGAAGTAGGACTGGCTTCTGTGCTGGAAGCCAAAGCGAGAGCCGTAGTTGAACGTATTCAGGTAGCCGCCAAAACCCTCCATATAAACCTGGGCGCTCCCGTGGCCGGGCGGGTGAACCGCTTTCAGGGAGACCATGCCAAACTGGCAACCGTAGTAGAGAATAATCGAGAGAATAGCAAGGATGAACGCAAGCTGCACCATGAAGCGGCTGAAACGCTGCAAATCAAAGCGTGAATCACCCAGAATGGTCAGAAAACAAAGTCCATGGAAGAACACTCTTATCATTCCACGCGGCCCGGCACCCGTCAGGTTGAAGCCATACTGGACAATCCAAATCGCCAGGAAATAAAAAATGATGAGCAGGAAGTAAGTGAAGATTGTTTTCTGAAGTCGATTCAGGGACGTGGTTTTCATGGCTACGCCGGTAAGCCACAGCAGATTCAAAAATATCAAGCCATTACCTAACGACAGGTTGTGCAACGTCACGAACACAACCTTGTCAACAAGCAAACTGGGCGAGGACATGAACACCATGGCAAGCGAGATGTTCTTGTACAAACTGACGCCCCTAGAGTCCCGGATGCTGTCGAGTGCAAAGGCGGAATTGAGATTGAGGTTGGATGTCATTTCCATGTTCGGTTCTTTGATGATTCGGTCAGTGGAAGATAGTTCTGGATACGATAGACCTTCCGCGGTGACCCGTTAGTTGCGCAACTCACGTTCTTGAAAGAGCTTCACAAGGTTGCGAGCCCAATTGTCCCAGCTGTACCTCTTGCTTACCCACTCTGCAATGTCTTCATGATTTCTGACCTCAACAGCGGCCTTTTGTATCTTTGCCGCCAGATCCTCGGCTGATTCCGGTTCGCACAGAAAGCCGTTAAAGCCGTCCGTGACAATGTCTTTCAGACCGCCGACCCGCGCGGCAACAACAGGCAGGCCGCACGCCATCGCCTCTAATGGCGCCGCCGGCAGCCCCTCAGAGCGACTGGGCATGCAGAAGATATCGCATTCATCAAGCAGTGACTTGAGTTTGTCCACTTTGCCAATGATCCGGACTCGATTCGAAAGTCCGTGCTCTTCGATGAATCGCTCATAGTGGCCGCGCAAGATGCCATCCCCCCTGAGGGTGAGTTCAAATCTTTCGGGTAGAAGGGTCATCGCCTTCAAAAGGATGTCATGACCCTTCACGCGCTCGAAGTATCCGATCGAGACTAGTCTGGTGCGAGCCGGGTCTATTTTTTTCTCGCCGCTATAGTAGTAGAGCGATTTCTCGTAGCCGTATTTCAGAGCGATCAAATTCCGAAGTCGCCGTTTTTCTTGCACATCGTTGAGCATCTGGTCCGACACACAGATGTTCAGGTCGCAGAATGCGTTAAGAAAGTCCTGCACTGTAGTCCAGCCCGGATTGATGTCGGGGTCAATCAGGATATCGTCTCCCACCATGATGGAGTAGTAAGGGATGTCGAATTGTCTCTTGACATACTTGGCATAGGTGCCGTAGGGATGGGCCCCGGAGGAAAGAATGAGATCGGGCCGATAGTCCCGGATCACCTTACTAATGGTCCCGCCGGCAAACAAGTGCAAGAAATCGACGTGGTTCTTCCAGAACATCTCTTTCGGCAGCCAAGCCCAGCTCGGACGCACGACATTGACCCCCTCAAACTCGTCATTGAATGGCGTGTGTTGCCGCTCGACCAGATACTCACGAATCATATTAACCCGAGGAAATGGCAGAACGGCTCGCCTGGGTGGTATCGCCCCCTGTGGGCAGATAACTCTGATGTCGTGACCAAGCGCCAGAATCGCCTTGGCCGCAAAGAGGTGGAAGATGCCACGTACCGGGCTACCACGGTTTGGAAAAAGGTGAGTCAGAAGTAGAATTTTCACAAGAGGCTCGCTCTCAGATCCAGGCGGCTTGCGCCGGGGCCGTCCCTGCCGTCTCGAATACCTGCAGGCACAATGACGCGATGCCCTGCTCAAACGGGATGCGCGGCTTCCAGCCCAATTCGGTTTCGGCCTTCGTGATGTCAGCGACGGTGTCGAGAATCTCTCGCTTCCGCCGTTCCCCAGTGAACGAAACTTCAATGTCTCCACCACATGCGGCAGCGATCGTTTCAGCGATGCATTTGATGGAATGGCTTTCGCCAAAGCCAATGTTAAAAGTCTCCAAGGATTTGGTCTGGTAATTCAGGGCGCTGACATAAGCTGCCACCAGATCGGAAATATGCAGAAGGTCACGCTTTGGTCTGGAGTCTTTCAGCACGATCCGGCCGTTGTGCACTTGCTTCAGAATCGAGCCGATAAGGAGGTTTTGTTGCTGGCCAGCACCGTAGATATTGAATGGCCTAAGTATCATAACCGGGAGATCGAAATCTCGATGATATCCTCTACACAAATCTTCAGCCATTATCTTGCTCTGGGCGTAGGGATTGAGCGCAACGACCGGATGACTCTCGTCGATCGGAAGCCGTTGGGGCTCGCCATAAACGTAGGAACTGGCAAGAATCATTCGGGCGCCGTGCAGGCGACACAGCTCGAGCGCGTGCAACGTCGATACAACGTTCGTGTGGTAAAAATCCCGCGGACGTTCGTATGACTCAGGGATAAATGTTCTGGCAGCGAGATGAATCATGGCGTCGAAGGGCGCCATCCGTCGCACGTTCTCCCAGTTGCATAAATCATGGCCGTCCCGCATGTCCAATGGGACTGTGTCAAATCCCAGCTCAGACAGCCTTCGCGTCAAATGCGCGCCGACAAATCCGTGGCTACCGGTGACTACGACTCGCATGGCTGCTCCAAGAATTCGCCTTTGTTCTTTTCGAACTCTTCAACCGCTACGTCGTAGTCGCTCGGGCGACCGATGTCCAGCCAGTACCCATCGAATGGATAGGCCGTGACTACTTGTCCCCGCTCCAGAAGTGTATTGATCAGGTCCGGGAAATCGAAATGCTTGTTGTCGGGGATGAACTTCAATACTTCTTTGTTGAAGGCGTAGATCCCCATGCTGACATCGTAGACCAGGGTTGGTTTTTCTGTATATAGCGTAATCCGATTTTCACGGTCGAGACTGAGCACGCCGAGGTCGATCTTGACTGGTTTCTGGTAGGCAGCAATGGTACACAGGCCATAGCTCGCCTTGTGATAGTCAAAGAAATGGCCATAGTTGAGCGTCGTTAGGATATCGCCGTTCATGACCAGAAAATCATCATCAAGGTCTTTGATAAGTTTGATGGGAGCAGCAGTCCCAAGCGGCTCGCTCTCGAAGGAGTAGGAAATGTCGATACCCCACCTGGCACCGTGGTCAAAAAATGCCTGGATCAACTCCTTGAGATGACCCACCGCCATGACCACATTGCCAAAGTTATGTTGGCGAAGCTGTCTGATAACGATTTCGAGTATTGGGTAGTCACCGATAGGCATCAACGGCTTCGGCAGGACTGTTGTATAAGGTCGCAGACGCGTGCCTTTGCCGCCTGCCAGTATCACTGCTTGCATATTAAACCTGCTCAAACGTTGTAGATGTCTTGTTTATATATGTCGAGATTGGATCTGAACCAATCGACGGTCTTTTCAATGCCGCTATGAATATTGTATTGGGGACGCCAATCCGTAGCAGCCATTATCTTTGAATTCTCGCAACGCAGTCTCTCCACCTCACTCTTTCCCGGGCGCACCCTTTGGTCGTCTTTGAGAATGCGGATTTCAACGTTGACCAATTGCACGATTTTCTTAACCAGATCTCCGATGGAGATCTCATCGTTCATGCCGATGTGGGTAATCTCACCGAACAGTCGGTCCGATTTGGCTATCTCGAGGAATCCGCTTGCGGTGTCCTTCACGAATGTCAAATCCCGGGTCGGGCTGAGGTTGCCAAGTTTCAGTTCGCGCTGTCCACTAAGTGCCTGCGTGATGACCGTTGGGATGATGGCCCGCGCAGACTGCCGGGGACCGTAGGTGTTGAATGGACGAACCACCTTGACCGGAGCCTCAAACGACTTGTAATAGCTCAAGGCAAGCTGGTCCGCCGCGATCTTGGTCGCGGAGTATGGAGACTGGCCAACCATCGGGTGATTCTCATCGATGGGAGCATACTGAGCTGTGCCATACGTTTCGCTCGTGGAAGTAATCAGAATATTCTCCATATCATATCTTGCGGCGCAATGCAGGATATTGTAAGTCCCCTCGACATTTGTTTTTATGTAAGCAAGCGGCGAAACATAGGAATAAGGAATGCCGATGAGAGCAGCCAGGTGGAACACAGTATCACGGCCCTTCATGGCATTCTCAATCGCGTCACAGTCCCGCACGTCACCAGCGACCACTTCCATATCTTGCTTGTGTTCGGACTTCTCCAACCAGCCCCATGTGTTCTTCGAGTTGTAACGGACCAAGGCCCTGACATTGTATCCCCTCTTCACACACAGCTCCGCAAGATGAGAGCCGATAAAACCGCCAGCGCCGGTAATAAGAATTTTTTCCATCGGGATTCCTTCGTTTCAAATCGTAGTTTTAGTGAGCGGATAGACGCTAACGATTGAGAGGCAGCATCTTTGAGATGAGCAGCAAATAATTGTAGAGCTTCTGGTCGTGCCTCGATCTGCGATAGAAGCGAAGCGCCTTCCAGTACATTCTCAGCTTGAATATGTGGCTCGTTGAACCGCCAAAGTGTAGACGCTTTCTCTTCATCAACTCATAGAGTTGATAGTTGCGATGTTGCGGCTTCATCCTGGCCCAGTGGTTGCGCAGGAATACCACATTTGCGAGAAATGACTGGCTGTGTTTCTTGGACACTTTGTTATCGTGATTGTGGTAGTAGCGTACCAGAGGCTCCTGGACGACGCAACAGTTCATACTGGTTGAATGAAGAATCTTGATCCAGAGGTCCCAGTCCTGATGGCTCTTCAAGGTGGCGTCTATCTTCAAATCCTTGACAAAATCGCGTTTGGTCATGCAAAACGAGAAGCTACCACAAGCGTTCTCGTACAGCAGATCGTCCAAGGTCACCGTTTCAGAGAAAGCCAGCGGAGTGTCCCTTTCACCATCATACAGATCGAAATTGCAGGACACCATCGCAGCGTTGGAACTCGCGTCGAGCAACTGCATTTGCATCGTCAGCTTGTGCTCGTACCACTCATCATCGTCATCAAGAAAAGTAATATATTCACCCTTCGCGATGTCCAGGCCGAAATTGCGCGCCTGGGCTCCGCCCACACTTTTGACAACCGGAAGATAGATAATTCGAGAATCATCGAAACCTGCGACGACATCTCTGGTGTCATCCGTGCAATTGTCTGCGACTACGATGATCTCCAGCCGTGAATAATCCTGGCGACGAATGCTCTCTATGGCGCGCCGCAACATTGCGGAACGATTGTGGGTCGGGACGATAACAGAGACAAGTCCCTTCTCGATGTGACTGTTCATGACATCAATTCAAAGAAAGTAAGCAAAATGGGCATCCTTGGACAGGTCAGTGCTACAGACTCTGGGCGCTACATAATTTGACAACCATCGACACCAATCACTTGCCCGCTAACATAGTCGCTCAACTCAGTGCTCAGAAAGAGCACAACCCTGGCTACATCGACTGACGTGCCAATCCTGCCGAGCGCAACGTTGTTCAAGAGTTTGACTTTGAAGTCATCACGCAAATCCCGGGTCATGTCTGTGTCGATAAGACCCGGCGCCACAGCGTTGACCGTGATCCCAGCCGGGCCCAGTTCGCGGGCGGCTGCCTTGGTCATGCCGATGATGAAAGCCTTGCTGCCGGCATACGCCACCTGCCCGCTGTTTCCGTTGCGGCCAACGATCGAAGACAGGTTGACAATCTTGCCATGGCCGTGCTTGGTCATGATTCTCGCCGCGTGCTGCATGCAGAGGAAGGCGCCGCGATTGTTGGTGTCAACCACCTTCTGGAATTCACCACTCGAGGTCATGAGCAGAAGATTGTTGCTGACGACGCCGGCATTATTAACCAGCACGTCGATGCCGCCGAGCCGTCTGACCTCCACAAACATCGCTTTCACCTCCTGCTCATTCGACACGTCGGCCCTAACTTTGACCCCTTCCCGGCCTTTGTCGTGCAGTTCGGAGAGCAACGCATCCACTTCCTTTTCACTCTGATTGTAGTTGGCGATGATCCGCGCGCCGTGTTCCGCCAGCAGTAAGGCCGTGGCGCGACCAATCCCGCGGCTCGCCCCTGTCACCAATACGGTTTTGTTTTTCAGCATCATCTCAAGCTCCGTTAGTTCTTGAGTAGCACCCATCGCACCAGGCGGCTCAAAGTCAAAATGCCATCCCACGGCAGGTCGAAATCGTGCATCCTGCCCGGCGGGACAATGCGATCGACACCTTTGTAGGCGACTTTGCTCGCGAAGGCTCGCTTCTTGCATTCGTCCAATATGCAGACGCTCATGGCTTGAACTTTCCTGGTCACGAGTTCCACAACCCGGTCGATGTTGCCGACTTCCTTGATGTAAATGGTTTTGCCATGCACCGGCTCTTCAAGCTTCACGTCTTCATCGATTAGAATGGTCCAGGACAAATCATCGGACTTGACAATATTTTTGCTTTCATCGAGCAAATAGTGGCCGCGCGCATTGATGATCCGTGAGGCCATTCCCTGCGAGACCGGCTGGCGTTTGAGTTTCTCCGGCAGCTTTTCGAAAAAATACCGGAGTTTTTTGGCGATTTCATCAATGCCATACTTGCTTGCTTCGAAGAAATATACTTGAGGCGACGAACACGCGGCCTGGTTGAAAATGGCGATATCCTTGACTGCCGCAGCCAGAGCGCCTTCGAAGCGGTCGCTCTCAATGAACTCACGGTCAAACACGCCGAAGGAGTACTTGGGCCCAAACGGAATGGTCTCACAGTGGTCTTTTTGCGGCAGCGCGGTCACGGCGCGAACGGCGTCAGAACCGCCCCAGACGATCTTGCAATCCGCGGCCATGGAAAAACGCGTGCTCAGATTGTTGTCCTTGCCGTCGAAAGAGACCAGCGCAATTGAATTGACAATATCCTTTCCGGAGTAGCTCTTGCCCGCCACTTCAACCCCGGTCTCAGCGAGATGGCGCAGGATGCGTGCGATAGTGCTGATATTGGCTTCAGGCGCCTTCACCAGGCTTCCGTTCCTGGACAGAACCGCTTGCACCACGGAAAAGAATGCCAGTGTCGGCACATTGTTGGCGATCCAATGACACACGATGCCGCGCGGCAACGCGCACAATTCGAAAGAGTGTTCCGTCTTCGTGAAATCTTCACAATAGGTTGGACCCTGGTAGTTCAGCCGACAGATTTTCTCCAGATTGCCTTTGCGCAACCACAGCGAAATATAGCTGACGCCATCGAGCGAATTGATCGCGGGGTCCTGAATAACGCTCCTGCCGAGCTTGGCGAGCAACGCGATAATCACCTCAAGCGGCAGGTCGTGCAACTTCCGACGATTGCGCTCAACAGTTTCGGAGATTTCTCTAAAGTCGGCAAAACACCGCTCTTGGAATTTCCCGTCTAGTAATTGGCATGTGATCATAAAGCTAGGCTCGAAATGTGTCGCCACAACCTCTGACTTCGACTTTTTCCATCCTGGATTTGAATCTAAAATATCGCCCTTTGCGGCCGCATGGACAGTCGTCCAGGCCAACCAGATAGCCGATGTCTTCCGTGAGAATGGATTGGCAGTAATAGCTGTCTGACAGAATGCTCATAACGTTGATCAAACCGGGCTCATCGACACCACAGGGCTTGAGCGTTTGCCAGTCCCGTATAATAACATGTGAAAAGTTCGGGACGTGCTTGTTGCCCTGCTCGCAATCGACGAAGATGATGCCGGTCTGCTCCGCCATGCCGTAAAAGTCGTGCACTTTGCTCTTGCTTCCGCCAAACACTTTTGCGATTTCTTCGGAAAAGTGTGCCCTCGAGACTTGTTGCGCTTCAAGTTTCTTCCAACCACCACTGTGAAACAATCTCACATCGTTGAATTTGAAACCGGGTTTCATGTCGCGGATCTGCTGATAGAAGACCGACCAAATGATGTAGGTAAAACCGAAGACGTAAACATCAGCACCAGCGCAATCCCGGGCGACGGCTTCAATCTCCGGCAGGTTCAATTCGAGCTTACCATTGTTCTCTTTCAGCAAAAAGTGCATCTTTCTCGCATAGAGACTGAGCCCCCGAACCCCGGCGGTCCTGGCGGTCAACTCCAGTCGATGGTCATTGATTCCCGGATGGTCGATGACCAGAAAAACCCGGCGTTTCTTGCCCAGGTAGCCGGACAGGGTGGCATTCACCGCCTTGATCTGGTTCGCCGTTGTGATCTTGCTCAGCGGCACTTTGCTGGCTAGGTTATTGGTGGTGCCGCTGGATTTCAGGACCCGCACTATCTGCTCCTGCGGACAGGTGGCAAGATCAAAATACTTGAACATTTGCACCGGCATTGGCGGGACCTCTTCAAGCGTGGGTATCCGGCCAACGTCCACGCCCTGCTTGTCGAAGAAGCTGCGGATATGGCGATTGTTCTCTCTGGCGCGAGCCAACTGTTCTCTAATAACAGGTAGAAGAGATGCTTTTTTTTCTGCATCAGCAAGAGAGTATTGCTCCGTCGCCAGCAGCGTATTCAAACTGAGATGACTCATCGTTTCCACTGAACCGTGCTACTCCAGGCTCAACAAAGTTTCTTTGCCAGAAGTGGCCAGTCTCTCCACCGCGAGCTGCTTCAGCCTTTGGGTGTCAACTTTCGATGACGCGTTCAATGGGAATCGGCTGGAAAACACGATGTTGCGCGGTACTTTGTGCGAGGCCAAAGATTTGTTGCAGGTGGAGATGATTTCGTCCTTGAGCGCTTCAGAAGGCTCGTCGGTCTCGATCAGGGCGACGACTGCCTCACCCATCAGATCGTCTGGCGCGCCGATGACCAGGCTGTTTTTGACTCGATCCACCGCGGCGATCACTTCCTCCACCTCTTTGGGCGATATCCGACAGCCGGCGGACTTGATGATATCCTTGGCCCGCGCAACGATGTAGATGTAGCCATCGGCATCGACGGTCGCCAGGTCACCGGTGTAGTACTTGCCAGCCCTGATGACCTCTTTTGTGCCAGCCGCATCATCGTAGTAACCCTTCATGATATTGGCCCCTG
The DNA here is from genome assembly GCA_029261995.1 of Candidatus Zhuqueibacterota bacterium. Classification (GTDB taxonomy): domain Bacteria; phylum Zhuqueibacterota; class Zhuqueibacteria; order Oceanimicrobiales; family Oceanimicrobiaceae; genus JAJDAF01. The sequence goes on from JAJDAF010000049.1 coordinate 65,023, forward strand.
AGGCGACAATCTGGCCTGTTTCGCCAGGTTTGACCGGCAGATCGCGGTCATCCAGCACCTCGAGTGAAACGCCCGGAATGCCCTTGCCGATTGAACCGAGTCTCTCAAGAACCAACTCCGGAGGAAGGTAAGAGAGCCGGGCCGTCGCCTCGGTAGCGCCGTACATTACCAGGAAGTCCTTGGCTGGAAATGCTGTCGCGATCTTCTCAATGAAATGGTTGGCAAGCCCGCCGCCTGCTTGCGCCAGCATGTGAAGGCTTGGGAAGTCGTGCTCCAGAAAAGTGGTCTTGTTCAAAAGAATCTGGTAGGTGGCCGGCACACCGGCGAATCCCGTGCAACGATACTCGTCTATTTCCTTGATGACCGAGCCCAGGAAAATACTCTTGTTGATCACGATGCTGCCACCGGCGCGCAGGTGCGTGTGGAGCAAAGATGTCCCATAGCAGTAGTAGAACGGCAGGACCACTGCCATCCGGTCTGCATCGGACAGCGCCATGTAGGTGACGATCGACTCCGTGTTCACGCGGATGTTCTTGTGTGTCAACATGACGCCCTTTTTTTCACCTGTGCTACCTGAGGTGAAGATGATTACGGCGACATCGTCTTCATCCGTTTCGGTGGTCAGAGCATATTCGCGTGACAGGGTGGGCAGAATTGACTCTGTATAGATGTTGGTAGCCGCCGCCACCTTCGAGCGGAGCCTGTCATCTACGAAGACCGCTTGCAGGGAACACGTCCCGAAGACCTCACGCAGTTGGGCATCGGTCACGTGCGAATCCACCAAAACCACGACATTGTCGCTTTTGATAATCGCCAGATAGCAAATGATGAAAAAGACGCTGTTGTCCGCCAGCAACATCATTTCATTTCCCCGGCCGTACTCGCTTTGAATGAAGCCGGCGAGCAAGTTCATACGAAGACAGAGTTCACGATAGGAAAGCGTCTCCCGGGTGCCGACGACAAAATCCTTATCGCGGGTGTCAGCATTCTCCAGAAGAAAATCAACGACGTTCATGCGGCTACCGTTTGCTCGGTGATGCACTTTTTCACGATTGCCTTTACTTTTGCAAAGGTTTCCATTGCGATCACGTCATCGATGTCAATGTAGATATCAAACTCGTCTTCCAACTTGCCAACGAAGGCCAAGTGGCGCAGGGAATCCCACTGCTCGAATGAATCGTAAGCGGTCTCGTCACTGATGGCCGAGCCGGGAACGCCCAAGACATCGGAAAAAATATTCAGAATTCTGCTATCGATCTTGATCTCGCTCATTGTTGCTTCTCCGCTGCTAGTGCGAATGCTAATACCTTATCCTCAGAATGGGATAAGCTCAGTTTTACTTCAAGTTTGGCAAGCTCATCGCGGCTGAGGCGTACGATGGGCACGCCGATGTCGTTGTTGAGAATCTCTATCTCATTGTAAAACAACCTCAGGTTGCTCAGACTGCCAATCGCTTTGATGACTGCCTCTTTGCCGGAGAATCGGGCCGCAAGGTGCGGCGCCGAACTCTCTTTTGAGAGGCAGTAGTCGAGTTCTCGCCTTGTGAATATTTTGTTCAGTACGGAAGGCCTAAGCACATCGCGGTCACGAAAACGGTCGATGCTTTCGATATCGACGCCGACTCCCACTTGGCCAAGCAGATCACGCGCGTGCGTACTCATGTTCCGCAGCCCTTCCATCCAGCGCGATTGGCAGGACCAGTTCTCGATATCATGCAGGTTAGCGTCATCATCGATTGCGGAAACGAGTCCTTTCTCAGAGCGGCATCTCATGATACTTCCTTGTGATGGTGAATTCCAGAGGGACATTGCGCTCAACCTCAGCCTTGAAGCGGAGCGAAGTGACAGTCTCGAGTTTACCGTAACTCTCGCTCCTCTTGAAAGCCCTGGCCTTGTTGACACGAAACGGCCCCTCAGCCTGGAAGGCTAGTTCCAGATCACCGCGGATGAATCTGGCGCCGCTGGCGCACACGACCTCGAAGGGAAGGTGCCACCACAACGCGTAGCTGCATGGGAACGACTCCGCCGCCAGAACACGATCTGTGATGGTGCAGCCGTCCGCGGAGACGTCTATTTTGCGCAGTAGCTTGACGCGTTCATTGGCATAGTTCAAAATGAATTCCAGGCTGGCAGGGCTTGTGTGAACCAACTCGTAGCTGGAGCAGAGTCGCGATTTCGATAGCGCCGAATATTTCGAGATGTCCGGCTCGTATCCGTTAATTTCAGGCGTGTTGTGCGCTTCGGTCGAGACCTGTGACAGGTCTGAAGCCGATCCCAGGTAAGACGCCAGCCCGAGATCGACGACAACCGGTCGTCCCTCAAAAAAGACGCTGATAGAACCGTTGTCATTGTGGCCATGACCCGGAATGCCCTTCTGCCTCAAATTGGCAAACACGGTAAAATCCCCGACTGTCACTTGTCTCCACTCCGTCTGGCTTCTCGCTCCCCACATTGAGTTCTCCACCGCGCCATCGCGTGCAACGCGCGGATCGTACCGGTAGATTCTGAACCACTTCGACGGCTTTGACAGATCCGAGCAAAACGGATAACCGACAAACCACGCAGGTCGAAGGTCCGGCGAAATGTCGCCAATCAGAGGAATCTCCTGCAACGTCGGAGGCTGCAAATGCTGGCAGGTTTGCAGCAGGTCGGCAAGCACCGGTTTGAATTCCGTGCAGAACGCCGTGTCGCCAGTCAATTCCCCGACCCAGATTATCTCCATGAGATTCTTTGTCAGGAGAAACTGATAGTGTGTGGAGCCTTCCTGGTAGACACCATGGCGAATCACCTTGCCGTATTCGCTGACAAAAATCTGCCGCCCCAGTTGCGAAACATCTCTCAGATTCAACAACTGTCCGGAAATATAGAGCGCGCGGGCGTTGTTGAGGACGTGGTTATTGGTCGCCTCGCCGGCATACTCTAGGTGGTGAACCAGCCAATCCAGTTGGTTACGGATGGAGTCGGCAAGGCCATCTGCATCTTGCCGTTCCAGTTCGAGATGGCTCTTGGTGAACATCAGAAAGAAGAGCCAGCCGATGAGTCGTTCGCTGATGGAGTAGCTTTCAAAACGCGGATGGTCGCAGGGCAGCGTGTATTTCCTGGCCCAAAACAGCATGGACCTGCGGGCCAGGGCGAGTGCTTTGGGGTTGTTCATGTCGTGCAGCAGGTCAAACAACCAGATGAAGCGGTTGGCGGCAAACAAATCTTCCGGGTCGGCATACGCACGCTCGAAGATACCGGCGCCAAGTTCGACATCCTGGCTCGCCAGTGAAATCATGACGCGTTCTTGCCGGTGTTCAGCGGTGACATCCAACGTGACGCCGGGCAACTGCATGAGGCTGGCGGATGAAACCTCGATGGGCCCAATCCGGCGCACTGTTTCCAAAACACGCAGGCGCTCTGGCGTGTTGAATCTCCGCGTTTCCGCCCGGCCATTCTTCTGGACGCCGGTGACGAGCGCAGCCAGTGAATGGGCTTTCCTGAGGATGATCTGCAGCAAGTAGGGGTAGCAGGTCGGATGCCTCAAAAAGTACCGGAGGTAGAACTCGCGGCCGAGTCTGCTATAGATCGTAGATATGGCCATGGTCCTTCTCTTCGACAAACAACTGGAACCAGATTTCAAGCACAACCAGCAGCCAGTAAGACCAGCTTTCATCCGCTGTCAGATGGTCCTTGAGAAAGAACCCTCTCATTCTTTCCCGGTTGATGAGGCCGTTGTTGAAGAGGAAACCTCGTTCGAGAAGCAGATCAAAATAAAGCTCTTTGTAGTCGTTCATCCACTTCTGGATGGGAAAGCCAAAGCCCTCTTTCTTTCTGTAGAGCACTTCGTGTGGCAAATGGCGCTCTCCCACTTTCTTGAAGAGATACTTCTTTTCACCGTCCCTGATTTTTAGCGACGAAGGTATGGACTGCGCCAGCTCAACCAGCCGATAATCGAGAAGCGGGACACGGCACTCCATGGACGCAGCCATTGTCATCTTGTCACTCAGGAACAGGATGTCATCTGGCAGGTAATAGTCGATGTCGTTAAGCATGATGGCGTTTAGGTTGTCGAGATGCCGATTACGTTGAAATTTTTTCTCGAATGGCACTCTGAAAGAATCATAGGAATACCAGGGGAATAAGCGCTGCCATTCGCGCTGATGCGCGCTGCACCACATGTCGTAGTAGCTCAACGCCGGCGCCCGTCGATTCAACATCTTGTTAACTTGCGACTTCAGGCGGGAGTAATGAAGATGATGCCCGTAACCGCCAAACAGCTCATCACCGCCAGCGCCGTTGAGCATGACTGTGATCTTTTCCGAGGCAAGCTGTGCGAGGTAGTACGTGGGAATGAAAGCAGCGTCCGCGAACGGTTCGTCCAGATGATAAATCAGCTTCGGCAAAAGGTTCACGACATCGATATCCGTGACGTCGTGAAAGTATTTCGTCATCTGGTAGCGATCTGTGACTTGGCGCGCGTAGCCACTCTCATCCATCTTGCCAGGCACATCTTTCCAGCGAATGTGGAAGACGGAGAACTCCTTGTCCGTCAATTGCGAAGCTACGGCGCTGACATAGGAGCTGTCAATGCCACCGCTGAGAAAGGAACCCACGGGCACGTCACTGGCCAATTGCATCCGGATGCTGTCCTGTAGCAGCGAATCCACCTCATCGATATAGTCGGCCTCCGACTTGTGGCCATTCGGCACAAGCGTTGGGTCCCAATACTTGTGGAGTTGGTAGCTGCCGTTCTTCCATTCCATATAGGAGCCGGAATCCAGCTTGAAGATCTCGCGAAACGGAGTCATCGGCCGTGGGATATAATTCAAGTCCAGATAAGTGCTCAACGCCTGGTAATTGATGTTCTTATCGACTTTGTTGAGCTTGAGAATGGACTTCATTTCAGAAGCATAAATGATGTGACCGCCAACCATGGCATAGTAAAGCGGCTTGATGCCAACGTGGTCCCGGATGAGAAAGAGCTTGCGTTCGCGCTTGTCGTAAAGGGAAATAGCAAACATGCCATTGAGCTTGCGCACGAAATCCATGCCGTACTCTTGATACAGGGTCGGCAGCACCTCAACATCATTCGTCGTATGAAACCGGTAGCCTTTGGCACTCAGCTCGCGCTTCAATTCCTTGTAGTTGTAAATCTCACCATTGCAGAGCACGACCACGGACTGATCCTGGCTGTAGAACGGCTGCTTTCCCCCCTCGATATCCAGGATGCTCAAACGCCGCATACCCATAGCGATATCACTGTCGATATAGCAGCCCTTGCCGTCTGGGCCGCGATGCAACTGGGCCAAACCCATCATGTTCAACGCCCGGCGGGGCGAGTCATGCTTGAAGGTAAATCCAAATATTCCACACATAGAAACCTACTTGAGATATGCCAGGCGCCCAACCTGAGCGGCCCGACCCTTGCTTAAAACACGGAACAGGTAAATGCCGGATGGCTGTCCGGAGAGATCCAGTGTCACAAACTGCCGTCCCGGATGTCGCGCAAATTCCGTAAGCTCCAGCACTTGCCGACCGAGCAAATTGAAAACCGTAATCGTTGTCTTTCCAGGCTTGTCAACAGAGTAGATCAACCTCGTCGTAGCGTTGAATGGATTGGGGTAGTTGACGGGAGCAAGTCTCTCTGTTGACGCAGTGCTCGAAGTCGTTTCGACCGAGCTGACCAAATCAGAGGGAAGTTGCCAGCGGATGGATTCGACTTTGAAAGCGCCAGTCGTGTCCCGATACGAGTAGCAAGTCAGCAGATAGCCATCATCCAACATGATTGTATTGCCGTAACCTCCCCCGCTGGTCTGCTCAGGTGGCGTTTTGACATCTAGCACTAGCAAGTCGTGCTCGAAATCCAAATCAAACCCGTCTTCGGTCTGAAAGCCGAACACCGCACGCACGCCCAGCGGCGGGTCAAGACTGCGCTGTGTGAAGGTAAACAGCAGCCGATTACTAACGTTCAGTGGTCTGATCGAAGGGTCCATTCTGCCATAATATCCTAATTTCGTCCCCTTACGCCAGCTTTGTCCCAAGTCATCCGAGTAGAAGACCACCAATCGGTCGAGCTGGTCGTTGTAGGGCCCGGAGAGTGTGTCGCCCGGAATCGGCATTGTCGAGTAATCGACTCTGGCAATCGCAAACATCCGGTCGCCCGTAGCCTGCCAGAGCACCGCTTCCGCGAAAAAAATCCACCAATAATCGCTGGTAGCGAATCGACTTCCGAAGGATACTTTTCTATCCAGGTTGAGCCGCCATCGAAACTCCGCCAGAAAAAATTGTACTTCGTCGGGAGCTGTGGACCGGAGAGCCCTAGTAGCAGGGAGCCATCCTTCAACTCAAGGATATTACGAGTCGTGATAATGTGCATCCCAGGCAGAGAGTCGGGAATTACTTCTGTGACCTCCCAACTGTGGCCGTTGTCCGTGGACCTCCACACAAAGCTGCGGATGAGCTTCGTCGAGTTTCGAATGTCGGCGGGCAAGATGACACCGGTCATCAACAGCGTGCCATCGCTCAGGAGCGTGAGATAGGGTTCCCGACCACTGAAGCCGGCCTGGGTGGCGCCACCGATCCATGTCTGGCCGCCATCTGCAGACCTAAAGAGAATGATGTCTTCCTGGTACGATGTGTCGCTTGCCTCAATCCAGCTAAAAGCTGACATCAGCAGTTCGCCATTCGTGAGCTGCACGGCTGAAGGCTTGTAATCCCAAGGAATGCCCGCAGGTGTGCGGACCGCTGGCAGACTGCTAACATTCAGAAGTTGAGGATTCTGTACTCGGATTGAGTCATCGTAGCTGTCAAGCGTGGGTGACTGGGACCGGTTCAACGGAGCACGCGCCGTGACATCAAAGCGCGATCTGCTCGCCTGATCAATGTCGAACGAGGGTGATTTCTGTTGCGAAACGAGTTGTCCGGCAGAAATAATTAGGAACGAAAACGCATAGATCAGATGTTTCATAGCACACCCTCAAACTTAGCAACATTTTCATACGGTTGTGAAAAAAAGGTAGTCTCCAGCTTCAAAAATGCTCGCACACCCTGCTCAGTCACCGGCTCAAAGTACCCAGCGCGAATTTGCCCGCCTAATTCCCGATAGCGTTCTCGCGTACCTTCGCCAACAGACAGATAATGTTGAATGGCGTTGCCCAGTTCCTCTTCCGAACAACACATTCGCCAGAACTCGGGCGTCACGGTCTTCGGAATTGGATTTCGCAACACATTGACCTGAGTTCCAACCACGATGACCGGAATACCACGCGCCAGAGTTTCGAGGCAGGTTCCCGAAGAGTTACTGACCACTAGATTCACTCTCGCCAGGCAGCTATCGAAGGTGTCACCAACCGTTTTGAACTGAGCTGGCCAATTGGCGCCAAACCGGTTCTTCAGAATTCCAAAATCCAGCGAAGGATGCGGCTTGATGTGGAAGGTCACATTCTCGAACCCGCCTGACCTGAGTGCTCCGCAGACCAAATCGACGATCTCATAGCTTTCGGCAATCGTGATTGGCAATGCCACCAGGACGGCTTTTTGCCCTGAGTCCGCCTGGCGTTCTAATTGTCTCCAGACGTCCTGCGATCGAAATGCAGGGGCAAGGGTCACGCGCTGGTCGGGGTTGAACGTGCGTGGCTGCCCGACAAACCGGGCGCCGGCAACCGCGATTTCATCCGGCGCCAAGCCTAGCCGGGATTCATACTCAGTCGGCATGATGTAGTGAATGACATCAGTCGAAAGCGTGAATCCCTGGTAGCCGATGCACGGTGTCCGCGGGTAGAAATCCCGGAGTCCTTTGTTGAAACCGCGGTCGAGCACCTGATTTTCGAACCAATCGATCGCCAGTCTGATCTCGACGCCAGCCAGCTTCAGGCGACGAAAAACCCGGTAATCCAGCAACGCCAGGATGGACGATTTGTGAAAACGGTTGCGTCGAAACTCAGCCAACAGCATATCCGCCACAGGGATGCCCTGGAATCGAAAGGCGCCAAAATCAACTCTTCTTCGTACCAGTGAGCTTGCAAGCGCAAACAGGTAGTCCGACAGTCGCAAATGGTCATGCTTGAAAATCAGATTCTCCTGCGAATTCCCGGCGAGGGATACGAAGGTAGATTTGAGGTAGCGCTCCAGCACGGTTGGCAGGAAATAGATGGAAGCCTTCTCTTCTTCCGAGAGTTGGTCGAGCATGCCGGCGTAGTAGGCCTCAACGTATTTTCCGGCAGACGTGCTGGCGGACAGGACGAACGTGTCAACCAGCGTGATAGGCTTGTTCAGCGGTACCGCTGCCCGGCGGTTAAGACTTCTGCACCTGAACATTCTGACGAGATTGCGGAGTAGCAAGCATCTTTCCCAAAGCACCGCCAGCCGCAATCTAAAGCGCTGACCCCGCGTCTCGGTCCAATTCACCGTGACCCTGGAACCCCTTGCCGAAAAATAGCGGGTCAACACCTGTGCCTGTCGGAGAGTCGGCGTCACGATTTTGTCCACTGCAGGGTCCTGCTCGACAACACGAGCCGCGAGCACCAGCAGGCAGAACTGTCGGAACAGGTCGTTCAAATAGGGGTCGCGGCTGGTGCTGCTACAAACCAACCAGGAGATGCTGCCGTCGCTGGCACGAATGATATCGTGCAGCAAATCGTGGTAATCGCCGAGCAGAGAAACACGCAGTTCCTTCAATCCGCGAAGATGCGAATGGGACAAGTTATTGAGATCGATGGTTGACAAGTCAGGCACAGGATAAGGTCACAAATATGTTTGTTGAGAAGTTGCCGAAAAGGACTGCTGAGTTTATTTGGTAAGTGTGGCGCTTTTGGAATCGCCGTTGACGATCACGGGCTGCGCCCCGCCCTCACCGTGGTAGTTTGGCAACGCACCGGCCTTCTCAGTCGCCGTCTGCTTTTGGTAAACATCGTTCATCACTTCAAGAAGCCCATTGCCCATCTCCAGGTACTCGTTGCTCACCAACTTGTGGCCAGGTTTGGGCACGAACGAATATGGCGTATAATTGTAGTGGTCCGAGTAGTCGTCATTGAACTCAACCGTCAGACCGTTGCCGAGGATCTCCGTGATCGTCTTCAGCATGTCGCGGTAGCGCATGGGATGGTGGCCGGTCAGAATCATATGTTTGTTGCGGTAGTGCTCTGCCAGAATATCCACACTCAGGCGCGCGGCGTCTTTAACGTTGATGTATTCCCGAATCTCGTCGCCATTGCCCATAACCTTGAGATGCCCGGTTTCCATGGCCTGCTTTATGTAGCTGTAGATGCTGTTGCGCTCGTCGGCGCGCGTGCCGTAGAGGGTGCCGTAGCGCAAAATCGTGAACTCCTGATTGTAGCGCCGGTTGTATTCTTCGATGTAAAGCTCACATGCTTGCTTGCTGCAGCGATAGAAACCTCCCTTCTGACTGTAGACGTAGATGGTGCTGGCATAAACGTAGCGGCTGACCTCGTGCTGCAAGCACGCTTCCAGGATGTTGAGATTGCCCACGATATTTAAATTAACGGTGTCTACGGGCCGCGTCGTTGCTGAATCCATATCCGCAAGACCCGCGAAATTGTAGACATAGTCTGCGCCGCGGACGGCATCGCGAACCTGCACGCTGTCCAAGATGTCGCCGTTGACCATCTTCTGCCCTTCGCGCAAATAAGAGGATTGGACGATATCAAAAATGCTCACCTCATGACCCTTGTCAGTGAGCGAATCCGCGACATGACTGCCGAGGAAACCCGACCCGCCAAAAACAACTGCTTTCACGATAAACCTCCAAACCTGTTGCTGGTAGTGTGTTTCCAAATAGACATGTAAACCGGAAACGGTGGTCTCGTCATGAATACATCTCTACCATGTGAAGCGAGCACGTCGCCGCCTCGTCACAAAAAATATCTATTCGTTGGTCAAAGCCCTGTAAAATCATCTGCGCCGGGTATCTGCGCGGCAGGAAGTCGCCTTCAAGGCAGTCGGCCAACGCGCTGGCTTTATCCGCTCCGCTCACGAGGAAGCATATCTGCTTCGCCTGGCGAAGAGCATCGAAAGTCAGAGAAATTCTACCAAACGGCTCGTCCAGGTTTTTGCAATAACGCCACGGCTGGGTCGATGATGCCAGCGCTCCGTCATCTCCCGTGAACAGGGAGGCCGTGTGCCCATCGCTGCCTATGCCAAGAACTGCCAGCTCGGGTTTCCCCCACGCGGACAACTGCGCTGCCATCTCTCCAAGTCGGTTTTGCGCGGTGTCTGACATGAGCGCCTGTGTGTCAAACGGGAAAAGCGATGGTTTTAGCGCGGCGGACACGTTGCTCATGAATTGATCGACAAACAGTTTTTGATTAGAACGCGGGTCATCCCGGTCCACCAGCCTTTCGTCTGAGAGTAGGAACCGTGTGGCGCGCCAATCGGTCACCAGTCGGGCCACATCTTCGAAAAAACGTGCCGGCGTTCTGCCCCCCGGCACGATGTAGAAACGATTCTCCGCCTTCGCATGAATCTCCTCGAAAAATCGGGCGGCCTGCAGCGAAAGCTCCGACAGGTTGCGCGACACATGCAAGCGAATATCCCGTTTGACACGTTCTTCAATCATGGCCTAAGCCACCATATTGTCCATTGCGGCATCTTCGAAACTGCTTGAATCCGCTTCCCAGAATTCCTCAACAAATTCATCTTTCAGCAAGTTGAAGATGCGGCGCGCCTCAGGACCGTCACCTTCCGCCATTTTGATCTCAGGCCAGCGTGATTTTGGAAACCGTACGTACATGTTGAAAGTCTTCAGGATCTTGCTGATTTCTTCCTGCGGGAATTGCGGCATCCGGAGAAGCGAGCCGTTGACAAAGATGGAGTGCACAATCTGGTCTTCTGTGGTCAGCCCTAGTTCATTGCAAGTGGTGCGCAGGGGCGTACCGGTGAAAGGTGTGAAGGCATAGGCGTTGCGATCGGCGGCCTCGATACGACGATTCACCTCGATGGTGTCAAACGCGAGTTCGCGCGTTTCGTGTGGGAACCCGACGATGTTGTTGACGCTGAATGGGATGCCGACGTCATTTACGATCTTCAGCTTATCGACCAGAAGATCATTGGAGTAAGCGCGCTTGATCACGTCCTTGCGGAACTTCTCGTTGCCATGCTCCAGGCCGAACGAAATCCGCGCGCAGCCGATCTCCCGCAGCCGCTTGAACCGGTCGTAGCTTACCGTCTCAATTCGGGTCTGGCACCAAAACGGCAAACCGATGTCCTCGTACATTTCGGCGAATTCTTCGAACTCGTTATGCTTCCAGGAGAAGAAGGTGTCCGCCCAGAAGTAAAGGTATTCGGCTCCCATCTCGTCTCTGTAGAAGGTGAGTTCCCGGCGCATGTTTTCAAAGGTCTTGCGGCGCAGATAAGATTTGCCTTCTTCTTCCTGATAAAGCGTTTGTTGGGAGGGCGAATTGCAGAACGTGCATTTGTAAGGACAGCCTCGGTGTGTCTCCACAGGAAACATGCGCCAGACGCGGCCACCCATGGGCCGGTAGAACCTCGCCTCCTCGAAAATCGACATGTCGATGAGCGGATTGGCGTTCATGTCTACCATTTTGGTGGGATTGATTTTGATGACGCCATCCTTTTGCTTTATCCACAGGTTGGCAATGTCGTCATACGGTTGGCCCGCGCTCAGCGCCTTGCACAGGGCATTCAAGGCATCCTCGCCCTCACCTTTGCAGACGATATCGACTTCAGGGTAACTCAGGGCAAGCCGAGGCGCAAAAGTCGCGAATACGCCACCAAGAATGGTGGGCGGCCTGTCTTTGCCAAGGGTCTTGACGAGCTTGATCCCGAGAAGGAACATGTCTTCCGTCGCTGACATGGCAATCAGGTCGGGGCTAAAGGAATCGACTTTCTCCTTGAAATCCTGGAAGACATCCGTTTTGAGCAGAGTGACTTCTCTTGGCATTTTGAAAGGCCGCGCCATGAGTTTATCGACCTTGGTCTGGTCGGAGTCGGCCTCGGCGTGGTCGTCGTCCAGCTTCTCGTAGTAAGTCGTGTCGAAAAGCTCGACTTCAAAACCGCTGTTCTTCAAGACCGAAGACAGCAAGCCGATGGCCGGCGGCAGCATGTTCATACCTCTCAGATTTGGATAGACAAGAAGAACCTTGAAGCTCATTATCAACCTCCAAAAGAATTGTCCTGTGAGCGAGTAATAAACTGATTTTGAATTCGATGTTTGTGTTGAGCTGAGATGGGCGAACGCACTAGCAGAATTCCCCAGAATTTTAGCAACCCCCATCAAGATAGTAGCTAGTGCCCCGAACTGTTGCCGCTTCGGCGAGTGCTATCAAGGCGGTCAGTTCTCCCAGTCCTGATAAGAATCGGAAAAACTTGTATCCCTTTCCAAGACCGCGCCCCAGAAACCCTCGAAGTCGCTCTTTTGCCAGAATGACTGCAGGTAGCGGCTGACCGCAGGAATTTGGGTCGGGTACTGATGGTAGATCTCGCTGTGTACCACCCTCCAACCGGAGTGCAAAAACAGCAGACTCCAGTCATCCGGGCTCAGCTCGAAGACGTGTTCTTCCTCCGCAATAATCGGCTGGAGCCTGCCTGCCCGAACATTGTGCAACCCGACCCGGCTCTTGCGAAGATAAGGGACCGTTATCACCATATGTTTGCCGGTGCCCTTTTGGGCGAGGTTGTGCAGAAAGATGGCCGGGTTGTGCAGGTGTTCGATCATCTCGAACGATGTATAGAAATCGATCTCATCGTTGAGTTCTAGGTTTTCCGCGCGGCACAGAACCGCCTTCAAACCTCGCTCCTTGACCTTCTCCACGGCCACGGGATCGAGATTGACGCTGATGGTATCAAGCGCCACATCGCCCTCGAATTTGTCATCGATAAGATGCTGAAGGTAAAGCATGTGTGTGCCGGCGGAATCCCCGATGTCAACCACAGTGTATTTGTCTCGTTTGTCGAGTCTTCCCAGCAAATTCAGCATCATACGACACTGGAAAGCCTGCTGCATGCGCTTCTTAAAAGAATTAAACTCGTCGGCTACGAAACTGGTCTCCTGCTTCGAGATGTCTGGCACGATCTCCGTGAGTCTGCTGGCGAGGCTGTCCAGTTTTTGTTCCCGTGCTGCCTTCTCCACAGACCACCACCGGATCTTCTCGCCGTCAACGCCGACACTGTTGGCAACTGTTTTCAATACTTTCATGAGTCTTCCCTAGAAATATCTATACGTGCTCAATGAATTGTTCTTCGGGCACGACCATCGCAGATTCGTCTGCAAAACCATGCTCCTGCAACCAGTGAATCGCGAGCGGCAACTGCCACTCGTAGTCAACGTCGAGGCCGCCCTCCTGGGTGATGGGATAGATCTTCTGCCCCATCCACTTCTGCGGCAGAATGCCGTACTCGAGGTTCTCCAAACAGCGGGGCCGAACGATAGACAGCGAGACATCTGCGAAATAAACGTCACCCTGTGAGTCGCGATCACAATTGACATCCATTTCCCTGGGATAATTTTCGAAGGGTACAAACGGCTGCAGCAAGCCGCCCTGGCCGATCTTGCGGGCGCGAATGGGTGAGTACATGTTGTATCGGGAAACGGTCACCGCGGAGTCATACTCCGGATTCTCGCGCAGCACCCGGATGCCTTCATCAATTTGCGATGGCAGGACGCACGGTGCGTTGCAGAACAACAGGACAATCAATTCGACTTCGCGGCCGCTCACTTCCTGAATGTGGTGGTAGCCGTGCTTAAAGGCATCTTCGCCAAGCGCGTCTTTTGTGCAAAGATAGTCCGGCCGGTCGATCACCTGCGTACTGTTGCGGCTGGCAACATCCTTGATTCGTGCACTGTCGGTTGAGACATAAACGTCGTCCACCTGACTCGCTCGCTGTGCGGCAAGCAGCGGGTACTCCATCAGCGCGCGACCGAGCACCGGGTAAATATTCTTGTTCGGGAAGCCCTGGCTTCCTTCTCTGCCAATGAGTAGGGCTGGAATCATGAGTTCGACTACCTTTCGATTGACGGAAATATTAGTGAGTCTCTTACGCTGCGGACAGGACCGGCTGGCTCGAGTAGACTTCCCGGAACACATGCAGAAACTCCCGCATTTGTGCGACCGGGCCGACCGTGATACGGATGCAGTTCTCGATGACGGCCGGCAGTCCGCTTCCGCTCACTCTCACCAGGTAGCCGCGAGTTTCTAGCGCTGCGGCGAGGCCATCAAGATCGTAGCCCGGCGGGAAGCGAAGATGAACGAAGTTGGCGTGCCCTTGCAGCGTTTCGATGCCCAGCTCTTCCATGTCACGTGCGATGAGTTGCTTGCTCTGTTTCACGCTGTCAACGTAGTCTTGAATGACGGCGTAGTTGTCGAACAGATATTCGCCAAACTTCAACGCGAACAGGTTGATGTCGGAGTGGGTCTTCACTTTGAATAGAAAATCGATGTTGTGCGGATTTGAGCAGATGAATCCCAGCCGCACCGAGGCCAAACCCGCCCCCTTTGAGAAAGTCTGGGTCACCACCAAATTTGGATACTGATTCACCAGTCTGATCGTGGACTCTTGCTCCGAAAAAGGCTGGTAGGCTTCGTCGAAGACAACCAGCGTATCGGTTCGCAGCGCTTTGTCGAGCAAACTCCGTATTTGTTGCTGGGAGAGAATAGTGCCGGTCGGCTGGTTCGGGTTCGCCACAAACACCACGCGGGTCCGGTCAGAAACGGTGTGCATCAGCTTGGCGAAGTCAACTTCAAGATCCGCTGAGAAACCAACTTTGATTTTGCGGGCATCGAACATGTTGGCATAAACCTCCACCATCGCGTAAGTCGGATCGAGGAACACAACTTGCTCGCCTGGCGAAACATAGGTTTCATAAACGATTTTGATAGCAGCATCCGAGCCTGGCGTGAGCAAAAATTGGCTCGCATCAAGCCCCCAGAACGCCGCCAGCTTTCGGTAGAGTGGTCGCTGGTCAGGATACATCGTGATGCTCTCGCGGCTCACTTGCGCGAGCATGCCGCGAAACGCCTCTTGAGGAAAAGGCGTCGTGCGTTCATTCTTGTCAAGACGGACGAACTGCACCCGATCACTGCCGAAATCACGGTGACGATAGAGGTTCTTGACGGTTGGTTTGGGTTCAATCATGATGACTTCCCTGAGTCCTTGTGTACCACGGATATATAGCTCCTCTTGTCGCGCACGAGATCAAATCACCATACACCGTTTGCACGGCTCAACACGACAGCGTTTGGCATTCAGATGACTCTTCCGCAGATCGTGATACGCCGACGAATTCCAAATCTCCGAAATCGTGCTCTTGCCGATTTGTCCGACCGCAAGCGCGGACTTGTAGTCGGAGTCACATGGGTTCACCAGGCCATCGTGCCAAACAAACATGCGGCGCCACAAATCCGAGCAGGCAACAATGACGCCGTTAGGCTGGCTGACATAGATGTTCTCCCACGGATTGTACTTCACAAACGAAATCTGATCGACGTAGCCGCCCCACAGTTCCCGCATTTCGTCGATATTCTGTTTGTCGTTCACCATCACGCCGGAGACGCGCGTGATCAGCTTGCTGTCCGGATACTGCGTTTCCTTAATGTGATTGAAGCGTTCCAGATTCTTCAGAGTTTTGCTCAAGCTGCCGTTGACTCGAAGCTGAGCATAGGTTTCCTCATCCGCAGCATCAGCGGAAATCACCAGAGTATTGACTCCTCCGCTGAGAATGGCGTGGATGTGTGGTTCGGTCAGAACAGACGCGTTTGTATTCAGTTTCAAGCCCAAAAACTTGCCGACTGAATACTCCAGCATGCGGTCAATCTCTTTGCACAGAAGTGGCTCGCCCCGTGACGCGAGCGAAAGAAAATGTATCTTGCCCTCGATCTCATCAACGATTTGTTTGTACACATCGAAGCTCATGGAGCCCATGAAACCGTTGGACTTTCCCGTGAAGCTCAAGTCGGTCTGGTAACAGAACACGCAGCGGAAATTGCAGACCGAAGTTGGCTCGATCTGCAAGTACGGTGGGTACTCATCTATTCGGTATTTGCGCGGAAAGACATCGTAGCGGAAGCGATGGTACAGGTAAGTGACGAGTTGCTCATCATCCAGCTTCGACATCTCGTCGGCAATAAACGGGGTCAACTGGAACTCCGACGTTTCCGCTCGCGCCTGCTTCTGTAAATTCTCGCACGCCGAGGCAATCACCTCGCGTTCTCCGTTCAGGCTGAGATTGCTCAAGGCAGTTTCCATGATCCTCACAGCCCGCTCCGCCTGTGGCTCGATCTCACCATTGCGTGAATGAAAGAGGTTGAAGCTATGGTGCTTCTCGTACAGTTCCGGTTTCGTAACTTCCATAGTTGTCGCTGCCCGTTCTGATTAAAGCTGGTTATCGTATTCTTCCTGTGGCACAACGCTCTGCAAACTGTCCCCGCAGACAAATCGCACGACTCCCTCCGTTGCTCGCAACTCCATCTCGGCCCGGCAATCACTGGTCATCGAGCCCATGTGACAACTGAGCAGACAGTTGTCCAACTCGGCCAGGTTGCCGGTATATGGCTCTGTCTCAAACACGTCCACTGCGGCTGCGGCGATCTGGCCGGTTTTCAAAGCGGTGTACAGATAGGCTTCGTTAACGATTCCACCTCGCGAGGTGTTGATGATGCGCGTGCTCCGCTCCATCATGGAGAACTCTTGTGCTGAGATGAGGTCGCGCGTAAGGCGAGTTAACGGAACGTGCAGGGAAATCATATTTGAATCCCGGTAGAGCGTGTGCTTCTCGACGTACATGGCGTTGAATTGCCGGTACAACTCGAAGTTTGGGTCGATATCATTGACCAGAATCTGTTTAGGCGAAAAGCCCTGCAAATGCCGCAGCACTCGACTACCAATTCGTCCAACTCCGACAATGCCGACCACCTGGTTGGCCAGGCGCTCTCCAGTCGAGCGCTGCCAGACTCCGCGACGCATCTTGCGATCGCACGCAGGCAGGTGGCGCAACAGATTCAGCATGTGGCCGATGGTCAGCTCAGCCACGGCAGCCGAAGGTGACTCAGGTGTATAAAGTACCTCGATCCCCAACTCCCTCGCTGCGAGCAGATCGACATTGTCGAGCCCTATCCCGACTCTTGAAATCAGCTTGAGTTTGCGCGAACTTGTCATGACATGCCGGGTTATCGGCTCCGTGCCGGCGATTAGCGCCTCAACATCGACAATCATTTCCGCAAGTTCAGGCTCGTTGAGTTTGCGGCCTAACGGATTGATGACATATCCCACGCCGGGTGTCGCCTCCAGCAACTCGAACGGACGCCTGCTGATGTCTCCAAAGGGCACTGTCGTAATCAGAACTTTCCGTTCACTCATCAAATGTTCTCCGTGAATCACCATTGTTGCTGCTCCGAAACAGCGCCCTCAGGGTTGTTCCACCGCTGTTGACCTGATAGTAGTTTTCCTGGAAGACATCGTACGGGTCCGCCAGCATTTGCTTGACGCGGTTGCGGGCACTGCGTGAAAACAGCGGTATCAGCTTGCTCATAAGGCTACGGTACTGGCCTCCGGTACTCCCACAGTCTGACTCATTCGAATTCACCCAGTCACGCAGAGAAATGTCCATCGGTTTGAGATAGAGCAGCTCAAAGCCGTGGTGCGTCAGGAGATTGCGCATTGCCTCCTGCGTAAAAAAAGTCGTGTGCGGCGACGAGTGCTGGCCCTGGCGCTCCTCGATGCGAAAATCATCAAGCGGCACATCGACCAGACAGACGCCGTTGGCAGTAAGCGCTCGCCGCAGGTCAGGAAGAAATCCATCAAGCATTGCGAGCGTCAGGTGCTCCATGCAATGTGACATCAACACGATGTCAAACTGCCCGACGTATTCTTTGACGCTCTCGCAGCCTCGCCCAATCACAGTCACGGCACTCCTCTCAAGATTTCCGATGCTGACGCAATCCGCCTCGACAGCAAAATGCTGCAGTTTCTTGTTCGAAAACACGCGTGAGAATGAGTAGAAAGAATTGCCGGTCTCGCCGCAACCGACATCCAGAAACCGCAAGATTTCCTGGTTGTGAAAATCATGCATCATGGCCACCGTCGTAGCTTGACTCAGACTTCTCGGGTCCACTCTAAAACTGTCGAGCAGTCCCTGACCAGAGCCGTTCGCGAACATTGCCGACGCTGAGTCAGCCCGATAGAAGGATTCATAAAAGGCAGTGAGTTTGTCCGCCGGGACATCAGGCGCTATGAAACCGAGGCCACAGGACTGGCAATACACAATGTGGTGCGCCTGCCAGTCGATCACCTGATTGGACCGATAATACCGGTCAATGTAGTCTGTTGTGGCGAACGCAAACTCGCCACAACTGGCACAATGGCCGTTGTTCAGCTGTTTGGTCATGAAACTCGAAAGCCGGGAATGCGGGGTTTGAGCGATTCGTAGAGCTGTCTCAGTTCCTGCCGGCTGAGAAACAGCAACTGGGGAAAGACGCATACGGACACCAGAGACACAGCAACATAGAGAGAGCCGCTGAAGAGGAATGACAACAGCGTGCTGGTGAGAAGCGCGTCCGCGACCCTGGCTGCGCCCGTCGAGATCAAGCCAAAGGCGACCAGCGCAAGAATCTGATGCCCCAGAAAGCTTGTGAACTTCAACTGTAGGTGTTTGCATGCGTACCAGAGCTGCAGGTTGATGAGCACGATTGCCGCCAATACGGTCTTGAAGGCCAGCCCGGTCGCACCTGCGGCAAGACCGGAGTATTCTTTCGGAGCCAGAACGAAAAGCGTGACGATAGAACCGAGCACCATGGTGAAAACACCGATGTTGCGATAAACCTGTGTCTTACCTGTGGCGTAGAAAAAAGATCCGTTGAGCTGCCCATAGGTCTGAAAAATGGGATACAGCGCCATGATGCCCACAGCCAGGCTGGCCTCTTGAAATTTCGCGCCGCCGAGCAGCGTGCTCACTTTGTCGGCCTGCACCGACACAAACACCGCAATGATCGTCGTGATAGCGAACAGCAGAGGAATGTGACGTGCGAACAGTTTTCGCATGCGGGCGGTATCCGTCGTAGCGGCAACGGCGAATTCGCGAAGAATCAGCGGCGTCATGGCACTCGCAAACAAAAAACAGACAGCACCGATGCTCACCGACAGCCCGAAGTAGCCCTGCTCGACCGAACCCGAGAAGGTCTGCAGGATCCAGCGGTCAAAGATGCCGGTGACGAGGCTAACCAAAGAATAAACAAACAACGGCGCTGAATAAGTGTAGAATTCCTTCGAATAGCTACGGATTTCAGGCCGGTTCAATTTGCGGCGGGGCCAGACAGGCACACCATGTTGGCGCAAGATCCGGGCCCAGGCCAGACAGAGGAAAAGCGTGATAACGTACTGATAGGCGAAAAACATGGTCAGGGAAAACCGGTCGAGCCAGAATAGCAGCAGAAGCAGCCCGGTACCCAGAATTTTTTGGCTGACACGAATGATCTCCCCCTTTGCTGTCAAGGCATAGGCATCGACAAGCTTGGAGATGTTCTCTGACATCCAAATCAGGCCGCCCCACACTACAGCGAGCCAGACATACTTGAGTTGCTGCGACGGCCACAGGTAATTCTCAACTCCCAAAACTGAGGCCCCGGCTACGAGAAGCACCATCCCGACACAAGCAAAGCCGAAGAAGCCCCAGTAGAATCGGATCAAGGCGTGCTCGTGCTGGCGTTGGGAAATCTTGGCGAAGAAGCCCAGCGAGGTTCCCGTGTTCAAGAATCCCACGACCTTCGAAAAGAAATCGCTCAGGAAACTGAACTCACCGTAGGCCCGCGGCCCGAGTCCGCGCGGGATGAGTCCGGCTGTGGCAATGCTGATGGCAAACACGATCAGATTTGTTCCGAGTTTGTAGGCGTAACGTTTTTTTAGAGAATCTTCTTCAGGCGGCGGCTTTGAAGTTGCCGGCCGTTCGTCGGAGGGATTGGAGTTCGCTCTTCCAGAGTGAAAGCCAGTCTTCTCTTGTGTAGGCGTATCGATTGCAGAACTCATCCTTGGCTTCCTGGACGTCGGCTTGGCGCCACCAATCCCATGGATTCTTGCGGATTTCACTGACGTGTGCCGCTGCCGCTTCGATTTCATCAAAATAGATCCCTGCTTCGTGCAACTGGTTCAGGCACCCATCAGCTTCCGGCGTCATTTCCCAAAACTCCGACTGCAAAATCAGGACTGTCGGTACATCGGCAGCAAGAGATTCGAGCAACGTGGTCTGATTGTTCGTTTCAACAACCAAGTCGGCGGTAGCCAGGCAGTCATGCCAGGACTCGCCGGAGGCTGCCAGGTTGACTTCCGGGACGCGCTCGGTGAGCCGCTCGACCTCATCCCAGCCGTAGTCTATCATGTAAGGTCGACAAACCAGATCCCGGCGAATCGCTGTTGGTAACGCCTGCAAGAACGCTGCCTGAAACTCGATAGACTGAAGCCAAACCGCGCCAAACGGCACACTGTACAGGTAGATTGAGTATCTCGGATAGGAACTCAAATTCATGTAAAGTTTTGCGGCTTGCCGTCGTCCGGCTCCCCTGCCGTTGCCATGGGCCAAGCTGATCAGTTTTGTGGCCGGTTGCGTCTTAACTGTACACCGAGCGGTTGAGGGTTGCCAACCCCAACTATAATAGGTATTTGCTATCTGCAACTCATGGTCAAGCGGTCTGTTAAACAACCCCGAACCCCGATGTCCACCATGCTGCTCGATAGCGAGCTTGGAACCATTTTCCACACACTGCGCAGCCCAAAGCTTGAACAAGTCGTTCGACAGATGACTCACGGCAGTCAATATCACGCGGGGTTGTGTCGGAAAATAACGCGCTGCATCAGCGTTGGAATTCTTGTACGATTCGAGATAAACTTTAGGGAGATTCTCACCCAGACTAAGGGCCAATAGATGCGTGAATTCATCCTCACTCGTGAGGATGTCGAGACTTTCGCGTTGGTTTGCGTTCAACGAAATCGGGGGCTGGGCCGGCACCCTCGGTTCCACGTCAAGGGATGGGTACTGACCCAAGCCCAGTTGCAGTTTCGCAAGCTGTGACACACCAAAGTAGGAATTCACAAAGGCGATATCTCGCAACCCATCCGGCATAAATCTTCCGCCGGTTGCAAGAACATTGATCAAATCTTGTTTCAGGTTTCGGTTGCCGAGGCGCGCGCAAGATGGCCGCTGCGCATGGAGACCGCTCAAGTCCGTTTCCCTTTCCACGTACGGGAACTCTCCGATGCGATGAATGATCCTGCCAGACAGAAACAAATTGTATATGTCGCTGGCAAAAAGAGTCTGAAACTCAGAAAAATTCTCCGGTGCGAAAGCGTGGCGAGTATTCTGAGGCAGTGTCCATGTAGAATCAACTTCGAACTCGGCCAGCGCCTTGCAAAGCGACTCGTACCGGTCAAACAGAATATCAACGAAACAACGCAGCCACCAACCGACCACGATGCGCCAGTACTGAAGCGAGTGGTCGGCGCCGTGCACCTCGTTCAGCCGGACCGCCAGCAGCCGTAGATAGTGTTCGTAAACGCGGTCGAGGTAAACATAATCGCGGGCGAGTTTCTCACGGTCCAGCCAGTGGTAGGGAACGGTACGACTCTCGAACCGCGACCAGAAATGCCGCCGGCTGTAAAGCTTGCACCATTCGCCGAGAAAAAGTATCTCGCGCGATGTGTCCCAGAAATCCTCGATAGCTGTCGTGGCTAAAAACACCGTCGCCCCCTAGCCCCGCAATTTCCGTCTGATTGGAATTTCAGCTTCGGTAATGCGCTTGTGGGGACTGCCCAGCGCCATCAGCGCCTCAGTGACGCGCTTGCGCAGCATGTCCATTCCCATTAGTTCGACGCTGGCGCTCTGGTCGGTACCCCACATTTCCTGGCTCAACGTAACGTGCCGCTCGATGACTTTGGCTCCCAAAGCGACGGCCAAAACCGTCGGCGTGAGGCCAAACTCATGCCCGCTGTAACCAACGGTGCACTTGTAACGCTCGATTAACGCCGGAATTACATTCAGGTTCAAGTCCTCGAGCTTGCTCGGATAGGAAGAGTTTGTGTGCATGATGGCAAAGGACTTGGCGTGCTTCTCAAGCAAGTTGACCGTGTGATCGACCTCTTCAATGGTGCTCATTCCAGTCGACACAATCAGCGGTAGGCCGGTCTTGGCCGTCTCGACCAGCAGGTCGTCATTTGTCAGCATCGCCGAGGGCAATTTCAGAAAAGGCAGGTCATATTTCAGCGAAAAATGCAGGGAATCGAAGTCCCAAACAGAAACCGTCCAATCCAGAGGCTTGTGCTTGCAGTAGTTGTCTATGTAGGTGTACTCTTCGGCGCCGAACTCGATGTGATGTTTGTATTCGATGTAGGTCATTTTGCCCCAAGGGGTGTCGCGCTCCACACCCTTCTGATGCTCTGGCACCGCCAACTCAGGATTACGCTTTTGAAACTTGACGCACGACCAGTTGCACGCAAATGCTGCATCGACCAGACGCTTTGCGATCTGCAAGTCTCCATTGTGGTTGATGCCGACCTCGGCGATCAGATAAGGTTCACCAAGGTCTTCGAATCTTATCATGCCGACGACTCCGTGTAATGTGAACGAACATTTGACTTTAAAAATTTGATTCAGCCGCGAAAACTATGTTTCGGTTTGTTCTCGCTACGCTCAAAACGTGTAAAAACTGACATCAGCCCAATTGCGGCATTGAATTCAGCCTCGCTGCAATATCGCAAATAGATGTCTTCCAAAGGATTCACCGTTGTATATAATCGATGCTCTATCATTGAAATCCATCGACCAAATCATCTGAAAGTTAGTGAACAAGCTTTCAATGTCGTCAAGGTTCTGAATGTACCTACCATAAGTCATGACATCAGGTAAGTGGTAGGTAATCACCAAATAGCCGCCCGTCGCAACTAACCGAGACAAATTTTCCTGGACGTCCATGATTTCTTCTTCTTTGAAATAGTAGAGGGTTTCAAAACAGGTTGCGAGATCAAAGCTACCGAGACGGTCGATAAATCGTTGATCAAGAATGGACCCTGAAAGGAAACTGATACCGCCATCAATCTTCTTTGCCTTCTCTATCGCAGTTTCAGATATATCGATTCCGTACGCATTGATTCTATCTCCGAGCGACCTTGCGATTTGACTTGTGACTAACCCCAAACCACATCCGACATCAAGATATCGAAGGCAACGACTTGTATGGACTCCACGCAAAGGCAGATCGCACACTATTTTGATAATTGCTTCATATAATTTGTGGGACGAATTTTTGGCAGAGTTGCTTTGTCCGTGGGGGTCAGAAAATTTTCTATACATACCCTCAAAATCCCGAACAAAATCAAAGCGCCCCCCTTTATTATTGGCGATGAATTCATGATGAGTCTTCACAATATTGTCCAACCTCCGTCAACTACCAAATTTGCTCCAGTCATGTAACTTGAGGCGTCGCTGGCCAGAAACACCAGCGCGCCGTGGTAATCGTCGGGGCGCGCCATCCTGCCCAACGGCGTCTTCTTTGAGTACTTTTCGATGAAGAAAGCATCCTGGCCATTCTCGACACCGCCCGGGGTCAAGGTGTTGACACGAACTCCGGCATGGCCCCAGTAGGCCGCGAGGTAGCGCGTGAAAGAAATCACCGCGCCTTTGGTAGCGGAGTAAGCTGGCGGCTTGGTGAACGACTGCCTGCCGCTCCGGTCACGGTAGAGATTCTGGTCAGGCGCCACCACGCCGTAAGTGGAGGCGATGTTGATGATGCTGCCACCCTGTCGCTTCGCCATCTCAAATCCAAACACCTGGGAACACAGAAACAGACCGGTCAAATTGACATCCACCGATTTCTGCCACAATTCCAGCGGATAATTCTCAAACTTCGATTGTTCCTGAGCTGCCTGCGGGTTCTCAAACATGTCGTTGATGGCCGCATTGTTGACCAGGATGTCGATGCGGTCGAACGTCATCAAGACTGTGTCGCGTGCGGCCACTACGGACTCTCGCCGTGTCACATCCAGAGAAAGTCCGAGCGCAGGCGCCGGCAGACTTGCAGCAAATTCCTCGCAGGTTGCCAACTCCAGATCGGCAACAACAACGCTGGCTCCTGCCGCGGACAGGGCTCGGCAGTGCTGGCGACCAAGAAGTCCAAGTGCGCCGGTGACGACGGCGGTTTTGTTTTTCAAGGAGAACTCATTCATAAGGATCTGTCAGTTAAAGGTAGAGCGTGGAGTCAAGTAGCTAGCGGTACTCTCCACTCTCTACGCTTCATGCTTCTTGCTCAACGCTCAACGCCCGCGACCGGCTTCGTGTTAAAATCCGTGGTCTTGCGAAAGACCGGCTGCACCGGCACGCCGCGCAACGAATCTCCGACGCTGTTTTGTTCCACAGCTTGCTTGAGAATGGGCAGGATTTCCTCATACGCCCGCAACGTGTAATCGATGTCCGAATCCGTGTGTGAAAACGAGACTGTGTGAAAGCCTGACCACAAAATACCGCGTTTGATCATCTCCTGCTGAACAAAGGACTTCAAGAGAAGCGGGTCGCCGGCGCTGGCATCGAAACTGACCAGCGACCGGCAAGTGTAGCCAGTGCAACGGGTGAAGTTCAGCCCCAGCTTCTCTGCTATCGCATTGTATCCGGACCTTAGCTTCTTGCCCTGCTCATCAAGGTAAGCGGGCACATTCCGGTCCCGGATTTCGGTGATGGTAGCCTTGGCGGCTGCAAGCGAAAGCGCTTCACCACCAAAAGTGGTAAAGAAAAAACAGTCGTCTTCGTTGAGCTGCATAATCTCATGCTTGCCGGTCAGCATGGAAATCGGCATGCCATTGGCAACCGCTTTCGAGTAGGTCGCCAGATCCGGCTTGATTCCAAAATACTCCTGTGCCCCACCGACGGCCAGCCGGAAACCGGTCCACATCTCATCGAAAATCAGGACAACGCCCTCACGATGACAAATCTCTGACACGGCGTGCAGAAAGTTCTCTTTCGGCTCGGTGAAGGTCACTGGCTCCAAAATGACTGCTGCGACATTGCCATCAAGTGAACTCCTGAAAGAATCGAGGTCGTTGTAGTTGAAAGTGTAGGTTAAATCCCGAACAGCCTGAGGAACGCCCCGGTTGCGGGTGGTCACACTGACGTACCAATCATGCCAGCCGTGGTAACCGCAGCACAGAATTTTGTCCTTACCGGTGAAAGCACGCGCCAGTCGAATGGCAGCACTGGTCACGTCGGCGCCGCTCTTGCTAAACCTGACGGATTCTGCATTGGGCAGAACCTCGCGCAGCAGCTCGGCGACTTCTACCTCCAGAGGATGCATGAGCGAAAATGTGATGCCATCTTCCAGCTGTTGTTTGATGGCGGCGTCCACTTTCGGATAAGCATACCCAAGCGACAGCGGTCCAATAGCCATGTTGTAATCGAGGTACTCGTTGCCATCGACATCCCAGACACGTGCGCCTTTGCCCTTCGCGAGGTATTTTGGAGCGACGCCATTGACGTACTGGCTTGGTCCTTTCGCCAGAGTCTGGGTGACGTTTGGAATGAGACCAAGCGCTCGTTGGTAAAGCGCATCCGACTGCGCGATACCGGGATAATCGTCGTTGAAGATGACGCCGTTTGCCATGGTCACTTCCCTCCTAGCTGGGTAAATATTTTTTGAGAAATTGCTTTGCCCGTGAATCCCTCGAACTCAAGGACATCGTCGAGCAGCGCCGGCTTGAACCACCGGTCTTTGAGGCAAATGGGCAGCGTGCGACAAATGCGCTGGTGTTTGACCAGAATCTCAGCGAAAATGGAGAACAACCCGCCAGTCTGGAAATGGTCCTCGAGCGTCACCACCAGGCTGCACTCCTTGGCGGCCGCCAACAGCACATCTTCGTCCACGGGTTTCAGCGTGCGCAAATTGACAACCCTGGTAGAAACCCCACGGTCCGCCAAAATCGCTTTGGCTTTCAGGGCCTGACTGAACAGCATGCCGTAGGTGAGAATCGCGACATCGGCGCCGTCGCCAAACGTCTCTGCCTTACCGATGAGGACCGGCTCATGCTCCACGCGTGCGGGCAGATTATTGTACCTGAGATAGAAGGGCGCAGCACTCTTCAGCACAACCGGCAGGCCAAGCAACATGTCCTGTTCATCCGCCGGGCAGAATACATTCATGTTTGGAATGCCGCGCATCAATGCGACATCTTCCACGGCTTGGTGGGTTGGCCCGTTGGCCTCGGACAGGAAACCTGCAAATGCTCCCACCAGCTTCACTGGCAAATTCGCCAGGCCAACGTCCGTGCGCACGAATTCAAAAGCGCGCATGGTCAGGAAGGTGGCGAGTGCATGGGTGACAGGAATTCTGTGGCGCAGAGCCAGTCCGGCTGCCATACCTATCATCGTCTGTTCGGTGATACCGGTGTCCAGAAATTGTTCCGGAATACGCTGCGGCAAGGATCTAATCGCGGCGCGATTCTCGGCAGTCAGCACCATGAAGCGTGGATCTGATACAACGATCTCGTGTAACGTGTCTTCGTAAGTCATTTCTGAGTCTGTCCAGATTAGAATTGTGAGATGGGTGGGGAGTCGAGAAAGGCTCCCGCCTTCGGTAAGCTAGCGCACAACCAGGGTTTCTGAAGTGAGGCGAGCCCTTTCGACACCGTGCAACTCGCGCAGCAATTGGTCGACCTCCGCCTGGCTGAACATGCAAAACCAGCGATCGGCGCGTTTTTCGATACTTGGGAGTCCTTTGCCGCGCGTGGTTTCGGCGATGACCACGGTCGGTTTGCCAACTTCCATTGGAAAGCGGCCAAGCGTCTTGCTCATTGCTGAAAAATCGTGACCGTTAACTGCCGTGGCAGAACAGCCAAAGGCAGCGAACTTATCTGCCAGAGGCTCTAGCGGCAGCAGATCTTCGGTCGCCATGTTGGCCTGAAAACGGTTTCTATCCACGATGATGAGCAAGTTGTCGAGCTTGTAGGTCGAAGCTACCAGCAGGCCCTCCCAGATGGAGCCCTCGTTTAGCTCGCCGTCGCCCAGGACGACCACCACGCGGTTTGTCTGCCGCTGAAGTTTGCAGTCGAGCGCCACCCCGGAAGAGACCGAGAGCAGATGCCCCAGAGAACCGGAGTGAAACTCGATGCCGGGAATACTCCGGTTCGGATGCCAATAAATCGAGTCGTTGGTTTTCACGTGATCATCCAGCCGCTCTCTCGCCAGCCAGCCCAACTCTACGAAAGTGCCATAGAGCGCCGGCACGTCATGTCCTTTTGAAAGGAAGAGGTAATCCCGCTCCGGATCAGCAAGTGTCTCCCGGGTGACATTCAGGAAATGTTTGTACAAGTAGACAATCAGGTCAGCGCAGGAAAGCGAGGCGCCGATGAAACAACCACCTTTGCCCGACATCCGAATGATGTGTTCCCTGACCTTGAAGGCCGTTGCTTCCAGATTCTTGATATCTTCTTTATTCACGGGCCGACTCCGTTCGCTTGGCTTTGTAATCTTCAATGTGATGCAATTCGTCCAGGTGATTCTCGTACCAGTACTGGCCTGCATATTTGCTATTCAACGCGTAGATGTCCGGGCGCACTTCCAGCAGGGCCAGGATGTCGGTCAGCCCAAAGTTGGGATGACTGACATAGAGTTCAGAGTAGACCGCACGAACGAATTCATAATCTTCGTCGTAGTCCAGCGTCCAGCGGTGGGAGCTGGAATAATCGATGCCGCTTTCCCAAACTACGTTACCTATTCTGAAGCGCTCAGGATTTTCCCAAATAAACGGCGTGGTGTGTTCCCTCTCAAAACCACGGTTCGCCTCACGCCAGGCGGTCTCAAGTGTCCGAAATGACATGACTTCAACGTCATTGCCGTCAGGATAGGTTGCTGGGTGCAGGTTGCTCATGTAGTCAACTTCGCCCAGACGCTGCAAATAGCGACCAATCACACGGTCCACCACCGCCGGGTCGATAAGAGGACAGTCAGAGGGGATTTTCACCACGGCGCTGGCTTTAAATTCTCTGGCCCCCTGGTAGTGGCGGTCGAGAAGGTCGGTCTCGCTTCCCCTTGCACAGGGAATCCCGTGTTTTGCACAGAGTTCCACAATGGTGTTGTCTCTGCTGCAAGTGGTTGTCAGAACAGCGACGTTATCCGCGGTCTGGACGCGGCGGAGTCTCTCAATCATCAGGACGAGCAACTCCTTTCCGAGCACAGGCTTTAGTATTTTCTCTGGCAGGCGGATGCTGCCAGAACGCGCTTGCACAAGGATGACGACTTCCGGATTGCTCATCACGCCGCCACCAGATTCTTGGGGACTTCATCCACGGGCTGCACCAACACGTCGTACAGCTCCCGAATGACACCTTCACCGCCACATGCGCGAGTCACATATTTCGCAATATCCCTGATGCGCCAATTCGCATCCGCCGGAGCCACGGGCAACCCGACAATTTGCATCACCGCCAAATCATTGATGTCATTGCCGCAATACACCACTTTGTCAGCATCGATTTGGTTCTTTTGCAGATAAGCCCTGAGCGCCGTGCGTTTATCCGCACAGTTGTTCAAGCAAGCAATTCCGAGCTTATCCGCGCGCCGCAAGACTACCGGATTGGCTTCGGTAGAAAGGATAAATTGCGGCACACCAAGTTTTCTGAATTCAGCTACGGCCAGGCCGTCAGCGCGGCTGACGACCACACTCTCACGCCCATCTTCGTCAACCATGACCTTGTTGTCAGTCATCACGCCATCGAAATCGTATACCAGCAGCGCCAACTGTTCAATGTCAGGCAGTTCACCGCCAACGTGGCTGCTCAGGCCGAACCGGACGGCATTGTTGCGCTCTGAATTAGCCATCGATTATCCGAACCTTCTTTTTGCCGTTGCCGTTGACAACCTTGGCCACTTCGGCGGGTCGCGCACTCTCTACCCTGCTCTCAACAAATGTTTCTACCGGCAATGTCTCTTGCTGACCGTTAAGAATCAACGACCGTTGAGCTGCCTGCAGCACCTTGAGAACATTCAAGCCGCTTGCGCCGTCCGTGAGGGGCGGTTGACGCGTAACGATAGCCTCGAGAAACGCCTGGCATTCAAGTCGCAGCGGCTCCTTGTCCGCAAACGGAATCTCTTCGCCTTCACCCCGAACGGGAATGGGCTCGCCTTCCTTAACTTCAACGCGCTGGTCGAACAGCGAAAGCCGTTTCGAGACATCATCGAAACTTGCCATGCGGCGTGAGCCAACGACCACCAGACGTTGCTCCTTAAACGGATGCAGCCACGAAACATAGATGTGGGCACGAACGCCATCGTTAAATAGCATATTGGTGACGGTGACATCCGCGATATTGGGCTGCACATAGTTACCGCCACAAGCCACGACCTGGAATGGCAGATTTCCCATGATGCGCAGAATGATAGCGATGTCGTGCGGCGCGAAACTCCAGAGAATGTTCTCCTCACGGCGCACCTTGCCCAGGCTCAAGCGGTTGGAGTAGATGTATTTGACTTTGCCCAATTCACCACTTGCGACCATCTGGTTGAGCTTCGTAATCGCGGGGTGATATTCGAGGACATGCCCAACCATGAGGATGCGATGGTGGCGCTCGGCAGTCTCTACCAGACGAGCCCCCTGGTCGTAAGTCATGGCCAGCGGCTTTTCGACAAACACATCCTTGTCGGCCTCGAGCGCTTGCTTGACCAGATCGAAGTGAGTTTCCGCAGGCGTTGCCACAACGACACCATCGACATCGCTGGCAAGCACTTTTGAAAAGCAACTGACTTGCTCGCAGCTTGGCGCCGTTTTCTCAAGTAAAGCACGTACGTCCAAGGCGTCACATGCCATTTTCAGGCTGCCAAGCTCGCTAAAATTTCGCACCAGATTCTTGCCCCAGTACCCGCAGCCAACGACTGCAATCTTGGGTTTCATTTGAGAGTCCTCAGTTAACTGGAAAGAAATGCAGTTGTATATCAAGTGAGAGAAACGGTCTCGCTGTGCTTGCGGCTTTTGCCGCGGCGGGACTTCTTCCCGTTCTTCTTTCTCTTCTGGTCCCCACTTTCACCGTAATAATAATAATAGTGATAGTAGTAATAGTAATAATAGGAACCATAGGTGTTCTCGCGGCTGACACCGTTGAGCAAAACGCCCAGAATCTTGGCGTTCACGTTTCTCAGCAAATCCATACCGCGAATCAACGCGTCTCGGTGGGTGCTGCCTGAATTCACCACAAGCAGCACGCCATCGACTTCATTTGAGAGAACCGCCGCATCAGTGACAGCAATAAGCGGTGGGCTATCGAAGATGACGATTTCATAGCGACTCTTAACCTGCTCAATGAAATCAAGCATTCGGTCAGAACCCAGGAGTTCGGCTGGATTAGGCGGCAAGATTCCAGAGGTTATCACATCGAGGTTCTTGATGCTTGAATTCTGAACCGCCTCGTCAATGGTCAGATTGCCGACCAGAACGTTGGTCAGTCCTTTATTCTTCTCGAGCCCAAAGATTCTGTGACCTACAGGCCGCCGCAAGTCGGTATCTACAATCAGCGTGCGGGTACCCTGCAGACTAATGGCGATCGCAAGGTTGGCCGCCGTTGTCGATTTGCCTTCTCCCGGACCAGACGAGGTCACCAGAATGCAATGGAGTTTGTCATCAGGCCCGGAAAACTGCAGATTGGTTCTCAGGGTCCGGTAAGCTTCGCTGATTGGAGATTTCGGCTTGAAATGGGTGACAAGACAGGTACTGGCATCCGGGGCTTGGCCGTTGGCTTTGCCGTTGCCATTACCATTGCGCTGGCCATTGCCGAGAAATCCCATGCTGCCACTCATCATCGACTCGTTGATTTCCGGAATCGCCGCCAGGACATTCAGACCCAATGCTTCAATGTCCTCGATTCGTCGAACCGTAACATCGAGGTATTCACGCAAAAAAGTTATGCCAATTCCGAGGCCAAGACTGAGAAAGATGCCGAGCATGATGTTGAGCTTCTTTTTCGGCGAAATCGGAACAGTAGGCATGACCGGACTGTCCAATATGCGCACCTTGCCAATCTGACCAGCCTGCGTGATGCGCGATTCCTCGAACTTTTCCCGCATCATCATGTAGAGATTCTCATCGACTTTTCGGCTGCGTTCCAGACGGGCCAGTTGCACGTGCTTGTCAGGCAATGACTCCAGCTTCTTCGTGTAGCTGTCCACAACCCGCTTGAGGCCGTCCGCGCGGGCAGTGCTCGCTTCCATCAGTGACTCAGTCTCGACAATCTGAACGATGATCTCTTGCGCATGCTTGATCGGATCATCAGCAGGCAAGCCATCAACCACGAGCTTGCGGGTTTCTTCAACCAACCGGCCCTTGATGGCATCAAATTTCTTACGCTCACGCCTGACCTGCGGATCGGTTGTGCCCACACCTTGCGCCAGGTAGACCGCAATGTTGCGCTCGATATCCGCCATCTCCTTGCGAAGCTTCAGGACCAGGGGGCTTGACACGCGAGCGATTTCCGCTTCCAATGTCTCCTTTCTCCTGCCGAGTTGGGATTTCAGAAAGTCCAACCGTTTCTGATTGACTTCCACCTCGATAAGTGCGCCCTCATAGTGACTTTCGAACTCAGCACCCTGCTCAACTACCTGCGCAGCCTCATCGGTGAGAGAAGCAATTTTCGCTTCCTCGAGAAATTTCTTCAGGGCCTCTTCACTATCCTTGAGCTCGCTCTCTTTGCGCCCAAGCTGCTGAACCAGAAAGTCAACTACCTGAGAAATTTCACCCTGACTGAAAGCCTGGTCTTTGTCCTGGTAGGCCTTGGCGATGCTTTCCGCGGTAAACGAGGCTTCGAAGGGTGAGGTCGCCAGCGCCTTGATAACAATCAGATCGGTGTTTCGGATGGGAATGACTTCCAGATTGCTTTGGACCGCTTCCACCACTTCAAGCATGCTGACTTCTGTTCCAAGACCTTCCAGCAGGTGAAGAGAGTCTCTGTGTGGCGATTTCAGAAGCCGTTCGACTACAGCCCGAGCCAACGAGCGGCTTTTCAAAATTTCCACCTGATTGTTAATCAGGGTTTGCTGAGATGAGAATCCGTTCATCGGGAACAGAGCCTGCCCCATCCCGTTTTGCTGGTCGATTATGATGGTCGTGGAAGCCTGATAGATCGGAGTTTGAGTGAACGTGCGATAGATAATTGCAGTCATGGAAAGGACAAACGTCGCCAGAATGATCCACCGCCCCCTGAACAGCATGGCGAGGTAATCATGCACCGATGTCGCTTTGGCGGTGTCCGGAGCCTGCAACTGGCCGTTGGCGACCGGCTGGAAGTTATTCTTATCCATGGGATTTTGACCCTTATTTGGTTCGTTCGATGATGATCGCGAGCGACGCCATCGCAGTGATGATGCTGACCATCGAATTCAGACCGAGTAACTTGCTGAACTTGCTGCCAGAGGTTTCCGGTATCAGGATGGTATCACCGGCTGCAAGAATGGGTATCTTACCGATTTCCCCGGTTTTAAGGTGACGCCTGACATCGACAACCAGAATCGGCACTTTGTCTGTTGAGTTCGCCATTGTGCCGGCGGCCTTGAAGGCAACATCTTCCTTTACCAAATCACCCGCCCGAATGATGTTGACCCGGCCGAGGTTTGCTCCACCAACCGGCCCACCTGCGAAGGCAATCAGGGAAAGCAGATCGGTGCTGCGCGGCACCACGTACTGTCCGGGCCGGGCAACATAACCCCAGACATTGACGCTCATCAGGATCTGATCTCTGTCACCCAAATGATATTGCGCCGCACGAGTCATCGTCGGCGCCGGTGTGGCCTCCTGACTGAAGCCGGGCACTGTCAGGCTCAGCAATAGAAGTAATATCGGGCTTGCGTTTAATAGTCTGTTCAACATCATTCTCTCATCAGTTAGGTTGGATGTTGCGAATTTGGTGCTGCGTGACCGGCTACGCAGCCACTGTGTGAGCACCTGCCACTTTGCGAACGGCGTCGCGGTCCACATGGACAGCCACTGATTGTTGAATCGCATGTATAGAAATTGCCATGCGGTCCTGCCCACGCTGCTCCCTGTAGAAGCCACGCAATCCCTTAAGTGCGCCTGTGACGATCTCCACTTCGTCGCCAAATCGCAGGTACTGGTAGGGCTCCGGGCAGTAGCCGTGTTCTAGAATCACGCGGATTGCATCTATCTCAGCTTCTGGAATGCGCACCGCCTGACCGTTGAAACCAACCACTCGGATGACGCCAGTGGTTTGCAGTGCGTCATATCGCTCGCGCCTATTTGCGTGTACAAAAATATAGGACGGGAAAAGGGGGGCTTCAATGGTCTTGAGTCGGTCGCTCCAAACTCTGGTTTGCTGCTGCAGGGGCAGAAATGAGTGCAGTCGCTTGCGCTTCAGCTCACAGTCCACTTTCTTCTCAAATCTGGGTCGTGTGTACATCGCGTACCAGAAGCGCTCATCAGATGGTGATTGCAATTTTCCTGTCTCCAGCATTATCCCTCCGCTGACATTCTCAATACAGCTCCGCCACGTCACTCCCATTCGGGTGAAATGGCATTATTCTACTCTTTTGTGTGATGAACATCAGTTGCCTGACGTTTCCGTCATGTTAGAACGAAGGCATCGCCCCGTCTACTGCTTCGGCTTCTGACTCTGCTGATTCGAACTGCTCGCTAGTCCCCGGACTCGGACAATCCCTGACGCCGCGTGCTGACCATGGCCTCGAACTCGTCAGAGTAGTCACCAAATGTCGCTTTCGCCGCGTTCCTGATACGCTTGGTTAAGTCCCAAAGCTCGCTCATGCAGTGATTACGCACTTGAATTGCGTGCGCCCGCTCCGCCTTGAGAGCCTCGGCCCTCTTAGCCTGCTCGTGAGCTTCGGCCAATTTTTCGACAAATTTCTCAACGCTCAGATTTGGCACCAGGAGTTTCATGCCGACTTCATCCCACCCGTGTTTCACAATTTCAGCTTGTTCAAGAGTATCCCGCGGGAAGCTGGATATCCTGTCCTTGTCGGTGTTGGGCATGGTACGCATAGGTTCTAGATCGTCCTTAGGGTTCAGTGACAACCATTCATGTTGTTTCTTTAGAGCCGCCTTGCATCCACCGTCAACCGAATATCGGCGACATCGGTGCGGTGGTGACAGAACTAAAATTGTCGTTGTGCATATTCATGTGTGTTAAAGAGTCTTAATTTGTGAGACCCTTTTGAAAAATCGGAAGTGCAGCCAAAGGGTCTGGCATCGGCTTTCATATTCCGGCCCCAACCGCGAAGGTAGTCCATTCACGTTCGAGAAACGGGGCCTAAAAAAACTCAATTGACCCGATAAAACCAAGACTTGTGAGATTTATTTCACAGACAAGACGTTCTCTTTGCAGAAGTTAATTGCGGGACACAACAAGGGCTTGTTAAATTACATTTTATCAATAGATTAGGTAGATGGGAAAAGGTCGGAGACCGTTACAGAGAGAGGCGGGGAAAATGGATATTTTTTTCTCATTCATCCTGGAATGAGGGAGCCGGGTAGCTTCAAGCCGAAGTGATGGTGTGGTGAAATTACCTGATGTTCAACTTATGCCAAGCCGCTTTGCGAGATTGATGGGCTTGCAATTTGGCAGATCCAGGCCCTCAATCATAACTTTTCGGCTTGCCAGAGACCGGAAATCTTTTAAGTCTTTGTCATCAATGTAAATGTAGTTTGATATTTTGCGTTTTCCTGCCTGATAATGCATGCCCCCCACGGTAACGCGTTCGATCTTGACGCCACAATCAAGCAACTCCAACACAACGCCAGGCGTGGCGACGACCAGAAAAATTTTCTGTGCATGAGATTCGGAGTCTTTCAGATAGTCCGCCCCGCTGCGGATTGAGTAAATTGAAGTGGTGTACTCACCGCCAGCGTCCCGGTAGATTTCACATTCCCATTCGCTGCTGGCGATTTCGTCGTCACACAGTATCAAGCGGTCGGGCCGCAGATATGGACACCACCCTACCACGACCTGGCCGTGAATCAGGCGGTCATCAATTCGGACCATTTCGAGTGACATCGGGTTCTCCAGTTTTTGGGGGGTCAAACCTGCCAATACTGCGCATGGCATCTTGAATCATAGCTTCACGGAGTTTATGAAACGTCAGGGTATCCGCCTTGGTGATGAATGACAAAACCATGGATAAGTTGAATCCCGAAATGACCTCCACGTTCTCGTGCTGGCGCGCGATGCGGGCTGCTGAGTGCCAATAACTCCCGCCTCTCAGGCCAACGAGAATAAATAAACCGTCTTCACATTCGTGAGATTCGACGACTTTCGAGATTGCCTGATGGAGTTCTCTGGGCGCCATCTCACGCCCCTCAAGTGCGAATATGCGGTCGCAAACGCCAACGATCTGCCGGCTTGCATCGACAGTCGCCTGAGCGATATTTCCGTGACTGAGCACAAGACAGGCGGCCATCGGCTTACTCGAAATCCTTATCCAGGTATTCGGTGAGGCCGCCCTTTTTACGATTTCCGGACTGCATCGATTCAATCAAACGCTCGTTGAACAATTTCGCCGAGTTGACACCGTTAATCTTGAGAAGATGTTGCAGAGCCACAACCTCGGCGATGACCGTTATGTTCTTACCGGGAAAAATAGGTAACCTGACGACCGGAATCTCAACACCAAGAATCTCGGTGATGGTTTCCTCCAGTCCAATGCGTTCGTAGTTCTCGGCTTCGTCCCACTCCTCCAGGTGCACTTCGACTTCTACACGCTTTTGTAGCCGGATAGAGCGGATTCCAAAAATGCTGCGCACGTCAACAATCCCGATCCCCCGAATCTCCATGTGGTGTCGCAGCATTTCACTTGCCGAGCCGATGAGAATGCCTTCAGCCTTGCGGGATATTTTTACAATGTCGTCTGTGACCAGGCGGTGGCCGCGCTCTACCAAATCAAGTGCGATTTCACTCTTCCCAATACCGCTTCTCCCGGTGAACATCACTCCGACGCCGTAAACATCGACCAGGGAGCCATGTACCGTGATTGTGGGTGCGAACTCATCGTCCATGTAGTCGCTGAGCAGATGCATCAGCCTGGTGGTTTTGAATGGCGTGCGGAAAATGCTGATCTTGCTTTTTGTCGCCAGCGCAAGAAATTCCTGCGACACCGAGTTGTGTTCCGTGATAATGATGCAAGGCATTTCAAAGGACATCAGCGAGGCTAGCGCTTTCTTTCTCTTCGCCGCAGACATGGTCTGGAGGTAACCGCTTTCGGTGTTCCCCAGGATTTGAACCCGACCAAAGGTGAATACTTCAACAAACCCCGATAGCGCGAGCCCCGGCCTGTGCAGGTCAGGCTCTTCGATGATTCTCTCAAAGCTCAATTGACCATTCAGGAGTTCGAGTTGCAGTTGCTCCTGATTGTCCTCGTATATTTTTCCGACTGTCAGGCTCTTCATAATCTAACATGGCGCGGCTGCTTCGCCCCTTGTCGAAGGCGAAACAGCCGCAAGCTATCTTGGATGCCGAAGTTTTTATTCTTCAATTATCTCAGAACTGACCGGTTCATCAGCGCTATGAGCTCTGAGCTTCTGTTTGTACTTTTTCACCTGACGCTCCAGTTTCTCCACGGCGTTATCGATGCTCTTGAAAATGTCGTCAGATTTCTCGACAGCCCGCAAGTGCTGTCCGTAGACTTTGACGGAAATATCCGCTACATGTATCAGCTTCTCATGCACGAGCGTAATGTCACAATCGATAATACCGTCATAGTACTTTTTCAATTTGTGGACTTTAGTCTCTGCAAACTCCTTGAGACTGTCAGGGGCCTTGAAATGGCGTGCTGTGAAGGTTATACGCATGAATACCTCCTTTGCATGATGAGTGTTGCAGTTAGGTTTTCTCAGCTCTGGGATGAGCCTGATTGTAGATCATCTTCAACCGCTCTGCCGTCAGATGCGTGTAAATCTGAGTCGTCGATAGACTCGCATGGCCCAGCAACTCCTTAACCGCCATTATGTCGGCGCCCTCCTCCAGGAGATGGGTGGCGTAAGAATGTCGTAGTACGTGCGGAGAAGCTTTCCGCCCTGAAGCTGACTCCAGATATTTTCTCACCAGATATTGAACTTGTCTTGGCGTAACCCGAACGTGATTCTTGTTCACAAACACGGCCTCTTCGTTGCCAGGGCGATTGGACATAAATGCTCCTCGAATTCTCAAATACTGCCTGAGCGAGGCACTCAATCGCTTGCCGGCCGGTACCAGACGCATCTTCCTGCCCTTGCCAACCACCCGAATCAGGCCCTCGTGCAAGTTAACGTCCGGCAAGTCAAGATTCACCAACTCGCGCAGCCTGATGCCAGTGCCGTAAAAGCATTCGAGAATTACCCTGTCGCGAGCGCCTACAAACGTCGTCTGGTCTGGCAACCTTAGCGCATCGACGATTTCGTCGAAATTAAGAACTTTGGGCAACGGCTTGTCCTGCTTCAGCGAGCGGATGGCTTCCGCCGGATTCAACGCGATGATCTCCCGTGAGCACAAAAAACTAAAAAAACTGCGGAGGCAGGCGAGTTTACGGTTGATCGTAGTAGGCTTAAATCCGGCAGCGGCAAGCGAAGCCAGGTAAGCACGAAGCGATGTCTTGTCGATGCGTTCCATATCCTGCTGATTCAGGAACGCCACAAATCTCGTCAGGTCAGTTGCGTAGGATTTCCGTGTGAATTCGGAGGCGTTGCGCTCAACTCTTAGATATTGTAGAAATGATGCAATATGCGTGTCTACCATCTTAGCCGATGGCGGCTTCATCGCATGTTTCCTTATCTTCGACAACCATCTTTGCCTTACACTTGGGGCAATAGTGAAACTCCCCTTGCGATTGGTTTGATCTCAATTCAATATAAGGCGCGTCACATGTCGGGCAGGGCTGGTCCACCGGTCGATTCCAGGTCGCGAATTTGCAATTCGGGTAGTTGCTGCAGCCGTAGAAAACCTTACCCTTCCGCGATTGCTTCTCCACCACCGAACCGTCACATCCGTCATTCGGGCACCCTACGCCAGTAGAAATGGCCTTGGTGCTCTTGCAGTCCGGATAGCCGGAACAGGCAAGAAAACGGCCAAACCGGCCATGTTTAACGACCATCGCTCGGCCGCAGTTATCGCATTTCTCATCTACTGTTTCTGGCTCTTCAATTGGCTGCGTGTGCTTGCAGTCGGGATAGTTCGAGCAGGCCATGAACTTGCCATTGCGCCCCCACCTAATGACAAGCTTGTTGCCACATTCAGGACATTGCTGATCCGTGTCCTCGAGAAGAGCCTGCTTAATCTCTTTTTGCTTCGAGTCAACCTTTTCCAGCGCAACTTTGAACGGTGCATAGAAGTCCGTCGCCACCTCAAGGAAGAGCTTTTTGCCTGCCTCTATCTTGTCGAGATCGGCCTCCATCACCGCAGTGAATTCGGCGTTGAAAAGGGTTTCAAAGTTCTGCACAAGTATCTTGTTGACCGTACGGCCAAGCTCGGTTGGCAGAAGTTGCCTCTGCTCCCGCTCAACATACTTGCGTGCCAGAATGGTGCTAATGATCGTCGCGTAGGTGCTTGGTCGCCCAATTCCCAGGGCATCCAGCTCTTTGATCAGGCTGCTTTCAGAAAACCGGGGTGGCGGTTTGGTGAAATGCTTCTGGGGGTTCAAACCGAGCAAGGACAGGTTATCGCCAACACTGATTTTGGTCGGTATCCGCAGTTCATCGTCATTCGACTGTTTCGCATCTTCCATCGCATCTTCGTAGGCCTGCAGGAACCCTCTGAACACCACAATGCTGCCGGTGGTGCGAAACAAGTACTTCTCACCCGCAGAAATATCGATGGAAGTCTGTTGAATCTTCGCTGATTCCATCTGCGAGGCGAGGAAGCGATTCCAGATCAATTCGTAGAGCTTGAACTGGTCATCTGCCAGGTACCGGCGAATCTGTCGAGGCGCATACTTCATGGAGGTCGGCCGAATCGCCTCGTGCGCATCCTGTGCGCCAGATTTGACCTTGTATTTCCTGGCAGACTTAGGTAGATACTCAACGCCGTAGCTGCCGGCAATGTACTCTCTCACGGATTCCAAAGCGTCGGAGGAAATACGGGTGGAGTCGGTACGCATATAGGTAATCAAGCCCACGCTGCCTTCTTCGCCCAGTTCAATGCCTTCATAGAGCTTCTGAGCAACCATCATGATTTTCTTGGATGTGTAACCCAGGCGATTGGCGGCAGCCTGCTGCAGGGTACTGGTGGTAAATGGCGGAGCCGGATTCCGGCTGACATTCTTCTTCTTGATGCCGGCGACCTTGAAATCCTGCTGCTTGATTTCATCGCAGGCTGCGGTGGTGATCTCTTCGCTCGGAAGCTCAGGCTTCTTCTTTTCAATTTTAGTCAGCTTGGAGAGAAAAGGGTCGGTGGTTTTACCCTGCAGGTTGGCGATGATGGACCAATATTCTACCGGTACGAACTTATCGACTTCATCTTCTCGTTCACAGATCAGACGTAGGGCAACTGATTGCACACGCCCGGCACTAAGACCACGGTACACTGTTCGCCACAAGAAAGGGCTGACCTGATAGCCAACCAGCCGGTCCACGACCCTTCTGGCCTTTTGAGCCGCGACTTTGTTGTTGTTGATCTTGGTGGGATTATCCAATGCATGTCTCACGGCCTTTTCCGTGATTTCATTGAACATAACACGGTAGATCTTGTCGGACTTGACCTTCATTTCCTCGGCGAGGTGATGTGCGATCGCCTCGCCTTCACGGTCCGGATCCGTCGCGATGTAGACACGCTGCGCCGTCGAAGCGGATTTTCGCAATTCTCCGAGGAGCTTGCCCTTGCCGCGAATGGTGATGTACTCGGGCTCAAAGCCGTCTTCAATGCTGACGCCAAGCCGTTGTTTGGGCAGATCCTTAACGTGACCAACAGACGACATCACGCGATAGTCTTTGCCCAGAAATTTGCTGATTGTTTTTATCTTTGCGTTGGACTCAACAATGACCAGAGACTTGGGCATAGGGAAAGACGTGTGGTTGTGTGACTACGAACTGATTCTAGTGGACGGTAGCACTTTCTTCAAACACAAAATAGCCGCCATCGAAAAGTGCTTCTGAGCTGAACAGCATGGCGGCTACAATGGACTTGATGTCGTCAATTTCAACATCCGAAATGCCGAGCAT
The DNA here is from genome assembly GCA_029261995.1 of Candidatus Zhuqueibacterota bacterium. Taxonomy (GTDB): domain Bacteria; phylum Zhuqueibacterota; class Zhuqueibacteria; order Oceanimicrobiales; family Oceanimicrobiaceae; genus JAJDAF01. Next base: position 105,128 of record JAJDAF010000049.1, read on the forward strand.
CAAGGCGCGCTCGAGAATCTGTTCAACGTCCATGTTATCTACGATGCCAAGTTCCACAAGCTGAATCACGTAGCCGTAGGCTTCGGTAGAAACCACCGCCCGTTCAACTTCATGCAAGTGGCGGAAAGACGATTTCAGAGTAGGGCTTTGTCGCTCCATGAGTTCTTCGGACTCGTGGTTCAGACGGTCCAGCAGCCAAGTAAATGCAGAACTGATTTCGCTTTCGGAATAGCCCTGTTGAATGAGATTGTCGGAGAGTAAGTCCAGCTTGTGCGTCACGTTATTATTCTTGCGAATGGCGCTCATGATGTATATCAGGATTTCCACAACTCGCTCGTTCATCGATGGCTCCTCACCTACAGTATCCTCATGCAATCGTGCAAACTTAACTGCTAATCTAAAAAATTAACACGGAAAAGCAAGGGTTATTGCATGGCTCCGTGGCATTTTTTGTACTTTTTGCCGCTGCCACATGGGCACGGATCGTTGCGGCCAACCTTGTCGTCGGCAACCATCGGCTGACGTCTTGCACCGCGCGATTGCTCAGCCGCGCGCGACATCGAAGTCTCAGACGGAATATTTGTAAAGCCCATCCCCTCCGCGGAATCGTGCACCATTTGCATCTGCTGGGGCATCCTTTTGGCAGCTGGGGGTTGCTGATGAATCTGAGCTTTGAAGATGAGATCGAGCACCTGTTCATTGATCAAATCGAGCAGCTGGGTAAACATCCGGAAGCCCTCGGATTTGTACTCCAGCAGCGGGTCTTTCTGCCCGTAAGCCCGCAAGCCGATGCCTTCCTTGAGCTGATCCATTTCATATAGATGTTCGCGCCAGCGCTCGTCGATTACGCGCAACATCGCCATGCGTTCAAGTTGACGCATCAGCTTTTCGCCAAGCATTTCCTGTCGTCGGTTGTAGTGCGCAACAGCGGCGTCATAGAGCCGCTCGAACACCGCAGCCTGGGTCAGAGCGGAACGCTCTTCGTCAGAAATTGGCAACTCCATGAGCAGCGCCCGACGAAAATCTTCGCGCAGGGCATCCCAATTCCACTCGTCAGAGAATGCCTCCTCATCGGTATGCTCACGCACCTTCTTCTCGACAAAGTCCCCGATAATTTCAAGGAATTCTTCCTTCAGGTTTTCACCACCGAGCGCGTGGGCACGTTTGCCGTAGATGACTTCGCGCTGCTGGTTCATGACGTTGTCATACTCCAACAGATGTTTGCGTATGTCGAAGTTGTGTCCCTCGACGCGCTTCTGCGCCCGCTCAATCGATTTCGTGATCATGGAGTGTTGGATGACTTCTCCTTCCTCAACTCCCATGCGATCCATAATCCCGGCGACGCGGTCCGACTGGAACAGCCGCATGAGATCATCCTCAAGCGAAAGGAAGAAGGAGGAGGCGCCGGGATCGCCCTGACGACCGCTACGGCCGCGCAGTTGGCGGTCGATTCTCCGCGACTCGTGGCGCTCAGTCCCCAGAATATACAAGCCGCCAGCCTTTTCGGCCACGCCAGCTCCGAGCTTGATATCCGTTCCGCGGCCGGCCATGTTGGTGGCGATGGTGACCGCCCCTGGCTCTCCGGCATGCGAGACGATTTCAGCTTCACGCTCGTGTTGTTTCGCGTTCAGGACGTTGTGCTTGACGCCGCGGCGTTTCAGCATCCGGCTCAAAGTTTCCGAGACTTCTACCGAGATTGTCCCCACTAGCACAGGCTGTTTGCGTTCGTAGCATTGTGCAATCTCGTCGATAATGGCCTTGTACTTTTCGCGTTTGCTGCGATAAATATGGTCGTCCTGGTCGTCACGAACGATAGACACATTCGTCGGAATCACCACAACATCGAGTTTATAAATCTCCCAAAACTCGCCAGCTTCCGTTTCCGCCGTTCCGGTCATGCCGGCGAGTTTGCTGTAAAGACGGAAATAGTTCTGCAGCGTAATGGTGGCAAGAGTCTGAGTCTCTCGCTCAATCTTGACGTTCTCTTTTGCTTCCAGAGCCTGGTGCAAGCCGTCGCTGAAGCGGCGCCCCGGCATCAGGCGGCCGGTGAACTCGTCAACGATCATGACCTTGGCGTCGGACACTACATACTCTACGTCTTTTTCGAATAGAGAGTAGGCTTTGAGCAACTGCGAGATGTTGTGCAGCCTCTCACTCTTCTCCGAATACTCTTCCTGCAATTTGGTCTTTGCCGCCATGCGATCAGAAGGCTCCATCGACTCGTCGCTGTCAAGTTCGTGCATCTTTTCTGACAGGTCGGGCAGGACAAACATCTCCGGCTCCTTGGTAGAAAGGAAATCGCGGCCCTTTTCCGTTAAGTCTATGGTGTGGGCTTTTTCATCGATTGCGTAGAACAGTTCCTCATCAATTTCATGCAGCTTCTTGTCGCGCAGATAGTCGTTTTCAACGCGCCGAATGAGCTTTTTGACGCCGGTTTCCTGCAAGAGTTTTGCAAGCCGTTTGCTTTTGGGAGCGCCACGTTGGGCCTGAAGCAGCTTGATGCCAGCGGTGTACTGGTCTTCCTGTTCCAAAGCCTTCTCACCATCCGCAACAATGCGACTGACCAGGCTGGTTTGTTGCCGGACCAGCCGTTCGACATCCGGCTTCATGACATCGTAGCGATGCGTCGAATGCTCCACAGGTCCGGAAATAATCAAAGGCGTCCTGGCCTCATCGACGAGAACAGAATCTACCTCGTCCACGATCGAATAGTTGTGCCCTGGTTGTACCTTGTCTTCGATGCGGATGGCCATGTTGTCGCGTAGATAGTCAAACCCGAACTCGTTGTTGGTGCCATAAGTTATGTCAGCCGCGTAGGCTTGACGGCGGCGCTCCGGGTCCATGCTGTTCTGGATGTAATCGATGGTCAAACCGAGGAACTTGTAAATTTCTCCCATCCACTCACAGTCACGTCTGGCCAAATAATCGTTAACGGTGACCAGGTGCACGCCTTTTCGCGGCAGGGCGTTCAGGTAGAGCGGCATGGTTGCGACAAGTGTTTTGCCTTCGCCGGTGGCCATCTCGGCGATTTTTCCCTGGTGCAGGACGATAGCACCGACAAGCTGAACGTCGTACGGCACCATTTCCCACGGCGTCTCATGGTCGCAAACCTTCCAACTCGTGCCGCTCAGGCGCTTGCAGGTCTGTTTGACCGCGGCAAACGCCTGTGGCAGCAGTTCATCTAGAGTTTCTTCAATGATCTCATGTTCTTCTTCTTTCAAAGCAACGAGTCGCTCGCGCATTTTCTCGAGATCGCTGGCGCCACTCTCCTCTTCGGAATGCTGGTCTGCTGCCGACGCTTCAGGAGTCGTCATCGAGTCAGCGTGCAGCCGCTCGTTGATTTCATCCATTTCAGACCTGACTTCGGCTGTGGCGTTCGAAATCGCCTCTCTGAATTCGGTGGTCTTGCCCTTGAGCTGTTCGTCGCTCAGGGTATCGAACTCATCGCAATATGCGTTTATCTCAACCACAACAGGCATGAGCTTGTTTGTGTCACGCTCATGCTTACTGCCAAAAACTTTGGATACCATTTTAGAAATCATTGTCAGTCCTACCCTGTCTCCCTTTTGAGATTGTCGAACACATTAAATCGAGCTGCTTCCACTACTGGTGTCGTGATTTGTTAGTTAGTGAACTAATGTGTCACCCCTCTGAGATTGTCGAAAAAGGTCCAGATTTCGAAATGCTTCGAAAAAGGCACTAAAAACAGCATACAAAAATGGTGAACCAAGTCGCGATCGTCGCTTACAAGTCATATATGGAGTTCGCCATTTTCAAGAGAATCCGGGCTTGACTTTTTCGACAGTCTCTCTGGGGTTAATCATTCTTGTTTTCGATTTTCTAAAAACATTCCACCGCTACGCGGTTATTGAGTTCTAAACCCCGATAGGGGTGATATATTTATAGCAACTCAGAGCCAAAAAAGTCAAACCCCAGAGGGGGATATGGGCTGCTCAAATTAGGGTGCGAAATTAAGAATCTGCACACTAGCAGCATAGGCCAGTTTTAGCAAAGCCCCGGCGAAGAGTCGTCGAGGCTTTACGCTTGCGGGGTGATCTTAGAGCAACCCGCGCCCTGTTTTCTTGAGCAGTCCGTCTGTTTTGAGGTGCAACAAAATGCCGTCGAGTATACCATTAATAAAGGTGCCGCTTTTCTCTGTGCTGTATTTCTTCGAGATTTCGATGGCTTCGTCGATGGAAACCTTGGGCGGAATATCTTCAAAATAGAGAAATTCACAGATGGCCATGCGCATGATGAGCCTGTCGAGAATGGCAATGCGGTCGAAGTCCCAATTGTGCGCTTGCGCCGTGATCAGCTTCTCAATCTCCGCCCGTTGCTCCACACAGCTACGAAACAAGGCTTTGGCGAAAGTTTTCACCATTTCTTGCTCGTCAACGGCCGCAATAATTTCGGCGACGATGCTCTCCACTTTATTGCCCGACATTTGGTGCGCATAAAGCGCACGCAGGGCCAATTCCCTGGCGGTTCTCCGACTGCTGATTTTATGTTGCTGCGGCATACTGATCTCAGTTGACAAAAGTCAGCCATCCGTGCTTGTCATCGACTCCGGTCGCCAGAATGCTGAAAAAGCGTTTTTGCAGTTTCTCGGTTATCGGGCCACGCCGGCCCTCTCCAATCTGAATCCGGTCAATGGACTTGATCGGGCTGACTTCGGCGGCGCTACCGGTAAAAAAAACTTCGTCAGCGATGTAAAGCATTTCACGGGGCACAGCAACTTCTTCCACCGTGTAGCCCAGGTCCGCGGCAAGCTTAATGACACAATCGCGCGTGATGCCCGGCAGAACCGAAGAAGAAAATGATGGCGTGAAAATGCGGCCATCCCTGACTACGAAAATATTCTCACCGCTTCCTTCGCTAACGTGGCCGTTGTGGTCCAGGCTAATGCCCTCAACGTAGCCATCGGCTTTCGCCTCGAGATTGATCAACTGAGAATTCATATAATTTGCGGCGCACTTCGCCATCGCCGGAAACGTGTTCGGGCGCATACGATTCCAGGATGAGACGCGCACGTCAACTCCAATGTTGATGGCCTCGTCACCCAGGTATTTGCCCCACGCCATCGCCGCCACAACAACGTCCACCGGGCAATCCCGCGGATCGACACCGAGGCTGCCGTAGCCACGAAACGCGATCGGCCGCAAGTAGGCTTCAGCAAGATTGTTGGCCTTTATGACCTCAATCGATGCCTTCACCAACTCGGCGCGGGTGTATGGCAGGGGCATTCTATAGATCTTTGCAGAATCAACCAAGCGGCGCATGTGGTCATCAAGCCGAAAGATGGCTGGGCCTTTCGGCGTGTCGTAGCAGCGCAATCCTTCGAATACTGCGGAGCCGTAATGCAGCACGTGGCTCATGACGTGCACAGTTGCGTCTTTCCAGTCCACCAACTGACCGTTAAACCAAATCTTGCCGTCTTCTAGAAATCCAGACATCAGTAACCCTCCGAATTAAGAGCAGTGGTGCAGTCTCACTGGAGCGGAATATAGTGAAACTGGCAAAGAAATAAAAGGTTCAAAATCAATTTTCCGCGCATGCAACTCTAGCCGGTGATCGATCTCCCGACCACAAGGCGTTGTATTTCCGAGGTACCCTCGTAAATCTCAGTTATTTTTGAGTCCCGCATGAAACGCTCCACCGGATAATCCTTGAGATAGCCGTAACCGCCGAAGATCTGAACCGCCTCCTGGCTGGCGAATGTAGCGGTCTCGGATGCACAAAGTTTCGCCTTTGCAGCTTCCGCGGAAAAATTCAGTCCGCGATCTTTGCGCCACGCAGCCAGGTAAGTTAACAAACGGGCGGCGCTGATGCGCGTTTCCATATCTGCAAACTTGAACTGAATTGCCTGAAATCTCGATAGCGACTTACCGAATTGTTCACGTTCCTTAGAGTAGGCCACGGCGAGGTCCATGGCGCCCTGCGCAATGCCAAGGGCCTGCGCCGCAATACCGATGCGGCCGCCGTCGAGTGTTTTCATCGCAATCTTGAAGCCGTCGCCCTCAGCGCCGAGGCGGTTTGCTTTCGGAACCCTGCAGTCTTCAAAGTTGATCGTCACTGTGTCCGAACTCCGAATTCCCAGTTTTCGCTCTTTGTGGCTGACGCTTAAGCCCGCTAAGCCCTTCTCGACCACGAACGCACTAATGCCTTTATGCCCGGCAGTCGGGTCTGTGTGCGCCGTGACCACGAGGATATCCGCACTCTTGCCGTTGGTGATCCAATTCTTGGTGCCATTCAAAACATAATGGTCGCCGTCGAGAGTTGCGGTTGTCTTCATTCGCGAAGCATCGGAGCCTGACCCCGGCTCCGAAAGACAAAATGCGCCGAGCTTCTCGCCTTTGGCCAGCGGTACAAGATACTTGCGTTTGGTCTCTTCAGACCCATAAGCCTCGATGCCGTAGCAGACCAGGGAGTTGTTCACGGAACAGATGACAGCAACCGAGGCATCCACCTTCGCCAGTTCCTCAATGGCGATGGTGTAGCTGATGCTATCCAGCCCGCCGCCGCCGTATTCGGGATCGACCATCATGCCCATGAGGCCGAGTTCGGCCATCTTCTTTACATGAGCGGCGGGAAACGTCTCGCTGCGATCCCTTTCATCGGCATCTTTTGCCACTTCATTTTGAGCAAACTCGCGCGTGGTTTGCTGCACCAGTTTTTGCTCTTCTGTTAATGCGAAATCCATTTAAGCCTCACTTCGTTTTGACCTTCAAGTACGAGCATAAGACGTGAAATCGAACTCACTGCTGGCTCTGTTGGCCCGCTGAGCCTCGTTGTGACCTGATATCCACGTCAAATCAAATGCAGTTCGTGCGCCACTCAGGCGTAGGGATAGAATCCCTTGCCAGACTTTCTACCCAGATGCCCGGCGGCGACCATCTTCTTCAATAGCGGACAGGGCCGGTATTTGTCGTCGCCCAGGTCCTGGTGAAGAACTTTCATGATGTGCAGGCATACATCCAGGCCGATGAAATCAGCCAGGGCCAGAGGCCCCATGGGATGGGCCATACCGAGTTTCATAACCGTGTCCACAGCTTCGGCCGTGGCAACGTCTTCCATGACGCAGAATATCGCTTCATTGATCATGGGCATGAGGACTCTATTTGACACAAAGCCGGGATAGTCATTCACCGCAACCGGAGTCTTGCCAAGCATTTCGCTCAATGACATCACGAAATCAAACACCTTGTCCGAGGTTGCCAGACCACGAATGACTTCTACCAGTCGCATGACCGGCACGGGGTTAAAAAAATGCATGCCTACGACCTGGTCCGGGCGTTGTGTGGCAGCCGCGATCTCCGTGATTGAAATGGATGAGGTGTTTGATGCCAGGATGGTTTCCGCTCCGCACACTTTGTCGAGGCGCCGAAATAACTCCTTCTTCACTTGGCCATTCTCGGTCGCAGCTTCAATCACCAGTTGCGATTGCGCGGCCCTCTCTAAATCCAGGGACAGCGTAATGCGTGCCAGAGTCTCATCTGCTTGCCCGGCGGTTATTTTTTCCTTCTTGACCTGCCGGTCGAGATTCTTCCTGATCGTCGCCTGCGCGCGGTCCAGGAACTCTTGTTGCGTATCGACCAGATTGACTTGGAATCCGGAGCTGGCGAACACGTGAGCAATGCCGTTGCCCATGGTGCCGGCGCCGATGACTGTGACGTGTTCTATTTTCAAGGTGTTACCCTTTCAATTAACTGGTTCGTTGAGACTAACGTTCGACAATCACCGCTGAAGCCTCGCCGCCGCCAATGCAGAGTGCGGCCAGCCCGCGCTTTTTATCATGTCGCTGCATGGCGTACAGCAGGGTCGTGAGAATCCGCGCGCCGCTTGCGCCAATTGGATGCCCGAGCGCGACTGCGCCACCGTGAATATTCACCCTGGCAGAATCGATTCCCAGCTTCTCCGCCACGGCAAGATTTACCACGGCAAACGCCTCGTTAATTTCAAAGAGATCGATGTCGCCAAAACTCAGATTAGCCTTGTCAAGAATCTTCTTGATGGCATCTGCCGGCGCCATGGTAAACCATTCGGGCTGCCGGGCCGCGGAAGCCTGCTCAGCGACCGTCGCCAGGTAGGAAATGCCCATCTTATTCGCGCGGTCTTTCGACATCACGACTAGTGCGGCAGCGCCATCGTTGATTGATGAAGCGTTGGCCGCCGTGACCGTACCATCCTTCTTGAAGACGGGCCGCAGAGTTGGAATTTTCTCAAAGTTGGCGCGGCCGGGCTCTTCGTCCTCTGTCACTACAAGTGGATTGCCTTTTCGCTGCGGGATTTCAACCGCAACAATCTCGTCCTTGAAAAAGCCTTTGTTTTGGGCATCAAGAGCTAGTTTGTAGGAATTGATCGAAAACTCGTCCTGCGCCTCGCGTGGCACCTGACACTCAGAGGCACACAGCTCGGCGGCATTGCCCATGTGGTAATCGTTGTAAACATCCCAAAGCCCATCTTTCACCATGCTGTCGAGCAGCTCGCCGTGGCCGAGGCGGTAACCTGTGCGGGCTCGACTGAGCAAATAGGGCGCGTTAGACATGCTCTCCATACCACCTGCCACCACGATATCAGCGTCACCAGTTTTGATTGCCTGGGCAGCGAGCATGACCGATTTCAGCCCGGAGCCGCAAACCTTGTTGATGGTCATACACGGCACGCTGTTGGGCAATCCTGCCCCAAGAGCAGCTTGCCGGGCCGGAGCCTGACCGACGCCCGCCGTCAGCACTTCTCCCATAATGACTTCGCTCACATCTTGCGCGGCAAGGCCGGCGCGTTTCACGGCTTCTTTGATAACAATGCTGCCTAATTCTGGCGCCCGTAACGGGGCCAATGCACCCTGCAGGGCGCCGACTGGCGTCCGGCAGGCACTTGCGATTACAACTTCTCTTAATTCTGACATGGTTTGTCCCCTCGCTAAGAAACAAGGTTAGATATCTACTTTTTTTAGTTGAATCTTGCCGTCTTCTTCCTGCAAATAACCGGCGCGAACCCTTGGCGCGTGCTCGAACAGCAGCAACCATTTTTCAGCAAGGGCCAGGCCCAGAATGCGCTCTTTTACTTCCATCGTTGTTTTGGGATACAAATCGTAACCCATCACATACGGCGTCTTAAGGTGGGATGAGGTCGGAACCAGATCCGCCAAGAATGCCGCGGTTTTGCCTTGCGATTTGACTTTGACGATTTGATGGTACTTCGTGTGACCACTTGCTATTTCTACCTCAACGCCGGGCACAATTTCGGCAGCGCCGGACAACAATTCAAGCTGCCCGGCTGCAACCACGGCATCCCAATTCTGTGGCAGATAGCTGCCGCGACTGCGGGCATCCGGATTCTGCGCGTACTCAAATTCGCCTTGTTGGAAATAGTAGATGGCGTTCGGAAAGGTCGGCACGAGGTTGCCTGCATCATCCTCTGTGCAGTTGCGGCCGCTGTGGTCGAAATGCAAATGGGTGAGCACCACCTTGGTGACCTGAGGTGGCGTGATGCCCAGCCCGGCAAGTCCCTGCAGCAGATTGCCCGCACTGTGGTCGATCTCGAACATCGTCTTGAATTTGTCGCTGTAGTTTTCACCGATGCCGGTATCCACCAGAATCACATCATCACGGGTCTTGATGAGCATGCAGTTTAACCCGAGCAAAATCCGGTTCATCTCGTTTGGCGGATCGGTTTTTTGCCACAAGACCTTCGGTATGACGCCGAACATGGCGCCGCCATCCAGACGGAACATGCCGTCGCTCACCAGATGGATTTCGAAATCACCGAACTGCATTTAAGCCAACTCCTTGAGGATTTCTCGTGAGATGACCAGGCGCTGAATTTCGGAGGTGCCTTCCCCGATGACCGTAAGTTTGGCATCACGCCAGTAGCGCTCGACCGGATAATCCCGCGTGAAACCGTAGCCACCAAATACCTGAATCGCGTTTTTCGTGGCTCGCATGGCGGCTTCAGACGCGTAGAGTTTGGCCATGGCGGCTTCTTTCATGTAAGGCGCGCCGCTGTCACGCAATCGAGCCGCATGATGGACGGCCAGGCGCCCGGCGTGAATCTCCGTGGCCATGTCAGCTATCATCCACTTGATGGCCTGGAAACCGGCGATTGGCCGGCCAAAAGCTTCCCTTTCCTGTGCATAGGAGGCGGCCTTTTCCATGGCTGCCTGCGCCAGGCCAATGCTCATGGCGCCGATACCGACTCTCCCGCCATCGAGCGTGACCATAGCCTGCGCAAATCCCTTGCTTTCCTCACCAAGCAGATTCTCTTTTGGGACGCGGCAGTTGTCGAAGTTCACCGGGTGCGTGTCCGAGGCACGGACGCCCAGCTTATCTTCCTTCTTCCCGACAACAAGGCCTTCGGTGGTCTTCTCAACAATGAAAGCGGAAATACCCTTGACCCCGAGGTCCAGGCTGGTTTTGGCGAAAACAACAAAGGTGTCGGCGACGCCAGCGTTGGTAACGTACATTTTGCTGCCATTCAGCAGGTAATCGTCGCCATCACGGGTTGCCGTGGTTGTCATGGCGCCGGAATCAGAGCCGGAGCCAGGTTCCGTCAGACAGAAACTGCCCAGCGAAACGCCTTGCGCCAGAGGGGTGAGATATTTCTGCTTTTGCTCGTCGGTTCCGAACAAATAAATCGGTGTCGCACAAAGAGAGATGTGTGCCGCAATCGACAAGCAGGTAGAGCCGCACGCCTTTGCAATCTCCTCGAGCGCCAGAGCCAGGCTCACCGTGTCCATGCCGGCGCCGCCGTACTTTTCAGGAAACGGAATGCCGAGCAACCCCAGCTCTGCCATCTTTTTGATGTTCTCCATCGGGTATTCGCAACTCTCGTCTATTTCGGCGGCGAGTGGCTCGATCTCTTTTGTGGCGAACTCGCGCACCATGTCGCGCAACATTAACTGTTCCTCACTAAACTCGGTGTAGCCCATCGGGATTCTCCTGTATTTTTTTCGATCAGGTTCTCATCTCAGATAACGAACCTGGTCAGGAACCCGTAAAATCGGGTTGCCGCTTTTCCTTGAAGGCATTCAAACCCTCAATTCTGTCTTTTGTTGAGATGATATTTTGATAGCATTGAAACTCAAAGTCAAGCGCCTCGTCGAGAGGTTTACTCAATCCCCCCAGAATCGCACGTTTGGCATTCTGAACCGCGAGCGGGCCGCATTTGGCAATGTCGGCGGCAATGTCCTCAGCCTGACGGAGCAGTTCGTCCGGGGATTGAACCATCAGGTTGATGGCGCCATGCTGCAGGGCTTCTCTTGCCGAGAACATTCGCGCTGTCGTGATCCACAGCATCGCGTTCCCGGGGCCGATAAGCCGGGTCAATCGCTGCGTACCGCCTGCTCCGGGGATGATCGCCAGGGCGGTCTCGCGCAGGCCCATTTGTGCGGACTCCACCGCCACACGAATATCCGCAGCAAGAGCGACTTCAAAACCGCCGCCAAACGCGCTGCCCTGAAGTGCGGCGATGGTCGGAACAGGTATCTCGGCCAATTTCTTAACGGAATTGCCGATACTCCGGACCGTTGGGCCGACATCTTCTTCCTTCATGCCCAGGCGTTCTTTCAGGTCGGCGCCGGCGCAGAAATGCTTGCCTTTTGCCGTGATAACGACAGCGCGCACCCTGGATGCTTTGACATCATCGCAGATTTGGTCAGCGGCGCTCGCCAGCTCTGCGACTAGCGCGTGGTTCAGAGCGTTAACCGGGGGTCGGTTCAGGCACAGCCTGCCGATAAAATCACTGACGTCGTAATCGAGAAATTGATAGGTCATTTTATTCTGAGTATGGGACGATTCAGGTCACGCTACATGCTGTCAATGGCTGAAAGACCCTCGGATTGCGGCCTTACGAATCTGACCGGCTGAACAGCGCCGTTGCTGCCCTGAATGCGCTTTATTGTTTTACACTCGAGAATAGAGTGCTCAATCAGGACATCATTCTGAACAACGCAACCAATGAGGATGGAGTTCCCCTTGACGACGACGTTGTTCCCTAGCCTGGTCGGCCATTCTGGTGAGCCCGTGACTCTGACGCCATCTCCAATCTGGCATCCGATTCCAAGCTCAACAACACCCTCCAAATGAACCGCTCGACCGATCTGCACGCCCTTGTTTAAGACCACGCCTTTGCCGACATGCGCTCCTTTGCCGATACCGAGATCGAGTGGGCCCTGCTCGCGATCTATCCTGATTATTTGCTTGATGACATCGTCCGCCAGGAAGAAATCAAACGGGTCTTCGAAGGCGACCAGATCTTTGAGCCGGTTGTAGACGTTGTCGCGCGCAATGTCGTTCATCTCCCGCAAAACGCTTTTTGTATTGAACCCAACCACGGTTCGGTTGTCCGCTGCCGCGATTGCCCCAATGGCAAGGCCACTCGCATTGAAAATGCTGATCAGGTCGGTCAGATAAAGTTCGCCCTGGGCGTTGTCGGTGTTCAGGTTCTTGATGTGTTCGATCAGCGCTTCTGCCTTGAAAGCAAAAACACCGGTGTTGAACTCAGGGTTCTCAACCAACTCTTTGCGCGTGAAGGCGTACGCCCGGTCCTTGTAAGTGACTTGGTAGATGTCGTCATCCGCGAGCGCCAGGATGTCTTTGTGCTCCTTGATTTCAATCACCTTGTCGTGGTCATCGCCGGAGCTGCGTTTTTCTATGTCAAAGCGGGGAACCCGCACAATGCGGCCATAGGAGTTTGCCTGCGGATCGCCGTCGTAGATACCGGTGAGGACCATCATGTCGCAGCCACTGCCGAGAAAGGCCAACTGGAACATGCGAGTCGTGTCCGAATCGATCAACCCCATGTCGCCGGGAAAGATGTAGATATCGCCGTCGTAGGCGCCAGCGGGAAGTTGTTCGAGCGCCACCCGGACGGCATGGCCGGTTCCGTTCTGCTCTGCCTGGTAGGCGAATTCAAGCCCGTCCTGCTTGCCGACCTTAGCCGCGACCTCCGTTGCTTTGATTCCAACAACAATAATATGATTCTGCGCCTGCAGGCCATCGCGGGCTGCTCGCGCGACGCGCAAGACGGTTGGCTCCCCCCAAATCTCATGTAGCATTTTGGAGGTGGCGGACTTGATTCGTTTGCCGTGACCGGCTGCCAGAACGATTGCCAGGGGTCCGGTCGTGTTGCGAAAAGGAGAACTCAGAGTTGCGAGGCGAGCCAAAATCTCTTTTGACGTCAGTTGTCGATCATCCATGTTGTTTCTTCCTTATCCTTATCCGTGGATTTCTAGAGTTGGAAATCTTCAGGCACGTCGATTTCCATGAGCAGCAGCGCCTGTCCGTGGGTCTTGCCTTGAGCATCGTTGCGCAGGCTTTCGCTGCCGCCGCCGCCGAGAGAATCATGCAAAATGAAATTCAGACACAACAGATTCGGCATTTCATAACGATCAACGACGCCCTTGACAATTCCCTTAAAATGTGCTCGAACGCGATCCGGTGTGACTTCTTTCCTTATAATAGCGAAGGCCGCCGCACCATTTGCGATCAAACCAACATTCGAGCTGTCTCCTTTGTCTCCGGACCTGGCATGTGCAATGTCGTAGAGTTGAATTGTTCTCATCTCACACCTCCTCAACGGTGACGCGCGTTTCCACGAGCTTTTTATCAATCAATGCGGGCCAGTAGGCGACGATCTCCTGTGGCCTTGGACGTCCCCCGGCAAACCCGGTAACCCCGGGCGGGCCATTGGTGACGAGAGGCGCGATTTCCTTGCCAAAACGTGTGAGCTTGGCCGGATTCGCGTCACGGGCTGACAACTTCAACACCACTTCATTTATCTGCGCCGGCAGGGGATTGATATCTCCATGACACGAATTCAACCCGAGGTATTCTGTATTTGTTTCTTCAAAAGTGAAGCCGGCGTCCGCCAGTCGCTGCCAGACGATTTCAGCACACTTCTGTGCTTTCTCGTAAGCCTTTGGCCCGCTGATCGTCAACGTGCCAGCCGCCTTGAAACCGTTATTGTAACTCATGGAAACCTTCAAGGTATCCGTGCTGGGAATACCTTTGATGCCGGAAACCCTGACGCGATTCTCGCCATCTTCGTGCAATTCAATTGACGAAAAATCTACTCTGACGTCAGGGGAGATGTAGTTCTTGGGATCGCCAAGTTCGTAGAGAATCTGCTCCGTGACCGTGGCGCAGGTCACCATGCCACCGGTACCGGCGTGCTTGGTGATAACAAAAGAGCCGTCTTCGTATGCTTCGACAATTGGGTAACCGATTTGGGCGAAGTCCGGGACTTCCCACCAGCGGCTGAAATTTCCGCCACAAGCCTGTGCACCACATTCAAGGATGTGGCCGGCCACTGTTCCGGCAGCCAGTCTATCCCAGTCATCTGGCTTCCACCCGAACTCGTGAATCATGGGCGCGAGAACGAGCCCGGGGTCTGTCGCCCGACCTGTGATGATAACCTGCGCACCCTGATCAAGCGCTTCGGCCAGCGGCCTGGAGCTAATGTAGGCGTTGGCGGAAAGCACCTTATCCTGCAAAGACGCGAGCGGCTCACCGGTATCGAGATGCTTGAAGTCGGCGCCTTTTTCGTTCAGCTCTGTCAGGCGGTCGAGGATGTCATCTCCCTCGACAATACCGATTTTGAGGCCGGTCAGGCCAAGTTCACGCGCCACGGCAAACACCGCGTCGCGGCAGGCCGCTGGATTTACGCCACCAGCGCTGGCGACCACTTTGATGTCCTTCTCGATAAGCGTTGGCAAAGTGTCCTTCATGAGTTGCACGAAATCCGTTGCATAACCACGCTTTGGATCCTTTTGCTTCTGCCGCTGCATGATGGACATCGTGACTTCGGCGAGATAGTCGAGGGTCACGTAGTGGATGGGGCCGCCGGTCATCAGCTTGACGGGTGCATCGATGCTATCACCCCAGAAGCCTTGTCCGTTGCCAATTAGAATGGGTTCTTTCATGCATTCCCTTTCGAAAGCTGGGATCAAAATCCCGTTATTCTCATAGACGCACTGACTCGCGCCTTACAAAGATTCGAATTCACCTACTGTTAGCCCTGCCTGTTTAATAAGTCTAGAAAGAAGTCCAACACCGAGTTCACGATGTTGAGGAATCGAAAGCGTGTAAGGATGGTCGGCATGCACCAACATCAAATGAGATCCCTTCTGGCGACTAAACTTCCACCCGGCCTTGCCAAGTTTCTTAACCGCAGTTGCTCCTGAACACAACTTTGGCCTCGGGCTCATATCGTCACTTCAGCTACCTGCTTGCTGCTTGTCTTCGCCTTCTCATTCATCACTTCAAGCCAACCCTGCATGGCCTCCTTAATGTTCTCCTTCGCTTCCTGCATTGTCTTGCCCTGACTCAAACAACCGGGCAAGGCTGGTACTTCTGCAACGTAATATCCTGTTTCATCTTTTTCGATTAAAACGTTGAACGTCATTTCCGTACCTCTACTTGGTTAGCTACCCAAAACAACCCGGCCATGTCTTATGCCCTCGGCCAAGCAACGGGTTTCGCTGGAAGTCAACCGCACCCATCTTTTTGGCGATCTGTCTGGCGAACGTGGGATGCGGTTCTACATTCTTAAAACGCCAGTCTTGTACTCGGGTATTTCAGGATTATTAACCGCCATCTCCAGTCCCCAGATCAGGGTTTCCCTGGTCCTACGCGGGTCGATGATGCCATCCACAACCAGACGCGCCGCAGAGTAGTAAGGAGAAGTTTCCCGTTCGTACTTCTCGACCAGCTCGTCACGGAATGCCTTCTTCTGCTCATCGTCGAGATCGCGTTTTGTCAGCAGAACGGTGTCCGCTGCGATGCCGCCATCCATCACCGCGAGTCGAGCGGTTGGCCAGGAGAAAATCAATCTCGGGTCATAGGCTTTGCCGGCCATGGCGTAATTGCCTGCGCCAAAGCTGTTGCGGACGATCACTGAGAGCTTCGGAACGACGGAATTGGCCTGTACGCTGACCATCTCAGAGCCATCTTTGATGATGCCGTTGTTTTCAGCCATCTTGCCAACCATAAAGCCGGTGACGTCGTGCAGAAAAATCAACGGGATGAGACGCTCGTTGCATAGCATGATAAAATGCGATGCTTTGTTCGCCGAGTCGCTGTAGATGACGTTGCCGATCTGCACCTGAGGCGGCTGCGGCCGGCCGTGGGCATCCGGGGGCATCTGGCGCATAACCTGCTTACCCCGGTTTGCCACGATACCGACGACGAATCCGCCGAGCCGGGCAAAGCAGGTAATAAGCGTGCCGCCGAAATGGGTTTTGAATTCTTCAAAGGCACTGGCATCGACCATGCGTGCGATGACCTCGCGCATCTCGTAAGTGCCGGAGGCATCATGGGGCAAAATGCCGAGTATCTCTTCCGGATTGAGCCTGGGCTTGCGGGCGGCAATTCGGTCAAATCCTGCTTCCTGCCGCGTACCAATTGCAGCGACCTGGTCGCGAATCCACTGAATGGCGTCGTCTTCCTGTTCAAACTGGTAGTCGGCCACGCCGCTGATTTGGTTGTGCATGGCCGCGCCGCCCAGTGTTTCCATATCCACAACCTGCCCCAGTGCCGATTGCACCAGAAAAGGGCCGGCCAGAAACATGCTCGAGTTCTTTGTCACCATGGCCAAATCGCTGCTCATGCCCGGCAGGTAGGCCCCGCCTGCTACGCAAAATCCAAACACGCAGGAGATCTGCGGAATTCCCCTGGCGGCCATGACAGCGTTGTTGCGAAAAATCCGGCCGAAGTGCAATTTATCAGGAAAAATCTCAGCCTGCCGTTCCAGATTCACGCCGGCGGAATCGACCAGATAGAGGATGGGGAGATGGTTTTCCATGGCGATTTCCTGCGCACGCAAATTCTTCTTGCAGGTCGTCTCGACCCAAGCGCCGGATTTCACCAGCGGGTCGTTGGCCATGATCACCACCTTGCGACCCGAGACGGTCGCAATCGCCACAATACAACCGGCCGATGGGTAGCCTCCCGGAATGTCATCGTACATCTCGAAGGCGGCCAACTGCCCAATTTCAAGAATTGAAGTACCTTTGTCGATGATGCGCCGTATTTTCTCGCGGGCGGGATACTTTCCACGTTTCCTGAGCTTTTCAACGGTTTTGGGATTGGGCTCAGCGACCGACTTGAGCCGTAAATTCAACTCGCTCAGTTTCGTCAACATGGCGCTCTGGCGGCGCCTGAACTCTTCGGACTTGATGTTTAGCTGGCTATTGTATTGTTTCATCTGGTACAGAGGGCCTCTTCGTTAGCGCAAATCCTTGATCCTGAGTTGCAACGTTTTTCTGCCCTGGTAGTCGTTTTCATCTACTACATAGGCGAGTTCAACATCGCTCTCTCCGGATGGAATCCGGTAAATCTTGTCCCCGAGATCGAAACCGATGGCGTCAATGACCTTGCCGTCCTGCCGCACTCGAAACTTGAGGTGATTCTTTCCTACGATGATGGGTGACCCGACAACCTGCAGTCCTTTCGTGAAAAAGGTCGGACGATTGTTCTGAGGCCCGAACGGCGCCATCTTCCTGAGAAGATCAAGAAGCGTGTCGTCGATATCGCCAAAACGCAGCTCAGAATCGATAGAAATTTTCGGGGAAAGCATCTCAGGGGTCAGCGTATCAGCGGCAGTAGCCTTCAAACGTTTGCGCAACTCAGGGATCTGCCCCACTTCAACAGTGAGCCCGGCAGCATATTTGTGGCCGCCAAAACTAACCATTAGATCCTGACACTGCTTCAGGGCTGCGTAGATGTCGAAGCCGGGGATACTTCTGGCGGAACCGCGGCCTATGCCATTTTCGGTGGCAATCATCACGGTGGGCCGAAAATAGCGCTCGACGATTCTTGAGGCAACAATGCCGATTACACCAGGATGCCAATCATCACGGCTCAGCACAAACAGAGGCTCGTCGCCAGGGCCGCCATGTTTTTCGATAAAGGCAATGGCTTGCGCAAGGGTTGTTTCATCAATCTCGCGGCGTGTTCGGTTTTCGGCTTCGAGGATAGTGGCGATATTGCGGGCCTGGCCGTCGTTGTCGGTCGTCAACAGATGCACGGCTCTGCCGGCATCGCCCAGCCTGCCGACAGCATTGATTCTCGGCGCAATCACAAATACGACTTGCCCGGTGCCAATTTCGCGACCACTCAGACCTGTGATTTCGAGCATGGCTTGAATGCCCTTATTCGGATATGCCTGCAGGTTGCGCAGCCCGTGTCTGACAAAGACTCTATTCTCGCCGGTCAACGGAACGATATCGGCGGAAGAGCCAATTGCGACCAGATATAGAAGACGATTCAGTGCGTTCTCATCTGCACCGAGTCGCTGTTGCAGGGCTTGCAGAAGTTTGAACGCGACACCGACGCCAGCCAATTCCTTGAATGGATACGAACAATCCTTTTGCTTGGGGTTCAGAATGGCTACTGCAGCCGGAAGTACGGGGCCCGTTTGGTGGTGGTCGCACACAATGACATCGATGCCAAAGGATTGCGCCAACTCAACCTCCGCTACTGCCGTAATTCCGCAATCAACCGTGATTATCAGATCGACGCCGCGGTCGCGTATCGTCTCCATGCCCACACGAGAAAGACCATAGCCTTCGCGCAGGCGGTCAGGTATGTAGAAATCGATGGGATAGTCAAGGGATTGAAAATAGAGCAGCATCAAGGAGGTCGCGGTAGTGCCATCGACATCGTAGTCGCCGTAGACCAGGATTTTTTCCTGGCGGCTAATCGCCTTCTGAATGCGCTCGACAGCTTCGGCCATGCCTTTCATCAGGAAAGGGTCATGCAAATGCTCGAGCTTCGGGATGAAGTATTTGCGTGCAGTCTCAATGTCGCTGATGCCGCGGTTCAGCAGAACCCGGGCAAGCACCGGCGTTGAATTGAGCTGGCTTGCGAACTGATTTACCGTTTCTGGATCATGCTTGTCGACGACTTGCCAACATTGCTCCATTCATAACTCCCAGCCTGAATCTGTCAAAGAAAAAAAAACAATCCAAAGTAGCCCGATAAGCCGAATTCTGTCTTCCCCGGCAAGCCGGGGGAGGCGACCATTTATCTAGCCCCGCCATTGCTGACGGGGTCGAGCGACCTACCCGTTTCACCATTTCCGAAGAAATGCAGGGCGGGTCACCCTGCTGCCCTGACGGACAAATGAAACTTATTTGGTCTTGCACCGGACGGGGTTTATCGTACTCCCGACATCGCTGCCGGAAAGGTGAGCTCTTACCTCACCATTGCACCTTTGCCTGTGTTTCAAGATTGAAACCATCGGCCGTGTGTTTTCTGTGACACTTTCCGTAGGGTCACCCCTCCTCCGCGTTACGGAGCGTCCTGCCCTGCGGTGTTCGGACTTTCCTCATCTCGTCCCGGCATGGCCGAAACGAAACGCGGTCGCCTGGGCTACTTTGGATTGCAATCGGATATATCAAATCGACTCTGAGACGCAGACAATGCCCCTAGTTCGGCAAGTTAACCTTGTCATCTACATGCACCAGAATTCGGCCGCAAGACTCGCAATGAATCAGTCGATTCATCATTTTGATTTCTACGACCTTCTGTGGTGGAATAGCCGAATAACAGCCGCCACATGCGGCACTTTGGATTTCAGCCACGGCATTGTTGCCCAGGCCTTTGCGAATGCGCTCATACTGATAAAGCGCGGGGCGCTGAATACTGCCCGCCAACTGATCTCGCTGCTCCTGGTAGGATTTGTACTCGGTCTCGGTAGCCAGAATCTTCTCGCTAAGTTCCTTCTCAGTTTCAGCCAAATGCTCGGTCAGTTCGCTAATCTTCGGCTCCAACTCTTCTATTGCCTCGCCAAGGTCTTCTTCACGTTGAATCCTTTCGAGAACCTGGTCCTCTGCGTCACTGATTTTTTCTTGTGCCGCATCAATTTCCGTCGTTATCGCGTCATACTCCTTGTTTGAGGTAACCGCATAAAGTTGCTCGCGATACTTGTTCAGGCCACCCTGCAAGGAACCCAGTTCTGCTTCGAGCAAAGCGTGCTCCTTTTTGGCCTCGGTCAACTCTTCATTCCTTGATATCAGGTCTGCCTTAAGAACCGCAAGCTGGTCTCTTAGTTTCTGAACTTGCTGCGGCAGGTCGCCCTTCAACGCTTCCAGCGACTGCAACTCTTTGTCAACGTTCTGCAGTTGAACTAGGCCGGTCAATGTAGATTTCAACGTGGTACCTCCTGGCAAAAAAAAATGCACCCTAATTCAGGGTGCATTTAGAATGAGAAGTCTGTGACTCTTTAAATTCTATGATTCTATCGGTGATTCGAGCATCGGTTATGATAAGGAACTTCATTACCTGCCGTTCGTTCTGGTTCTCAATTCAACATGCAATTCTGAGTTGACTAACACGCAATATATCAAATGCGCCCTCGAAATGCAAGTTTTTTTCAGGCAAGCCACGATTCATTAATCGGCAACAGTGACTCTGACATTGGCCGGTGGGCTCGGCGACTCTGAATCTCCAATCGGGACCAGTCGAATGTTCTGTCCGAACAGCTGTCGCTTGTCCTGAATGGTGACGTTGCCGGTCCAGTCCTGATAACCGCTCTTTGCAGAGAACAAGATGTAATCGCCAGCGGCGATATCGGTAAAACTGTAGCGCCCAAAACTGTTCGAGGTCGCTTCGTAGCGCACGGTGCTGCCTTGTTTGAGCTGGACAGCTGCACCTTCTACGGCAGAGCCAGTTGCATTATTTTCAACCTTGCCTTCAATCCCGGTAGTCCCACCGCCATCTTCGCGACTGCTGCCATGTGTCCAATCGGTCCAGCCAACATTCTTGCCAGGCGTGGAGGGCAGCTTCGCCGGAAAATTGGTGCCGTACCGATAGTTGATCAACCATGGCTGCCAGGTGTCGTCGCTTCCAGCTTGCCAACCGATATCATCCAGAAACTGTGCAGCGCGCTTCAGCGCCTGGTTTTCCCAGTTCCAGGCATCATAGCCAGCCCGGTGCAAAATTTCAGCCTGCGCCAGGGCTCCTTGCAAACCCTCCCAGGCGTAGCCAGTTTCTCCTGGCGGCCACTTGAAGCTGCCGCCTCGGCGCATGTCATCCGGCAGGGCGCCATCGATAGAGTGGCCGTCCTTTACTGCTCCCGCAGGATTGACACCCACAGGATTGCTGCGGTCTGCCTGCCACGACAAATCGCCATAGCTGAAGTCTGAATAAGAGCTGCGATCTCCCAACCACCCTTTGAAGACCTGTGCGCAGCGTTCAAGCTCTGTTTGGTCGCCGAGGTAGCGCGCAACCGCAACACGACTCCCCCCAGCATGTGTACCCCAGTTGTTCGGGCGGTCTTCGTGGGTTGAAACCAGGGTTTTCCCGCTCAAATTTTCTGTGAGGGTCTCGCGCAGCCAAGCACGAAACTGCTGGTCTTTATCTGACGGCAAGCCCACAAGATCCGCTGCGATAACATAGCCAATGAGTTCGCGGGCCAAGGCAAGCGTCCGCCCGCCACGTTCCGTCCCTATTGCGGCCATGCAGGCGTTAATCACATCGGTGCGGTAGCTTTCGTCGCCTGTCCTTGCGTAGACCAACGCTTTAGCCATCACCTTGACATTGGTGTCATCGTCCTGATCTGAGACATCCGGACTCCCCGTGGAGCCATCTGCTGTGGATTTCAGATGCTCCCACGCTTTACCGGATGTCGGTAGCTTCGCAATTTCCTCATTGCTGATCCAAATGCCTTTGCTGTTGGGGCTTTGAGCGACGGCCGCTGTGATATACAAACCTGCCATTATTAGGGTCATCAACATAATTGAACCCCGTTTCCTGACTTGCATCCAGCGTGTCTCCATGATTGTTTCCTTCGGTTGGTCCATTGTCTTGCGCGATAGTCCCCCAACTTGCTTTTATATGTCGTCTCTCGTTTCGAATGTCTGAACTTCTCAATCGGTAGCTGATTGAGTTACCAAGGTGTAATTTTGTAATTACGTTATGGTAAAATCGTTATCTCCAAGACGTATCGGCTGATGTTCACTATGCCTCGTCCAAGGCAACTACAGCTTCAAACCTCCACTTTCTATCACTGCAAATCTCCGCGAACATTTCAAATTTTGTCCTGCCTTAGCCCTGGTCGATATTTTTTTGCAACATCCGTGCCACCTTTCATGCAAAAAGCCTTGGCCAGAATGCAGACGGACAAGGCTTTGCAATCGGACCTTATTGACAGGCTATTTCTGCAGCGTGAGCTTGCGAGCCAACGTACGGCTATTACCCACCTGCATTCGCATGAAGTAAACACCCGACCCAATCTCCAGGCCTTGCTGGTTATGGCCGTCCCAGCGAGCTTTCTTCTGTCCGGCTTCCTGAAATCCATCTACTAGGCGAATCACTTCCTGGCCCTTGGCGTTGTAGATTATTATCGTGACTCTCCCGGGCGCGGGCAAATCATAGGCAATCGTAGTGCCGGCGTTGAATGGGTTCGGATAGTTCGGATGCAGCGCCAGGGTCACGGGTAAAATCACAGGCGTCTCATCGCCCAGGGCATCCTGCGCGTCGCGCCCGGACACGGCCGTTTCGACGATCAGTTCGGGAGCAAAGTCCCCTTCCTTCGAGCTGTAAAACACGCTGTTGGCGGAATGATTGCTCATCATAAAGCTGTAAGCGCCCTCAGAAATGAGTTCTGAACTAAGGTCAATCTCAACCCAGGTCCCCGCCTTCGCCTTGCCGATGGAGGCGATTTCATGGCGCGCCGGAGCCGGGGAGTTCTTCCAGGTCAGTCCATTTTCAGTCCAGGGAGTGTCGTCGTCGCCGTAGTCATTCGACGTAGCGTACAAGACGCCGCCGTCCGGACTGTCGTTGTCAACATGAAAACGCAGGGTCGCCCTTGCGACAGCACCATTCAGATCTTCTACATCAAATTTGACGTAGCTGCGATAACTGGCAGAGCTGGTGCGCAATCGAATGTTCCTCCGATTGCCATAATTGACGGTCGGACTAGAGGATTTGACATACGCATCATCTGTTGGATGAAACACGAACAGGTTTTCGTCAATTTTTGTGCCGCTGGGCACCGCATTGTCCCGAGTGCCTGTCCCTTTGGCCGTAAGCAGAGTCCCGCCGGCGGGTAGCACTTCCAGGCCAATGACTGACCAATCAACGCTGCCGTTGAAGGAGCCGTCCAGAACAAACGAACCTGAAGTCGATACAGCCTGATCCTGCACGGCGACGCTGGTCACATTGCCCAAATCACCCTGGTGAATCTCATCCCTTTCGGTAAAGGCTGCCCCAGGAGAATTAACCCGATGTCTCATGCTGATTGCGCCAACAATCATGGCGCCATTTGCCGTTCCGGAGATATTGAAACTGTAGCTATTGCCGTCTGTCCCTCCTGAACACGCGCCATCGACACCATTTGTATTGCCGGAGACGACATTGCCAATCGGGGTCGATGTATTAACGCTCGTGTAGCGGGTTACGGAAATCGCCGCATAGGTTGCGCTGGAAGCCAAAGTGGCTGTCACGACGTCATCTCCCGTTGGAGAACCTAGCGCCTGCCAAACCTCAAGACCGATGTTGTTTCTGCCGGCACACTGGCTTCGTACCAGGGTCCATGTCAAGCCGAGGCCTGAAACCGACACGACATCTCTGTTTGCACGCGAAGAAATCGCTGCCAGATAGAGATCGCCGGCGGCGGCAACTACGTTGGTCAGCGTGCTCACAGTGCTGGAGCCGGCAGAACCGCCATTCTGAACATCCACAAAAACCACCGGTCCGCCAGCGGGTGGCGTCGTACCTGTGCCAGTCAGCGAAATATCCAGGTTCGGCTGATCCGGGTCGTCGCTGGTAACGGTAAGCGTGGCGGTTCGCAAGCCAGTCGTCGAGGGCGTAAAACTCACGTCGAGTTGCCGACTGACGCCTGCCGCCAACGTGAATGTACCTCCGTTGCTCACTACAAAATCCCCCGCATTCGCCCCGGACAGATTTGTTGAGGCTACGTTCAGGTCAGCCGTTCCGTTGTTCGTCACCTGAATCGGCTGTTGCTGAGTGGAGCCTTGGACGACATCGCCATAGTCGTGCGACGTGGGTGTCACGGCAATATTGGGAGCTGGTGCGGCAACTCCGTTGCCGATTAGCGAAACGCTCAGGCTGCCTGCATCCGGGTCGTCACTCGCAATCTTCAAAGACGCCATTGCACCGGCAAGAGCGCTCGGCGTGTATCGTATGGTCAGATTCTGTGAGGCGCCGGGTGCGAGCGTCATCGCCCCTCCACCACTCAGAATCACAAACAACAAGCTGTCAGGGCCAACAATCTCAGTTGCCGAAACATTTAGCGCAAGCGTACCAGCATTTCTGAGTTCGAATGTGTGACTCGCTGAGCTGCTCACCACAACATCACCAAAATCATGAGAGACCGGCGTCACGACAAGGGCTGGAACGGGAGCCAAGGCGTTGCCTGACAAGCCCACAATCACCGGATTCTCATCGCTGTCATTGTTGCTAATGCTCAGAGAAGCATTCCTTGGCCCGATTGCGGTCGGTGAAAACTGAACCGTGATGGTATGCGTGGCGGCCGGGGCAACTGTGAATGTGCCGCCTCCCGTTGTGAGGCTGAAATCGCTCGCATCTGTCCCGGCCAGCGTCGTTGCTGATATGTTCAGATCAGCTGTTCCGTCATTGCGAACATCAAGGCCTGTAGATGAACTTGCGCCGACAAGAACGTCGCCGTAGTGATGTGTGGTGGGAGTCACCGTGATCTCGGGCTGCGCCGGCACGGCACCGGTCCCACTGAGTGACACATCAAACGGATTTGAATCGGGATCATTGCTGCTCACTCGCAGAGTGGCGGTCTTGCTGCCAGTCGTGACAGGCGCAAACGTCACCGTAATAGTTCGACTGGCGGCCGGGGCCAGCAAGAAGGCGCCGCCGCCGGTAATTTGAAAATCAGTTGCATCGCCACCGACGACAGTTGTTGCCGTGACATCTAGATTGGCCGTACCGTTGTTTTGGATATCTACCGTAAGTTGACTGCTGGAACCCGTATCGACACTTGCGAAAGTTAGTGCGGAAGGCTGCGCTGCGATATCCGGAGTCGGGTTACCGGCGCCAGACCCGGGTAAAATTTCCACGCCAACAACAGACCAATCAACGGCACGATTAAGTGTGCCCGACAAATTGATGCTACCGGCTGCCGTGACAATTTGGTCCTGCACTGCGACACTCGAAACGCCGCCGCCGCTGCCAGCTGCAATTTCGGCGCGCTCTGTAAATCCCGAGCCCGCGGTGTGACTGCGATTGCGCATGGCTGCTGCGCCAAAAATGGCAGAACCTGCAGACGAAGCATTGATGCTCATGCTGTAGGCATTGGAATCCGTACCGCCGCTGCAGGAACCGCTCACACCGTTGCTATTACCTGAGGTGATGCTCCCGATCGGACTAGCGCCATCAACACCGGAGTATCGGCTCACTTCGATAACTGCACTCGCGACAGAGCCGACGAATTGTGCAGTGACGACGCCGCCACCGCTTGGCGTTCCGATGGCGCGCCACACGTCAAGCTCAGTCTGACTGCGGCCAGAACACTGCAATTGAACACGTGTCCAGGTCAGGCCAAGCCCGCTGATCGAGGTCACGGAGCCGCTGGGCCGGTAGGCAACAGCTGCAATGTAGAGGTGGCCGCTTACACCTGTCAAGGGAGTGCTGGTCGAGACAGTGGCAATACTAGCGGAGCTGCCACCGTGGGTTTCCTCGTATACAACGTCTCCGCCGCCACCCGATGGCGTCCCATCCCCGCTCAGAGAGATATCGAAAACAGCCTCATCAGGATCGTTGCTGGTTAGGCGCAGGCTCGACGCTTTCGCTCCTTCCGATGCTGGTGTAAAATCTATCTGGACGCTGTGACTGTCCCCGGCGGCAACGCTAAACGCTCCAGCGCCGGCGCTAATGGCAAACTCGGATGCATCGCCGCCAAACAGACTGATGGCGTCCACGTCTAGAACGGCGTTGCCCAAATTGTGAATCTGGAAAGTCTGGGAGGCTGTGGCCCCAACAGTTAAGCTGCCGAAATTGTGGCTATCCGGCGCAGATGAAATGTCAGGAGCGGGTAACGGAATACCAGTTGCAGCCAGCGCCACAATAAATGGATTTTCATCCGGATCGTCACTGCTGAACTCGAGGTCCGCGGACTTCGTACCTATCGATGTCGGAGCGAATTCGACCTGGACCAGATGACTGTCCCCGGCAGCAACCGCAAACAGACCACCGCCGGTCACGATGCCATATTCCGCAGCATCGACGCCCGTGAGGGTTGTGGCGCTCACATTCAACGTAACAGTGCCCAGGTTTCGAATCTTGAAAACCTGCGATAGCACGCTTCCGACAATTACATCTCCGAAATCATGCGTCGATGGCGTCGCGGCGATATCAGGGGCCGGCGCCGGAACGCCATTGCCCGCAAGCGAGACTGCAAAAGGGTTCTCATCCGGGTCATCACTTGCAATTTCCAGGCTGGCACTCTGCAGACCATTCGAGCCGGGCGCAAAGTTGATCTGAACGTCGTGGCTATCGCCGGGGGCTACGGCAAAAATGCCACCACCAACCGGAATAGAAAATGCAGAAGCTTGTGACCCGCTCAGGGTTGTGGAAGTCACGTTCAGAGGCGCCGTGCCTAAATTGCGAATTTTGAAAATTTTTGATGAAGTTGCACCAACGGTGACATCTCCAAAGTCATGAGACGCCGGTGTGGAAGCGATATCCGGAACGGATGCCGATATTCCGGCTCCGCTCAACGAGATCGCAAATGGATTCTCATCAGGATCATCGCTGGTGATTTGCAGGCTGGCGGTCTTAGAACCCACCGTCGCCGGGTTGAATGCAACCTGGACATCGTGGCTATCGCCCGCTGCAACCGTGAAAATGCCACCGCCAGTCATAATCGCGAACTCAAGTGAGTTCGTGCCCGCCAAGCCCGTTGCACTCACATTCAGAGTCGCGCTGCCCAAGTTTCTTATCTTGAATATTTGAGAAGAAGTCGCACCCACCGTGACATCCCCGAAGTTGTGAGACGCCAAGTCAGAAGCGATGTCAGAAACAGGAACCGACGTGCCGCTGCCGGCAAGGGAAATCGCAAACAGATTC
>JAJDAF010000050.1 GCA_029261995.1 Candidatus Zhuqueibacterota bacterium
GCTAGAGGCTGGATTTTATCGTAGGGCATTGACCCTGTCAAGGAGACTGGTTTTGCCTTTAGCTGAATGGTCCTCATAGGGCATTGACCCTGAATAGGAGATTGGTGGAACCGACAAGATTCTACTCCGAATGAACCCCAACTCAGGAGGCATAGTGATGCGAGCGGTCGGAGTAGATTTACACAAGAATATGTTTGAGGTGTGCTACTTGAGTGATTCGGAGAAAGAATTTGCGCGCTATTCTATGGGCGAATTGTCGGAGTTTTGCACCAGCCTTGACAAGGGCGATGAGCTTGCGGTTGAAGCGACAGGCAATACGCGCTACTTCTTTAACCAGGTTTCTTCTCATGTTTCACAGGTTGTCGTTGTCAACCCCAGTCAATTCAAGGTCATCAGTGAATCGACCAAGAAGACGGACCGGGCTGATGCTGAGAATCTGGCCTTCTATCTGAGTAAAGGTATGCTTCCGGAGGTACGGATGCGAGATGAATTGTCGAGTCAAATCAAGAGTTTGACCCATACTCGCGACAAACTGGTAAAGCTTCGGACAATCCTTAA
Organism: Candidatus Zhuqueibacterota bacterium; assembly: GCA_029261995.1. Classification (GTDB taxonomy): domain Bacteria; phylum Zhuqueibacterota; class Zhuqueibacteria; order Oceanimicrobiales; family Oceanimicrobiaceae; genus JAJDAF01. The sequence continues at coordinate 559 of JAJDAF010000050.1, forward strand.
GAACAAGATACACAACATATTGAATACTCATGGTATTGTCACAAGGCGCACGGCGTTGAGCAGTAAGAAGGGGTTGAGCAAAGTCCTGGATTATGCAGTCAACGATCTCGCAAAGGTTGAGCTGGAGGTCATCATCGAGCAAATACAGCATCTGAACCAAAGCATAAAGAGGCTCGATGTCGAGATAGAAGAGCATGGTAGGGAGCTTAAAGGGTATGCGAACATCACAAGTATCAAGGGCATCGGCTCAAAGAGCGCAGCCATTCTGTTGAGCATCATCGGCGATATCAATGACTTTGAAAGTGAGAAAAAATTGCATTCCTACTTTGGCATTGTCCCGCGGGTACACAACTCAAACGAAATGGTCCGGCAAGGCAAGATAACGAAGCGCGGCAGTAAATTAGGCCGCACAACGCTTGTGCAATGCACCTTGATAGCCATTCGATACTCGCCCTATCTCAATGCCTTTTACCAACGGCTCAAACAGAAGAAAGGTAGCGGCAAAGCCATTATCGCCACATCCAGGAAGCTGCTGACGATTATCTATCAGACGTTAAAAAACGATTGGATATTTGAGGACTTCAGGCAATTTGTATTGAAACAATCATGAGTTCCGCATTTTTTCGCCCTCACCCTTCCAGTTTTGAGTGAGAAGGGATTCGGGCGAAAAAATGCCACTAAAAATTAAGAAATTTGAGTAGAATCAAAACTTTTTATCATAGGAGGCCCAATGGCCAAAACGCAGTTGCGTGGCATGCTCGATTCACAGAGACTCAAGAAGATGGTCGATGACGGAGAAATCGAAACCGTTCTGACTGTGTTTCCTGACATTTACGGTCGGTTGCTGGGGAAGCGCATCACCGGCCACTACTTCATTGATGATGTGCTGGATTCGGAGGTACATGTCTGCGATTACCTGCTCGCCTGCGACATGGAAATGGACCCTGTGCCTGGATACAAATTCACCAGTTGGCAGCAAGGCTACGGTGATGTTCGACTCGTTCCTGATCTTGACACTCTGCGGCTAGCAGACTGGTTGGACAAAACCGCCATTGTCCTGTGCGACATTTATCAGGAAGATGGCGACGCCCTGGTTGAGGTCGCGCCACGTTCGCTGCTTCGTGCTCAGGTTGAACGCGCCAGAGAAAAAGGCTATCTGGCGATGGCCGGCTCGGAGCTGGAGTTGTACGTCTTCAAAGATTCCTACGATGAAGCAGGAGCCAAGCACTACACCGACCTGAAGACCATCGGCAGCTATATCGAAGATTACCACATTCTGCAGGGGACAAAGGAAGAATTCGTCATTGGCGCCATCCGTCAGCACATGGACCGGTCCGGTATTCCCGTGGAGTTCTCAAAAGGAGAATGGGGACCGGGTCAGCAGGAAATCAATTTGCGCTACGCCGAGTTTCTGGAAATGGCGGACCGGCACATAATTTACAAGCACGCCGCAAAGGAAATCGCCTGGCAGAAAGAATGCGCGATTACATTCATGGCCAAGTGGAATGAAGCATTTGCAGGCTCAAGTATGCATGTTCATGCCAGTCTGTGGGACAAATCTGGCATCAACTCCTTGTTTCACGGCAAGGACAAGATGGGCGAAGTTGAGGCCTCGCCGGTATTCCGCTGGTTTCTCGGCGGTTGGATGAAACACGTGCGCGAGCTGTTTGCGTTCTATGCGCCCTATCCGACCTCGTACAAGCGTTTTGTGGCTGGCTCTTTTGCACCCACGGGAATTGCCTGGAGTTATGACAACCGGACGGCTGCCTTTCGCATCGTCGGCCACGGTCCATCCCTGCGCATCGAGTGCCGTGCACCTGGTGCGGATGCAAATCCTTATCTCGCCTTCGCCGTTACGCTGGCAGCCGGACTGGACGGCATCGAGAACAAGATCGAGCCGCCGGAAGTTTACGATGGCGATGTCTACGCCGCACAGGATTTGCAGCAGGTTCCGAAATCGCTTAATGAAGCGATTGATGAATTGGCGAACAGCACCTGGGCCAGAGAGACGCTTGGCGAAGATGTCGTGGACCACTATCTGCATTTCTTTCGCACGGAGCAGCGTAAGTTTGATGAGGTTGTGACGAGTTGGGAGAGGGGGAGGTATTTTGAAAGGGCGTAGGGCGTGGAGAGTAGATAGAAGATAGAAGATAGAAGATAGAAGATAGAAGATGGAAGATGGAAGATGGAAGATGGAAGGTAGAAGATAGAAGGTAGTGTAACCGCCTCGTGTTCTGCGGCAAAATGTCATTCCCGAGTGTTTTTATCGGGAATCCATCGCACTATCGTCAGGAATCTCACAAGATGGTTCCTTGGGAAATTAGTGACCCGGAAGGCGTTATCGATGTCTTTTGAATTTGAACGAGAATAAACAATATGCAACGCAGTCTCCCCATCATCGGAATTACAACCTACGGACGGGACGAAAAAGAAAATTTCTATCTCCCCAGCCAATATGTTGACGGCGTGAGACACGCCAATGGTTTACCGGTGATGCTGGCGCCTGGGGAGAAAAAGTGCGATGAAGTTTTCGACCTTGTTGACGGCATCCTGTTCGCCGGCGGTGGAGATTTTGCTCCCGAAGTTTATGGTGGCGCTCCGCATCCCACGATTTCCAGAATCGATCCGGAACGCGATTCGTTCGAAGTCGCATTGGCCCGGCGCGCTTTGCAGGGCAAGAAACCTGTGTTTGGCATCTGCCGCGGCTTCCAGCTTCTCAATATTGTCACGGGTGGAGATTTACTTGCGCATTTGCCGGAGAAGTACGGCAACGAAATCAGCCATCGGAGGGATGATGGAGACGAAACACCCCATGAGGTCAAGCTTGTCGCGAGCAGCCGTTTGGCTGAAATCACAGGCAGCACAAGCGTCTCAGTCATGTCAAAGCACCACCAGGCGCTTGGCAAAATAGGAGATGGCTGGCAGGTGGTTGCCAAAGCCGCGGATGGCGTTGTCGAGGCGCTCGAAGCCCCGCACCATCCCTGGATGGTCGCGGTACACTGGCACCCGGAGTTGGCGCTGGATGATCCACGCCAGCAGCGGCTGTTCGACGCCTTTGTGGCGGCCAGCAGCGGCTAATCAAAAGGCACTTATTTATGGAGAACAAGAAAATGAGATTGGAAAACAAAGTTGCCCTGATCACCGGCGCCGGTAGCGGCATTGGCAAAGAATCGGCTCTGCTTTTCGCCCGCGAGGGCGCCAAAATCGTGGTGGCCGACATAGATGAGAAAGCCGGGCAGGCCGCCATTGCCGAAATTCAATCCGGAGGTGGCCAGGCGAGCTTCGTGCGCGTCGATGTCTCAAATGCCAGTGAGGTCGAGAATATGGTCCTCCATGCTGAAAAAGCGTTCGGCAAAATCGACATTCTGTTCAACAACGCCGGCATCGCGCACCCCGGCGACGGCTCGCCCGTCACTACCGAAGAGTCGGTTTGGGACAAAGTCATCGACATCAATTTGAAAGGTGTCTATCTCGGCTGCAAATATGGCATTCCCGCGCTTCTGCGGGCCGGCGGCGGCTCGATTATCAACACAGCGTCGTTTGTGGCGCTCATGGGTTCCGCCACTTCCGAAATTGCCTATGCTGCCAGCAAGGGCGGTGTGCTTTCCATGACCCGGGAGATTGCCGTTGAGTACGCGCGGCAGAATATTCGGGCAAATGCACTCTGCCCGGGCCCCGTGCACACACCGCTTTTGGAAGAGTTGCTTTCCGACCCTGCTCGCCGGCAGAGGCGATTGGTTCACATTCCGCCCGGCCGGTTTGCTGAGGCATCGGATATTGCCAATGCGGCACTGTTTTTGGCAAGTGATGAATCGGCTTATGTCAATGGCACGGCGTTTTCGGTGGATGGGGGGATTTCGGCGGCTTATGTGACGGCGGAATGAGAAAGTGATTATCGCTTGATATCATCAAGCCGTGGTGGTCTTGGGTACTTGATTATTGTTGGATGGTCTTTTTGAAAGATGTTGAGGTAACCTGTCACGCCAAAAAAAACGCCGATTCCGGACCAGACGGTAATGGATTCGAATTTCGTAGGCTTGAAAGCGATGTTGTTTAATGATTTCGAGATGATGCTTGTGATCATGATATCTCGTTCGGCCGTTGTGATGCTCGCCTCAGAGTGTATTCTTGCTTTTTCGCTATCCCAATCGAACCTTCTCCATATCACTTCGAGGTAGTTGCCAAGCCTATCGATATTTACCACAATCCCGGCGTCCAGACCTAGTTTTCTGACCGCATGAGAGTAATCGCCGCCTGAGTTCAGCCCATCAAGGTGTATGCCTTTTCGCGCTGTCATTTTGTTTAGCTCGTTAACGGGCACATAGCGAATTTTGCCGGTTGTCGTGGCAAAGTTGGCGAATTCCTCCTCAATCTTTTGCCTGAACAGTTGCTTCTCGTTTAGGCCGAAAGAGCAAGAATCACAGAATACAATCTTGAGCGTTGCCACTTTTTCTTTGTGTCCCGCGAACATATCAGGTACAAAGGCTAGATTGAAGAGGGTTAGAGTGCAGATCATCACTCTGATCCAAATCTGTGCAGGCTTGGGGAATGAATTCATCTTCTGTTGCTCCGAATGAGAATTCGCCATTACGTTACTTGATGACAGCCATTTTCGAGCAAAGCGAGATTGAATTACTGCTCAGCCTGTACAAGTAGACGCCGCTGGCCACAGGGTCCCCTTGCTCATTAGTTCCGTCCCACGTAGTCTCGTGGTATCCAATCCCTTTTAGGCGGTTGTTGACCAGATTCTTGACAAGTTCCCCCCTGATATTGTAGATCATGAGGGTGATGTTGCCTGATTCTGGCAAAGCGAACCGAATTGATGTTCCCAAGTTGAAGGGATTAGGGAAATTGCCTAGCAGCTCGAACTCAGTCGGAACAGGGCCGAGCATATCTGTATCAGCTCTGAAGAAATCCTGAGTCCCTATCAGAAGTGCAAACCGACGAGGTTTGTCAGGCTGGGTTTCAACGTTGTGAAATTTCTGATACCGCAGAAGTTGCTCTTCTCCTGAGTCAAGATCCACCAAAATGGCATCGGTATCATTCGGGATAGAATCAACGTTGCTGAAGTCCAACCTAGCCTGCCGAGCGTTGGGAGTGTGAACATCGAATCTCCAGATGTAGCCGTTCTCATTGGGTGGTCGAAAATCCGTTGTATATAAACCGCGTTGCAGAGTCCATTCATCTTGTCTAAAGTGAATTGAGATCGATTTGTTTACAGGTGGGGGCTCAACTAAGTCGTACCTGTCCCATTCGACGTTTGCATCTGCGATGACTCCGACATAATTGTCGGAGTCAATAGCTTCGCCGGAGGATGCTGTTATTCTTACGAACCAGATAGCCTTGGCTGTGGCGTTGGTGTTGTGAATTGCATGACTGCTCTCCGTTTCAGAAGACGGCAATATGTACAGGGCGTCCTGATTCTCGGTATCATTCCATAACAGGTAGCCTTCGCTTGGTGCCAACGTGTCTGATGTTAAGAGATACTGCCAAGTGTTGTTTCTTAGGGCGCAGATCTTGTCACGATAGCGTGAAGGCATGATATTCACGATTGGAACGCGAAAGTTGAATGGAATCGCGAATGCATTCCAGCCGGGGTGCAATACGTATTTGAAAAGTGAGTCTGTTGTTGATGTTAAGCCTGGCGGACCACTGACATCTATGGGATCCGTGGAGTATAGAATATATGATTGCCCATCTCGCATTATCCAGTTACCGTTGTTTCTTGTTAGCCGTAAATAGGGGAAATTACTCTTGGCTCTTAGGCTATCAACCCACCATAGGAAAGCTTCGTTTCTCTTAATGGAGCTGAAAATATTCGGTAAGGCATCCTTTAGACGTAGCTCACCAATGTGATATGGGAATGATATCATCGTGAATTGTGTATCCGGAACTGCCTTAAGAAAAGTCCGCACCGGTAATCTGACTTGAATTGAGTAGAACAATGAATCATTCGTTTCCTCATCAAACGTCGGCCTTCTAGCCAGGTTATCACTCCTATCACTGGCAAGAATAAAATACTCGATCCCTCTTTGACTAACAGAATCAAGCGGGATTTCTGCAGAGCTGTTCTTAAATGATTTGCTGATGTAACCCGCGTTTTCGTCGAGTCCCGAGTAAGGACCGTAGCCAGCTTCTCTATAAAACAGCCGGAGTTTGGCCGGCACGGAGTCGTTATCGTCAGCATCTGCAATGATTTCACAGCTTTGGCCGAGTTCAGCGAATCTGACCCGTTCATGAATGATTGTTGGCCTCAGTGCGTCGTTCCCCTTGCCGGTAAGCAAGACTCTTGCTGGGTTCAAAAAACTGTTGTCAATAACAAAGACGGTTTGCGATGCTGATGAGTCTGCGGAACCAGGACCATAACCTAACGTTACAAAAGCATCGGAAAAGCTCGCGATATCAAAGGGATTTGCGTCGGGTGTAAAGAAGGGCGGTGACAGGTTGATTCCTACGTTAAGAATTCGTTGCGTTGTATTCGTTAGTCTAAGGGTGTCGCGATAGACTGTTGTATCCCCGATGGATGTCTGCTCGAATGCGAATTCGGTTGGGCGCGCAATAATTGGGCTTATTCCAACTCCCTCAATTCCAACTGCAAACGTGTCAGCCACGACGTCTGTACTGGCGATCAGCAATGAATCTAGCGAAGCGCCTGTCGTGTGCGGCTCAAAGATAATCCAAATCCCGAGACTATCGCGAGGGAAGACCGTAGCCGGGAGCTTCTTATGTCTAACAAGGTAATCATCAGAATCCTTGTTGCTCAACGCTATGCCCGTAATACGCAATGTACAGGAATCGCTAGCATTGTGAATCCAGTAACGCGTGCTATCTCGCTCGGTGATGGGAGTTGGCTTGAAGACAATAACTGCGTTTCCTTCGATAGTTGGGGAACGCACATCGATTCTGAGAGAATTGCGTTGTTTGAGACCGCTACCCGATACTACAAGAATTTGCGGTCCGGTTTTCCTGGGAAGTTTCCATTGGAGAACCGCCCTTCCCTCGACATTGGTTTTCTTGCGGGCAATGAGGCTATCCGGCTGATCGTCCCCTTTGGCAATCGAAAACAGTATATCCTGGCCTGAGAATGGTGCTCGAGCTTGATCCAGTACAACCGCCGCTACCTCCACGACGCTGTCAATGCACGAATGAAACGGGGAGGTGTCTACGTACAGTGTATCCCCTCTAAACCTCTCAAAGCTGTAGAGTGTCGTATTCCCTGGTATGTACAGAGCATCTGGACCTATTGCTCCAGAGTTCGAGTTGTTATAATTGTCATTATCAATACGCTTGATCCGCTGATCTGATGCGTTGCAAACAAACAGTGCCGTCTGGCCACTTGAATCGCCGGTGAAATAAATATTGCCCGAAACGTCGATCACGGGGTCATTTATCATGTCTATTTCAGCGTCGGCACAGACCCACTCGTTCTCATCATTGATTATCTTAATTTCGTTCTTTCGCGGTATCAATAGATTCTCGCCGTCAAACACAGGCAATTGAAGTTCTTTATGTTCGCCTCGACTACCTAGTTCAAGCGGTATAGGCCTGACATCTTCTCTAACGGCGTCAGAATTAAATGTATACAAGAATGGCCACACATCTGTGCCTCCCCACACCTTGTTTACACTAGGGTGGCCAGCTAACCAGATAATCGATCCTTCGATTTCCTTTTCTAACCCTATGTGGGTCAGAGAATCAGGGGAACTATCGTCGCCAGGCTGGACCATGGTTACCTTGATGAATTTGCTGATGTGTTCCCTGCCTGTTGACACTCCCAGGTAAACCCTGCCGTTACTGATTACAGGATGAGTTTTTATGCTATTGCCCAAACGCGTCTTAATGACTCCAGACTCTGACAAACTTCCAGAATCGTTCGTCCTTATCGCATAAACCCACCTTTGAGTGTCTGTGACATACAGGTAGGCAGAATCTGGGGACATCGTTGCCGATCTGATGATCTGTCCGCCTTCTTCATTGACTCGCAGAACATCCACAATCTCCGGTTGGTTTCTGACAATCTTTGCCGAGTATAGATAACCATGGCTATCACCGACATATGCTATTCGATTCTGTCCAAGTATGGGGGAGGCCCATATCTCCCCTGATATTTTGATAGTTGACTGGTGTACATCAAAGAGAGTATCGTCTCGGGAATCATAGATTTTTATCTGGGAACTACCTTGCGAGGCCAGCACGACTAAAGAATCCTCGGTTATGACGGGGGGGAGAATGAAGCCGCTGCCGACATTGAGTATGACTTTCTTGAAGAGCTTGTCAGGTGGCAATGTGATTGAACCCCGCGCCGTAAAAAACTCATCACCGCGGTGGGTGGTCCAACCGTTTCGCGCTATTTGACTAACTGCGTCCGAACCCACCAGACTTAACAGGAGCAGCCCTGACAAGATAGTCTGAACCTTCTTCCTTCGCAGTGTCATACTGGACTGGTCCCTAGATTTGTTTTGATTTCTTAAGGATTCTGTCTGTCTGGCCTTCAATCGGTACTAGAATCCTGAATCCGATGTGTGTGCTCTTTACCGCTTTTGGGATTTCTTCAACGCGTGTCGTATCTGGTGTCGCCGACAAAGCTCCACCAAATATAGGCATGATTCCGCCGGCTATAGCCGCTTGGTCATACCCCCACTCCCAGACATTGCCATACAGGCAATAGAATCTTCCTGATTGTGACACATGCAATGTGGAAGTGGTTGGCAACACTCGGCGGACATCTTCTTTTTCCACGTTTTGTGAGTTGCCTGCATAGTTCTGGGAAACTGCTAGAAGCCATTCAGCGTGGCTTGGGATTCTGATTTCTTTGAGCTCCTCCTTGACAGCAAGCCACTCGGAGTACGCTCTTGCTCCATCCCAGCTCACAAGTGCAACAGGATAGTCCTCATATCCTTTCTGCACATGGAAATCAGTTGAATCCCGTACGATTCCTGAGAGCTCGTGGCTAGTGTCTATCCATTTGCCAAACGGACTATCCGCCGGTTGCTCGTTGAGAAACTCAGAATATTGCTCGTTCGTAGTTTCTCTTTCAGCAAGGTAGAATGGACTTAAGACTCTTTTTTTGCTTGGAAGATGGCTGTTCTGAGTGGCACAGACAACTGTATCAGGAGAGACACGAATCATTCGTCCATTGTGGATGCTGAGCGTACCTGGTGCTTTGCGCACTAGTTCAACCCTCACAACAGAGATCTGTTTTCCGGTGTCGTCGTATTTGCCTCTTACTTGAAAGCAGAATTGATACACCGTTTCGTCAACGCCTACATTTAGTGTCAGCGTTTGGAAGCTTCTTTGGATACAGTGAATTTGGACAGGATACAGATACTTCAACGAAGATAACGAATCGGTGACGTCGCATTTCCCCACATCAGAGCTTAGGCTAATTCCGTACCGAGCATTTAGAGAGTCGGGATCCTGAAGAAGCATATCAAAGCGGGAACTACTCTTGTCAGGAATGGGCTTTTGGATGGAAGTCACCTTTATGGGCCCTTTAAGGTATGTGTTCGACAGTGTCTGACCAAGAACATGGCTCAAATTGACACATCCCATGACAAGCACAAGCGATAGGATGCCCTCAGGGTTACTTGATAGCAAGGGCATAAATAATGTCCTCATTGATATCCTCAGTTAGTAGCCATCCACTGAACCAAACAACAATGTTTGTAGCTGAATCGGATAGATCGCAATCAAGTATCAGAATCCATTGCTGTACGTCACTAGTTTGTGCGCTACTATTTGGTCTGATCTCGACCACTATTCTAGTTCTCCGGGCTCCGTTTATGGTCGTTGATGCTATGTCTTTGGTTCTAAACACAGCACCAGCATGAACAGTTGATTTTTTGTAGGCTTTTAGACCCATTTGCGTGCTCTGCAGCACTCTATCAAGATAATCGTCGTTGACCCTGTTTTGTCTAGCGTAGTCGAGATTTGAGTAAACAGTAACGTGCTTCAAGTTTCCTCCGTATCCGAAGAAAAGATCATCCAGGGTTGCCGAGTCACTTTTCTTATATGCAGATGTTATTCGGTCGATGAAAGCAATAATTCTAGTCGAACATAGACTTGACCCTACATAAGCCTGAATATCATCTTGAAGGTTTTGTCTTAAAACGGGGACCCGATTGTTCTCGTGTTTTGGGTTTGGGGTTTTCTTTTTTCGATTCTGAGCGGGCGCGTGGTCTTGGGAATTGGCTGCGATAATGGTGTCTCCCGCAATTGGAACATCGTGAGGCACCTCCATAGCAAGTGACTCGCTGGGCGCACTCTCGATTGGTTCTGTGCTGGTAGTGGTTGTCGTCGTCGTTGTAGTTACCGTGGTTTTGGTTCCTTGTGGTGCATTCGATTGACATGGCTTGATGGTTAGCACTCCTAATATGATGGTGAGCACAGTTGCAACTAATCCAAGAACGAGATTCAGGCGTTCAATGCCGTGCCATTTTGGTTTTTCCACACTTTGTGGGTAGCGCTTCGAACGTTTTCGCATTTGAGCCGGATCTTTAAGTCTGGCATTTGCGGTTTGATTGTCTCATCCTAGCATTGCGAGGTATTTAACATGTGAAAATTGTGTAACATCACACCTTAATCATGGGTACGAAATACGCAGTTGTTTGGTGGGAACGGCGCCGCGCCCTGGCAATGAAACTATTCAAGCGCTACGCTTGACCCAGGTACTAGAATGCGCTCGTGCTGAGATACGGCGCAAACATGTGAAATTGATTCAAGTGATGATAGGAACTAATGCTTTAAGACCGCAAAGCTTGAGACAAACCCTTCGACAGATTATCTGTCAACCACCAATCCCCGGAGCCAATTCTATCGTGATTATCAAATGGGGGAGACAAACTGGTTACGATTATGTAACAAACTGCACGCAAAAAGTCAAGATTTTTCGGAGAAATTCATAAATAAAAAAGGGCATGACCAAAACAGCCATGCCCTCAACAACAAAAACCAACCAACCCTTATAATCTAATTCTTCTCCTGCTCAGGTGTTTTCGCGGTTTCTGACCGGCCATTGAGTTGACGCGGCCCCGGGCCTTTGCGTTTCGCAATACGGCCGGCGCCATCGCCTTCCGCCAGAGAAATCATGTCCGCCATGACCAGTTGCGCTTCTTCAAGGTCGGCGTCAGGCGTCTTGTCGTCATCCGGGATCTTGTCGCCCTCTTCCAGCGGCTGGAGTCCTTTTCCAGCGCGGCGTTCGTTGACGCGTGCGAGCTTCTTGGCCTCCAAACGCTTCCGCCTGGCCTCCCGGTCTGCCTCTCTCAGGGAGACGGAGTTGCGGTTTTGCTCCGCTTTATACTCGTTGATATCCTCAACAACGTATTGAAATTCGCGATTTTTCGCTTTTCTCTTTTTGGAGTTGATGCGTAGCGGCGCCAGGAACATGGAAACCTGGTCGTTGGGTTTAAACATGGCGGGCGAAATCTCGTCCCACGGCAAGGCGTGCAATTGCTTGTTCTCGCCGAAATCCATTTCATTATAAATGGAAGGGAAATTGATGTCGGGAATCACACCGCGATGCTGCGTCGTGCTGCCGGTGATGCGATAGAATTTCGCAATGGTGACTTTCACCTGCCCATAGCGCTCGTCGTTTGCTCGGATGAAGCGATTCAGGCCCAGCAGATTTTGAACCGTACCCTTGCCATAGGTTTGGCTACCGATGATCAATCCCCGGCCATAATCCTGAATCGCCGATGCGAAGATCTCCGACGCCGAGGCACTGAAGCGGTCAACCATCACCCCAAGCGGACCCGCGTAAGCAATGCCAGGGTCGGGATCACTTTCTACGCGCTTCGAACCAATCGAACTTTTCACCTGCACCACCGGGCCATCCTCGATGAACAAGCCGGTCAGTTCGATGGCTTCCTGCAGAGAACCACCGCCGTTTCGGCGTAAGTCAATCATGATGCCATCGACGTTGGCACCCTGCAATTCTTTGATCAGGCGACGAACATCGCGCGTCGTGCTTTTATAATTTGGATCGCCACGTCTTTGCGCTTCAAGATCGATGTAGAATGTCGGTATGTTGATGACGCCGAGTTTGTAGCTGCTGCCGTCATGCATGAATTCCACCGTGTCACTCTTGGCTGCGCGTTCTTCCAGCACAACTTTGTCGCGCACCAGCTTAAGCTCTGTGGGTGGACTGCCTGGGGCGTTGTCCGCCGGGATGATTTGCAGGCGAACGACAGAACCCTTTGGGCCTCGGATTTTCTGCACCACGTCATCCAGCCGCATGCCAATGACGTCGAGCATCTCGCCATCTTCGTCCTGTGCAACGCCGACGATCTTGTCATTTGCCCAGATCCCCTTGCTGCGGTCTGCCGGGCCGCCAGGTATGATGCGCACAACCTTGGTATATTCATCTTCAGTCGACAACTGTGCGCCGATTCCCTGCAAAGACAGGCTCATGTCGATGCCAAAATTGTCAGACGAAATCGGAGAGAAGTAGCTGGTGTGCGGGTCAAAAGTTTCGGAGAGCGCATTCATGAAATGCTGAAACACGTCCTCCGACTTGTATTGGCCGATGCGGCGTTGGAGATTGGCGTATCGTTTTTTGAGCGTCTTCTGAATGCCCGGCCAGTCTTTGTCCGTCAGCTTAAGGTTCAGCGCTTCGTTTTTGAGCTTCTTGCGCCACAGTTCATCCTGCTCGCGAGTCGTGGCTGGCCAGGCCTCTTCGCTGCGATCTACCTGGTAGGACTCCGCAATGTTGAAGTCGAACTCGGTTTCCAGGCGCGTGTTCACGTATGCCATGCGCTGATCGAGCCGCGTTTGCAGTGTGTTGAAAATGAGATAACCCGGGTCGAGATTGCCTGAGACGATGTCATCGTCGAGAGTCTCGCGGTATTGTTCGAAAGATTGTATGTCTGAGGCCAGAAAATACATGTGATTCCGGTCGAAGCGCTCGATGTATAAATCCAGCATTTCGGCAGACTTGAGGTCGTTGATCTTCTCATGGTTGTAGTGGTACTGGCGCAGCAGCTTGGCGATGACCTTTCCAGAGACCTTGTGCTTCTGCTCTGGCGAAAGGGGTTTGTCCTTTTCCAGACTTCGCAAATGCACAGGCTGGATCGCCACCAATGCGGCAAGTCCCAGAGCGAAGAACGAGCTTCTTAGTCTGGCCGAAAACTTCTCGGGAATCTTCATTGAATACTCCTTCTTGCGTGAATCTTTGTAAGTTGGCAAGTGCTTCTGAATTCCAATAAGTTAAGTAGGGGCATTGGGTTATTTTGCTTAAAACTATGTAAAATTTGTCACAATTGCGGCGGAGATTCGCGGGGAAAATCCATTTTAAATCACGAGTTTTGATAAGCTTACTTATCGATCTTATCGACAAATAGTTCCTGTCGGGCAGAACATTTTGAAAAGTTAATGTTTAGAACGGCTGGCGGGCCGTGATCATTCCAGGTTGACGACTCAAGGTGGTGGCGAGGCTCAAGACCGCCTCAAAATATCCGGTTCGTTGCGGAATAAGACGTGGACAGCGTTGTATCTGATATGACTTTCTAATACTTCAACTGGCGTCCATGTGACTTCTTCCTCCTCAAGAATTATGACACATGGTCGCCTTTTTTTTGTCTGTCACGACGCCTTCCGCTGCCATTATTCTCTTGTGTTTTGCACCGACTTTGTTACCTTTTGACCTGTTCAAACCGTGTTCTGAAGGTCATGGGAGACCAACCATTGTCAAAGCGAATCGCTTCATACTGGCGTGACAAGAGGGTGCTCATCACGGGAGCCTCGTCGGGACTCGGGTGGGCGCTAACCGAAGCGCTGGCTCAATTCGAAGTTCATTTCGGCTTACTCAGCCGTCGCGCTGCTCCGATGCAGCAACTGGCGGATGAGCTTTCAAAGTCTGGCAGCCAGTTCTGGATTCGCTCTTGCGATGTCCGGGACCGGGAACAGGTGCAATCGGCCGTCAAGGCTTTTCATCGCGAAGCCGGTGGCCTCGATGTGGTCTGGGTGAATAGCGGCGTAAGCCTGGATTCGGGATTCAGCACCTGGCGCTGGGCGAATTTTGATGCCATGATTGAGACCAACATCAATGGCGCAGTTCATACGACTCAGGCCGCGCTGGAGTTGATGGCGCCGCAAGGCTCCGGTGTTGTGGTGGGAGTTGGCTCAGCCGCAGCCATGCGCGGTTTGCCGGGCCGCGGTGTTTACAGCCTGACAAAAGCTGCTTTGGAGTATTTCCTGCTCAGCAAAGCGGTCGAGCTCCCACAAATCCAGTTCACGATTATTCATCCAGGTTTTGTCGACACGCCGATTAATCGTGGCAATCCCAGCCGGTTTTGGGTCCAAACCCCGGAAAGGGCGGCACACATCATGCTCAAGGCCGTGGCCCGGAAAAAGAAACTCATTGTTTTTCCGGGGCGAATGGCTTTGCTTTTCTCCCTGATGCGCCACCTGCCCATCCCGGCGTATCAGTGGGTCGCTCGTCGAACGATGAATTTGAGTCGTCCGACTCGGCCGGGGGTTTAGGTCGCCAGCATGCTTGCCAGAAATGTCAAAACTCTTTCTTTGTCGGGGCCGGCATCGCCCTTCCACCGCGTTTGGTGGACGCTGGGGTTTCTCCTGATCCTGTTGCTGTCAGGTTGTGTCGGGTATGTCTATCTGGAAGGCTGGGCCTGGCACGAGTCGATTTACATGACGATCATAACTTTGTCCACGGTCGGCTTCAACGAGGTCAGGCCCCTGACGGACGCCGGTCGCTTATTTACAGCCGGACTCATCGTCGTGGGCTTTGGGACCGTAGGATACGCGTTCGGAAATCTGGCGGCATTCTTTGTGGAAGGCCAGGCCAGAGAACTTGTGAGAAGTAGAAAAATGGGAAAAATCATGGCCAGTATTCGAGATCACATTATCATCTGCGGTTACGGCAGTGAGGGCCGCCATGCCGCGGAAGAGTTGGCCCGTAGCGGTGCCAAGGTCGTGATCGTTGAGAAGGCGCTCGAGGTCGTGGAGAAGTTGCAGGAAGAAGGCAAGCTCGCCATCCACGGTGATGCGACGCACGATGATGTGCTGGTGCGCGCCAGTGTTGAAACCGCCAGCGGCCTGATCGCCGCTGTGCATGAGGACGCAGAGAACGTTTTTGTTACACTGACCGCCCGAGGTTTTAATTCTGATTTGACAATTGTCGCGAAGGCAGCAAGTGAGGCGACGGTAGACAAGCTCTTCCGTGCCGGCGCATCGAAAGTAATCAGTTCCGCTGAAATTGGCGGACGCAGAATGGCTTCGGTTCTTTTGCGGCCAAAGATCGTGAATTTCCTTGACGTCATCACCAGCGACCAGGAACTCGCACTGCGGCTTGAGGAGATTGATGTCGATGATTCCAGCCCATTTGTAGGCAAGTCAATTCGCGACCTTCACATTCGAGCCAAAGCCGGCACCCTGGTTATCGCTTACCACCGGGAGGGCCAGCCGATTCAAATCAATCCGGCTGCAGACACAATCCTGCGCTCGGGAGACATCTTGATTGCCCTTGGGAATGATGGCCAGGTCGAGAAGTTGAGGGAACTCGCTCAGCGGATGTAGCAAGCCCGACAGCCTTCGTCGTGTGAACAATTTTCACTAGGTTGTGAAAGATATTCCCGCCCTCTGGGTTGTTTCCGGAAAAAGCCCTGAAAACTCACACCCACAAACTTCGGCACGATATTTGAAAGAAACCCCATCAAATCCATCAAAGTATCATCCCCCTAAGTGTTGGCCTGATTGTGGCTCAAATGTTCAAATATCGTAACAACGTCAAAAATGTTACTTCGCCGTAATCGGTTGCAGCATGCCAGAGACTATTGAGCGAAACGCGTAAACGCAGATTAATTTTGGCTTTAATTCTAGTCATTAGTGCAGTCGACTAAAATATTGGTGAGACCGGCTCACGGTTTTGTTCAAATAACGCAATTACTTGATAAATCTCTTGACTATCTTGCGTAATAGTTCTATATTTGCTCTCGATTTTGTGCCAAATCGTCTCAACCAGGGTAAATATTTTCATATCTTTGTTTCGGGCAGGCCATTTTGGTCTCGTCCAGGGTTACGGGAGTACTCAGGAGAATTATCGTGCACAGGTTCTCGTGAGATACCCGTAATTTTTTTCTTATGACCTACTGTATCGGGAAGGTGGGCATGTAGCTTCTGCTTCATAGCGATGGAGATGAATGGAAGTCACTCACGAGCACCTGCAGCTTTTGCACTGAACTAACCGGGGGAGTGTGCACGTTTGTCTGAAGCGCGCATTGGAAGCAGTTATGAAGGGACATACTTTTATTAAAGGATGGGTAATTGCCATCCTCGCCTGCATTATTCCAACCCAAATCATCTCAAAAGACACTGATGAGTTTGTTCGACTGACGTTGGTTGGTAACCTGGATTCCTACGTCATGCCTGATGAAACTACGCGGATTATCGTGACTGCCGAAGCGCATGCTCCCGGGGTTCTTGAGTTGCGGATCAACGGTCTCAGGCCACCATTTGTTGCGGGTTGGGATTCCAAGAAGCTGACTTGCATCGGCCAAAGATGCACGATTGTTGATACCCTGGTGGTTCAACCCACCAGGCTGGACTATGGGGAATACTCCTTCAATGTGTTCGCCACCCTCAAACTGAATGGCAACCTCGTTGAAGAACAGAGCAGGCGGGTTCGGCTTCGGGTAATTCCCAGGCTTCAATCCAAACCCCCTTATAGTGCGGGGGTGAGTACCGAACTGTGTTGGGCCCCGGTCGAGCAGGGCTTCGATTATGAAATTGTTCGCGTGAGCAGCCCGAATCTTGCGGGTTCGCAGCAATCTGCATCCACCTTCGGAAATTCGACCGTGCTCGATTCCTGCCAGGTGGTTACAGGGTTGACCGAAGGAGTGCGCTATGGCTACTTTGTGCGAGCTACCACTCCGCGAGGACTCACTCTGAGTTCAAATACAGTCTATACCGTACAGGATCAGTCCCCCCCGCCTTCCGTTCAGCCTGGCCAATTCACTGTTGATGAAAATGGCGCCGTCACCCTGCCCTGGCAACTCGTTCCGGACGAGATCAGCTTCATTCGTCGTTATGTCGTGTTCCGCAGGCAGGTAAACATCGGTGGCGCCTTCGCTGCGATCGACACAATTCCATTTTTCCCGGCGAGTGAGTTCGACCCCCCAAACTACTATCCGGCGAAGGCAGAACGGGGCGCCGGGCTTTATGTGGACAACGGGGAGCCGATTTTCGCGACCGACGCTGGCAAAGTCTTCAAGATTGAAAAAATGCCCGATTTTCTCACGTCCGCTGCGATGATAAAGACCGCCATGCAGGACCGGTGGAACGAAGAAGATGAGTTTCTTTCCTTCAACTTGGAAGTAGCATCGCTTATTTACATCGCGTTTGACTTCGACAATCGCAATACCTCCGCACCCGATTGGTTGCAGGCCGGCTTTGAGCAGACAACCACAAAAATTCAAGCGACGGATGGCAAGCTTCGCCTATTCAAGAGCCGCTCGGTGGTCCCTGCTGGTCGAGTGACACTCGGTGGCAATTTTGCGACCGGAATAGGCATAACGCGCAAACAACCCATGATGTATTCCGTTTTCATCCTGCCTGCCGACCAAGTTCTGCCGTACGCAAGCGGTGATCGCTTTGACTACGTGGACCGTCTCGGGGCCGAGAATGATTTGAACACGTTTCGCTACAAAGTGTCCACGACAGACGCTGTTGGTCACATCGTTGACGGAGCCGAATCGCCGCTGGTTATTGTTGATTTGAACGGCCACTGCAAGCCGAACCCGAGTGGGTGGTTTGCCTTCGAAGGCCCGTCAGGCGTACGATACAGCCGGGGTCTTTCCAATCAAGTCTGCATTCAGGACCCGCTGTCAGACCTGAACTGTGCTGGATTCCGGGATACGGATTCGCTCAGATTTCAAGCTGCCAGGGCCTCGGCATCTCTATTTGCTAACCGCCAACCTGATGCGTTAGGGACTGATTTCTTTGACAGCGGTTGGGTTGCCGCCGCAGACCTGCCTGTCTCAAACTGCTACTCGTTCGATCTGCTCCCCACGGGGCAGGCAGCGGAATTCGTCGATGGATCTCAGTATTTCTATCAGGTCAGAGCCAAAGACAGGCACGGAAACTTCAGTGTTTGGTCCAACGTTGTTGATGCGGTTCAGGACGTTTTTCCGCCAACGGACGTCACCAACCTATCCGTTGCGTCCGTTCGATTTGATGCAGGCAGCGAGGGCTGCAATCAGCTTTCCTGGCAGGGCGCGGATGACCAAGTCAGCGGAATCCGCTCTTACGTCATCTACCGGAAAGACGCCCTTGCAGGTGCGCAATATGTCGCAATTGACTCTATCTCCGGCACCGAAACCGGCTATTGCGATCTCCTGTCCGAGTTTACGAGCAATAGAGTGGTTTTTTACAAAGTCGGTTCCATCGATAACGTCGGCAATGCCAGGACAGCAGACGCATCTGACCAGGAAGTTCAGATCCAGGCATTGGTCGGGCCAACGATCCGCTTCGACACGACACAGGTGTTTTTTTGCGACGGAGGGCAATCCCGTATCACAAGCGACAGTATCACTGTCTTCTGGGAAGGTTTCAACACCAACGATCTGCAGGGGTATGAAACCGAGGTCGAACGGCCAAACGCTCCATCTGTGCGAAGGGTTTTCTTCGACCCGGGTCTGGTGGAGGTCGCCTCCCCGCTTGATGCCGGAGATGGCATCTACAAAATACGGGTGAGGGCTTTCTACAGCAACCAGGACACCACGATTTTTTCAAATACAATCACGGTCAGAAGAAAGGTCAGGCTTGAGAGTGTTCAAAATCTCGTCGCCGAGCAGGACAGCGAGCCCACAGGCAACATTCAGCTAACCTGGTTCCACCCGGACATGTTCGAGATCGACCGTTTCGAAGTGTTCACCTGGAAAGAGGGAGAGCCGCAGAGCGATGTGCCGACTGCCGTCCTTGATGGCGACGCCACATCCTGGGTCCATGACTTTGAGCGGGACGGATTGGTGGGTTATCAGTGTAACTCTTACACAATACGCGCCTTCGATTGCTTCGGGCTGGTATCCGAAATCGACCCGGTCGTGATGCAATATTCCAATCATCCACCCGTCTTTGACAAGGACCGGACCGCGATAGGCTTCGACCGAATTACGGTCTTTTGGGATAGGCCTACGCCGCGCGTGTTGGAGAATGATGCTTTTGATGCCATTATCATGGTGCGTCGCGATTCCCGCGATGCAGCCCCTATCGGCACCGACACACTGAGGAACCAGACGTCATACACCCTCGTAAATCCCGACACTCTGCACAATTATTTCTTTGAAGTCAAAGAAGTCATCAAGGATGATCTGAACCAGATGTGTGCCAGCGAGTTTGAAAGCGGTTTCTCTGGTATGATTGTTGTTCCTTTCAAGAACCTACCACCAACAGTTCCGTTTGACGTGCAGGCTTTGCCCGTTACTCCGGGCTCAGCTACAGGGCGGGTTTTCGTGGCCTGGCAGGACACGATCGCTGCAGCTAACGCCTTCGAGGTCCAGTACACGACCAAAGGGGAAATGGCGAAGTCAGATACGATTCTGGTACTGGATGCAGATACGCTGCTGGTGCCGGATTTGCCGATTGCAGACAACTATAGTTTCAGGGTGATCGCCATCGATACGCTCGGGCAACGCTCAAGAACCAGCAATCTCAGGGATGTCGGCTTCAGTCCTCCATGGGTGTTTACGCCCAGAGTCATGGGATTTACGCCGGAGTGCTTCCGGGAAAGCGTGACCGTAACCTGGGGCTGGCTCAACGAAGACCTGGTGCCGGTTGATAGCAGCTTCGGCGCTGACAGCGTCGTCGTGCAGCTTAGTGTCGATCCTGCATTTGGGGAGCATGTCACCGAGACAAGTCTGAGTCTACGCCGGCAACACACTTTCAACCGCATTCCGGATTACGAGTTTGTTGATGAGAGCAACGTACAGCTTTATGCCCGTATCCGTGCGAAAGATAAGTGGCAGCATGCCTCACCGTGGTCAACAACTTATGATGTGTTGGGCAGGATGGCCGGAAACTATGATACCGTGCCTCCGGAGCCAGTCACGTGCCATATCGATTCGGTTAAGGCGCCCATTTTTGGAGATCAGGGCGAGGTCAACGTGCATCTTAGCTGGGATCAAGCACCCGATAACTGCAGTGGTACCTGGTTTTACGAGATAATGCGCAACGACTCGCTCATCGCTACTGACACGAGCAGCACTCGGTCGCACACTTACATTGACCGCGGCTTGCGCAACGATGAACCTTTCCTGGCGCTCGAGTGGCGGGTCAATGCCGTGGACAGCGTTGGAAACAAACAGCCGGTTGCAGTGGGATGTCGTGTCCCGTTTCGTGTTTCTGCCCCGGACAGCGGATGGTGTCAGAATGACACGACTTTTTGTTGGAATTCTATTGCGGAGAATGACAACGGCCTTCCAGTCAGGTATTTCGTCGAAGGGGCGAGATTCGTTTCTCTTCTGGGAAACAAGATAACCAACGTCACGGCTGGCCCACTCGATACAACGTGCTACGAATTCGATGTGCCCTGGGATGGGATTTATTGGCGTATCAAGGCACGTACCGAACACATCGAAAGTGCCTGGTCGGATACTTTCTTCTGCGATCTATCGGGTTCCGGGCTAGCTATACGGTTCGGTTTCGACCCGCAAAATATTCTGCCCCGGGAATTTGCTCTGAATCAGAATTATCCTAACCCGTTCAACCCGTCCACCACGATTCGCTACGGTATTCCGATGCAAGCAGACGGAGCGGTGCGGGTAGTGCTTGAGATTTTCAACGTTGCCGGCCAGCGGGTCAGGACGCTGGTGGACAAGGAACAAGGGCCTTCTTTCTACTCGGTTGTGTGGGACGGTCGGGATGATGGCAGGAGTTCTGTGGGAAGCGGCGTCTATTTCTACAGGATTCGCGCCAACAACTTTGTAGCCTCCCGCAAACTGATGTTCGTAAAATAGTCGATGCATCAACATTGAGGTTGAGATTGCGCACTTTTAACGCAAAACTCTTTTTTGCATTTTTCGGTTTCGGGATGTCATTATGCAGCGCCGGGTATGCGCAGCAGGGACAGGAACGCCAGGACTTCATGCTCTTCCTGCATGCGCTTGCGCAAGCCAGCTGTCAGCAAGATGTTCCTGCGCCGACTCTGCTGGCCGAGCCCAGATTCACTCAGGGACGTTCCAACAAGGTCTTCTTTCGCTTGCCAGCGCTGGATAAGCTACCCGTTCCGGTGGACAGCGTAAAGGACCAGTTCGTTGTCACCATCGCCACAAACCCTGCGAATGCGGATACCTTGGATTTCCCACGGCCGGTCGCGCTGGGAGCAGATTCATTATATGTTGAGACAATGAACGGCCTCGATGAAGGCTCACGTTACAACTATTCCACAATCCTTTACCTCCCCGTTTGTAAAGTCGATTGCGATGCTGTAACCGACACCAGCGATTTGGAGTTGCATTGCAGTCCCTACGCAACCTCCGTTTGGTCCATTCAGGATGAAACACCGCCGCAGGTTTCTCGGGTTGGAGTTCCTGAGCTGTTGGATTCTCCCGCTGCAACGTGGCTCAACCGCGCGAGGTTTACCGTTGAAGCCGACATCGTCGATCCGGCCGGCGTCTGGAAAGGCGCTTTGTATCGGCGCGTGTGTGGTAGTGCTGCCTGGCAGACGGCCATTGCAGACACGGTTTTCCCTGGTTCACTGGGTGAAGACGGCTACGTGTTCGACACTCAGCCAAGCGTCCGTTTCAAACAAAACCTGGCCGACGGTTGCTATGAATTTCGGATAGAAGGTATCGATGGAACTCACACACCTGAGAGCAGCGCCAATCAGTTCGAGCTGGCCGGAAACGGCGGCCCTCCGACCGCGCAAATTGGCGCGCAAGCGCTCATCAGAATTGATACGACTCCGCCTACGGCGGTTTCGCTTTCCTGTACACAGCAACAGAACCGAATGCGCCTGACCTGGACTCCGGCCGCTGACGGCTTCGGAATCGGGCTGGCCGCTTACGATCTCTTGCGCGACGGGCAACTCCTGCAGCATCTGTCGCCGGAAACAGTATCATACGTGGACACCATCCCACCGGAGACGCCAGACACGGTCTACACCTATCAGGTTAAGCCCATCGATTCCCTTGGCAATGTTCAGACTTTAGGTGGCACAGAGACCTGCGACTACAGTAGCTTTCCGGAGGTCTCTATGGTTCCCGAGCCTGAATTTACGGCCGGCACGAGCAATCTCGTGTGCTGGCGTGGTTCGCCGCAAATCGCCTCTTACACCATTTTCATCGCGCTGGAAAACGATTTTGGCAGTGTTGAGCAGCACGATATCATTGACACCTGCTTCACCTTCAATAGTCTGCAGGATGGTGCGATGTACGCTTACTGGGTTGAGGCAGAGGACAGGCAGCAAAGGATGGTCTTCTCAGACACGGTTCGATCCGTTCAGGACGCCTCACTGCCGGCTGTTGTGTCGCTGGATGTCCCTGCGAAAGTTCGGATTAATGGCCGGAATTGGGTTAAAGACAAAGATATTGAATTGCACGTGACAGCACGTGACAGCGAGCCTGGGCTCATAAACGCTGTAGAAATCTATGAAAATGGGTTGTTGGTGCGGAAGGTGCAGCCCGGCGCAGCGACTGCCGCAATGGACACGGTTCTGTTTCTTCAGCTTCATGAACAGACATGCGACGTAATTGAATTGACCGCACGCGTGTTCGATGCAGCCGGTAACCAAGGCGAGTCTCAGGTCCTGCCTGTGCACTTGGATGATTTGCCGCCGGAGCCGGTTTCGCGTTTTGAATGTGCCCAGTTGCAGCAGGTGAATGGTATCGAGTTGACTTGGTCTGCTACTTTTGATCAGTCCGAATGCAGTGGCTTGGCAGGTTATGTGCTCCTGCGTGACGAGGTCGCCATCGACACTGTGGGCCCGCAAGTCTCCACGTTCCAGGACACTTTGCCGGTTGAAACACTGTCGAGCCGGTTCGTCTATGAGATTCATCCCTACGATTCAGTTGGCAATGTTCAGACCCAGGGCGGCTCTGCGGCTTGTGAGTACGTCGGACCTGCGAGCATTGTCATTCAGGAGATGGCCGAGTTCACCGGCGGGCTTTCGAACAAGGCATGTTGGACTGTGTCGGGCGGCCTCGTCTCTTTGACCGTGTTCATCGACCGTGATTGTGATTCTGTGGCAGACGATTCCGTGCTTATCGAGCAGCCCACAACTGCGGAAAGTTGCCAGGATTTTTCCTCTCTCGAAGATGGGCGGACCTACTGCTATTGGGTAGAAGGGGCCGATGCTCAGCAACGCAAAGTCAGGTCTGATGTGGTCATGTCTGCTCAGGACGCCACACCTCCGGTTATCGACAGCTTCAGTTTTCCGGCGGGAGAGCGCCTGAATGCTCAGCTTTGGGCGTACGACCGGCAGATTAGTTTGAGTGTCATTGCCCATGACTTTCACAATGGCGAAGTTTGGGACTACGTGGTCACTGAGCACGGCCAGCCGGCCCAGAGATTCACGTTTGCAGACTCAGTGACGCAGATTGAGACCAGTGTCGGCTACCGTATTGCCGGCCCGAACACGAAGGTCGAGCTTGAATTGGCGGTTGTCGACGGCGCCGGAAACTCTAGCGCCGCGCAGAGTCTTTCGCTTTTGCTGCAGGAAGAGCTGGCGCCGATGATCGCGTTTCCCAATCCGTTTAATCCTCTGGAAAAAACGATCACGATTCGTCTGCAAAGCCAAAATGAAACAGAGGTCAACATCTATGATTTCTTTGGCAATCTCGTGCGAAAGCTCGTGAGCAAGGCTAGCTCCCGCGATTTTGTTTGGGATGGACGCAATGGCAACGGAATGCTTGTGACAAATGGTGGGTATCTCTGTGTCGGAAAGGTGACGCAGGCGCGGTTCAAGATAGGGGTCATGAAGCAGAATAGATAGCAGAATGTCCGCTCCGTTTGGGTAGCATTCGCGTGTTATGGGTTTGAGGAAATTTGAATGTCCAGGTGTCTTAAAATAATGATTGTGCTGTGCGCCACTCTGATCGCAGGAGATGCCGTGGCACAGGGTAACGCCGGCCAGGCTGGCGAATTCTTGCGTTGGGGAATTGGCGCCAAGGCATTGGGTATGGGGCGCGCCTTCACTTCAATTGCTGACGATGCCAGCGCAATGTATTGGAATCCCGCCGGCATGACCGCTTTGCCGAGAATCGGTGGCACGATGATGTTCATGCATCTACCGCTCAGGGAGGGAGCGTCTGTAAACTATCTTGCTGGCGCCATGCCGATGAGGCTGTTTTTCACCCAACGCAAAAATCCCGGACCTTTCATCCGGGCGTTTCAGGACCTGAAATTCGGACTTGGCGTCATCTGGCACTCTCTCGGCGATTTCGAGTTCTTCAATGACATCGCCGACAAAATCGGGAGTGACAACGGTTCGATAGGAGAGTCCGCCGTCTACTTCTCGGCGTCCTATCCTCTGAATTCCGCCTTTCGAAAAATTAAACCGGGCAGCAGGCTGGGTTGGACCCGCTTCTTGAGGGGCAACCTGGAACTTGGCGTCACGGCCAAATTCGTGCGCCAGGATTTGTTCGGCGAAAACGGGTCTGCCACCAGTTTTGATGTAGGCCTGAAATACAGCCATATTTCCGGCCTGTTCAATGCCGGGTTTGTGCTCAGGGACGTCAACAGCGCCACCATCTCGTTCGACCAACTCGTTGGCGACGAAATCCCGAAGAACGGCGTGTTGGGAGTTTCTCTTGTGCCGCCATTTGGACGTTTGCACGGACTACTGCTGTCTCTTGACTACGGTGTGGTCACCCCTGCCGGCCGTGACCGCGATGTGATGGTTGGACTGGAATACGATTTTTCAGTCATTGATGCACGGGTGCCGGTCAAGCTGCGTCTCGGCTCGAACAGCAATCAGGAAGCCTTCACCTTCGGTCTGCATTTTAGCCCGGAGGCGCTCTGGAATCAGGATTGGGCGCCTTCTGCCGACTGGGCTTACGCCAGCGAAAGGAGCCGTTTTGACGCAGTCGGGGCACGCTATTCATTCTCTGTGGATCGCAATCCTTTCACGGCCCGCTACTGGTATTCGGCCGCCATGGCGCTATTCCCTGACGTGTCCTGCCTCGATACAGATTTCCTTCCCCATGCCGGCGAGGTTTCGCGCTCTTTGAAAAACGCCATGAGCGCTAAAAATCCTGGCAAACGGGCGTTCCGCTACGAGGCTGCTCTGCGCAGCGCCGATATCGCTTTCTTGCGAGAGTTGCAGGTGCTGCAAGACTCGAAGCAGGCCAACGACTTTTCGCCTCAGAATGCGATTAAGCGATTCTCTGACGTCACCCGGCGGTATGACGGACGCGGGCACCGGTATCTGGTTATGGACTACGGCAAACTTGAGTTAGACCGGGAGCAGTATTTCAGATCATTGCTGTATTTTGTGCAGACTCTTGTGCTATCCGGCAAGCAAGATCTGGCCGCTGTTATCAGTGCTGAGCGCGGTAGAAGCTGGGGGCGCAAGCTGCCCGTGCTGGCTTCATCGGACACAACCAGGCGCCGGAGACAGGAGCAGGCGCTTGACTATCTACGTGCCTATGCGCTCTATGCGGATGGTCGTGAAGACGATGCCCTCGAGGTTATTGGAAGCAGCCTGGACGGCATGAATGTCGGCCGGTTTTTACAAGGGCATATTCATTTCTTGCGGCGCGAATACGCAGCCTCCCTCACGAGTCTGAGTGACCTCGACCTCAATTATGCCGAATTTCCAGAATCTCTGCACCTGCCGATCACAAGTGATTGTTCATTTGGTGATGAGGTGCTGTTTCTGCGCGCAGCCAGCATGTACCGGCTATCTGATCCTGAATTTGTCAACGAGTTCGCCAAAATTCCCAGATTCTTTCCCAATTCGGATCTGGCAAGGTTCATAACCAACGGCAATACAATCATGAAACGACTGCTTGAGTACCAGAAGAAAGAGCAGCACGACAAGGTCAATGAGTTGGTTTCAAAGATGGTTGAGTCCTACCTGAAAACGTTTTCAAACGGGACTCTGATAGAAGAACTCTATACGATGAACTATAGATAAGACACGAGTTAACGAAGCCTACGAATAATAGAGGTTAGGTGCGATGAAGCAGTTAGGAGTTGTGACGGCGCGGCTACTCACGACAGTGGTCTGTAGTCTCATGTGCTTGTGCTGGCAGAATGAGCTTCGGGCGCAAACGCAATATGACCTGTCTCTTACAGACATCATTTCTCAGAGAATGCACAGGAATTGGCTGCGGGTACCAACCGCCGCTGACCTTCGGGTGATTTGGGCAGTGACGGCCCGCGAAACTTCCGAAGGTG
The DNA here is from genome assembly GCA_029261995.1 of Candidatus Zhuqueibacterota bacterium. GTDB lineage: Bacteria > Zhuqueibacterota > Zhuqueibacteria > Oceanimicrobiales > Oceanimicrobiaceae > JAJDAF01. The sequence goes on from JAJDAF010000050.1 coordinate 26,908, forward strand.
TGACTACGGAATTGCTCAAAGACGTCAAAACGCTACCTTTCGTCTACAAAGTATATCTATATCGCGGCGATGCTGAGTCTGAGCCGCTGGTGCTGGAGGTGAGGCAAAATGACTACGCTGACTTCCCCAAATTGAAGCTTGGCGAGACAGTCGCGTTCAAAGTCGAGGCTTATGACCGGGGCGCGCTGGTTGCAGACTCTGATCAGGCTTCTGTTGTGGTGGGCAAAGGGCAGAGCGGCGTTGCTGATGGCGACGATAACCGTTCGATCTTCTACTACATGAACCCGGGCCGGTGGCAGCTTGCCACCATCGGCAAAGCCAATATCTATGACCGGTCAACCGCGCTCGGCAAGCTCGCGTTCATGTTTCTGTCCGTCACCTCGATGATCAGCGTCCTGATTCTGGTTTTTTATTCATCGCGAACCCTCTATCTGGGCAACGTTTTTCCATTCCGGCGCTCCGGCAAACATTTCGTTTGGTCCCTGATGCTGAGTTGCGATGTGTCTTATGAAAAGCGGCTCACCAACAAGTTCAAGTTTGTCATGAAGGCGTGGGAGATGATAGCGGCCAAAAGTAAAATGATCGCAGACCAGGCGGTCAAGAGTATTCCGAATGCATTGAGTTCGACCGAAAAGATGGCTTCAGTCGATGTGGCATGCATGGAATACTGGACTAATGACGGCGACCGCGCCATCGCGACCATCGAAGACATTATTTCCTACCCGGAAAATAACGGCCTGAACGGTCGAGTAAAATCGCCGGACGATCTGCTTACCGAGTTGGTGATCAAAATCGAAGATAATTTTCATGACCTGGTCACGGAAAACACCAATGGCAAGCACGCCGCCGGCGGTGCGATCTACAATCACGCGCCAAAAGAGGATATGAAGGCGCTCATAGAAGAAATCTACGAGCCGGTAGTGACCGATGCTCAACCCTTGTCAAGGGTGCGCAAATGGGTTCTGCGCAAAGGCGTGCTCGAACTCAAGAGAGGCTTGCGGCCATTCCCGACCAGCCGAATTATCCATGCAGGTCTCTCCATTCACAGAATGAACGGCTATCGCTGGTTCAAGCCCACTGAAGAGGTTAAGGGCGCTTTCGAAGATCGCGCCTCCAACGAGATTGAAGCCCTCAAGCGAAAGTCAAAAATCGAATGGTTCTGGAATTATGGCGCGCTGGCGCCGCTTGTCGGTTTGTTTGGCACAGTCACGGGTATCACCTATGCTTTTCAACAACTCTCCAAGACCAGCGGCAGCCCTGACTTTGTCAATACCATCCAGATGCTCAGCAACGGCATTTTTGAAGCACTCTGGACCACGATTTTTGGCCTCGCGAACGGCATTGTGTTTGTGATTATCTACTACTATTTCAAGCACAAACTTGACTGGATTTACGCAAAATGGGAAGAAATGTACGTTACCATCACTGAAAAACTCTAGTACCGCGAAATGGCCTTTAAGCGCCCCGTAACACCCCGCACTCTGGAGCTGACATCTTTGATTGATGTCGTATTTTTGCTGCTGATTTTTTTCATGGTGACGTTCGCGTATTCCTTGACCGGGGAGTTATCCGAGTCGCAGGAATACGCCGACGTGGCATTACCTGAAACCAAAACTCAGCTTCCGGTGGTCACGGATGACCGGCTTGACAACCTGCTCATTCAGATCATCCCGGATACCAGTGGCGGTCAGATGTTCCGCAAGGTCTTCGTTTTGTGGCCAACCTTTTCCGACACGCTTCGGATTTCACGCGGGCAGGCATTCAGCAGCGCAATTAAAGACTCTAGCTTTGCTGCTTTTCCGCCGGACATCCTGTCTCTGGCAGGCGAGGAATTTGCAACCTTGCCGCCGTGTACTCTGATCACGAACTCCATTCGCCGTTATGTCGCGACTGATCGGATTTATCGCGGCAATGGTCATCCCGTCGTCGAGGTCAGGGCGGAGGAGACGACCGAGTTCAAAATTGTCAATTTTATCATGGAACAGTGCAGCGCACTGCAGGATGCAATCCCTCAAATCATTATTCGCACCAAATCCTAGCCCGGAATCTAGCTACCAATCGCCATGGCGTTCAGAAGACTGACACACGAGAACAGAAAGCTCCAGATGGTCTCGCTAATCGACCTCATCTTTATTCTGCTGATCTTTTTTATCATCACCAGCGTCATGATAAAGATGAGCAGGGGCGAGGCGCAGCTCTACATCCCAACCCCGAAGAATGAGCCCGGCGAGGCCCAGGTTCTCATTCAGATTCTCGATGAAGAAGAATTTCTCTGGGTCGATCACACTGCAATAGACACGCTCAATCTCTATACCTACAAGCGCCGAACAGCTCTAAATATCCAGGGCAAAGTCGATTTGCTGCTGCAGAAGATGACGCTCGACTCGGCAGGTCTTCGTGCTCGACTGGATGCGCTCATGGCCGAGTCTGCCGCGGATCCCAACAAGGATTACTTTGTGCTCATCCGCTGCCCGGACAGGCTACCGTACTATCGCGCAACCGCGCTGATTGAAGAATTGGTCGATCTCCCGAGTTTCGAGTACGGCTGTGTGGCTGGAACCATCGAAGATATCCGAAACAGCCGCGGCATTCAAGTACAAGGAAACGTCATTCAAATCGATTTATGATTTCTATGAAACGCACACCGCACGTAAAGCCAGTGCTTTGGGCAGTGGCGTCGCTATTGGCACTGCTGTTTGCCTATCGCGAAGTTCTGCTCTCCCAGATTCCTGACTTACAGACGACCATCCCTGTTAGAGTCACCCGGGACGAAATCCCGGTGCCGAGGCGGCCGGGTACGCAGAGCATTCGTATCGTCGGCCCGCCGCTGAAACTTTTGCGCTTTGAGATAGATTTCACACGCAATCCGCAGCCCATCGAGTGGGCATTTCTCGAGCGGATTGACAAGCGGGCAGACGTCATGGTCGAAGGATTTGTGGATGGGAGCGGCAATTTTAGCGTGGCCAAGGTTCGTGACCGCGGTCACCCCAAAGCTGGGAATTATCTGCGCCGGGTGCTGAGTTCCTGGCATTTTTCACCTTACCGCAAAGGCACTGTCAGGTACTATTTCAACGTACCTACCCGGCTTGAAAACATGAAGGTTCAGATTGATGTCTCCGGTATGGAGAAGAACTTCAAATTTATCGGACCGACGAACCAGCTCAAGGATGGCATCCTGTGCTACGTTGATGGGCTGAACACCAGAAGCATCAAAGTATTCAACGAATAATTGATGAGGCCTTCGGATTGAACCGCTATAAATACCTGCTGTTATCATTGTTGTTTCTACAGGGCACTGCTCAGGCTCAACAGTTCCTCGAGGGCATCAACCTGTACAATCGTGCTCAGTACGATTCACTAATCTCAATATTTGTCCCTGACTTTCTGGCATCAGTACCCCAGGAAGAGGGGCTCGCCAGATATTTCTTGGCTGAAAGCTACTACAACAAGGCCATGATTGAGACCGATGAAGCAACAGCGATAAACTATTTCGAGCGCGCCCGGGAGGAGTTCAAGCGTGCGGAGGCCAGCGCTGATTTGCGTGCGGATTTTGTGAAGCATTATCATATCGCCAGGTACAAAATCGGCTGGTGCAGCTTCAGGATGGCCGAGATGTCCGGCGAGACCGCCGAGGGATTTTCCCAGGCGTACGACGCGTTCACAAGGTTCGCACCCGATGCGCCTGACTCAGTGAAAGCCTTCTCAAACTACATGGCTGCGGAGAGCAAGACCCGCGAAATGACCGCACGCTCACTCGCGACGCAGGATAAGGGGCAATCGCATGATAATCAGAGTGTTGCCCTCGACGCGTATCCGACGATTCAGACGCTGTACGACAACATTCTACGAATGCCAGCGACGCCCACGAGCCCGAGCAGGTTTGCTGAGCTGAAATTCCTGACCAGGCTGGCGCGGGAAAGGCTGAACCTCATTTACCCATCCAACTCTGTAGGGTTGCCATCAATCGAGGACGCGCGCGGATTAGCCAGCGACAGTGTGGAAGCTGCACGACAAGCTGTGCTCCGCCATCTCAATGCGGCGAGTTTTGAAAACCTAGCCACCGGCCTGAGCAGAGAAGTTCTTGATGAACACAGACCCACCGTGGATTATCTGGAAATGAATCAGGAACTTGGTCGCTATCTTCTAACCCGCAACCACACTGCATGGCAGCGCTTCATGGGGCCGTGGTCCCGTCTTGCTGGCACACCTGGACTTGAAATCGAGCGCAGGTTCCGTCGCGCCAACCTGGCGCAGGGCCATCCGGATGCGCAGGGCGTCGAATTCAACAATTTCGCTCCGGCGTTTTATGACTCATCACGCAATGAACCCGAGGCGCTTTATTGGGGCGGCTACGTCAGAATGATTCAGGGGCAGAATGAAAAGAGCCGACGCCAATTTGCCGCATTTCAGGCGAAGCTCGCAACCCGTGGCAAACTCGGTAGGCGTCAGCAAACTCTGCTCGAAGACGCCATCTACCGGACGTATTTGCTCGATTTTGAATCGGCTTATCTCGGCAGAAGACAGCGCGAGTTACAAACTCTGAGGCAGGAAATTGCGGCTTTTAACCCGGCAAACAGGCAGGTCGGAGAGCGGGTGGACCAGCTCAACCTGCTGGTCAACTGCGCGGTGACCACGAGCAGATCGCAGATCTGGAACGGCGTGTTGGCCGGCGACAAAGATGAGAAACTCGAGCAGGCATTGGCCACCATTCGTTTCGTGTTGCCGCGGGCGGCGCTTAATATTGGGGTGGTCAGGGCACGTTATGTCAGCTTGCTGCAACGCCTTTTTGAAATCACAAAGGTTGAGCGCCGAGATGATACCAATTTTTTCCACGGCATCGTCATGTCTTTGGAAGCGGAAATAGAAGCAACCCGACGGGCGAAAGAGCGCAAGTTCCAGGCTGCCGCGAATGCCATGGCCGCGATGCAATCGTCTTTCGAGAACAAAGATGAAGCCGACTATATCCGCGCCCGCAGCCTGTTTTTCGCTGATGAGTTCGAAGAGGCAAAGGAGATTCTGGTGCCACTGATCAACGATAAGGGTTATCTGCGCGCTCTGTTTTACCTTGCGGAGATCTTCAGGCAGGATGGCCAGGGCTTTGCCGCCAAGAGATGCTATCAGGCTATCGTCCGTAAGCTGCAGAAGACGCACAATGTCTATGACGATTTCTGGCTCGAAAATGCCCGTGCCGGCATGGAATCCGCGGACGGAAGTGGCAGCCTTGCTGTTCTCGATTCGGTAGATTTGGAAAACATCGAGTTCCAACCCGCCAGGAATCCTGCACTTCTGGCCTACGAGAAACTGGCTGACGAGAGGTTTCTAAAAGCTCGATTCGCTCAGGAAAGCGTCGATTGGCTTCTCAGGTTCGGGTTGCCCATCAAGTCTTTTTACCCGTCGAGAAACCGCCTGAACGCTCGTCTCGTGGTTGAATCCAATACCTTCACGAACACGCCTTACCAAATCGAAGAAATACGCGGTGCACTCACATCAACCTTACACTTGACGGTTGAGCTGCCGAAACAGGTGCCGGCCGATTTGCGCGTTTACCTCGACAGCGAGATACTGACCGCCCGGGACGGCGTTTACGAAGAGCGCTTTCTCCGGCTGAATTCCGAGCTTGAGCTGCGCATCGAAAACGATGACTGCTACGCCTTCAAACAGGTCCACACATTCTCGAAGCCCGGTGTTGACCGCCTCTTGGTGAAGATGAACAAAGTGCTTACATTTGAGCCGGCGGGTGAACCCGCGAACATCTCTGCGGCGGTTGCCTACCCCTTTGAGCCTCGTGTTGACCGGAATTTCGTCCTCAATGCAATTCCGGCCCAGAGTCAGGATTCGCAACTGCGGCGGGATTTCAGCCGCTACCTCGAAGTGCGCGATTGCGTGGTGGACCCGGCAGGCGACCGTATTCTGGCGGTGAATTCAAAGACCAACTCGGTGTGGACCTATTCGAATTCTGAATCAGCTCAACGCGACCGGCAACTCAGACTGAGACTGTCTACTCCTCTCAAGAGCCCGGAAGGCATTGCGGTAAATTCCGGCGGTGAGATTTTTGTGGCAGATTGGGGAAACCATCGCGTGGTCCGGTTTGCCGGCAACGGAGAGTTCATCGCGTCTTATGGCACATTCGGTACGAATGGCGTGGCCAATTTGGGCCAGCCCGTGCGACTCGCAAATCCGACCCGGATCGCCCTGGTGCAGGACAGTGCCGGAGTTGATCTGAGCGACCAGGTGTACCTGCCGCAGGACTATTTCTACGTCGCCGACCAGAACGGCATCCATGTTTGCGAGATGGATGGCACCTACCTTGACACCCTCATCAAGCCCGGCGCCACCCTGAAAGCGGGTGAATTCTATGGCTTCCTCGCGGAAAATGAGCCCACCAGCGCAAAACTGTTTGTCATCAACCGGCTTGGGGCAGCAAACGAGGAGGTTCTGGAATTTGCCGCGGGTCGCTAGGCTCGTTCTCCATTCCGCAACAATCCGCTATTTCGACCGACCAGACGCTCACCTGGCTTACTGAAGAGCAAGCCATAACCTGGCGACCGATGAAAGCCGCCAAGTGGCAATGCTTGTCCTGTTAGGCCGACGCTGGCGTTGCTTTCCCCAGCGCCTTTTCCTTCAGCTCCTTGAACTTGTCGGAGGCTGCCGAGAGTTTTTCATCCCACTCCGGATTCGGCTCCTGGCCTTCGACCTCCCGGAAATAGACTTGCATCATCGCAGTGATGGCGAACGGTTCCAGCACGGCAGCTTTCAGACTCCAGGCAAAAATGATCGCCAGCAAGAAGCTCCAGAACCCGAGGTTGCCCGGAAATATTGACATCAAACCGGCCACCGGGCCCAGAACAAACAGGAAGATAACGAAGGTGAGCGCGTACATGAACAGCATCAGGAAGAACGCGTTCTTGAGCATGGACTTGTAGTTTTGCGCATACAGAATGATCGCGTCCTTGCTGCTCTGCCACGGATTGTCGGACCGTGTTCTGAAATTGTGTGCGATGATGATTTCGTCGGTGTAGGTCAGAGAGACGTTGACAATTTTGTTGACGATTCCGACCAGGCCTTCCAGCCCGGGAATCGGCAGAAAAGCGGCGATGGAGAACAGGGTGCGGTTCACGGCCCGCAGGATGCCCTTTATCAATCGGTCCAGGCCGAATAGAAGAGAAGCCTCGGCAAAGCGTTCCCTGACCTTGGTCTGGGCGTACTCAATCTGGCCTTTGCCGCCGGGCAGTTCCTTACCGTCAAACAACTCAACCAGCACGGCAATGTGGCCGGCCTTGACCAGATAAAGCACATATTCTCGGAACCAGTACAGCGCGGCGCTTGCCACGCCAAAACCGATGAGTCCGCCTATGCCGGCGCCACCGCCGGGTTCATCGCCAAAGGAAGTCATGAAATAGCCCATGGCCGCGCCAATGCCGGTCACGAGGATGTAGCCCACCGCGATTCCGAGATAAATGGCAAGCCTGAAGATAAGGAACGGCAAGGTTTTGAGTAAGAGTCCCGTCACTTTCCCGATTTCAAAATCCCACATAATTCCTCCTGATTCTGTCGGTTCAAGTCCTGTTATTTTTTGGCTCTGATTACGATATTCTTTTCTTCGCCTTCGGCGACTTCGAATGACACGTCATCGTACTCACCACGCCAGCCTTTCACGTAGTAGCTGCCTGGCGTCAACGGGAACTTCTTGCCAGACATCCTGAAATGAGTACTTCTGCTGCCAGCGCGCCCAACAAAACAGCGCTTGTCCTGGTCCCGGGTCCCGTCTGCCTGCTCGTAGATGAAGGTAACATGGCCGGTTGGCACCGTAAATTCGAATGTCTGTTTAGCCTCCTCGGTGATTGTGATTCCCGGGATTTCATGGGGAGTGAGATTGTCCGGCAGCCGCAGGTCATACTGTCCGGGCAGAACCCGGACGCCGTTGTTAACGTGGACGCCATGTTTCTTCTCGCCATTCCGCCAAAGCTCGTAGTTCTGCCGAAACCAGATGCCGGAACCAGACGCCACAAGTTTGAACTTGGCGTGCACGGTGTGCACCATCCGAAAGATGATTTCTTTGTCATCGCCGGCGCCAAGCGTTTCGGTGACAGTCAGCTTGTTCTGCTTGTTTGGCTGTGAGCGGAACTCGTACGTGCCTTCGTCCACGTAGATCTCGTCTTGGGCTCTGAACTTAAACACCTTCTTGCCGTTCTGATAAGCATGGATGAGTGCACCGCGCTGAGCAGTCTCGCCGTCTAGAAATGTGGCCCGGATTCTTGGCGGCGTCGCCACGGTGACCTCAACCCGACGTTCGCTGCCTTCCGGTATGTCAACCTCGACGTTCACTGGTTTGTAGATTTGCATATTCCGCGTTTGAATGCCAATGCTCAGCGTGTATTTGCCGGCCTCAACAACATTGCGCCGATGGCTGCCGACCTCGTATAGTTTCTTGCCGTCGCGCCACAGACTACCATGAACCACGCGCGACTCGCCACCCGAATCAAGACCCACGATTTTGAGCACTGAAGCCACGGCTTTTTTCTGGATTTTCTGAAGACCGGCGGCAAGCTCATCAGCGGATCCGGCATCGTAGTACTCCGTGCCGGCCGCTTCCGAAATGCAGCGCATGGCCTGCTTGGATTTCTCGTCCAGCCCGAGCCCGACGACGTGCACCCGAATGTTGACATTTTTCTCTTGCCACATCCGTACAAGCTCGCACGGGTCGGCATCGCAGGTTTCGATGCCATCGCTGATCAGGATGATTTCGCCGGCGCGTGTGCCAAAATCCGTCAACGCCTGAGTCAGGCTCAGGTGGATGGGGGTCTTGCCTTTCGGATTGACGGATTTCATGAATTCTTCAAGTTTAGGCAGCGCCTTGTCCGCAGGGGAGAAAGACGTGATCAATTCGGAGTCCTGGCAGTCGCCTTTGGTGCGGTGGCCGTAGGCACGAAATGCCAGTTCGTAGTCCTTGAAATCCCGTTTAAAAAACTCCTGCAGAACCTGCTTTGCTGTTTCAATCTTGAACGATTGGTCGGGCAGTTTCTGCCACATTGAGCCCGAGGCATCGAAGATGACATAGATGCCGTCCGGCTGCGTTTGCGCCGAGCTGATTCCCGGCAGCACGGTGCAAAGCAGGAAGAGGGCACAGAGTAGCGAGATGCCTGCTTCTTGATGTCGATTGTATGATTTCATGGTCCTGCTCCCGTTTGGTATCTGGAGGTCCAATGTTTCTACTTTTGCGTGGATAGAATGCGTGCGACTTCCAGGGTATCCCGAACCACCACTGTCGTTCGGTAGCGCACGGATGCGAACTCGGTTTGCACGGAAATCGGTATCGGCATTTCTCCATAAACGGCGGTCACCTCGCGGATGAGTCGCGCGCCGGGCTCGATATTCAATTTCGCCCGCAGGCGCAGGCTGTCTGGTGGCTGCCAAAGCCAGCGAAAGGCCAGCGTCTCATCTTTCAGAGAAAACGCGAGTTCGGAGGCTGCATCGTCGATGCCAGCCGTGTCTGCTTTGATGACCACTTTGGCCTGCAACCAGTTCCGGTCGGTCGTGATGAGCCAGTCGAGATCGACTGTGCCTGGCTCCCCGGTGCGCAGGGATTCGCTGCCAGAGACATGGACCCAATTTGCCGCAAATGGAATCGCCAGGGAGTCCTGGCTCACACTGCCGTCGTATTTGCGCTCCAGGGAATCGCTCTTAACGACTACGTTTTTGAAGTACTCGTTGCCTCTTAGCTCGAGTTTGCTGTCTCCGGTTTGTGTGTCATAGTGGGCATCAATGCGCAAGGCCGCACGCCACTTGTCGGAGTATGCCGGGAAGGAATACAGATAGCCCCCGTAGCCGATGATCGCCAGAATCAGGATGCCGCCGAACACCGGTTTTCTGGCTGCTGCCAGGAGCGCTCCCGCCGGCTTGATTTCTGTTCTCAGCAACGCATAGAAATTGAGAATCGGCAGATACCAGACCACGAGCGCAACGGTAATTGCGCCGCTGTAGAGCAGTGCCGGAAAGAACGAGTGGATATTGAGTCCGATCATACTCAGATTTTGTGCAAGAAACGGAAAGGCCTCCATAAACATGAGTTTGAACATCGGAATCGGGGCCAGGATGGCCATGACGAGTTTGAAAATGCGGCTGGGAACGAAAACTGCCAGGCCGACGCAGAGCAGCGTCAGTGCCGGGAAAAGCGCCAGCCGCGCGCTTGCCAGAAAGAGTGCAGCCACAAACACGATGAGAATAGAGAGCGCGCGTTTGGCATAAACGTAGGGGTCGGAGCTGAATTGCCACGTTTTGGTAAGCTGCAACGCCAGCCAGGCCCCGGCTCCCGCCCAGATGGCCGCGAACCACAAGTACTTGTCGATGTGGGCCAGCCATGGGTATCTCAGGCCTTTGAGCGTTTGCATGCCTGCTTCGCCAAGCTGGGTGCAAATTGCGATCACAATCATCATGAGCAGCAGTTTGATTCCAGAAAACCGTACGCGTTCGGCTTTTGGGATCTGCAGGCGGCGATTGCGGCTGGCGGCGAAAGCCCAGGCTCCGACAGCAAGCGCCAGAATAACCACACTCACGATCGCCCAGGCCGGGATGTAAAAACGCCCTCCCCACATTGGCCAGAGCATATAATTCCCGGTTGTTTCAGCAGGAATGCCGTGCGCCTGATATTTCCTCAGCAGGCCGTCAACGATGTTTCCGCTGCGCGCCAGGCCGGCCTTGTCGATGAACGCGATTTTGTCCTGCTGAGTGTGAATTGGTGAGGTGTTAATGCCGGTGGTGAAATCGATGGCCGGGATGCCACGGTCGATGAAGGGTGCGTGGTCTGAGCCAGCGCCGCCCGCAGTGTTGTTTATGGAAAAAAAGAACATAGGGTAGCTCAGGCTCTCGTAGCCAGCGGTTCGCTCGACCGCGTAAGCATCTTTGACCAGCCACTCAGGCGTTTGTTTGTGGCCGCTCTCGAGAAACATAATCAACGGGTCGGTCGAACCGGCCATGTCAATCTGCAGCATCAACGCGACCTCATCGATGCCGGCGTAGTGGTTCGCAAAATGCCTGGAGGCGACAAGCCCACTCTCCTCACCTCCAAAGGCAACAAACACGAGCGTGTAATGCCTCGGCTCCTGACTCCACTTGCGAGCCAGTTCGAGCACGCATGCGGTTCCGGTGGCATCATCGTTTGCTCCCGGGTGCTCCGGCGCGGATGAATCGATGTGGCCGCCCACGACGATGGTTGAGTCCGTCTCTCCCTTAAACACACCGACTGCCGTGCCACTTTGTGTGTTGACGAGGTTTCTTCCAACGGTGGCTTCCGTCAATCTTAGGACGTAGGCTGTGTCTGCGCCAAACGAGTTGAGTTTTTCCGTTGCCCACTGTAGCGCGGCGATCTCGTTCCTGGAGCCCATCGGGCGCGGGCCGATGTTTACGCTCAGATGTTCGGTGTAAGCGTAGGCGCTGTCCGCGTCGAACGAGGACGATTGAGCTTGCAGGCAGATCGGCAAAAGTAAAACGAACGATGTCAGAGTCTGTTTCCAGACGTTCATGTTTCCCTCCGGTGGATTGTAAGGTTGTGCAGTCGGTTGGGTGAGCCAGACGAAAAATTAGTGAACTTTCGGGGCAAAGTCAAGCATTCGGTCGGTTTGAGTTATCCAGGCGGAATGATGTCAGCAGCCGCCAGGTCAGCCACACTACCAGAATCGTGTAAACCACCAGCGCAGGCCAGAGGTATTCGAGCTCACCTGGCGGCTGCTTCGTGTTGAGTACGTATGTCAGGTGCATGATGAACCGCATCAGCAACAAGGTCAAGGCGCCGACCTGCAAAAGAAATGCTACGAGCCGCTCGCGTGTTTCGAGGCCACGTTCCGGTGCCAGCCAATAGTCGCGGTTGGAGATGTTAAAGTAGGCATCCGGCAGCTTCATGATCATGGCGGCCACGCCGGCAAGCAATGCCACAACGAACACGGTCGCGGCGATATCCATGGTGACCACGGTAGCCTTGCCTTGCCAGCCATTTGGCAGGCCGCGAGCATCAAAATGAGTCGCAACACTGGCCGGAAGTTTGTCGAAGTAGTACCACGCGTCCAGGATCGCCAGGAAGAGAAATGTGACGAGAGTTTTGGTTGAATTCAATGCTTCCTTTCCGCTTCGGCTACAGTATTCCCGAATTTGCTCGCCGCCATACGGCCCCGCTTGGCGCCTCGTTCATGATTTCAATTCGTTCGTCCAGAAAGAATTTGACTGCGTCGTGATTGCTGAAGAAGAAGTGGTCCTCACCAAGCTCGTGGTAAAATCCGGACCGCTTCAAAACGTCTCGCACTGGCCCCTTGATGTTGGTGAAATAGAGTCTGATGTGTAGCTCGCGCAGAGTCTCGGCCATCTCGTGCAGCGCTGTGTCCGCCGATGAGTCGATGTCGTTGACACTGCTGGCGTCAAAGATGATGGCGCTGAGTTGGTGTGTACTTTTGCGCACCAACTCCTGCACCCTCTCGTTGAGGAAACTGACATTCGCGAAATAAAGCGATGCGTCGATCCGGATCATGATCAGGCCCAGGAGCGTGATCGCCTCAGGATAGCGCTCGGTGCTGCGATAAACTTTTGTGCCGGGCAGCCTGCCCAGAACGGCGTAGTGTGGCCGGGTTGTGCGCTGCACGACCAGCACCAGTGAGGTGGCGATGCTCAACATAATCCCCTTCTCAATACCGAGAACAAGGGTTGCGACAAAGGTAACGCCCCAGGTAATCAGGTCGAGGCGCTTGACTTTGTAGAGATGCACTGGCTCCTTGAAGTCGATGAGCCCGGCAACGGCAACTAAAATAATCGCAGCCAGGGCCACCGTTGGCATATAGTAAAAGAAATCCGTAAGGAACAGCAGCGTGAACGCAATCATGGATGACGTGATCATGGAAGCCAATCCGGTCTTTGCTCCGGCTTGGGCGTTCACGGCGCTGCGCGATAGCCCGCCCGTGACCGGATAGGCGCCAAACAGGGAAGCCGCAACGTTGGCCAGTCCCAAAGCCACCAACTCCTGGTTGCCATCGATGTTGTACTGCTTGCGCGCCGCCAGCTTTTTTGCTACAGCGATGGTTTCCATAAACGCCACCAGTGAGATGGCGATGGCAATCGGGGCCAGCACCGACAACGCCTCAAGGTTGACCATGGGCAGGGAGATTCCTTTCAACCCTCGCGGTACCGCTCCCATGACGTGGACGCCGGCTTCTCTGAGATCGAATGCCCAAACCAGTGCCGTTGTCAGCGCAACAACGACCACCATCCAGGGAAAGGTGGGCCACCACTTTCGCAGCCACTTCAGCAAAACGATGCTGAGTATGCCAAGTAAGACTGTCGGGATATTGATTTGGTCGATGCGCTGGGCGGAATAGTAGATGATTTTGTGAATATAATGCGTCTCCGGCAGACTGATTCCTAAAACATGCTTGAGCTGGCTGAAAGCGATCACCACCGATGCTGCCGAGGTAAACCCGCTAATCACGGGGTGCGACAGAAAATTGGCGAGAAAGCCAAAGTTGAGCAGCCCCATACCGAATTGGATGACGCCGACCATTCCGGCGAGAATCGTGGCGTAGGCGACATACTCATTACTCCCGGGTTCCGCCAGTTTGCCAATGCCTGAGGCCACCAATAGCGAGATGATGGCGACGGGCCCCACCGCGAGTTCACGGGATGTGCCGAACAAGGCGTAAACAAACAGCGGAACGACGGAGGCATAAAGGCCAACAATGGGGGGCAGTCCGGCCAGCAGCGCAAGCGCCATGGCCTGCGGAATGAGCATGATGCCAACGGTCAAACCGGCCGTGATGTCTCCCTTCAGGTTGCTCTTATCGTAAGGGAAGAGCCAGTTCAGAACTGGAAAGAAGCGTCGCATGTCTATTTGGATACTTCTCCTTTTGCCGCCTGCCACGCCAATATTCCGCCGTCCATCTGAACAGCATCGAGGCCGCGGGATTTGAGATAACCAACCGCGTAGGTGGAACGCACACCGGATCGACAGTAGACCAGCAGCCGCTTGTCCACCGGCACTTCATCAAGTCGCGTCGCAAGCCGGGTGTGGGCTATGTTCTGGGCGCCAGGCAGACGGCCTGCATCGAATTCGTGGCCGTGGCGCACATCAAGAATGTGGATTTCGGGGTCTTTGCGGAGAACCGCCAACTCCGTGATGTCGCGGCAATCGCAAGTTTCCAGACTGGCGCCATTGAGCGCGTAGACTGCAAGCGTTTCCGGGGAAATAAAACCCGCGACCTCGTCCAGTCCAATTCGAACGAGATCTCGAAGGACTTCGTCAACCCGCCCGGTTTCAACCACGATGAAGATAGTTTTGCCAGGTTCGACGTAGGAGCCGGCAATGGTGGGAAAACTGGAGTTCAGCGGAGCGTGAATGGAACCGGCGAGGTGTCCGGCCACGAACTCAGTCCATGGACGTGTGTCGATCAGGTTTATCTCCTTTTCCTGCAAGGCATCCAATTCCAGGGCGCCAACCTCCGTCGGCTGGGGCAGTCCGCCGAGCAGGGGAGGGCCGTCCCGGTTGAGGCGTTTCATGCGTGCAAAATAGGCTGGCGGCTCAGGCTGGCCGTCAAGAATGTAATCGACGAATCCGGATTCGCTGTTTGCCGAAAGAATGGAAGCATTAAACAGCTTTTCATAGCCGACCGTAGATTGTGGCACGGCGCCAAGCGCTTTGCCACACGCACTGCCGGACCCGTGTCCCGGCCAGAGCTGTAGAAAGTCCGGAAGCGTCTTGAACCGCTGTAGGGATTGAAACATGGTTCGGGCCGAGGGCTCTTTGGCGCCCTCCTGGCCCGCCGCGGTCTCCAGCAAGTCAGGGCGACCGACATCTCCGACAAAAACGAAGTCTCCGCTCGCGATGCCCATCGGTTTATCCGCACCGCCGCCACGGTCGGTGACCACAAAACTGATGTGCTCCGGCGTATGCCCTGGCGAATACATGACCTGGATTTCAATTTGCCCAATCTGAATCACATCGCCATCATAGACCAACTTGTGGTTGTAGCTCCCGCCGCCGTGCTTGTCGTTGAGCCAGCCGTACTTCCAGTCATCCGTGCCTTCATCGGAGAGATAGAGTTTGGCGCCCGTGTGCTCCGCAAGTTCGCGCGCCCCCGAAAGAAAATCCGCATGAATGTGGGTTTCGGTAATGGCAACAAGGCGCAAGCCCTCTTTTGCCGCCGCCACAAGATAGCGGTCCGCATCGCGCTGCGGATCGATGATGATGGCTTCCTTGGTTTGCTGGCAACCTATCAGGTAAGCGGCTTGGGCGAGCTTGTCGTCATAGAGCATTCGGAAAAGCATGGTCGCGTTTCCTCCTTCGGCAAGAATTGGGAATCAGTGACGTTGCGGCTCGTGGTTTGGCTAAGTCACGTCCTGGGCAGAACAAGATTCAAGATAGTGCCTTTTGTTTGAGATAGCAAGTATTTTCAAGTGGCTCTTGTCTGCCGTTTTAGCTTGATTTTTCGTGAGACAACGACTACACTACACCATTTGTGGTTCGAGTGGTGAACCGGATAGGGAGTGTGTCATGGAAAAATCAAAGATGCTGGATCGGGCGAACAGCCTTCTAAAGGAAGTTTTCGGCTACGACGAATTTCGTCCTTTGCAGGCCAAGATCATAGACAATGTGTTGCGCAAGAATGACACGCTGGTCATTATGCCGACGGGCAGCGGCAAGTCGCTTTGCTATCAAATCCCGGCACTCATATTCGACGGTCTGACCGTGGTCGTGTCGCCCCTGATTTCACTGATGAAAGACCAGGTGGAGCAACTGGCCGCACTTGAGGTGCCGGCGGTTTACCTCAACAGCTCACTTTCGAGCGACGCCTACCAGCACAATTTTGAACTGGTGCGACAGGGCAATGTCCGCTTGCTGTACGTGGCCCCTGAAACCTTGCTAACCACCCGCTTGCATAGCTTGCTGGCTTCCCAGACCATCTCTTGTTTCACCATCGACGAGGCGCACTGCATTTCGGAGTGGGGACATGATTTTCGCCCCGAGTACCGCCAGCTCATGGATGTTCGCGCGCGCTACCCCGATGCTGTCTGCATGGCGCTCACCGCCACTGCAACACCGCGGGTGCAGGCCGACATCAAAAGCAGTCTCGGCTTCGGCGCCTCCAACGAGTTCTTGGCTTCTTTCAATCGTGAGAACCTGTTTCTGCGGGTGGTGGAAAAATCCGCCGGACTCCAGCAAACCGTCGAGTTTCTGCGTGAGTTTCCTGAGAAATCCGGAATCATTTATTGCTTCTCTCGCCGGCAGGTGGAAGACCTTAGCGATTTTCTTGGTAGCGAAGGCTTTTCCGTTCGGCCCTACCATGCGGGCATGAGCGATGTCGAACGCCAGCGCAACCAGGAGGCTTTCATTCGTGATGATGTTCAGATCATCGTTGCCACGGTTGCCTTCGGGATGGGTATCAACAAGCCCAATGTGCGCTTTGTGGTCCATTTTGATTTGCCCAAAAACATTGAGGGCTATTATCAGCAAATCGGCCGTGCCGGCCGCGACGGCTTGCGGGCGGAATGCCTTCTGCTATTCGGCTACGGCGACACGGCCAAAATTCGCTTTTTCATCGACCAGAAGCAGGGGCAGGAGCAGCAGGTGGCAAACACGCAGTTGAGTGCGATGGTGCGCTTTGCGGAAAGTTACCTCTGCCGTCGGCAGCCATTGCTAAGCTATTTCGGAGAAGCGTACTCAAGAAAAAATTGTGGCATGTGTGACAATTGTCTGGCAGGCGAGCGGAAGCTCGAGGACATCACGGTGCCCGCGCAGATGTTCCTGTCGTGCGTTAAACGAACCCGGGAGCTGTTTGGCGCAAATCATGTCATCGACGTGCTGCGCGGCTCTGAATCTCAAAGAATCTTTAAGTTTGACCACCAACACCTTTCGACCTACGGCATTGGCAAGGACTATTCCAAGAAGCAGTGGCTGCATTTGTCGCGCCAGTTCGTGCAAGCGGATTTGCTGGTTCAGGATTCGCAGCACGGCAGCTTGAAACTGACCGAGAAGGCCTATGACGCTTTGCATGGCAAAGATACGGTCATGGGGGCTGTTGCCGCCGCGGAGCCGCAATTGCAGATTCGTGATGAAGATGTGCCGGAGTACGACACGGATCTTTTCAACCGCCTGCGCAAACGCCGCAAAATGCTGGCGGACGAAGAGCAGGTCGCGCCCTATGTCATTTTCCCGGA
The DNA here is from genome assembly GCA_029261995.1 of Candidatus Zhuqueibacterota bacterium. GTDB lineage: Bacteria > Zhuqueibacterota > Zhuqueibacteria > Oceanimicrobiales > Oceanimicrobiaceae > JAJDAF01. The sequence goes on from JAJDAF010000050.1 coordinate 44,095, forward strand.
CAAGTCTCTGGTGGAAATGGCCATCTATTTTCCGCACACCAAAGAGCATCTGCTTCTGATGCACGGTGTGGGCGCGGCAAAGCTCGAGCGCTATGGCGCCAAGTTCATCAGCGATATTCTGGGGCATTGCAGGTTGAAAAATATCGAAGACAGATCCTATTTGAAGAGGGGTGCGCCGCAGCAAGCCACTCGCCAGGGCGCCAGAACGCTGTCCGGCGGCAAACGTAAGTTTGCTAGAATCGCTGAGGCCTTCAACGCCGGTAAGAGCCTGGCGCAACTCTGTACCGAGTTCGGCGTTCAGCAGCGCACTGTCGTCAGCAATCTTTGGCGATTCGTCAATGAAGGCGGTAGCCTGGCCACTGACCGATTGGCCGCTCTGGAGACATCGGTCAATCTACCGCCGCACCAAAAAGATGCTGTGGCAACAGCATTTCAACGGCTCGGTCGCAATGCGCTCAAGCCGGTCTACCAAGCCTGTGATGAAGTCATAGATTACGATGTTCTGGCGGTGTTGCGTCTGGTGCACGACACAAACAAATCTTCGAAAGAAACCCGATAACGGTTTCTGCTTGTAATTGCTCGATTTTTTTCTATTTTGGCATTTTCAGGATTTATTCTGACGAACGACATTTTTGACGGAGGGAACATGTGTTTTCGAAAAACTGGTTTTACGATTTTCCTGCTGGCGTTTGTCACTCTGTTTTCTTGCGCCCCGAAAGATAGCGCCCCGCAGCCGCAACTTGCTGTTCAGTATGTCAAGGCCTCAATCGAGTGGGCGGCAGCTTGCGAACAAACCTATCGCATGGCCTGGCCGCACGTTGAGAGAGCCGCGCAAAACGAAAGCGGGAATTGGGTGGTGGCTCTCGATGTCGATGAAACCGTACTGGATAACACCGGATATGCGGTTGAACTCGAACAGGCGGGCCAGCGTCACACCCGCGAGCTTTGGCAGGCCTGGTGCAGGCGTGAGGAAGCGCCTCCGATTTTCGGAGTCAAGACCTTCCTGGAGAAAGTTCGCACGCTTGGGTCAAAGGGCCGCGTCGCATTTATTACCAATCGCCGCATCGCGGTCGAGGAAGCGACGGTTGCCAATCTGAAGAAGAAAGGCCTTTGGCGGGATGGCGATATTATCCTGACCAAAATGGATGAAAACGATACCAAAGTCGATCGTCGGAATGCGCTTGAAACCGGGACCGGCCGTTCAGAAGCCAATGGTCCGCTGACCATCATCGCCTTGTTCGGAGACAATATCCGCGATTTCATGGCGATGCAGGGCGGAGAAACCGCCGCGGACTATCGACAGAACAAGCTAGCACAGGATGCCCATTGGGGCACGCGGTTTTTCATGCTGTCGAACCCGACTTACGGCTCCTGGACCAGCAATTACAAGTAATCGTCCACAATCCAAGTCACGGGCTGCAGCAAGCATGGCAATTTCGGGAAAGGGTACGGTGCAGACGGCCGCCAGCCTGCGTGGAGATGAACCCGTGAGACTCAAGGCATGCGAGACTATCTCGGTTTAGAATTCGCCAAAATTTCCGCGACCGGCAATGATTTCATCGTTTTCGATAACCGGCAATCTGGGCTTTCGGAAGAAGATGCTAACTTCTTCAAAAATATCTGCCAGCGCAGGATCTCAGTTGGCGCAGATGGCGTTTTGTTGATAGATGACGATTCTGACTCTGACTTTGCCTTGCGCTACTTCAACGCCGATGGCAGCGAGGCCGAATGCGGCAACGGCGCCCGGGCTGCGGCATATGTCGCCTGCCAAGCAGGAATCACTTCGGGCGAGTGCCGGTTTCGCTTCGGGCATGATTTCTACAACGCGTGGGTTGCGGGACTGTCTGTCAGACTCGAACTGCCTGATGCCCGCGATCTCGACCAGGATGTTGGCGTGCTTGAAGACAACGGTTTTCGAGAGGCCGGCTCGGTGAATACCGGCGTGCCGCACTACGTGCTCTTCACCGACGATGTTGCTGCGGCTGATGTCTTTTCGCTTGGCCGGAAATACCGCTACCACCGGCAGTTTCAACCGGCGGGCACGAACGTGAACTTTGTCCAGTGCAACAGTGACGGCGCCATCAGAATGCGGACTTATGAAAGAGGGGTCGAAGGTGAGACCCTTTCTTGTGGAACCGGCACAATTGCCGCTGCGCTGTTGACCCATCTGGGCACGGGCCGGGCGTTCCCCATGCGCGTCCAAACCTCTGGAGGAGAGCTTACCGTCCATCGTTGCGCACAGATGCGCTTCGTTCTTGAAGGTCCTGTTAAACCCGTTTACAAAGCAAGGCTGCTATCCCTTTGATCAAGAGTCGAATCCACCGCATTTTGCTCATCCGCATCAAGTACCTTGGCGAGGTGGTCTTGACGACGCCCGTCATCAAAAACCTGCGAACTCACTTTCCCGAGGCTGAGATATGCTTGTTGACCCGCGAGGGCTATGCTCCGATCATGGAAGACAACCCGGATCTTAGTCGCACAATTCTCATGTCCTCCCGGGACAAGGCATCCGGCTTTATCAAGCAGGTGCGGGCCTGCGAATTTGATCTGGTCATCGACTTGTCGAATACGTGGCGTACCGGGTTGCTGGCGCGTTTGAGCGGCGCACGCTACCGGGCAGGCGCGCATAAGGGCATTGCCAGACTTTTCTACAATCGTCTGCGACGGCCAGACAAGGCGCAACAGGATGTTGTTGACGATTATCTTTCTTTTTTAGCTCCCCTGGGATGTGAGACGGAACGCCATGACACTCAGGTTCTTCTTACCGAAAAGGAGAGGGAGTGGGCGCAATTCTATCTGCTTTCCGGCGGCATCGTGCCGGAGAAGCCCCTGGTCGCCATCCATCCGGGCAGCCGGCTGGAAAGCCGGGTTTGGCCTTTTGAGCGATTTGTGACTCTGGTAGCAGCGCTGCATGCGCAAGGTCTGCAGGTTGTTTTCATTCAAGGAGGCCCGGACGAGGGCCCGATGCTGCAACGCCTGATGGACCAGGTTCCAAATGAGGTGATTTGCGCGGACAATATGCCCGTGCGCCGCCTGGGATCCTTGTTGGCGCAAGCGAATGTTCTGGTCAGCAGCTACTCGGGGCTCATGCATCTCGGAGCAGCAGTCGGCACCAAAATAATCGGTATTTTTGGCCCCGATGCACCGGAGTACTGGTTCCCGTACCCACAAAAGGCAGGGCATCAAGCCATCTTTGCTGAGGTGCAGTGCCGGCCTTGTCAGGAGCTTGAATGTCCGCTTGGCACACTTGAGTGCATGCAGCAGGTCACGGTTGAGACCGTGGTGGCGGCAGTCAATGAAAGCATGAGTGCGGACGTGACGCGCTGATCCGCGGTGAATTAGATGAGAGAGATTTTGGGCGCTTTGTTTATAGAGTTTGCCGTCGCAGTTGTTTGGCCTGCGCCCGGCTCAACGCCAACTTTGTACCATCTTTGAGAACGACCTGGTAGCTGCTGTCACCCATGGACCGGAGTTCTTTGATCCGGTCCAGGTTAACGATAGTGGAGCGGTGAATGCGCATGAAACACTTCGCGCTGAGTCGCGTCTCGAGTTCCTTCATGGTCTGGCTTACCAGGAATTGTTCGCTGCCCACATGCAGGCAAACATAGTCATCCATCGCTTCAACCCAGTCAATCGTGTCATGGCGCACCGGTCGCAACAGTCCGCCATCTTTTATCCAGAATCGATCGTTTTGGTGGTGGTCGCGCTGGAGGGCATTCAGCAGTGACAAGATCTCGTCCGGTGGCTGCGCAGGGGACTGAATGCGTTGCAGCACTTTCTTGATGGCCTGGTCAAATCTCGCTTTGTCGTAGGGCTTGAGCAGATAATCAACGGCATTCACTTCGAAAGCCTTGAGCGCATATTTATCAAACGCAGTCGAGAAGATGATGTGCGGCACGCACTCGAGCCTCGGCAGAATTTCAAATCCCGTGTGCTCCGGCATCTGAATATCCAGGAAGATCAAGTCTGGCTTGAGTGAGTTGATGGTTGCCACCGCCTCGTTTCCGGCGCTGCATTCCGCGATTATTTCCACGCCAGGATAACTGTAGAGATACTCCCGAATCATCTGTCTCGCCAGCTCCTCATCATCCACAATGATTGTTTTCAGCGGTGGTGCGACAGTCATGCGGGGCCTTTCTCCTCAGGGTGATTTGGTGTCAGCGGAAGCTGAATGTGGGCGCAAAACTCGTCGGGCTGGCCGTTATCGATTTCAAACACGAACGCATTTTCATAGATGCGGGCCAGCCGCTGGCGGGTATTTTTCAGACCGATGCCCCGTTCAAAGGCCGTGGCGGTCGCTTTTGAGGAGCCGTCGGAGCCTGAATTTATCACCTTGATGTCCAATGTGTTTTCAAACCTCGCGAGCTTGATTTGAACCAATCCGCCATGAGCCTGTTTTGCGATGCCGTGCTTGATCGCATTTTCGACCAGCGGCTGCAGCAGCATCGCCGGCACATCCTGGTCGAGAACAGAAGCATCTATGGCCTCGTCAACGCGGAGCTTGTCGCCAAATCGAACCTTCTCGATATCAAGATAGGTGCGCGCGAACGCGAGTTCCTCACTCAGCTTGACGAATTTGCTGTCCTGCCCCTCCAATGCGGTACGAAGCAACTGCGAGAGTTTGCTGTTCATGGTGCGGGCTTTCTCCGGTTCTTTCCCCATCAGGGCGTTGACGGAGTTGAGCGCGTTGAACAGAAAATGCGGGTTGATTTGCGTCTTTAAATGCTGCAGTTCCATATCCTTGGTCAGCAGGTCTAATTCAGCCTCACGGAGTTCTGTCTTCTTGAGCTTCTGGTAGAATTGAATGGTGTAGAAAATGCCGAGAATCAGGGCGAATTTTGTCAACCCGTCAAGCAGTTGCCAAAGGTAGATACGGGTCGATAGCATCACCATCACCGCGCCCTTGTGCACGAAAAGCCAGTGAATGCCATAGTAGGCGACGAGCCAGACGACTGACAGAACACTGCAGACAATGGTGTCGAGAATGACGGTGGCGACTATCTTTTCTTTGTCGAGAGGGAAGCGTTTGCAGAAGCTCCAGAGGGGAATACTCATGAGCGCCATGGCATAGTTGCTGGCGCCGGCGCTCATAAAGGCGTCCCAGTATTCAAGATGTTGTTGTAGCGCGAGAACTCCTGCCGAGAAGAAATTGTAGAGCGTCCATATTAGGAGGCCGACAGCCATGTGTTTCCTGTTCTCCATCACACCGCAACCTACAATGTCGTGGGCAAAAATGCAAGATGAAAGGGCTGATCGTCCGCCAGAGATCTTCTTTGCAGCGCATCGGTCAACTCGGCGTGGCACCCTCCCCTGTGCTTCAGAGGAGGTGCTGTGAAACGAACGTATGCAAAGAGACGCCTTGTCTCAGCGTGCAATCGGGAACAAAACGTTCTATTTGCTGCTCTGCCGCTCCTGCAATCGCGACTGAACCGAACGTGCAAAGCCGCTCCCGGGATTGAGTTTCAGCGCCTGGGCAATAGTCTTCTGTGCCGCTTCGTTCTGACCAGCTTCCATTTGCATGCGGGCCAGCCAGGTGAGGGCCTCGTCGTGTCCCCAGTCCGGAAACGGCTGATCTTTCTGTTCTTCTTCATCGAAGATGTGGACGGCTCGCCCCATCTCTTCAAGCGCTTTGATCTTGCTGCCGCCGAATTGCACCGGCGTGAAGTAAGCGTTGAGCGCCGAGAACATTGCAACGCGTGGGTTGCTGGGGCCGCGCCGGAGGGCATCAGCCATGACCTCTCCCAATATCATGCCGAGGTCCATCGTCAACGCTGGGCTGGCATTGATCTTTTGGCCGATGAGGTTTGCCTGCAAAGCGCCGGCATCCGCGAATTCTTCATTTTTCTCGAGACAGCGGTCAAGCCGGTCGATGCCGTGGTCCAGATAGGTGGTCTGTTGCGCAGTTTCATTCCGGCTCATCTGGTAGACGGCCAGGCGGTAATCGGCGTATGCAACATAGTAGTCCGCCAGCCAGCCCATCTCCTTGTCCTGGCTGAGGCGTTCAAACTCGGCTCTTGCGTCAAGCAGTCTGGACTCGCTGCTCTCGTGCCTCGCGTTTTCGACTAGCTTCTTGGCTTTGAGAAGTTGAGCACGAAAATCGTTCTTTTGCATGGCGTTGACCGAGGCCGCGGCCAGCAGGATCAGAAGAGTGGATGTGGTCTTCGCAAACATAAACATGCCTCCGTGGTTTGTATTGATGTGTTTGGTTCAATGCAGTAGAGTACAGCATCGTGACCCGGAGGTTCGCTGACTTTCGGCGAAAAGATGTTGGATGACGGTGAATGGTGGCGGTATTCGGTAGTTGGGAGAATAGAAGGCCGGGTTTCTTCAGGCTGATCTCCTGTTTTCCACTTCCAATTGCAGGTTGACTTTCAAACAAGAGTTGCCTATTTTTGATCATGCCAGCCATTAATTTCGCGGATATGCTCATTTGGTATGTCGCCTTCCTACTCTCTTTCACCTCGCACGAGGCGGCTCATGCGTTCGTCGCAATGAAGGGCGGAGACATGACCGCCTACCTGGGTGGCCAGGTTTCGCTCAACCCGTTACCGCACATCGAGCGCGCGCCGGTCGGCACGCTTGTAGTGCCGTTTCTCTCATTTGTTTTGTGGGGCTGGATGATTGGCTGGGCAAGTGCGCCATACGATCCGAACTGGGCGCAACGCTATCCGCGCCGGGCAGCCTGGATGGCCGCGGCTGGGCCGGCTGCCAACCTTGTCTTGTGTCTGGTTTCCTTCATGCTGCTGAGTTATGGATTGTCAAACGGCGTGTTTACCACGCCTGAATGGCGCGACATGTTTGATGCCGCCGGCCGTTTACAACTCACCCGCTTTGTTTTGTCTGACGGACCCGGCTGGGTTGGCGTAGCAAAGCTCCTGAGCGTCCTGTTCGCGTTGAACCTTATTCTCTTCGTGTTCAATCTGTTCCCGTTCCCGCCTCTCGACGGCAGCGCAGTGGTTACCTTGTTCATGTCTGACCGAATGGCCTACCGGTTCACTACTTTTACGCGGCAACCTGCCTTTTCCATCATTGGGCTTCTATTGGCCTGGAAACTTTTCGGCATGGTGTTCGGCAAGCTTTTTGTGGGCGCCTTTATCCTGTTGCACTACACCGGCAGAACGGACCCGACCTTTTGAACTGACTTCATCGCCTGATCGGCCACACCGTGCGTTTTCCCCATTTTTGTAGTTTTTATGTATGTTACTGTTATGTTTTAACCTGAGACAATCAGGTTTTTTCCGGGGTGCATTTTTTTTGGAGGAGCTATGCGACACCTTTTCAGCGGCTTACGTGTAGCCCTGGCGTTGCTGGTTCTGCCAATCGTGGGCTTTGCTCAGGAGCCAACGGTAGAGGCAGGATTCATCAACCGCGCCGGGCTCGATGTCTTTTTTCTGAAAGACTTTGACATCAATCGGCCCGGCAACGGACCGCCGATATTCTATGTGGAGATCAGAAACAACAATGTTCCGCGCAACAGCGATCCGGCCAGCGGGCCCCGCCTGATTTTGGAGATGCTAATCTCGAGCCGGGAACATGGGAATCTCTCACGTGGGCAGACCGGCCCACTGAGCTTCAACCCAGACCAACGAGTCCGCCTGACCAACAATGATCTCTTCACCAGCAATGGCCCCTACCGGTTCCGCGACTACCAGATCGATGATGCCGTCGTCAGCAGGCTACTCGAAGACATTCTGGCAACCGGCAGACTGCCGTCCGACATATACAAATTCGATGTCAGGCTGCGCAGCGAAGATGGCGGTCCAATCGACAACGCCGATGATTCCTTTGATATTCGGGTCAGGAATCCCAGACGACTCGACCTGGTTTTCCCGGGCGCGCCTGCCTCAGGCAGACGCAGCGATTGCCAGGCGGTTTTCACAAACTTACCCCAGTTTCGCTGGGAGTCGGACCTGCGCTTGTTTCGGGTTATTGTTGCCGAGGCCCGGCGCGGTGAAGATCCCGAAAGCATTCTCAACCAACGTCCGCGATTTGTCCGCAATTACTTCATCCAGGGTAGCGCACAGCGCAACCGCCTCCCCGATTTGAACTTCGCGGAGCTTGACGGCCGGGTTGAAGTGTTGCCGTCAACCAACTTCCAGTACCCGGCCTCCGGAACGGAACTCGCGTTGCGTCCGGGTAAGACCTACCTTTGGCGCGTCATTGGATTTATCTCATCTTCGAGCGGTCTGATTCCGCTGGAAAGCGAGATATTCTGTTTCAGGGTTCCTCGCGTCGATCGCTTTTCCGCCATGCAACAGCAGGTAGAAATGCTTCTCAGAAATATGATGGGACCGGAACTTGAGAAGCTGTTTAGCGAAGGTGGCGACCTTGAAGGCTATGACGCAACGCGTGTCACCTTCAACGGCAAAGAAGTCACCGTGCCCGAACTTCTCATCAAGATGCGCAAGATGGACGCCAAATACTCAGGCTATCGCATCGAGTAGCTGGTGCTGATTCAGGCATGCGCAGGGTAGCGCACCGGTTGCCTGGTGAAGTCGGCGCCGCTCCGTTAATTGCGATGATATCGCTATCAGCATAATAGTTGTTTAGTTTTCCGTGAGGATATTTATCATGACTATGAAAATACATTTCTTCTTCACCGCGCTGCTTCTGATGACTTTCGCCCATGCTGCAACTGCCAGCCCGGACGACAAGGATGTGGCGCTGGTTCTGAAAACCGCAGGCAAAGTAGAGTTGAATAAGCAGGGCCGCAGCACCTGGTTTTCCGCGAAGCGCGGCCATCGGATGAATTCAGGCGAAGTCGTGCGCACGGGCCCGAACTCGATTGCTGCTCTGGTTTTCACCGACGATAAGTCCCTGCTCAAAGTCAGGTCGAATTCCAACGTGACCATTGAGGGCAAGCGCGAAGAGAAGAGCATCGTCAAACGCATCCAGTTGACATTTGGCGAAATCTGGGCCAAAGTCACCAAGCAAAACACCCGCATGCGCATCGAGTCGCCATCTGGCGTAGCAACCGTCAAGGGTACTGAGTTCAATTGTCTGGTGGCCGACGACAACTTCTTTGTGTTTTGCCAGGAGGGACTCATGGAGTTGGCCAATCAGGCAGGCACCATGCTGCTTGGCGCCAATGAAATGGCGCGAATGACAAGGGGTTCACCTCCAGAGCGCCTCGATGGTAATCCTGAAGACATCTTCAATTTGGACGACGACGAAGGCGGCCGCAATATCGAAATCGAGTTTGAAGATGCGGACGGAAACAAGAAAAAAATGATCATTGATTTTGAATAGCTTGAGCTGAGCGATGAGGAGTAGGTAGTGTCTATCCTGAAATGGTTGACTTTTGTCATGCCCGCACGTTTCTAGCGGGCATCCAGGTTCAGCCACAATCATGGATTCCCGCCAAAAACGTGCTGGAATGACAGATATTTTTCGGAGTGACACCTGGTAATGAGAACAACTTTGTGGCCTATTTCTCAAACAGAGCTTAGCGACATAAACAACAACAAAAAAGAGAGAATATGAGCGGGATGCCGGATTTGATTTGTCAAGCCGGGGGGACAACACGCAGACTATTATTTTCAACTTTGATTCTTCTATCACTGACTGGCGTTTTACCCGTGCGCCAGCTTCATTCTTCGGAGCCGTTGCTGCTGGAGGCGAGGATCATCCACACGCCAATGACTGCACTGCGGCCAGACCAGAAATTCGTCGTTCAAGCCCGAGTTGACGGGGCGACCCGGCAGGTGTCTTTCATGCGTATCTATTACAAGACACAGCATGAGTTGTCTTTCAGCTACCTTGAGATGACCCGCGCCGGCGCCGGATTTATTGGCGAATTGCCCGAATCCGAGATCGCCAGTGGCGAGATGCAATACTTCATCCTGGCCCTGGTAGGCGCCTCGGACGCGACTACATACCCGGCCGAGAATCCCTATGGCAACCCGCTAACCGTGAGTGTTGCGCCAGGCAGAGCACGGTCTGCACGCACAACCGTTCCACCGGCGAGCGTTCCCGTTGCGCCCCCGACTGTGCAGCCTACACCAACGAGAAATATCAATGATGCCCCGCCCGAGGAGTTCGCATCACCCACTGACTTGAGTGACCTTGGACCGCTACTGGTTTTGAGTCCGGAAGATGGAGAAACGTTTGGTGAGGGCGAAGAAGTCCTGATTGCGGTTTCGTTTATGCCGTCGGATGATGATGCCGTGGATCCCGCCAGCATCAGCCTCCTTGTGGATGGTCAAAACGTCACCGGAAATGCCGAAGTGACTGAGAATGTCTTGACCTATTCGACCTTGGAGCTTGGACCCGGTGCACACCAGATTCACGTGCAAGGACATTTCCAATCCGGTGCTGAGCTGCCTGGCCAGGCGTGGAATTTCATTGTGAAAGGCAAGGCCAAGCGACTTTCCGGCACACCCGCGTTTCGCGGCCGCGTTTTCGCGGAGTCCCGCCACGAGAACATCAGCGATGTGTCATTTGATGACAACAACATCGGTGGCAATGTCTCCGGCCAGGCTGGTTTTGCGAAATATAACGCTCGCGTCTTTCTGACCAGCCGCGAAGACAATCAGTTTCAGCCTCGTCACCGGTTTACGGCGCGCGTAGATTTGCCGCTGGTCGGATTCACGGTGGGCGACACCTATCCCCGCTTCAATGATTTGATGCTCTGGGGAAAACGGGTGCGCGGCGTTCATGGACGGCTCCGCCTTGGGTTTTTCAACGCTGATGTCATCACCGGGCAAACCGTGCGCAAAGTCCATTCCGCGCTCGCATTGGTGAAGGATTCGCTGGCAGACTCGACCTTCAAGACCGTAACGGGAGCAGATTCAACCCAGTTGACCGGCGCTACCCATTCTCAAAATCTGTTGGGACTGCGCGCCAGTTTTGGCAGCGGTAAGAATTTTCAGCTTGGGTTCAATGTGCTCAAGGTTCGCGATGATACGACTTCGGTGGGAACCAGCCGGGGGGACACGCTTTTCACTTTGCCGCAGGACAACCTGGTGGTTGGCTCTGATTTTCTGCTGGCTTTTGCCAACCATCGGATCGAATTTCGAGCCGGTGGCGCAATCAGTTGGCTATCGACGGACATTACGGGTGGCCCGGCGAATCTCGACAGCCTGGAATCCCAGTTCGATGTTGAAGTGCCGGACTTCCTCGATCCGGAAAAATTGAAATACTGGCTTATTTTCAATTCCAGTACAACACCCATCGACCCGCGCGACTTGACCTCGGTCGCCTACAATGCTTCCTTCCGATTTAACATGCTCAACAATAATCTGGAGGTTGGCTACAAGTCTATTGGCAGCCAGTACAATTCGCAAGGCAATTCATTCCTACGCAACAACCTTCGTGGTTTTTATGTGCAGGATCGGTTTCGTCTGTGGCAAAACAAGCTCTACCTGAACTTGGGCCTTGAGAATTACGACGACAACTTTGACGCTGACGATCAGAACAAGCCGACCGCCCTGCGCACGGTGACCACCGGTTTTTCCGTGTTCCCCGGCGCCGGACTGCCAACCGTTTCATTCAATCTGCGCAACTACAACCGCGACAACGATCTGACTTCCGTGACCTTTGACACGCTCAATTTCGACCCGACAAACCCGGCGGCGGCTACAATCGATACCCTCGACAACCGCGAAAACAACACGACGCGCGACCTCAGCGTGCAGCTCAGTTATGACACCCGTTTTTTGAATCTCAATAATTCCATCTCACTCAGTCTGATCACAAGTGGCCGCGACGACAAGTTTGTGCCAATCACGGAGAATTCCTCGAACGTACAGGTTTTGTCGGTGCGTTCGACCTATCCCTTCCCGCTGGTGACAACCGTCAATTTTGCCCACAACAACAATCAGTTTGGCGACGGACTGAATGATTTCAAATTCAGTATGTTTGGCGCCAAGGCGGAGTATGGCTTCTGGCGCAATCGCCTGAATACTTATGTCGGCACGAACATCACTTCCGCGTCGGGCGTTTCTCTGAGCGACACCTCAGGCACGGCGCTAAAGACCGTGACGGATTACAGTCGGTTCGCCTTCAACACCGGCGCCAGGTTTGAGATTTCGCCGGGCCATTTCGTGCTGCTCGATGGCAGCATCATTCGGTTCAATGACAACGGTTCGACCACCGACCAGAGCACGACCATCAGCACCACCAATCCGTCGTTCACAGACCGTATCTTCAGGCTGTATTACGAAAAACGATTCTAGCCGAACGGCTGTGCTGGCATTGGTTTGACATGCTCGATTACCGGAAGCCAGGGTGGTGACACTCTGCATGCTGTGGCCGCAGCCTTAACGAAAGTCGCTTGAATCCTTCATTTGCAGATCGTATATTCCGACAAGATCATGAAACAAGGTTTTGGTTGAGGCAGCACAAGCGAACGCTCTGAGCGGGCCAGGGTCATTCTGGCGCGAGAACTTTTTGTCGTTATGAAAGTTAGAACGGGACAGTATCGCGATGCTGTCCCGTTTTTTATATGAAGATCTCAAAAGAAAATCTGGTCAGGCTGTGGCATCACAAATGGGCGTTTGGCGGAGTCGTCGCCTTTCTCTCCGGCGTGTTTGCGCTGATTCTGGCCACGCAGTTTGACACGCTTGAGCTTAAATCGTATGACACGCGCTTCGCCATCCGTGGCGCCATGGAGACGGAGCAGGATGATATCGCTATTGTCGCCATCGATGAAGAGAGCATCAAGGCGCTGCGCATCTGGCCATTTCCACGTGTCTACTGGGCCCGGCTGATCAAGAATCTGTACGATGCCGGCGCAAAACTCATCATCGTCGATGTTGAATTCACCGATGTCAGCGGCAACCCAAACTACGACCTGCAGCTCGCGGGTGCGATCAAAAGGGCCGAGAATGTCATTCTCGCAGGCCAAATCGACACCAAGTTCGACGCTAGAATAAAAGGCGGACGTATCTCGGATTTGCAGCCTCCCCTCAAGATGTTCACGGAAAACACCGGAGCCTTGTGGGGACTCGGCAATGTCGATGAAGATGTCGATGGCTTCATCCGGCGCTATCTGCTGTATCAGCCGTACAACCGGCGGCCATATTTTCCGCTCAGCATGCAGGCCTATCTCTTGCTCAGACATGGCGGCATTGCCAAGGGAAACATCAATTATGAAGACGATGGACATTTCGTCATCCGCCAAAAGCGAATCCCGAAGCACGATGCCAATTCCATGCTGGTCAATTTCCGTGGCCCGGCCGGTACTTTCCCGACTTACTCTTTCTCCTCCGTGCTCGATGACGCCGATTTCGACCTCGGCCAGGAAGACTCGGATATTTTTGAGATATGGCGAAAAGATGGTGTGTTTCAGGACAAGATTGTGTTTATCGGAGCCTCCGCCGAGCCGTTGCAGGACAACAAGCTAACGCCCTTCTTCAAATACCGGGGCAGGCAGAAGAAGCTGCCGGGCGTGGAGGTGCACGCCAATGCACTCAGCACCATCCTGCGCGGCGATTTCATCTCCACCCAAAGCGGTGGCGTCTACATCCTGACGGTCTTTCTGCTGGCCGGAATCGCCACGGTCCTCACCAGGCTGCTGAAGCCTTTTCGTGGATTATTTGCGGTGCTTGGCCTCATCTTCTTTTTTCTCATCATCGCGTTGTATGTTTTTATCAACCACCGCGTTTGGGTCGATGTCGTCGCGCCAAGTTTTGGAATCATTCTGAGCTTCGTAGGCAATGTCGTGCACCAGACTCTTACCGAGCAGCGCGAGCGTGTTCGCATCAAGAAATCCTGGCAGCAGTACATGGCAAAAGATGTGATCGACGCCATGCTCGAGGACGGCAAGCTGCCCCAGTTTGGCGGCGAACGACGTGAGCTGACCGTGCTTTTTTCCGATATCCGAGGTTTCACAACTTTTTCGGAGAGGCATTCTTCGCACGAAGTCGTGAGCCGCCTGAACGAATACTTGACGGAAATGGTGGATGTGGTGTTCAAACACACCGGTACTCTCGACAAGTTTGTCGGCGATGAAATCATGGCGGTGTTTGGCGCGCCGCATTATTTCAAAGACCACGCCGAAAAGGCCTGCCTGACAGCTCTGGAGATGATGGAGCGTTTGCGGGCCTTACAAAAGGATTGGATTGGCAAGAAACAGGATTATTTCGAAATCGGCATCGGCATCAATTCCGGCAAGGTCATCCTGGGGAATCTCGGTTCATCGCAACTGTTTGACTACACCGTGATCGGCGATGACGTCAATCTGGGAGCACGGCTTGAAGGCGCAAACAAGCAGTACGGCACTGCCATCATCGTCAGTGAAGCCACCTATCGCATGGTGAGGAAGAAAGCGCGTGCCCGTGAGCTGGATCTAGTGCGGGTGAAAGGCAAGAAGCAGCCGGTCAGAATATTTGAATTGCTGGGGATGAATGGTTTGCCACAGACCGAGCAGGACATGCTCATCGAAGTCTACTCGCAGGCGCTGGAACACTACAAGGCCTTGAAGTGGTACCAGGCTCTGAAGGAGTTCAAGCGCATCCTGAAGCATTTCCCCAACGATGGTCCGACACGGGTTTACATCAAACGTTGCCTTGATTTTATGGAGACGCCACCGTCGGACAATTGGGATGGTGTTTATGATTTCAAGACCAAGTAGTCGGGCGTGAAGTGCAGTTTTGACTGTGCGTGATCTTGCGCCCTCGTCGGCGCCTTTGCTTGCGTCAAGCCCATCAAATTCGCCAACCCAAATCCTTGACTCTCACCGTTTATTGTTGTACATTCATCCAACTTTTTTCAACCATCAGCGAACTCAAGAGAGACCCAAATGTTCGACGAACTCAAGCAAAAACTGGATAGCCTGACAGAACGAGTTACTCACCTAAAGGTGTGCCTTTGACGTCGCCGAGAGGCAAGAGCAGATAAAACAACTGGAAGAGGTCTCGGCCGGCGCCGGTTTCTGGGACGATCAGGAAAAAGCTCAGAAGGTGATGCGCGAAATTAGCGGCCATCGTGATTCCGTCGAACTTTTTTCCGAGCTGGAAACCACATACAACGACATCGATACCCTGCTGGAGTTGGCGCGGGATGAAGATGATGAAGAAACCTTCCAGGAGATCGAGCGTGATTTGCAGGTCTTGTCGAAACGGCTGGAGCAGGCTGAGTTTCAGAATATGCTCGGCGAGCCGGACGATCCCAATAACGCGCTTCTGACCATTCACCCCGGCGCTGGCGGCACAGAGTCCCAGGACTGGGCACAGATGCTCATGCGCATGTACTTGCGCTGGATGGAGAATGCCGGGTACCAATCGGAAGTGCTCGATCTGCAGAGTGGCGACGAAGCCGGAATCAAGAGCGTGACTATTGAGGTCAAAGGCAAATACGCCTACGGCTATTTGAAGGCTGAAGCCGGCGTCCACCGGCTGGTGCGCATTTCACCCTTTGACGCGAATTCGCGCCGGCACACATCCTTCGCTTCCGTGTTTGTTTATCCTGAAATCGACGACAGCATCGAAATCAAAATCGACGCCAACGATTTGCGCGTCGATACCTACCGCGCCAGCGGCGCCGGCGGGCAACACGTGAACAAAACCAGCTCGGCGGTTCGAATCACGCACATCCCCACGGGCATTGTCGTGCAGTGTCAGAGCGAGCGTTCTCAGCACCGCAATAAAGACAGCGCCATGAAGATTCTGATGGCTCGCCTTTACCAGAAACGGCGCGAGGAAGAGGATGAGAAACTCTCGGAGATTGAGAAGAATAAGAAGGATATCTCTTGGGGCAGCCAGATCCGGTCCTACGTTTTTCATCCATACAACCTGGTGAAAGACCATCGCACCAATGTCGAAACCGGCAATGTGCAAGCGGTTATGGATGGTCGTATCGATGATTTCATTACGGCCTTTCTGATGGGGAAAGACGTCAAGGCCGAAGCAAAATAGTTGGGCGAGGCATGGACTGCTACTCCGCAACCGTGGCGGAAATCGACCTTGGGGCGATAGCCGGCAACGTCCGCAACATCGTCGCAAAAGTGGCCCCAGCGCAAGTGATCGCGGTTGTCAAGGCGAATGGCTACGGGCATGGCGCACTGAGGGTGGCTGAAACGGCCATGGCAAATGGCGCACAAATGCTTGCCGTCGCCAACCTGGACGAAGGCCGTGAGCTTAGATCGGCAGGAGTCACAGCCCCGATTTTAGTGATGCAGACGTTTTTCCCCGAGCATGCGCCGGCGTTCCTTGATGATGAACTTGAAGCAACGGTTTTCGATATGGAGCGTGCCCGGTCGCTTTCGCGGGCGGCGATGACCGTAAACGGTGAGGTCAGCGTGCACGTCAAAGTGGACACCGGCATGGGACGCCAGGGCGTAGCGTGGCGGCAGGCAGCAGATTTGATCGGCCAAATATACAAGCTGCCGGGCCTGAGTCTGAAGGGGCTTTTCACTCACTTTGCCGCCTCTGACGCGCATGATAAGGCTTACACCGGCAAACAGGTGCAGCGGTTCGAGCAAGTTGTCGCGGATCTAAAGATGGCAGGTATCAACGTTCCTTTAAAACATACGGCCAACAGCGGCGCGATTCTGGATTGCCCTGAGACTTATTTTGATGCCGTTCGAGCCGGGGTGTCCATGTACGGTTATTACCCTTCGCAGGAAACCTCGGAAAGCCTGGCGCTACGGCCGGGAATGACTCTGAAGTCGCGGGTTTTAGCCGTGCAGCAACTTGAGGCGGAGGAGTTTGTCAGCTACGGCATGACCTATCAAACGAAAGTCAGTACCGGGATTGCCGTTGTCCCAATCGGCTACGGGGATGGCTGGAATCGAATGTTGTCCAACCGTGTTGAGGTCCTGATTGGAGGGAAGCGCTACCCGTCAGTCGGCCGGGTTTGTATGGACGCGATTATGGTAGATGTCGGGCCAAAGAGCGAGGTTGAAGTTGGCGACGATGTGGTGCTGATGGGCAAGCAGGGCGGCGCGGAGATTTCAATCTACGAGTTGTGCGCGAAACTGGAGACCATTCCTTACGAAATAACTTGCTGGGTGTCACAGAGGGTGCCCAGAGCATACAAGGCATAGAGAAAGCAATCTTGGAAAAATTCGGTAAATGAGCACAGAAAACCAAAACGAAGACCTCAACGAAGTCATGCGCGTCCGGCGTGAAAAGCTGGCGCGCCTGCAAGAGCTGGAAGTCAATCCCTACCCTTACAGTTTCACCCGAACGCATTTGTCAGCGGACATTTTCCAGAATGCCGAGCAAATGATGGAGAAAACCGTCGCCATCGCCGGCAGGCTGATGTCGGTGCGCGGTCACGGCAAAGTTGGCTTTGGTCACGTGATGGATCCCCAGGGCCGGATACAGATCTACGTCCGCAAAGATGAGATCGGAGACGAGAATTTTGAAGTCTTCAAGTTGATCGATATCGGCGATATCGTTGGCGTGACCGGTGAAGTTTTCGTCACCCGTACCGGCGAGACAACCGTGAAAGCACAACGGGTTGAGCTGCTCTCCAAAACTCTGCGTCCGCTCCCAATCGTGAAAGAAAAGCAGGAGGGAGACGACCGCGTAGTCTACGACCAGTTTGCGGACAAGGAGCTGCGCTACCGTCAGCGTTACGTGGATTTGATAGTAAACCCCGAGGTGCGCGACGTCTTCGTTACGCGCTCCCGCATCATTTCGAACATGCGGCGTTTTTTGGACGACCAGGGATTTCTTGAAGTCGAAACGCCGGTTTTGCAGCCGATCTATGGTGGCGCCTCCGCGCGGCCGTTCGTGACCCATCACAATGCCCTGGATTTCGAATTCTATTTGCGCATCGCGGACGAGCTTTACCTGAAGCGTCTGATTGTCGGCGGCTACGACGGGGTTTATGAGATTTCCAAAGACTTCCGCAACGAGGGCATGGACCGCTTTCACAATCCCGAATTCACCATGATGGAAGTCTATGTTGCCTATGAAGACTACCAGTTCATGATGACATTGGTGGAGAACATGGTCAGCAGTCTGGCGCAAGAGATTTTCGGCCAGAAAATAGTGACTCACCAGGGGCGCGAAATTGATCTGACGCCGCCGTGGAAGCGGGTTCCGCTGTTCGAAGCCATTAAGCAATGCACCGGCAAGGACCTGTATGGCAAGAATCTCGATGAACTGCGCAGCGCCGCCAAAGAGCTTGACATCGAGTTGGAGTCGTTCTGGCGCGAAGGAAAGATCATCGATGAAATCTTCAGCGCGAAAGTTGAGCCGGAACTGATTCAACCCACTTTCATCACGGACTACCCGGTCGAGCTTTCGCCGCTGGCCAAGCGCCACCGCGACGATCCCAGGCTGGTGGAACGCTTTGAGCCGTTCATTGTCGGCGGAGAAATCGGCAATGCTTTTTCGGAACTGAACGACCCCATCGACCAGCGCGAGCGTTTTTTGGCGCAACAAAAACTGCTGGAATTGGGAGATGACGAGGCGCAGATGCTGGACGAAGACTTTCTGCGCGCCCTGGAATATGGTATGCCACCGACGGCCGGGCTGGGCATCGGCATCGACCGACTGGTGATGTTGTTCACCGACCAGCCCTCGATTCGCGATGTGCTACTCTTCCCGGCCATGCGCCCTGAAAAATCGGAAGGCAAAATATGACGTTCGAGCTGTTTGTCGCCAACCGCCATCTCAAGTCGAAGCGCAAGACCGGTTTCATCTCGTTGATTACCTACATCTCGATTCTGGGCGTCATGATCGGGGTAGCCGCGTTGATTATTGTGCTTTCGGTGATGAACGGATTTGAGAGTGAAGTTCGCTCGCGCATCATCGGATTTGGCGCCCACATTGAACTCAGAACTTTCCACAACCAGGGCGTCGAGAACTACCAGGAGATTATCGACAAGCTGGCAAATCTCGACCATCTTGCCGGCATCTCGCCCTACATCGAGGAAAAAGGGCTGATTATTTCGAAGAACAAAAAGAGCGGCGTCGCCGTGAAAGCCGTAGATCCAGCAACGGTTTCGCAGGTGTCCGACATTCTCAACAACATCAATTACGGCTTGTTTGAAATCGGTGATATCCCGTCCGATGGCCAGAAAAGTTATCCAGGCATCGTGATTGGCTCCTACTTGGCCGACCGCCTCAATGTCGATCTGGGTGACAAAGTGCAGATCATGAGCCCCAACAACATCAGCCCCCTGCTTTTGAATTCCGTACCGAGCATGCGGACCTTCAAGGTGACGGGCTTTTTCGAGACCGGGATCTTTGATTTCGACGAACTCTACGCCTATGTTTCGATCAACGAGGCGCAACGGCTGTTTGACCTCCGTAAAAAAAACAAAGATGGCAAAACCGCCAACTACGTGACTGGTCTTGAAATCAAACTCGATGATCTGGATTATGCCGACGCAGTCGCAGCCGAGATTGACAACATTCTTGGCTACCCCTACGCCACCTTGACCTGGTTCGACATGAACAAGAATCTATTCTCCTGGATGCAGATTGAGAAGTGGATGATGTTCATTGTGCTCAGTTTGATCATTATAGTCGCGGCATTCAACATCATCAGCACCCTCATCATGATTGTTCTCGAGAAGACCAAGGAGATTGGCATCCTGAAATCCATGGGCGCAACTTCGTCATCGATTCGAAGAATTTTTGTATTGGAAGGCCTCATCGGTGGTGTCATTGGAACGGCGTTGGGGTGCATTATCGGATATGTCACGTGCTGGTTACAGTTGGAATACAAGTTGATTTCTTTGCCTGCGGATGTCTACATTATCAGCTCGGTGCCGGTGTTGATGCAAGGGCTGGATTTTGTGATGATCGCGGCAATCGCGGTTCTATTGTGTTATCTGGCCGCGGTTTACCCGGCGAGCCGCGCCGCAAAACTGGAACCGGTTGAAGCGATAAGGTACGAGTAGCAAATATGGCGCGCAATTCAGTTATCCTTCAGGCAAAGGGCCTGCACAAGGCTTATAGGCTCGGGCGAAGCAAAGTTCATGTTCTGAGAGGCGTAGATCTCAGCGTCAACAGTGGCCAGATTGTGGCCGTGATTGGCCCGTCTGGTGTCGGCAAGAGCACGCTGCTGCATATTCTGGGCACCCTGGACAGGCCGAACGATGGTACCGTCGAGGTCGGTGGCACAGATGTTTTCAGATTCAACAACGATGAACTGGCGCGTTTTCGAAACGAGAACATTGGCTTTGTGTTCCAGTTCCATCACCTGCTGCCGGAGTTCTCGGCGCTTGAGAATGTCATGATGCCTGGAATGATCGGTGGTCATTCACAGAATGCGCTGGAGCCACGCGCCCACATGCTTTTGAGCGAAGTTGGTCTATCGCACCGCATTGACCACAGGCCCGGCGAGTTGTCCGGTGGCGAAATGCAGAGAGTTGCGGTCGCGCGGGCCTTGATGCGTGACCCAAAGCTCATTTTTGCCGACGAGCCATCTGGGAATCTCGACCAGGCTTCGAGCAGAGCTTTGCACGAACTGCTCTGGAAGTTAAGCCGAAGGGAAAACAGAACTTTTATCATTGCAACCCACAATCGTGAGCTGGCTGACAGCGCCGATAAGGTCATTGAGATGTTCGACGGACATATCAAGAATGAACAACTAAACCAGATTGTGTAATATGTTGTGTCAGTTATGTCAAGTTGAGAAGGCCACTATCAAGGTGGGTCATGTTGTCAACGACAAAAAAATTGAAGTGCAACTCTGCGGCGTATGTGCCGAAGAAAGGGGTATGGACGCGACCATGACAGGCCTGCCGCAAATGTTCGAGAATTTCATCACCGAGCTTGTAGGCAAAGATCTACTCTCCCGCGTCGAAGGCGATTCCGGGACAGCATGTTCGGGATGCGGTTCAACCTGGGATGATTTTCAGAAAACCGGCCTGTTCGGGTGCGATATTTGCTACCAGAGCTTTCATCCACAACTCAACGTTGTGCTTCGCAGGATTCACGGCAGCAATCAGCACATCGGCAGCCGTCCGAAATCAAAGCGTCACCAGATTAGCGAAACCGAGCTACAGCGAATTAGAATGGAACTGCAGAAGGCAATAGATAACGAAAATTTTGAACTCGCGGCTGAGCTTCGCGACATGGTTCGGGACGCGTGCCAGGGCCTGAGCGAAGAAAGCGACGGCATTCTAAGGTGAACAGGATTCGACCATACGGTGGCAAAAAGGCGCCACCGTCAGACACCGGTTCCGTCGAGATTCAGGATCTACTGTGGAATTTCGGCAACTGGTTGACGCGTGAGGATGAACATTCTGACACAATCATATCATCGCGAGTCAGGCTGGCGCGCAATCTGCACGGCGTGCCCTTCCCGAACCGAGCGTCCCGGGATCAGCTTGAAGGCGTGCAGGGCAATGTCAGAAATGCCTGCGAACGCAGCGAAACATTCGACAAAGCAAGTTATTTCGAGATCAACGATCTGAGGGAGTGGGATTGCAAGTATTTTGTCGAGCGGCGGCTGGCCAGTCCGCGCTTGATTGACAATGCCGTAGCAAGCACGCTGATTATCGGTGCGCGTGAGGACACGAGCGTCATGGTTAACGAAGAAGACCATTTGCGGTTGCAGTGCATCGAGGCAGGCCTTGGCATCCAGGATGCGTGGACCAAGATCAGCAAAGTGGATGATGAACTCGAAGAGCACCTGGCCTTTTGCTATTCCAAGAATTATGGCTACCTGACCGCCTGTCCGACCAATCTCGGTACCGGCATGCGTGTCTCCATTATCGTCCATCTTCCCGGATTGTCCGCGGTAGGCGAGGTGAATGACGTTATTGAAAACCTGCCGGCCTCCGAAATTGCAGTTCGCGGGTTCTATGGAGAAGGGACGGAATCCATTGGCAACGTTTATCAGATATCAAATCAATTGACGCTTGGAAGAACAGAGAGCAACGTGATTGAGCGGATGATTGACACGGCTAGCAAACTCACCAAGCTGGAGCGCACGGCCCGTGATGAGTTTATGAGTAAGAGCCACACGCGCCTGGAGGATATGGTATTCAGGGCGCTCGCCATATTGAAGAGCGCCCGCATCATGACTTCTCTGGAAGCCATGGACCTTCTCTCAGCCGTTCGCTTCGGCAGAGAGCTGGGTATCGTCGATAACATCAGCCGGCTTGCCATCAACCAGCTTATGGTGCTTGTGCAGCCCGCTCACCTTCAGAAAATTTACGACCGGGATTTAAATGCCGAAGATAGGGATATTTGTCGGGCAGAGTTTATTCAACAAAATCTTCAGGCCTTGTGAACTTGGTTGGAACACCTGCACCACAAGAGGTGTATTCTCATGTGAGAATACCTGAACTTTTTAAATGGAGTCATAGACATGAAAAATAATTTCTCTAGTCGAGTTCAAATGGTGATTCAGTTCTCCAGGGAAGAGGCACTGAGGCTAGGTCATGACTATATCGGCACAGAACATCTGCTGCTTGGTTTGATACGAGAGGGAGAAGGCATCGCGGTTGAAATTCTACGCAACCTGGGTTGTGACCTCGACGAAATAAAGCGCTCTGTTGAAGACTCGGTGAAGCCCTCGGGAGAGACGATGACCATCGGAAACATCCCGTTCACCAAGCGCGCTGAGAAGATTCTGAAGATGGCCTACGTCGAGGCGGAGAAGTACAAATCCGACATTATCGGCACCGAGCACTTGCTGTTGGCCTTGGTCAAAGAGAAGGACGGCGTAGCGGCGCAGGTGCTGCTGAGTTACGACGTCACGTATGACACGGTTCGGGAGGAACTCGAGAACATTCTCAGAGGCGCCCCCAGCAGTCGCGAAACCACCAGTCAAGCGAAGTCAAAAACGCCTGCACTCGACCATTTTGGGCGCGATCTTACCGAGCTGGCGCGCAAAGGCGAGCTGGACCCGATCATTGGCCGAGACAATGAAATCCAGCGCGTGGCCCAGATTCTGAGCCGTAGAAAGAAAAACAATCCTGTTCTTATTGGCGAGCCTGGCGTTGGCAAGACAGCCATCGCTGAGGGCCTGGCGCTGCGCATCATCGAACGCAAGGTGCCACGCATCCTGCACAACAAACGCGTTGTGACGCTCGACCTCGGCGCTATCGTTGCCGGAACCAAGTATCGCGGTCAGTTTGAAGAGCGCATGAAAGCCATCATGAATGAACTGCAGCGTGCGCGTGACGTCATTCTTTTCATAGACGAGTTGCACACCATCGTCGGAGCTGGCGGCGCCTCAGGTTCTCTGGATGCTTCCAACATGTTCAAACCAGCGTTGGCACGTGGCGAACTGCAGTGCATCGGCGCAACCACCCTGGATGAGTACCGGCAGCACATTGAAAAAGATGGCGCGCTGGAGCGGCGGTTCCAGAAAATTATGGTTGACCCGCCAAATCCGGAGGAGACGCTGCAGATTCTGCATGGCCTCAAGGAGCGATATGAGCAGCATCACAAGGTCCAGTTTGACGATGATGCGATCGCCGCAACCGTCAAACTGTCTGAGCGCTATATCTCCGACCGCTATCTCCCCGACAAAGCAATTGATGTTTTGGATGAAACGGGCGCCCGGGTTCACCTTGCAAACATTGTCGTTCCCAAAGAGATCACCGAGCTGGAAGAAGAGATCAAGATCGTCCGGCGCGAAAAGGATTCCGTTATCAAGGAGCAGGAATTTGAGCGTGCAGCAGTGCTGCGCGATTCTGAGAAACGATTGAACCGTAAGCTCGAAGCAGCCAAACGACGCTGGAAAGATACCGAAGACGAGTTTCTGGCGACCGTGACCGAAGATGATATCGCCGAAGTCGTCGCAATGATGACCGGTATTCCCGTCCAGCGAGTTGCAAAGTCAGAGTCTGAAAAGATTCTCGACATGGAGAAGGTACTTAGCAAATCGATCATTGGCCAGGACGATGCCATCCACATCTTGAGCAAAGCAATTCGCCGCACCAGAGCTGGGTTGAAAGACCCTAATCGCCCAATCGGCTCCTTCGTTTTCCTGGGCCCAACCGGTGTCGGCAAAACGCAGCTCGCTAAGGTTCTGGCGCGCTATCTGTTCGAGGATGAAGAAGCACTGATCAGACTCGACATGTCCGAGTACATGGAAAAATTTTCGGTATCACGCCTGACCGGCGCGCCTCCCGGATATGTCGGCTACGAAGAGGGCGGTCAATTGACGGAAAAAGTCCGGCGCCATCCCTACTCGGTGGTGTTGCTCGACGAGATTGAGAAGGCCCATCCCGACGTGTTCAATATTCTACTTCAGATTTTGGACGATGGCCAGTTGACGGATGGCCTTGGACGCAAGGTCGATTTCAAAAACACCATCCTGATCATGACTTCAAATCTCGGTGCGCGGGATATCAAAAAAGGAGGCGGAATTGGCTTCGGCTTTGATTCCGACGCTACCGATTACGAAGGCATGCGCTCCAAAATTATGGAAGAGGTCAAGCGTCTGTTTAATCCCGAATTTGTCAACCGGGTTGACGAAATCGTTGTTTTCCATTCGCTGAAGAAAAAGGACATGGTCAAGATCGTTGATATCGTGATTGACGAAATGTTGAGCAAAGTGCAAGACCGCGAAATCGGCATTGAGTTGACCAAGGGCGCCAAAGAGATGGTGGTCGAAAAGGGTTTCGATCCGGTTTACGGCGCCAGGCCGTTGCGCCGCACTTTGCAGAAATATATCGAAGATCCAATTGCAGAAGACATCCTGCGCGGTAAATTTGCCGATGGCAGCAACATCTCAGTGAAGAAAAAGGGGGACAGTCTGGAGTTTCTCGAAACCAGCCGAAAGTCGACCAAAAAGACGACGCCCAGCAAGAAGGACAAGAAGGGCGGCAATGACAAGGCCGCGTCAAAGACTGAAGAGATCGAGAACTGATATCGGGATGAATTCGAAATGAGCAAGCAAGCCCGGGACGACGCGTTTCCGGGCTTCCCTCTGGCCACCCCACCTGCCTCGATGCGCTCATCCAGGGCCGGATTTTCACTCCATATTTATCTTGACTTGAGTTTCGATTCTTGCTTATATTGCGGATGCCGCGGATAGGGACTGGAACTTACTGGCGATTGGTTTTCCCACTCAACCTGATGATATCATGCTGATCTCACGTGTACATGTTAAAGCTTTTAAGTCGATTTTCGAGCTTGCTCTGCCCATCGATCCCAAGGTGACGGTGATGATCGGGGCCAATGAAAGCGGAAAGACAAACACTCTGAAGTCTGTCGAAGCTTTCCGGACGGACGCGCCTTTTTCAAACAGTCAGACGTGTCAGTATTCCGACTATTACTATCAGGGCAAGTGTCCCGAGCTTACCATCGATTTCACCAATCTCTCTCGCGAGAATCGCCGCAATCTTCTGCCTGTCTCGGAGGTTTTCAAGGATGTGGAACGTTTCTCCGTCCTGAAGAACGGCCCGGCCCTCTCCGACTATCACATGATAGTAAAGAACGAGGAAGTCCCGGTATCCAACATGAAGCGGCTACTGGATTACTTGCCTAAGCTTCTTTACTTTGACAACATCTCGTTGATCAAGAATCGCGTCGATTTGAATACTCTGATGAACGGCGACAAGAACCACACGACCGAACGCAATCTGCTCAAAATCGGAGGGCTTCAGAACAACTTCGAACTGATTTTCGAAGACTCGACTCGCGGCCGACGCGCAAGCGAAGAGGCCAGTCGGTTGATTACGCAGCAGATTCGTCGGGTCTGGTCGCAGGAGCCAACCATCGAGATCAAATTGAACGTGAATGGCAAGGTGCTCTACATCGATATTTCCGATGGCACGACAGTTTATGACACGCCGGAATCCAGAAGTCTCGGGTTTCGCTGGTACCTGTCATTTTACATCAATTTCATCGCCCAGACCTTCGAGGCCAAGGCCAACGAGTACTTCTTCCTGCTCGATGAACCTGGTATTCATCTACATCCGGCGGGCCAAAAAGATCTGACACGAGTGATGGAAGACCTGGCGATTAAAAACCAACTTGTGTTTACCACTCACTCTCCGTTCATGATCAATCGTGAGTATCCGCAGCGTGTCCGCCTAGTGAGCAAGGGCAGAGAAGGCACCAAGATCGATTCCAAGGCATACCGCGAGAATTGGAAACCGCTCAGGCGCTCCATCGGCCTCATGCTTGGCGATCTCTTCTTCTTCAACGACAGTGGTTTAATTGTTGAAATGCCGTCCAAGAAAATTCCCATCGTCAAACGCTTTCAGTTTTTTAAGTCTTCCTCAGACAAAAACAACAGCTAGGCCTGGTGATGGCATCACAGCGAGACTCGATCTGTGGTGTTCCATCAATCCTGGTCGGCCACGCCCAAAACGATGATGCCGGCACCGGATGCACGGTGATTTTGCCCGAAAATGGGGCTGTGGCAGGAGTAGACATCCGCGGCTCTGCTCCCGGTACGCGGGACATCGAGGCAATCAAGCTGGTGCGGCTCGTGCCCAAAATCGATGCGGTCCTGTTTAGCGGGGGCAGCGCGTTTGGCCTGGGCGCCGCGGATGGCGTGCAGTGCTACCTGGAAGAGCAGGGCGTGGGATTTGACGTCGGGGTCACGACCGTTCCGATTGTGCCTTCTGCCGTGATCTTTGACCTGTATGGCAGGGACCACAGAATACGTCCGGAGAAGCAGATGGGCTACGATGCGGCTGCGAACGCAGTCAGCGGACCGGTTGCCGAAGGCAGAGTTGGCGCAGGCCGGGGCGCGACCGTCGGCAAACTTAGTGGCTTCGAGAAATGCATGCTCGGAGGCGTCGGGACTGCGTGCGAGGAGGTTGCCGGCATCTCAGTTGGGGCGCTCGCTGTCGTTAACGCTGTGGGCAACATAATCTCTCCCGAGACCGGCGAGGTCGTGGCTGGCGCGAGAGATGCGGAAGGGGGGCACTTCCTGGATTACATGAAGCAGCGCGGTGACTCGCTGTTTGCGGCCCCCACAAACACAACTCTCGCGGTGGTGGCGACCGATGCAGCCTTCACAAAGGAAGAAATAACCAAGGTTGCGCAGATGGCACAGGATGGGTTGGCCCGCGCAATCAATCCGGCGCATACGCCGTTTGACGGCGACCTTGTCATCGCTCTTTCTGTTGGCGAGCGCCAGGCAGACATTCTCACTGTTGGCGCCGTTGCTGCGGAAGTCGTAGCGAAGTCGATCGTCAGAGCCGTCAAAGTCGCCAACTCCATTGAGTAAACTCAAAATACCACACAATCATCTATGGGTTCAAGCATGATCTATGCGTATCAGGGCAAAGCACCGAGATTGCACGAGTCCGTTTTCCTGGCTCCTGGCGCTTCGGTAATCGGCGATGTCGAAGTGGGTGAAGACGCGAGCATCTGGTTTGGCGCAATTGTCCGTGGTGACGTGAACTCAATCACGATTGGTAGCCGCACCAACATCCAGGATGGTTCCATCTTGCATGTAACCAACGGCAAGTGGCCGCTGCACATCGGCAGCAATGTCACGGTTGGCCATGGCGCAATTCTGCATGGCTGCGTAGTGCAAGACAATTGCCTGATTGGCATGGGCGCCCGCGTTTTGGATGGCGCAAGGATTGGCGCATTCGCTTTGGTCGCCGCGGGCTCTCTGGTTCTTGAGGGCGAGAAAATACCAGGCTATTCCTTGGTTGCCGGGGCGCCGGCAGTTGTGACACGCTCACTCACCGCCGAAGAGATTGGCCAGATTAAGCGCTCGGCGGAAAACTATGTAGGCTACAAGAAGACTTATCAGGACGGTGAGAGTCTTCGCAGTCTGGAGTGAGCTTTCAGCCTCCGGACTCACCGCCTCTTTCGGTTATTGTTTTTCCCGCGCCGTAGACGATCCCAATCAGAATTCCAGCCCCAACAACAAGTGAGATGTAAGGATTCATGCCCCAGCCGACCGGTAGATAACCAACAAGACAGGCAATGCCACCAACCACCAGCGCGTAGGGCAACTGCGTTCGAACGTGGTCAACATGGTCGGCAGCCGAGGCCATGGACGATAGAATGGTCGTGTCGGAAATTGGCGAGCAGTGGTCTCCCAGCACAGAGCCGGAAAGAATGGCTCCGACTGTGCCAATCAGAATTTTGTCGCTTAGCGCCGCCGCTAGCCCGGCTTCCAGAGGCAGGTGGTAGGCAATCGGAACCACTATCGGGGTCAGAATTGCCATGGTTGCCCACGACGACCCAGTGGAAAAGCTAATAAACGCAGCCACGGCGAAGGTCAGCACCGGCACCCAATGCGGTGAGAGAATGCCTTTGGTCGCATCGATGACAAAATCGGCCGTCTTCAAATCCGCACAAACGTCGCCGATCGCCCAGGCCATAATCAGGACCATTGCCGCCAATATCATGGATTTGTATCCTGCAATAGCGGCGTTGATGGTTTGACCCAAGGTTAAGATTCTCTGCCCGACCGCAGCCACGCCAGCCACGAGCAGCCCTGAGAATGACGCCCACATCAGGGCCGAGAAGGAGTTCGCTTCGCCAATGATTTTACCAAGTGAGGCATCGGCGGCAGCACCGCCCAGCGCCTCGCTGCCACTGTGGTAGAGTCCAATCAGGGTAATGACGATCACCGTCATAATTGGAATGATCGCGTTATACCAGCGCAATGGCGCTCCATCAGGGGCCAGATCAAGATCTGAGCTTTCAGCAATCGGCTGCGCTCCGTCGCGCAAAACTTTGCCGTGCCTGTGAGCGCGGGTTTCTGCAGCTTTCATAGGGCCAAAATCGCGCAGAGAAAATCCGATCAAGAACACGAACACGATAGCGAGCAGGCTGTAGGTTGAGTGTGGGATAGATTGCAGGAAGACACTGTAGGCATTCCGGGAGACCTCAATGTTGCCGAGGGCCTGGTCGATCAAACCAACCTGAAAGCCCACCCACGTGGAGACAAGCGCAATGGATGCCACCGGCGCGGCCGTTGAATCGACGATGTAGGACAACTTCTCTCTGGATATGCGCAAACGGTCAGTAAATGGCCGCATGGTGTTGCCGACGATTAAGGTATTCGCGTAGTCATCAAAAAATATCATCAGGCCCATCGCCCAGGTGGCAAGTTGGCCACCGCGTGGATTGTTCGCGTACCTGCGCAGCTTATCGACAATTCCTTGCGTTCCGCCGGCTTTGGAAATGATACCAACCATGCCGCCGAGAGTCAGGCTGAAGATGAGGATGGCGGCATGACTCTCGTCCGCAAGCGACTTGATAATGTAAGTATCCAGCGTTTTCATAAACCCGAAGACCGGATTATAACCGTTGAGAAAGACAGCGCCGAGCCAGATACCGGAGAAAAGTGAGATCAACGTCTGGCGCGTGATGAATGCCAATGCAATGGCAAGTAGTGGAGGCATCAAACTAAGAATCCCCGGAATTGCACGGATGGATGACGCTGCCCGTACGCTGCCGGCCATAGCTTCGATTTCGTGCTTGCCGGTCTCTGTAAACACCGCGTTCGGAATGGAGGCCTTACCTCCGTGCAACACAACGTAGGATGGCAGCGGCTCCACACCCGAATCTGTCGCTATCATGAACCCCTTCAGCTTGACCGTGTCCGAAGTGGAGCGAATGAGCAGGTCAGCGTGATTGAGCGCCTCAACCTTCACCTCGAACTGGACATGCCGCAGCGCGACCTTCGGGATGTCAAACCTGAGTTTGGTGATTTGGTCTGGCGGTTGGTTTTGGGCAGGACTTGTCTCGGCGAATGCACCGAGTGCAAGAAAGAAGACAGCGGGAATTGCGATGTGGCGTCGGAATATTCTACTGGTTTGTCCGTTCATAAATGCCGAATGGTTAGGTAGAAGAATGTCAAGATTTGGTCTAAATGGAAAGGCAATGGGCATGTTAACGAAATATCACAACAAAGTAAAGAGGAAATTTTCGCAGGCTGACTTCGACTCATTGCCGCGTCCGAAATTATCTTGATTTTGCATAGGAACTTTCTAAATTGGTGTCGTTTCAAGTTCCCTCAGCCACACCTGATTGCACGTGCACATACCTACGGATGGAGAAGGGCATGTCCAGAGCGAACGCGTTGCCGAAGCTTTTCATCACATATCTGAACCTGGCATTGATGCTCACCACCGGGTTTGTCTATCTGCCGGCCTTCGCCAGCGATAACCTGGCGCAGGGCTATCATCCGCGGGCTGCATCCGAAGAGGAGTTCAACCTCATCGCCCGCCAGTATGACAGCGAGACACGCAAAGCCATCTCTCTCAACGGCGAGTGGTCCGCCAAGTTGATCTCTGAAAACGACTCTGCCACGGTTCAGGTGCCAGGCAGTTACGATTTTTACGGAGAGGTGGAATTCGTTCGCGGCTTCGAACTGGATTCCACGTTGGCGACCTCCGCGCTCGAGTTGATTGCACTGGGCATCAACAACAGCTGCAAGATCTTCCTGAACGGCAATTTCCTGACCAGCCACGTCGCGGGTCATGCACCGTTTTCTGTTCGTCTGCCGGCAGAAATGCTGCTGCCAGGGGAAGCCAACGAGCTGCGAATTGTCGTGGACAACACCCTTTCCGCCCGCCACACATTGCCACTCAAATACCGTCCCGGCCTGTCAATACAGGGCGGCGGGATCTTTCGTGACATTTTTTTGCTGTCTTCTCCTCTGATTGCCATCGAAAGTGTGAAGTTAGCGCCGGCTTACAATGCAGATAGTTCTGTGTGTACTCTTTCTGCAACGGTAGTTTTAGAGAAGGATGACCGTGTGGCAATTGAGACAGAACTTGCAGATATTCGGTTGCAGGCAGTACTTTACGATTCCTCGGGAGCCAGGCAGTTGTCCCGAGTTCCATCTGCACCTGTTGCCTTTGACAGGAGGCGCGGGACCAGTCAGTTTACTTTTGAAATTCGGCGTCCTGAGTTTTGGTCGCCCTCGAATCCGTACCGGTATCGACTTCAGGTCAGATTGATGCGCAGGCGTCAGATTTTGGATGAGAAGCCGGTTGCGGTTGGTCTAAGTCACGTGGCCATCTCGGGCGGTGCTCTCCACCTCAATGGTCGAAAGTTGCGGGTTCTGGGCGTGGACTGGGTCGAGGATTTTGCTGCAGGCAATGCTTCAGCCACCCTGTCCCAGCTTGATGCTGACATCCTTGAAATCAAGCGCTTAGGGGCGAATACGATTCGGGTGATTGGCACGCCGCCACATCCCTATCTGATGGAAGCCTGTGACCGGGAAGGCATACTGGTTTTTATGGAACTGCCGCTTTCGTTCGTGCCGGACAGCCGCTTTCGAGACCCATCTTTTGTGGAGATGGTCAGCAACTATTTGTCGGAGATGCTGGAACGCTATAGCAAACATCCGAGCCTTGCGGCCTGGGGTATTGGAACGGATTTAGCACTCGACCAGCCCGCCACAGCGCGATTTATTTCCGGCGCGGAGAGGCTGGTGCGCAGACATTCTTCCAGACCGGTTTACGCCGGTTACCGCCACCTGCCTCCGACTCAGTTGCCGGAAGCCATCTCCCTGGTTTGTCGGACGCACTACGCCGTCGATCCGACGATGACAAAACCGTTGAGCCTCGGCAACGCGGACCCCAATCAAGCTGAGCTTGCGAGCATCGGAGTTTCGTTTCGCGCGCCGCCTTTGAAATCCGCGGCAAATGGTAATGCACCGGTTGCAGCAACCAAGTTCGATGAATCGCACATCGCGGCACAAGAGCTTCAGGCCTACCAGTTGAATCGAAATCTGACCTCTGCTATGGCCGACACATCCGGTTTCGGCATTTTGATTCACACCTACGCCGACTGGCATCTGTCCAGCCCCAGCCTGGTGTTTGGAGTCCGTCCGAACACGGCTCACAACCCCTCGGGCTTGTCAAGCTTGAATCGTGAAAAGCGGCTGGCCCGAGATGTTGTCGAGGGGATTTTCAAGCAGAGTTCGCCGAGAAAGCTATCGGTCCGGCTACCCGAGCAGGAAAGCCCCAGTGTCTACCCAATCGTCGGTTTGGGCCTGGTGCTGGTTTTTCTGTTCAATTTCAACCGCAGCAGGCGGCTGCGTGGCAATCTCAAGCGCATTTTTTCTCACCCCCACGGCTTTTACACGGAAGTGAGAGAAAACCGCAAAGTGCCTAGCGGACATACTTTCCTGCTCAGCATCTTGACCACCGCAGTCCTGAGTATCCTGCTGTCCAGCATCATCTTCAATCTGCGCATGAGTTTGATGTTTGATGAAATTCTGGATTTGGTCGTTGCGTCGGCAGTATGGAAGCAGCGCATCATCTGGCTGGCGTGGCAGCCCGGAGTCTGTCTCGCCATTCTGTCGGCACTGCTGTACACATTGTTTTTCTGTGCTGTTGTGCTCTTGAAAGTGACCGGATTTCTTCTGGGGAGGAGTCTGCCGTTCGGGCAGTATGCCACCATCTTGTTTTGGGCCTGCGCCAGTTTCGTCTGGCTGCTACCCGTTGCGCCCATCTTCTATCGGGTCATCGATCAGACACCCTGGACGCCGTTTGTCCTCGCTGTGGTTGTTTTGTTTGTGCTGTGGTTTTCCGTGCGGCTTTTTCGGGCTGTCAAGGTGGTTCTTGGGCTCTCGTGGTTCAGGAGCGTTCTGCTTTTTGCTGTCGCCCTGGTGGTTGTCGGCGGTGGCCTCGGTCTTTACTATGACCAGAAAAGTGCGCTTTTCGACTATGTGCCAATGTACTGGGATATCCTGCGGCACCAACTTCCGTTTCTGTTGTAGAAGGATCTTCTACCCAAAAGCAACCGCCAGACTCAGAGAAACCATCGCCAGAAGCGTGCTGATCACAATTGCACCTGCCGCCGTGGCGACATCTCCGTCAAGCTGCTCTACCAGGATGTAAGAAGACGCTGCGGTCGGGCAAGCCAGGTAAATGCAGGCAACCTTGGCTTCTGCCGCCCCCAGGTTGAGGCCTTTCAGGATGGCATATCCGAGCATCGGCATGACAGCAACCTTGATCAAAGCCGCACTCGACGCTCGCACCAGACTGCCGCGCACCTTGACGGCTATGAGTGAAGCTCCGATACCCACCAGCGCCAATGGCAGAGACATTTGGCCAATAGCAGCGGTAGTGCGCTGCAAGGACGGATACATCCTAAGCCCAAGGAAAGAAACGACCAGTCCGCCGACCGATGCCAGCAGGAGCGGGTTGCTGATGAGTTCCCGAGCCATCCGCTTGAACGCTTCCAGGCCCAGCCGCTGTCTCCCGACCAGCATCACCAGGACTGACAGAATATTGTAGAGGGGAACCATGAGCGCCAGCGTCAGCACGGCGAGAGTCACTATTTGCGTTTCTCCCACTCCCTGCAGGCCAGACGCGGCGTAAATAATCACCGGCAAGCCAACAAACGCCAGGTTCCCTCGAAATGATGCCTGGACAAAGGCGCCCGCTGAATGGGCAGGTATCTTCATGAGCCAGATGAGCACAAGACTGATGAGAATACTCGCAAACACGGCACTCAGGATCACGGAAAACACCTGAATTGCAGCACCGCCCGATTGGCTGGTCGAGGCGATTTTGTTAAACAAAAGGCAGGGCAGGCCAACCCAGTAGGTCAGCCGGTTCAGGCCCGAGAACTGCGCCTCGCTCATGAAATTGAATTTGCGCAAGGCAGCGCCCAACGCGATGATGGCAAAAACAGGGGCTACGGCATTGAGGACGTACATGTTGAGATTAATCCGAATTTGAAGTAATTGCAAACAAGTAACCGGAATTTAGTCTGGTGGCGTTTAAGAATCAAGGGTATGAATTTGTGACCCGCTAAAATGAACAATTCTAATCATCTCCGACGGTTTTGGAACTTGCGGACCGATTCGCACACCAAAAACAACTTGACATTGAACTGCAATTCGTTTATATTCTGCCCGACTCCATATTGTGTTGCTTGAGTCTTAAGTATACTGTATATAGTATGCTTTGCCGGTTTTCTCGTACTCTGTCGAACAATTAGATCCGCCCAAATCAACACCCTAAACCAACCGAAAGAGGCATCGCGTGTATCTGGAGAGCTTGAAAGTAAATGGATTCAAGTCGTTTGCCAAGAAGACCAAATTTCTGTTCAACGATGGCATCACTGCAATCGTAGGGCCGAACGGCTGCGGCAAGAGTAATACCGTCGATGCCATCCGCTGGGTGCTGGGCGAGCAGAAGGCGGGCTCCATCCGTAGTGAGAAAATGGAGAACGTCATTTTCAACGGAGCCAAGAACTCGAAACCGTTGGGCATGGCGGAAGTTTCTCTGACTATCCAGAATACCAAGAATGTTCTGCCCATCGAGTACTCAGAAGTCGTGATCACGCGCCGGCTTTTTCGCTCCATGGAGAGCCAGTATTTATTGAATAATTCGCCATGCCGTCTTAAGGATATCCTCGATCTCTTTATGGATACGGGAATGGGGCCAAACGCCTACTCTATCATTGAGTTGGGTATGGTGGAAACCATTCTGAATGGCCGCCCTGAAGAGCGCCGACGCATCGTAGAAGAGGCTGCCGGCGTCACCAAGTACAAGATTCGGCGGCGGCAAGCTTTCCGCAAACTGGAGGCGACCGAAGCCGACCTGGTGCGGGTTAACGACATCATCAGCGAAGTAGAGAAAACGGTTTCTTCCCTGCAACGCCAGGTGCGCAAGGCCAAGCGCTATCAGGAATTTCATCAGCAACTTGCTGAAAACGAAATCAATCTTGGGACCTACCAGTATTCAAAACTTCACTTCGAACTGGAGCCCTTGACAAAGCAACTCCGCGAAACTCAGGACAGCCGCATCGCCCTGACTGCGAAATTCGATGAAAAAGAGGCTGATTTGGAAGAGGTTCGCAGGCGCCTGCTCGACTCCGAGCGCCGCTTGAGCGATGAGCAAAAAGAATTGAACATTGTGGCGGTTCGTATCCAGAAAAAGGAAGAAGAGATTCTGGTCGGCCGGGAGCGGAGAAAAGCGCTCGAAGACGCGA
Organism: Candidatus Zhuqueibacterota bacterium; assembly: GCA_029261995.1. Lineage (GTDB taxonomy): Bacteria > Zhuqueibacterota > Zhuqueibacteria > Oceanimicrobiales > Oceanimicrobiaceae > JAJDAF01. Next base: position 78,849 of record JAJDAF010000050.1, read on the forward strand.
AAGTGAAACTCAATCGCGACAACGAAGAAGTCGTCGGGCGCCAGGAACGCAATCGTCAGAATCTGACGAAGTCACAGGAAGCACTGCAGGAATTGTTCGCGAAGATTCAGATGGCCGAGAATGATTTCCAGGAAAAAAATGCGGCGCTCAACAAGATTGAAAGCCGAATTCAGGAAAAGAATGAGCAGCTTAAGGCGTTCGAGAATCAACGCCTGCAAGCTGTGGAAGGCTTGACTGACGGCAAGCGCGATGAGGAGAGAATCAAGACACAGTTGGAAAACATCAACCAGCGTATCACGGCAATTAACAATGAGCTTGATGAGACCCGCCTCCTGCAAAAACTACGTCAGGAAAAGATCGACAAGTGCATCGATAAGAAAGCCGTGGCAGACAACGAGTTGAAGCGTTTGAATGAAGAGCTTACTACTGTCCGTGAGCGCATGGACAGATTAACAAAGTCAAAGGAAGAAGCAAAGGAACAAATTCTTCGCCGGCGCAGCGAAGTTCAAACCCTGAAAGAGCGGATTGAACTGCTGAAGAAATTCATCGAGTCTTACGAAGACCACCCGGAAGGCGTGCAGCACATTCTGCTTGAGGGGCATTTGAACGGCGGCTGCAAAGGAACGTTGGCCGAAAACCTGACCGTGGATTCCACCTACCGTCGCGCCGTTGAAACGGCGATGGGTGATGCCTCAGTCTCTCTCATTGTCGAAGCCACCGATCAGGCTCTCGAATGCATCGAGATGCTGAAGTCAGACCACAAGGGTCCGGTGACATTTTTCCCGCTCGACCGGTTCACTAAGGGTAAGTCAGCAGAGACGGCGGGTGACGAGGTCGAGCTAGCCGGATCCGCTGGGGTTGTCGATTGGGCCTACAATCTGGTGAGTTGCGAGAGTCGTATTCGACCCATGGTGAAGTCGCTTTTGGGAGAATATCTCATTGTCGAGGACATGGCCACGGCGCGTGAGTGCGCTGAAAAATGGCACGCAAGAAGACTCAGCATGATCACCCTGAACGGTGAGATTGTCTCTACCTGGGGACCGATTAAGGGTGGCTCCATGGAAGCGTCGCAGGCGGCGATCATCGGGCGCAAGGCGCTGGTTGAGGAGTTGGAAGGCGAGTTGAAAGGGGCATTCTCAAAGCTCGACCAGCACGACAATGAGCGCATCAAAATCGAAAAGAACTATCAGGATGCGTTCAAACGCGAGCAACAGTTGACGCATGACTTGAAGGCCGCCAATTCGCGCCTGACTGAGCTTGAAGTGCAACTGGCAAATCTGAATTTCGAAGAAAAGAAGGACAATGAGCTGCGTGAGCGTCTTTCTAAGGAACACGGCGAGTTCATGGAAAATGAGGCCGAACTCACGGAACGGTTTAAGACAATTTCGCCGTCGCTACAGCATTTAGTGGACAACAAGCAGAAGTTTGAAGTGGATTTGAAGCGCGTTGCATCTGAACTTGCGGAGTTGGAAGAGACAGTCAAGGAGCATCGTGACATCGCACAGGACAGCCGGGTGACGCTTGTGGATTTGAAAGGTGAGGAGCGCCACCTGCAGGAAAATATTGGCAAGATGCAGGAGTTCAAGCGCGAGCTTGGTGAGTCAAGGGCTCGGATTGAGCGCGAGATAGAGTCCTCCATTTCAGAACATGCGGACATCGAGAAGCAAATTGGCGAGAACAAAAGCGTCATCAGTGTGGATTTCGAGGAGCACCAGGCTCTTGAGAAAAAGGTTCATGAGCTTGAGCGTAAGTACATGGAGGAAAAAGAAGCTCTGCAGATCAAAGAGAAATTCATTCGTGAAGTCCGGGATGAGCGCGAGATGATGTCCGAGACGCTGCACAGCATGGAATTGCGGGTCTCCGAGCTGCGCATGCAGGCAGAGAAGATAAAAGACAGAATCAAAGAAGAGTTCGAAACCGAGATAAAGAAAACGGCACTTGAAGCGGAGCTTGACACAGACGCACTTTCACAAGAGATCGCGAGAGTCAAAGATCGTTTGAATGCCATGGGGCCTGTTAATCTGCTCGCGCTCAAGGAGTATGATCGAGAAAAAGAGCGGCTGGACTTTCTGACCACTCAGCGTGACGACCTGAGCGAGGCGCAAAGCAATCTCAACGAAACCATCCAGGTTATTAACAAGACCGCACGCGAGCAGTTCTCTGCCGTATTTGGCGAAATTCAGAAGCACTTTGTGCAGGTGTTTACGCGCTTTTTTGCTAACGGCCAGGCCAGCTTGGCGCTCGACGATGACAATGATCCGCTGGAATCAGACATTGTGATCAAAGCCGACCCGAAAGGCCGCCGTCTCTCCGCACTTACTTTACTTTCGGGTGGCGAGAAAACGTTGACTGCTATTTCGCTGCTGTTTGCCATTTATCTGGTTAAGCCCAGCCCCTTCTGTATCCTCGACGAAGTCGATGCACCACTCGACGATGCCAACATCGGCCGCTTTGTCGAAGCCGTGCGCGACTTCTCCAAGGACACCCAGTTCATGATCGTGACCCACAACAAGCTCACCATGCGTGCCGCCGACAGCCTTTACGGCGTGACCATGGAAGAAGAGGGTGTTTCAAAGGTCGTGTCGGTCAACTTCAAAGATATGGAAGGGTTGAAAGCGGCCTAGGGCAGTCCAAACCTAATCTCCGCGGCGCAAGATCCAACTGGTAGACTCCAAACCTGGCGTTTCCTCCGAGAGAAGAACCGGAGCCGTCGGGTAACCTCAGTTTTCCCCACAATTTGCCTGATGCCGGGACGATTAAGTGTTCCCCTGAGTAGTGTTCCGGCTGGGCCGGTCGGAACGAAAAGCGGCAACCGCCAGCCACGGCCTGACCTACCATCCAGCATTTTCCATCCTTCATCTTCTCACCTCAGTCGTCATTAATGTTTAATGTTTATGTGCCGATGTAGTCTAGAAACATGAGGAGTGCTATTCTAAAGGTTAAACATGGAAAATGGTATGTGGTTGAGTAGCTCAGAGGTCACCCGCAAACTTAACATTAGCCTGAGACAGCTCTACTACTGGGAGCTCAAGGGCATCGTCACGCCACGGATGGTGTCGATGGGGTCGCGCGAGTTCAAGCGGTATTCAAACAAGGATTGCGAGGTGCTACGGCAGATCAAGGATTTTCTCGATCAAGGCTACACCCTGAGCAGCGCTCTCCAGCGCGTCAGGGCCAATGTTTCTTCGGGGTAGCAAGTTGAGCCTGCCACTGGGTATTGTTTTTCTGTTCGGGACGCTATTGGGGAGTTTCCTGAATGTCTGCATTTATCGCTTGCCGCGCAAGCAATCCGTCGTTTGGCCGGGTTCACACTGCAGCACCTGCAAGAAGCCGATTCGACCTTGGCAGAATATCCCAATCCTTAGTTATCTACTCCTGCGAGGCAGGTGTGGCCAATGCAATGCGACGATTCCGATAACCTATCCCCTGGTTGAATTGATCACCGGAGTGTTGCTTGTCTGGATTTGGCAGCAGCACGGCATGAGCTGGTCGTTTGTGCATTACTCATTGCTTGTGCTTCTGCTTGTACCTATCAGTTTCATTGACTTGGACACGCAACTGATTCTGAATGTCCTGACTTTTCCCGGAATGGTGCTTGGATTGGCGATGTCTGTTTTAGCGGTGGATATTTCGTTTGGGCAGGCTGCGGCAGGATTACTTCTTGGCGGCGGCTCTTTGTACGCAATCGGGCTCGTCGGTGACTTACTCTTCAAACAAGAGAGTATGGGAGGCGGTGATATCAAGCTTGGCGCTATGATTGGGACATTTCTGGGGCCGCAAGTGCTGATCGCGTTGTTTTTGGCGTTCTTTCTGGCCTTACCGATTATTGCCATCGGTATGGGTACAAATCGGCTGCATTTGGGCAGTAAATTGCCCTTTGGGCCCTTCATCGCGTTAGGGACGGTCGTCATCATCTGTTTTGGGCCCGCACTTTACTCACAGTACTTCCGGTTGGTCGGACAGTTTTGAGTTGCCATCTATGGTTCTAGAAAAACTAAGTGTTGAAGGCATCCGCGTTGCTGAAATCAACAGCGAGGAGCCCGATTTTTTGGGGTTGCTAACTGAGTGCTTTGTGCAGGCGCGTGAATCGCTGCTACACATGAGTTCGGGTACGGTTGCCACACTGCTGTACTTCGAAAACAAGATCCAGATTGGCACGCGTCAACGTCTTTCTCGTGACGATGTTGAGTTTATCATTGCGAGACTTAACAGCCTGGCGGCTGCCTTTTCCGGAAGCCGCGCTGATTTATCCGAGCCGGCTGTGCACATCAATGGTGATTCAACCGAGGATTACGTCTATGACAATGAAAATCGAAACCGTGGTCAGGAAGTGACGTTCCCGCTCTACCTGCAGGAACGTCCGCTCGGGGTTATCTACATCGAAAGCCTGGACATGGAGCGCAATCTGCGCCTCGGCAAATTCATCAGGGAATTCAAGACTGACTTCTCATCCGGGATCACGACGCTCTGGAATTACTACCGTCGTCAGAAAGAGCAATTCCAGTCCCTAATTTCCGCCACAATCGAGGGTGTTATTTTTTGCACGATGGCCCTCGATATTCAGTTTGTGAACCGTTCGGCTCTAAGATTGCTAGGCGGGTCTGTCAGGACGCAGTGGACAGGCCGACCGCTGTCTGAGTTGAACTCGCCGTTTCTGACCGAGTTTCTGGAAGAAGGTATCGCGGGCGGCCTGAATCAGATCTCTCGCGTTGCAGAACTACCGGGCAATCGAGTGAAACTGCTTGGCGTGCATATCGAGCTTCTCAAGGATTCCAACTTTCAGGAGATTGGCTGGATGCTGGTCGTGCGCGACATCACGCCGAATTGGCACAACGAGAGATTGCAGAACGCGCTGACCACTGCGAGCCATGAGATCACAACGCCACTGAGCTCTATCAGCGGAGTTCTGGATTTGCTGCTCAAGCAGGAAATTGGCGGCCTCAACGACAAGCAGAAGCGATGCCTTGAGATAATCCAGGATGATATTGACCGCCTCCGTCGCTTGCTGAGTGAAACGTTGGATCTTGCCAGATTGCAGCAGAGTATTCGCTTCGAGGACAGGAGAAAAGAAACCAGCCTGGCGCTAGTTGCGGACAAAGTCGCGAACTTGCTTGAACCATTGGCGCAAGATAAGAACATAGAGATCGAATTGGAGATCTCAAAGGCGCTGCCCAACCTGAAACTCGATCGGGACCGGCTCCAGCAGGTACTTTTCAATCTTGTGGAGAATGGCCTAAAGTATTCCCGGCCAAACGGAAAAGTGAAGGTTGCAGGCAGACTCGATGTTGATTATGTGGAGACTACGGTGGCTGACGGCGGCGTCGGCATACCCGAAGCGAAGCAAAAGCGGATTTTCGAACGGTTCCAACAATTGCAGAACTCGCCAGACCATCATGCACAAGGGCATGGTCTTGGCTTGAGCATCGCTCGTGAGATTGTCCAAGACGCCGGAGGGAAAATCTGGGTGGAGAGCGAGGTCGGCAAAGGTAGTGTATTTCATTTTACTATTCCGGTATAGCAGAATGAAAAAGAAGATTCTGATAGTCGAAGACTATTTGAATATCGTCGAGATTCTGACCATGCGCCTCGAGGCTCTGGGCTACGATGTTGTGGTAGCTTATGATGGACATGAAGGTCTGCAGAAGGCGCGTACGCTGACTCCTGACCTGATTATCCTGGATGTGCTGCTGCCCAAGATGAACGGCTTCAAGGTCAGCCGACTGCTGAAATTCGACTCGAAATTTCAAGATATCCCGATCATCATGCTGACCTCACGCGAAAGTCAGCATCACCGTGAGTTGGGCATGGAAATGGGCGCTGACGAGTACGTCTACAAATCAGACCAAAAGGGTACACTCTTGCGCCTCGTCAACAAATATCTCAAGCCGGTGACCAATTGACATGAAATATCTGAAGAAAACAGATTGGGGGGACTACTGGCAGACGGAGGCGGGCATCTCAAGAGCCGAGTTGATAGAGCGTGCCCTGACTCAGGTGGCACACCTTGGCATCTGCCTGCCACCGTCGCCGGGGCCTGACCCGGAGGAAGCACCGATCATTTCCGAAAGCCTTACCATCATCTGGCCGCTGGCCGGCCACTCAAAGAATCCAGCCGTGAGTCGCGGACCGAAACTCGGCGGACGCTAACACATTCCGCGGTCTGCCCGTCCGTACGGAACCTGCACGAAGCCCAACATGGTCTCAGAAGAGGACAAGCGATTCGCCAACTTCCTCCACACGCGGGGCGTGATCACAGCACGTCAGGCGGAGGAGGCTCTTTCCCAGAAGACCAGACTGCACGACGATCTGAGCGCCATTCTGATACGTAACGGGTTTGCCGATACCAAAGAAGTTTGCCTCGGCCTGGCCGACTATCTGAATGTTCCGTTTATCGATCTCAATGACTATTCTTTTGACCCCGCCGTGATTGACCTTCTGTCATCTGAACTTGCGCGGCGGCATAAGGTCTTTCCAGTCTTCAGAATCGAAAACACCCTGACCATCACCATGGCGAACCCCGGCGATGTGCAGGTCATTGACATCATCCACCGTGAAACCGGCTACGAGATCGAACCGTCAGTCAGCCCGGAAAGCGAGATACTCAGGGCGATTGAGGCAAACTATAATGCTGGGCGAGACATCATCGACACCTTTGATGAAGTGATTGAGCACGCCGAGCGTCAGCAGCCGAAGAAGCAGAAGAAGACCTCGCTCCAAAAGTTGAAGGAGATGAGCGCCGCAACACCGGCGGTCAGGCTCGTCGATCTCATCATCGCGCAGGCCGTTACCGACCGTGCCAGCGATATCCACATTGAGCCGGAGCAAGCCCGTGTGCGAGTGCGCTATCGCATTGATGGCATTTTGCATGAGGCGCTGGCTCCACCGAAGAATCTACAGGCCGCAATGATTTCCCGCATCAAGATATTGTCCGAGCTTGATATTGCTGAGACAAGGGTGCCTCAGGATGGTCGCTTCCAGGTCAACATCCATGACCGGGACATTGATCTTCGGGTTTCGACCCTGCCAACTGTCTATGGTGAGAACGTCGTCATGCGTATTCTGGACAAAGGTAGCCTGATGCTCGACCTCACGGACCTCGGCATGTCCGCTGTTGCGCTCTCGAGCCTGAAAGACATTTTGGGCAATTCGTATGGTATCGTTCTGGTGAGTGGGCCGACCGGCAGCGGCAAAACCACCACGCTCTATTCCGCTCTCAACGCGCTCAATACCCCAGAGAAGAAAATAGTGACCGTCGAGGATCCGGTCGAGTACAGGATGGATGGAATCCGGCAGTGCCAGGTAAACGTAAAAGCAGGCTTCACATTCGGGGCTGGCCTGAGATCCATTTTGCGCCAGGACCCTGATATTATCATGGTCGGCGAGATTCGCGACTTCGAAACGGCGAAGATCGCCGTCGAGGCGGCGCTGACCGGCCATCTTGTTTTGTCAACCATCCACACCAACGATGCCCCCGGCTGCCTGACCCGGCTGACGGAGATGGGCATCGAGCCGTTCCTGAGCGCTTCTGCAACCGTGGGCGTCGTGGCGCAGCGACTCGTCAAGAAAATCTGCAATGACTGCAAGGAGGAAGTAGCGGGCCGGCCGGCGCTGCTCGAGAAGCTCGGCCTGCCCATGAAGGAGACGGCCTTTTGCCGGGGGAACGGCTGCCGGCACTGCAAGGATACCGGTTACCGGGGCCGGTCCGGAATCTACGAGATATTGGTGCTGAACGAGCCGGTGCGTAATCTTGTTCTGGAACACGCTTCATCGACTGCCATCCGGCAACAGGCCTTGCAGGATGGACTCATCAGTCTTCGCCAGGACGCGGTGAGAAATGCGCTGGACGGAGTCACCTCCCTCGAAGAGGTTTTCCGGGTTACCAATCCAGATTAACATCCTAAAAAACTGAGCTTAACTTAATGTATGAAGCGAGTTTGTCGATAATTGAGTGTCACGATTTTCTGCCTAACCACAAGAGTTCATGCAATGGAGAAAGCCCCTTCTATTCTGGCAGTTGACGACGAACAAGATTTCGTCCAGACGCTCAGTGATATTCTGAACAAAGACGGCTACAGCGTTGTCACCTCATGCTCCGGCTATGAGGCGCTGCAGATGCTCAGTATTCGACCGTTTGACCTGGTGGTGCTGGATCTGCACATGCCTCTGATTAGTGGTGTTGACACGCTGAAAAGGATTCACAAGATCGATCCTGGCCTGCCGGTCATTATTCTCACCGCGGATACCACCGTCAACACCATCGTTGAGGCGATGAAGCTTGGCGCTTATGATTATTTTGCTAAGCCAATCGAGTGGGAGAAACTTGAGATTGCTATCCGCAACGCTTTGGTGACACGCGAGCTACGCAGTGAGGTCAGGCGCCTAAAGGGTCAACTCCAAAACAAGTTTGGCTTCGACCAGGTCGTGGGAAAAAGCAAAAAAATGCTGGAGGTGTTCTCGTCGCTGGAACGTGTGATTGACACGGATGTGACGGTGAGTATTCGTGGCGAGAGTGGCACCGGCAAGGAATTGCTTGCCAGGGCTGTGCATTTTAATGGCACGCGCAAAAACCGTCCTTTCGTGGCAGTGAATTGTGCTGCCATCCCGGAGAATCTGCTGGAGAGCGAGCTGTTTGGGCACGAGCGCGGTTCTTTCACCGGCGCGGTACAGCGCCGAATCGGCAAGTTTGAGCAGGCAAACGGGGGAACACTTTTCCTCGATGAAATCGGTGACATGGCGCATTCCACGCAAGTTAAAATCCTGCGCGTTTTGCAGGAACGCCAATTTCAGCGTGTCGGTGGTTCTGAACTGGTTTCAGTGGATGTCCGCGTGATTTCGGCCACCAACAAGCAACTTGAGGAGGAGATGAAGAATGGCCGCTTCCGGGAGGACTTGTACTATCGCATCAGCGTCTACCCGATCGTGGTACCGCCGTTGCGTCAGCGACGCGACGACATCGCACTTCTCGCAGCGTTTTTCATGGAGAAGTACAACAAGGAATACCGCCGAAAGGTCAAGGCCATTCTGCCGCAGACCATGGATTACTTGATGAGCTATGACTGGCCTGGCAATGTGCGCGAACTGGAGAACATTCTCGAGCGGTCATTCCTGAACTCAAGCGACGGGATTTTACTGCCGGAGCACTTGCCAATTACGCTGACTTCGTTTCGCGAGCCCATGAGCAACGGAGACACCTTTATTGATTTGAAGAAGGTCGTTTCACTCACCAACCGGATCACGCCGTTGAAAGAACTCGAGCGCGAAGTGTTGGTGCAGGCACTTCGTTTGACAAACTACAACATGTCGACTGCTGCGTTGGAACTCGGGATTGGGCGCACGACGCTCTATCGCAAACTCGAAAAGTATCGCATCGACCTCCGGCGCTGACCTCTGGCCTTCCTGAGACCCTTATGCCTGTGTTCAAATACAAAGCGATGAGCGACAGCGGCGAGGAAGTCGTTGACGTCATGGAGGCAACAGACTCAGAAAAAGTCGCGGAACAGTTGGAGCAGCTAGGCTATTTGCCCGTTAGTATCGAGGTGGGTGGAAAGAGCAAGCAACTCAAGCTGTTTGACAAATCTCCCAAAGTCAAAACCCATGAAGTGATCGTTTTCACCAAGCAAATGGTGACCCTGCTCAAGGCCGGAGTACCTTTGCTTTCGACTCTTGAGGCTCTCGCCGAGCAGGCCGAACACGATGGCCTTGAGTCAATTATTCGCAAGCTTTACGTCGATATCGAAAGCGGCGCCAGTTTTTCGAATGCTCTGCAGAACCACCCTACCGTTTTTTCCGGCTTGTACATCAACTCCGTCCGCGCGGGAGAAGCTGGCGGAGCCCTGGACGTCGTCCTGGAGCGTTTGACGCGACTCATGGTACACGACGCTGAAACCACGGCTAGAATCAAATCTGCTATGCGTTATCCGACCATTGTGGTGGCCGCACTGGCTTTGGCCTTTGTGGCCTTGATGGTGCTGGTTGTGCCGAACTTCATAGACCTGTTCAGCAAAATGAAGGTCGAGCTGCCGCTGCCAACCAATATTCTGATCGGCATGCACAGCGCCATCGTCAACTACTGGTATTTCCTGTTGTCAGGTATGCTGGCTAGCTGGCTTGCGTTTAGAAAGTACACCAAAACCGAGCAGGGACTGTATCGCTGGGACTCGCTGAAGCTTCGGATACCGATTCTGGGCGACCTCAATCTCAAAACGGCAATGTCCCGCTTCACCCGCATGTTCGAGACGCTGAACACCAGTGGTCTGCCGATTCTGCAAACTTTGGAAATCACGGCGAAGACTGTCGGCAACGTGGTCATTGGCAAGGAAATCGAAAAAGTCACCTACGGCATTCTGCAGGGTGAGGGACTCGCCGGGCCGCTGAGTGCCGGCAAAATTTTCCCTCCGATGGTCACGAAGATGATTGCCATCGGTGAGCAGTCGGGTTCGCTCGACGATATGCTCCTGAATGTCTCCCAACACTACGATACCGAGGTGGACTACGCGATAAAGAATCTCACTTCCATGCTCGAACCTGTTTTGACTGTGGCAATGGGGGTCATGGTCCTGTTTCTCGCCCTTGCTATCTTCATGCCAATGTGGGACTTAACCAATGCCGTTAAGTAGCCGGAACTTCACGCTGAAATGAACTCGAATTTCAGAACGAAACAGCATTCTAGAATGGAAATCGCAAGGGAGTTTTGGGTGAATTTAGCTTTGGAACAGCGTGCCGCTTCGGTACACAGCTTGTTACAGGATTATTAAAATCAGTTACTTAGGCGGAAGGAAGTGCCTGGTAGCAGTCAAAGTATTCCGGATCGGAACAGCTACAGTCGAGGACTGATGATAAGATTGGTCAACTCGTAATGTATTGTAAATATAACTCTTAGGTTTATGTGTTGTTACGGTATCGTAATTGGCACACGCCTTGCTTAAGCGAGTGGCATAGTTGCTAACATACTAATTCCTAATCCTTCTGGAGGTTTTCGATGAAGAATCAAAGCGGTTTCACATTGATTGAGCTGATCATGGTGATCGTTATTCTCGGGATTCTTGCCGCGATTGCTGTGCCGCAGTTCGTTGATTTGGGTGACAAAGCTGAGGCGTCGAATTGCAAATCCAATCAGGCATCAGCGGAAGCTGCCGCGTCAATTGCATATGCCAACAACGCCATCAATGGCAGCCCAGGTTTTCCGACAGCCCTGGCCGACAGCATGTTCCTGAACCAGGACGTTCCCATGTGTCCGGCTACTAACACTGACATCGGTTACGACAACACAAAGGGAACAGCATCGTGTCCAACCTCCATCGCTGATCATGTCCGTTAGTGTCGGGACGCATGATGAACTGAAAGGGAAGCCTTGCGGTTGAAAGGCTTCCCTTTGTCTTTCTAACTACGGAGAATATGGAACAATGCGGTGCGCAACCACAAGCTCAAAAGTCGGAGGCTTCACGCTTCTGGAGCTCGTACTCGTGGTCGCCATGCTTGGTATTCTCTCTTACTTTGCGGTGGCGCAATTCGGCGACGTGTTTCAGCGCGCGCAATACGGCACTCTGCTTAAGAAAATCACGGCTGACGTCAGGTATGCCCGTGATTTGGCTATGACAGGGGGCGAGGGCACCCAGGTCCACATTGATGTGCAAAATAACCGGTACTATTTGAAATGGGCAAGCGGCGCTTTTGTCCAGAATCCGGTAGGTGGCGGCGATTTCATGATTGAGCTTGGGACAGACGAGTTCGGAGCCGCGGAGATAACAGGTACTTCCTTTGGCGGCGGAAGACTGGATTTTAATTCAGGTGGCATACCGTCAAACGCCGGGCTGACATTTTCAGGCAGGTTGCGGTTGCTGACGCTGAATGACACCAAGCGCATCTTGGTGACCGCCAACACCGGACTACTCCAGCTTGAGGACGAATAACTTGAAACCGGCAAAGTCCGCAGACGAGCAAGGCATGACCTTGATTGAACTCGTCATCGTGATAGTTGTGGTCGCGGTGCTCGCGAGCTTTGTGTCGCATATCGTCTACTACGAAGTGGAGACGTTCTATGTCGTGACGAATCGCAAAGAGGGGGTCCAGAACGCCCGGTTTGCAACACAACTCATGTCTCGGGACCTACGCCAAATCATGACGCCCGACAGCATTATCAATGCAACCGCCGATTCGATCAAATTCAAAGATATCAATGGGGAGTTGATGACGTATCTCTATCATAACTCGCAGTTGCTGCGCAACGGCGATCTGTTGCTCGACGGCACAACGATGTTCGGCTTCTCGTTTGCAGATGATGATGGGAGCGCGATGACGTTCCCGGTGACAGATCCGACACGCATCAGAACGGTATCGTTCTCCCTCACCGCAAACACCGCAGGGCAACCTGTGACAACGCAGGTGAGTGTTACGCCGAGAAACTTCTGACAACGTTCATGGTGTTTACAAAGCCACAAGAAGCAAATGTTTCAGCGCGACTGGCAGCGGAGGAGCTAGTGGTTGATGCACGCGGTTTTACTCTGATTGAGCTTGCGCTTGTTATCGTTTTCCTTGGCGTCGCTCTGCTTGCCAGCATGAATCTCATGTCAGGGGCTCTTTCCAAAAGCATGAAAACTGAGCTTCAGCTTACGGCTGCCGACCTCGCCAATGAAAAAATGGAGTTGATATTCTCAGATAAGAATACCAAAGGATATGGCTATGTGGCTCAGGGAAGATACGTTCTGGAGACTGATGTTAACGGCAAACTCGGGTTTACACGCCAGGTAGCTGTAATCGAGCTTGCAGACAGCAAGAAGGTTGAAGTGCGGATCAGCCATTCCGGCATCGCCGACTTTGTCCTGGTAGCGTACCTTGCGAACTATTGAGTTGACCATGAATCGAATAGCAAACGAACGCGGTGTTTCCCTGGTTCTCGCCATCATGACGGGGTTATTTCTGTCAATTCTGGGCTACGCTACTATTTCGGCCGTGATCACTGATGCTAGGAGCAACGCCTCCTACCTACAGTCTATGCGGGCATTCTGGCTTGCGGAGAGCGGCGCAGAGGTTACCAGACGCTGGTTGCGATTTCAGGACCCACCACCTGAAGGAACCGATCAGTTCATCCATTTGGACCATGTTGCTGCGGGATTGGGAACTTATACGGTTACCATCGACCCAGACGATGGCAACGCATCGACCTACCTCAAGAGCTACAAAATTCTGGCAGTCGGCGATGTTGGCGGCGTTCAAAGAAAAATCGAGATTGAACTTAAATCAACAACATTCAACTACTACGCCTACATGACCGGGGATGAAGGCGGAACCATCTGGTTCCACGGCGGCGATGTCATCGAGGGGCCGACTCACAGCAATGACCAGATTTCGATTACACAGGACCCGGTATTTATGGGAAAGCTCACCAGTAGTGCCAGTTCATTCAACGAAGGCAGTCCGTTCAATCCAGATTTCAGAGAGGGGTACCAGCTTGACGTGCCTGCAATTGCTTTCCCGACTCAGCAGGACATCATCAACAATTACTGGGCATCGAATTCTGAGCCTCCCGGGCTGACCATTGACGCCACCTACGGCAAGCACAGCAGCATCGTATTTAATAGCGATGGGACTCTGACCTACAACGTCTGGCACTACAACTGGTGGGGATGGCGAATCTATGATATTCTTAACGAAACCGTCTCCATTGCCTCGCTGAACGGAATGGTTTGGGTCGATGGCGACGTCAGGGTGGAGGGAACGGTTGACGGTGACGTAAGCGTGGTCTCGACCGACGACATGTACATCACAGACGATGTTGTCTACGCTGATTCTGACGCTGATGGCAAACCAAACCCGAACTCAGACGACCTTCTTGGGCTCATCTCATTCAAGAATATCATTGTCAAGGACAATTTCGAAAACAGAAACGATGTAGTAATCAACGCAGCTTTGTTGACCCTCGGCAATTCATTCACGGTGGAGAATTACAACTGGGGTTCGCCCCGCGGGCATTTGACGATTTGGGGGTCGCTAAGTCAAAAGGTCCGCGGACCCGTCGGGACGTTTAGTTGGGGTGGCTGGACCAGCACCGGATATGACAAGGATTATCACTATGATACGCGTCTGGCAGAACGGCCGCCGCCATATTTCCCAGTAACCGGGCAGTATCATTTCGTCTACTGGAAAGAGTTAACTGAGTAGAGCAAACGGATTTGGAGGCCAGGTATGGCAATTTTCATCAGTGCGGGGGTCTTGTTCTTTTTGCTGAGCGCCCTTTTCTTCTTCGCCCCACGCATCCTAGTCAAGATGAGCGAAATCGGTAACAAGTTGATGTTTACCGACCACAATTCGCTCACCTACCGCAAAATCTCGGGAGCCGTCCTTCTTGGAATGAGTGCTATCATGTTTTACCTGGCTCTCAAGCTTTGATTTTGGTCAAACATTGCAACATCATGACGATAATGAGGGTGAGCATCAAAATATTACAGAAATTTGCATAGTTCCTGTTATTGCATTTTTATATATTTGAGGATAGTCAGCCGTGAGTTCGTGTATCATGATAGAACAGAATGCGGCGTGGACTCCGGTGGATGCTTATTGTGAGATCTACTCTGAATCTTTGATTTACAAGCACTTGTGAAATCATTGTTCTACTGCCGAGCGTGCGACAGCAAATGGAATGCAATTTGCTTAAGCGATACGTTGTTAACCCAAGCCAACAGCAACGACTCCCTACAATATCAAATCCATGGGTGATGGACCGGGGGGAAGGCAGCACGTCGAGCGGCGCTACCGTGATACGGCTCGACCAACACAAACTTACAGGTGAACCAAATCCATGAGAATTACAAGGCCAAGCAGGTTAGACAAAATACGCCTCATCTTCTTTTCCACTGGTGAGACCGAGTTTCGGCAGTTTGAGTTCAGTCTGCAACGTGTCCTGCTTTGGATCGTCGCGGCCTCGGTCGTGATGTCATGTTTCTTTTGGGGCTCTGTTTCAGTTAGCAACAGTCTGTATCGGCACAATACAGACAACTCTCTCGCGAAAACCAATGGCTATCTGAAAAAGAAGATTGTCTCGCTGCAAGGTAACATCGAAAGCCTGGACAACAAGTTGGCCACGCTGGAAGACGATACGGAAGACCTTGAAGTGCTCGTCGGCCTTACCTCAAGCTCGGCCGACAGTCAGGCGAACAAGAACCTGATCAACGGAAGCGATCTGGTTTTGGCTTCGGTTCCCGTGGATTACGACTACCAGGCAGACAAGATGTCGGCCTATCTCTCAGCTCTGGAGTCACGAGTCAAGAACGCTTCGGTGGTTCAGGGTGTGATTGAAAATCGGTTTCTGCAGGCTCAAAAGAAGATAAAGCACATCCCTTCTATCAAACCGGTCCTGGGTGCGCGGGTCACGGACAAGTTCGGAATCCGCAAAGACCCGTTCGTCGAGCGGGTGAAGCACCACAAGGGTATTGATCTTTCTGCACGTTATGGCACCAAGATTTACTCTGCCGCGGCCGGCACCGTCGAGTTCACCAGAGAGCGCTACCGGCTGAACAAAGGTTATGGCCGGGTCGTAATTATGAATCACGGTTATGGCTACAAGACTCTGTATGGGCATCTTTCCAAGATTCTGGTCAAGCCCGGGCAGAAGGTCAAGCGCTGGGAACTCGTCGGATTGTCCGGCGACACAGGCCGTGCTACCGGGCCGCACCTACACTATGAGGTTTGGTTGAATAGCCAGGCTCAGAACCCCGAGGATTACATCCTGAATTAGGCTCTTGGCGAAAATTCTTGCCTGAAAAGGCCCCGTCCCAATAGAGCGAAGGATCCCAGCAGAGTTCGCCCGAGTTCTGGTTGGCCGTTTCCGAAGTGTTGCCACTTCGGCTACTTTTGGGACTGGCCCTTTTTTCCTTGACAATAGATCAAAATATTAGTAACCTCATCGCCGAAATGTTCAAGATAATTGTTCAGTGAATCACTGATAGCTCATTGATAAGCGCCTTCTCGTTCAACTGAGAGGGCTTTTTTATGGATTGATGTCAAATGCCGGATGCTGCAAGAAGTGAAATCATGGATGCCGCTGGGTTGAATCGCACGATTACCCGGCTCGCGCACGAAATCGCCGAGCGAAATCGCGGCGTGGAAAACTTGGTGCTGCTTGGAATCAGGACTCGGGGCCTGCCCTTGGCAGAGCGCCTGAATGCCCGGATTAATGACATTGAAGGCCAGATGCTGCCACTGGGCGCTCTGGATGTGACCATGTACCGCGACGATGTCTACCAGAAGATCAAGCAGCCGGAAGTACAGACCACCGAGATAAAGTTCAACATCGATGGCAAAACCGTTGTCATTGTCGATGACGTGCTTTTTACGGGCCGAACCATTCGGGCGGCACTGGACGCCATCGTCGATTTTGGCAGGCCAATGGCGATTCAACTTGCCGTGCTCGTAGACCGTGGTCATCGGGAATTGCCCATTCATGCAGACTACGTGGGCCGGGTTGTGCAGACGACCGCTGGCCAGGAAGTGAGGGTCAAAGTCCGGGAAATTGATGAGCAGGACCGGGTTTACCTTGTTGAAGCAAAGAAGGAAAGGTAATTGGAATTCAATCGTAAACATTTGTTGGGACTTGAGGGGTTTTCCAGAGAAGAAATCATACACATTCTCGACACAGCCAATTCATTCAAAGAAGTCCTCTCCCGGCCCATACCAAAAGTCCCCACCTTGCGCGGCAAGACCATCGTTAATCTTTTTTTTGAAGCATCTACCAGAACCCGAATTTCATTTGAGCTGGCGCAAAAGCGATTGTCGGCCGACACGGTGAATTTCGCGACATCCACATCCTCGGTCAAGAAGGGTGAAACTTTGCGCGACACTGCTCGGAATATCGAAGCCATGAAGATAGACATGGTTGTCATCCGGCATGGCGCCGCCGGTGCGCCACTCTTTCTCACGCAATGCGTGGATGCGTCTATCATCAACGCCGGCGATGGACAGCACGAACATCCGACCCAGGGACTGCTGGACCTGATGACTCTGCGCGACAAGTTTGGAGATCTGCAAGGCAAGAAGGTCGTCATCGTTGGAGACATCGCACATAGCCGGGTGGCGCGTTCAAATATCTATGGCCTACAAGCCCTTGGTGCACAGGTCGGCCTTTGCGGTCCGTCCACATTCATGCCGTATCAGGCTGAACACTGGGGAACAGAAATATTCCACAGCATCGAAGAGGCCATCGAGTGGTCAGACGTTCTAAACGTCTTGAGAATTCAACTCGAACGGCAGGAAAAAGGCCTTTTCCCCTCGACCCGAGAATACCGTCGTTTCTTCGGAGTGACGCGCGAACGGCTTGAACACGCCAAGCGCGATATTACCATCCTCCATCCGGGCCCAATCAATCGTGGCGTCGAAATAGAAAGTGAACTCGCGGATAGTGAGTTCTCACTCATTCTCGACCAGGTAACTAACGGCGTCGCCGTGCGCATGGCTGCACTCTATTTGTTTAGCGGCCTCAACAAAGAAACCACAGATGCTTAACTCACAGAATTCTTGAACGGAGAACTGTCCCAAAATGGCGGCAAAACTATCGACGACAAAGCTTGAGCGGGTTCTTTTTACCGGAGGGCAGGTCGTTGACCCTGAGCACCTGACTCAAAAGAAATCGGATGTTCTTGTTGAAAAAGGCAGGATTGTCGATGTGGGTCAGTTCGATGGCGGCGAATTTGATGGCGAAAGAATCGACATCAACGGCAAGATCGTTTGCCCCGGCCTGATCGATATGCACGTCCATCTGCGCGAGCCTGGCCGTGAGGACGAGGAGACCGTCGAGAGTGGAGCGGCCGCTGCAATGTCCGGCGGATTCACTTCCATTTGTCCGATGCCAAACACAGAGCCGGCAGCAGACACAGCGGAGGTCATCGAGTTCCTGAAGAATCGCGCCAGAGATCTGCTGGTCGATGTTTTTCCCATCGGGGCGGTGACGAAAGGGCGCAAGGGTGAAGAGTTGGCGGAAATCGGTGCCTTGGTGGCTGCTGGCGCGGTGGCATTCTCGGACGACGGCGACCCCGTCTCGACCGCCGGACTGATGCGTCGAGCGCTCGAGTATTCGAACATGTTCGACGTTCCTATCATCGAACATTGTGAAGACAAGTCTCTTTCTGAAAACGGAGTCATGAATGAGAGCGCTGTCTCGACCCGTTTGGGGCTTCCTGGAATTCCAGGGATCTCTGAAGATGTTATCGTGGCCAGAGACGTAGAAATCGCCCAGTTTACAGGTGGCAAGCTGCACATCGCCCACATTTCGACCGCCAATTCCGTTGATCTGGTTCGTCAAGCTAAGAAGCGGGGCATCAAGGTCACCTGTGAGGTCATGCCGCATCATTTTGCGCTTACCGACGAAAGTATCGCAGGCTACGATCCCAATCTCAAAATGAACCCGCCATTGCGGACTCAGGCTGACGTGGATGCAATGCTTTCCGGCCTGAAAGACGGCACCATCGATGTCATTGCGACCGACCACGCACCGCATTCCATAGAAGAGAAGGAAACGGAATTCGGCGTGGCGCCCTTCGGAATTGTTGGGCTGGAGACAGCGCTGGGACTGGTGATGAAGTATCTGGTCCAAGCCAAAGTTCTGACCCTGCCGCAGGCGGTGGCAAAAATGACGAAAGCGCCGGCTGATATTCTGAGGCTGGAGCGTGGCTCACTCAGCAAGGGTGCGCCTGCATCCCTGACCGTGTTCGATCCCGGCGTTTCGTGGACTGTGGACAAAGCAGCCTTCAAATCAAAGTCCAGGAATACCCCGTTTGAAGGATGGGAATTGGTGGGACAGGTCTTCGGCCTGTTCAATAAGGGCTTGTGGTGGCAACCAGGTCAGTAGACCTAAAAGCACGAGCCGACTGTGTTAACTTGCTGCTTCCGGATGAAGGCAATTCCACAAAAAAACTTGACTCTTAGATAGAGATTTCTTATAATGCCAAATTGCATTTTTGCAGCAAACAGGGAAAATGTTACAGGAGAGCAGCTTTGAAAACATATATTGCAAAACCTGATGAAGTCCAGGCCAAGTGGCTGCTCGTCGATGCCGAGGGCCTGGTGCTGGGCAGGCTGGCGACGCGTGTTGCCGGTATTCTCAAGGGGAAACACAAGGCCATCTACTCGCCTCACATGGATGTCGGAGACCATGTGGTGATCATCAACGCGGACAAGATTCGTGTGACGGGCAAGAAGGCAGACACGAAGCGCTACTACCGGCATACAGGATATCCTGGTGGGCTTCGTTCTGATTCATTCGAAGACCTCATGACAAAGGCGCCTGAGCGTATTCTGCAGAAGGCCATTTGGGGCATGTTGCCCCACAATAAGCTTGGCAGAAAGATGTACAAGAAGTTGAAAGTTTATGCCGGCACGGCACACCCGCATGACCCGCAGAAACCAGAGAAAATCGAACTTAATTAATTGATAAAGAGGATTGCATGAAGAGTCAGGCATTTAGTGCCATCGGGCGGCGTAAAGAGGCTGTCGCCAGGGTAAGATTGCTGCCGGGAGACGGCAAGTTTGTTGTCAACAAGAAGCCGTTGCTTGAGTTTTTCAAGCGCGAAACATTGCAAATGATTATCGAGCAGCCTCTGAACATCACCGAGACGCTGGGCAAGTATGATGTTTTCGTCAACGTCAGAGGGGGAGGTCTGTCAGGCCAGGCGGGTGCGGTTCGCCTGGGGATAGCTCGTGCACTCATCAAAGTTGACTCTGAAAATCGTCCGCCTCTCAAGACAGCGGGCATGCTGACTCGCGACCCTCGTATGATCGAGCGCAAGAAATACGGTCAGCCAGGCGCGCGCAAGCGATTTCAGTTTTCAAAGCGTTAGATTTTTTTCTTTTTCAAAGCTTCACACTACTCACACTGGCTCTTTTTTTGGGTGCCCTTCGGGGTCAATTCTTGGCCAGTGGTGGACTAACCCAAATGGAGGTATAGATGAACGTTTCCATTCAAGATCTGCTAATCGCGGGTTCCCATTTCGGCCACCTGACCCGCAGGTGGAATCCAAAGATGAAAAGATACATTTTCATGGAGCGAAATGGAATCTACGTAATTGACCTCAAGAAAACCCTCGATTGCCTGCAAACAGCCTATCAGGAAATTGTGAATGTCGTTCGCGCTGGCGACGACGTGCTTTTTGTGGGAACCAAGAAGCAGGCCAAGGACATCATCAAGGCCGAAGCTGAGCGCTGTAACGCCTTTTATATCAACGAGCGTTGGCTCGGTGGTACCCTTACCAACTTCGCCACAATTAAGAAAAGCATCCGTCGCATGAAGCACATCGAGAAGATGGCCACGGACGGGACTTACGATAAACTCGTGAAGAAAGAAATTCTTCGGCATGAGCGTGAGCGTGATAAGCTGGAATCGGTGCTGGGTGGTATTCGAGATATGAACCGTCTCCCCGGCGCCATTTTTATGGTGGACACCAAGAAGGAGAGTATTGCGGTTTCAGAGGCCACGAAGCTCAATATTCCGATTTTTGCAATTGTAGACACGAACTGTGACCCTGAGCAGGTGAACTACCCGATCCCAGCAAACGATGATGCCTTCAAATCAATCAATCTGATTACACACGCGATTGCGGACGCTATCATTGAAGGCAAGAGCGCCAGTCATGCAGATGTTGGGCGAGAAGATGCTGTGGCTGACAAGAAGCCTGCAGAAGCAGTGTCCGATCAGGTCATTGTAACGGAAGATGCTGCACAGGTGGAAGCCGTCGCTGAGCAAATTGAGCGCAGCAAGGAAGTAGAAGGCGAAAAGAAAGCTGAGTAATCAAGAAACGTTAGTTCGGAGGCGTAAGTAATGTCAGTTTCTGCTGATAAAGTAAAAGCGTTAAGAGAAAAAACCGGCGTTGGCATCATGGAGTGCAAAGGCGCCCTCCAAGAAACCGACGGCGATGTGGATAAAGCTGTTGAGCTACTGCGCAAAAAAGGCGTCGCTTCTGCTGAGAAGCGGGCCGGGCGCGAAACCAAAGAAGGATTGGTTGAAGCATACATTCATCCCGGGAGTCGTCTGGGTGTCCTTCTTGAGGTGAACTGCGAAACGGACTTTGTGGCCAAGAACGATGATTTTAAGGCCTTCGTTAAAGACGTAGCTATGCAGGTCGCGGCCACCAATGCGCGGGTGGTTTCAAGAGAAGAATTTGACGGGGAAGAAGTCGATAAAGAGTTGGAAATTTACACAACTCAGGCCAAGAACGAAGGCAAGCCCGAGAATATTATCGAGCGTTACGTTCAAGGCAAGCTCGAGAAGTTTTACAAAGAAAGCGTCTTGCTCGAGCAGGGCTTCATAAAAGACCCCAACAAGAGCGTCAAGGACCTCCTGACAGACATTATTGCCAAGACGGGCGAGAACATTCAGATCAGAAGATTCTCCCGGTTTCAATTGGGTTCCTGACCGTTCGTCATCGCAGCCAGCTAAACAGGAACAACCGATGCAGCAATTGCGGTACAAACGCATTCTTCTGAAACTGAGCGGAGAAGCGTTGATGGGGCAACAGGGATTGGGAATTGACCCCAATATCGTTGAAAATGTAGCTCTGGAACTCAAAGAAGTAACCGAGTTTGGCACTGAGGTCGGGATCGTTATCGGTGGCGGCAACATTTTTAGAGGGCTTTCGGCAAGTGCGCGTGGCATGGACCGTGTGTCGGCCGACTACATGGGGATGCTGGCAACAGTCATCAACGCTATGGCGCTGCAAGATTATCTTGAGCGCAACAACGTCTACACCCGTGTCCTGACCGCGATAAAGATGGAAGAAGTTGCGGAACCATTCATCCGTCGGCGTGCGATGAGGCATCTTGAAAAGGGGCGAGTCGTGATCTTTGCGGCTGGCACTGGCAACCCATATTTTACCACCGACACAGCTGCCGCACTTCGGGCCGTCGAGATCGAGGCCGACGTCATCCTGAAAGCCACAAAGGTTGATGGCGTTTATGACTCCGATCCGATGAAGAATAAAGATGCTAAGATGTTTGACGAACTCAGTTATCTCGATGTCGTCAAACGCCAATTGACGGTAATGGACACCACGGCCGTAACGCTGTGTATGGAAAATAAACTCCCGATCGTGGTTTACAACATCACCCGGCCGGGAAACCTGAAGCGAGTTCTTCAGGGTGAGCCAATTGGAACCAAAATCTCGGGTGCTTGATATGGATATTAACGAAGTCCAGCGCAGTGCTGAAGATCGTATGCAGAAGGCAGTTGAGAACACACGCGTCGAGTTCACAAAGATACGGACGGGCAAGGCTTCACCGGCCCTGCTGGATACAGTTAGAGTGTCCTACTATGGCAACATGGTGCCGATTAAGCAGGTGGCCACAATCAATACTCCAGAGCCAAGGTTGATCACCATCCAGCCTTGGGAGAAGAACCTGATCGCCGAGATCGATAAAGCAATTATGAAATCTGAACTTGGCCTGACACCGGTCAATGACGGCACTCTCATCCGCCTGCCTATTCCACAGTTGACCGAGGAACGCCGCAAAGACCTCGTGCGTCTGTGCCACAAGCTAGCTGAAGAAGGCCGTATCGCAATCCGAAATGTCCGTCGCGACTGCAATGACAAGTTCAAAAAGGCTCAGAAAGACCATGATATTTCGGAAGATCAAAGTCATACAGCCATGGACGAAGTTCAGAGTTTGACCGACAAATATATCAAACAAACAGATGATCTCCTCAAACTCAAGGAAGAGGATGTCATGGAAGTCTAGCTGTTTGATTACATCAACTGTGAATACTTGGCCGTTTCCTCATCTGTAGACTGGAAGCGGCTTTTGTTTTTGGATGAGAGCATACTCCGGGTTGATTTAAACGAGATGCCTTTGCGGAAGCCTAAAACAATTTCGAGAATGGTCTCGGCAATCCTGCCTTTTTTGGTTCTGGCTGGAACCAGCAATGTACTCAGGGCACAAACTGGCCAAATAAAGTTCGTGCGTGCCTTCCCAGGTGGTGAAGACGAGCAGGCGCAACTTTCCGAGCCGCAGTCCTTGGCAGTCGATCTGCACGGCAACGTTTTTGTGGTGGATACCGGCAACAACCGAATTCTGAAATTTGACCGGCGGGGCAGCGTGGCTGCGATTGTCGGTGGCTTCGGATGGCAACGCGAGGAGTTTGACACTCCCGTAGATATCAGCATCAAATCGATGCTGGATGTATTTATCGCAGATTTTAACAACCAGCGTGTCGAACGCTACGACAAGGATTTGAATTTCCTGTCATCGCTGGTCGCAGATGATAACGAGCCTGAGACCCTGCGCTTCGGTTTTCCGACAGGAGTAGATATTTCGAAGCACGGCGAACTTTTTTTGTGTGACAGTGAAAACAATCGCATTGTGAAATTCAATGCTTTTGGCAAACCGGTGTTGAGTTTCGGAGATTTCAACTGGGGTCCGGGGCAACTCAACTCGCCTGTAAGAATAGAAGTCACGTCAGACGACCGTGTCTACGTTTCCGACAAGAGTGCCGGCGACATCGTTGCTTTTGATTACTATG
This sequence comes from Candidatus Zhuqueibacterota bacterium, assembly GCA_029261995.1. GTDB lineage: Bacteria > Zhuqueibacterota > Zhuqueibacteria > Oceanimicrobiales > Oceanimicrobiaceae > JAJDAF01. The sequence goes on from JAJDAF010000050.1 coordinate 102,343, forward strand.
GGAACTTTCTGGCTCGTCTTGGCGGCAAAGATCTTAGCCAGCCAGAAGGCCTGGTTGCTGGTCGGGATATGCTTTTTGTGGCGGATCCTGGTAATGAGCGTATCGTGGTGTTGGGGCCCGGCGGACAGCTAGAATTTGTATGGGGCTCGCATGGCGCAGCCTTTGGGGCCTTCGACAATCCAATGGACGTCGCTTTAGATGATGAATACGTTTACGTTCTCGACTCGGGCAATGGTCGTGTGCAGGTTTTCGGATGGCCTGAGTTGAAGCGAGATGAGTGAATCAAATTAATGGGAGACTGCCTGGTTTCATTTGTTACAGTTGGCTCTTATGATCAAAGCCGGCGCGAGAAATTACGGTTACCGAGTTTGTAAATTTTACCTGATCGTGTCCGACAGCATTGCGACGACCCAAATCAAAATTTCTGTTCTGGCTTGCATTCGCCATTCTAATCCCCACGATGTTGGTAGGCCAGTCTGCCCCTCAATCTCATGCTCTTTTTACGCTGACATCGAAGACAATTCTGGTTGCTTTCGACGGCAGGCAAACACAGCATGCACTTCCAGATTCCTTTATCGTGCCGGCTTCAGAAAATGTTTTTGCAGGGAGGTTGCGCTTGCGTCGCGGACAAGACTATGAAATAGACCACATTTCTGGCGTCTTTCGAATCAAGCGCGACTTGTTGGCTGGAACCGAGCTTCAAATCTCCTATCGCTTCTTCCCCTTCAATCTGCGCAAGAGCTACTTGCATCGCCGGCTTGTGATGGCGCCAACCGAGGAAGTGCTGCCGGACAGCGGTCGCTCCCCTCCTCATCCGACTCCAGTTCAGGCATCGACCGACAGTCCGGGTACTAATCTTCGGCGAAGCGGCAGCATCATTCGCGGCGTCTCCGTCGGGTCGAGCCAGGGCCTGCAGGTTGACTCGGGATTACGGTTGCAGGTGGCTGGCAAACTCACTGAAAATGTGGAAGTTCTGGCTTCCTTGACGGATCAGAATACGCCCATTCAGCCCGAAGGCAACACCCAGACGCTGCAGGAAATCGACAAAGTGTTTGTTCAGATCACTGCGCCCCGGCTGAGAGCGACACTTGGCGATTTTTCTCTCGATCTGGTTGGGACAAGCTTGACCAACTACAGCAGAAAGCTTGAAGGAGTGATGGCAGAAGGCAGTTTTGACGGTGGTGAGTTTAAGGTCTCCGCCGCCGTTTCTCGTGGCCAGTTCACGACCAATCAATTTGCCGGGCAGGAAGGCAATCAGGGGCCTTACCAGTTGCGCGCGGAGACCGGAAATATAAATATCATCGTGTTGGCCGGCACCGAGAAGGTCTGGTTGGATGGCGAGTTGCTGGCGCGCGGCGAAAATAACGACTATGTCATCGAGTATGGTAATGGCCAGATCACGTTTACGCGCAATCGTTTGATTACCGCGGATTCTAGAATTGTCGTGGATTTTCAGTCTTCCGAGGAGAGTTTTCAGCGCAACTATCTTGCCGCACAGGGCCGGGCCCGACTGCTAAACGAGAAGCTTGAGGTCACCACCACGTTTGTTCAGGAAAGTGATGACAAAGATAGCCCTCTGACGGTACCGTTGTCTGATGAGGCGCTCGCCGTCCTGCAGGCTGCGGGCGACAGCCTGGCGATTGTGCCCGGTGACACGCTCGTTGGTCCTGGCAGGGGCAACTACACCAAGGACTCGACAGGTGTGTTCATTTACGTTGGCGACGAGAGTGGTGAATACAACGTCCGCTTCTCGTTTTTCGGCGCTGGTCTCGGAGGCTACCGAAATATTGGTCTTGGACGATTTGAATACGTCGGCGACGGCAACGGCGACTACCGCCCCTTCATTCTCCTGCCTAAGGCCGCGCAGCAGCAGGTGTTTGGAGTCAGGCTCTCGTCTGAACCCTTCTCCCGCTTGAAACTCGACGGCGAGGTCGCCATCAACCGTTTTGACAGCAATCTCTACTCCGACAAGAACGACAGCGAGAACACCGGAAATGCCTACGCGGTCGGCGTCAGCCTGCAGCCAACCGGATTGCGCATCTCGGGCAAGGATTTTGGCCAGTTGCAGTTGAGCGGACGGCTGCGGCGAAAATCGTCCAATTACCGAGACATCGACCGCACCAATGTTGCCGAATTCAACCGCGTCTGGAACCTCGATGATGGCAATTTGCCGGCCACCGAAAACATCGCTGATGTGCAAGCACAGTATCGCCCGTGGCAGGGAGTTTCCGTGCGAGGCGGGCTGGGCAGACTCGACAGGTCGTCCGACTTGCGGTCCAATCGCTGGGAGGCCCAGGCGCAGGTCAAGCGAACTCATTTGCCGGAGCTGGATTACTTTGTCGAGTCCATCGATCGCGATGAACAAGCAAACAAATCTACGAGCAACTGGCTTCGGCAACGAGGCCATGTCAGGGCCGGACTCTGGCGTTTTACGCCCACTTTTGAGTACGAAGGCGAAGTGCGTAAAGACTCTCAGGCAGATAGCAATCGCGTTGGTTTCCGTTTCGATGCCTACACGGCAGGCCTGCAATTCGCACCCTGGAAATCGCTGGTTGCCGGCGCAAGCTACAAATTGCGCGATGATGATGACCGCCAGGGCGGCACCTTCTTGCCCAAGTCAAGAGCGCGCACCCAGGCTCTGTCTCTGCTCTTGAAGAATTGGCACGCCATTAACCTGACCGCGTCCTATACGCACCGCAATCGTGAGTTTTCAGACCCGACTGCGCAGGACACGCGTACCGATCTTGCTGACCTGCGGCTGGCCTATCACCCAAAGAATCGAGGTGTGCGAGGGAGCATTTTTTACCAAATCTCCAATACGCAAATGGCCCGCCAGGAAGAGGTTTTCGTGGAAGTTGACGAGGGCGATGGTAATTTTCGTTTCAACGATGAGTTGAATGAGTTTGAGCCGGATCCGTTCGGCCGTTTTGTACGACGTTTGTTTACGACCAAGGATTTCGTGCCCGTCGTCCAACTGCGGTTGCGCGGCGACCTTCGCCTGAACGGCAAGCAGTTCTTCAACAAGGGCAAACCGAGCCGGAGCCATCGACCTGGCCGCGCGGAAAGACTGCTGAGTCCCTTCTCTAGCGAGACATTTTTCCGGCTGGATGAGCGCAGTACCGAGGAGGATGTCAACAGAATCTACCTGCTTGATTCCGGCGTTTTTCAGAATGACAGCACCACCATTTTCGGCAGTACGGAGTTCCGACAGGATGTTCATCTGTGGCAGAACAGTCGAAAGTTTTCGGTCCGATACCGGTTTCGCGGACGCAGCGAACTCAACAACCAGTTCGTCGGCGGCGGACAGAAACGCGTCGTTTCAGAGCATCAGATTCGTGTGATTCGGAAACTGTGGGGACAAGTCAATACGCAAATTCTTCTGAGCCGTAACCAGGAAGAGCGGGTTTTCAAGTCGCCGGCGCGTGAGGACCGCGATGTCCGAAAAAACAGGGCAGAGGTTGATCTCGTTTTCCGTCCCCGCAGAAAATGGGAATTGGCCCTGAAAACCGTGGCAAATCTCAGCAAGGATGTGTTGTCCGAGCCCGAAACGCGGGCCACTCTGGTCTCGCTAGCGCCGAGGGTCAATTATTCGTTGAGCAGCAAAGGACGCGTCCGCGCCGAGATTGACTGGACAAGAGTTGCTCTGGCTCCGAAAGGCCGGCTGATCCCGTTCGAGCTAACCGACGGCAGTCGTAGCGGCACCACCTTTCGTTGGAATCTTGGTCTCGACTACCGGGTTTCGCAGAATGTTCAGGCCTCCGTTTCCTATTTTGGCAGAAGCGAGCCTGACCGGCCACAAACTCAGCATATCGCCAAAGTTGAAATGCGTGCTTTTTTTTAGGAAAAGCCTTTTGAAACACAACGACCATAGAGTTCTTCTTTGTTCTGTTTTGCTCGCATGCAACGTGCTTGGCCTGCAGGCACAAAGTCAGCGTACCGGCGCCACCATTCGACGGGTCAGCATCGTCGGGGCGGCTACCGTCGGCGCTGGACAAGTGCGCGACTGGCTGGCTCTCAAGGGAACCCGTTTCGACATGAAATTGATTGAAGAACGCAGTTTGCTGGCTTTGCGGCGTTTGCAGGATCGCGGATTGATTTTCGCGCAATTTGATTCTGTGCAGCACAGTTATTCGCCTGACTCCTCCGCGGTTGAGCTTACTTTTTTTCTGGAAGAGGGGGCTCGACCGCAAGTTGGTGAGTTTCGAATTATCGGACTTGACAGCCTGGGCGGCCAACCACCGCTTAAATTTCGAACCCGGATCGGCCAGCATTTTGACAGCGCCAACCTGGAGTCTGACATAGAATTACTGCTGCGAGCCTTCGAATCTTCCGGGTATCCGTTCTGCGCGATTCAGGTTAAACGGCTGGAATTTACAGGCGAAGGCCTGGCTGTGGAGCTTGAAGTAAGTCCCGGGCCGAAGGTCGTGGTCGGAGAAATCGAAGTGGTTGGCAACCAGCAAACCCGGGAGCGCGTCGTGTTGCGGGAGTTGCCGTTCCGCGCGGGAGCGCTTTACAATGAAAGCCAGGTGAGGAAAATCAGGCCCGCTCTGCTCAAACTGGGATTTTTTAAGTGGGTCAATCCACCGCGTATCGAGATGCGGGAAGATGGCTTGGGGCGTCTTGTCATTGAGGTGGCCGAGGGCAACCAGAATCGATTTGACGGCATCCTTGGCTACAACCCGGCATCCGCCGCAACCGACGCCTTTGTCTCGGGCTTGCTGGACATCCGGCTTGGAAACCTTTTCGGAACCGGCCGCCAGGCTGCCGCGCATTGGGAACGGCGCACGAAAGAAACGCAGGCGTTCCGAGTTCTGTACACCGAACCATGGATCGGCGGTCAGCCTGTAAGTGGCTCCTTTGGCTTTCGCCAGCTGATTCAGGATACGAGTTATGTTGAACGGGAAATTGAACTCAACGCGGAGTTGCGGCTGAATCAGCGCCTATTCTTGTCGGCCGGGGTTTCCAGCAGAAGTATCTCACCCGACTCTTTGGGCGCGCTGCGCCTCGGCGTCGTTCCCAGCACCTCGTTCGATTTGCGAACCGGCTTCACATTTGACACGGTGGACGAACCGCTCAACCCCAGCCGCGGTGTGAAGTACCAGACCTCCTTCCAATGGAGTCGGAAGAATATTGAAGGCATTTCGGGCGACGCCACTTTTAATCAGAAACGCATATCCATTGATTTTGAACATTATTTTTCTCTTTTTCGATGGCAGGTGGTGGCGATTGCCCTGCATGGCCGCGAGATCACAACGGGAGAAGATGTTGTGTCGCTGGTTGACCAGTACCGCTTTGGGGGCACACGGACCCTGCGCGGCTACCGTGAGGAACAGTTCCGCGGTTCCCGCATCGCGTGGTCAAACATGGAGTACCGCTTTCTCCTTGGCCCGCGGTCTCGCTTTTTCGCGTTTTTTGATGTCGGATATTTCTTTCGCGAGCAGCGCCATTCGGAATTGGGCAAGCAAGTTGTGGATAGCGCAAAATTAGGATATGGTGTCGGCCTGCGACTGCAAACCCGACTCGGCCTGGTTGGCATTGACTACGGGCTCGGGGAAGGGGACAGTTTTTCAAACGGAAAGGTACATATAGGATTGACCAATGAGTTTTAGTTTGTCCGCCGGCTTTCGACTCATTCGTCCGGTCAATGTTCTGGTTGGCGCTGCCTCGGTTTTCGTGGGGGCATTTGTCACCGGCGCGCTCCGGCCACCTGGAGCGATTGTTCTGGCCTGTATTTCCGGGGCGCTTATTATGGCAGGCGGCAACGTCATCAATGACTACTGTGACATTGAGATCGACCGTGTCAATAAGGCCGACCGGCCGCTGCCGTCAGGGCGAATATCGCCAGGACACGCCTTGAGATTGTCAATAATTTTATTTGTTTTAGGCATATTTTTTAGTATATTTATTAATTCGGCCGCGTTGCTGATCGCAATTTTCGTAGCGTTAGGCCTTGTTTTTTATAGCTTCCGTTTAAAGCGTACCTTGCTGGCCGGCAATATCGCCGTGAGTCTGTTTTCAGCGCTTGCTTTCTTGTACGGAAGCCTCGCCGTCGATCGATGGCAGCAGGCTCTTATCCCGGCAGGCTTTGCATTCCTGTTCCACTTGGGAAGGGAAATCGTAAAAGATGTGCAGGACCAGGCTGCGGATCTGACTGGCGCCGCCACGACGCTGCCGATTCGATTTGGAACCCGCACTGCCCTGGCAGTTGCTTCAGGCGTTTTCAGCTTGCTCATTCTTGCGACTCTGGTTCCCTATTGCATGTCAATGTATGATGATTTGTATTTGCCAGTTGTGTTGGTCGGGGTGGATTTGGTTATTGTAATTATGCTCTATTTGATGTGGACAAACCCCTCCCCTGAGTCCCTTGGACGCGTCTCAAATATACTAAAAGCCGACATGGTGGTTGGGTTGCTGGCGCTTTATCTTGGCATTCCCAAGGCCTAGCCTTTATGAGAGCCCTGGTGCAACGCGTCTCGAGCGGGTCTGTTTCAGTTGATGGAGAACTCAAAGGGGAAATTGGTCGCGGGCTAGTTATCTTGCTTGGAATCACCACAGTGGACACCATTTCCGACGCCCATTTTCTTGCCGAAAAATGCGCTAACCTCCGAATTTTTGCTGATGCTAATGGCAAGTTCAACTTGTCCTGCATTGAAGTCGGCGGCAGTGCTCTTGTCGTCTCACAGTTCACACTGTATGGAGACACGCGAAAAGGCCGTCGGCCAAGTTTTATTGATGCCGCCCGCCCGGAGATCTCTGAGCCGTTGTATGAAGCGTTTAAGACATCGTTGAGTGACATCGGACTGCCTGTAGAAAGCGGTGTGTTCGGCGCCGCAATGGATGTCGAGATTCACAATGACGGGCCGGTCACGCTTATGGTCGAAAGTAAGACAAAGTGAATTTGAATCAACTTCTGAAGCTTGATGACAGGCCTATCATCCTGGCGTCAGGCTCCCCGCGACGGGCATCCCTGTTTGAATTGATGGGCCTGCAATTTGAAGTACAGGTGAGCGACGTGGACGAGAACAGCGAAGAATATTTGGTGCCGGAAGTTCATGTGTTAGAACTTTCATACAAGAAAGCCTCGAAAGTTGCCGAAGTAAGCAACGACGGGCTGATTGTCGGCGCGGACACAATCGTCGTGCTCGATGATGAGACCCTCGGCAAACCAAGCGACAGGAAGGATGCCCACAAGATACTGCGCCGCCTCAGTTCGCGGACGCACGCCGTTTACACCGGTTATACCATTATCGAAAAGCCCTCCGGCCGTTCAACAAGCGAGTATGCAAGAACCGAGGTGACTTTTCGGGAGTTGACTGACATCGAAATCGAAGCATATATTGCCACGGGCAGCCCCATGGATAAGGCTGGCGCCTATGGCATTCAGGACCACGGGGCGCTTTTTGTGACGAAGGTCGAAGGCTGTTTTTACAACGTCATGGGATTCCCCATCACCAGCTTCTACCAGACCCTGACAAGATTCCTAGGCGGCGCAGCGCGGGCCGCAGGGGCTTAGTTTTATGGAAGACATCGGCGCACAACTCCGGCAGACCCGAAAGCGGCAAGAAAAATCGCTCGAGGAAGTCCACGAAGAAACTCGGGTGAGCATTGAACACCTGCGGCTTCTGGAACAAAATGACTTCAGCTTTCTCCCGCAGACATACGTAAAATCTTTTCTGAAGACGTACGCGACCTACCTCGGACTCGATGCCGACTCTCTGATTGTTGCCTATCTGGAACAAGACCCGTCCAGAGAGCCAGAAACAGAAGTAGAAACCGAGACCACCGGAGAGGCCAAACCTCTTGGCGATCAGCCTGTCGTTGCTGGCCGGAGCAGAGGCCGGCATGTCTATGCTTTACCCATGCGCCAGTTTGTTGAGTGGGCTCTGGGCGCGGGTTTTCTGGTTCTGCTTGCCGGATTTGTTTTTCTCTACGTCGAGTTCCGTTCGCAAATTTATGCCGCCCCTCCGGACCGGTTGACCTATCGGGAGACTCCTCCGCTACTGGATCTGGCTGAGATATCTTTGCAGTCGGCCAGGGGTCCGGACGAAATTTCCGCTCCGCTTCAGCTCAAGATTGTGCCTCTCGACCACCTGTGGCTGCAATTGAGTGTGGACGGCGATACAACACAACAGGCCATGCACCCTGGCGCAAACCGGTCCTGGCTGGCCCGGGACAGGTTCGACCTACGCATCGGGCAGTTGGCCAGGAACGACGGCACAGACACGCAACCGGCAGCAGCGAGACAGTTGGTTGAATTGACTCTGACCAAAGACGACACCAAATGAACGACGGGATAAAAAGCGTCTACCTGATTGCAATTTGCGGCACCGGGATGACCGCCCTGGCAGGCTTGTTGAAGGAAAAGGGCTACGCAGTGTCCGGCTCTGACATGAACGTCTATCCGCCGATGAGCACCTTTCTTGCGGAAAGCGGCATTTCCGTTCATAGCGGCTACGACGAGGCGCATCTCGACCCCGCGCCGGACTTGGTGGTTATTGGAAACTCAATGTCTCGCGGCAACCCTGAAGTGGAGGCCGTCCTCGACCGCAAGCTTAATTATATTTCATTGCCGTTTGCCCTGCGGGAGTTTTTTATCCGCAGCAGTTACTCCTGCGTCGTCGCTGGTACTCACGGGAAGACTACGACCAGTTCCTTGCTGGCCTGGGTGCTGGAGAGTGCGGGCCGCGACCCCGGTTTCTTTATTGGCGGTATTCCTGAGAATTTTGGGAGAGGATTCAAAGTCGGCGATGGCAAATATTTTGTTTCTGAGGGCGACGAGTACGACTCCGCATTCTTTGACAAAGGGTCCAAATTTCTGCACTATTTGCCTGACCTCGTCATTCTCAACAACATTGAATTCGACCACGCAGATATCTTTGGTTCTCTCGACGAAATCAAGGTTGCTTTTCGCAGATTGATCAACCAGATCCCGCGCAGTGGCCATTTGGTTTCCTGCTGGGATGATCCAATCGTGCGCGAGCTCAGCCAGAATACGTTTTCCGGCCTCACAACGTTCGGACTTGCCGATGGCGCCACATGGCGTGCTCGAAGTCTGAGCTACACCGAAACCGGAATGGAATTCGACGTGCTGCAGGGCCCTGATGTGTTTGCCAGAGTCAGGCCGCAACTGCACGGCGAGCATATGGTCAGGAATTGTCTTGCAGTCACCGCTTCCTGCGCAGCCATGGGGTTGACAGCGGATGAGATACGGCAGGGCTTGCAATCATTCAAGAACGTCAGACGGCGTATGCAGTTCAAAGGCGAAGTCAACGGCGCCAAAGTCTTTGATGATTTTGCCCATCATCCGACAGAAATCAAGGCAACTCTCGATGCGGTCAGAGCGCGATACCCGGACGCTCGCATCTTTGCTTTGTTCGAGCCGAGGACAGCAACCAGCAAACGCCGGATTTTCGAGACTCAGTTTGTGGAGGCGCTCTCTGTCGCAGACCACGTGGTGCTGACGCCACTCTACGCAGAGGAGAAGGTTCCTCAGAATGAGCGCCTGCCACTCCAGCAGGTGGTTGTCGAAATAGAACAAAAAGGCGTACCCTGCAAGGTGCTTCTTGCTGATGACGACATGTTGAGATATCTAAGAGAACAGATTGCGCCCGGCGACGTTGTTGTTTTTATGAGCAACGGTGATTTCAACCAGATTCCGCTAAAAATCTTAAACATTACATAAATTACTGGAAGAAGCTATGAGAGATGACAGAAACAGAAGACCCGACTCGCGCGCGAGAAGAGGAGGCCCGGACCGCCGGCCAATGGAAAGCGACCGGAACATCCGGAAAATGATTTCAGACATGGAAGAGAGGCTGATGGATGCGATCAAGCCGGAGTCAGCAAACGGTCTCAATTCGTTCGAGAGAAAACTGGTTCATCGCCATTTTGACCACAGCACATCCTATCAAACCCGAACTTATCGCAATGGTGATAAATTCACGCTTTGCGTTTATCCCGTGGCTAATATTGAAAAGATGGCCCGAGACAAAGCTCAGGAAGCACTGGACTCTGGAAAGACAATTGATTTGCTGCCAATGGGCAGCTATGAACGTTACATTGTGCACAACGCCCTGAAGGACTTTGGCGGGGTCGATACCACCAGTGACGGGGAAGGCAAGGAGCGGCACGTCCAAATTGTCTCGAAGAGATTCGGGCGTGGTCTGAAGAAAATCGCGAAGAGAATCAGACTCTTCTAAATCTAATGCCCGGTTGAAGGGCAAGCTTGGGCAGACGGGCTATTCCGTATCCAGCAGCCAGATTGGATTGGTATAGCATTTGAACTGCCGGGTCCCTTTCGAAGAATGCAACTCAGCACGAATATAGCTTTTGTGCGGTGATCTCGGACTGAAGCTATATTCGGCCTTGTGTGACTCAGCGTCGTCAAACAAACTTTCGTGAAACAGCACTCGCTCGCTCTCCGTGTCGAAATCGCCAAGGTAAACCGTCATTGAGGTAAGTCCGCCATATTCCGGCGACGAGAGACTGGTGCACGTTACCTGGAACCGCTGTCCCGCAAGTTGGTCACCCGGCCGGCCGAGTTGCTCACTATCGTTCATCACCCTCAAATCAAGAAAAGGTCCATCCGTCACGACCATGTTGCCGCGTTTCATAGCCATCAGCAGGTCGTCCAGCGTGGGTCTTCCGGGGAGGAAAACTGCCGTCCGCACTTTGCCGAACAGATGGTGACCGTTCTCACGCATGGTCAGAAACGGGAAGCCGATTTGTCGAAAACGAGCAAAGTTGCCATGGGCATCGTTGCCGCCGCAGATGAACAAACGCCTGCCTTGCAGCAAAAGCGCCACCCAACAGCGAATGCCTTCCTGCAAGCCTTCTTCAGTTCCATTCCAGACCTGCAGACCGTGCAGACGGCTATCGTCGAAATCGGGCATCTCCCACTGGCCACGCCTGACAAACAGTCTCTGCAACAGCGGTGGTCGAACTGCGGGGTGTGCGGCAAAAGCCGCGGAGTTTGAATTGCTGCGTTCGAGGACTTCTCCGATTGAGGTGGTCGGCTGGGTCTGAAACCACTTTTCGGCGCTATCTCCATCCCCGTAGAGGAACTCGGGATTGTTCAAGACCAGAAAATGGACGTTGCGGTTTTTGTGGTTGCCAACCGACACTTCCTCGCCAGGGATGATCACAAAACTGAGATCCTCGGCGTTGAGCGCGGAGGCCTCTTGCCAAAGGCAGCGCCACTTGCGCAGCTCCGGGTCCTTCTTCAGAAAATTTCCGGGGACGTCGTCAAGATCGTATGAGTGGTCGGTGGCGCAGAAAAAAGTCAGACCGAGCGCCTGCGCCAGGGTTCTTGTTGGCCTGAGCGGGGCGCCGAACTCAACCTGATCTTCTGTGTAATCTGTGTGGCAGTGAATTTCTCCGAAATGCCAGCCGTCCGCCCCGGGCAAAGTCCGGGCGGCCAGGTGCACTGCAAGCGGCGCGTGACTGGTGTGCCTGTAATTGTCGATCTTGACCTGGCGTTCTTCTCCCTTGCGCGTGAAGGTTATCAGAATGTCAAGCTGTACGTCACCCGTGATTTGCGACGGACGTGGCACGGCAAACACCCGTGACCAGATTCGCTGCTCTACGACTTGCGCGCGCAAATCTACCGTTCGAAGTGTCTCTCCTCCCGGCCACATCAACCGAGACGAAAGCTGCTTCAGAACAATGGGGTAGCGGTCCCCATCCTTGACCATCAGCATGACCGGGATATCCTGGCCGGGCTCGATACGGTGTGGCGCGTCAGCGATGATTTCGGGTTCATCATTCTTGAGGCGACTGTAGATGCCCCTGAATGAATAGTGAATTTCAGCGTAGAGCAACACGAGTGTCGCCAACATGGTCGAGACACCGTCACCAAAATTTGAAAAAGTCACTGCGAAGATGCTTAGAAAAATATGCCCCTCCTTTTCATCCTGCCTGGTCGCTCAGAGCGTGCTTTTGTCCGGTGATGTCAGTCGGAAGGCTCCCACATGCGGCGAAGCTTCCAGTTGAGCTTCCAGGAATAAGATATCTGTTTCCAGGTAACCGTCGTTGGTAAAAGCAGCACTGGCGCAAAAAATGCCGTGTACAAGAAATAGAATCCCTCCCAAAGCGGAAACTGTCGCAGTAAATCCCGCCGGTTGGCCATTCCCGTTGTGCGCCAGAGCAGGCAAAAGTCAGCGCCCAGCACAACCAGGAGTCCAATCGCGCCCTGCCAGATATCTGTCAGCAATGTCAGTGGAATTCCCAAATGAACCAGCATGGCGACCGACATCAGGAATTTGCCGTACCATCCGACTTCTTTGCCGCCGGCGGACCATCTCTTGCGTTGTTGGTAGAAAGCGCTCACGGTCTTCATTGGCAGGCTAGTCACCAGCATGTCCGGCGAGATCGGGTAGCGAACCTGCCAGGCCGTCTGCTGCACCAGAGTCCTCATGAGCGCAAAGTCTTCGATAATGGTGAATCCCATTTTGCGATAGCCACCCACTTCTTCGTAAGCGCTTTTGCGAAAGGAGAAATTGTTGCCTAGCACGCTTAGCGGTTTTCCCAGTCCTATGGCGCCACTGCCAATACTCAGGAGGTATGCCCAGTCCAGAGATTGCACCCTGCCGAACAACGAGGTTCTGTCCCGAGGCTGGTCCAGAAGGGTGAATCCGCCGACAAGGCCAACGTCGTCTGCATAGTAGGATGCATGTGCCCTGGCCCAACTTTCCGGCACGCGACAGTCCCCATCCGTGACCAGGATGAGATCACCCCGGCAATATGCCATGGCCTGGGCGATGGCATTGGCTTTTCCGGACAGTCCGGGGATGCCGTGCTGGATATCGATTGTTTTGATGTGCTCTGATTCGAGAGCGAAACTTCGAATGATCTCAGGCGTCCGGTCACGCGAGCGGTCATTCACGAGAATAATCTCGAGCAACTCCGGCGGATAGTCCTGACGCAGCAGGGAGGTGACGCAGTCTGCCACCGAATCCTGTTCATCCCGCAGGGCTACAAGGACGGATATCATCTGCAGTTTCTGCGTGCGTTGATAGTCCAGTCGAATTGTTCCGATGAACACCAGGAGAGTTTGCAGAAGGTAGATGGCGACGAAGGCGCAAAAGATGACGGTCAGCGTGTCTTGCATGCTCTTTAGAAATCAATCCAGACTATAAAACGTGACTGACAATAAAGATTCCGCGACTAAGTTGCAATGGTTTTGAATGAGTTAACCAAAAGGCGGGGCAAAAGTGTCGGGGTCAACCCTCAGTTTTGGGCGGGTAGCTTACGACGAACGCAACGACACGCGCCAGGCTTACAGCCGGATGCTGTCAATTATCCACATCGTGCTCCAGGAGATGGAACATGCCTCCGTCGCGGACAAAGGGCAGCTTGAGATAGTCTGCCCCGGGTATCGTGACCTCGGGGGCGATGCTGCGCACCAACTGCCTCGGCACCGCCGGGTGAGACACAAGCAGGTAGGGTATCGCCTCATAGCGGCCGGCTGGAAAATCTGCATATTGCAGCGTGACGCTCATTCTTCGTATGTGGACATCTGTGTCCACAAGCGGGCGCGGCTCAGCGAGCCCGACAACACGTGCCGTGACTACAGAAACCTGCCCGGTTTCCAGATGGCGGAGAATTGCGGGAGCGGTGGCGTCGGTAGCATTGAACGGAAAATCTACCCGGACAGGCCCTCGATGAGCGTACAGGGTTACTGTGAAGTTGAGCGAGAAAATCGTCTTGTTTTCGCTGAACGGGCTCTGTTCGATCTCGGTGAGCACGCTCAATCTTCTGAATAAGACGATCTTGCGGGCGATTTCAGTGCCATCGCGCAGACCATCTTGGGCCGGGATGAGCTCACCGCCGCGCACTGCAACCGGCTGCACATCTGAAGTGTAGTTCTCTACAAAGAAGTGCAAGTTGAAGACACCATCAACTCTACGCGTGGAAATGGAAACTGGAGGCAGAATCATGCTGAACCGCCCATCGCGGTCGGCCCTGCTGCCTATATCAAAGGCCTCGAGCCAGATGTAGGCGCCTTCCGGCGGGTCACCATTGCCAAGTTTGATTTGACCGCTTATGGTTCTTGGTCTCTTAGAGATTTCGTTGTCGCCCAAAGGATTGCTGGTGCAAGCTGTTGCGGCAAGCGCAAGCAACAGCCATGTTCGGGTTCTCCACACAATAATGCTCATCTTAATTCCCTGTGGGTTTCAAGGATACGCTTCGAGATAGATACACGAAAGCGTGATAGACATTCCCAAACAATTTGTCCCTTATCTCTTGTTGAAACTCTGGATCGCTGCTGGGTCAGTGTGCTTTTCCCCCTTCCAGTCGAATTGCACGAATTGTGCCATCAGGCCGATGACGGCGATGTACACCGGATGAAAAACGCTGGCGAGCACAAACGTCCGCGTTTGAAAATGGGTGGCGAAGAGTCTTGCTCCACGTCTAAGAAAAATGAATTCAGCGCCAATCTTTGCAGTAAGGGCGCCTGCCCATAAGGGCGCCGCACCGACACCTGAAATCAGCAGAACAGGTGCGAGTGTCAGGCCGAAATTCATCAAATAGACTGCTAGCAGAGCCAAAGAGACTCGCCAACTGTACAGGCGACTCTTGGAGGCATAGCGCAGCCTTTGCTGGATGAATTCCCGCAGGGTGGCAGGTGGAGCGGTCGGCACGTGAGATTTAAACGCTGTCGCATATCTGATTTTCCAGTTGGTCATTTCGCGGACGCGCTGCAGAAACAAATCGTCGTCTCCAGAGGGGTGGGCTTTGAACGCACCAAATCCGCCGACGTCTGAGTAAACCTGTGTTCGGTAAGCGAGATTGCCACCAGAGCAGCTAACCGGAAAACCCAGGCGGGAGGTGGCCGCTGCCACACATGCCATCGCGAAATAATCCAGAGCCAGCAGTTTCTGGAAGGTGGCGCTTCGTGCCTCTCCAGCGTCGTAGGGATTGTAGCCAGCCACCATGCCGACTTCGGGTTCAAAGTAACGCACCATCTGCGAAATCCAACTGCTGCCTGGGCGGCAATCCGCATCCGTGGTCAGAATGAGATCGCCGCGGGCCTCGTGTACGGCCAGATCAATCGCATGCTTCTTTGGCGCAATTGCGGGGATTCGGTCGTGGACTTCGAGCAAGGTAATCCGGGAGTCCAGGCGGGCCGCATCCGCCACAAGCTGACCGGTGTCGTCCTCAGATCTGTCATTGACGACCACAATTTCGAGCAGATCTGCGGGGTAGTCCTGATTCTGCAGACAGCGCAGGCAGGAGATGATGTTTGCGGATTCATTGCGTGCCGCCACAACCGCACTGACTTTTGGCTGCTTTCGGTTTTGAGGATCACTTGCGTGGGTCAGGCCACGGGCAAGTTTAATCAGGCTGAAAGCGTAGAGACCGGCAAGCAAATAGAGAACCGTGGCCGCCGCTATCATGGCGCCCCCGGCAGCGCCGCCAGAGTCAGTCCCTGCGTCGGTGATTCGCGGAAAAACAACCGCAGGGCCTTGAGCATCGAGGGCCCGTTTCGGTGGCCGTCGTGCAAAAGAATGATGGCTCCAGGTCGTGATTTCGATTGCAGCCTGCGCTGAATCATGCTCGCTGTGGCATTTTTGCGGTAGTCGCCGGTGGAGGCGCTCCAAAGTGCCAGCGTGCGCTTCATCTCGCCCAGAATCCGCCAAAGTCCTGGCCCAAAGCGTCCGTGCGGCGGCCGAAATAACTCCGGCCGAAAACCGGTGGCCTGCTGAATGATCTCATCCGTTTGCGTGATTTCCAGTCGCAGTTGCCGCAGTGGTTTTAACATCAGGACCGAATGGCTGTAGGAGTGATTGCCAACAGTGTGGCCTTCAGCAAACATGCGTTGTACAAGCTGTGGATTTGCTTTTGCCTTCTTGCCAACGACAAAAAACGTTGCCTTGGCGCCGTTCGCTTTGAGTAGGTCGAGCAGCCGGGGTGTGGTCTCTGGCTCGGGTCCGTCATCGAAAGTCAGGTAGATTTTTTCATCGCTCATTCTGAAAAGTAAGCGCTGTCCGGCAATCATAGCTCCCGCTTGGTTTTGATGAGAATGGGCAACCCCAGCAATGCGGGCAGCGCGACGTTGAGACAGAAAAGCCAGAGTGCCGCCGCGAATGCAGCCGAGGCAACGACCTCGATCTTCCCAAAAAAGAAGACAGCGGCTCCCTCTCTGATTCCCAGATCCGCAAAGCCAATCGGAAGCGCCGTTTTCGTCAGAAAAACCGCGGCAGCGGCCTTCACTGCAGGCAAAATATCCGTGTCGCCGAAATGGTTGACCAGACAAACCAGTTGAGTCAGATAAATGCAGAAAAACAGCGTCGAGAACAACGTCACGGTGAGCATCTGCGATTTTGAAACCTGGCGAACTTGCAGGCCACGGGCAAGGCGAGCCGAAAACCCATTGGAAAGACATGTGTACAGAAGAAATCCCGACACTGCCGCCAGTCCGGCTACCGCACCCCATTTCACCACCGCTGCCAAATGCAGGCCAGGATGGGTCTGGATGGCAAACAGGCCAGCACCCACAACAATGAGCATGTTCGATACTTTGTCGAGAATGACGAGCTTGAAGGTCGTGACCTGGCGCAGTTGTTTCACGAACAGCGCCCGCCCGATTTCTCCCAGCCGTCCGGGAGTGACGAATCCCAGTGGGAAGCCAACCACCAGCGACCGATAGGCGGTTTGGGATGAGATGGCCGGGTCGGCCAGACGCAGCACGTAGCGCCATTTTGCCACTTGAGTCAGGATATTGGGAATGGTGAGCAGGCACGCCGCCCCGAGATACCAGGTTGGGGCGAGGCCGAACATGACTCCAATCGAGTGGGGAGTTAAGCGGTCGATCAGCAGCGTCAGCACCGCGCCTGTCAAAACGAGCTTGCCTAAGAACAGGACTTTTGATTTAGCGATAAAGCCGGAGTCCTTGCGAGCAATTGCTGCAGATATCGATGGCGTCGCGATTTGCGAGCATCTGGTTTCTGAATTCGGCATAGTCTTTTGATTTCCAGACTGTTGTGAGAGCTTCTGATTTGGTTAAGTTTCCTGTCGGATGGCTGGCGTTCTTATCGAAACAGCAAGGAACAACCTCGCCGTTCCAGTTGACCAGCGTGCTGGTCCACGGTCTTGGGCATGGGCCTTTGCCAGCTCGTTTCGGACGCAAGTTGCCATCTTTGAGCCAGTAGCGGCGCAAGGACTCGTTTTCCGGCAGCCAGCGTTCGGCTTCCTCCGCGGTTTCGACTTGTACTGACTTGACCAGCAACTTGTCTACGCCTAGCCTCGCGGCCATTTCCCGCATAGCCTTCAACTCCCCCTCGTTGTGGCGCATCGTGATGAATTGCAGATAGATGAAGGGCGTCTTGCTGCCCTGCCTCTTCTTCTCGGCAACCAGATTACGAATGCCATTCTTGACCTTGGACAACTCGCCGCCCACGCGGTAGGTTTCGTAGCCCGTTTGCGTCGCTCCGTCTACGGATATGATGAGTGAGTCGAGGCCTGATGCCACCGTGCCTTTGGCCGTTTCCTCGCCGAAATAGTGTCCGTTGCTGCTGGTGGTCACAAAGATGCGCTTGCGTTTGGCGTAGCGGACAAACTCGAGCACGTCATCATTCAGAAATGGCTCTCCTTGTTGATACAACAGCAGATAAAACAGGAAATCACCCGCGGAGTCGATGGCCTGTTTGAACGTGGCCAGTGTCATTTTCCCGGCACGGCGGGTCATTTTTCCGTTTCCGGTGACGCAAAGCGGGCATTTCAGGTTGCACAGGTTGGTGGGTTCTACCGTCATGATGAAGGGCCTGCCCCAGACAAACGTGCGCTTCGTCGCGGCCGAGGTCAAGAATCCGGCCAGAGCGCGGCCTGCGTTGAGCAACCGCCTGGCGGTTATGGTGGACAAAAGTCGTGAAACCGGGATTTCCTTCATGACCTCAGAGCTGGCTTTGCGGATTCGTTCACTTCGTCACCAGCGGATTTTCCCAATGAGACCCAGTGGCGAAATGAGTGTTTGATTAATAATATAGAATAGTTCCCACAGAGGAAAGTAAAAAAGCAGACGGGTTCGCTCCAGCCGGTAAGCGACCAACGCCAGGGCGACGAAATCGAGCATCAGTTTGAGCCCCAGAACAGCAGTGGCCGCCGCAATACCGGTCCCCGTGATGCAGGCGTGGCTCAAGCAGGCGAAAATGCCGAGGTTGGCGAGATTGAAGATCAAATACGCGGCCTTCAGGCGAAATGGATAGTCCTTGCTGGCAGACACGTGCCGGCGTCGCTGCCGCACAAACTGTCGAAACGACTCGGCCGCTGGGCTGGGTACCACAGACTGCGCTTTCAATGCAAAGTCAATTGACCAATCGGTCTGTCTGCTCACGCTCTGGAGAAAAAGATCGTCGTCGCCCGAGAGTCTGTGGGCTGTGGCTGAAAAGCCGCCGACCTGTTTGAAAACGGATTTTCGATAGGCGAGATTCCTGCCGGTGCAGGTGATGGCGGTCTGCCAGCCACAACCGCCGGCCGCGACAACCAGGCTGGCGAGACTGTCCAGAGCAAGTATTTTCGCAAGTAGGCTTTCTCCTTCAAGCGGCGCCGGCCCTACCACAACGCCGGTGTCGTCTCGAAAGTAACCGACCATGGATTCCAGCCAGTCCGGGGAGGGAGCGCAGTCTGCGTCCGTGGTGAAAATAAGCTCGCCGGCCGCTTTGTTGATGCCTCGGGTCAGGGCAAATTTTTTCGGGCTGCAACCTGCCGGGATGTCGTGAAGGTGAAGAGCATGACGATTTTCGTCATCTGCTTGCCAGTCATCCAGCAACTCCCGGGTGTTGTCTTGCGACAGGTTGTTGA
This sequence comes from Candidatus Zhuqueibacterota bacterium, assembly GCA_029261995.1. GTDB lineage: Bacteria > Zhuqueibacterota > Zhuqueibacteria > Oceanimicrobiales > Oceanimicrobiaceae > JAJDAF01. Next base: position 121,144 of record JAJDAF010000050.1, read on the forward strand.
CAACGATCATTTCCATCCGTGAGGGCGGGTAGGTTTGACTGGAAAGCGCGGACAGGCATCTGGGCAGGCTTGCCGCCTCGTCGCGTACAGCCATGACAACGGAGACAAACGGTTGCCGCGAGCTATTTCGGTCGCGCAGGCGCAACAGCCCGGCAACCAGGAACCCGACAAAGTGGGCGTACAGCACCGCAAGGCTTGCGCAAATAATAGCGGAAATTGACATCTATGTTTTGAACTGATCCTGAACGTTTATCGACTCGGTAGGTGATGATAAAGAATGTTTGCCTCAATTTCAACTCATTTGCAGTGTACAGGATTTTGCCCCCATGCGTTCATCGGTGTGTACTCACAGGTTCAGTCGGTCGGGTTGGGGCATGGCTAGACTCGAATCTGAATTCGACTTTATACTATTGTAATTAAACAATTTGATGTACTACAGAAAGGACTCGTCGTGGATGGCATGCGTCTTGCTTTCATGGTCAGTGCTAACGTTAGCTACCAGGAAAGAAGTCATGCAAAATCTTGTGCTAAAAACAACCCTTGTGCTCATCGCCTTCAACCTTTTTCAGGCGCAGGGAGTGCTTGCTCAGGACGTGGAGCGAATCACCAGGCGAATTCAGAGGCTCAATGCTGACATTGAGCGGGTTCGCGAACTTGCAGTTTCGTTCAAGTCAGAGAAAGCCCTCGAACTTGTAATGAGGGCTGAGAGGGAGCGCAACTCGGCCGTGGCTCTGGCCCGCGAAGGCAAATTTGTTCAGGCCAACGCCAGGATTGGAGTGGCTAACCGGTTGCTGGAGCAGGCGGCAAAACTACTCCTTGGGCGACCTCTCAGACAGATGCGCAGTCAGGTCAGAGAACTGCTGCGGCGGGCGGATGACACTGTGCCGCGAAGCCAGAACAAGCAAGCCCTTCGCATTCTCAACAAAGCGAAGCAAAACCGCGATGCCGCCGAGCGCAATGTTGCCGAGATGAAGGTCGAGCGCGCCGTTGAACATTTTCGCGTTGCCAAGACACTCGCTGAGCAGGCGATTCAGATGGCCAGTCAATCGCCGGTGAATGCTGTTGATAAGATTCGCGATGAAAAGCGCAAGTTTGAGGCGCTGAAGGAGCGAGCCCGGGATGCCGTTGACAGAAGCCAGAACCCGCAAGCCCTGCGAATTTTTCAGCAGGCTGTTGAGATATCCCACAAGGCTGAGGATGCGCTCAAGAGCGGCCACTTCGAGACTGCAAAGCGGTTGCTCAATCAGAGCGTCCTGTTGCTGCTGCGTGCACTGGACCTTGCCTCTGACAACCAGGACGACCTGATGACCCGAGCTGAGCGTGCTCTTTCGAATCTGCAGAATTTACTGAACACGGCGGATGAGGCCATGAGCCAAAATCCGGGGTCGGGCGCCCAAAGGCTGGTGCAGCGAGCGAAACGACTGGAGCGCGAGGCGAATCTGGCGCTTCAAAATGGCAGCCCAAACACGGCGCTCTGGAAGGTAGATCTGGCCGGGAGGCTTCTACAGAGGGTCCGGCGGCTCATGCGTGGCGGCTCGGGTCAGAGATTCGATGGCAGGGTGGCACAGGAGTTGGAAAGCGGACAGGCTGACTTGGCAGAGCTGGAATCCCGACTGGGACCAGACGCGCCACGCGACGCAATGGTCCTGCTGCGAATGGCGCGGTTTGCGCTCGATAAAGCAGAGCAGGCATCGCGCGCCGGGATTAACCGTGCGGCTCTCGAGGGCGTTTTGGCGGCGCAGAGATTTATGTCGAAAGCAGAACGAATTGCCACAAAGAATGAAGCAGGTGGCTTGGCCAGTGCACAAATAGAGATTCGCCTGCATCAACTGGACGCCGCGATTTCAGATGTTGAGAGCCGCATGAGTGATGTGGCGCCGCAGTGGAGCGTCAGGCTGATCGAGAGCGCCAAGGAAATCCGACAGCTCGCCTTCGATTCATTCAACTCCGGCAATCTGAATGCTGCTAACGAAGCTGTGCAGGTGTCCTTTGAACTCCTTCGAAAAAGCAGCAAGAATATCAACCGGGATCGAAATTGAGGAAAGGAGGTGAGTCGCGTCTGAAAAAGACTGCAAAAGTTGCCCCGTCAGTGTAATGGCAGCGACCCGATTTGGCCCAAAGGAACGCTACCGTAAGACGGGGCAAACAAGGGAACTCTTTATTTCCGGGCCACGATTATGGATAATTAAGATTTTTACGACGCAATGTCAAGGATTTTTGACTTAGCACGGAGAGCAAGATCATGAACACGTGGAAAACATTATTCACCATTCTGCTTGGCCTCGCATTGAGCGCCTTCGTTCTGAGCCCGGCCCAGGCTCAGGATGTAGATGTCATTGTGACGCCAGACGAAGCAGAATTAGAACCTGGCGACGGCATTCAACTCGAAGTCTTCGCCTTCACGATGCAAAACGACCATCGTGCTCCGGTCGATATTCAGGAGCTTGATTGGCAGGTAGAGCCTGATTCGATGGCAACGATTTCGGATGACGGTTTTTTCATCGCCGGCAGAAATGTTGGCGTTGTCTCGGTCAAAGTTACTATTAAGATTCGCAACCGATCCATTGTCAGGCGGATTGTCATTCGCATTGGCAAGCTGCACAGGCAACATTACCGGCTGGAGGTTGTGCCAAATGCTGCCGTTGTGCCGGTTGGCCATGAAAAGCAATTTGAAGTCGTGTTTTTTAGTGGCAACGACCGCAAACCGGTCCCGCCAGAACGGGTGCGCTGGGAGGTCAAGCCCGGACGGCTTGGCGAAATTACGGAGCGCGGCGTTTTCACTGCCGGCGACAAGGAGAAGCACGGGAGAGTTGTGGCCCATGTCGAGATAGAAGGTTTGCGCCTGAACGCGGCGGCTAAAATTTGGGTCAGTCCGCCAGCGACTGCTGCCATCAGCGGCAATATTACCGATGATCCAGGTGGCGCGGCGCTTGCCGATGCGGCCATCCGCGCGATTCGACTTGGCCGAATTCCGTGGGTGAAGCGCACCAGAAGTGACGCAGACGGCAATTATTTACTTGATAATCTCATTCCAGGCGTCTACGTGGTGACCGCAAATGCCAAAGGCTTCATCGGGGAATTCTATGATAATACACGCAATTACCTGGAAGCGACGCCGCTCAATCTCGCGGAAAATGACACTTCGACGAACATCGACTTTGGCCTCAGCGAAGGCGGCAAAATCTCAGGAACCGTTTTGGCGGAACCCGACAGTACGCCCCTGGTGAAAGCCCATGTCGTGGCATTCCTGGTAGTCAATCGCCGAATTGCAAAACATGTTTTGACTGATGAGAATGGCGATTACACCGTTGAGTCCCTGCCGACCGGCTCCTACGCCGTGCGTGTAAACATTGCGGGCTACAAGGGCGAGTACTACGACGACGCCAGAGAGTTCGCCGATGCGCAGTTCGTAAGTGTCGATGAGCCTGAAAGAACACCGGACATCGATTTCGGCCTTGCCATGACGAGCGCAATTTCAGGCCGCGTCACAGATGCAAGTGATGGATCGCCAATCGCCCGCGCCCATGTTCGATTTTGGGGACTGGCGCATACTTCCTTGGCGGCCAGACATGCCGTACGCGAAACCCGGACCAACGAAAATGGTGAGTATGTTGTTCAACTTCGGCCCGGCGCCTATCTTGTTCATGCGTCAGCCGAGGGTTTCAACGCGGAACTCTACGACAATGCCCGGGACCGTTCTTCTGCAACACCGGTGACCGTCTCAGCAGATTCACACAGCACCAGCATCGATTTTGACCTGGTCCAGCGTGGCTCCATTGCCGGCACCGTCACTGACCAGGAAAGCGGAGAACCCATTGCCGACGCTCTCGTCGAAGCATTCAAAGAGCGTGCAACGATCAATGCGACTTCCGCAAACCATGCGAGATTTCGGGCAAAGACCGATTCCTTGGGACACTACCTCATCGAGAATGTCCCGGCTGGAAACTACATGGTGGTCAGTCACGCCAGGAGCTATCTACCGGAATTTTACAAGGAAGCAGCCACAAAGCAAGACGCTGAACTCGTGGCTGTTGGCGACAGCAGCGCAGTGCCGGGCATCGATTTCACCCTTGAGCAGGGCGGCGCTATCGCCGGTTTTGTGGGTGCAGACAACGACTCGACGCCACTTGCCAGAGCGCTGGTGAAGATCATTCATCGCCAATCCGGACGGAGCCTTAGAACATTCACCAACGAAGCTGGCGAATATGAGGTTGGCGGTTTGCCGACCGGCCAGTACCTGGTACGCTTTGTGGCCGAGGGGTTTGTTCCCGAATTCTATGACAATGCCGCCCACCGTGGAGACGCAACGCCGGTTGAGGTAACCGCGCCTGAGACCACTGCCGGCATAGATGCCTTTCTGGCGAAGCATACGGATCGCCGGGGCACAGTCGCCGGCCGCGTCCTGTCAGATGCCGACGATTCACCGCTGTTTGGGGCAGTCGTGCTGGCGGTCTCGCCAGACCGCAGACGTCCCCACGTCACATTGACCGGCCCTAACGGTTTCTATCGGCTGTCGGACCTTCCTGCCGGCAAATACTATGTGTTCGCCTGGGCCGAGGAATTTGTGGGCGAGTATTTTGACGATGCATTCCGTTTCAAGAATGCGGACTTGATTCGCTTGCGCGACAACCAGGTCAGAGATGGCGTCGATTTCGGCCTGCGACCGGTTGGACAGAGCGGAGTCTACGCAATCCGCGGCCGAATCACCGCCAAGTTGGATGGCGCGTCTGCAGAGGGCGTTCTGGTACAGGCAAAGCTTGATGGTGACATCCAGGTCAACGCTTTCACCGATGCCGACGGCAACTACGTCATCTCTGGTTTGACGGCAGGCGACTACAAAGTCGAGGCGACCGGCGCCGGCTACCAGGATGGTCATTTCGGAGGCAGCAGCGAAAACACGGCAGCGCCCGTGACAGTTGGCTCCGGAGAGGATGCTGAAAGCGCCGACATCCAGTTGGAGTTTGATAACATAACTTCAGTTGGTGATGATCTGGCTGTTGGCCTTCCCGAGCAGTTCGAGTTGTCGCAAAACTACCCGAACCCGTTCAATCCTGAAACTACTATCAAGTATCAATTGACTGAAAGTGGCGAGGTGACCCTGAGTGTCTTTAATCTTCTTGGGCAACAGGTTCGCACGCTGGTCAGCAAACCACAACAGGCTGGCTCACACTCCGCTACCTGGGATGGCAAGGATAATTCCGGCCGCCAGGTGGCTTCCGGCATCTACGTTTACCGGCTCAAGGCTGGTGACAAATTCACGATGTCAAAGCAGATGTTGCTGCTGAAGTGAGTGGGGCAGTCGAACGAGCTTCCCGGGTCCTCAGGGACCCGGGAAGCTCAACTTAATCCAAAGTAACGTCAATTTGATGAACTTAATTTGTTAACCGGGAGCAATCGAATGAAACATGCTCGGAAAATCTTGGCCGCTGCAACTATCGTCGTACTCTTGGGAACGTCGGCTTCTTCGGTCCTCGCATCCGGCACGTCCAATACGGTCGGGCAGCGCAATAACCCCAAAGTCGGGCGGTTTGCCACTGAGTTGAACCTGTCAGATGAGCAGTTGCAGAGAATCGAGGAGATTGAAAGTGCACAGGAGATCCAGACTGTGGAAATGCGGGCCGGGATCAAGGTCGCCGAGATCGAATTACGTGATATGATGCGGGAGCAAAATGCCAACGAGAGCGCCGTCATAGTAAAAGTAGAGGAAATTGGCGGACTCAAGACTGCCCTGCGGGTGGCAAATGTGCGCAGCAAACTCGCCATCAACAAGATTTTGACGCCCGAGCAGCTGCAGACTTTGCGAAGTCTCGACCGCCAGCGCGGCAAACGGGACAAGAATCGACGCCACGGCAAGAAGCCAGGGCGGGAGGACTTGCGGGGCATCGACGGACGGTAGGCCGAGAAACTCGACGATGGCGACCTGAAATTCAGTATTGACTTTCGGTCAGTTTACGCTACTTTGATCGATGGCTGGCTGGGCGCGGATGCACTGCATATTCTTGGCCAGAATTTCGGCAAGCTGCCTATCATCTAAAAAAGCGACTCATCTCACATCTATGGGTCTGAATAGATTGACCTCGGGTAAAAACAAACTGCTGATTGCGTTTCTGCTGGTGTTTCTTTGGCTGTGCAGCAAGGTTCCCTGGTGCCGCGCTCAAGCTGAACAGCCGGAGGCGAGTGCCGACAGCACCACGGAGGGCTTGTGGAGCCACGAAACCTATTATCGAATAAACTTGATCAGACTGCGCAGGCATGTTGTCACAAAGCAAGATGAACTGAATGACACGGCGCTCAATCAGGAAGTCGCCGGCTTGCTGCGAGAAGCTGATGGACTTGCCCATGCCGGTGATTACGAGATGGCGAGCATCTGGATCGATATGGTTTGGGAGTTGCTGACCACGCCGGATGACTCAGGTGGCGGCGTAACAAGCACCGCGTTCGAGCTTGACGGTGACGTTGAGGCATTGCCCTCGAGCGCTCCGCAAAGATCCGTGAAGTGGTCGAAGGAGTTGCTCAGCGGTGTTGATCTCTGGCGCCAGAAATTCAATCTGACCCTGCTAGAGGCGGACAGCACGGTTCTTGAGGGAACGGGTAACCCCTTTACCGGCGCGCGTTTCAATTTCAGCTACCAGCCAAAACCAAGTGTTGCCTGGCATGGACTTGGCTATCTCAAGTATAGCCGAGACTATGTTTCCGGGGAGGCGTCCCTTAAGTACCGGGGCGACGTATCGAGAAACTTTCGTCTCAATCTGGAAAATCGTTTAGAAGGCACATCCTACCACGGCGGATTTGACCTGAAGTTCTTCCAGAATTACAGCGCGGCCGGTGTCCGAATCTCCTCCGGGCCAGTCAGTTTTGAAATCGGCGATGAGTTCCAGGTTCGTAAATATGCCGAAATTGACAGCACCTATCCCAACTATTTGCACAACAGCCTCGGTGGCGCGCTAAAGATGGGATTCGGTTCAGGCTCGCTGCTTAGCGTCGGCTACCGGAATGTCCAGCGGGTTCATCGTCAGTTTGAAATCAATGACTACTCCGAACACCGAATCGAAGCCAGTTGGCTGCAGTCGCTGGGCCCAAAAGTTCAGTTGTCGCTGCAAAACGAACTCCGTTTGCGTGACTACAAGAATGTCCCGACTGACCACTTCTTTCAAGATTATTGGGAGAATTATTTTCTCGGTGAACTGGACCTTGGCATGACGGACCGGGTCGGTTTCAAAACTGGCGGCACTTTCATACGCCGAGAGTACCAGTTTCACAGTATCAACAGCCTTCCGGATGATCAATATTGGGAACTTGAGCCGCAGTTTTACCTCAAACTTAGTGAGAGTTGGAAGATTGGAACCGGTTTTCATTACGCGCAACAAACCCACGAAATGTTGAACTTCAACTCGCCGATCAGCACTGCCGACAGGACTGCCGCGTTCAGCATACCATTCGAAGATTACCGCGAGTACGGACCTCTCATCACATTGGATTTTTTCAAGATTGATGGTATTCTGTTCAGCATCCGGGAGTCCTTTCTTCTCCGGCGATATCCAAATGCCACGACCACGGATGTGAACCAGTTCAACCTCTACACCGACCGCAACATCAACTCTCTACTGCTGTTCGTGACGTGGCCCGTGACCAGGCACTGGCATTTGAACATCCTCGCGAACATGGATGATGACCGTAGCAGAAAGGACACCAGCGGCGATTCACAGAACGCCCTGGTCGATGTCGAACTCTCCTACGTTTTCTAACGGTGACCGTGAAACCTTGCAGCAATATCTCCGTTATTGAGTGTAGATTGGTTTGAGAATCTGGTTACACTTTCCTCCTCCCTTAAGAGGCCCCCATCAACATTCGGGGGCCTCTTTGTTTGCCCATATCATGCCCGACCGGTCATCCCCGGCGCCACTATCTTCGACCCGTATCTTGACATTCTGGCAATTTTTTCTTACAATTCTTGTTGATTTTTTTCACGATGAAAGACTAGCAGTCGATGCCAGGCAAAAAAAAATACCTTGTTCTGACCGTTTTCGGAAACAACCAGCCCTATCTCATTGCCGACATCTGCGCGGTGGTCACCGACTCCCAGCTCAACATTGTAGCGGTTGAGCAAAACGCCCTGCACGGCTTGTTCATCATGTTCATGATCATTGAGACCATCCATGCCGATGACCGCTCCGAAGATGCCTACATGCGCCTCAAGGAAAATGCAAAAAAGCTCTCAATGGATGTCAATATTGACCTTGTGGAGCCGTCTGCCGCGATTCGCGCAGTGAGCAAAAACCATCAGGTGTTCACCATTATCGGGCGTGACAAGGTCGGTATTCTCAAGGCCATCAGCAATGCGTTGGCCAACTTTAGAGTCAATATCGAACGAATGCATCATCTGGCCCGTGGCGAGCTTGTGGCCCTCGAAATGCTGGTCGATGCCTCCGAGTTGCGCGACCTGACCGTCCTGAAAGATGTGATTCAGCGGACCTGCGACGAGGTGGGATTCGACACCATCATCCAACCTGACACGCCTTTTCGTCAGCGGCGAAGATTGGTTGTCTTCGACATGGACAGCACCCTGATTGAAGGTGAGGTCATCGATGAGCTGGCCAAGGCTGCGAAAGTGGGAGATGAAGTATCCCAAATCACGCATCGCGCTATGTCGGGCCAGATCGCCTTCAAGGATGCGTTGCGCGAGCGTGTTGCTCTGCTGAAAGGGCTACCTGTCTCTGTCCTGGAAGAAGTAGCTCAAGGGATGCGGTTAACATCTGGGACTTATGATCTCGTTTCGACACTCAAATCAATGGGGTTCAAGCTGGCGTTAATTTCGGGGGGATTCCAGTTTTTCGCCAACCGGCTAAAGGAGCAACTACGGTTTGATTACGCCTTTGCCAACGATCTGGAGATCCGGGACGGCGTGCTAACCGGTGAGGTCAAAGGGCATATCATTGACGGCGATGGTAAAGGACAAATAGTGCAGGAGTTGGCGAAAAAGGAAGGTCTGTCCAAGGATGAGATTGTCGCTGTCGGTGATGGCGCCAATGACGCGATTATGCTTAAAAATTCCGGACTGGGCATCGCTTTCAACGCGCATGATCTTCTCAAAAAGGTGGCAGACGGCCAGCTCACCGCATCGAATTTGCTTGGCCTGCAATATTGCCTCGGCGCCACTGACCAGGCAGTGCGCAGAATGCAGCAAGGCACTTTATGACTGACAAACAAGCGCGTCTGGCCGCGATTCCTCAGGTCGATCAGGTCCTCAAACAGCCTGTCATTCAAAACCACCTGAAGTACTACGCTCACCCTTTTGTAGTTGCGCTGATTCAGGAAGTTACGACAGGTTTGAGACAACAGATCCTGGAAGCACCGGCTTTGTCCAACTCAGGAAAAAAGAACTTGCTTTCCGAGGTCGCCATGCGCGTGGATAAGCGTTTGCGGCAAAGCCAGGAGCCTAGTCTGCGCAGAGTCATCAACGCGACTGGCATTATTCTTCACACCGGCCTCGGCCGTGCGCCGTTGCCAAAAGAAGCCCAAGCCAACCTTGTAGAGATTGCTGACGGTTACTGCAACCTCGAGTTTGACCTGGAAACTGGCAAACGTGGACAGCGGGCAGAACACGTCGAACAACTGCTCTGCCAACTGACTGGCGCGGAAGCAGCCTGTGTTGTCAACAACAATGCTGCCGCGGTTCTACTCACGTTGAACACGCTTGCTTTTGAAAAGGAGACTATCGTTTCTCGTGGTCAATTGGTTGAGATCGGCGGGTCGTTTCGTATTCCGGAAGTGATGGCCAAGAGCGGCACGCGAATGGTGGATGTCGGGGCCACCAACAAGACCCACTTGCGCGACTATGAGATTGGCATCTCCGCTTCGACCGGCCTAATCTGCATCGTTCACACATCGAACTACCGCGTGCAGGGCTTCGTTAACGAAGTTGCTCTAGCCGAAATTGTGTCACTCGCCCACCGGAAAAAACTCCCCGTCATGCAGGACCTCGGTGGTGGCATCTTGCTCGATTTGGCCGAGTTGGGGCTGCCCCATGAGCCGGTAGTGCGCGATAGCATCAAGGCTGGCGTCGATGTCGTCACCTTTAGCGGCGACAAGGTGCTGGGCGGGCCGCAAACCGGTATCATCGTCGGCAAGAAAGACTATATCGCCGCCCTGCAGCGCAATCCGCTCATGCGTGCGTTACGTTGCGACAAGCTGACTTTCGCGGCCCTGGAACCTGTCCTCAAACACTATTTGCAGAGTGGTCAACTACAAGCTTCCAGTGAAGTGTTCAGCATGCTTATGCAACCCGTTGCCCAACTCGAGCGCCGTGCTCAAAGTCTCAAAACCCGGTTGGAGGCTGCGGCGCCCGGCCACCTGAAAATTTCGATCGTTGATTCCGAAGCTCAAGTGGGGAGCGGCGCACTCCCTCTTGAAACGCTGCCGAGCAAGGCAATCACTCTGATGTCTTCGGTCTTTTCCCCAGAGCGCCTTGCGAGAGAGCTGCGTTTGGCAACGCCGCCGATCGTCGGCTATATCCGTGACAACCACTTGCGGTGGGATTTGCGCACCGTCCGGGATGATGAGGACACGATGCTGGTCACGAGTCTCGCCACCCTTTTTAAGTCTCCTAGGTTTGCTGAATAGCGGCTTTTATTTACAGCATTTTAACAAATAGTCGCCCGGTTTTCCAAAATTACCTACTCTTTAATTTTTCTCTTGACAAACAGCAACATCTTTTGTTATATTCACCCCGCTTATTGGCACTCATTGGTAGAGAGTGCTAACAGCGACGAAAGAAATTCTAGTTGAATTCTCGGTTTCATTTTAATCAAAGGAGGTTCTTAAATGAACGTAAAACCCCTGGCGGATCGCGTTATTGTTAAGCCGAACGATCCGGAAGAGAAGACACATGGTAGCATTATCATCCCTGACACTGCGAAAGAGAAGCCTCAGGAAGGCGAAATTGTAGCAGTGGGTCCTGGCAAAGTCAGCGATTCCGGCAAGAGCGTTGCTATGGAGGTCAAGAAAGGTGATAAGATTCTTTATGGTAAGTACTCGGGTACCGAAGTCACCATCGACGGCGGTGAGTATCTCATCATGCGCGAGAGCGATGTTCTCGCGATTATCTAACTGGTTATTAATCATCCATCCATGCAGGAGGTTTTGAAAATATGTCTGCAAAACTGATAGATTTCAGCTCTGACGCCCGTTCTTCCCTGAAGAAGGGACTGGATCAGCTCGCTGAGGCCGTAAAGGTTACGCTCGGCCCAAAAGGTAGAAATGTTGTAATCGACAAGAAGTTTGGCGCACCCACCATCACCAAAGATGGTGTGACAGTGGCCAAAGAAGTTGAACTCGAGAATCCCCTTGAGAATATGGGCGCACAGATGGTTAAGGAAGTTGCTTCCAAGACCAGTGACGTGGCCGGCGACGGCACGACCACAGCTACGGTTCTGGCGCAAGCCATTTTTGGTCAAGGACTGCGAAGCGTGACCGCAGGTTCCAACCCGACCCACCTGAAGCGTGGCATCGACAAAGCCATCGCGGCAATCGTTGCCGAGTTGAACAAGTTGAGCAAGCCCGTTGGCGGCAAAACCGAGATTGCGCAAGTTGGCGCCATTTCGGCAAACAACGACATGGCAATTGGCGAGCTTATTTCCGAAGCGATGGAGAAAGTTGGCAAAGACGGCGTTATCACGGTTGAAGAAGCCAAGAGCACGGAGACGGCACTTGACGTTGTCGAAGGTATGCAGTTCGACCGCGGCTATCTTTCTCCATATTTCGTCACCAATCCTGACTCTATGGAAGTTGAGTTGGAAGACCCCATGATCCTGATCCACGACAAGAAGATCAGCGTCATGAAAGACCTGCTGCCGGTTCTCGAAAAAGTCGCTCAGATGGGCCGCCCACTGCTGGTGATTGCCGAAGATCTTGAAGGCGAGGCGCTTGCTACCCTGGTCGTCAACAAGCTGCGCGGCACGCTCAAAGTTGCGGCTGTTAAAGCGCCTGGTTTTGGCGACCGTCGCAAAGCCATGCTGGAGGACATCGCTGTTCTCACGGGTGGTCGCGTCATTTCAGAGGATGCCGGTTTCAAGCTTGAGAACGCAACCGCCAACGACCTCGGCAAAGCAAAACGCGTCACCATTGACAAAGACAACACGACGCTCGTTGAAGGCGCCGGCGCTACTGACGACATCAAGGGCCGCATCAGTCAAATCAAGAAGCAGATTGAAAATACGACTTCGGACTACGACAAAGAGAAGCTGCAGGAGCGTTTGGCTAAATTGGCTGGCGGCGTTGCGGTTCTCAAAGTCGGTGCTGCCACCGAAATCGAAATGAAAGAGAAGAAGGCACGGGTAGAGGATGCACTGCACGCAACTCGCGCAGCTGTCGAAGAAGGCATCGTCCCTGGTGGCGGTGTTGCCCTAGTTCGTTGCCTGAAAGCTCTCGACGGCGTGAAGCTGGAAGGTGACGAGACAATCGGCGCCGACATTGTTCGCCGTGCTCTTGAGGAGCCACTGCGTCAGATCGCCAACAACGCGGGCCACGAAGGTTCGATTGTGGTTCAGAAGGTGAAGGAGAGCAGTGATGCCAACTTCGGTTTCAACGCCGAAACCGAAAAGTATGGCGACATGCTCAAGGACGGTGTTATCGACCCGACCAAGGTGACCCGTGTCGCTTTGGAGAACGCCGGTAGCGTCTCAGGTTTGCTGCTGATGACCGAGACCACCATTGTTGAGAAGCCTGAGCCTGAGAAGCCGGCTCCGCCAATGCCTCCTGGCGGTGGAATGGGCGGGATGTACTAGGATTTCCGCCAACGTTAGCAATCAAAAGGGCCGCACGTCACTCGACTTGCGGCCCTTTTTTTATGCTTGACAAACGCTGAATATTTTGATATATTTTCGTTTGGTTCGTAAGTCGAGCGCTGCAGGTATTTCCGTCCATCACCTCAAATACATACCTGAAAAATATGTGGCCGCCTAGGCTGCGGCGTCCTGGCACCTTAACCGTACCAAACTCCAGAGGTTGTCGTGGCAGACGATATACTCAGATTGAAGAACATGACCTTCCACGCCTACCACGGGGTTTGGGATGAAGAGCGTCAAATCGGTCAGCGGTTCGAAGTTGACATGGAATTGAAAATCGATGTCCAGTCAGCGGCGGCACATGACAAGCTGAAAGATACCGTCGATCTCTATGCCGTTTTCGATAGCGTCAAGGATGTTGTCGAAAACCACAAATTCAATCTGGTCGAAACTATGGCGGAAAGAATCTCGGAGCGCGTTCTAGGTGAATTCGGCGCTAGCGAGGTCCGGGTTACAGTGAGAAAGCCGCACGCACCAATTCGCGGCATTCAGGATGGAATTGAGGTGGAAATCGTTCGCCAGGCTGAGTCTTAGATGAAACCACAAGATGTCCTTTTAGGCTTGGGCGCCAATGTCGGCGACCGTTTGCATTTCTTGCGTCAGGCAATTCAGATGCTCAAAGCTCTGCCCGTGACGCGCTTTGTGAATGAGTCTTCAGTCTACGAATCTGAGCCGGTCGGCTATACCGAGCAAGCCATGTTTCTGAATATGGCGGTTCAACTGCAAACCTCGCTGATCCCCGCACATCTTCTCAAGGAAACACAAGCCATCGAGGCAGCATTGGGACGCGTCCGGAAGATGCGCTGGGGACCCAGGACGCTGGATATCGACGTTCTTTATTGGGGCAGGCGTGTGATCGCCAGCGAAACGCTACAAGTGCCGCACCCGGAGGCCGAAGGGCGTTTGTTCGTGATGCGGCCGCTCCGGGAGATCGCGCCTGAGTTTTGTCCGCCGCCATCGTTCGTCTCTGTCCGGGAGTTGTGCGCCCGGATTGATGGCGGAAGCTCAGTGAGCAAGTATCAGTCAAATGTCCATCTTCACGAGGATTGTTAAGATGAGCGAATTGCGGCTGCAGTACATTGCTATTGAAGGCGTGATCGGCGCTGGCAAAACCAGCCTGACAAAGAAACTTTGCGACCATTTTGGTGGCCGGGAGGTTCTGGAGAAGCAGGATGAAAATCCATTCCTGAAAGATTTCTATCGTACTCCTCGACAATTCGCTTTCCCGACACAACTGTTTTTCCTGCTGAGCCGGTACCGACAGCAACAGGAAATCCCGCAGCGTGAATTGTTCCACGACATGATCATTGCCGACTACATTTTTGCCAAAGACCGGATATTCGCTAGCGTCACGCTTGAAGATCGTGAATTGTTCTTGTACGACAAGATTGCCACTTTCCTTGAGCAGGATATTGCACGGCCCGATTTGGTGGTCTACCTGCAATCCAGCACCGACCGACTTCTCGCCAACATCAAGAAGCGCAACCGGGATTACGAACGCAGTATTTCCGATGAATACATCCGCGAGTTGAACGAGGCGTACAACCAGTTCTTTCTCAATTACAAGGAAACGCCTTTGCTTATTGTAAACTCGACCGAGATTGATTTCGTGAACAAGGAAGAAGATTTCGAGGAGCTTGTAAATCAGGCAATCCGGCCGATTTCCGGTACACAATATTATTCACCCATTAAGCGCACGGATTAATTGTGCTTCTCAGACTGATTCTTCTAGGCGTTTTCTTCTACTGGGGATTCAAGCTCATTGGCCGTTTTTTTCGGATGCTAACCGGGCAGGAGCAAGGAGACAGCCGGGTCAAAGGCAGACCAAAACAAGATACCCGCCTGCATTTGAACGATGATGACATTGAAGATGCCGATTTCGAAGAAATCGACTAAACGTTGTCCGCTAGTTCCGACCGTGGTCGTTGGCCTGCTGCTTGTTCTCGGTACTGGAGCCGCGGCGCAGGATGCCGCTTCGAATAATGGGGCGCAAGCGAACGCAGATTCGCTGAGAAGCCAGACATCGCCGGGACCAACCAAGTCACCGAAAGGGGCAATGTTGCGCTCACTGGCTTTGCCCGGCTGGGGGCAGTTTTACAATGGGCAGTGGTTCAAGGCACTTATCGTGGTCGGCGCTCAGAGCGCGCTTGTAGGTTACGCCGTGCACTACAACAACAAGTCGCGGATTTTCCCCGAGGGTTCTTCCGGCCGCGAGGATAGCCTCGACCGGCGCAACGGCATGTTCTGGCTCATGGCCCTCACCAAGCTCCTGAGCATGGTGGATGCGTACGTCGATGCGCATCTCTACGATTTCGACGCCGGACCGGATTTGGCCCTGCAATTAGGTACTATCCCGTCGCATGGTCAAACCGTCAACGGGGGCCCGCTCCTTGGAGTGTCCTTATCAGCCAACTTCTGAGGCGAAACAGGTAGTGAAATCAAGGTTATTGCTAGCGATAACTCAAGAATCAATTACGGAGGGAGCGAGGAATGAACACACAGAGTAGCGAGCGCGGCGTCTGGTCTTCGAAGCTGGGCTTTATTTTGGCGGGCGCTGGCTCTGCCATTGGTCTGGGAAACATTTGGCGTTTTCCAACTACAGCCGGGCAGTATGGCGGTGGCGCCTTTGTTGCGGTCTATCTCGTCAGTATTGCGCTGATCTGTCTGGCGGTCATGATTGCTGAACTGACGCTTGGGCGACACACACTCCGGAACCCCGTCGGCGCCTACAATGAGCTGGCTCCAAGGTCATCCTGGAAATACCTCGGCCTCCTGGGAGTCATTACGGGCTGGGGCATTTCATCGTTCTACAGCGTCGTGGCCGGCTGGACTCTAGGTTACATTTTCAAAACCGTCACCGGCGTTTTCACTGACCTTGGGCCGGCGGAAATCGAGAGCGTATTCGTGGCCTTTACCTCAAATCCAGTCGCGTCCATCGGCTGCCACGCTGTTTTCATGACCTTGACAATGCTTATTCTGTATGGTGGCGTGAAGGCTGGCATTGAAAAGTGGTCCAAGATCCTCATGCCTGTGCTGTTGGTGATCCTCGTTCTGCTCGTGATTCGGTCAGTGACCTTAGAGGGTGCGGCCGAGGGGTTGGCGTTTTACATAAAACCAAACTGGGGCAATCTGACCGGAGAAGGAGTGGTGGCGGCAGTTGGGCAGGCATTTTTCTCCCTCAGCCTTGGAATGGGTACGATGATTACTTACGGCAGCTACCTGTCGAAGAAAGAGAATTTGGTGTCCTCCGCCGTATGGGTGGCATCGCTCGATACTCTGATTGCGCTGCTGGCCGGCTTTGCCATCATGCCCGCAATCTTCGCTTTCGGTCTCGATCCGGCGAAAGGCGCAGGTCTGATTTTCGTCGTGTTGCCGAATGTTTTCAACAAGATTTTCCTGGGCAACCTTTTCGGCACCGGCTTTTTCGTGTTGCTGGCTGTCGCCGCAGTGACTTCGCTGATTTCGATTGTGGAAGTACCTGCTGCCTATTTCATCGATGAAAAAAAGATGTCCCGAAAGAAGGCCGTTACAATTTCGGGTCTCGGCGCCTTTCTCGTCGGCATCCCGGCTGCTCTGAGTTTGGGCTCCGTGGACTCGTTAACTAATCTCGTTCAGATTAGAGGCAAGAGTCAGGGCTTTCTTGATTTGATGAACATTATCTTCGGGCAATATTCATTAATCATCGGTTCCCTTGGCGTTGCCGTCTTCGTCGGCTGGAAGTGGGGCGTTGCCAAAGCCAACGCGGAAATTGCAGAGGGCCATCCGAAATATAGTGCTCAGGCCGTTTTTGCGTTTTTCATCCGATTCGTGGCGCCTATCGCCGTGGCGGCGCTTTTGATCTGCCTGATTCTGTTTCCTGATGCATTCTAAGTTGCAGAAGACCGGCGTGGCACTTGGCGCGCTGATGTTAAGCTGGGTTGTAACGCCTGCGACTGCTTTGTCGCAATCGCAGGCGTTGGCAGACTGGGTGGCCGCGCAGCCTGACAGTGCTGCAGAGTTGGCAGAGCAGGACACGCGACGGAGCGGAGACCGCTGGTTATCCGGAGATAAATTTCAGCATTTCTTCGGCAGCGCTTTGCTAACGGGATTGGGGTATGCCACACTACACAAAGGGGGCGAGCAGTCCCGCGAGACCTCGCTTTGGGTAGGCAGCGGCGTGTCCCTGAGCGCGGGTATTGGCAAAGAGATTTACGATAGCAAACATGAGAACCACCACGCCAGTTTCAAGGATTTGCTGGCAGATTTGTTGGGTGTTGGTTTCGCGGTAGTGTTAATTTCAACATTGTGAGTCAGATCTAATGCAAACCACCGAACTTGACAAGCCAAAGTCGAATTGCGGCATTGTTGCGGTCTACGGCCATGAGGATGCATCAATCTACGCTTATCAAGCTTTGTACGCACTGCAGCATCGGGGTCAGGAAAGCTCTGGCATCGTTTCCAGCGACGGCGAGCAAGTCCACCGTCACGTTGGCATGGGACTGGTTACTCAGGCTTTTCCTGATATCAACGTGTTGAAATCGTTGACAGGCAAACTCGCCATCGGGCACAATCGCTACTCAACCACGGGCAAAACCATGCTGCATAACGCCCAGCCCTTCCTCGTGAACTTCAAGGAAGGACCTCTGGCGTTATCTCACAATGGCAATTTTGTCAACTCCGGCAGCGTGCGCGACCGCCTGGTGAAAGACGGTGCAATTTTTCAAACTACTTCCGATACAGAGGTGGTTTTGCACCTCATGGCTCGCTCAAAAGCCAAAGACATCGCCGGCAAAATCAAAGATGCGCTGGACACAATCAAAGGCGCCTATTCCCTGGTCATGATCACAAGAGATGCGATTTTTGGCGTTCGCGACCCGCGCGGTTGGCGTCCGCTTTGCATCGGAGAAAAGGACGGCGCCTATTTCATCGTCTCTGAAACGTGCGCGCTCGACCTGATTGGCGCCAATTACGTCCGGGAAGTTGAGCCTGGCGAACTTGTGGTGATCGACAAGAACGGGCCTAAGGTCCACTGGTTGGCAGAGAAGGCGTCTCGCTGCGCCTGCATCTTTGAGCACGTCTACTTCTCTCGCCCCGACAGCAAGATTTTCGATGAAAATGTCGATCGGGCGCGCAGGAAGCTTGGCAAGAATTTGGCGCTCGAGCACCCGGCCAATGCTGACATCGTGATTTCCGTTCCCGACTCGTCGAACACGGCTGCTCTGGGATATGCCAGCAGCTCCGGCATCAAGTTTGAAATCGGACTGATCCGGAATCACTATGTTGGCCGCACCTTCATCCATCCTGAGCAATCGGCGCGAGACTTCAATGTTCGTGTTAAATTCAATCCCGTCGAGGGCGTACTGCGCGACCGGCGTGTTGTCGTGGTGGAAGATTCTATCGTCCGCGGTACTACGCTCAAGCATTTGACGACCATGCTACGCCGCGCCGGGGCGAAGGAAGTTCATGTCAGAGTAAGCTCGCCGCCTATCATTGCGCCCTGTTTTTATGGGATGGATTTTCCGACAAAAGGCGAACTCATCGCAGACAATCGCACGGTCGAGGACATCCGGAAGTCACTCGGCGTCGATAGTCTCGGCTATCTTTCGCTTGAGGGCATGGTAAGCGCTGTTTCAAGAAACAAAGACAAGGGATTTTGCACCTCTTGCTTTACCGGAGAATACCCGCTGCAGGCCGAGGCCAGAACTACAAAATTCTTACATGAAACCGAAGTGTAACCAAGTTTAATCTTAACCCGAAGAAGGGAAATGAACACCTTGTTAAAACCGTTTGATTATCTTTTTGTCGCCCGTCCCGTACGGTTGTTTTCGGTCTGGGGTCTGTTCCTGGCAGGCTATTATGTACAAGAGAAAGCCTCCGCCGCTACGGACGAAGCAGGAGCAATTATCCTCGGAGCACTGCCAGCGTTCTTGTGGGTGGGCATCGCCCTCAGCATTTTGATGGCGGCCATGTTTGTGCTTAACGATGTCATGGAGCGCAACAGCACATCGCGCGACCGCAAGCTAAGCCTGATTGCCCCCGATTTTCTGACGCCCAAAACAGCCTTCATCGAATCCGCGGTGCTTGCAGTGATGGCAATAGCATTGGGCTTTGTTTTTTCGTGGAGAATTGGCGCCATTTTCTTCGCCATTCTTTTTATTACCGGCTACTTGCACAACTTTCCGCCGTTCAGTTTTAAGAACAAATCGGCGCTCGGCGCGATCGTTGGTGCGCTTGGCGCGCTCTTGATTTTCTGCGCCGGCTGGCTAACCAAAGGACATGTGGCGCCAGAATTCTGGTTGCACGCCGCGCCCTACGTCAGCATCATGATTGCAGTCTATCTCTACTGGGGCCTGGCTTCCCAGGTCACGCCGGCGCAGGAGGAAAAGGCCGGCCCGGCTGTCGCTAGCACGGTCTACGCAGGCGTCTTCTTTGCCATTCTTGCTGTTGCTGCATCTCTTATTTTGCGGGATGAGCTTATCTTTTACCCAACATTTTTTTCGTTACCCTTTTTTATTATTGCAGCCGTCACTCTCCGCAAGAGCGATATCCTGCGGGCCATGAAGTACCCAGTGTTGCTACTGGTTTTGACTGTATCTTTCAAATGGCGACTGCTGAACTCGAACTATGAGTTGTTTTTTGTTTTGCTGGGCGTTTACTTGTTTTGCAAGCTCTACTATAGGCTGAGATTTGGCGTCAACTATCCGTCCCTCTAGATGAAGGTTTCTAACAGAACTGCTCTGGCTCTTCAGGATGATTAGCGTCATCAACAACAGGTGCGATTTCTGTGGGGCCTGTGTTGCCGTCTGTCCGGTCGATTCCATCGAGCTTTTTGAAGCTGCAATCGAGATTCTGGAACATTGCACAGATTGCATGCTGTGCGTGTGGATTTGCCCGGTCGAAACACTTGCTGCCGAACCGGCAACCTCGGAGGCAGCGTGCGAAACGCCTACGATTGCGTAGTTGTCGGGGCTGGACCTGGAGGCGCCTGGGCTGCAAAGGCGGCCGCTGAAAATGGCGCCAGCGTGCTTCTTCTGGAAAAAGACCGCGAGGTGGGCAGCCCGGTACGATGCGCCGAAGCTGTCGGCACGGCCGGATTGAAGGCCGTGGTCGAACTGGAACCGCGGTGGATTAGCAACACCATTCACGGCGCCGTTCTCGTGGCCCCAGACGGCGAGCAAATTGAAGTCGCGAGTGACGCCGAGCAAGGCTACATTCTGGACCGCAAAATTTTCGACTACGACCTGGTGCAGCAAGCAACCATGAGCGGCGTCGAGGTGCTCACCAAGGCGTATGTACATGGTGTGATTAAGCCAAACGGCGGCGCAGTGCAGGGGGTTCGGGTGGAACACATGGGGCGGCGGTCTGAAGTCAAAGCCAAAATCGTGATTGGCGCTGACGGCGTAGAGTCGCGGGTTGGTAGATGGGCTGGCCTGCGCACAAATATCAAAATGCGCGATATGGAAAGCTGTCTGCAAATGACGCTTTCCAACATCGAGGTCAACCCGCGAAACATCTATTTCTATTTTGGACGAGAGGTGGCGCCAGGTGGCTATCTTTGGGTGTTTCCCAAGAGCAAAAATGTCGCCAACGTCGGGCTTGGTGTTTCCGGCGAATTCTCGAAAAACAAGTCGGCAAAACGTTTTCTCGATGATTTTATTTCGCGCCATTTTCCCCATGCTGCGGTTTTGTACACCGTTGCCGGCGGTGTTCCCTGCGCGCCCACCCTTAAGCACATCGTCGGAGACGGCGTGATGCTGGTTGGAGATGCGGCGCACCAGGTGAATCCGATGTCTGGAGGGGGTATCGTGACTGCCATGTTTGCTGGCCGTATTGCCGGCCGCGTTGCCGCTGAGTCCATTCGCGCTGGCGACGTTTCGACCAAACGGCTGCAGAAATATGCGCAGGAATGGCACGACGCAGATGGCAAGAAACATGAGCGCTTTCACAAGATTAAGCGCGCCGTTTATCAACTAACTGACGAAGATCTCAACCGCACCGCCAAGACTGTGGCTGCGGTGCCACTGGACAAGAGAACATTGGTGAGCATCTTCAAAGCCGCTCTCATCAAACATCCTGCGTTGCTGTTTGATGTTGCGCGGGCTTTTATGCGGACCGGCTGACGGCCACCCGGTCGGCTTTATCATTGTGGAAGGGAACACAGAAGTGAGACTTAGCGAACTTGCCTACATCTCCAATATTCTGAGCCTGACACGCGTTTTTCTGGCGTTACCCATCTATTTTTTTCTGGAGATGAGGACGCCCATCGGCACCGGCTTGGCGGTCGGGGCCATGCTGCTTGCCGGCGTGACTGACGCCTACGATGGCCGGCTGGCACGGCGACTGAAGCAGAAATCCGATCTCGGCCGTGTGCTCGATCCGCTCGCGGACAAGATTTGTGTCGGTTTGATTGCGTTGGCGCTGGTCAGAACCCGGGACCTGCCACTCTGGTTTCTGGGCGTGACTGTGTTTCGAGATATGGGCATTCTGGTTCTGGGACTGTTTCTTGTCGTCAAAACCCGCGTTGTGGTGGAGTCGAATATTCTCGGCAAAATCACCGTGACCGCGCTCTCGTTTACTCTGCTGGTTTACACGCTCGACTTGGCTTTGCTCAAGAATCCTTCCCTCTGGCTAAGTTGCACGCTCGTGTTGGCATCTTCGATTTCCTATCTCAAAAAATTGGTTGCCGAATCGCGCCAGGCCGAGCCCTGAGTTTCATTTACCGATATCCTGGCACGAGCCTGATTGCAGAATTTTGCAGCAAGTGATTGAGTCAGCCGAGATGGGCAAGCTGGACTGGCACGGAGCCACGCCGGCGCCCGATAGGTCAACTGCGGATTTACCATTTACTCACCAAATCAATCGTATTTGTATGGCATCACTATTCGAGAAATTTAAAAGTGGACTCGCCAAGACCCGTGCCGGCTTGGTAGACGAGATTTCAAGTCTGGTCAAAGGCAATTACGAGATGGACGACGCTTTTCTCGACCAACTCGAGGAGATTCTAATCAGTGCGGACATTGGCGTCGAGACCTCTCTGAATGTCATTGAGAATCTCCGCGATCGGGTCAACCGCGAGGGATTTGACCAGAAGGAGGAAGTCATCGGTTTTCTAAAAGCCCAGCTTTGCGACCATCTGCACCAGAACGCGGCCTTGAGTTCAGAATCAGACGCCGGGTCATTCCTAAACCCAACTTCGACACCGCACGTGATCATGGTTATCGGGGTTAACGGCGCCGGGAAGACTACGACAATCGCAAAGCTTGCCAAGGTGTTTCATGAAGAAGGAAAGAAGGTCTTGCTTGCTGCCGCTGACACATTTCGGGCCGCGGCTTCTGAGCAGCTCGAAATCTGGGCCAGCCGCGCGAACGTCGATATTGTGCGGACTCAGGCGGGGGGCGACCCCGCGGCACTGGCGTTCGATGCTTCGAAGGCCGCGCTTGCGCGCGATGTCGATATCGTGATTGTTGACACCGCCGGCCGGCTGCATACAAAAGTCAATTTGATGGAAGAACTGAAGAAAATTCACCGGGTTCTCGGCAAGGCCATTCCCGGTTCTCCGCATGAGACGTTGCTGGTGCTGGATGCAACCACGGGGCAGAATGCCATCATTCAGGCAAAACAGTTTCAGAATACCGTGGGAGTCACCAGCATCGTAGTGACCAAGCTCGACGGCACAGCAAAGGGTGGCATGGTGCTTTCCGTTCAAAAGGAACTTGGCGTTCCCGTTCGCTTCATTGGTCTGGGGGAATCCATGGATGATCTGAAACCGTTCGACGCGGATACCTTCGTGGAGGCGCTTTTCGAATGAAGATAAACTTTACCACGCTTGGCTGTCCGAAGAATATTGTCGATTCCGAGTATTTGCTGGGTGGTCTGCAAGGCGCCGATGTTGAGTTTGTGGATGACCCAGGTCAGGCAGAGACGATCATTCTGAACACCTGCGGCTTCATACAGGGAGCAAAAGAGGAGTCAATCGATGCCATCTTGCAGGCGCTGGAACTCAAAAAAGAAGGCAAATGTCGCAAGGTATTCGTAACCGGATGTCTCTCTCAGAGGTATTCACAGGAGTTGGCAGAGGAAATGCCGGAAGTCGATGGGTTCTACGGCAACCGCGATATGGGACAAATTTTGAGCGAGTTGACCAACGAGCTGGATTTGCGCCGAGAGATTCTCGGAGAACGGCTCTTGACCACGCCTTCTCACTTCGCTTACCTGAAAGTATCGGAAGGTTGTGAGAACCCGTGCACTTTTTGCGCGATTCCCGCCATCCGGGGTGGATTTAAAAGCCGGCCGGTCGAGCAACTCGTGGACGAGGCTCAGATGCTGGTCGATAAAGGCGTTCGTGAGCTTATCATTGTCGGTCAGGACACTACGATTTATGGACGTGATTTGTACGGCGAGCGGCGTTTGGTGAGCCTGCTCGACCAATTGTGCGACATCAAAGCGTTGCGCTGGCTGCGGCTGCTCTATACCTATCCCGCCCATTTCACCGATGATCTGATTGAAATAATCACCGACAAACGGGAAGTCATAAATTACGTGGATATGCCGGTCCAGCATGCCTCCGACCGAATTCTTCAGAAGATGGGCCGAAAGGCAAAGCGCCGGGACATCGAGCGCATTTTCACCAAGCTGCGAGAGGGGAATCCTGAAATTGCACTGCGTTCGACATTGCTGGTTGGGTTTCCGGGAGAGACGGATGCAGACCACCGCGAGCTTTATGACTTTGTGGACCAAATGCGTCTCAATCGGCTCGGGCTCTTCACCTTTTCGAGCGAAGAGGGCACACCGGCGCATAACTTTACAGACCACGTTCCGTACCACATCATGAATGAGAGGTGGGCAGAATTAAACGATCTTCAAAATCAGATTTCATTTGAACATAATGAATTGTATCTTGGTAGAACAATCGAGGCTGTTATCGATGAATACCAGGAGTCATCCGGTTGCTACATTGGCCGCTCAAGCCACGACTGTCCTGAGATCGACAACAGTGTGATTGTACGTGGTTCCGGTCTGCAGCCCGGAGCGTTTTGCCCCGTCGAGATCGATGACGTTACCGACTATGAATTGCATGGCGCTCACATTCGTTAATTTTCCAAGGAGGCGTTTTCCCTTCTATTACCTATTTTTGAGGTGTGACATGATCTCAATACTGAAGTATCATATGGCGCGGTCGCTGGTTTGCGTCATCGCCATTGCTGTTCTTCCCGCCTTCGCTTTCCCTGTTGGTTCCGCAGACAATGACTCGCTTGCGTTTGACATGGAGTTGAGCAATTTTGCTTCAGAAACTCCTGAACTGAGCCGGTTGGATGTCTACGTCAAGGTAGTCTATGATGAACTGCAATTCATCAAAAGCCTGCCTGATAGTTTTGTCGCTGAGTATTCGGCAACCATCGATGTCTTGAAGAAAGGCAAGCAAGTCGATACCAAGGAATTCACCGACAACATTAAACTCCCTTCTCTCGACCTTTCCAATTCACGCCAGCAATTCAAAATGAGCCGGATCACATTCGAGTTGCCGCCGGATAAGTACGAAGTCGCAGTCCACGTCGCCGACTCAGAGACGAAACGTTCTGCGTCCCGGAGTGGCGAGATTCGTCTGAAGGAGTATTCAGACAAGAAAATGCTGACCAGTGACATTCTTTTTCTTGACGCCATGTCGAGCGATGCCAACGGAAAGATCACCTTTCAACCCAGGGTGACCAATCTCCAAAGTGAACACGCCCGCCTGCTTGTCTACTTTGAAGT
Organism: Candidatus Zhuqueibacterota bacterium; assembly: GCA_029261995.1. Lineage (GTDB taxonomy): Bacteria > Zhuqueibacterota > Zhuqueibacteria > Oceanimicrobiales > Oceanimicrobiaceae > JAJDAF01. The sequence continues at coordinate 145,716 of JAJDAF010000050.1, forward strand.
CTACAATGTCTCTGAGTCAGACAGTTTTCATGTCGACTACGAAGTGATAGCGGGGAAAGACAGCGTGGTTCTGGCAAAGGAGTATTGGAGCAAAGGCACGGGCCGGGTGACGCAGAACTTCGTTGATATTGAAGGAGAAGCGCTATCGCACGGAAGCTACCTCGCCAAGGTTGAGGTCAAGCACAATAAAAAGAAACGCAAATTTGAGAAGAGTTTTAACTGGTACCTGGAAGGGTTGCCGAGAACGTTCGCCGACATTGATCAGGCCATTGATGTGCTAAAGTACATGGCATCGAAAGATGAGTACAAGTATCTGAAGGGCCTGCGCGAGCCGCACAAATACCGGGAGTTCCTTCGCTTCTGGAAAAAACATGATCCAACGCCGACGACCACCGAGAACGAAATGCGCGACGAGTACTATGAGCGTGTCTTCTATGCCAACTCCAACTTTGGGCAAATGAGCAAAGCTGGATGGAAAACGGATCGTGGCTGGGCGCATGTCATGATTGGCCCGCCGGATACCATCAATCGCAGACCACACAACTCGGGTCTTCGCCTCGGCAAGACGATTAAAGCCATTCAAGTCTGGGTTTACTACAAATACAATCGGCAGCTTGTGTTTTTCGACAGCAATGGGTTTGGGGCCTTCAGGCTGGAGAATCCGGAGACGCTTTACGAGATTATCAAATAGCCGTTTGTCCAATGACGGAGCAGAGTAGCACATGAATGCTGTGAGGCCCATACTGATGGGGATTCTGCTGAGCAGCGCCGCGGTCGCAATGCCGGATACCTACGAGGCCGTCAAACGAGAGAGCCGGCAGGACTCACCGAGATTTGCTGTGCGCATGTTCAACGCCGCCTCCGATAGCGCCGACCTGAGTCGGTTAACTGTACAACTGAGTTTTGTCTACGATGCGTTGCAGTTCGTTAAGATTGGTAAGAACGCCTTCCAGGCGAACTACAGCGTCACGGTTACGCTGATGGACACCGCCTCGGGCCTTGAGCAGGCGAAAGAGGAGTGGTCGGAAAGCGTAGAAGTCGATTCATTTGACAAGGGTAACTCCACCACCGAGGTCGTTTCAACCGTCGGAGAAGTGCTGGTCGGGCCCGGAGATTATCTCGCCAGGATCGACCTGCTGGATAAGGAAACTCGCCGCAGCGGGACAGAAGAAGGCCGGGTCACGGCAAGGAATTTTGTTGGCGGCAGTCTGGTGGCTAGCGACATCATATTCTTGAACTCAATCTCTTTCCTGGGCGGAGACACAGAGCGCCAGGTCATGGAAGATGAACGCAGCCTCTACGCCTACCTTGAAATCTACAATGTGCCACTCGATGACAGCGTGGATATTGCTTTCACGGCCGAGAGCATTGCTGGTGACCTGTTGATGCAAGACGAGAAACGAGTCGCAGGTTCCGGCAGTATTCTTAAACAGCATTTTGAGCTTCCTTCCGAAGCCCGCGATTCCGGTAACTTCGCAGTGACGATAGAGGTCAAACACAACGCCGAGCAGCTGGTTCGGAAGCAGAGACTGCGGCCAGCGACGCCAGCGCCCGCCAATGCGTTCGAAAACCTGAATGATGCCATTGAGAAGCTACTTCATGTCGCGAGCGACAAAGAAATTGAATCGATGCTCGCTTTGCCGGAAGGTGACAAACTGGATGCCTTTGAGTCGTTCTGGGCCAAGTTTGACCCGACACCCGAAACGCCAGGGAATGAGTACCGCGACGAGTACTACCGCCGCATCGTGCTGGCTGAACGGGAATTCAAAGGTTACCGGCCAGGGTGGAAGACCGAACGAGGGCTGGTTCTCGTGAAGATTGGCCAACCAAATTATATTAATCGTCCGCATGTCAGGGACTTCGATCCGATGGGCCGCGAGAGGGCTAGAGAAGTATGGGAATATACCATGCTCAACCGCAGGGTTATCTTCGAGGTGGTTCATGACGAGTATCGCATTCTCAACCGGATCGACATTTTTGATTTGCTCAGCAGGGATGGAATCCGCCTGTGAGCCTTCTAGCCCGCCCTCTCCGTCCAGGAGCCACAATTGGCGTCATCAGTCCGGCCGGCCCCATGCTGGCGGAACGACTAGCGCGCGGCCTCAAGTACCTCGAAGCCCGTGGTTATTTCCCGAAACTCGGACAACATGTTCGCGACCAGCATGGCTATCTTGCCGGAAAGGACGAGGACCGCGTGGCTGATCTAAATGCCATGTTCCGCGACCCGGAGGTCGATGCCATCTTCTGCACACGCGGCGGCTACGGCACGCCCAGGCTGTTGGACAAAGTCGATTACGCGGCGATTGCGGCAGACCCAAAGCTCCTGGTCGGATACAGCGATATCACCGCTCTTCAGCTTGCAATTCTAGCCAAAACCGGTCTTGCGACCATTTCCGGACCCATGGTGGCGGTGGAGTTCGGAATCGGGATAGATCCCTTCACGGAGGAAAATTTTTGGCCGTTGGTCAATGCCACAGAACCTCTGGTGAAAATGACTGCCGAGGACGGTCCGTTGGAAGTTCTGCAGGAGGGAACGGTGACAGGCCAAATCATCTCAGGCAATCTTGCAATGATCTGTGCCCTGCTTGGCACGGACTTCCTGCCTGACTTCGCGGGGGCAATTCTGGTCCTGGAGGAAGTAGGGGAGGACCCCTTTCGGATCGACAGAATGCTCAGCCAGATGAGACTTGCCGGCCTTCTATCGCAGGTTGCGGGCCTTGTTCTAGGGCAGTTTTCCGGCTGCCGTGCAGATGAGGGCAAAGACAGTCTGACAATCGAGCAGATCTTCGCGGAGTTGACTGGTGGTCTGTCCATTCCCATTCTTGCCAACCTCCCTTACGGCCATGTGCCGGTTTCCTACTCCGTGCCACTCGGCGTGCTCGGGCGGCTTGACTCGAAATCTGGGTCTCTGCAATTGCTGACCCCTTGCGTGCGCTCTCACAGCTAATGAGCCAACGCCTCGGCCGTTCCTGGTCGTGTTCTCCCCTCGAATTGGTCAATTTTTTCGTTGCTTTTGAACCTCAAGTTCCTTAGATAAATAGAAACTTAGGGAATCAGCATTGGACAAGATGAAAGTCGCCGTCATGGCTTCAGGGATGGGGTCCAACCTTGCGGCGCTTATTGATGCTACGGAGCAGGGACGGCTCGCAGCGCGAATCGTGCTGGTCGTCAGCGACAAAGCTGACGCCGGCGCGCTCGGAATCGCGGCTAAACATGGCATCTCCTCCCTGCACATTTCCGCGCAAAAGTTCCCGACACCGGCTGCGTTTGACCAGGCTTTGTTGGAGGCCATGCAGGAACATGGCGTTGAACTTATTGCGCTCGCCGGGTATCTCAAGAAAGTCAGAGCCCCGCTGATCGATGCTTATCGCGGTCGAATTGTCAACATGCACCCTGCGCTGTTGCCGGCATTTGGTGGCAAGGGCATGTATGGCAGGAAGGTGCACGAGGCGGTGCTCGACTACGGCTGTAAGGTTTCTGGCTTGACAGTCCATCTTGTCGATAACGAGTACGACACCGGCCCGCCGGTTCTGCAGCGCTGCGTGGCGGTTAAGCAGGGGGATACGCCTGAGGTGCTGGCTGCGCGTGTCCTCGAGCAGGAACATGTTGCGTTCGCCGAGGCATTGCAGTATTTCGTGGAAGGCCGTGTTGAAGTGAATGGCCGCCAGGTCATCATCAAGTAGTCAGTTGATTGTCTGGAGGATAAATGCCCCCAATTAAGCGGGCCCTTTTGAGTGTATTCGATAAGACCGGCGTTGTCGATTTTGCGAGAAATCTGATTGGTCACGGAGTTGAAATTTTGTCTACTGGCGGGACTGCTCGCCATCTACAGGAGCACGGTATTTCGACAGTTTCGATTTCCGAGGTCACGGATTTTCCCGAGATTCTAGGTGGCCGGGTCAAAACGTTGCACCCCAAAATTTTCGGCGGGCTTCTTGCACTCAGGCACGATGGAGGCCAGATGCAGCAGGTGAAGAAGCATGACATTGGCTTGATTGATATGGTCGTGGTCAATCTTTATCCTTTCGAAAGCACTGTCGCGCGCCCCGACGTCACTCAAGCGGAAGCAGTTGAGAATATTGATATTGGTGGTCCCAGCATGATTCGAGCCGCCGCCAAGAATCACATGGCCGTTGCCGTAGTGACGTCTTCGGACCAGTACGAAATGCTGGCAAAGGAAATGAATGACACAAGTGGGCAGCTTTCTGACTCAACGCGAAAGTCGCTCGCCGCTGCTGCTTTTGCACGCACATGCCAATATGATGCGTCGATTGCAGCCTTTCTGAAAGGAGATTCAGCGGGTATTGACGACAGCTTTCAACTGAGTCTCCAAAAGAGTCAGTCGCTGCGCTACGGCGAGAATCCACATCAGAGTGCGGCCCTGTTCCAACCGGAAGGGGAGGCGCCGTCCGGCTTGCTCAACGCCCGCCAAATTCATGGTAAGGAGCTATCTTACAATAATTTTATCGACACGGATGCGGCGGTCGGGATTGTACAAGAATTCGACGAGCCGTGCTGTGTGGTTATCAAGCACACAAATCCCTGCGGTGTGGCAACCTCGTCCAGTTTGGTGGAGGCTTACCAGAGCGCCAAAGCAACTGATCCGGTATCGGCATTTGGCGGGATTGTCGGCCTGAACCGTGCGCTGGACAGCGAAACAGCCTCGGCCATTTCCGAAGTTTTCACCGAGGTCGTGATCGCTCCGGCATTCGAGGCGGGGGCCGTCGAGATATTGCAGGCAAAAAAGAATCTGAGACTTTTGGAAATGCCTGAGATTGCCCAGCCGCGAGGTCGGACTTTTGAATTCAAGCGGGTACAGGGCGGTGTTCTGGTACAAGATCAAGATTTTATGAATATCAACGATATAGATCTAAGAGTTGTCTCAAAGCGACAGCCGAGCCAGGACGAATGGCTCGCGCTTAAGTTCGGCTGGCGCGTTTGCAAATGGGTGAAATCAAACGCCATTGTTTACTCAACCAGTGATCGGACCATCGGGGTCGGCGCCGGACAAATGTCCAGGGTTGATTCTTCGAAATTTGCGGTAGACAAGGCGCGGCGCATGGGGCTCAATCTGAAGGGAACCGTGATGTCTTCGGATGCGTTCCTTCCGTTCAGAGATGGGCTTGATGTGGCTGCGGAAGTGGGGGCCACCGCAGTGATTCAACCAGGATGTTCGGTTCGCGACAATGAGGTCATCGAGGCCGCTGACCAACATCGTATGGCAATGGTTTTTACTGGCATTCGACATTTCAGACATTAGTTCGCGTTGGCATCACGGCGAGAATTTTGGAATCGGTAGCCCAGGCTACGAAAGAAGAAAACATGCAGAATAATACTAACAGCAGCAGCAACGAGTCGTTCTGGAGTAAACTCTTCCTCAACGACATCGCAATCGATCTGGGAACGGCAAATACTCTTGTCTACGTCAAGGGCCGTGGTATTCTCATAAATGAGCCATCTATTGTGGCCGTGCAGAAGACCGACCAGCAAATCATGGCTTACGGCAGCCATGCCAAGACCATGATGGGTCGAACCCCGGAAGATTTGACGACCATTCGTCCGTTGAAAGATGGCGTGATTGCTGATTTCGACCTGGCCGAGCGTATGATTCGCTATTTCATCAAGAAGGTGCAAACCAACCGTCTGGTGCGCCCCAGAATTGCCGTCTGTATCCCGTCAGGCATCACTGAAGTAGAGCGTCGCGCTGTGCGTGACTCCGCCGAACATGCGGGCGGGCGCGAGATTTACTTGATTCAGGAACCGATGGCGGCCGCGCTCGGGGTGGCGTTGCCAATTGAAGAGCCGGTCGGAAGCATGGTGATAGATATCGGCGGTGGCACCACTGAAATCGCGGTAATTTCGTTGTCCGGAATTGTCACGGATATCTCAATCCGTATCGGCGGTGACGAGATGAATGAGGCAGTCATTCAATACTTCAAGAAAGCCTACAATCTTCTCATTGGTGAGAACACGGCGGAAGTGATCAAGATGACCATGGGTTCCGCCGCTCCGTACAAGGCGGAGGATGTCAAGATGGTCAAGGGGCGCGACCTCGTTGATGGCATTCCTAAAACCATCAAAGTTCATTCGAAAGAGATTCAAGACGCACTGTCTGAATCCGTGGGCTATATCGTCGATGCCGTCAAGCTCTGTCTTGAACGGACACCGCCTGAACTTGCGTCAGACATTCTTGACCGTGGCATCGTGCTCACCGGCGGTGGCGCGCTGCTCAAAGGTCTCGATGAACGGCTGCGAATTGATACCGAACTCCCTATCATCGTCGCAGAGGACCCTCTCACCTGTGTAGTGCTTGGAACCGGCAAAATTTTCGACAACCTTAGCAACTATCAAAAAGTCTTGAGCCCAACAAAACGGTACTGAGATGGTGCGTGAGTGGTTCGTTGACCGCAAGGACTTAGTAATACTTCTTGTGTCTGTCGTATCATCCCTGGTTCTCATCTTCTCGAGCGATGATTCTCAAATTCATTTCCTTCGAGCCTGGGCCCTGGGGAGCTTTGGCGTTATCCTGGACGAGGTAACCTCTGTAGAAAAGTACAGCGACGTTTATGAGCAGAACGTCTGGCTGCGCGACCAAAATGCGAGCCTGATGCTCGAAAACAGTCGATTGAAGGAAGCCGCCGTCGAGAACGCCAGACTGCGAAGCCTGCTTAGCTTTAAGACTAAGAGCCAACTGCAGTTGATCCCGGCCAGGGTCGTCGGGATGAATGAATCGGGCTTCATTAATTCCATCGTTCTAGATGTCGGCAAGGCCGACAGCATCGCGGTGAACATGACAATTGTGACAGCGCAGGGTGTGGCCGGCAAAGTATACCAGGTTGACGAGCATTTTGCCATCGCGCAACTTCTTCTTGATCGGAATTTTCGTGTAGGTGCGATGGTGCAGCGCAGCAGGACCATGGGTATCATGAGGTGGGCCACTGGCAGCCAGGTTGTTCTGGCCGCGGTGCCAAAGCGTTCCGATGTCGTGGTTGGTGACTCAGTTGTCACCACTGGATTGAGTACCATTTTCCCTGGTGGTCTGCAAATCGGCAGGGTTGTTGAAGTGAATGAGGACGAGCAAGGCATGTTCATGAACGTCGCCGTGCAACCCACCGTCGATTTTTCGAAGCTGGAAGAAGTGTTCGTCGTTAAGATGCAGCCACTACTGAGCGAATAAGGCAAATGCTCATCATCCTCTATGTCGTTCTGTTTACGCTCTCAATTGTTGTCCAGTTAAAGGTTGTCCCTTTGTTTTCAGTCGCCGGGATTACGCCGAATCTGGTTTTGATTCTGGTTATTTCCGTGGCGTTCAGAGCCGGAAAAATTGTTGGAGTGGGCGCCGGCTTTGTGGCGGGAGTGGTGATTGATGCTTTCAGCTCCGGCCTGTTCGGCATCTCGTCGCTGGCCAATGTCCTGTGCGCCTTTGTGGCCGGTTCCTGGCCTCCTGAGCAGATCAGACGTCCCGCCGTGGTGTCGGGTCAACTGTTGAGCGCCACCCTGATTCATGACTTGGTGTATTTTTGGTTCTTGACAATTGGAACCAGTTTTGGGCCATGGCATGTGCTGTTCAACACGGTGCTGCCGCACACATTGTACACTATGGTCTTCATGGCCATCGCGTATATGATGCTGCCAAAAGCCTTTGCAGGCAAAGCACGTGAGTACCGGAGCATTTGATGGATGCCGGCCGTCAACATCGATTTTACAAAGTTTTTGCTGCGCTGCTATTTGCCATATTGATTGGCAAGCTGGCGCAGCTTCAGCTCTACAGCGGTGAAAAGTACTATTCTGAGTCCGAACGCAACCGGGTTCGTGACGTTGTACTTGAAGCGCCGCGTGGCCAGATTCTTGACCGGAATGGCAAGATCCTGGTCGATAGCCGCCCTGCCTATTCAGTATCCGTGATTCCGTACGAATTCCGGCAGTCTGACAGTGCGCTTGTGTTGCTTGCGTCCATTCTGGGCCTGGAGCCTGATGCCCTCAAAAGCAAAATCAAGAAAGAGAAGATCAGCAATTTTTCGCCCGTCAGAATTAAGCGGCAGGTCGATTTCAAAGAGCTGAGCGATATCGAAGAGCACCGCCTCGACTTGCCGGGTGTTTTTTATGGCATCGAGCCAAAGCGGTACTATCCTGGTGGAGTGAAGGCGCCACACCTGTTTGGTTACCTCGGTGAAGTCACTTCGCATGAGTTGGAGAGGGTCGATCCCGGACTCTACCGGGCCGGTGATTTTATAGGCAAGAGTGGCATCGAGCTGAAGTACGAGGACGACTTGCGTGGGGCCGCCGGCGTCAAGTTTGTGGAGGTCGATGTCCTGGGTCGTGAGGTTCGCGGACTGGAAGAGTTGGGGGGCCAGCTTCCTATTTCTGGCCACAATCTTTACATGACGATCGATGCCAGACTTCAGCAATATCTGGAAGAGCGGATGGTCGGCAAAAAAGGGGCGGCTGTCATTCTTGACCCTCGCAATGGCGATGTGCTCGCGATTCTCAGCGGGCCGGACTATGAGCCGGAATTGTTTTCCAATCCGCTGACCCAGGAAATCTGGAGCAGCCTCGTCAATCATGAACAAAAACCGCTGTACAATCGTGCCTGCTTGAGCTTGTATCCGCCCGGCTCGACCTATAAATTGGTCGTTGTGGCGGCAGGTCTCGAGACAGGAAAAATCAACCCTGATGAACGGATTACCTGCCGGGGCTCTTACCGATTTGGCAGGCGTGCCTTCAAGTGCTGGAAGAAAGAAGGGCACGGTTCCGTCAACCTGATTGAAGCGATTCAGGGCTCCTGCAATGTCTACTTCTATCAGAAGGGTCTCGAGATTGGCCTAGAAAACTGGGCAAAATTCTCGAGATTGTTTCGGTTTGGCTCGAAAACCGGCATCGATCTGCCGAGCGAGAGTGCCGGTCTCGTCCCGGATTCGGCCTACTTCAATGCAAAATATGGCAACAGAGGCTGGACCAAAGGCCTGCTGCTAAACCTCTCAGTTGGCCAGGGCGATTTGCTGACAACACCGCTGCAAATGGCTTGGTTTGCCATGGTTCTGGGCAACGAAGGCGTTGGATATGAACCTCGACTGATCAGGAAAATCGTTAACCCAGCAAGCGAGCAAGTCGTTCTTGACCGGCCGGTACGGGTTGACATTCGTGGTACATCCGCAAAGACCTACGCCACAATCAAAGAGGGAATGTCGAGAGTCGTAAATGCCCATCCCGGCGGCACCGCTAGGGCGGCGCGCGTACCTGGTATTGAGGTCTGTGGCAAAACGGGTACCGCCCAAAACCCGCACGGCAAGAGCCATGCATGGTTCATCGGCTTTGCGCCGCGCGAAAATCCTGAGATTGCTTTTTGCGTCATGGTAGAGAACGGTGGCGGCGGTGGTGCAGTTGCCGCTCCGATCGCCGGTGGCTTGCTGAGACTCTATTTTGAGAACCAGGAGATTGTCTTCAAGTGAGTACGCTCAACAACCGGTTCGTCCGGGATTTTGACATTGGCCTTTTGCTGGCCGTAACAGCGCTGATCGCTATCGGTCTGGTCTCAATTTTCAGTGCGACTTATGTTGTCGAGTCTGAAGCGAATCAACTCAAATTCGCGAAGCAACTGGTCTGGGCCATTATTGGTATGGCCGCCGTCGCCGGTGCTGGACTTACATCGATCAAGTTTTTTCAAAAGAATGCCTATTTACTCTACGGGCTTGGCATTGCTCTGCTGATTCTGGTTCTGTTCGTTGGCACCGGCGCAGGAACGAGGCGCTGGATTGCTCTTGGCCCTGCTTCAATTCAGCCGGCAGAATTCGCCAAGGTAGGGACTCTGCTTGCTCTGGCACGATATCTGAGTGATAAAAACCGGAACCTCGACAACCTTCGCGAAATGGCGGTGGCGTTCGGACTGGTCCTCATTCCACTGCTTCTGGTCATGAAGCAACCGGACCTCGGTTCGGCTTTGGTCTTTCTGGCCTTGATCCTCCCCCTCTTGCACTGGGCCGGCCTTTCGTCGGTCGTCCTATTTGTTCTACTGGCCCCCTTGATCAGCCTTGTTTCCGCCTTCAATTACTACACCTTCTTTGCTGCGATTCTAATCATTAGCCTCGTCCTGTTTCTCTTTAGACGCGGTATAACGTTCTTTCTTATCAATTTTATCATAAACATCGGGGTTGGCATTGCCACTGATCGCATGTGGGATCTATTGAAGGACTACCAAAAGAACCGGATCTTGACCTTCCTCGGTCTGGTCCAGGATCCGCATGGCCTCGGGTACCAGGTAATTCAGTCCAAGGTGGCCATCGGCTCGGGAGGTGCGTGGGGCAAGGGCTTTCTCGACGGGACCCAGACTCATCTCAGGTTCCTGCCTGAGCAACACACCGATTTCATTTTCTGCGTGGTGGGAGAGGAATTTGGCTTCATCGGGGCTTTGGTCGTGTTGGCCCTATTCTGTTACATCGTTTACAAAGGAATTGATATCGCGACAAACGTGAAAAGCAACTTTTCCAGCTTGCTCGCATTCGGGGGAACCGCAATCTTTCTTTTTCAGATTTTTGTCAACGTTGGAATGACTACCGGGATCATGCCCGTAACCGGATTGCCCCTGCCGTTTCTGAGTTATGGCGGTTCATCTCTCCTGGCCAATCTCATCATAGTTGGGCTTCTGTTGAACGCCTCCAGAAAGCGCTTCGAATACCTATAATGCCACCAGCCGCCACTCGCTGCAGATTGTTAGATTTGGCTTGACTTTTAGACGCGAGTTTAATAAATTCTAACTCAATAATTATATTTGCATTAAGCGAGGTTTCCTCATGAAAGGGAAAGCAGAACTAGCCTTTGCAGGATGGCTTCTGTTTTGGGGACTGTCAGCAAATGCTTTTGCCGGGGGAGATTGGCAAGTGGGGCTGGGCTTAAGTGCGGGAGTCAGCCGTTTAGAGGGGGATCTGAAGAAACCGAATTTGAGTCCGCTGGTGGTCGGGCACATTCGTGTTCTGCCAGTGCCCTATGTCGCTCTTGATGGCTCGTTTGGTTTTTCTTCTTTGGGGGCAAGCAGTCACCCCACGTTCACGGATTTTAAGACGACGATCGTTCCATTCGAACTGAGTGCGATTTTCAACTTCCTACCATTCAGAACGGTGAATCCTTATGTGTTTGCCGGCGGCGGCGGGGTCTTTTGGAAAGCAAAGGGTACGGACGCCACCGGAGCCAGTGTCACTGCTGAAGATGGCATTGATTCTTTCTTTAAGGTGGGTGCAGGATTGGAATTTCGCATAGCTCGGAGCGTTGGAGTGAGTTTAGGAGCGACCTACCGTCTTTCTTTGACCGATGCATTCGACCAAATCAATCAAGGCGATGAGGACGATCAAGTCTTGAATGCGCATGCCGGGTTCACTTACTACTTTGGGGGCGGCGGCCATGATAGAGACCACGACCTCATTCCCGACGAGCTTGACCTGATGCCGGAGATAGCTGAAGATCGCGACGGCTATCTTGACCATGACGGCATCCCTGAAAAGAACCCGAATCCCATCGCCATGAGCTCCATTGACGCTCCCTTCAATGATGCCAACGGCGCAGCATCTCCGATTGTGATTCACCACATTATTGAAACGGCCGAATCGGGGAAAGATTTGTCGGTAAAAGCACAGGTTTATTCAGAGAGACCACTGAAAGTGGTAGCTGCCTTGTATAGACCGTCTGGAACACGGCGGTGGAACGTTATCAAACTGGACGGCAACGAGGAGAATCTCTATACGGGTGAGATTCCTGGTTATGCCGTTACTGATGATGGTTTAGAATATTGTGTTGTGGCCGTAGATGAGTCTCTGAGTGGCGTGGGCTACTCAGGGTTGCCAAACAAACCTATCGGTGTAAAAGTATCTCCGAGTGGCACAGTCTGGCGGATTGTTGGAGGAACAGTGGGAGCTGCGGCAATTGGTACAGCTTCTTACCTCGTGTTGAGAAAACAAGAGTAAGTCTCACAGAAATTGCAAGGATTCAATTACGTGGAGGTAAGCAAATGGATGGATTAAGAACTCGAAGTTTGAGTGAACTAACCCGGCTGGTTTCAAAAGTCTGCTTCGTAACTCTGCTCGTTTTGTCGCTCGGATGCGGCGCCTCCCGGCAGAACGCCGACTACAACGATGATGATTCGATAGATATGGATGAGCTGCTTGGTGACGAAGATGACACCAAAACCTTCGAAAGTGGGTCTGATGAGGCTGAAGTCCTGAGGTTGCTGGGGATTACGCCTGCAGACCAGCAACCAGCCGCTGAGCCAGTTAGTGCCGTAGAAGAAGCACCGATGGCCAGTGAAATCGAAAAGGACATGCACGATTTGCGTCAACAATTGCTCGACCGAGACCGGCAAATCTCCGTCCTGCGGGCCGATTTGACCGAGAAAGAGTCACAGATAAGTGATCTCAGAGTAAAGTCAGCGGATGCACGGATGAGCATGCCGACTGGCCGAGCAGGGGAGCCATCGCGAGAGTTTCGCGCCTCTTATCAGCAGGCGTTAAGCCAGTTCAAGTCTCGCAATTACTCTGATGCCCTTGCGACCTTCAGCCAGTTGATACAAAGGGATCCCAACAACTCCCTGTCAGACAATTGTCAATACTGGGCGGGTGAATGTCGGTATGCGGTAGGCAACTACAATCTTGCCATTACAGAGTTCGAACGGGTTTTTTCATACCCCAACTCTAACAAGAGTGATGATGCCCAGGTCATGATTGGTTTGTGTCATCTTAAGCTCGGAGAAACAAGCCAGGCGCGTACGGCCTTCAATCAGCTTCTGGTTAATTATCCAAAAAGCGAATACCGTGGTGTCGCTCAGAGGTACATATCAAACTAGTGTCGAAACGCCGACTTGAGAGCGGGTGGGAGCTAGTCTTCCACCCCTTTTTTTGCGCAAATGCGCCAGCTGAAGTGAATTCTGCGGCAGCAGCACCGCCGGCCATGATCGGCTTCTGTGCCTTCGGGCAATGTCTGAGCTGAGAAAAGACCCGATCATTGGCAGGTGGGTGATTATCTCGACTTTGCGCGGCAAACGTCCGTCGGATTGGGGAAGCGAGTCATTCAGAGCGCGAGGCGGCTTCTGTCCGTTCTGTCCCGGCAATGAGGAGAAAACACCGCCGGAGATCATGGCCATTCGCACGATGACGACCGAAAAAGATATTCCAGGTTGGGAGATACGAGTTGTGCCCAACAAATTTCCTGCGCTTCAAATCGAAGGTGAGCTTAAGCCCAGAGGTTTTGGGAACTACGACATGATGAACGGCATTGGTGCACACGAAGTCATCGTTGAAACCCCAAAACACTCGGCTGACCTGGCCGAGCTTGCAGAATCCCAGATTCTGCAGGTCTTGCAGGTGTTTCGTGATCGCATTCTCGATCTGAAGGGTGATTCGCGGTTCAAGTATATTCTGGTATTTAAAAATCATGGTATGGCAGCCGGTGCATCTTTGCAGCATTCCCATTCACAATTGATCGCAACGCCCATTATTCCCAAGCGGGTGTCCGAGGAGCTAAACGGCAGCAAGGAATTCTACGGCCAAAAAGAACGCTGTATCTTTTGTGATATCGTCAAACAGGAACTCGCCGCCGGCAGCCGGGTTGTCTCTGAAACGGAGCAGTTCGTCGTCGTCGAACCTTTTGCCCCGAGGTTTCCATTTGAAACATGGATCTTGCCACGCCAACATTACTCGCACTACGAGACTATGCCTGCGACTATGTACGAAGGTTTGGCTCCAGTCCTTAAGGAATCTCTGACCCGAATAAACCTTGCTCTTGGCTTCCCTCCGTTTAATTTCGTTCTGCATTCGGCGCCGGTCCAGGATTCGCCCTTGCCGGAGTTTCACTGGCATTTCGAGATTATTCCGAAACTGGCGAAGGTGGCAGGGTTCGAGTGGGGCTCGGGCTTCTATATTAATCCAACCCCGCCCGAAATGGCGGCCGAACATTTGAGGGCAGTTCGCATCTAAGAACCAACAATAATTTCTATGCAGGTATGAAAAACAAACTTAAAATATTGTACGTAACACCCGAGGTCTTTCCGTTTGCTAGCCGTTCCGATTTGGCTGACGTGGCATCCTCCTATCCCAAGTTCATTAAGGGACAAGGGCATGACATTCGGGTGATGATGCCGAAATACAAGCATGTCAACGATCGAAAATATGTTCTGCGGGACGTTATCCGGCTCCAGGGTTTGAAGGTGAAAATTGGGGAGGATGACTACGAGGCCAATGGCAAGTCCGCGTTCATTCCGAACTCCAAAGTACAGGTCTATTTCCTGGACAACAAGCAATTGTTCGCCCAGGATGATAGATACTCCATCGCGAACGATGAGGCAACGAACTATGCCATTGCTCAACGCTTCATCTTCTTCAACCGTGCTTGTCTCGAGACTTTGCGGTTGCTGCACTGGCAGCCAGACATCATTCATTGCAATAATTGGCAGGCTGCTTTGATACCGCTATTTCTCAAGACCGCCTACGCATCAGATTCTTTTTTTGAGAATTCAAAAACTCTTCTTTCTATCCATGACCCGAGTCAGACAGGGGGGTTCAGCGAAGCCGTTTCCGGGCTCTTGGGTCTTGAAGAAAACCATGGGTTTCAGAAGTTTATCGATAAGAAGAATGGGTTCAACTTTCTGTTGTCCGGAGTTCGGGCCGCGGACGCAGTAAGCCTCACCGAAGAGCTACCTAAAACCACTGTGGGAAGCGCACAACGCGATCTCGCGAGCCTCATCAAGCCCAGGGATGCGTTTGTTGGCATGGGCCACGGCATCGATTCTCAGGTCTGGAATCCGGAATCAGATAAGCATTTGGAGAGCAAATACAGCCTTGATGATCTCCCAAGTAAACTTGACAATAAGAAGAAACTGTTGGAGATGTTTGAGCTGACCGCCAGCGACGATTTGCCTGTCCTCAGTTTGGTACTTCAGCCCGGCGGCGAAGACCGCGATTCGAAATGGCTTGAGCAACTCGATTCAATCACTGAGCTGAACCTGCGTTTGGCCATCCTATGTGGAGCTGACCACGAGGAACAACTCACCGGGATTCGCGAGCGGCACGCCGGCAAGGTGTCCTTCCTGCAAGCAACCGATCCGCAGGTGTCTCACATGCTGGAGGCGGGTAGTGACATGTCGTTGAAGCTGGGCACCGAACGGCATGGAAGGTTGAGGTTGTTGCACAGCATGGCTTATGGCGCAATTCCGCTGGTGGCCAGAGAAGCGAGCCCTACGTCTGCGATTCATGATTTTGATCCCAGTACCGGGACTGGAACCGGGTTTATTTTTGAATCCGGGGAGCCGGTTGCAGCAGTTCGACGGGCCGTCGATTGTTACGGCAACAAGGAGTCATGGAATCAGTTGGTTCGGAATGCAATGTCAGAGGAACATTCATGGGACATATCGGCACAAAAATATCTGGACGCCTATTACGCTCTCATGGATAGCAAGGACGCCGAGAAATAAAATAAAACTTTGTTAAAATACTTTGGAAACGCGTGGAATTTGGATATTTTGTGTCTGCCATGCGTTTCTTTTTTTGTCTGCATCTCTTGTTTCATAAGGGTACAATGTCCCGGCTTAGGACAAGACAGGATTTGCCATGGTGGTTTCTTCACGCCGAGTTCTGCCGAAAAACCTCTGGAGGTCACGAAAACTCGTAACCGAAATGTCCGTCGCGCTGGCACAGATTTTGTTAAGTGTAGAAAATTGAATTGTTAATGAATCACATGGTAGACCCCAATTCGGGATTTTATGGAAGGTATTGAGATAACCCAGGGCAAGGTTGGCGCACGCAGAGACATCTCGATGTTAGCCGTCAAAGGCTATGTCGATACGATGACCTGCTCTATCCTTCTTAACAAGATCACCGAGAATCTCAATAGCGGTTCTCTTCAGATCGTTATTGATATGGGGCAGGTGAATTATGTGAGCAGTGCCGGATGGGGCGTATTCGTCGGAGAGATCAAAGGTATCCGCGAGAAGGGCGGTGACCTGAAAATTGTCCAACTCACCCCTGAAGTTCACGATGTCTTTGAGATGCTTGAGTTTAACCGGATTCTTGCTCACTACGAGACGATTGAGGAAGCGATCAACGATTTCGATTTGTCCATCGGTTTAGACATCACCAAAAGTGTCAAATGCACGTACAGTCCTGTCGTTGTTAAGGCAGATGCGCCCGTGACGGATGCCCCGAGCCATCCTGCTCCCAACCGAAGCAAACGGTCCGGCGCCGGAAAGCAATTTCAGAAAAGAGAAATAGATCCGAAGCTATTGCCAATAACCGAGAAGGTCAAACACACAATCATCGATGACCCGCGGCGCGGGGTGCTGAAGGTCAGGAAGGCCCTAAGGGAGCCGAAATACGGGAATACCAAAATGGGCCCGATTCAGGTTTACCGAATGCTTCGGCGGCTGAACCTGGACTCCAAGGAAAAAAGGTATCGATTCTACAGGTCACGCTAAAACGGAAAGAGAAGAATTATGATTCGATCAATCAATCATGGACGGTTGATAGTTTTTGTGGCGATTCAATGCTGCGCAATGTTGACCGGCGGTTCAGGTGTTTTTGCGCAGCAGATAATTGTGAAGCGGTTCAGCAAAGGGGACGCGTTACGGTTAACCATTTGGCAGCCCTGGCAGACCACCACCGGCAAAGGCCAAAGCATAGACTTCAATGGCGACTATTTGATCGACCAGCGCGGGGTTGCCTTTTTTCCGCTGATAGGCGATGTAAAGGTTGTCAGTCACAACACGCGGACCTTGGCTGAGGAACTACGCGAGAAGTTTGGCGCCTACGTGCAAGATCCAATTGTGATTGTTGAACCTCTCATCCGAGTCACGCTGCTTGGCGCCTTCAGGCGCCCAGGCACTTTCCTGATTCAACCCGATGCGTCGTTGTGGACGCTTGTTGATTTGGCAGAAGGACCTTCAGATGACAGCGATCTCAAGAAAATGTTCATTGAACGGTCAGGAAGACTTATCAAGAAGAGTCTTCTAAGTGGGTTCGAACGGGCCTACACACTTCAAGAACTTGGCGTGCGTTCCGGTGATCAGATTCTTCTACCGGAGCGCAAACGTTTCAAAATGAAAGACGCGTTTGAGATCCTGCGCTTTGGTGTCACGCTGCTGAACGTCTATTTCCTGATTACCAAGTTAAGCGACTAACAACTGGAGCAGACTGGACCATGGAGTCGTATTTCTTAGACGAAGAAGACCACAGCGTTGACGGTGAAAAGCTAGACCTTAGAAGGTACTATCGTGCCATTCTGAAACGCTGGTGGATTGTGCTTATCGTAGCCACCGCCGTCACCGTACCCTGGCTGATGTACCTCAAAAGCCAGCCTCCCGTCTACGAGGCGCAGGCGCTAATCCGATTCAAATCGATGGGTGCGACCGACGTGAACCTGGCCCAAATGCGCACCACCGAGTTGACCAGCAGGCCATTCGCAGAAAAAGTCGTGGCGCAGTTGGGGCTCTCCCTCAAACTCGACAAACAGACCGACAGGTTCATTAGCCGCAGCAAGATTTTCAAGGAGTTCTTCACGGACCACTCGCCGGTTTCAGGGCACTACGTTTTGCGCCTTTCTAAAGACCAGACGTTCTCGCTTGCGTCGATTAATGAAGACGGGACGCGCGAATCTGTGGTGGAGTCTGGCTTCACGGAGGACATTGTAGATGACTATTGTCAGGCAAATGGACTTTCGTTCAAGCTGGTAAGTGAGTACGACACGTTGCCCGCTGAGATTCGCTTTCAGATCGCATCTTTCCGGAACGCTGTACGCTCTTTTCAAGGGCGAATTCGCGTGAAATGGGAGGACCGATCCTACACGTTGATGAATGTTACCGTGACTGACACCGATCCGGTTGTTGTGACCGAGATGGCTAATCGTCTGGCGCAACTCTTTATCGACGAGAGTATGGGCGTTGGCGACAAAGCAACGCAGCGCGAACAGAAGATACTGCTCGATCAACTCAATGAGGCGACGAGCAAGCTTGCCGGTACTGAAATCCAGATTAAGAGATTCAAGGAATCGAACTCCACCTATCTCGAGTCGGACCAGAAGAATCAGCTCAATCAGATTTCGACTCTCGAACGGCGACAGGAGCAGACAGAGGCGATCATCAGAACGCTGAGCGATTTGCTGGACGAGAAGGAGCAGGTCGGCTTTTCGGTGGCCGCGGACGACCCTTACAAGCTCAAGCTGCGCATCATCATGAGTTCAATCGCCAGCCACTCAGTGTTCGATAACAATGGAACCATGCTCGTCGCAAAGAGCCAACTTGAGAATTTTGAGCGAGACTGGTCAAATATCGCGAACCGTACTTCGCCGGAGAATCCACGAGCGAAGCAGGGTTTGCAGCAGATCCTGCAGGCTCATTCCAAGATTGAAAACATCGCGATTCAAGAAATTGGCGTGCTGGACCGCGAACTCTCCCGGCTTAAGAAGCAGGTCTCCAATGTACGGTATCGCGTGAGTCAACGACCGACACAAGAGCTGAAACTTGATGAACTTACACGTGAGAAGGAGGTCCTCGAAAAGCAATACCAGGACATCTACGAGCGGTATCGCCGTTCGCAGATAGCCGCAGCCAGCATTACCGAAGAGATTGAAATACTCGAGGGTGCGCAGCAGCCTGAATACCCGACCGACCGGGACAAGAGGCAGAAGGCGGCGTTTGGCGGAATTCTCGGACTTATTATGGGCATAGGAGTCGTGTTGGTCGTTGAATTCCTCGACAAGACAATCAGAACAGCTGATGATGTTAAACGGTTTTTGCGACTTCCGATTCTCGGCACGATCCCACAAATCGATTTTGAAGACACTTATGATTTTCAGGACTCCGAGAAGATAAAAAAGATAGATCAGCAGCTGGTTACTCACGATTATTCGCCGACACCGATCGGTGAAGCCTACCGGTCGTTGCGGACGAATCTCATGTTCACAAAGGACACGGGCAGAGTACGGACGCTGGTGCTTACCAGCAACGAGCCGGGGGACGGAAAATCCTTCACCGCGGCGAACCTTGCCATTACTTTGGCCCAGTTGAAGAGTAACACTTTGCTGATCGACAGCGATCTTCGGCGTGGCGTGCTACATAACACCTTT
This sequence comes from Candidatus Zhuqueibacterota bacterium, assembly GCA_029261995.1. Lineage (GTDB taxonomy): Bacteria > Zhuqueibacterota > Zhuqueibacteria > Oceanimicrobiales > Oceanimicrobiaceae > JAJDAF01. The sequence continues at coordinate 164,808 of JAJDAF010000050.1, forward strand.
GGCGTGCGGAAGGACCCGGGCTTCAGCAACTATCTCACAGATGTTGTACCGTTGCAGCGAATTGTGCACGAAACGCAGATTCCGAACCTCTCAATGATCAGTTGTGGCTCATTGATTCCCAATCCTTCAGAGTTGTTGGGCTCGCACCAGATGCAGCGTTTTCTCGACGAGGTTCGCCGCAAATATGATCTTGTTGTATTCGACACACCCCCCCTAAATGCAGCCACGGATGCGGTGGTTGTGGGTACACAGGTTGACGCCGTGGTTATTGTCATTCGTGCGGGCAAAACTGGCAGAGATTTGGCGAAGTCAAAGCTTGAGCTTTTCAGCAGCGTGCCCGCCAAAGTCTTGGGGGCAATTTTAAATGGCACCACCGCTGACATGGCTCACCCAGGATACAGCTACTACCACTACTAGGCCAAAACCTACAAAGGAAACTAGACTTTATATGCAAAAAATACTGGTGACTGGTGGGGCTGGCTTTATCGGGTCACACCTCAGCGAGGCGCTGTTGCGCCAGGGAAATGAGGTTGTGTGCCTTGATTGTTTCAACGACTACTACGACGTTTCTTTGAAACATCAGAATATCGCGGCGCTGCAGTCGCACAGCAACTATACTCTGGTCGAGAATGATATCCTGAACTTCGAGTTCCTGAGAGATTACTTTGCCGCAGCCAAAATAGACGTTGTCGTCCATCTCGCCGCTCGGGCCGGGGTGCGGCCTTCGATTCAGGAACCGCGCCTCTATCAAAAAGTTAACGTCGAGGGTACGAATAACTTACTCGAGGTAGCCAAGCAATTTGGCGTCAAGAAGTTCATCTTCGCCTCGTCCTCGTCAGTGTATGGCGAGAATGAGAAGATCCCATTTTCAGAGTCGGATTTCGTCGATCACCCCATCTCTCCATACGCATCAACCAAAAAAGCCGGCGAGTTGATTTGCTACACCTACCACCATCTTTATGGGCTCCCGGTGAGTTGCTTGAGATTCTTCACGGTATACGGGCCCAGGCAGCGCCCTGACATGGCCATCCGGAAATTTACAACGAGTATCCACCGTGGCGAAGCCATTCCCATGTATGGAGACGGTAGCACCCGGCGAGACTACACTTACATCACCGATATTATTGATGGTATCCTCAGGACGATTGAGCATTGTCATAGGTACCATATTTACAATTTGGGGGAATCCAAGACAATCGAACTGTCGAAACTGATCAATCTGATTTCAAATTGCCTCGGCAAAAAGCCCGACATCCAGATGTTGCCCAATCAGCCAGGGGATGTGCCGGTGACATATGCCGATATCACCAAAGCCCAAAAAGAGATCGGGTATCAGCCGCAGGTTGGAATCGAACAGGGTATCGAGAGATTTGTCCAGTGGTTCACCGAGAACTCGCGTATCTAACTTGACACAACTCGGTAGTCAAATCTACAGTTTGTTTCCAGCGGAAGGTCATCGATGGTAAAAGAAAAGGAAGCCTTCCTTGCCAACGCTACGAAGGTGATTCATGCGCTCTGTATTTTTGTGGCTTTCATCTACTCTTACTTCATCACAGTCTATCTAAGAGAAGTCTACGACCTTCCTGCAATGGCCTACGCCGGCTCACTCAATTTCGCCGGGCTTAGCCATTTCACCCAAAAGAATGCCGTCATTGTTGCATCCAGCATCCCCCTATGGTTAACCTTCCTGTCACTCCAAGGCGCATACAAGGATATTCGCACCAAGAACGGCTGGCTCGAATTCGGTATTATTCTAAAGTCAGGCGCGCTGGCGACGATTGCGCTCGGTAGTTTCATATTTATCTTCAAGCTCACGCTCACCAGTCGTCTTTTTATCGCAACTTACTCCCTGATGTCGGTCATGCTGCTGACGGTTGCGCGGCTCTTTCTAGACCGGTTTTTCGATGGCATACACGCCAAAGGCTACAATCAGGTCAACATTCTCATCGTGGGCACCGGCAAGCGGGCACAAGACTTCATCAAGGTTGTAAAGGAACATGCTAACTGGGGGCTTAGAATCGTCGGACTCATAGATGACGAACACGGAATGTATGGCAAGGATATTGAAGGCCTGCGAGTCCTGGGGAGGCTGCAGGATATTCCATTTGTCCTGCACCGCATCGTTGTCGATCGCGTCATTTTCGTTGTGCCAAGACTGTGGCTGAACAGAATTGATGAAGCCATTCTGGCTTGCGAAAGGGAGGGCATCAACACTTCCATCTCCATGGATTTGTACAACCTGCGCATTGCCAAGGTTCGGCAAACTGATTTTAGCGGATTCCCTTTGCTGGAGTTTGAAACCTTCTCGGCGAAACAGTGGCAGCTCTTTCTCAAGAGAGCCGTGGATATTATTCTGTCACTGGTACTGGCCATCGTGTTCGCGCCCATCATCCTGCTCACCACCCTGACCGTCAAGGCAACATCTAAAGGGCCAATTCTGTTCAAGCAGGTTCGTTCAGGTCTGAACGGCCGCAAGTTCACCCTTTATAAGTTTCGCACCATGATTGAAGGTGCTGAGATGAGAAGGCGTGAGCTTGAAAAAATGAACGAAATGGAAGGCCCGGTGTTTAAGATAAAAAAGGACCCCCGTATCACACCTGTTGGGAGAATCCTCCGCCGCCTCAGCATTGACGAAATCCCTCAGTTGATTAACGTCTTGAAGGGCGACATGAGCATCGTCGGACCCCGACCGCCACTGCCGGTCGAGGTCGATTTGTACAAAATGTGGCAACGCCGCAGGCTCAGCCTGAAGCCGGGTTTGACTTGCATCTGGCAAGTGAGCGGCCGCAACAAGATCCAGTTCGAGAAGTGGATGGAGATGGATCTCAAGTACATCGACGAATGGTCACTGTGGCTTGATTTCAAGATTCTGTTCAAGACCGTGTTCGTGGTCTTGTTCGGGTACGGCGCCAGCTAAATTCCTTTCAAACAAACTCAAATCTGGAGGTGCTGTGCATATTTGTGTCATCGGTACCGGATATGTTGGACTCGTCACGGGTACGTGTTTTTCTGAGTTCGGGAACGACGTCATCTGCGTCGATATTGACGAAGGTAAGATCGCGGATTTGAATAAAGGAAAGATCCCGATTTTTGAACCTGGCCTTGATTTGCTGGTTGCGAAGAACGTCAAGGAAGGCCGCCTCACTTTTTCGACCGATCTTAAGAACGCGGTTGAACGATCATTGGTAATCTTTGTCGCCGTCGGAACACCGCCAAATGAAGATGGCTCAGCAGATCTGCAACATGTCGAGGCGGTTGCCAGACAGGTTGCAGAGTCGATGAATGGCTACAAAGTAATTGTGAATAAGAGTACGGTGCCGGTAGGTACGGGCAATCGTGTGCGAGAGATAGTCGAAGAGAGTCGCAAGGATAACCATAGTTTTGCGGTTGTTTCGAACCCGGAGTTTCTGCGTGAAGGCTCGGCTGTTGAAGACTTTATGCGACCGAATCGGGTGGTGATTGGAGCAGAGTCCAGCGAGTCCGTCGCTATCATGAAGGAACTTTACTCGCCGCTCTACCTCATTGAGACGCCGATTGTCATCACCAATCTCGAGAGCGCCGAGTTGATCAAGTACGCCGCCAACGCTTTCCTCGCTACTAAGATTTCCTTCATCAACGAGGTGGCGAACTTTTGTGATGAAATCGGCGCAAATGTGCATCATGTGGCGAAAGGAATGGGACTTGACAAGCGGATCGGTTCCAAGTTTCTCCATCCTGGCCCTGGTTTTGGTGGTTCCTGTTTTCCCAAGGACACCCGAGCGTTGGCTGGCGCAGGCAGGGAGCGAGGTTTTGAGTTCAGCATCATTGACGCAGTTGTGCGGGTCAATGACAGGCAACGCCAAACGATGATCGCGAAAATAAGAACCACCATCGGGTCCCTGCGAGGAAAGACCATCGGTGTGCTTGGGCTGTCATTCAAGCCAAACACTGATGACATGCGCGAAGCGCCGTCAGTGGACATTATCAAAGCTCTGCTCCAGGATGGCGCTACCATTAACGCTTTTGATCCTGTGGCGGCGGAGAACGCACGCCAGATCATGCCTGATATAAACTACTGCAAAGATACTTATGAAACCGCCGACGGTGCGGATGCATTGGTTTTCATCACCGAGTGGAACCAGTTTCGAAGCCTCGATCTTGAGCGAATAAAAAGCCTGATGAAGCAGCCCGTGATTGTTGATTTGCGTAACATCTACGATCCGGCAAAAATGGCTGACTGCGGTTTCAAATATGCCAGTGTCGGGCGGCCGGTTTCAGCAACCGTGCGTTGATTGTCGGTCTGGGAGACCCGGACATGTTGACGCTCCGAAACACGAAAAAGGCTTGGGGTTTGCATACCTGATGTCTCTGTTTCATCCGGTTGGAAGCGGGCACAATCGTCTCCTTATTTGTGTCAGGTCACGACAACGTTTCATTTTGACACAGGACGCCAGGCATGTGGACCATTTTGTTGAAATATATGTGTTTTAAAAACAATTAGATGAGTTGATATGACAACGGTCAATGATTGTCCAGTCACTGGCACTAAAATTGCTAAAGTTAACTTTTCTGAAACCGATTTTTAGGTAAGCGTCAAGCGACGTTTTCCGAGTTCAAACGGGATGGACCCTGAATGAAAATATTGATGATTGCCCCGCAGCCCTTTTTTCAACCTCGTGGGACGCCGTTCAGCGTGTTGCACAGGCTCCGGGCCTTGTCGAAATTGGGGCACAAGATTGACCTGCTGACCTATCATCTCGGTGATGACATCGAGATTTCAGGCGTAAGCATCCACCGAATTCCCCGGATTCCATTCGTCAAGAAGATCGCGATTGGTCCTTCCAAGCGTAAGATCCTGCTTGATCTCTTCCTGATGTGGAAGACACGCCAGATGGTGAGGCGTGGCGGATACGATCTCATGCATTCACACGAGGAAGCTGGCTTCTGGTCCGCTTACTTTGCAAAGAAATATCGGGTGCTGCACTTGTACGATATGCACTCGAGTCTTCCGCAACAATTGAGCAATTTCAGGTTCACGACATCAAGCCTGCTCAAGAAGATGTTCGAAACGTTAGAGGCCTACACCATCAACTCGGCGCAAGCTGTCATCACTATTTGCCCCGAACTGCATGACTATGTTGCGGACCTGTTTCCACAGAAGTTCAATCGTCTCATCGAGAATGTCGCGGACAACAGCAGCGTATTCAAGAACAAGGTAGACCAGGACAAGGTCCGTGCGCAAGTACGCACAAATGGGGAGCTGGCCATCCTTTACACCGGAACATTCGAGCCTTACCAGGGAATTGACATTCTCATCGACGCCAGCACGGACATCATTTCCAGTCAGCCTGGTGTTCGGTTCATTCTGGTGGGCGGCAAACCCGAGCAAGTCGAACATTATCGAAAGCGGACCCGCGACCTCTCGGTGGACGAACACTTTGTCTTCACGGGATCAGTACCGCCGGAAGAAGTGCCGGTCTATATTCAACATTCGGATGTGCTTGTGTCACCGCGTCTGGAGGGCAACAACACGCCTCTGAAGATTTATTCCTACCTGCGTTCAGGAAAGCCGATTGTGGCCACAAACCACCTTACCCACACACAGGTCTTGAATCCGGATGTCGCGGTCCTGACGGACTGCACACCGGATGCGTTCGGCCAGGGTTTACTCGATGTGCTGCAGGATAGCGCACTCGGTAAGAAACTCAGCGACAATGCTCGCGAGCTGGCTCGGGAAAAGTACAGTTACGAGACCTACCTGCAGAAGACAAAAGAATTGATCGACTACCTTGAAACCCAACTGAAAGCAAGAGGCTAGAGACAGCCATGTGCGGAATCTGTGGCGTTAGCTACTTTGACCAGGAAAGGTCTGCGAATGAACGCGAAGTCAAGGCCATGTGCTCGGCCATCGCACATCGCGGCCCTGACGATGAGGGCATCTTTGTTCGCGGTCCATTTGGCATCGGTATGCGGCGTCTCAGTATCATTGATCTCGTCACGGGCAGGCAACCGATTTCAAACGAAGACGGCTCCGTCTGGATAGTTTTTAACGGCGAAATCTACAATCATATCGAGTTGCGGACCAAGCTTGAGAAGAAAGGCCATGTGTTCCGCTCGAAGGCGGACACCGAGGTCATCGTGCACGCGTACGAGGAGTTCGGCGAACAATGTCCGAATGAACTCAACGGAATGTTCGCATTTACGATTCTTGACCTGCGAACGCGGACGATTTTTATGGCCAGAGACCGTCTTGGGATCAAGCCGCTTTACTACTACATCGACAACACCAGATTCGCTTTCGGCTCCGAGATCAAATCCATATTGCAACTGGAAAACATCCCGAGGCAGGTGGATTTGCAGGCACTCGACAATTTCCTGACTTTCGAATATGTGCCGGCTCCAGGCAGTATCTTCAAGGACATCTCAAAACTGCCGGCGGGACACAGCTTGACATTGAAGGACGGTGAGGTCGTTGTCAAAGAGTATTGGGATGTCCGGTACTCGGAAGGGTCGGCCTCCGAAGATGAGCTCTGTGAGCAGCTTTTTGAATTGCTCAACGACGCCGTCAAAATCAGGCTGATGAGTGACGTGCCACTTGGCGCTTTTCTGAGTGGTGGAATTGATTCAAGCTCTATTGTGGCGCTCATGAGCCAGGCCATGAATCAGCCAGTCGAGACGTTCTCCATTGGTTTCAGCGAAAGCTCTTACAACGAATCAAGTTTTGCCAGGATTGTCGCGGACCATTTTGGCACCCGGCATCATGAATTCACGATTGAGCCAGATGCACTGGAATTGACTGAAAAGCTGATAACTCAGCTCGATGAACCTTTTGGTGATTTTTCCATCTTTCCGACCTATCTGGTGTCGAAAATGGCGCGAGAGTTTGTAACCGTCAGCCTGTCAGGAGACGGTGGCGACGAACTTTTCGGTGGCTATGACACTTATCTTGCGAATCGCATGGGGAACTCCTACGGCAGGATTCCAAAACTGATTCGCCGAGGGCTGCTTTCACCAATGTTTGACTCCCTGCCGCCAACCGATAAGAAAAAGGGCCTCATCAATCGCATGAAGCGTTTTGATGAAGGCATGCGCTTGCCGACCGACTTACAGCACACGCGCTGGATGGTCTTTTTGCAGGATGACGAGAAACCGAGTCTCTATAATGCAGACGTTCACGACCAGCTTCGTGGCATGGATTCATACGGATTCATCCGGGACTACTTTGAGAGTTCGGGAACTTCCGACTTGTTGAACAGACAACTTTATGTCGATATCAAAACCTATCTGGTAGATGACATCTTGGTTAAGGTCGATCGCATGAGCATGGCGACCTCTCTCGAAGCCCGGGTACCCTTTCTGGACCACCGTATCGTCGAGTTTGCAGCAACCGTACCGGGACGGCTCAAACTCAAGGGAAACACCACAAAGCATCTTCTAAAAAAGACCATGGGCAAACATCTTCCCGACCCGATATTGCGGCGCGGCAAGGAAGGCTTCAGCATTCCAATCAAGAATTGGCTGAAGAATGAACTCAAGGATCTGATGCTCGATGTGCTGGCCCCAGCGAAAATAAGGCGGGAGGGGTTCTTTAACGCAAGCCATGTCGAACGGCTGGTTTCAGAACACTTGAACGGAAAGGAGAATCACAGCCATCGGCTTTGGGCGATGATGGTTTTCGGCATCTGGCAGGATATCCATCTGAAGAACGGAAATGTCGGATACGAGGAACAAGAGACCGCAACGGCCGAGGTTACTGCTATCTGAGTCAGATGATCGTGGAGCCGAGAATCTTATGAAAACGAGTATGGACAATTTTACCGACGACAGCAGAGGACGACAGCAAATGAGTGCAGTCATTGAGACAGTTAAGACTTCGAAGCCGGATGTAGACGACGCTTTACTACGGGAGATCAGCGCCTACTGGAACGAACACATCCATGATCTCGAGTTAGCAAAGCATGAGATTGGCAGCAAAGGATTTTTTGACGACCTGGCTGAGTATCGATTCGATAAGCTGAAGTACCTCGCGGATGTGGTGGACTTTTCCGGCTACAAAGAGAAGAAAATTCTTGAGGTGGGCTGTGGTATCGGTATCGATCTTATTCGATTTGCCCGTGGCGGCGCCCGGGTGACAGGGGTTGACCTGGCCAGGCAATCATTTGATCTGGCTAAACAGTATTTTGCTCATCATGACATCCCCGGCGATTTTCGTCTGGGTGATGGCGAAGCGCTTGAATTTGCGGACAATAGTTTTGATATGGTCTATGCCCACGGTGTTATTCAGTACACTGCCAACGCCCAAAAAATGGTTGATGAGTTGTACCGGGTAGTGAAGCCGGGAGGCGAAGTCATCATGATGGTCTACAACCGGCATTCATGGCTCAATTTTTTGTCCAAGGTCCTCGGTGTCGGGTTGGAACATGAGGATGCGCCAGTTCTGAAAAAATACACAATTCAAGAGTTTCAGGATTTGCTGACAAAGTTTTCAAAACTGCGAATCGTGCCCGAGCGATTTCCGGTCAAATCACGACTTCAAAAAGGACTGAAGGCTGCCTTCTTTAACCTGTTTTTTGTGCCCCTGTTCAACATGATCCCCAAAAGCATCACGCGTAAAACCGGATGGCACATTATGGCATTTGCCAGAAAGTAACGGCAGGATACGCGTACTTCAACATGCAAAGAGACATAGAGCAATTCAAGGGGAATCAGTTTGATCTCCTGGTCGTTGGTGGCGGCATCTATGGCGTGTGTGCCGCCTGGGACGCAGCACTTCGTGGTTTGTCGGTCGCGCTGATTGAGAAGTCCGATTTTGGGTCAGCTACTTCTTCAAATTCTCTGAAGATTATTCACGGCGGACTGCGTTACCTGCAGCATGCCGATTTCAGGCGTATGCGGGAGTCCATCACCGAGCGCAGAACGCTTATGAAGATAGCGCCGCATCTGGTTCACACATTGCAGTGCGTCATGCCCACCTATGGACACGCCCTCAAAGGTCGTGAGGTCATGGCAGTTGCGTTGCTGCTCAATGATTTGGTCGGCTATGATCGCAACCAGCTCGATGATCCGAGCAAGCACATGCCGGCGGGAAAAGTGATTTCGAAGCAGGAATGTGCCCGTATCATTCCGGGAGTGGACCAGGAAGGATTGACCGGTGGCGCAGTCTGGTACGACTGCCAGGTTCGGAATTCAGAACGCCTGCTGCTCGCCATGCTTCATTCTGCCGCCGATGCCGGAGCCGCAGTCGCTAATTACGTTGAGATGACAGGGTTCCGCAAAGACGGAAACCGGATCACCGGCGTGACCGCCACGGATCGCATCACGGGAGAAAAAGTCGATATTTCGGCCCGGCTGGTCATCAACAACACCGGGCCGTGGGTTCTGGAGACCCTGGAGCATTTGAATGGAGACGCTCCGCAAATGAACCTGCAGTTGTCTGTCGCCATGAATCTTGTGGTCAAGAAAAAGCTCTTTCCTGACTTCGCCGTTGGTCTTTTCAGCAAGGAAGAATTCAACGATGATGACGCCGTGCTGAGCAAGGGTTCGCGCTTGTTCTTTGTCACGCCGTGGCAGGAGTATTCGCTGATTGGTACCACGCATGTTCACTATGATGGCAAGCCGGGAGATTTCCGGGTTTCTGAACAGGACGTTCAGGTATTTCTGGATGACGTCAACAAAGCATATCCGCCAGCGAAATTAACGCGGGACGATGTGGTGTTTTTCTACGGTGGACTTCTGCCCGCCGACCGTGCAGATGCTGACACAGACGATGTTAAACTGCTTAAGAGCTACCGGATTATCGACCACGACACTGAAAGCGGTTTGGACGGCCTGCTGACAGTCGTAAGTGTCAAGTACACGACCGCCCGCGATGTCGCCGAAAAGACAGTCAATCTTGCCCAGCGCAAATTGGGTTTGAATGTGACCAACTCTCCGACGAAATCCACTCCTGTACACGGTGGCACGATTGAAGATTTTGAGCAATTTCTTCACAACGAGCAATCAAAACTCCGCGGAGGGTTGAGTGCCGAGCAAGTCAGCCATCTCATCGCCAACTATGGTTCGGCGTACTCTGAGATCCTCGCCTTCGGTGACAATGAGCCGAGTCTCCTGGAGCCGATTGCTGGCGATAGTCCGGTGCTCCGGGCTGAGGTCGTTCATGCAGTTCGCAATGAAATGGCCTTGAGCTTGGCAGATGTCGTTCGCCGCAGGACTGTATTGGGAAGTGGCTGCTGCCCGTCGCCTGAGGCGCTTGCGACCTGTGCTGAGATTATGGCGACAGAACTGGGGTGGGATCAGGATGAGACTAGCTTGCAGCTCAATGAAACCAAAGCGCTTTACGTCGCGGAACCTGGTGCGCAAAAAGCCCGGGTTGAATCTAAGAAAATTTAATCTAGAAGAGAAATGGGAAAGACAGTATTTGTGACAGGTGGCAGCGGATTTACCGGGAGTCATCTTTGTCAAACCCTGGTGACCCGGGGGTACTCGGTCAAGGCTCTTGTCAGGAAGACGAGCAAGATACATCATCTCAAGAGAATTGGCGTTCAGCCTGTCATTGGCGATCTTGCAGACCTCAAGACCGAAAATGGGGCGCTCGATGGCGTTGACACGGTGTTTCATGTGGCCGCCGCCTACCGCCAGGAAGGGATTTCCAAAGAGCAGTTCTGGAAGGTCAACGTCGATGGTACCCGACGGTTGCTCGAGGCGGCTCGGGACAACAAGGTTCGGCGGTTTGTGCACTGCAGCACGGTCGGCGTGCAGGGAGAGATTGAAGATCCACCCGCCAGGGAAACAGCGCCCTACAAACCAGGAGACCACTATCAGGAGTCCAAAATGGAAGGTGAAAAGGTCGCCCTTGCATTTTTCGACGAGCACGAAATTGAGGGAGTGGTTGTCCGTCCGGTCGGCATTTATGGCCCGGGTGACACACGTTTTCTCAAGCTATTCAAGTTCATCAACAACGGCAAGTTCCGGATGATCGGCCGAGGCGACGTGCTCTACCATCTGACCTTTGTAGAAGACCTGGTAGATGGCATCATTCTCGCTGGCGAGCGGGACGAAGCGGTCGGCAACATTTACACAATCGGGGGCGATGAATACATGCCTCTGCGTGACCTTGTGGCGCTGATCGCCAATGTGTTGAGCAAACCTGTGCCGCGCAAGCATCTGCCGCTGAAGCCGGTCTACATCGCTTCCGTCCTTTGCGAAGCAATATGCAGACCCATCGGCGTCGAGCCGCCACTCTACCGTCGGCGCCTTGATTTTTTTACGAAGGACAGAGCGTTTGACATCACAAAGGCCAAGACAGAATTGAACTATACACCAAAAGTTGCGTTGCACGACGGGCTGACGCGGACCGCACGGTGGTATCGAGAAAACAGCATGATATAGACTGGCACAGCCAGTTTTCGAATAACGAATCAAGGGAATTCAGAGTTTGAGTTTAACATCAGAAACCACTTCGGCGACAGCCGGGCAAACAACAGACACAAAGCCAGATCGCAAGCGTTGGTTCATGGCCGGTTTCAAGCTGCTGGTGAGTGTCTCGCTCATTTACCTTCTGATCAGCCGGGCCGAGGTGGGAAAGATATGGCAATCCATGGCCAACGCCAATATGTTGCTGATTGGCCTGTCCTTTTTGTTGCACGGCGTTGGCTATTTTTCGAGTTCCTACCGTTGGCAAATCTTACTGCGTGCGCAGGGATTTGATGTCCCGGTGATGTACCTCGTGCGCTCTTATGCGGTTGCCATGTTTTTCAACAATCTCCTGCCGTCCACCATTGGTGGCGATGGCTACCGCGCACTTGACACGGCAAAGTGCGAAATTCCCAAGTTGAAGGCGCTCGCGATTGTTTTGGTGGAACGCTTCCTTGGCATGTTTGCGCTGCTGGCTTTTGCGGTTTTGGCCCTGACCCTGGCGACTGAGCTTACCATGGAAATTGAGCACCTGTGGCTGCTCTCTCTGGTGACATTCGCCGCCATGCTGGCCGTCATTTGGGTGATCTTCTTTCGAAAATCGCAGCAGTCAGGGGCTGCGGATGATGCCTTTGGCTTTCTCAAAAAACTGCCGGCCGGTGGACTGGTGCGCAAGCAGGTCCTGAAAATCAAAGAGGCATTTGCGCCGTTTCAAGGTCAGATGCAAGCGTTGACCTGGTCTTTAGGCTTGTCTCTGTTGCTTCAGTTCAATGTGATTTTTCACTACTATATGATTTCTGAAGCGCTTGGGCTAACTATCCCGCTTGCCAAATTCCTGGTCATCATTCCTTTGGCGATGTTCATCCAAATGGTGCCGGTGTCGATTAATGGCATAGGGATTCGGGAGTCATTCTATGTTTTTTTTCTTACGACGGTCTATGGCGCGCCATACGAAACCAGCCTGGCGTTTTCATGGATTGCTTACGGCATGATTTTACTATTAGGAATCCTGGGGGGGATAATCTACGCCTTCAGAAAATGATTTTTTTTGAAGGGTTCGGATGTGGAGAATGCGAATGCTCAAACTCAGATTGAGCACCAAGGAGGTCTCAGATGAGCGATAACAAGTCACCGGAAATAATGGATACGCAGAAAGATCTTTTCGACGAGAAAAAATCAACTCTGCAGAAGTATCAGGAAATCGTTGTCGGGGAGAAAGGCTTATTCAGCCTGATCAAGTATGAGTTGCTGATGACGCTTTTGAGCTGGCTTCCTGGCGCCCTCGGTTTGGTATTGCGACAAAAGCTCTACCGGCTGATGCTCGGTTCGATGGGGCGTGGCGTTGCCATCGGGGCGAATGTCATGATTCGCCATCCGAAGAAAGTGCATATCGGCGACAACGTTGTTATCGATGACAACTGCGTGCTCGACGCAAAAGGAGAAAGCAACAAGGGCATTGAAATTCACAATGGCGTTTTCGTGGGCCGGGGCACAATTCTGACCTGCCACAATGGCGACATTGTGCTTGAGGAGAATGTCAATCTCGGTTTCAATTGCGTGATTTCGTCGTTAAGCTCCATCGTCATCAAAAAGAATCATCTTATGGCTGCTTTCTGCTATCTCGTCGGTGGCGACCATGACAGCGACAGAACAGACATTCCGGTGTTGCAGCAAGGCCGCTCGTCGAAAGGAATCATGATTGAGGAGAATGTCTGGCTGGGGGCGTCCGTCTCAATACTTGATGGCGTCACCGTTGGACGAGACAGCATCATTGGAGCCCATGCGGTAGTGAACAAAGATGTGCCGGAGTTCGCAATCTCGGCGGGCGTGCCTGCCAAATTCATGTGGGACCGAAGAAAGGGAAAAGAGCACAACGAGATACTTCGCGGCGATGTCGCCGACCAAAATCAGCCATCAGAAAGCATCAGTAACGACGAGTAATTACGCATGATTTACGGAATATTCAACAGCAACAAGGACGAGGCGGTCGAGAAAGATGCGCTTTTTAAACTGGTACCGGCACATCTGGCGAACAGGCCGACCAGCACACATTTCAACAAAAACTTCGCTCTGGCGACCGCCGAGGTCGGCGTGCCCGCGATTGACGGCCGTCTCGCTCTGGCCTTTAGTGGGAACAAGGACAAAGCGGCCGTGGTCTCAGGCAACATTTTCGGAACCGGCAGCGAACCCGTCGCGCAGGGCAGCAATCTCGCGGAACTTGTTCTCAGTGCCTGTGAGAAAGATGGCATCGCTGGCTTCAAGCAATTGAATGGCCAGTTTTCCGCCGCGGTCTGCGATTCATCAAGTCAGAAATTCATCCTGGCCCGCGACCACCTTGGCTTTGAACCGTTGTTCTACCACTGGAATGGCAAACGCTGCGTGTTTAGTTCATCGCTCCGTTCCCTGGTTCAGTACCTGAGGCCGGCCGAACTCGATTTCAGGGTAGTTAGAAACTACTTGCTCTTCAACTACAATCCTGGACTTGATTCTCTGATCAAAGGCGTCAGCAAAGTCCGTGCGGGTCATTGCCTGGTTATTGAAGATGGCAAACTGAGCAGCCAGCGCTACTGGTCGCTGTCTTATCAGAACCAGAACGGACGTCAACTTGAGGACTACACTCAGGAGATGATCACGCTGACGCGAGATGCAATCCGCATCCGCAGCAGTGAGACTGGCTCCGATCCCGGGGCTTTTCTGAGCGGCGGTATGGATTCAAGCTCCGTCGTTGGGCTCTTGAGCGAGGTCGTCGAGAAACCCATTCACACATTTTCATTCCGTTGCGATGACAAGTACGTCGATGAGTCGCATTTTGCCCGAGTGATGGCAAAACACTATCATACCCGGCACAAAGAAATCCAATTCACTGCTGAGGACTTAAGCCAGCTCGAAAGAATGGCGTCAGCAATGGACGAGCCACTTTGCGACATCGGCGTGGAACTGGGTTCCTTCATCATGGGACGCGCTGCAAAGGGGGAGGTCGATTACATTTTGACCGGAGATGGCGGCGATGAGCTTTACGCGGGGCATCCGGTCTACGTTGCCGACCAGATGGCAACAAAATTCGATCGAATCCCGGCCCTACTGCGCAACACGATTACCAAGACCGCCGGCCTGTTGCCTGATTCGGAGCAGAAGAAAAGCCTGCGCGTGAAAGCGCGGCGTTTCGCGTACAGCTACAAATTCCCGGCGGAACTGCTGAGCAACCGCTGGCGAATCTACTACAACGATGATGAGCTTGCCGAGCTTTGCGAAGATGACATCGTGTCTGAGTTTGGTGAACTGCATTCCTACGCGGATATCACCGGTCTTTATGCTGATGCCGACGGTCCGGATTTATTGAGTCGAAGCCTTTATGCCGACTATCAGACACTGGTTCATTTCCATGTTGACCGCCTGCGGTTGACCAGAGCCTGGGGAGTTGAAGCACGATTCCCATTGCACGATTATCGCTTGATTGAGTTTTCAACCACGATTCCCGCCGAACTCAAGATTCAGGGGTCGCAGGTAAAGTACGTTCAGAAGAAAGCTATGGAGGGCCTGCTGCCTGACGAAATCGTGTTCCGCAAAGACAAGATGGGCCACAACGTCCCTATGAAAAACTGGATGCGCAACACCTCAATCTTCCGGGAGTTGATCGGCGACGTTCTCTCGGAAGACGCTGTCAAACGCCGCGGCTATTTCAAGCCCGGAGTCGTGCAATCCATGCTGGATCTTCACTTGCAGAGCAAAAAAGATTATTCCCATCGCCTCTACGCACTGCTTGTGCTGGAGCTTTGGCTGCAAAATAATGTGGATGGAGTCTAGAGGCAGTCGATAGTAGCGGCAGACTGAAACGGAGGACTTGGATGCTAAGCAACGCTAGAATTGCTGTGCTAGGAGCCGGCAAGATGGGCGAGACGCTCATCAGTAGCCTGCTTCAGGCTCAGGTAGTAGACAAGAAGCACTTGGTGGCGACCACCAAGCATGGGCAGCGGGCGGAAATGCTGGCTGAAAAATACGGTATCGAAGCAACAACCGACAACCGGCAGGCTGCTGTCGGCGCCGATGTTCTGCTCTTGTGCGTCAAACCACAGGTCGTACTGGAAGTGCTGTCCGAAATTGCGGAAAGTGTTGACGTCGGGCAGTTGGTTGTTTCTGTCGCCGCATCCGTCACCACCAAATTGATTGAAGACGGCCTGCAAAAGGAAGTGCCGGTCATCCGCGCGATGCCCAACACGCCTTGTTTGATTCGCCAAGGAATGACAGGGCTGTGTGCGGGCCGGTTCGCCAATGATGAGCAATTGCAGCGAGCCGATTTCATCTTCAAACAGGTGGGCCGCACTGTCTGCGTGGACGAAAAGCACATGGACGCCGTGACCGGCCTGAGCGCCAGCGGTCCGGCCTTCATCTACGTCGTTATCGAATCGATGGCGGAAGGAGGCGTGAAAGCCGGGTTGCCGCGCAGCGTCGCGACTGAATTGGCCGCCCAGGCGGTGCTTGGCGCCGCGAGTATGGTTCTGGAGACAGGAGAGCATCCGGCTTTGCTGAAAGATGCGGTCACCACACCGGCCGGTTGTACCATCGATGGTTTGATGGAGTTGGAAGAAGGCGGTTTGCGGGTCACTTTGATCAAGACTGTTTTCAAAGCGACCCAACGTGCATCTGAGTTAGTGGAGAGCAACTAATGCCCTTACCCGTTGGACATTCCATGATGGGCTATGTCCTTCACGAGACATTCGGCGAGAAGCATTCCTGCTTGCAGGCACGTAACAAGCCTCTGGCTCCCTGGAAAGCGCTGCTTCTGTTCGTGTTTCTCGCGAATTTGCCGGATATAGATTTCTTGGTCGGCTTCCTCGTGGGAGAACCGAATCTCTACCATCGCCATTTTCTTAGCCACAGCATTGGTGCTGCCGCCATAGTGGGGTGCATTGCAGCCCTGTGTTTTTGCTGGCGGGATTGGCGCAGGTTCACGTGGCATGTTTTGCTGTTTGGCAGCATTTATTTTTCGCACGTTTTCCTTGATGCCTTCTCACATGACACTTCACAGCCGGTTGGCGTACCGATGCTCTGGCCTTTTAGCAAGGATTACATCGTTTCCCCCGTTCTTCTTTTCCTGTCGGTCGAGAAGGAAGGAAACGGCATGAATTTTGTACAAAACCTGTTTGTGATGCACAACATCTGGGCCGCAGTCTTGGAGTTTCTGATCTTCATGCCCATCGTGTCGATAATCAAATTAGTGAAGAACCGCAGGCGGCTGTTGCAGCCAATTTACGAAGAATGAGCCAGATAGAATATTCAGTAGTGGTTCCCGTGATGAACGAGGAGCCAAACGTCAAACTGCTTTACCAACGCATCGCCGATGTGATGGAGCAGATGAACGAGCCATTTGAAATCATCATCGTGGATGATGGCAGCAAGGATGCAACGTTTTCGATTCTGCGCGAACTCCATTTGCAGGATAACCGTCTGAAAGTTGTGAAATTTCGTGCCAACTTTGGTCAGTCTGCCGCCATGGCAGCAGGTTTTGAACGCGTGCGCGGCAAGATTGTCGTTTCGATGGATGGCGATCTGCAAAACGACCCTAAAGATATTCCGGCCATGGTTGAGAGACTGAAACAAGGCTATGACATCGTCGCGGGCTGGCGTAAGAACCGGCAGGACAAGATGTTGATTCGAAAGGTTCCGTCAAAAATTGCCAATCGAATCATTCGATTTTTTACCGGCGTACAACTGCATGACACCGGGTGCTCGCTCAAGGTTTACCGGGCTGAAGTTAT
The DNA here is from genome assembly GCA_029261995.1 of Candidatus Zhuqueibacterota bacterium. Lineage (GTDB taxonomy): Bacteria > Zhuqueibacterota > Zhuqueibacteria > Oceanimicrobiales > Oceanimicrobiaceae > JAJDAF01. The sequence goes on from JAJDAF010000050.1 coordinate 181,955, forward strand.
TGAGAAAATAAGGCTGTACGGCGAGATGCATCGCTTTATTCCGGCCCTGGCACGCATAGAAGGCGCACGCATTACAGAAATGGTCGTGGACCACCACCCGAGACAGTTTGGCGAGTCAAAATACAATCTCACACGGACTTTCAGGGTTGTGATGGACTTGACGACTCTCAATCTGTTTATCAAGTATCTGTCGCGCCCTGTGCATTTTTTCGGGATGTTGGGATTTCTCTTCAATGTCGTTGGATTGGGCGCGCTGGCAGGCTGCGTGTATCTTGTGCTGGTCGGCGGGCTCGATTTGGCCGGCATCAACGTACTTGGAGCGTTCGCCTTTCTTGTCCTTGTTTCCGGATGCCAGTTCGTGTTCTACGGATTGCTCGCCAACATGGTGGTGAGGAGCGGAAACAAGAAGAACGGACAACTCATGGACTATTTTTCCAGGAAAAAGCAATTTCTAGGCTAGGATCAGGCATTTATGCAAGAAAACGTTCTAACAAAAGAAGCCGCAGCGCGAGGCAGCGTTGCACAAACAGTCAGGCCGGACGGCGACGCCGGTGCATCGATTATCGTAACTGTCAAGAATCAGGCTGAAGATCTGAAAGAGGTCTACGGGGCCCTGAAATCCGGTCTCGAAGCGGCAGCAGAAAATTACGAGCTTATTTTTGTCGATGACGGCAGCGTTGACAACACATGGTCGCTTCTCAAAGAATTCGCTGACGACGACCCTCGTTTACGCCTGATCCGAATGAGAACCTCTTTCGGTGAATCCGCGGCATTTGATGCCGGTTTCAAACAGGCGCGAGGTGAGAAGATCGTCTTCTTCACCACCAGGGTCAGAATCAACGCTGCGCAGATTGCAAGCCTGCTTGGCAGGCTGGACGCCAACCACGATTTGATCATGGGCTGGCGTCATCCTCGCCGCGACTCGGCGCTGAATCAGTTCGTCTCGCGCTGCTTCAACACCATCATTCGCTGGGTCTCGAAGAAGACGTTTAACGATATCAACAGCGGTGTGTTTGCCGCCAAGCGCGAAGTTCTCACAGACATCCCGCTCTATGGCAATCTGAATATCTTCCTGCCGATTTTGGCAGACCGCAAAGGCTTCAAAGTCGGTGATGAAAAGATCGAGCAACTGCATGGCACGTTCCGGCAGTCGAAATACTTCACCGAATACATCCAGCGCCTGCTAGATATTATCACCGTCTTCTTTCTGACAAACTATTCGAAGAAGCCGCTGCATTTTTTGGGTTTTATCGGCGGCATTTTCACCCTGCTCGGCGTCGGCATGAACGCCTACCTGTTTTTCTACAGAATTTTTCAGTTTGGCCCCATCGCCGGCCGGCCTTTGCTCTTGCTGGGCGCGCTGATGCTTGTGATTGGAATTCAGATGATTTCCATAGGTTTGATCGGAGAGATGATCATCTTTACACATGCAAAGGATATCAAGGAATACGTGATCGAGGAGGTTTTGGAGTAATTCCTGTGTGGACTTGCGGCCTGCGCCAGTTCATGCCAGACGGGCATAGAGAATAGGACGACACTAACTACAATCAACGGACGATGACATAGAAATTGAAGCTTATCATTCAAATCCCCTGCCTGAACGAAGAGTCGACTCTACCTGTGACCTTCGCGGATTTGCCGAAGCAGATCGACGGCATCGATGAAATCGAGACCCTGATCATTGACGACGGTAGCTCTGACCGCACGGTGGAGATCGCTCGCGATCTCGGTATCAACCACATCGTGAAACACACCAACAACAAGGGCCTTGCCGAGGCTTTCATGAGTGGCCTGGATGCCGGCCTGAAGCTTGGCGCCGACATCATCGTTAACACTGACGGTGACAACCAGTACAGCGGTTCCAGCATCAAAGATCTGATTGCACCGATTATCGCCCGCGAAGCAGATATGGTTGTAGGCGATCGCCAGGTAGACGACATTCCACATTTTTCCTTCTGGAAAAAACGACTACAGGAACTCGGCAGTTGGGTCGTGAGGCATATTTCAGATACTGAGGTCGCTGACACGACCAGCGGTTTCCGGGCTTTCAGTCGTGAGGCAGCGTTGCGTCTGAATGTTATTTCGGGCTTCACCTACACACTGGAGACCATCATTCAGGCGGGCAAGAGCAACATTGCCATTACGCATGTGCCAGTCCAGACAAATGACAAGCTGAGGGATTCCAGACTCTTCAGCAGCATCCCAAAATATGTGAAGCGTTCGGTCGCGACCATCTTTCGTATTTATACGATGTACGAGCCGCTCAAGACTTTTTCCATGATTGGGGCGACAGTTTTTTCGGCGGGACTTCTGGTTGCCCTGCGGTTTATTTTCTACTACTTCACCGAGGGCGGTGGCGGCCATATTCAGTCTTTGATCCTGGCGGCAGTTTTGCTTTTGCTTGGCTTTCAAATCATTATGATCGGATTTCTTGCTGACCTCATTCGCGGCAATCGTCGCCTGATCGAAGACACGCAGTACCGCGTCAAGAAGATAGAAATATCAGATATTGTCAGGAACGGAAATGTTGGCGCCAACGGAAAGTAGCAACATCAAAGTCTGCTACATCGCAGGGCGCGAAGCCAGTTACTCCCGAACTCATATGGTCGCGCAGGGGTTGCAGCGAGCCGGCTGCGATGTGGTTACCTGCCTGCCGCCTGGAAAATCGTTCCGGCACTACCCGAAGCTGATCTGGCAATTCTTGCGCAAGAAACGTGGCTGTGACCTTGTGGTCGTCGGCTTTTACGGCCAATTGATCTTCCCTTTTGTCTGGCTCCTGACCCGCAAGCCCATCCTGTATGACGTCTACATTTCAACTTACGACACCATGGTGCATGATCGCGGCAAGGGCGGTGAGAAAAGCCTGATTTCGCGTTTCTACTACTGGTCTGACGTGCTTTCCATGCGGCTCGCCGACCGCATCATCCTTGAAACTCACGACCACATCCTAGACTACTCGCGGAAATTCGGCGTGCCGGAGTCCAAGTTTTTTCACATTTTTCTTGCTACCGATGATTCTGTGCTGCTGCCCAAAACCGGTATTGCAGAGAATGGGGCGGCAGGAGCAAACGGCGACCCCGGCGGCAATGGGCAAAGTGCCGACTCAGTGCAAACCGGCGATCAGTTTCTGGTTCATTTTCACGGCGAATACGCTCCATTTCACGGCGTTGAGCACATTCTGCGGGCAGCCGATCTTCTACGTGATGAGAATGTTCACTTTCAAGTGATTGGGCGGGGCATCACCTATGACCACGATATGAAGCTGGCCCGCGATCTGCATTTGAAGAATTGTACTTTCATCGACTGGGTGCCGTACGCGCAACTGGCGGACCACATGTGCCGGGCGCAGGCCTGTCTCGGGATTTTCGGGGAGAATCCAAGAACCGAGCGCGTCTTGACAAACAAAGTGGTGGAATCGATTGCTGTGGCGAGACCCCTGATCACGGCGCGCAATGAACCTGTTCAGGAGTTACTCAAAGACGGCGAGAGTGCTCTTCTGGTGGAGCGGGCCAATCCTGAAGCCATCGCCCGGGCCATCTTGAAATTGCGAGATGACTCTGTTCTGCGCGGCAAAATCAGCAGGAATGGCTACGACGTATTTCTGCGCAACTGCACTCTCGATATGTTTTCAAAGAAACTGGATACTGTAATCAAGGAGATGTTGAATTGAGCGACTTCGACTATGCAGCCATGACTGGCAAGAAAGTGTTGATCACCGGCGGTCTGGGTTTTATCGGTAGCAATATCGCGCATCGCTGTGTCGAGCTTGGCGCACAGGTCACGATTCAGGACGCCTGCATTGAACCTTACGGCTGGAACCACGCCAATATTGCGGAAATCAAAGATGCGGTGCATTTTGTGAAGGGCGATGTCAGAAATCGCGGGCAGCTTTTGGAGTTGGTGGCCGGTAAGGACATCGTCTTCCACATGGCCGCGCAGGTCGGCCGCGAAATCTCGGTCGAGCAACCTGAGCTTGACACGGAAATCAACTGCACCGGAACCCTGAATGTTCTCGAAGCCTGCCGCCAGACTGACAATGGCGTGAAGCTTGTTTTCGCGGGCTCGCGTGGTCAAATCGGCGAGCCGGTTTACATGCCGGTCGATGAGCAACATCCTCAGAATCCCACGGATGTCTACGGCATCAACAAGATGGCTGGCGAGGCGTATGTGTTTTTGTACAATAAGATTTACGGATTTCCTGTGGTGTCGCTTCGGCTGAACAACGTCTACGGTCCGCGTTGTCAGATGCACGCCGGTTTCTATGGCATTCTGAACTGGTTCATGGCCAACGCCATGCAGGGCCGGCCAATCACTGTTTATGGAGAAGGCGCGCAGACGCGGGACTATGTCTTCATCACCGATGTTGTCGATGCATTTGTGCGGGTTGCCCTTGCAGACAAGGCGAATGGCGAGATGTTTTTTGTCGGCTCCGGCGTCGAGACCATCTTCATCGACATGGTGAAGACAGTGGTGGAAGCAGTCGGCAAGGGTGAAATCACGCACATCCCGTTTCCGCAAACGCGTGAGTCCATCGACATCAAGAAGTTTGTGGTCACCTACGCGAAAATCCAACAGGCAGTGGGTTGGACGCCCAAAGTAGACCTGAGATCAGGCGTGCAGCAAACCGCTCGGTTTTATGAGGAAAGACTACAACAGTACCTGCGCTAACGGTTCAGCGTACGGCGCTGAGTTTTGCGCGGGCTGACTGACGAAAGAAACGAACCATGGCTACCCAGAAGAAATCAGAAAAAAAACAGGAGATTTTTCTCTCCATCGTCATCCCGTCCTACAATTCAAAGGCGTGGCTGCCCATTTGCCTGGATTCCATCCAGGCGCAGGCGCAGCGCCCGGACGTGGAGGTGATTGTGGTGGACAGCTCGGAGAACGATTTAACGCCGTTTCTCAACGAGTGCTATCCTTTCGTACGAGCGTTTCATCTGCCGCAACGGGCCTTCCCCGGAACTGCACGCACGCACGGCATCAAGCAGTCCCGGGGCAAAGTTGTGGCATTTATCGACACAGACTGCCAGGCAAATGAAACCTGGATTGCCAATATTATCGCGTCCCAGAAGAACGGCGAGAATGTGGTTGGCGGACCCGTGGCGAACGGCACGCCGCGCAGCTTCATCGGCACGGCCGAATATCTCTTGGAGTTCAGCGAAATGGTCCCAGCCATGCCGGAGGGTCAGGTGCGCTTTATTCCGACCTGCAATATTTCTTTCAAGCGCGCTGTGTTTGACAAAATCGGTAAGATTGAGGACACCATCAAAGGCAGCGATGCTCTGTTCTGCCGGGAAATCACGTTGCAGGGCGAGCAGATTCACTTCCTGCACGGCATCTGCGTGCGCCACCACAATCGCACCTCATTTCGGAAAGTGCTGCGCAACCAATATCAAATCGGCTTTGGTGGTGCCCAGGTGCGCATGCTGCAGGACCAAGTCGGCGGTATTCTGGTGAAAGTGCCGGCGCTGATTCCGCTTATTCCTTTTGCACGCACGCTGTTGATTTCGCACCGGTTCTTCAAACATGACAAGGGGCTCTTCCTGCAGTTCTGGGGTCTCTACCCCGTCATTTTTTCGGGTCTGGTTGCATACACGGCTGGCTTCTGGAACGGCTGGAAGGCAAACCGAACGCGCCCTGACTCACAGGTCAAACCGCCATCGATTGCCGGTGATGGCGCCTCCAAAAAGCAATAGCCGAGCGTGACGACAAACAAGACATATCTGCTCCTTCTTATCCTGACAGTGGCGTTTGGCGCTTATCTGCGGTTCTACAACCTTGGCGTGCCAAGTTTTTGGGTCGATGAACTCGATTTTGTAGAGGCTGCCAAGTCGCAGAGTACCATCGGCAAGCCCCTTCTCGCCTCGGGTTATGCCTATCCTCGAGCCCCGCTACTGACCCGTTCCCTGATGGGCGTTTATTCTGTCTTTGGCGTCTCGGAGTTCTCAAGCAGACTGCCATCCGCCCTGTTCGGACTTCTGACCATCCCCCTGGTTTTTTACATCGGCAGGGCCTGGTTTGGAACGCGCGCCGGACTCTTCGCGGCCATTTTTTTGGCATGCGCACCCTTCGAGATCGGTTGGTCTCGCGCCTGCCGCATGTATGCTCTTTTTCAACTGCTGTTTCTTGCCGGCATGTATCTCTTCTATCGCGGCTTTGAGGCGGGAGATGAAGGCTCGGGTTTGTCCGCTCGGCAAACGACCGCGGACGCCGGCTGGCTGCGCCGGTTTTCAACCACGTGGGAGATCAACCTGCCGGTCCTGTTCGCAGGGGGTGTGTGCTTGATTTTGAGTTACACTTCTCATCAAAACGCGGGTTTGTTTCTGTTTAGCTTTCTGGCGTACGCTTTGGCAATCAGCCTGAGCGTTTTAGTTCCCAGAGCAAGGAGCAGGAGGATGCGGCCGCGAGATTCTGGGAAAGGGGCAAGGCCGGTGACGAAGCACATCATCGTCGTCGTGTCCGCTCTGCTCCTTTTTCTGGCTGCGTCATTGATGCCACAAGTGCAGGAATTCGCCGAATATGCCTTCGGATTCGAGCCCCGGTGGGCGGCAACGGCTTCGGCTCAGAATCGTTGGCGCGTGATTGAATTCCTTTTCGGCGCTGAACACTTCCCGACCTACCTTCTGTTTGCTGCGGGCGCTCTGCTGCTCGTGCTGCGCGGCAGCAGGCCTGGCCTTTACAGCCTGATGAATCTGGCGGCGCCGGTCTTAATGTTCACTTTCCTTTTTAAGTATCGAAAAAACGACTATATTTATCACGTTTATCCCGTCGTGTTTCTTCTTGCCGGCTACGCCCTGAGTGAGGCCGTTGGTTGGCTTGAGCGCCACGTGCCGGCTCTTCAAGACAAGGCGTCGGTGGCTCGAGAGGACGGCGTGGCTCCGGCCGCGGCAAGCGGCCCCGGGATCAAGAGTCTGGCGGTGCTTTGTCTCAGTATCGCCTGGTTGCCTTTAACAGCGGGATTCAGGTTCGCACAGAAGATCCCACGATTGCCGGACGGCCATTTCAACGGCGCGATTTACCACAACGAGTGGAAAGAAGTCGCAGCCCGCATGGCTGGCCGGGTTGCTGACGACGACATCGTGATTTCAACCCTGCCCTTTTCAATTCAATACTACCTGGGTCGGGCGGATTACAATTTGAACTGGTCGAACAGAGAGCAATCGCGGCAAAACAATTTCGTTGCGGAGGACGGTCGATTTATCGATTTGTACAGCGGCACCGATATCATCGACACCAAAGAAGAGTTGCAGCAAATAATGGCCGAAGATTCCGGCTGGTTTGTGGCCGATACCTACCGGCTGAATAGCGCCGTCTATGTTCCGGCAGATATTCGCCGATTTATAAAACAGAACATGGTCCCCATGTTTGAAACCAAGCGGCAAACGGTTGCCGTGTTCCGCTGGCAGAGCGCCACAAGTGACGCCAGCACAAACTAAGGAGAGTTGAAGTGAAAATACTGATCACCGGTGCAGCCGGATTTCTGGGACGCCATCTGGTTGATTTGTTTAGCGAGGATGGCCATGCCCTGATAACCATCGCTCGGCCAACCAGCGACCGCAGTTATCTGCAGGCAAAAGGAGTTCGTATTATCGATGGAGATTTGTACGATCCTGCCGCCATTGAAACCGCCAGCAAGGGGGTGGATGTCGTCGTGCACGCTGCCGCAACTTTGCGCGGTAGCTGGGACGATTTTGAGGCAATCAATGTTAAGGCCACCCAAATATTGCTGGAGCAGGCTGTGCGCAACAAAGTCAAACGCTTTGTTTTTATCAGCTCCATCATCGTTTACGACCATTCGAGCGCGCAGCCCGGGACACGATTCTCTGAGGACATGCAGCAGGAGGAGATCGAGCAGACTTACTACTGCAAGACCAAGATTCAGGCTGAAGCGCTCGTGCGGCAATTCCACAATGAGCACAAGCTTCGGACTGTGATTTTGAGGCCGGCGGCCATCTACGGCAAGAATGGGCCCTTGTTTCTGTCGCGGCTTGGTTTTGCAGCCGGAGGCAAATGCTATTTGATGGTTGGCGAAGGCACGCTGCCGCTGCCACTCTCGCACGTTGAAGGTATCGCCGGGGCGGTGAAGCTAGCGGTTGAGAAAGATGCTGCAGTTGGTCAGACATACAACGTCGTCGAAGATGAAACAATCAGCCAAAAGGAGTTCTTCGCGGAACTGCGCCGCCAGGTGATCCCGGGATTCTCCGCACTCAGGGCGCCCTACGGATTGATGAAGTTCCTGTCTCAGAGTGCTGACAAAGTTCTGGGTTTAGTTGGGATGACCTCGCCGCTGCCGCTATCGTACATGCGGCTTTGCGCCGTGCCCTTCTTCTACTCCAACGAGAAAATCAAGAAAGACCTCGGTTGGCAGACCCGTCCCGATTTTCGGCAAAGCCTGCGTGAGATGATGCTCTGGCACAAGAAGAATCGCCGGTCCAAACGCAAGCTGAGCAATGATGATATCAGTGTACCCATCCAGTCCAGCCGCACACTCAAGGCAGGCATCGTAGGTTGCGGCGTGATCAGCGGCCCCCACCTGGATGCGTTGAAGCGCTTGAAAAACGCCGAAGTGGTTGCTGTTTGCGACCCATCCGAAGACGCGCGAAACACCATGGCGGCAAAATACGGCGTCACCGCGACCTACTCGGACTACAAAGAAATGTTGGAGAAGGAAGCGCTCGATGTCGTGCATGTCTGTACGCCGGCACAGTCGCATGCCGCTATCAGTCAGGCCGCCATGAAAAAGGGTTGTCACGTGTTTGTCGAGAAGCCCATGGCGATGACAGCAGCCGAGGCTGGAAAGATGGTCTCGGCGGCTAAACGCCACAAGGTCGAAATTTGCGTCGGGCATAATCACGTTTACGACAAAGTGATGGTTCAGGCGCGTACGTTGCTGGCCAGCGGAGCAATCGGACGTCTCTGCCACGTGGAAGCCTGGTACGGCACATCTTACAGTTCTGACAGCAAGAGTCGTTACCTGACTTACGCCGCGAAAGACAACTGGGCCTACCAAATGCCAGGCTCGCTTTATCAGAATTTCATCTCACACCCGATCAGTCTGGTTCAGGATCTTGTGGATGAAACCCAGGTGAGCGGGGTGCAGAGCCGGTTCAACCGGGTGGTGCCACACATGGAGAATGATGAACTCCGCGTCCTGTTCAATGGCAGCCAGGCAACCGGCCTTATAAACATGTCGATGGCCGTCTCGCCGCGCTATTTTTTCCTGACCGTTTATGGCAGCGAGGGTACTCTGAAAGTCGACTTGCTCAATAAGACTGTGTTTCTCGACAAACCAAGTGCCCGGTTGCCGCGTGTGATTGCACGCAGTATGATGGCTTTCTCGCAGGCGAAAACGCTCATCGCGGCAGGGCTAAGGAATTTATTCGCGGGCATTTTCGGGAGATACAATTTGTACCAGGGGAACGAGACGCTGATTCGGCTGTTCTATAAGAGCATTTTGGATAGCACGCCTTCTCCAATTTCCGCTGACGAGGGCTTGCGTTCGATGGAACTGATGGACAAAATTTGGCTGAAAATGCCGGGTGGCAGTGGACAAACTTCACCACCTCCGTCAGAGCAGCCAAGGGCAGAAAAACCGGCGAGAAAAAAGACTTCCAGCGGAAAGAAGACTGCGCGCAAGCGAGTGAATGGCGCAGCGCGCTCGGCTGCCAACAAGGCTGGTGAGACAGAACCGAATAGCGGCTCGGGTACTGAAAAGAAATAGAAAGGCAGGATTCGACAGGGTGGAGAATTTTTCAGGAGCCCCGCAGTAATGTTGGGCCGGGCGACAATTATGCTGGTTTTGAGCCAGGCAGTGCTCATGCTATCCGGTTACGCCATCAATGTTGGGTTGGCGCGTATTCTCGGGCCTGAGGACTATGGTCAGTTTGGGGTAGTGATGTCGTTTCTCCTGGTTGTGGAAGTATTCGTCATCACCGGTATTCCCATAGCTTTGCAGAAATATGTCGCGGAGCACAGTGACACCAGCCGGCTGCTGGTACGAAGGACTCTGCCGTGGCACTCCTTCTACTCAGCGCTGGTTTTCGCTCTGTTTTTTCTATCCGCGCCACTGCTGGCCCTGCTGTACAAAGATATTGCCCTGAAATCGCTGCTGCAGATTGCCGCGATTGACATCATATTTTACGGGCTGTACAAATATTTCATGAGTCTGCATAACGGTCTGCATCTCTTTGGCAGGCAGGCAATCATGACCGTGGCCTACGGTTTGGCCAAGCCGCTGGCAATTTTCACGCTCGTGCTGTCCGGATACGGCGTGGCTGGCGCTGTCGTTGGCAATATGCTCGGTTCCGTAGGTGGCCTTGCGTTGGGGCTTTTGCTGCTGCGTTTGCCAAGGCTTGTCGGCCATGCTGAGGACATTCCGTTTTTCAAATTTGCGTTCACCAATGTGTTTTACTACGTCGGCTTACAGCTTTTGATGTCCATCGACATTTGGTTTGTAAAATATCATCTTGCGGGCGAGGCGATTGGCCAATATGTTTCCGCGGGCAGTATCGCAAAGATTCCTTACATGCTGTCACTTGCGGTTTCGAGTGCGCTCTTGCCGGCGATTGCACGCGCCACGCGCGAGGGCAAAGAGAAGCGGGTTCAGGATATCGTGTGGATCTCGATGCGCTACTGGTTGATTGCTCTGCTGGCGATGATCGTCGTCATAAGCACCACAGCTCCGGAACTTATCGTGCTCTTTTTTGGCGACAAATATCAGGCAGGTGGAGATGTCCTGGCGCTGCTTTTCGCGGCTGTCGCTCTTCTCACTCAGGCGGCCGTTATGAACACTGTTTTGATCTCACGCGACCGGCTTGGGCCCTGTCTGCTGGTCATTGGAGCGATGATTGTCGTGCAAATTGTGGCGAATGCTGTGCTGGTACCGGCTTTTGGAGGACTCGGTGCTGCCGCCGCGACATTGCTGGTCGCGGTGCTCGCGAATCTTCTCAGCGGCTATTTGTTGCTGAGAGAAACCGGCGTCGCGGTCCCGCTGGCTGCTGTCGTGCGTTCCGTATCGGCCGCAGCGTTGATTTTTGCGCTGGCGACTTACCTACCATTTCTAAAAGATGCTGTGTTGGTCAGATGCCTCGCGCTGTTTTCTCTTTTCGTGGCCTTACTTTTCGCACTTCGGGAGTTGAGCATGACTGATTTGAAGCGACTGACTACGATAATGGACTAAGAACCAGATGCTGGAGACAGGATTTCGGAGACCGGCCTGCGGTTTGCGACTCCCTGCCTCCACAAGAACAAAGGAAAGAACCAGAGATGAAAATTGCGATTTTGGGTATCCGGGGAATCCCGGCCAACTACGGAGGGTTCGAAACTTTCGCTGAGGAGCTGGCGCCACGCCTTGTGGCAAAGGGGCACGAGGTAACTGTTTACGGCCGCTCCAACATCATCGATTACGATGGGCAATACTACAAAGGAGTTCGTCTGGTGGTGCTGCCGACGATTTCTCACAAGTATCTTGACACGATTGCGCACACGTTCTTGTGTGCCGGCCACGCCCTGCGAGAGCGGTATGACGCCATCCTGGTCTGCAACAGCGCCAATGCCTACTGCTCCTGGATTCCGCGGCTGGTTGGGACGCCGGTAGCCATCAATGTCGATGGCCTGGAATGGCAACGCTCGAAGTGGAATATGCTGGGCCGCTGGTTCTACCTGGTCTCGGAGTGGCTCTCCACTTTTATGGCGAACGAGGTCGTTACAGACTCGCGCGGCATTGAAAAATACTATCTCGACAAGTTCAACAAGACCTCGACGTTCATCCCCTACGGTTCACCAACCGGCACGGTGGAGACAACTGAAGTGCTTAAACAGTACAATCTTGAGCCGGGAGACTACGTTCTCTACGTGAGCCGGCTGGAACCGGAAAACAATGCGCACCTGGTCGTCAAAGCGTTTGAGAAGGTCAAGACAGACATGCCCTGCGTCGTCGTGGGCGATGCGCCTTACAATGGCGAATATATCGAGAAACTCAAGAGCACCAAAGACCAGCGCATTATTTTCACGGGCTATGTCTTCGGGCAGGGCTATCGCGAGCTGCAATCGAACGCATATTTCTATGTGCAAGCAACTGAGGTGGGTGGTACCCATCCGGCCCTGCTGGAGGGCATGGGCCACGGCAACTGTGTGCTCGCCAACGATGTGCCCGAGCACCGTGAAGTCCTGGCTGAGGCCGGCACCTACTTCCGGACTGACAACAACGGTGATTTGACCGAGAAGATGCAATATCTGCTCGACAACCCGGATAAGGTAAAGGAGCTTGGAGAACAGGCCGCAAAGCGCATTCAGGAACACTATTCCTGGGAGAAAGTTACGGAGGACTACGAGGCGTTGTTCGAGCGGATGTCGTAGTTCTTTTCACATGATCTTCATTAGCATAACCTTCAGCGCGAGTCTCAGACGGACGCTCGGTCGATGGTTCCAGATGTGACGCCCGAGCTTCTGTCGTCGTCTGTTTCAAGTCCTGCTCCGAATCTCATCTATTGATAAGACTTTAGTTGCATTTCTACGAGTGAATCACTATGTTAGGCGAATTTGCGATTTCGTCTAAGCAACTAAGGAATACATGCAAGCAAAACTTATCCTTGAAGATGGAACAATCTACGAAGGCCGGTCATTCGGGAGCCCCACTTCGGCTGCAGGCGAAGTGGTTTTTAACACCGGCATGGTGGGTTACCCGGAATGCTTTACCGACCCATCCTACACCGGCCAAATCGTGAATCTTACCTATCCACTCATTGGCAATTACGGCGTCCCTCAAAAAAGCGTAGAAGACCAGGATCTCGACCCAACTTTTGAGTCAGATGAAATGCATATCTGGGGTCTGGTGGTTTCTGAATTCTCAGAAGATTATAGCCATTGGAGTGGTGTCACCGGCGTCGATAAATGGCTTGAGGAAAACGGCGTTCCCGGCATCAGCGGCATCGACACCCGCCGTCTTACCCAGAAGTTGCGCGAACAGGGCGCCATGCTCGGTAAGATTGTCAGTGGAGAGGATCGCGACATCGATTTTGTGAATCCGAACTCCCAGAACCTTGTGGCTCAGGTTTCACCCGAAGAGCCGCGCGAGTTTGGCGACGGCGACAAAAAAGTGTTGTTGCTCAACTGCGGCGCCAAGTTCAATATCATTCGTTCTCTGCTCAAACGTGGCGTCGCGGTCAAGTCGGTACCATGGGATTGGGATATTTCGAAGGAAAGATTCGACGGCCTGCTGATTTCGAACGGCCCCGGTGACCCCAGAATGGTGGATGCGGCGGTCCGGAATGTACGCAAACTGCTGCAGGGTGAAGTGCCGATCTTTGGCATCTGCCTCGGCAACCAAATCCTGGCGAGAGCCGCGGGCGCTGAAACCTACAAGCTGAAATACGGCCATCGTGGGCAAAATCAGCCGTGCATCAGAGTCGGCACCAAGCGTTGCTTCATCACCTCGCAAAACCATGGTTTTGCAGTGGATGAACGTACTTTGCCGGAAGAATGGGAGCCTTGGTTCTTCAATGCCAATGATGGTACCAACGAAGGTGTCCGTCACAAGACGCAGCCATTCTTCAGTGTACAATTCCATCCCGAGGCTTCACCAGGTCCTCTTGACACCGAATTCCTGTTTGATGAGTTTATTCAGACGATGGTGAATTGAAGCCAAACCCACTGATAGCGCAACATGCTTCAGTGGGTTTGTTGAATCTACTTGAACGAAATCATCATCAGGCCCAAATTATGAACGAGGCTTCGACCATGCACGACCTTCCCCAAAAAGTCATTATCCTCGGTAGCTCAGCGCTAAAGATCGGAGAGGCTGGCGAGTTCGACTACTCTGGCAGCCAGGCCATCAAGGCTCTGAAGGGCGCCGGAATCCAGTCGATCCTGGTCAATCCCAACATCGCGACCATTCAGACCTCCGAGCATTTGGCGGACAAAGTCTACTTCCTTCCCGTGACGTCCGGGTTTGTCGAGAAAATAATCGCCAAGGAAAGACCGGACGGGATCTTCCTGGCTTTTGGTGGTCAGACCGCTCTGAACTGCGGATTGCAGCTCGCCGACAACGGCGTTCTTGAAGAGTACAAGGTGAAGGTGCTTGGCACGTCACTGGATGCCATTCGTGACACCGAAGACCGCGGGCGCTTCGTCAAGCGCCTTGATGAAATCGGAATCAAGACACCGCGGAGTGTGGCGGTGCATTCCATCGAGGATGCTGTTTCGGAGGCAAGCAATATTGGCTATCCGGTCATGGTCAGGATCGCCTTTGCGCTTGGCGGCCTCGGCTCTGGCCTCTGCACCAGTGAAGAAGAAGTCCGGCAGCGCGCCGGGATTGCCTTCTCGCACGCCGATCAAATTCTCATCGAAGAGTATTTGGAAGGCTGGAAAGAAATCGAGTATGAGGTCGTGCGCGACTGCCACGACAACTGCGTGACTATTTGCAACATGGAGAATTTCGATCCGCTTGGAATCCACACCGGGGAAAGCATCGTCGTGGCGCCGAGCCAGACGCTCAACAATGAAGAATTCCACAAACTGCGTGAAATTGCGATTCGCTGCGTGCGCCATATCGGAATTATTGGCGAGTGCAATATTCAATACGCTGTCGATGCCAGCAGTGGCGATTACCGCGTTATTGAGATCAATCCCCGACTGTCGCGCAGCTCGGCTCTGGCCTCAAAGGCGACCGGTTATCCACTGGCTTTTATTGCTGCGAAACTCGCCCTCGGGCAGGGATTGACGGATTTGAAAAACTCAGTCACCCAGACAACCATGGCCTGTTTCGAGCCCGCTCTTGATTATGTCGTGGTCAAGATTCCGCGTTGGGATTTGAAGAAATTCAAGCGGGTTTCCACACGTCTTGGTTCGGGCATGAAGTCGGTCGGCGAGGTTATGGCGATTGGCCGCTCGTTCGAGGAAGCGCTGCAGAAGGCGCTGCGCATGATCGACACCGGCGTTTTCGGGTTGACAGGAAACGACCACATGCAGTTCGATGATCTGCGTGGCGAACTGCGCAATCCGACCGACGAACGTGTTTTTGCAGTCGTGCAGGCTTTTCGGGAAGGTTTGAGCGTCGATGAAGTGCACAAGCTTACCCATATCGACCGCTGGTTCCTGTTCAAGATACGAAAAGCGCTCAGCCTGGAGGCCACGCTGCGCCAGTATGCAAATGGCATCTGCCCAAAGGGTTTGTTGCTCGACGCAAAGAAGGCGGGTTTCTCGGATCTTCAAATCGGCAAGGCTTTGAATTGCGACGAGGACGATGTGCGAAGCCTGCGCTCAAATTATGGCCTGCGACCCAGCGTCAAGCAGATTGATACACTGGCGGCGGAATTCCCGGCAAAAACCAACTATCTGTATCTGACCTACAACGGCTCTGCCGACGACATCGACTTCAAGGACGGCAATTCGGTGCTGGTGCTCGGCTCAGGCGTTTACCGCATCGGCAGTTCCGTAGAATTCGATTGGTGCTGTGTCAACGCCGTTATGACCCTGCGACAGCTCGGCTACCGCACCATTCTGCTCAATTACAATCCCGAAACCGTGAGCACCGATTACGACGAGTGCGACCGGCTGTACTTTGACGAGCTGAATTTCGAAACCATCAATGAAATTTACCAGAAAGAACAACCTCTCGGGATGTTCATTTCGATGGGAGGGCAGATTCCCAATAATCTCGCGATGAGATTCAGCAAGGCAAAGTTCAACGTTTTCGGCACCACATCGGAGAATATTGATAGAGCTGAAAACAGACATATATTTTCGTCGTTGCTGGATTCCCTGAATATCGACCAGCCGGAATGGGAGGAATTGATTTCTCTGCAGGATGCGAAGCGATTTGCTGGCAAAGTCAAGTACCCCGTGCTCGTGCGGCCATCCTACGTTCTGAGTGGTGCTGCAATGGGCGTGGCCTCGACAGATGATGAACTCACCAATTTTCTCGAGCGAGCGGCCGACATCTCGACTGACCATCCCGTTGTCATCAGTAAATTTTTGGAGAACGCAAAGGAGATAGAGTTTGACGGTGTGGCCCGCAGGGGCGAGCTGGTGATCTATGCAATTTCCGAGCATGTGGAAAACGCTGGCGTGCACTCCGGTGACGCCACGCTGGTGTTCCCGCCGCAGAGAACCTACATTGAAACCCTGCGCCGGGTGAAGGCCATCGCCAGGAAGATAGCGAGCGCGCTCGAGATCACCGGACCATTTAACATGCAGTTCATCGCTAAAAACAACGATGTCAAGGTGATTGAGTGCAATCTGCGAGCCTCACGCAGTTTTCCATTCGTGTCCAAGGTGTCGAAGCACAACTTTATCGATTTCGCCACCCGGATTCTGATGGACGAGCCGGTCAAGAGCATTCGGAAATCGTTCATGGAGTTGGATTACGTCGGCGTGAAAGCGCCACAGTTTTCCTTCACCCGCCTGGCTGGCGCGGATCCGACCCTGGGCGTCGAGATGGCATCGACCGGTGAGGTCGGCTGCCTTGGTGGGGATTTCCATGAAGCGTTTCTGAAAGCGTTGATTTCAGTAGGATTCAAATTGCCCATCAAAGCAGTGCTCATGTCGACGGGACCACTGGACAGCAAAGCGGATTTTGTCGCGAATGCCCGTATTTTACATGCAATGGGCACAAAAATATACTGCACCCGTGGCACGGCCCGATTCATGAAGCAGTACAATATCGACGCCGAGGTCCTGAACTGGCCTCTGGAGAAAAAAAGTCCGAACGTTCTTGAATATCTTAGAAACGGCCGACTGGACCTGGTTATTAATATTCCGAAAAACTTTCAGGAGGAGGAGTTAACGAACGATTACATAATCAGGAGAAATGCCGTTGATTTCGGCGTGCCGCTGATTACGAACATCCAGGTTGCGAAACGGCTGGTGGAGTCTTTGAGCACGGTCCGCCTCGACGATCTGCAAATTCGTAGTTGGGATGAGTACACGGCGAGCTAGGGTTTGTTTTTGAGGCATCTCTTGCCGGGATAGAGTTCTTTTTTGAGCAGGAGCGTGGCAGGTCCACAGAAGTGAAGTGGCTCAAAGTTTGCAACTCCATGGCAGTTCTTATCAACCAGAGGCAGCAGATTCCGGGGAAGGTCGGCTGCTCGATTTCGATTTTGCACCAGGAGATCTACATCAAGAAGATGGTATGAGCAAACGGACTCAACCTGTGGCGCATAGCGACTTGCCGGGCGTCAAGAAATATGCGCCCAGAGACAACTTCCTCAACGACCTCAAGCCAACTCACTGGCTGGTCGCATTCGCCGTACTCGGCCTAGTGCTTCGCCTGGTTTTCCTGAAGTACCGTTTTGCAGTCGCTTTTGATGAAGTCAACTACATAAAACTCGGTGTGAGCGCGTCTCAGAACGGTTGGGGTGAGTTGCTGCACACCTATTGGTCTCCGCTTTTACCTACCCTGATAAAGTTGTTTTGTGGCCTCTTCCGGGATTACGAGCTTGCGGCAAGACTGGTCTCGGTCGTCGCCGGTATTCTGGTTTTGGTGCCTTTGTACAAGCTCGGTGTGGAAGTTTTTGACCGCAGAATCGGCCTAGTTGCTGCTGGATTCGTGGCGTTCTTTCCGCCGATTGCTTTTCGCGATACCCAGATCTTGACCGAATCGGTCGTCATCCTGCTGGTTGCCTGGGCGGTGTTGTACGGCATTCGGTCGCTGAAACGCCACTCAGTTGTTAATGCGTTCTTGGCCGGCCTTTTCTCCGGGCTCGCTTACCTCGCCCATCCGATCGCACTCGGACTGGTGGTTGTGCTGATTGCATGGATTCTGCTGGGCGGCCTGACCAGGCTTTTTCTAATTACTCGGCTGAGACTGATCTATCTGGTCCCGGCAACCTGCATTGGTTTCCTGAGCGTTTCTGCACCCTACCTGCTTTTCTTGAGAGAAGCAACAGGTACCTGGACCTTCAGCGCCAAGGCCGCAGCCAACCAGCAAATGTCGACGCCCACGCATTCGAAACAAGACTCATTCCGCTCTCTGAACGCGTCAAACACGAGTGTTCCTATCGACCAAGTGTTTCACCTCGGAACATTCCTGCAGGCGACAGACGGCCAGGGTCAGGCCGTCCGGCGAGTGACAATCCGACCTTTTCTCGTAAAATTTATCAAGAATTTTGCTGACGTCTTGCGCAGTGCAGTGCCGCAATTCCTGACGACCCTGCCTCTGATGCTCTTTGGAGTCGGCCTGTTCGGGGCCACCTGGGAAGCCCGGCAATGGAAAATACTGCTGATGCTCCTTAGTATCGTGGTTTTCTTTTGGATGATTCTGGTGCCGGCATTCCACATCCATCAGCGCTACCTGGCTCCGGTGTGGCCGATTTGCGCTTTGTTTATCGCCCGAGGCACCGTGACTGTTTACGAATGGCTGTGTTGCTACCTACCCATGACACGGCTGGCCAACCGGTGGGGCCGGCATCCCGCAAGCCTGGCTGGCACGCTTGTTTTGAGCGTGGTCACTATTGTCAGTTTTCTACCTGAACTTGGCCGCGTCATTGCCAAAAGCCCGGTCTCGCGCGAGTACGTCGCTGATTCGGTGGAACAAAAGCGCGCCGGCGCCTGGTTGCGGACGCACACAGAGACCACGCCGGTGATAATGAGCCGCAATCATGCGGTGGATTTCTATGCAGGTAATTATGATATCAAGCAATCCGTGACCATCCCAACCAGCGATTTAGACCGGGTTCTGGCCTATGCGCGGCATCGCCAGGTGACTCACTTGGTTCTGAACGAAAGATATGTGTCTGACTATCCACAACTGGCGTTCTTGTTGGATGGCCAGAGGTCGGCGGAAGATTTGCGCATGGTCTATCAGGATGTTGATGGCGCAGGGTTGAAAACCGTCATCTATGAGCTGGTAGAAGGAGCAAATTAAGGTGCCTAACGAAACAGGACAGCGAGTTGTCTCTTAAGAAAATCGAAAAGTTTTTCCTTGGCGCGACCCTGTTTACGATCCCGCTGGGCGCCGGGGCACTCTTTGATGGCGTGACCAGTGCGGATTTGGTCCTGCTCGTGGATCTCTGCCTGGCTGGTTTGTACATGCTGTGGATTTATCGCACCAACCTGTTTTCAAATACCCGGCTCCGCGCCGGTGGGCTGGCGATGCTCGGCATCGTGGTCATCGTTTGGAGCGTATTCTCCATGAGTTCCGCCATTGCCTTGCGTGCTTCAGGCGTCGGAATCTACTTTGCGGTCAAGTCATTCCTGCTTTATCTCTACCTGGTCAATAACATCCGGACCAAGAGCGATTTGCTATTTGTCGTCAACATGTTGTTGTTTGCTCTGCTTTTCCAAGGTTGGCTTGGCACCATGCAAAAGGCGATGGGGCGTTCTTTGGGTCTCGGGTTCCTGGGCGAGTTGCAGATTTCCATGCACAAAGTTGACTCACGCGCCAGAGGCACCCTGCAGTTTCCGAACCGCTATGGCGCCGTGCTCATTTTGCTCCTGCCGCTGGCGATCGGCATGGCCATGTTTGTCCGCCGGTCCTGGTACAAGCTGCTGCTGTTCGCGACCTGCGGATTTAGCATCATGGGTCTTTTCGTTTCGCTCTCACGTTCGTCCTGGGCGGGCTTTCTTATCTCCATGGTTATTTTTGTCATTCTGCTATTTCGTCGCGGAAAACTGAAGCCAAAGTTCTTTTTTACCATCGCCGCGGTCATGGTAGCCGCCGCGGTGATCGCCGGTCTGAATTGGGACACGATCATGTACCGTTTTGAGCACGGCGCTGACGGCCGCTTCCGGTCACGCATGATCGACATCGCCATCCCTATCATCAAGGATAATGTGTTTCTAGGCGTCGGCCTGAACAACTACCAGTGGCACTCATTCGACCAGTTCAATTTTTGGCATCCGGTTCACAACGAGTTCCTGCGCCTCGCCGCTGAGATTGGCGTTCCTGGCGCGGTCTTTTTTACGGCGCTGCTGCTTGTCTTCCTGAAGGAGGCTTATAAGAACAGTCTTGTCAAGGATAGTTTTATCAACGCAGTGGGAATCGGTGTCTTTTGTGGTTTAATAGCATTTATCGTGGCAATCAATATCGGGCCGGAATATCAACACTATCGTATTAAGCTGGTATTCTGGGCACTTGCGGGAATCACGTTTTCACTGAGAAGAGTCAGGGCAGTCGAACTGCAGATGGAGAAGCGGAGAAAGGAAATGCTGGCGCAGAAAGCCAGCATGCGCGAGGCTCTCGGCAAGGTCGGACCGACGAAGGACGGTTCGCATGAAAATTTGGTTTTACCTCAACACGGAGTTCGCCGGGCATGAAGATTTTGATGATCGACAAATATCATTTTGTGATGGGAGGCGCCGAGCGCTATATGTTCGAGCTGTCGAAGGTTCTGGAAGCAAACGGTCATCAGGTCATTCCTTTTGCCATGAAGCATCCTGACAGTTTTGAAACTGACTACGAGCCTTTTTTTGTCTCCAACATAGAATACAACAATCACTCGACTCTTGGCAAGGCGGCGACGGTTTTCAGAGCCACAGGGCGGATGATCTATTCGTTTGAGGCCCGGCAGCAGATGGAGCGCCTCATCGAACAGGTGCAGCCGGATATCGCGCATCTCCACATGATCGACCATCAACTTTCTCCGTCCATTTTGTATGCGCTTAAAAAGTACGACATTCCTGTGATTCAAACCGTGCACCAGTACAAATTGGTGTGTCCCAACTACAGGCTGTACAATCCATCGACCGGCAAGGTTTGCGAGAAATGCCTGGGCGGCAATCTGTTGCACCCGCTCAAGGAGCGTTGCCACAAAGGCTCTGCTGTTGCCAGCGCTATGATTGCTGTCGAAAGCAGCCTGCACCGCCTCACACGCATTCACGAGAAGCATATTGATCTGTTCCATGTTCCGAGTCATTTCATGGGACGGAAATTTGATGAAGCGGGTGTGGGTAACGGCAAGGTCCGTCATCTATTTTACACCATCAACATGGCGGACTTTGAGCCACATGTTTGCCAGGGAGAGTATTTGCTCTACTTTGGCCGGCTTGCGGACGAGAAGGGAATTCTGACCCTGTTGCAGGCATCGAAAGATTATCCCAACGCGCCGCTTTATATCGTCGGCGACGGTCCGCAGCGGCCAGAGCTTGAAGCCTATGTCTCGAAACATACCCTCGGCAATGTGAAGTTTCTGGGCCTGAAGTCGGGTGAAGAGTTGGAAAGCCTGGTGAAGAACGCTCGTGTGATCATCGTGCCATCAGAGTGGTATGACAATTCACCGCTCGTGATTTATGAATCATTCGCCTATGGTAAGCCGGTGATCTGCTCGAGAATGGGAGGCATGCCCGAACTGGTGGACCACAACGAGAACGGTTTCCATTTTGACGCTGGCGAAGCACAACAACTGACCGAGCTGATGGCGCGGATTTGGGAGAAACCCGAGTTGGCCGTGCAATTCGGAAAAGCGGCGCGTCAGAAAGCGGAGAACGAATTCGACCCACAGGTTCACTACGAAACGATGTTCGATTGGTATCAGGAATTGATCCAAACTTGCGGTGTACTCGCAACCAGCTAGGGAAGGAAACACACATTTGTCTGCACGGTCTCACCTTCGCACTGCAGGACGCAGCCACACAATTTTTCTTCCGTCACTTATTGTTCATTAATTCTTGGCAGATTTGTTCGATTAACCCTTTATGAGCTTTCGCAAGATTCTGTCCAATTCAGCGCTGGTTCTGGGAGGCGAGATAGCAGACCGTATTCTGCGTCTACTTCTGGTCCTTATGGCGCCCCGCATCCTCGGCGATGCTGCCTATGGCAAGTTTCATTTCGCCATCATGTACACCAATCTGTTTCTTATCCTGGCTGATTTTGGCATTCATCAACTGATCATCCGGGACATCTCAAGGGACCGGTCACGCAGCCAGAAATTGGCCTCCAACGGCCTTACGCTTAAGCTTATTCTGGCTTCCGCCACCATCGGTTTGATTTACCTTGTGACCTCTTTTTCAGGCAAACCCGCAGCCGATGTCAATGCTGTCTATTTCATGGGCTGGGCCATGATCGCGGGCTCGTTCGGAGAGTTCTTCGCTTCGGTTTTTCGGGCGCACCAGAAGATGGGCTATGATGTCCTATCCACCCTGATTTTCGGCACGGTCGTGAATGCGGCCGGCCTGTATGTACTCTTTGCCGGCTACGACTTCGTGGCTCTGTCTGGGGTCTACCTGCTGGCTCAGGTCGTGCGGCTGATTTACTGCATTATCGTAACTCAGGCCAAATTCGTGAAAATTCGGCTGGGAACCGACTTCGCGTTGATTCGCTATCTTGCCCGTGAGAGTTTTACATTTGGTATTCTGTACTTCTTTGCCCTGCTCTATACCAACGTCGATTCCACCATGCTTTCCTTCATGACCAATGATGAAACCACCGGCTGGTATGGCGTCTCCTACCGTCTCATCAATGCCATGATGTTCATTCCCGTGGCGGTGATGAAAGTGGTCTTTCCGGCACTCTCGCAATACTTCAAGGAGTCGGAGGAGATGTTCCAGTCTCTGTTCGAGCGAAGTTTCAAGATGATGCTCCTGATTGGCTTCTCGCTGGCGGCGGTGGTATACGGTTCCGCCGACCGCATTATCGTGGCAATGTGGGGCCAGGAGTTCATCTCCGGCGCGGGCGCCTTAAAGATTCTGGTTTGGGCGAACGCAATCATGTTTGTCGGCACCGTGCAAACCCATGCAACCCGGGCCTCCAATCGCCAGGGATTTACTGCGAAAGTGGTCGCCAGCAGCGCCGTGTTGAACGTTGTCCTCAACCTGATTCTGATCCCAAAGTATTCTTTATATGGCGCAGCTTTTGCTACGGTAGCGTCCGAATTATTTACATTTGCGTTTCACAACGTCTATCTCACGAGAACATTGGTCAAAACGCCGCTGTTTAAACTGGCTCCAAAAATCACTTTTGTTACCGCGTTGACGATAATATATATTGCTGCGATTTCAGAGTTTAGCTTGGTTATAATTTTGCCCACAGCCTTCTTGCTAATCGGGGTTTTGGTGCTCATTACCCGCTATTTTACCAGAGACGAATTGTCCTTCATGAAAGACCTGGTGAAATTACCGCGTAAGATCGCAGTTTCGTAAATGTAATGGGTGAAACAGTGGTTTGTTTTGAAACAGTAGTTTTTATCGCGTGTAGCATTTCGGAATGGAACTGACAGAAATATGTGCGGAATAGCTGGCATCATCAATCTCGACGAACGTCCTGTAAGTATGGGGATGCTTCGTTCGATGACCGACGTCATTCGTCACCGTGGCCCGGACGACGAAGGCTTTTATCTGAAAGGCAGAGTGGGGCTGGGGCATCGCCGCCTCAGTATTATCGATTTGTCCCGGGCCGGCCATCAGCCAATGTGCAACGAAGATGAGACCGTCTGGATCACCTTCAACGGCGAGATCTACAACTACAAAAGTGTCAACGAGACGCTGAAAGCGAACCACACCTTTCGTAGCAGTTGCGACACAGAAACGGTTGTGCACGCCTATGAGGAATACGGCCACCACTGCGTTGACCACCTACGCGGCATGTTTTCGTTCGCTGTCTGGGACGAGAAGAGCAATCGTTTTTTCGCCGCGGTTGACCGCCTCAGAATCAAGCCTTTTTACTACACCGTGGTGGGAGACACCTTTCTCTTTGCCTCTGAGATCAAGGCTCTGCTCGCCACCGGACTCGTGGAGAAGAAGCTGAATCACGAGGCGATTCACCACTACCTTTCTTTGCAGGCCATCCCCGTGCCGATGACGATTTACGAAAATGTCTACACTCTGCCCGGCGGGCACGCACTGGAGGTAGAGAATGGCAAGGTGCGCGTCTTCTCTTATTGGGATATCCCATATCAGCAGTACGAAAGCGACGATGTCGAGACACATAGGAAGAAAGTTCGCGATCTGGTCTGGGAGTCGGTGGAAATGCGCATGATGAGCGATGTGCCGCTGGGCGCCTTTCTCAGCGGTGGCATCGATTCCAGCGCGATTGTCGGGATCATGAGCGAGCTTTCCAATCAGCCGGTGCAGACGTTTTCGATCGGCTACGATGTTGGCGGGCATGAATACGACGACACCTATTATGCCAATCTGGTCTCGAAAAAGTGTGGTACTGAGCACAAGTCGATTACCGTGACAGCCAACGACGTCCTGGCCCGGCTGCCTGGTTTTCTGCACCACCTGGATCAGCCGTCGAGCGACGCCATCAATAGCTACTTTGTTTCGGAGCTGGCGGCCAAAGATATCACCGTGGTGTTGTGTGGCCAGGGCGGCGACGAACTTTTCGCCGGTTACAATTCATTCAAGCTCGTCAACAAGTTCCTCCAACGCGATGCCAAGTGGGGGCGTGTGCCGAGCTTGCTGCGCAGCGGTATTGCCGGTTCGATGAAGATGCTGCCCAGTGAGTTGAGCGCGGTGCAGAAATTCAACCGATTTTTGGGCGATTACGGCTCCTTCGTCAACAAATACGCCCGCATCCGCATGGAGCTTTATGAGGGAGAAAAACACAGCATTTACTCTGACGAATTCATCAGCGGTTTGAATGGCGCGAACACTTTTTCCATCTACGAAGATTATTACAACCGCGTTCCGGACGAGGTGGATGCTTTGAACAAGGTTTCCTACCTCGATCTGAAGACACATCTTGGCGATATCCTGATGCGCGACGTCGATGTCATGAGCATGGCCTTTTCTCTCGAAACCCGTGTTCCGCTGATCGACCACAAGCTTGTAGAATACGCCAGCGGCTTGCCGGCCAGTCTCAAATTGAAAGACGACGTGACGAAATACATTTTCGTCGAAAGCGTGCGCGATATTCTGCCGGAAGAAGTCGTCACCCGCAAAAAACTCGGGTTCAATTTTCCGTTCGCCATTTGGCTGCGCAACGAACTCTATCCGCTGGTTGATTTTGTCCTCTCTCGCGAAGCTGTGGAAGCGCGCGGCATTTTCCGCTACGATGCCATCGAGAAGCTGAAAGAAACCTTCCTGACCACCGAGATTACCTATCGCCGGGTCTGGGGACTTGTCCTGCTTGAGCTATGGTTGCGCCACGTGCACGATGAGGATGACCAGTTCCTTGCCGATGCTGTTGCGGCTGCGAGAAATCACAAAGTGGCCGCCTAGAGGGTTTGGAAAGATGGATATAGAACACGTCCTCGAAAACGGAAATTGCCACCAATGCGGCGTCTGCGTTGGCGTCTGCCCAACGGATGCCATCGGGTTGGAGCAGCACCCTCAGAAAGGCATGTACCCGACTTTTTTGCGCGAGGCTTGCACCGACTGCGATTTGTGCTACGTGGCCTGTCCTGGTGAAGCGTTTGATTGGGATGAGTTGCAGCAAGACACCTTTGGCCATGTGCCAGCAGACAAGGACATTGGCCACGTCCGCGAGTTCTGGAGCGGGTACACGACCTGGCAGGATATTCGCCAGCAGGCTGCCTCGGGTGGTATTGCGACGGCTATTCTTATCGCCCTTCTCGAAAAAGGAGAGATCGACGGCGCCGTTGTGGTGAGGATGGACGAGGACAATCCCCTGCAGCCAAAAGTCTATATTGCCCGTAACCGCCAAGAAGTGCTGGAATCCCAACAGTCGAAGTACCTGCCCGTGCCGACCGCGGCCATCATTGAAGAGATTATGAAAGAAGATGGGCGGTTCGCTATTGTTGGACTGCCTTGCCACATTCACGGAATCCGCCTGGCTCAGCAAAAGATGCCGCGCTTGCGCAAGCGAATCGTGCTGCAGATCGGCTTGATTTGCGGTTTTCATCCGTCGTTCACCAACACGACCTATCTGATTCGCCGTGCCGGCGTCAAGAATTTTGACGAGATCAAGGAAATTCGCTACCGCGATGATACCTGGCCCGGTGGCTTCAACGTCATCAAAAAGGATGGCAGCAACCACATTTTGCATCCGGTGCAGGAGTTTTTCTGGGCGCACGCCGTTTTTGAACGAGTGCGCTGCGCCACCTGCACGGACGCCATGGCCGAGTTTGCCGACATTGTTTGCGGCGACGAATGGCGCGGCGGCGGTGTTCCGGACCGTCCCGATTATCAGGACGGCTGGTCTTACATCATGACCCGCACTGAGGCTGGCTCCCGAGCCGTTGACATGCTGGCTGCCGACGGCGTCCTGCATGTCGAACCGGCAGCGCGCAACATGGTCAAGCGAGGCATGCTGCCAACCATCAATCTCAAAAAGAAAAACGCTTTCGCGTACATCAAGATTCGCAAGTGGCTGGGTTTGGCCGTGCCCGATTACGGCAAACTTGCGCCGGCACAGCCATTGAAATTTAAAAACTATGTCGGCGCAGCCATTCTCATGGCCACGTCGAGTTTGTTCGAGAATCATTTTGTGAACACGCTGTTTCTGCATGTGCCCACAAAATTCATGAGCCAGTTCCTGCGTGTCATGTACAAGTGTCTGTGCGATGCTGATGAGCTTGACAGCCTCAGAGATCCTGACTTTGTGGAAAAGCCTGAGTTGGAGACGGTCATTCGTGACAACAGGAAGCTGATTACTTCCTTTGACAAACCGAAATTGGTTCACGTTGAGCATGAGTAAGAGATCGGACAAAGGTCGAGGGGCCGACGTTTCAGCATTAGTACAAGCCGCCGGTCTGACGTCATGCCGGATGACGGATCGGTTCGTTTCAGGTTATATTTTTGACGCGTCACGGAGAAGATGAGTCAATACCTAGAAATCGCAAAAGGAATCCATTCCTGGTTGCATAGCCTGCAAGTGGCCGATGAGCCGGTCCATGCACAGGTGGCGGACAATCATTTTGACTTCAAGATTTCGCATCCCGTCGATGGTGAGATTACAGCGCGCCATCCCGTGACCGAAAGCGTCTTCTCCAGCAACGGCATCGCGCTTCGGCCAATCTCTCAGTCCGGCAGAAATGCGACACTTGCAGTCCACGACGGTGGCGGCATTTACGACCCGCTCGACGGCCGCGTGCCGGGCGAGCACTACGGCGCCAGCCATTTCGCGCTGCTGAGCGCTATCTTGTTTGCGGAAACGCATGAACCAAATTATCTGGATTGCGCCCGGCGCGCCATCGATTTCCATCTGCGGACTTCCCCGTCTGAGTACCGGCCAATGTCGGAGTGGATGTACCACTGGGATTTTCAGAATTACGCCTTCTGCCTGACGTATCGTTTGCTGCAAGAGCATCTGTCCGCGGAAGACAGGATGCGGTGGCAGCAGGGCTTGAAAAACTGGAAAACAAATCATCGCAACAAGCTGACGAATTGGGCCGCGATGCGCGCCTGGGCTTTTGCCGAACGCCGAGACCTGCTGGGCACGATTCTGGACAGCCCCAAGGTCGATTGGAATCTGCGCTACGTTGCGAAAGCACGCAGTTCAGATGGTTGCTTCGATGATAATCACAATCTGAGCCGGCCGATTCAGTATCACATTTTCACGGTCGCGATTTTGCACAGAATTCATCTTCTGCGACCGGATGCCAGGCTCAAACGCTGGGTTGCGGACGGCATTGAGTATTTCCTGCCGTTTGTCGATCCTGATGGCGACTTTAACTACCTTGGCCGCGGCCACGAGCAGATTTTCGGCTATGGCGCCGCGATCTACGCTCTGGAGGCGGGTCAGCAGGAAAATCTTGATCCAAGCCTTGGCAGCCTTGCAGGCAAGCTGTGCGACTATCTCATGCAGTTTCAGCGTGGCGACCATTTCCCGTTGGTGCTGAATGACAGGCAGGACGAGGAGCGGGCCGGCTGGTACGACTACCACCACCTGACCGTCTACAACGCTTTCCTCGGCGCGTGGCTCGGATTGGCGCATCTTCTCCGCACGCCGCGTCAAGCAAAGCAGCCGGTCGTGCCCGTGAAATCTACCTGGATTTCCGAGCCGACACAGACTGCCATCTATTCAAAGCCGGAGTATTTTGCTGCATTTTACGGCGGGTTGCCCGAGTATCTTTGCGAAGGCGGCATCACGCCCCATCATTTGTGGTGGAAGGATGTCGGCTGCATTTTTTCCTGTCCCGGCGGCCCGACGCCAGACCGCTTTGGCAAGAATAGCTACGGCAACGAGCGCAATTTTTTCGCTCCCATCGCCAAGAACGGCGTGGGATGGATTGCCCCTGCCAACGGAACCCGTTCTGAATTCTTGCCGGACGATGACGCTCTGACCATGACTTACGATTGCGGGCTTTATACCCTCACCCGGAAAGTCCGCTTTGCCGAGGATGCCATCGCGTTTGAAGATGAAGTTGAATTTCTCAGGGACGTCAAGTTCGAAGAATTCAGGCTGTTTAATCTGCCTATTGAAACCAATAAGTTGCGTGTGCAAACGTTGAGCCCGGAGAAAGTGCAACTCTCAGGCAGAGGGAGTTGCCTGGCGATTGAATTCCAAGGTGATGTGCTGCCCGTGGAACAGTTGGAATTTATTGAATCAGCCAAGGGACAGGTGCAGACGCTTGCAAAACGTTTGCTGGACTTTTCTGCCAACGCAGGGGATAAACGAAGAATCAGCTACAGGATGACAGCAAGTGAGTAACCAACCCGGAGATAGCGTCGGGATTGCATCATCGACTGCAGGCGAGGCGCCGTCAAACGGCGCCGCCGGTACGACGAAATCTGGAAAGCTGAAGGTGTTGTACATCAACTACCTGTTCGACAGAACCTACAGTTCGGTTGGCGCAGCGGTTCATGTCAAGGAGTTTTCAGATGCCGCGCGCGCGATTGGCGTGAACATCCAGTCCTGCGATTTGAACAAGTTCGGCAGCGAGTCGGCGGCAGTTACTTCGAAGACGCGTGCCTGGCTGAAAAGTAAGCTGTCGCGTTATGTCGGCCAGTTCAACGCCTTGCTCTCGAATATCGGCTATTTCAAACGAGAGTGGCGGATGGTGGAGATGAAGAAGCCGGATGCTCTGCTTGTGCGCTACAATCTGCTGAATTTCTCGGCTGCTCTGGTTGCGCGTCTCAAGGGCATCCCTTTGATTCTGGAAGTCAATTCTCCGATGGCGCTGGAAAGCCGGCAGTTTAACAAGAACACCGTCAATCTACCACTTGTGCTGGAATGGTTTGAAAAGCTTAACATGAAATTGGCCAGCAGGGTCTACGCTGTGTCGGATGCGCTCAAAGACTATCTTGTGAGTCAAGGGGTTTCCGCCACCAAGGTCAGCGTGGTTCCGAATGGCGTCAACGTGGAAAGATTTCATCCAAAACTGAGCGGGGCGGACGTACGTACCGCGCATGGACTTGAAGGCGCAATCGTGCTTGGCTTCGTGGGTTCTTTTCATTATTGGCACGGCGTTGAGAGCCTGGCGCCTTATGTTGAGCAGCTCTGCGCCAAATATGAGAACGTTCGTTTCTTGCTGGTCGGCAATGGGCCTCTCAAAGATGAACTCGAGGCAACGTTCCGCGACAAGAGGTTGAGCGACAAGGTTGTCTTCGTCGGCTATATAGAGCACGACAGGATACCGGAGTACCTCGCCGCGATGGACATCATGCTGGCGCCCTATCCGGCAATGGACTTCTTCTACTTCTCGCCGCTCAAGCTCTACGAATACATGGCGGCAGGTAAACCGGCCATTGCTAGCAAAGTGGGCCAGATCGAAGAAATGCTGCAAGACGGAGTGAATGGCGTTTTGTACGAAGCCGGGAATTCTGAGCAGTTTCTGGCAAAGTCATGTCAGTTGATTGAAAGTGAGGCCCTGCGGCAAAGTCTTGGCCGGCGGGCCCGCGAGTTGGTTTGCGCAAAGTATTCCTGGAAGACAAATGCTGCCGCTGTTGTGGGGCTGATTGAAAAGGCTCTGCAAGAACGGCGAAGCAGTTCCATCTCAAACGGGGAGTCTTGATAAGTTGGATAAACAACTCTCATCCAAGCGAGTTTTGCTGTTGACGGACTGGGTCGTGAAAAACAACGACTGGTCGTTTCTGCGAGAATTGCTCGCTCTGGGCTACCAAGCTGAGGCGGTCGGCGTGGACATCACCAGGAAATACGGTTCGCGCGTGAAAAAGGTGATTCTACTGTGGAGCGGCTACGTGCTATTGGGCTTGAAAGGCTTTCTGCGCCGGAAGGATTTCGACGTGGTGATTGCCTATCAGGGTGTGGCCGGATTGTTCTATTCATTCTTCCGGCAACTGTTTTTGAACCAGCAGCCCGAACTCATCCTGATGGGATTTTTCTACAAGAAGAGGCACAATAAGTTCTACGCCAGCTTGCGTTACTACTTCACCCGGGCGGCGCTTGCCGGTGTTGACAAGGTTGTTTGCCTTTCGACTATCGAAGCAGACCACTACAATGAGTATTTCAAGTGCCAGCAAAAGAAGTTCTTTTGTGTGCCTCTGAGTGTGAATGTTGAGAGGTACGAGAAGTTCAGAAACGGCGCCTTTGAAAGCAAGAATTACATCCTGACCGCCGGCAGCAGCAACCGCGACTACAAGACCTTTTTTGAGGCCATTGCTGGCATCGACCGCAAAGTCGTGGTCTTCGCCAAGAAGTATAATGTTGCAGGTCTCAAGATTCCAGAAAATGTGGAAATGATCTATGATGTTTATGGCGATGCCTTTCTGACTTACATCAAGGAAGCCAGCTTTGTTGTCGTTCCTCTGGAAGACGCCGACGTGTCGTCTGGAATTTTGGTATTGCTGGAGTCGATGGCGTTGGGAAAGGCAGTCGTAATTTCAGATGCCTGGTGTGTTTCCGACTATGTCGAAGACGGCAAAACCGCGGTCATTTCAAAGATTCGTGACGCCGGTGACTTGAGGAAGAAAATAGAGTCGCTGCTGGACAACCAGGATGAAGCCGAGAGGCTGGGCCGTGCAGCGCAGGAGAAAGTCATGAATCATTTCGCTGCGCGTAATATGGCGCTGGGAGTGTCTGAACTCGTGGAGCGTGGAGAGTAGAGCGTTTTATGAAACATAAAGAATTATGAGTAAGTTGATTCAAAATAAGCTTTTTCTTTTCCTGCTGCTCGTGATTGCGGTTGGTATTTTTGGCTCGGGCCTGGCTTACAAAAACAGGTACCAAGTCAAGAAGGTTATCAAGGGCAATGAATTTCTCTACCAGCAGGCAGTGCGCGCCGGAAAATTTAAGGCCTGGGCCACAGGGTTGCTCGGCATCTCCAGTCAAAAGCGCCAAAGCTATTCCCGTTCGTTCGATGTTCACAAAAAGACCTGGAATCTGGCCTTTGACGCCGGCCGCAGTCTGGGAAAATACCAACGCTTTTGGGGAAATATCGGTTTTGAATCCTTCAAGACCGGCATGCTTTCCAGTAAGTCCAGGCTATTGCTGAAGTACATCCGGGAAGCGAACGCGAGGGTCGGAGATGGTTCTTTTCAAAAGAACGCATTCCGATATGTGCGCGCTCACAACATTTTCAGCGATGGCCAGCCGCCCTGGGGCGAGGGCCTTGATATCTACCGCGTTGATGCGAGCGGGCAGGTTCGCTACGACTGGGCGCTGACGGATCAGATATTTGACATGATCATGAATCTCGGTATGAAGCCCATCGTTGAGTTTGGGTTTATGCCGGACGCGTTGGCTTCAATTCCCGACCGGAGACAGAAGTGGGGGCGCGCGAACATCTCGCCGCCGAATGATTACCGCGCCTGGCAAAATCTGGTGGCGGCGACTGTCAAGCATTTCGTCAGCCGCTACGGAGAACGCGAGGTCGCGAGTTGGTATTTCGAAGTGTGGAACGAGCCTGATCTGGGTTACTTGTTCTGGATTGAAGATCCGGACCCGAAGCGGCGACCGTACGGTGATATGCAGGAGTACTACAAGTTGTACGATTACACGGTCTCTGCCGCCAAATCCGCCTTCCCTGGAATCCGGGTCGGTGGACCTGCCAGCGCCGGTGGGGCTATTGCCGGCCTTCTCGAACATCTTTATTTGGAGGGCAAGAACCAGGCACTTCCCCAAGATACTCAACCTATTGACTTCATTTCGACACACGGCTACAACCTGATCGGTTACGATTATCGTCAGCATCAGAAGGCAAGCTTGCTCGGAAAGATTTTTTGGAAGCTCAACAGTTCTGTGTCGCACGACCATCCCAAAGTCCGTGCGGCCTCCAAAAGACTACCATTCTTGCTGACGGAAACCGGCCCCAAACTCAGGAGGAAGAAAGAAATTCTGAGCAAAGGCCGCTACACCGCCGCCTGGTACATCAAAATGGTGGATGGCATGTTCTATTTGGCCGATACTCTGGGTGCACCCTTTAATCCGACAGAAGTCGTTTATTGGGCTGGGCATCAGGTGTTGAAAGAATTCGACATGAACAAAACCGGCATCGCCACTTTTCTGAAGATGGGGCGAAACAATGCCGTTCTGAAGATGCCGGTGTTTAACGCCATTGAAGCTCTGGGTCACATGTCAGACGAGCGCATCCCTCTGCTTGGTGGCAGCCGTTTTGGCGACGTGCTGCATGCTTTCGGAACGCGGGATGGCGCCCGCTCGGTAGAGATTCTGATCTACCACTTCGACGAGGAAATAAATGAAATCAGCAATAGCACCATCGATTCTGTCTCTGTCAGGGTCTCGGTGCGCAATTTGCCATTTCGGGAGTTCGAGCTGCGGCGCTATGTCATCGATGCCTCCCATTCAAACACCTATTCGACCTGGAAACAACTCGGCAGTCCGAAAACATTGCGCCGAGAGCAATACAATATCCTGGCCGAAAGTCAGGACTTGAGCTTGGTGCGACCCGCTGAGACGCTTGTCGCGGAAGATAGAGGAAGATTCAAAATTGACCTGAGAATGCAGGCGCAGAGTGTCATGCTGCTGACCTTGCGAGCCCGAAGATAGAATTGTTGACCAACAAGAGAAAAGGACGAGATCGAAATGGCTGAGATTAGGGACATCAACAAATACTGGCAGGAGTTCACCGATCTTCTGCAACATAAACATGAGAGCCGGAATGGCTATCCCGAGTTCTTTTACTACTACTGCCGCCACATTTTGGACCGGGAAGTATTCGAAAAATATATTTTGAACGTGAAATATCTGTTTGAGCTGGCCGATCGGCCAATTGCAGGCAGCCGCATTTTAGACTGCGGTTGCGGCTTCGGAATCGACAGCATGATCATGGCATGTTACGGTGCCGAAGATGTCAGCGGTATCGATGTCAATCCAGACTGGATCGCCAGCATCCACAAGTATTTGAAGGACCTGAATTGGGACTTGCCCATAGAAACCAAAGTTGGGGACGCAGCCAGTCTGGATTTTCCGGATGACACCTTTGACATCTTGATGTCGGTGGAGGCGATCTCGCACTATCGCGATGTGGACTTATTCCTGACCGAAGCGCACCGTGTGCTGAAAAAAGGTGGCGTTGTCATTGTTTCGGATGGCAACAACGGTGCAAATCCATCGGTTCGCAGCAAAACCTATGAAATCTGGGATCGATTCGAGAATGGGCCGGTGGCGGATTCAGTACACGGTCATCGCATTGAGCGAACCTACGTGGACATGCGCAAAGAAATCATTGCAACGAATTTCCCAAAGATTTCCAGCAACGAAGTTAATGAACTCGCGGCAAGAACTTTCGGATTGGGCGACCAGAAAATCATAGAGGTGGTCCGGCAGTATCTTGATGGCGGTGAGAAGCCAAACAGCAAGTTCAAGATTGGCGTGCCAGCCTTCAATCCGCAAAAAAACGACTATATCGAGCGGCTGTTCGACCCGCGCGATCTGGCGCAGCAAATGGAAGAGATCGGCTTCAAGGCGACGCCCTACGCCCATTTTGGCGGCGCAGGAGAAAAAGGCCTGAAGGGCAAAGCCAATGCTGTTCTGCGGGCAATCTCTCCAATCTCCTTGCTTGCTGCCCCAACGTTTAAGTTGGTCGGGGTGAAGCGCTAGGTCGCGGCGTGAACGTTTTCATGCGCGAAACCAACTGGCGTTGGCAGATGGATTCAACTGCTTGCCAGGTCGGCCGGATACCAGTTCCGGCATGTGCTGTTTCACGAAACATGCGTTGACATGACATCTAAAGAAAACTTGTTTGGCAACATACTTAAGACGCTGAGCTGGGGCCTGCTTGCAGGACTGCTCTGGGGCCTCTATGAGGCAAGCGTGCTGCTTCTGACGCAATATCGCGCATTGATTGGCCAGGACGCCAGTGGCATCTGGAATCTCTACTCAGCGGCCCTTTTGAATTATGGATTCTTCGGGCTGGTACTCGGCGGCGCCTCGTGCGCATACCTGACAGCCACGTGGTTGACCTTCAAGAAAACACGAGAAGACTTTGCTGCCGGCCGCTACTTTGTGTTGAGCATAGCCGTTCTGGTAATGGTGCTGTGGGCGGGAGTTTATGCAAACCGCTACCCGTTGGCGCGCATTCCGCTTTCACATCCCTTCTCGATTGGGGCAAGCCTGGCGATCATCGTGGCAGGGTTTGCGCTCCTTCAGATTTTGTACAGGACGGTAGGAGGGCGCAGCTCAAGTCCCCAAACGGGCCTCCTGAATTTAAAAACTGTCGGCAAAATGTTGGCGCCGCCGGTGGTGGTTCTGCTGGGTGGTCTGATTCTGCACAGCTTTAGCAGTCAAGAAACGGCCACGGCCGAGACTGACCTGACTACCTCCGCTGGAAGCACAGTTGTTTCGCACCCAGATGCCGGAAACCTGGATGCTCCTCCGAACATCATTTTGATCACAGCCGAAACCCTGCGGGCCGACCACCTGCCGCTGTACGGTTACGACAAGCCGTTGAAGACGCCAAACATCGAAAAACTGGCCCAACAGGGTGTAACGTTCGAGAACTATTTCACCAATTCCTCCTGGACAAGGGCATCGGTCACGTCGATCATGACCTCTTTGTTCCCGCAGCAGCACGGGGCCACGGGCCTGCACGTGACGCTGATGGACAGCGTCTTGACCCTGCCGAAAATTCTGGAGGCCCATGGTTACCACTCGGCTGCATTTCTCACCAACGTCAATTCTGTTTCAAAGGGCTTTGCGTTTTCCGAAGTCTACTATGATGAAATGATCGAAGCGTTCCGGAATCCGCTGGCGGTCTCGCCATTTTCACTCAAGCCATTCCTGGTACGGCGTCTGCTCGGAACGGAGAATCAGTTGTCTCAGGATTTCCCCTTCGTATTTCCGACGGAGTTTGTCAACGATTGGTACCTGGATGCGGCAAACGTCAATTCGTTCATCCAGAAGTGGTTGGTCACAGCTCCGGAGAAGCCGTTGTTCCTCCAGATTCACTATCTGGATCCGCACGAGCCGTACCTGCGTCACCCCTACGAGGCTGTACAATTCAATCTGAAATCGGGGTGGACCGTTGACTCAATTGTTGAGCTTTATGACCAGGAAATCGAGTATCTCGATTCTGAGTTGGGCCGACTACAGAAAATTCTCGCAGCAGCCGGAAGACTACAAAACAGCCTGTTCATTTTCACTTCGGACCATGGCGAGGAATTTCTTGACCATGGTGGTTGGGGGCATGGCAACCACCTCTATGATGAAACCTTGAGGGTACCCCTGGTCATGCGCTTTCCGGATGGCAAATGGGCAGGTTCGCGCGTGGCCAGTCCGACCTCGAGTGTTGACCTGGCGCCGACCATTGTTGAAGCCGCCGGAGTGGATGCACCGCCAGACTTTGAAGGCCACAGCCTGACGCCGGTGATCACCGGAGCCGAGCAAGGTCATCGACTGATCACTTCGCACCTTCTGGCGCCTTCGTTTGAAATGGCGTCTATCATGAAGGACGACATGAAGTTCATTTCCCGGACTGGACTCAATTCAGGCAAATATCTGTTCAACTTGGCGCAAGACCCAGGCGAACAGAAGAATCTGATTGAGCAGCACCCTGAGATCGCAGCCGAGCTTGAAGCCACACTTGCAATAGTCGATCAGAAGTTTAAGGCGGAGCAGCGTCAGGGCAAACAACTGAGCCTGACCGAAGAACAAAAGAAAAGATTGCGGGCGCTGGGCTACTTGAAGTAGTCTGTAAGACCCAACGGAACGACCGACTGGTTTTGCAGTTACCTTGCTTTGGCCTGCGGGATTGGCTGTAGCGGAAACGGTTGACACAATTTTGAGCTGCATAAGCAGTAAAGATGTTATAAAGGAGGCACGGATGGAACGGAGATGGAGAACTCAATGGATGACAGCGTGCAGCGCCGCGCTTCTGCTAGCCGCAAGCCTGACGCCGCTAACAACCGTGGTTGCTCAAGGCAAACACCCCTACCCCAGAATTGGGACATTCCACTTCTTCCGCGGCCAGGTACCGCCTGATTGGCATGCCCGAATGGACCTTGTGGATATCAACAAAACCGACCCGGATATTCCGCGGGCGATCAAACGAAAAAATCCAAAAACCGTGGTGTTTTCAACAAGCGGTTGGACGGTCTGGAACAGCAATAATCCGATTTCTGACACGGATATCAGCTTTCCGTCCGAGTGGTTTGCTCGTCGTGCTGATGGCTCGCCAATCGAGTTCGCTGGTAAGAAATTTCTGATCAATCTTTCAAATCACTGCCCGAAAGTCGATGGCAAGCGCTACAATGAACTGCTGCCAGACGTGCTCATTGACCGCGTAGATCTAACCGCGTTTGACGGCATTGCCAGCGACTGGCTCTGGCGCAAGCCGCATAACCAAACCGACATCGATCTCGACAACAACGGCCGCAACGATTACGACGAACACGGCAACGCTTGGGTTGAAGCGGAGTGGCGTGCCGGCGTGGAAACTCTGCTGCAGATTCTGCGCGGCAAGATGCCGCCCAATCGTTACGTCCTCGTCAACTCCGGACTGTTCCACCAGTATGGTTGGAACACCACCAACGGCCTGATTCTCGAAAACTACCGTGGCGTGCGCGGTTGGAACGGTTTCGAACGCAATTACTTCGGCTGGAGCGATACTTCACTGGAGCCGCGCATGATGATTTTCGACGTCATGCCGTCGCCAAAGGACCCGCGTATCAATGGCGAGCCGAAGGATTACTACACACACATGCGCTTCATGCTGACCATCACACTCTTGGGAGAGGGCTATTTCAGCTATTCTGATTTTGAGGCCAGGGCGCTGCACCATTTCGACAAGTACTACGATGAATATGATGTCGAGCTTGGCTGGGACCGCACCGGGCCACAAAAGTTGACCAATGGCTGCTGGGTTCGATTTTTCGATAAAGGCGTCTCCATCACCAATCCATCTACTTCGACGACCAGGGTCAGTGATGGCGACTTGCGTGGTTTAAACGGCTACAACGGGCCTTACTACCGTTTTCTTGGGGGTCAGGATTCGCAGGTTAACAACGGCCAGCAGTTCGATGGCATCGAGCTTTTTGGTGGCAAATTGGACGACGGCCTGATTGTCGGGGATGGCATCATTTTGTTGACCGAGCGCAAAACCGTCATCGCGGATATCGTGGTGGACCAGCAAAACGCCGAGACCTCGCCCGGAAGCAAAAATGCGGACCTGCAGGGCGGCTGGACGGAAACCAATGATGTTGAAGACCCCTACAGTTTTCGCCAGGCCAAACACAACGGCTTATTTGGCGTCGCCTTTGCCAGTCCTGGCAGTGGCGGCAGCAAGGCGATCTATACTCCTGAAATTGGCATCGCCGGGGAGTACGACGTTTATGAGTGGCATGGCAAGCTCGAGGGGTTCAATATGGCGACCAACGTGCCGGTCAAAATCACCATTAACGGAGATGTGAAATTTAACCAGCGCATCGACCAGTCGCGCCAGTCCGGAAGCTGGAACCATCTCGGCAAATTCAGTTTTCCGGTTGGCGCTCGTTCTCGCATCGAGCTTTCAAATGACGCCAACGGTATGGTGGTAGCGGATGCCTTCAAGCTGGTTTCCGTGACTTCAGAGCAACCCGACAGAGATGTGACGGCGCCCACAACGCCTTCCGGAGTGCGTGTCTCGAATGGCAATTAGTGCAATGATTGCGAGCCAGATGAAGAGAGTATTGTGAGAGATAGAAAGGATTCGATTCTGAATGCAGCAAGATAATACAAGTTTTGGCGCCTGGGTGAAGGCATTTTCCCGCAGCGCACTGTGGGCTGGTGGAATTGTTGGCGGGCTGGAGGCTCTGATTGTCGTGTCTCGAATCCTCAGCAGCAATGCTGTCGAGCTGGCGCTGCTTCTGCAAATTGTGATTTTTGTAAGTTTCGCGATAGCGCTGTTTGCGGGGCTCTTGCTCATCTTCAATCTCATCTTCCTGCCCGTGCTCTATTTGCCGCTGAAGATGGTTGTCTCTCGATTTCAGAAGATCGGGCCATCGCAATTGAGTTGGGTGCTCAATTTTCTTACAGCGACCTTTTTCTGTTTCCTGTTCTGGGCACACTACAATTCCGGCCGCTCGCTGCTCTCTGGCAAATCACTGCTTTATTCGGGTTTGGCGTTTGTCGGTGCTTTGGTCCTGGCGGAAATCGCAGCCCGACTCATGCATGGAGCTTCTGACAAACTCAAGTTGTGGCGCAAAGGAAAGCCAAGACCTTTTGTGGTTGTCTGGCTTCTGGTTCTCGGCGTGGCGCTGTTCATGAACTCGAATGGCATGGCTGGCGTTAGAAGCGCCAAGCCGAATGTGCTCTTGCTTATCATCGATACACTGCGGGCTGACCGGCTCGGTTGCTACGGCTATGACAAGCCCACCTCGCCATCCATCGACCGGGTGGCCAGTGAAAGCGTGCTTTTTGAACAAGCTTACGTGTCGTGGGCCTCGTCTTTGCCGTCGCATTCGTCCATCATGACCTCCATGCAGCCCTACCACCACGGCGCTTTTCCAAACGGGAAATCTCTGAACGCCAAGCTTTTGACGCTGCCGAAGATTCTGCACGAGTACGGGTAT
Organism: Candidatus Zhuqueibacterota bacterium; assembly: GCA_029261995.1. Lineage (GTDB taxonomy): Bacteria > Zhuqueibacterota > Zhuqueibacteria > Oceanimicrobiales > Oceanimicrobiaceae > JAJDAF01. The sequence goes on from JAJDAF010000050.1 coordinate 220,700, forward strand.
AAGAATGCGGGCTTTGTTTCGAATACACTGGTTGGCAATCAGTACAATTTTGAGCTTGGGTACGACACTTTCACCGACCTGACCAAGTTTGACTACCACGACACCAGTTGGCAAATGTGGGTACGCACACTCGATACGATTCGGTTGTTCGACAAAATCACTGACCGTGATTTGTTCACCGATTTGGCGCTTTCGTGGATTGAAAAACATCGCCACCGACCCTTCTTTCTCTGGGGGCAATGGCTACAGCCGCATGCACCGTACGAGCCGCCGGCCAGGCATCTGGCCAAATTCGAAGAGAGTTATTCCGGAATCGCCGACGGTAGCCTCAAGCAGATTTTCGACATCCGGCAGGGTAACGTGACCTTGAGTGATTCCGACCAACAACACTATTCTGCGCTTTACGATGGCGAGGTTGCTTGGTCAGACGAGCAAATCGGCGCCGTGTATGATAAGCTGACCGAACTCGAGTTGCTCGAGAACTCGATCGTCATTATTACTTCTGACCACGGCGAAAACATGTTGGAACACGGACTGGAATATGGCCACGCCGGGGTCAACGAATCGAGCGTGCGGATCCCTTTGCTCGTACGACTGCCGGGCGGTAAGCGGATGCAGTTGGCACACGTCGTGCAGAGCATCGACATCGCCCCGACTGTACTCGACCTTCTGGACATCCCCATGCCTGACCAGTTTCACGGCAGGAGCGTTGTCCCACTGGTCGAGGGGCAGAAGGTAGAGTGGCCGAACGAAGCGTTCAGTGTCGGGTTTTGGAAGAAGCGCAATTTTTTCGGTCTGCGCAATGGGGATTGGAAGCTGATTCTGGATGTGCGGCAGCAAAATCAGACCTGGGCGCTATACCATCTACCCACAGACCCGCACGAGCGAAAGAATCGTTACGAAACTGAGCCCGGGACGGCGACCAAGATGAAGCACGCCATGGAGATTTGGCTTGCGAACGAGTTTGAGAATCTCGATCTCGTATACAAGCCCGGCGGTTTTTTTGAAGAAGATTTTGATGAAAAGACAATTCAGCGGCTGCGAACGCTTGGATACATCAAGTAATGAAAGTTGCGCCCGCGCCCGCTGAAAAATGAATTGCCTGAGGAATTAGTGTGAACTATCTTAGACGTATAAGTGTGAATGTTGTTTTAGCCGCGACCCTTTTAACCGCCGCCAGCTCGATGGCTCAGCCAAATGGTCTTGGCGCTGACGGCAAAACCTTTGAACAGCGCCGTGACGATTGGCAAGCCCAGGTGCCAAGTCCCAGCGGCTCCATCAGCATGGTGGACCGCCGCAACTATTTGTTCACCTGGCTTGACGCCGGCGATCTTGATGGCGTGGTCTCCGAGACCATCGAGAATTTTACGCGCGGCTATTGGCTGAACGACATCCGGGCGCAGCACGGTTTCGCTGCCGCGCTTCTCCTGAAATACGGTTCCAAAGGACGTGGCGTGCTTGGCGCGGGAGACGAGGATAACATCACGTCCAAGTACGACGACTGGATTTCGAGCAGCGGCACGTTTGGTGATTTAAATCCGAACAAACAGGTGTTTGCGATGGTGGGCGTTTATCTTTACACTACGAATTTTGACCGCAATCTCAAATTTCCCAACTTCGGGTACCCGGTAACGCTGAACCCACCGGTGCCCGGGCATTACAAGAACCACTGGCCATCATTCAGTTACAACGGCCACAGCTACGAATACGGCGGAGGCCCTTACAACGCCCGCCAGCTTGCGAAAGACTGGCTGGAGTGGGTGATGGATGGTCAGTATGTCCGCAAGCGGTCGCCGCGCGGTAATCGCGAGTTCGATTCCATCGTGTATGCCCGCGCTTACCCCGCGGCCATGGCGATCCTGGCTGATCTGGCAGACGATCCCAAGCTGGCGCGCAAAGCGAAAATGTGCGCGGATTTGGCCCATCTCGACGCGGTGCTCGATTTTTCCGCCAACGCCTGGGGCGGCGCCATGGGGCGCAACGACTACCGGAAGAATTCTCGCTCGCCAATTTATCCTTTTCACCATTTTTGGGGAATGGGAGACAATCTTGACGGTGACGAAGAAAAATGGAATGTGACCGCAAATTACTACCTCGACTACCGGGTGCCCGACGTTGCCGTGGATGCCGGTGTGCTGGAGGATGAGCCGGACGACTATTGGCATTTCCACCAGGAGTACAACGAAGGCTATCTCAATGGAGAAGGCAAGGGCAAGTGGAATTGGGTGACAAAGTTCTACAATCTCGGCTCAAATGTCGGTCAGCCGCGCAATGGCTGGCAGCTTAGCGTCAAGGGCAGAGGACGGACCGGTTTTATCAGACTTTGGGTAAATGAGAGAGCCACCGAGCCCGACGACAACCAGGAAACAAACTACATTGGCAGCAAGGGCAATCAGTTTCGCAACGCGTTGTTTGCGAACATCGGCAGCGGACCAAAACTTTGGGAAACTACCACCGACGCAAGCTGGGAAATTGTCGATAAGGACGGAATCTGGAGTTTTCGCAAGCTGGGAAGAGTTATGGTCGCCGTGGGTATCGGCGCCTCCACCGCCTCGGTTGAGGTTGCCATTTCCGGTGTGGATTACCCGGACTGGAATGCTTTCAAGCAGGCCATTAAACAGAACGCGCTGCTGACCGCGGACTCCTATACGACCTCCCGGGGCGCCGTAATTGGTAAGAAAGACTACTGTGGACTCAACGAGCCTGGCGACATCGACTTCCCGTTTCCGCGCATTCAAACCGTGGACCACCGCGGCAATTCGATTGTGAGCTGGCAGAACAATGTCATGACCGTTGCCCGGCATGGAAAGAAAATCGTTTACAACTTCAACAACTGGACTTACTCGGAGGATGACTCCGAAGGGGATTTTGATGCGCCGCAGGTGCCGGTGGGCGTCAAGGTGCGGAGCGCGGACTAACTTGAACCGCAGATCGAATTCAGACTCGATGCCGACGTGGTTCGACCGACAGAGTCCGGATGAAAACTCAACGACATCTTATCAAGATATTCAGGAACTTCAATGAAACGACCACTTTCATCTTTTCTGGGGACAGCCACGCTGTTTGGCGTGTGCGCCGCGCTCAGCCTGTTCTTGTCAGAATGGATTCTTGGCTCCTTCTACGCTGCAATCAATTATCGCACATTTCTGTTCTACCTTGCCCTTTATCTGCCGGCCGGTGCGGTCGGCGGTGCAGTGCTTGGGCTGTTCTTGAAGCTCTTCTCAAGTGTGCTAAGCTCCCGCTGGATAGGCGTAAATCGTCCATCCTTCTTGCCGGCCGCGGTGATGTTTTCGTTTTTCTACATCTACGGTTTCTACTACATCAATGAAAAACTGACTGCCCGCGTTGGCGCACTGGCTCCCTTGAGTCTCGCCGCGGATCTGGCGTTTCTGTTGCTGTCTTTCCTGGTATTTCGCCTGGTTGTGGCGCTACCTGAACGAAAAGGTAGCGCAGTCCTGGGCTTTCTTGAAGTCGGTTTCTTGCCGCTGATTCTTCTTGTTGGAGTCAATTTGCGCTTTTTTATCTGGCAGCCGCCGCACACCCAAATACCCGAATTGGTCTTTGGCACAATTGCGTTTGGCCTGGCGGGTCTGGCGGGCGCCGCTTTGGTCTGGCTTCATGCAAAGATCTTGACCGCTTCAGCATCCACGGGTGCGCGATTCGCCAGTGTTGCGGTAATGGCAGCAATTGTGTTTGCCATTCTTGTTTGGAGCGGCACGCCATCGACCGCCAGTTTCGACCGCACTGACGATGAGTTTTTGGCGCAGGAAGCCGTGCAAAAGCCAAAGAACATCATCTGGATTGTCACCGACACGGCACGCCGTGACCATGTTTCGGTGTACGGCGGCCAGCGACAGACAACCCCGAGCCTTGAGCAATTTGCACAGGATGCCCTGGTTTTTGATAACGCCATCTCGGCGGCGCCCTGGACTCTGCCTTCGCACGCCTCAATGTTCACGGGCATGTTTCCTTCGAAACACGGCGCACATTTTGTTGGTGACGCCATGTTCTCGACACCGCTGGTGCCGGGCAATCTGACGATCGGTGAAATCCTTTCGGCGCACGGCTACAACACCGCTGGCATCGCAGCGAACAATGCCGGATTGTCGCGACAGCTTGGATGCCATCAGGGATTTCAGTACTATTTTGATGGCCGCCCGCTTGTCTTCAGTATGTTCTGGGGCAAGGTGCTGCTCCAGCTTTCGGATGATTTTCGCATCGACGAGTTGTGGGTGAATGAGGTCTGCCTGGCAACAGAAATGGAACCCATCGTCAACAACTGGCTCGATGACAATGCTGATGACGGACCCTTCTTCCTGTTCGTGAATTTGATGGAGCCGCACGGCGGCATCGCCTTTGTGCCCGAGCCCTATGACTCCCTGTACGGCTTCGATCGCCAACGCCAGCAAGAGGTCTTCAAAGACTTCGATGCAGACAAAGTAGTGTTTTACCAGGCGGAGGTGACGGACGAGCACCGGGCATTTTGGAATGGCTACGTTCAGCGGAAGATTACTTTCATGGATGCCTATCTCGGCCGTCTGTTCGCCAGGTTAAAAGAGAAGGGACTCTATGATGACAGCATGGTCATCGTAAATTCCGACCACGGCGAGCTTTTTGGCGAACACAACTCATTCGGCCATAACACGGATTTGTACAATGAGTTGATTCGAGTGCCGTTGATGGTGAAGTACCCGCAGGCCGCCAAAACCGGCCGTGATGCAAAACTGGTGCAGACAGTTGACCTCATGCCGGAAATTCTGGCCCAGCTAGGCATCGAGATCCCCGCTAATGTTCAGGGCCAGCCGATTGACCAGGCGAACCATCCGGTGATTGCCGAGCTTTTTCAGCAACAACACAATGCGCATGCCAAACGCAGTCCCGGCAGATACTACCGTGACCTGCGAGCGATCTTTGGCAACGTTGCGGGCGATTCACTGAAATACATCTGGGCTTCAAATGACAAGGCCGAACTCTTTGACATGGCAAACGACCCGGATGAGCTAACCGACGTTCTGCAGCAGAGGCCGCTGGCGGCTGACTCCCTGCGTGCGAGACTTGGCCGATGGGCCAGTAGCTTCAAACCGATGGAGACCAAGGGCCAGACTCGGAATATCGACAAGAAGGAATTGGAGAAGCGTTTGCGCTCACTGGGGTATATCAAGTAGGTCGTTTCTCACCGCCGTTGATTGCAGGTTTCGCCAGCAAAATTTATGGACGAATCAGGTCTCACCACAAAACTCAAACACGCCATCCATCTCGGCTGTTGGCTAGGTTTGATCGGCGGCGTAATACGCGTCGTCATTCTTCTTTTGCAAAACAATTACTTCACGCAGGAAATAGCCACGTTCGGCGTAAACTATCTGCAAGTTTCGGTCAACCATTTTCTCCTACTCGGTTTGGCATTCGGAATTCTGTTAGGGATCTGCTGGAGGTTGTTTCGTAGCCTGGAGGGATTCCTGCTTGCCGGATTGCTTGTTGCGTTACCAATTCTGCCCGTCGCCAATTTTCTAAACAGGAATATCTTCCCCGGCCGTTTTCACCCAATCAGCCTGGCAGGCAACGCCGCCATATTGGTGATTATGATTGCCCTGGCAATCTGGCTGTTTCTACGCTGGTTCAAGCCGGTCCGTTTTCTGCACCGACTCTACAGCAAATGGACATTTGCTGCGGCATTCGTGCTCGTTGGATGTGTAAATCTCTTCTACCTGCTGCAAATGCCTGAAGCCCGTTTGCAGGCTGCATCCCCTGAACCTGACGGTTTGGCCGGGTTGTTCAGAACGGTGTCCGCATCAACTTCTGGCGGAGTGAAGACCGGTTTTTCCATGTCTGACATAAAGAATCACTTGACGAAAACAGCAGAAGACAGACTCCCGTTGCTGGATGAACGCATCGCTCGCAAGGATACCGCGGACATCATGGCCGAGGCCGACGCCTCAATTGCCCGGACCTTTGATCTTCTAAACATCGCACACACATTTCCGGGTGAGATTGAGTGGCGCCAGAATCCGACCAAAGACCGGGAATGGCTGCTTGCCCTCAATCGGATGGACTGGATTTGGAGCGTGGCCGTCGCTTACCGAATGACGCAGGATTCCCAATATGCGCTCGCCTTTGACCGCATCATGCGCAGTTGGTTCGAGCAGAATCCGGTGCCGCGTTGGAAAAACGAGCGCGACAACGTCTGGCGCCTGATCGAATCCAGCGCCCGCATGACCGACAGTTGGATTGAGGCATTTTTTATTTTCTATAATTGCGATCAAGTCAGCGAGGAAGTCAAGTGGCGCATGCTGGCCTCGTTTCATGACCACGCGCAATTCCTGGCACACTTTCGTTCTCCCAGGAGGAATCATCTGCTGCAGGAGACGTATGGCTTGCTAGCGGTCGCTGCCGCATTTCCTGAGTTCAAAATGTCAGAAACCTGGATCGAAATCGCCAGACTACGGCTTGACCGGGCCATGCGCGAGGACGTTTATCCGGACGGCGGTTACACGGAGGGGTCGATTTACTACCACCGCTTCGCCATTCGCATTCTGCAGGAGATTACCGATTTCGCGGCGGCGTACGATGTTCGCCTTTCCGACTTCTTCTACCAGCAGCTCGAGAAGATGTACAGTTTTCTCATGCACACTTCCCGTCCCGACGGCGTCATGCCGCAGATGAATGACGGCTTCCACGCCAAGAATCTCCGCATCATGTTTGACCGGCCGGCCGAGTTTTTTTCTCGGCAGGACTTCGAGTACTTTGCGAGCGACGGCTACTCGGGTGTGCGGCCTGAATCACCGTCGGTAGCATTTCCCTATTCTGGCATTTACGTCATGCGCAGCGGGTGGGCGCGCCAGGCGCGCTACATGATTACAGATGCCGGGCCGTTCGGTTCATCGCACGGCCACGAAGACAAGCTGAGTTTTGAGCTGTTCGCGTTTGGCAGGCCATTTATCGTGGAAAGCGGCACTTACACGTACGTGCGAAACAAGTGGCGGAAGTACTTCACCAGTTCATTCGCGCATAACACGATTGTTGTGGACGGCCGTAGCCAGATTCGCTTTCCGGATCAGGAGCTTTGGGTGAATGCGCCGCCCGAAACCCTGGCCAATCAATGGATTTCGACGGACGCATTCGACTACCTTGAGGCGCACTACGATGGCGGCTACGGCAGCGTTAAGGAAGATGTACTCAGCGGAATTGTCCACACCCGGCGCTGGCTGTTTGTAAAACCGGACTACTGGATCATTTGGGACGTTGTCGAGGGAGAGGGGGAGCATAAGTTGGAACAACTATTTCACTTCTGGCATGAAGCGAACGTCGAGATTCTGGGCGAGAACGAGATTCGGGCCAGCTACTCGGGTGGACCAGCCATGTCCGTCCATGTTCTTGGCGAGAAACAGGGCCGCTTGACTGCCGTGAGGGGACAAGATAGTCCGGTGCAGGGCTGGGTTTCTTCGGAGTACGGCAAGAAAATGCCGGCATCCAGCGTTCGCGTCACCCGCCAGGGCGTTCTGCCGATTTCCTTTGTCACTATTCTGGCGCCATCGGAACTTGGACAACCGGATGAACGTGTAGAATCTGTTCAAGTCACGGCCGGCGGGCAGTCTACTCCCCAAACAGAAGCAATTGCGGTTAAGCTCACATTTGAGAATCAAGTCGATCACATTTTGATTGCGCCAAATCTTCGAGAAGAAAAATCCTTCGGGGAGTTTGCAACCGGAGCAGAGTTGTTCGCGGTTCGGGAGAAAGGCGCAACTGCTACTCAACTGTTCAGTCGGGAGGATGTGAAATGAGGAAGCAATCCAGTCTCTTCACAATTGTTGGTGCTTTTGTTCTTGTCTTTTCTTTCAGTTCAACCGTTCAGAGTCAAGTTGCTTTGTTGGAGGATGGCCAGAACGCTCTTGGCCTGGGCGGGAGTTTGTACTACGACTTTGACGGTGCGGGAGGGTTTTCCGGGACTTTTTCTGCGCTGCTGCTTGATCGTCTGGATTTCAGTGTGACGCAAGGCAGGTTATATCCAAATTCAGAAGATTTCGTCGATTCGGTGTTGTCCCAGAGTTTCGATGTCCTGATCGGGACGCAAAACGACGACCGCAAACTCGTCTTTCTTGAACTTGGTGCGTCTCGTACCGAGGGCGACTTCAGCGGCTCGGTCTCGGCGGGTATGGTAATATCTTTCTGAGAACCTATAGGTGAATTTCCGCAGCGCGAAAACGGTATTGGTGCTGCCGAGACGTCCGTCCTGACGCTCTCATCAATACCCCATTGTTTCACAATGCAACACCAAAAGAAACTATCTGATCCCTTTTAAGACATCAAAGTTATGTGCCGATAACATTAACGCCGACGTGTCACTGTTTAGGTCTTAAAAAATAGCATGTTAACACGATATTGAGAATATTTGAAATGACTGTGAGTATCGGTATAGAATTTGCAAACGCAAGACGACTGTTTTCAGAATGGCTCAATTCAAAAAGGACGGTGAATCGTTGATCAATCCGGAGAGTAGAATTAGACTCAAGCTTGGAGTCATTGTACCCTTCTTCCTAGTCTTCCTGCTTATCCTCGGATCCCAGCCGGCGCATGCCTACATCGGACCTGGCGCAGGCTTTGCTTTTCTGACCTCGTTCCTGATGTTGTTTGCCAGTTTTTTCATGGCGTTTTTTACCCTGCTGACCTGGCCCATGAGGGTGTTCGTTCGCTTCTTCAAACGCCGCAAAGCGTTCGTACAAGCCAAAACGGACCGCGTCGTCATTCTGGGCCTCGACGGCCTTGAGCCGACGATTACGGAACGGTTGCTCAAGCAAGGCAAGTTGCCGAACCTGCTGAGGTTGAAGGAGCAGGGGTCCTATTCGCATTTGCAAACCACCTATCCCGCGATTTCGCCAGTGGCATGGTCAGCGTTTTCGACAGGCGTGAATCCGGGCGGGCACAACATTTTTGATTTCCTGTCTCGACACAAGCAGACCTACATGCCTGAGCTTTCCTCCTCCAAAGTCGGCACACCAAGCCGGAAGCTATCCTTTGGGCAATATGAGATTCCGCTGGGCAAACCGATTGTTCGTTTTCTGCGTCGCAGCAAGAGTTTCTGGAAAATCTTGGGCGACCACGGCATTTTTAGCCATGTCCTGCGGGTTCCGATTACATTTCCACCCGAGAAATTTAACGGCGCCATGCTATCCGCCATGTGTGCGCCTGATTTGTGGGGAACTCAAGGCACCTTTTCTTTTTTCACCACCGACGATTCGGTGGACCCCATCAAGGAAGGCGGAGACACACAGATTGTGACACGCAACGGCGACCGCGTCGAAGGCAATATCAAGGGGCCTGAGAATTCCATTAAGAAGAATCACGGCCAGATGCTGCTGCCATTTGTGGCCAAAATTTTGGGTGAAGACGAAGCCGAGCTTATCATCGGCAAAGAGAGGATTCATCTCAAAAAGAAAAAATACACGGAGTGGATCGAGCTTAAATTCAAAGCAGGCTTGGGCATCAAAGTGCAGGGTATCGCGCGGTTTTACCTGCTCGACACCAAACCGCATTTCCGTCTTTACATGACGCCCATAAATATCGATCCTGAGACGCCGGCGTTGCCGATTTCGTACCCCTATTTCTACTCGGTCTACCTGGCCAAGCTGCACGGCAAGTTTGCAACTCTCGGCCTGGCCGAAGACACCTGGTCGCTCAACGAAGGCATCCTGGACGAGCAGGCGTTTCTGGAGCAGGCTTATCTGATTCATGACGAACGCGAAAAGCAGTTTTTCCACGCTCTTGATAAAACCAAGAAGGGCTTATGCGCGGTCGTTGTTGATGCGACGGACCGAATTCAGCACATGTTTTTCCGAACGCTGGAGGATGACCATCCGGCGAACAAGGGCAAAGAAACGGAGAAATACAAGAACGTCATCGAAGACATGTACATTAAGATGGACGGCCTGGTGGGCCGAACCATGGAAAAAGTCAACAAAGACGACCTCTTTATCGTGCTCTCCGACCACGGCTTCAAGTCTTTCAAACGCGGCATCAATCTGAACGTTTGGCTGAAGGAGAATGGCTATCTCACCCTCAAAGATGGGGTTGAAAAAACAGGCGAGTTTTTTCAGGGCGTAGACTGGTCGAAAACAAAGGCCTACGCTTTTGGGCTTGCGGGTATCTACCTGAATGTGAAGGGCCGGGAGAAGCACGGCACTGTCGAACCAGGTGATGAGTACCAGAAGCTCAAGAGAGAGCTGATTGAGAAGCTTTCCGGCTTGATAGACCCGAAAAACGGTAATGTCGCGATCACCGAAATGTATGATGGTCAAAAAATTTACAGCGGTCCCTACGTTAATGACGGCCCAGATTTGATCAGTGGTTACAACATCGGTTACCGCATCTCGTGGAACGGAGCCACCGGCGTTATTGATGACACTCTTTTTGATGACAACACGAAAGCCTGGAGTGGCGACCACTGCATCGATCCCAAGCTGGTTCCGGGTGTGATTTTCAGCAATATGAAAATAGCCGCGGCAAAGCCGGGACTTGTCGACTTGGCGCCAACGGTTCTGGATATGTTTGGAGTCGCCAAGCCGGGTTACATGACGGGGGCAAACATCTTTGAGACGACGCGTAGTGGCGTAAACGGGCGTGCTCACAAGATCGGCAAAGTCGAAACGGTTGAGATTACGGAGGTCGCGAACCCCAATGAGTAGAATGTTACAATCTATTGCAGGCACGAGTTGCCTGCTCGTAAGCCTGTGTTTGCTTGCTGCGAGTTTCACTGGTTGCGACAAGACACGTGCGGATGCGCCACAAAAAAAAGTCATTGTGATAGGATTTGATGGCGCTGATCCCGACCTTTTAAATCAGTACATGAAAGAGGGCAGGCTGCCCAATTTTTCAAGGTTTGCACAGACCGGTGACTATATGCCGCTCGGGACCAGTGTACCGCCGCAAAGTCCCGTGGCGTGGTCGAATTTTATCACCGGCATGAATCCGGGCGGGCACGGCATCTACGACTTCATTCACCGTGACCCTGAGTTGATGACGCCGATTTCTTCCACCTCGAAGACCGAAGGTTCATCGAACACGCTCAAGATCGGCAAATGGTTGATCCCACTATCCAGTGGCCATGTCAAGAATTTGAGGCAGGGCGAGGCTTTCTGGACCATGCTGGAAGATAGGGGCATCTCTACCACGGTCATCAAAGTACCGGCGAATTTCCCGCCTATTGAATCGGATGGCAAGACCTTGAGCGGCATGGGCACGCCTGATTTGCTCGGCAGTTTCGGGACGTTTTCCTTCTACACCGACGATCCGCCAGCCAACCGGGACGATATCTCCGGGGGCACGATTTATCCGGTAACTCTGGTCAACAACAGCTTTGAGTCAAATCTTGTGGGGCCCAAAAACGCTTTACTCGAAGGCGAGCCGGACGCAACCATTCCGTTCAAAGTCTACCGGGACGCTGAGAATGCGACTGCCAGAATTGATGTGCAGGGCAAGCAGATTCTGCTGCAGGAGAAAGAGTGGAGCGACTGGCTTCAGGTCAACTTTGACCTCCTGCCCGCCGGTTTGACGGGTGTGAGCGGCATCTGCCGTTTCTACCTGAAAGAAGTTCGTCCCAAGGTGAAATTGTACGTCACGCCGATCAATATTGACCCATCGGCGCCTGCGCTGCCGGTCTCAACACCGGAAGACTACGTTGAGGACCTGCACAAGTGTTGTGGCAATTTTTATACGCAGGGCATGCCCGAAGACACCAAAGCGCTCTCCTGGGGTGTGTTTGACCACGATGATTTTCACAGCCAAAGTAAGAATGTTCTCGAAGAGCGGCTGCGCATGTTCAATCATGTCTACGACAACTATGAAGACGGCTTGCTCTTCTTCTACTTCTCCAGCACGGATCTCAACGCCCACATGTTTTACAATATGATCGATCCCGAGCATCCGGGCTACAAGCCCGAGTTGGCGGCGAAATATCATGACGTGATTGCATCGGTCTATGAAGGCGTGGATGCAGTAGTCGGGCGTGTGCTTGACACAATCGACGATGAAACGACCGTGATGGTAATGTCAGACCATGGTTTTGCTCCTTTCCGAAGGGCCGTGCATCTCAATACCTGGTTGCTGCAGGAGGGCTATGTCTCTCTGCTTGACGAAACAAAGCAGGAGGAGTCAGACTATTTTTTGAACGTAGACTGGGGCAAGAGTCAGGTTTATGGCCTCGGTTTTAACGGGCTTTACGTCAATTTGCTTGGCCGTGAGAAATACGGCATCGTCAAATACAGCGAGAAAGGCAAGCTCATTGATGAGATCGCCGACAAGTTGCTAGATCTGCGCGACCCGAAGAATGGCGAGAAAATTGTCGATAGAGTCTACCGCGCTAGCGAGATCTATTCCGGTGTCAACCTGCGCGGGGCCCCCGATCTTGTGATTGGTTATAAACGGGGTTACCGTGCATCCGACAAGACGGTGTTAGGCAGCTTTCCGAGGGAATGGATCGCTGACAACATGGATTCCTGGAGCGGTGACCACTGCATGGCGGCTGAGTTGGTTCCAGGAATCATTCTGTCAAACAAGAAGATCGTAGCCGAGAATCCGAAGCTGTATGATCTTGCCCCGACGATTTTATCAGAATTTGGGGTAGGTAAGAACGCAGATATGGTAGGGGAGTCCATCTTTTGAGGCGCTATTCGCAGGTCAGGGCATCTCAGGGTGGCTGAAGAAGAACATTGAGCTTGTGGAATTATTCATCGAGCTAGTGCAAATAGAACAAACCAGGGTTAGTCGATAAAGGAGTAAATTGATGGCAAAGGTAAAACTTGAGAACGAACTATTTGACCGCGTCAAGAAATTTGCGGAGGTGGCTGGCTATTCGTCGGCTGAGGAGTTCATCGCTCACATTCTGGAGAAGGAGCTTTCATCGGTAGACGAAACAGATAGCGACGATGAGATCAAAAAGCGTTTGCAGGGTCTCGGTTATTTGTCCTAGTTTCTAAGAACCTAAGGAATGAAAAGCATCAGAATATGGATCTCATAAACGCAGCACTAAATACAGTTTTTGGGCTAGTCTTTTTGCCCTTCAGAAACGCAAGCCCGGTTTGGCCCATGCTTGTGATCTCCGTGGTCACGGGTGTGGCGATGCTGGTCATTTTCAAGGCGACCTCCGACCAGAACGCGATCAAAAGGGCGAAGAATTTGGTCAAAGGCCATTTCCTTGCGATCCGCCTGTACAAAGACGATATCGGGTTGATGGTAGACACGATGAAGAACATCATCGTGAGCAATCTGCTTTATATGAAACAGTCGCTGCGTCCCATGCTGTTTTTGCTGGTTCCGGTTGGAATCATTCTGATTCAGCTTGGCGTGCGGTACGAATTCCGGCCTCTGAAGGTTGGCGAGGCCGTTGTCGTGTCTCTTCGTGTTGAAGATGCGGCTGTCGAGCTTGCGGATGTCCGCCTTGATTTGCCGGAAGGCTTGGAGTTGAATATCCCCCCTGTACGCGTGGAGCAACTTCGGGAAATCAACTGGCGGCTCAAAGCAACCCAATCGGGTGTTTTCAACCTGGCGTTCAAACACGGCGACCATGTGGTTGACAAGCGCCTGCAGGTTGTCGATGCCCTCGCGCCTGTGACAGCTCAGGTAGCAAAACATGATATCGGTGTGACCATCATGAACCCGGCCGAATCCAGCCTTGGAGAGGCATCGTTTGCCTCACTGGTGTCCATCTCATACCCGGTGCGGGATTTCGAACTCTGGGGTTTCAGCCTGCACTGGCTGGTGGCTTTTTTTGTCATCAGCTTGATTGCCGCTTTCGGATTTAAGGGCATGTTGGGCGTTGAAGTTTAGATTATTAATGCGTAGTTGGTTCAAACTGCATCTCTGAGAAGGAGTAAAATGAGCTACAAGCTACTATCGTTCAAGACGAGCGAAGAACACGACATCGAGCAATGGAACGACCGCAGTTTGGAAGGAGAACTCAAAAGTTTCGAAGACCGGACGCTTGTCCGCATTTTCGACAAGTATCTGGGTGGCTCTAAGGCAAGGATTTTGGAAGGAGGCTGTGGATTCGGTGCCTGGTGCGAATGGTTTCAGAATCGCGGCCACGACATCGTTGGCATTGAGTATGACCAGAATATCGTCGCTCGCGCCAGAGAATTCAAGCCGGATGTAGCTGTCGAGTTGGGGGATATCACCGATCTCAATTATCCCGACAATTCGTTTGACGCATACATTTCGTTGGGCGTCATTGAGCATTTTGAGCATGGCCCCGAAAAGTCCCTGGCAGAGGCTCACCGAATTCTTAAACCAGGGGGACTGGCGTTTGTCACGACTCCGTGGCTAACTGTCCTGCGTCGTACTTTGTCCCACCCGATACGCAGTCTTTATTTTCTGAAAAGAAAGCTCAAAGGACAGCCGAACTACTTTTGGGAGTATCGCTTCACCAAGATCGAGTTGCGGAACTACCTGGAGCAGGCTGGTTTCGAGATCATCTGCGAAGACGTTGACGATTACGAATCTGAAGCGACCAACAGGCATATTGGCTTATGGGCAGACTGGTTTTTTCTGAGAGAGCCGGACGGAGAGATTTGGGAACTCAACCGGAAAGGCAAATTTGTATTGAAGCTTTTGAAAACGCTGGCGCCGGCCACCTGGTTTTGTTCAGGGCTGCATCTGGTAGCACGGGCCAAGAAGGATGACGTGGCTGAAACTGTCTCCTCATCCGACAATCATAAAGAGGTTAAAAAGATGCAAGCTACAATTGCATAACTAGTGTAACTGTTCTATCTTAACTCAGTTTACCGAATTCAGTAACGATAAAGGAAATTGTTTTATGAATCTAATTGCGCCACACGGTGGCCAACTTGTCAATCGAGTTTTAAAAGGTGATGAACGTGATGCTGCCCTGGAAAGAAGCAAGGGCTTACGGAAACTGCAACTGGGCCCTACTTCGGTTTCTGATCTCGAGTTGATTTCTGTCGGCGCGTGTAGTCCGCTGACAGGCTTTATGAAGAAGGCTGATTACGAGAGTGTCGTCGATAATATCAGACTTGCAAATGGCATGGTCTGGTCGATTCCGATTACCTTGGCCGTCTCCAGGACCGTGGCAGACGAGTTGAAGGAGGGCGACGAGCTTCTGCTGACCAATGACGCCGACTACCCGCTTGCGATTATGACCCTGGAGGAAAAATACACTTACGACAAGAATCGAGAGGCCGAGCAAGTCTATCGCACTACTGACGAAGCTCATCCGGGAGTGGCAAGAGCGCTTCGGCAAGGCGAGATTCTATTGGGTGGGGATATCCAGCTAATCAACCATTTGCCTGATTTACCGTTTCCGGATTTCCGCCATGAGCCTGCCGCAACTCGCAAAGCCTTCGCGGAGCGGGGCTGGACAACTATCGTGGCATTTCAAACCCGGAACCCGATTCATCGGGCGCATGAGTATCTGACCAAAGTCGCTCTTGAAGGCGTCGATGGCCTTCTGATTCACCCCCTCGTCGGCGAGACGAAATCGGATGACGTGCCGGCGGCAGTGCGCATGGAATGCTATAAAATGATGATGAAAAACTACTACAATCCGAAGCGAGTTATGCTGAGTGTGTTCCCGGCTGCCATGCGTTATGCCGGCCCGCGTGAAGCCATTTTTCACGCCATGCTGCGAAAAAACTATGGCTGTAGCCATCTCATCGTTGGCCGGGACCATGCGGGTGTTGGTGACTACTACGGAACTTACGATGCCCAAGAGATTTTCGACCAGTTCACGGCTGATGAACTAGGCATCGTCCCGATGAAATTCGAGCACTCATTCTACTGCAAATTAACGAAACAGATGGCGACGGAAAAAACAAGCCCGAGTACGGGTCCGGAACATCGTGTTTTTCTGAGCGGTACGAAGGTGCGCGAAATGCTGACGCGCGGCGAGATGCCGCCGGAACAGTTTACGCGGCCCGAAATAGCACAGGTGCTGATCGATAGTTACAAGAAGAACGCGTAACAGAAAACAGAAAAGAAAAATGAATTCAAATTCTACCCAGAACAGGAGGTAATAGTTAGATGTCCGAATCATTGAAAGCAGCGACGATCTGGTTTACAGGACTTCCATCTTCCGGCAAGTCAACCTTGGCGGTTTTGTTGGAAAACGAACTAAAAAAACGCGGGCGCACGGTTGAAGTTCTCGACGGTGACGTTGTAAGAACGAATCTGAGCAAAGGCCTGGGCTTCAGCAAGGAAGATCGCGACACCAATATCAAACGAATTGGCTTTGTCTGCCACTTGCTGTCACGTAATGGCACCTTTGCCGTATCCGCAGCCATCTCACCCTACAAAGAAATTCGTGACGATGTCCGCGACATGATTGGCGATTTCGTCGAGATCTTTGTCGATTGCCCGCTCGACGAGTGCATAAAGCGCGACGTCAAAGGTCTCTACAAGAAAGCCATAGCTGGCGAAATTCAGGGCTTTACCGGCATCTCTGACCCTTATGAGCCACCAACCGATGCTGAACTCATCGTCAAGACCGGTGAAGAAGAGCCGCAGGAAAGCCTACGGAAGATTCTCGCGAGGCTCGAGGAGTTGGGCTATCTGGCAAAGAATGGCGTGGCCGAGACTTCTGAAGCCGAAATGGCATCCGCCTGAACTGGAATCTGAATGATTGGCTGTTCCGGACTCCGGGACAGCCACTTTTACAACGGAAACCCTATGTCACAGAACGGAAGAATCAGAGTCCTGCAGCTAGTTGAGGGCATGAATTGGGGCGGAGCTGAAACCAAGCTCCTAGAGCTTATTGTAAACATGGATCGTGAGCGATTTGAGACCACGGTGTGCAGTCTCGGCATGGGTGACCGTCTGAAAGATCGGTTTGATGAACTGGGGATCCCGTTTGTCAATTTTGCGCGGCGGGGCAAAGTTGACCCCAGATTGATCTGGGATGTTTCCAAGCTCATCCGCAAAGAAAAATTTGACGTCGTGATGACGACCCTGTTTTACGCTGACGTCGTTGGAGCGCTGGCGAGCGCCATCAGCCCAAACAAGGCCGTCTTCTCCTGGGAAACGATATCCGCGCCGGAGTGGTTGATCAAACACCGCCTGCTCGCCTACCGTTTTGCGATGAAATTCTGCAGCAAGGTTGTTTCGGTGTCGCACGCCACCGCAAAGTGGCTGGTAGACGAACGTGGGCTGTCTGAGAACCAGATTACCGTGATCCCCTACGGCGTCAACCTTGAGCTTTACAAGCAGGGCAGGAGTCCGGAACTGCGGGAAGAACTCGGAATTTCTGCCGATGCAAGAGTGGTTGGTGTCGTGGCCCGGCTTCACCCTCAGAAGGGACATTGCTACCTGATCGACGCGGCGCAGAAAGTTGTTGAGGACCATGAGAACGTCGTTTTTGTGTTTGCAGGAGATGGCGAGCTGCGCAAACCTCTTGAGGAGCAGGTGGCCGAAGCAAATCTGAGCAATCACGTCAAATTTCTCGGCTTCAGAAGTGATGTCAAGGAACTGCTGACAACGTTTGACATTTTTTGCTTACCTTCGCTCTATGAGGGCCTGCCGAATGTCATCCTGGAAGCGATGGCCTGCGCGCTGCCCGTTGTAGCCACTTCCGTCGATGGCACCGTTGAATTGATCGACGACGGCAGCACCGGCTTTCTTGTGCAGCCAAAACAACCGCAGACACTTGCCTCAAGGATTTCTGCTCTGTTGGACGACGCCGACCTCAGACAACGTTTTGGCCAACAAGGGCGTCGCAAAGTAGAAGAGCAGTACTCTTTGCGAATGCAGGTCGAGAACTTTCAAAATCTCTACAGTGCGCACGCCGGAAATGGCAATCTGAATGGAAAGCACTAGCAGTGCTATTCCGGTCTCCCGATTTGTTACCATCTGAAACACTTGTATTCACGTGAACATCATTGCGGGCCCGACCTGCGCGGTTTGGCATGGTCCGTCGCGTAGTCAGCACGACTGTTGGCAATCTGCGCTGGATTTGGCAGTGGCACGCTTCTTGCAAAATTCTTGGTTTGTCTCGGATGTAACAGTTTGAAAATGCCGGACTAAAAGTTAATTTTTTTTCATCTATTTCCGATAAGTAGTGTGACGGCACATAAGGGTGACTATGAAGACGAATGACAAGATAGCGGTCCTAATCCCGGCTTACAATGAGGCTGGCTCGATAGAGCGAGTTGTCCATGGCATTCAGGAGACCAATCCGGGTGTCGATATTGTCGTGATCAATGATGGTTCGGCTGACCAGACGGCTGCGTTAGCTGAGAAGGCCGGTGCGACGGTTCTGTCTCTTGCTGTAAATCTGGGCTACGGTGCGGCGCTTCAGACCGGATACAAGTTTGCTGTGAAGCAAGGCTATGACTACACCGTCCAGATCGATGGTGACGGCCAGCATGATCCGCGCTTCATCGACAAGCTGATTTCCGAGCTTAAAGACGGCGCGGATGTCGCAATTGGCTCGCGGTTTCTGGGAAATCTCGGCAAGTACGACAATCCGGCCCTGCGCCAGCTTGGAATGACTTTTTTTCGGTTTCTAATCTATCTGTTCATCAAACGAAAGATAACGGATCCGACTTCTGGTTTCCAGGCGCTCAACCGTCGAGTTGTGGAGTTTTTCGCCACCAGTCAACAGTACCCGTCCGATTTTCCGGATGCGGATATTATCATCCTGTTGCACTACGCAGGTTTCAGCGTCGCCGAGGTGCCGGTCGTGATGTACAACAGCGAGACTGGCAAATCGATGCATAGCGGCCTCAAGCCTATCTACTACATCATCAAGATGCTCTTGTCGATTTACGCTGTCTTATTCGGGAAGGAGCGACTGGCAAACTAACATGCCTCTAAAAGCACAAATCATCATCATTTTTCTGAGTTCCGGACTTTTTCTTTTCGTTCTCAATTTGATACGCAAGCGTCGCCTCAAGATCGAACATTCGATCCTCTGGTTGCTCGTGAGCGTCACGATTCTCGTGGCGTCAATTTGGACGCGGCTAGCCGACAGCGTCGCGTTGTTCATCGGGATTGAATACCCGCCGGCGCTATTTCTATCGATTGCCATCCTGTTCTCACTTGTCATCTTGATGCATTTCTCGATAGAACTTTCGAAGCTGAAAGACCAGAACAAGAATCTCACTCAGGAACTCGCGATTTATAAAACTACTGTGAACAAGCTAGCAACAAGGACTGATTCGCTGAATGACAATAACGCCGCTCACGAGAGAGAACGCACCTCTATGGAATAGCTTCGTCGACGCTCACCCAGGCGCCAACTTGTATCAGCACCTGGGATGGAAAACCGTTTTCGAGGACGTCTTCGGATATTCGCCGCATTATTTGCTCGCCCTGGACTCGGGCAATTCGCCACAGGGCATCCTGCCCATGTTTCTCATGACCGATATTTTCAGAAGGAAATACCTGGTCTCGAACCCCTTTTCGAATTTTGCGGGGGTGTGCGCCGAGAATGGCGATGTAGAAGGCCTGCTTGTCGATGAGGCCATCAAGCTTGCCAGACAACATAAGGCGAGATATGTTGAGTTCAGACAGCTCGGGTCCAGGCTGCAACGGGATCTGCCTGCAAAAGACAGCTTCGTGACGCTCATGTTGAATCTTTCTGGCGACCCGGAGCTGCATTGGTCCAAGATCTCGTCACGCAATCGCAACAAGATCCGGAAGGCTGAGAAGAGTGGGTTGAGCGTGGACTTTGGTATGCAGCACTTGGCTGATTTCCACCGGATTTATTCGATCAACCTGAGGCACTTGGGCACGCCCATATTTCCGCTGCGCATGTTTCAGAAAGTAGCGGAGGTCTTCCAGGAGCAGGTTGAGTTGCTTGTTCTCAAGCATGGTGGGGAGGTGGTTTCGGGCATGTTTCTCTTCAAATTCAAGGACATGATTTCTGAGCCTTGGGTCGCATCATTGCGCAAATACAATCGAGTTTATGTTAACAATCTTCTGTACTGGCAGGCGATACGGTATGCTTGTGAGAACAACTTTTCCGTGTTCGACTTCGGGCGGTCTACGGTCGATACCGGAACTTACAGTTTCAAGCTGCAGTGGGGAGCCGAGCCCGTTCAACTCCATTATCAGTACCATCTCAACCTCGCACGTGAGATTCCCGTGGTCGATGCCAGGGACAACAAATATCAAAAGGCGATAGATGTCTGGAAACGCCTTCCGCTTGCGCTGACGAATTTTGTTGGCCCACGCGTGGTACAATATTTGCCCGAACTCTGAGTTCATTCGATGCTAAACCAATGAAAAACATACTGACATTCGACATAGAAGACTGGTACCATCCTAATTTGGCGGATAAAGATTTGCTGGGCGCGGGACCTTTTGAAGACCGCGTTGAGGAACCTACGTTACGAATTCTCAATATCTTAGACGAGACTCATAACAAAGCTACTTTTTTTGTAGTTGGTGACATCGCAGAAAAATTTCCGGACTTAGTTCGTGAAATCGTCAGACGCGGCCATGAAGTCGGCTCGCACGGTTACCGCCATAATTTGGTTTATGACTATACAGAAGCTCAGTTTGAAACAGATTTGGGCAACTCCGTTCGACTGCTCGAGAAAATCACCGGTAGAAAAGTGTTAGGTTACCGGGCGCCTTCCTGGTCTCTAGGCGAAAAAACCCCATGGGCCTGGGATGCCATGCACGACTTGGGACTGCAGTACGACTCTAGTTTATATCCTTTCAAAACATTTCTTTACGGCGACAGCACATCATCGCGTTTCGAGTACAACTTGACTTTGTCGGGTGACAAGCCATTTCGAGAGATTCCACCGTCGGTGGCCGAAGTGCTGGGGCGCCGGGTACCATTTTCTGGAGGCTTTTATTTCAGGGTCGTGCCGTACGTCTTTCTGAAGGCAGGAATTCGGCAGTACAATCGTGCAGGCCAGCCGGCCGTGGTGTACTTGCATCCCTGGGAGATCGATGTTGAGCAGCCCCGCCTCAAGCCAGACGCACTCAAGCGTTTTATCTTGTACGCGAATCTTAAGAGAACAGAAAAGAAGCTGCGACGCTTGCTTACAGACTTCAGATTCATCTCTATCAAAGACCACTGGGGTTTGACTGATGCCAGGCCACAACCGCAGCTAGCGGTTTCTGCCGGGGAGCCAGTGCAATAGATGTCGGCCCTGCAGAAAAAAATGAGGATGCTGAGCTACTACGACAGACTGGCAATCGCCTTTAGCATACTCATGTTTGCGGTCTTGCTGGTCGTTGGTTCGTACCATAGAATGGGCGGCTACGGCGTAGAGACCGACTTCTACTGGTCGTACGCCCCAGATGCTCAGCGGATAGTGCAAGGGCAAACACCCCAGGAACCTGGCGTCGGGCCGGTTTATGCGCTCACTTTGGCATTTAGCAATTTGTTCGTGCAAGACTGGTTTGTGAGTGGTAAGCTCCTGTCAATGTTTTCAGCCGTTCTGTGTGGTCTGTTTACCTTCAGTTTTATCAAACAGTTTTTCGATGACCGCCTTGGTTTTTTCACGCTTGTGCTCTGGCACGCTACGGTGCTGCCCTGGGCTATTGTCGCTTCGACAGATTTGTTCTTCGCCATGCTTGTCGCATTCTCCATCTATTTGATGTTTAGGGGAGGGCAGATAACAAACACAAACCTCGTGCTCGCCGGCATTCTGATGGCCGTGACTTACATGACAAGGCACAATGCTGTGGTTCTGCCGATTGGCGTTGTGATGATTGTTGCCTTGATCAATCCGGATGAATGGACATGGAGCAAGCGTTTGCAGGGGCTGGCGGTCTTCGCCGGCGCATTTGCCCTGGCCAGCCTACCCTGGTCGATTGTTCAGTTGATGAGCAGCGAACCAGCGGTTCGAGGTGATAGCTATCTCATTATAGCCAGCCATTTTTATGGCGCGCCAGGCGTGGTATCTTCAGAGGATATGAGACTGGCGGCCGGAAAATTCGACTCTTTATCCTCGGTCGTGTTTTACGATCTCGGGCATTTTGTAAAGCACTATCTATCAAATCTATATCGCCACTTTTACAAAGTGCTTATTACATCCATCAGATTCCCGACTTTTCTGTTCGTCGCGGCGGGCGCGTTTGCTTTGGTCACCCGGATGAGTCGCAAACAGGCATCCTTGTTTGTCTTTCCCGCACTGAGTTTCCTGTTGCTTTGTCTGGTGCACTATGAGCCCCGCTACTACCTGTATCTGGTTTCGTTTTTTATCATGCCTGCGGCCTACTTTCTATTCAGTGATGATGCAATAGACGGTGGCGCAAACGCAGGTGTCTTGAGGTGGATAAAATATGCAGCTTTTGGCCTGACCGTCCTGTTTGTTTTAATTTCATCGACTCGGGAAGTCAGACAGAATATCAGTGGCGAGCCTAGAGAGTTGCTCGAAATGGCTGCTGAATTACGCCAGAAAGCGGATAACCATGAGGCCATCATCGCGAGGAAACCTCACCTGGGATTTCTGACCGAGCGAGAGACTGTCTACTTTCCCGAAGCATCTACGTTGCCCATGCTGCTTGAATATGCTGCCGCGGAAAACGCCGGCTATCTGTTGTACGGCGAGATGGAAGCCCAGCGCCGGCCAGAACTCAACTTCTTGTTGGAGCCAGACGGCCTGCCAGATGAGTTGGAACCGATCTTCGTCTGGGACAATCCCAGGACAGTCGTCTATAAAATAAGAATCTAATGAAGGGCAAAATGGAGCTGTGACCTCAGGGGCGGATAGCGCGATGAGCTAGCAGAATGAGACTGCGTTGGGAGGAAAACAACGACCAGTTCACCACCAGGGACTTCAAATGAAAGCAACGGACGTAAACATCTTGGGTCAGAGAGCAGACGGAATTGCTGGAGAATCAAGCATCAGGAGAAAGATTAACATGACTAAGTTCCACAGCACCCGCATCGTCGCAATGGTTATGCTGACCACATTTTTTGCACTGGGTTTGACTGCGAACACTAGCGCGCAAGTAAAGATAATGCCACTTGGCGATTCGATCACCAGAGGAGTCAGCGGCGCAACCGACGATGCTGGTTACCGAAATGACCTGGCGTCCTTGCTGGCTGGCGGCGGACTTTTTTTTAACTTCGTCGGTTCTCAAGTGGATGGTTCAGGCTTTGATCCGAGCCACGAGGGACATGACGGATTTCGGGCCGATCAGATTCGCGACAACGTCATCAGCTACCTGAACGGCGCTTTCACCACCAATGAAACCGGAATCATCATCCTGATGGTTGGAACAAATGACATCTCAAGCGACCAGACACCTGAGACAACGCGAGATGAGATTGAAGGCATCATCGATGCAATTCATGCATACAACGCCAACCTCAAGATCATTCTCTCCAGTGTCGTGCCGCGTACAGATGAGAAGGATGCACAGACCACTTCGCTCAACAACTTGATTGAAGCTCTGTTCTATAAGAAGCGTGACGATGAAGGCCGCAATTTGTTCTACGCGGGCAGCAACGAGGTTTTTAAACAGAACGCAGGTTGGGCAGTTGACTATTTCGCTGACTCGGTTCACCCCAATGACACCGGATACAATCAACTTGCCGAAGTGTTCTTCAACGCAGTGATGGTGGCTTTCAACAGCACAAGCACTGAGGTTACCGATAATTTCCAGCGCGTCAGCCTGGGCACGACTTGGGACGCAGACCCGGAAGTGCAAATTCAAAGTGGCGACCTCGCAAATACCGCAACCAGCGGCGGAGGCTCGTGGGACCAGATGGCGACCTACCGGGGCATCAAGAACCCGACAAGTATCGCCGTGAAATGGGCTGCCGATGCTGACGTGGCAGGCCTCACGGAGGCTGGTCTGGCTCTGCTGCTCAATGCCGCTACGAAAGATGCCGACGGCTATCTTGCCTGGATTAGTCCTGCAGACAACCAGCTTCGCCTTTGGACGATCAATAACGGTAGTACCGATCAAGATCTTCTGGCCAGCAACCCCAGCAGCCAGGCTTCGCCCCCGGGCGCAGGAGACATTTTGCAGGTCGATGTTGCCGTCACGCTCAGCAACATCCAATTTGATTACTATGTTAACACTGTATTTGCAGGCTCCGTGTCGATTACAAATCCCGGACTGACTGGCGAACGTTACTCCGGCATCCTTTCAAAACATAGCCTGAAGAACGATGTCGCGGAGTTCTCGATTAAGAAGACATCAGACACCACACCGCCCGATGCGATTGACAATCTGATCGCGACTTCTCCGACCGCAACCTCTCTCACGCTTAACTGGACATCGACAGGTGATGACGGCAACACAGGCCAGGCCTCTAGCTACGATGTCAGGTTCTCCACCTTCAATATCAATGAGGCGAACTTCGAGCAGGCTGTGCCGGCCACAGACGCTCCTGCGCCGGCATTGTCGGGAACTGCTGAGAGTTTTGTTGTTTCGGCACTACAGCCGGGCACACAGTACAATTTTGCTCTCAAGATCATTGACGAGGCGGGCAATGCTTCCGCCATCTCAAACATCGCGTCAGCGACAACGGTTGCCGGCAATGTTGTGGTTGACGAGTTCAATCGTAGTACGCTGGGCTCGGAATGGACCACGGCGCCTGATTACGCGATCGTCAATAACCAATTGGCCAACACATCCTTGTCCGACATCCAGTGGAACGAGATGGCGGTTTACAATGCGCGCAAGAAGCCAAATGAAGTCTCCTTCAAGTGGGGCGATAATGCGGACGCCGGCGGCATCGATCAGGGTGCTTTCTTTATTGCAGTCGGCGCGGCAAGCGCAAATGCCAACGGTTATGCGATTTCCCGGCGAACAGCGGCCAACGAACTACGCTTGTGGCGGGTTGAAGATGGTGAAATCACTAGCGTCGTCGAGAAAAACACCTCGCCGCTGCTTTCAGCGCCGCAGCCAGGGGATGTTGTCAAGGTTCAGATTACGGTCGATGAGTTCGGAAATCGCTTCGACTTCTACAAGAATGGCGTCCTGGATGGACGAGTGGAAGATACTGGGCTCATTCACGACATGACAGGTGACTACTGGGTGGGAGTTGCGCTACGCGGCAACCGCAATAACGATCTTGATGATTTCACCATTCTTCTTGAGCTGGGTACTCCCTCGCGATTTGAAGTTGCAGCAGGTGACGCGCAGGTTGACACCGTAAGCCAGGAGTTGCCCACGCCAATCACCGTTCGCGTCACCGATGATGCCGGTAGCCCGATTCAAGGCATCAACGTGAATTTCGCTGTTATCGCGGGCGGAGGTTCAGTCGATGTGGCGCCACCAAAAGACGACATTGTCATCGAGGCAGAGCAAGGAGTTCTCAACTCACCGATGGTGACCGCTACCGACGCCAACGCATCGAAGGGGCAATATATTCACGTTCCGGATGGAGGCGGTGGTGATGCCCAGAACCCTGGCATCGCGACCTTCACAATCAATATTGAGACTGCTGGCAACTACATCATGTGGGGCCGGGCAATTTTTCCGAATGCCAACGCAGATGCCTATAAGGTACTTGTAGACGGCACAGCTTACAACTGGGACATCGGCCAGAGGATTCATCAGCCAGACTGGACATGGGACGCGTTGACACACCGGGGCAGTGGCTCGGCTACAAACCCGGAGCTTGACCCGGTTGTTTTGAATCTGACTGTTGGCCTCCACACCATTAAGATTCAGGAGGCAAAAGATGGCGCAAAGCTTGACCAGTTCGTGATTACACGGCAAGGCTCGAGTTTCCTGCCGCCCGTCGATCAGGGCCCGGTTGAGGCAGGTGGCACATTTACCGATGCCACCGGTGAAGCCAACACCGTATGGAGAATCGGTCCGACCCCAGGACTGAATCAGGTGCAGGCAACTGCGACTGGGTTTACGCCGCTAACTTTTTCGGCAACTGGCCGCGCCGGACGCGTGACGACGATTACCAAGGTTTCGGGTGACAACGCGACTGGCGACCGCGGGCAACAGTTATCTCAGCCATTTATTGTGCAACTACGTGATGAGTTCGGCAATCTTGCTGCTGACGCTCCCACCACCTGGACGGTAATTACTGGAAACGGAACGCTCTCATCGTCCAACCCGGTAACCACCGATGCTCAAGGTCGGGCGCAAAGCACATTGACGCTTGCTACCGATACAGGGTTGAATGAAGTGCGAGTGACCGCAGTAGGTTACACTGGAGAAAACATCATATTCACCGCCACGCCAAATCCTGGCGCTCCGTCGGCCATTACTCTGCATTCGGGCGACGGCCAGGTTGGGACAGCAAACAGCGCGTTGGCAACTCCCTTGCGGGTTCGTGTGACGGATGATATCGGTACGCCAGTGCCCAATCATAGTGTGACCTTTGCAGTAACGGGTGGCAACGGAAGTGTGAATCCAACCTCCACCACTACCGGTGCTGATGGCATAGCTGAGACAGTTTGGACACTTGGTTCGGAGATCGGTGTCGTGCATCAAGTGCAGGCCACCGCGGCTGGTGTACCGGGTTCCGTAACCTTCAGTGCCAGTGTGGCAACACCGGCGAGCTTCGAAGCTGTTTCGTCGCTGGCGCACCAGGGCATCGCGGGTATCCCGCTGCCCGATTCCATTAAGATTCGGGTCAAGGACACGTTGGGCAAGAACCTTCCGGGCTACCCCGTTGAGTTTAGTATCGTGACTCTTGGAGGATTCGAGCAGGGCAGTGTTAACGGTAGCACCGACCCGGTCACCGTGCACACAGGTCAGGACGGAATCGCAAGAGTCGAATGGCGGCTCGGCCCGCAGGCAGGCACCAACAACAACAAGCTTCGGGCTACGGCGACTTTCAACGACAGCCCGATCAACGGCGCACCCATCGAGTTTACTTCGTCAGCTCAGATTGGTTCTGCCACTCATCTTGTAGAAGTTTCTGGCAACAATCAAGGCGGTTTTATTGAAGCGCAACTGGCCCAGCCTTTTGTGGTTCAGGTGACTGACGGAAGCAACCCGGTGGAGAACTGGCTTGTTACCTTCGAGATGATTGAGGGCGGCGGCAAATTTCCGAATGGCCAGAGCGTGATGACTCGCATTACGGATGCGAACGGTCGAGCCAGCATCAACTACACGCTTGGCAGTTCGGCCGGGACGCCGCAGAATCCTTTTAACAATGTCATTCACGCTATTGCGGAAAACAACAATCAGGCGTTGAGCGGTTCGCCAATCATCTTTCGCGCTTCGGCCTTGGCTTCTAGCGCATCTACTCTGGCGAGATTGGGTGGTGACGGCCAGCAGGGCGACGCAGGTCAACCGCTGCCCCAGGCCATTCAGGTCAAAGTGACGGATGACGCCGGCAATGGCATCGGCACTCACGATGTATTCTTCAAGGTAACCGCCGGTGGCGGAACCATCAACGGCGAGACTGCGACCGAGGTTCTGGTTCAGACGTCCGGAAATGGTGTCGCCAGCGTGAATTGGTACTTGGGCGGCGCACTTGGCGTGAACTCACAGAACCTGGAAGTTCGGGCCGATGATGGCATCAACCAACTCAGCGGCTCGCCAATGACTTTTCAGGCGACATCTATCGCCGGCGCAGTTGACCCGGCGGTATCGACCGTGACTTCAGACCTGAGCGCGGTGCAGGCCAATGGCATCGCCAAGGCGACAATTACGGTAACCCTGACTGACAAGTTCGGGAATCCGATTCCAGGGAAGCCCGTGGTTCTCACTTCCACCGGCGGCGGCAACGTTTTTGCCCAACCGCTGACGCTGACAAACGCTAGCGGACAGGTTACCGGAACGCTGGCCTCAACGGTGGCTGAGCTCAAGACGGTCTCGGCGCAGATCACGGGAGGCATCTCACTGACATCTTCTGTCGATATTTCCTTTATTCCGGAGCCGCCGGAGCGGGTCACCCTAAATCGCGGCAACAACCAGACTACCAACGTTGGCACGGCGGTTCAGGACCCAATCGAGATTCTCGTTACCGACCGGTTCAACAATCCGGTCCCAGGCGTCAATGTTCGATTTGAAGTCACGAGCGGCGGCGGTTTCATTCTCGAAACCAACGAGCCGGCGCCATCTGAGTCACAATCTCAGGCGAACGAGACCGTTACCAACAGCGAAGGCAAGGCGTGGGGCGTTTGGATTTTGGGTTCTTCGCCAAATACCAACACCGCTATCGCACGTGCGTTCTTCAGCAACCAGGAGTTGAGCGGCTCACCGGTTACTTTCACGGCCATCGGTGTTACCGCCTCCGCGACCCGAATGGAGGTTCATGCCGGCAACAATCAAGTCAATGAATACGCAGGCTTCGAACTGCCGGAAATGCTGGAAGTGAAGGTCACCGACAACAGTGGCAGGCCGGTTTCAGGCGTGACAGTGGATTTCAATGTCTCGCTCGGCGGTGGAACGCTGTCAGACACCGCGCCGAAATCCAATCACAACGGTCTTGCGCGCACCCACTTCACGCTTGGACCCAGCGTGGGAACAAATGAAGTCGGCGCATCAAACAGCAGTCTCTCCGGTTCGCCCATCATTTTCCGTTTCGAGAGCATTACCGGCGGGCCGTCTAAGATCACGATTGACTCGGGAGACGGGGGGATAGCCACGGTTAATGGTGCTTTGGGTGTGGCGATGAAAATCACTGACTTATTTGACAATCCTGTTCGCGAAGCCGACACCAATTTCGAAGTCGTTCAGGGCGGCGGCAGCGTCCTTGACAGCGACGCGCAAACCAACTCGCTTGGAGTCGCACGCGCGACGATTCTCATGCCACAGAATGCCGGAGAAGTTTATGTTAAGGGCACAGCCGATGCCATGTCAGGCTTCTTCGTTACATTCAGGCTGCAGGCCCTGCCTGGCTCTGCTGCCAAGCTGGCCCTGTATGATGGCGACGGACAAGAAGGCACGATCGGGCGCTCCCTGGTTCAGCCATTGCAAGTGCAGGTGACAGATCAGTTTGACAATCCGGTGTCTGGCGTTTTGATTCGTTGGATTGGCACCATTGGTGGTGGTTCGGTTTCGCCTGCGGAATCCAACACGGATGAGAATGGGTTGGCCGCAACCAGTTTTTCAGTCGGTAGCCAACCTGGCACGAACAAAGCCCAGGCATTTTCATCGATTAGCCTCAATCCGTCTCAGATTGAGTTTACAGCGGTGGGAGTGGCGAACAACTTTCCGATATTCACCAACCTTGCCGACCAAACGGTGACGGAAGGCAGTCCGCTGCAGTTCCAGGTCACAGCTCAGGACGATGACGGCGATCCGATTAGCTACGAGGCGCACAATCTGCCGCCAGGTGCTTCGTTCAGCTCGAACAGTGCTACCTTCGGTTGGACGCCCTCGGCGAGCCAGCAAGGCGAGTACCAAGTCACCTTCATCGCCCGCGACAACCGCAACGGTCTGGATTCCGAGACAATCACCATCACGGTGAACAACAACAATAATCCGCCGCAGATCACGGCTTTTGAGCCAAGCCAGGCGAAATTAGACAGGGTTTGGGGTTCGGTGATTCGCTTTTCAGTGGATGTGTCAGATGCAGACGGCGACCAACTCACCTATCTCTGGCAACTGTTTGGCCCGTTCGTGCCAAACGGACAACTTTTGTCCACATCGCAATCCTTGGATTTCGACACGGGCAGTACCGAACCGGCCACCGATTCCGTCAGAGTGATTGTCTCCGACGGACAGGATGCCGACACTCTCAGCTGGGAAGTCAGCATCTTCGTCTCGGTTGAACTTTCCAGCTTCTCAGCGGAGTTTGCTGGATTCGAGGGTGTCAAAATCGCCTGGGGAACCAGCCGCGAAACAAGCAACACGGGCTTTGATATTTTCCGCAGCGACTCGAAAGATGGTGAGTACACAGCGGTCAACACTGAACTCATCCCGCCGACAGAAGGTGGCGGGCTATACGAGTTTCACGACACAGAGGTAGAAGCCGGAAGGCGCTACTACTACCTCCTGGAAGATATGGACATCAACGGCGTCCGCACCGAGCATGGTCCGATTCAGGTTGATGCTGCTGCACCCGAGACTTTCGCGATGAGCCAGAACTATCCGAATCCGTTCAATCCGGAAACCAAGATTCGCTATCAACTACCGAAGACCACGAAAGTCGTCATCAGAATTTTTGACATTCTGGGCCGTCAGACCCGGGTTCTTGTGGAAGACCGTAAAGAAGCCGGCTTCCATGTGGCAACATGGAATGCTCGTAACGATGATGGCACGAGGGTTGCGTCCGGAATCTATTATTTCACCATTTCAGCAGGTGAGTTTAAGATGACAAAGAAGATGTTATTATTGAAGTAATCGAAGAGTAGTTGCATCACGACCCGCGCGAGGGTGCGCCTGCTCTCGCGCGGATTTTTTACCATGACGTTTTTGCAGCTTTTGTCCGCGTGATGCCGAGCAGGCCGTAATTACCAGAATGGATGGAAGAGTCAAGACAAGGAGACCGAATGTAGAACGAATTGCGCAAGACCTGATACTGCAACAACTTCATCATAAGCATCTTTCACTGCCCCACACTGAACTGCTTCTTTGTTTTGCTTCGACGTAGCCATACTTTGGTGACTAGATGGATCTCATCCTCAACCGATTGTGCACGTGCAGCACACTACCCTTTAAGGAGGGTATGATTTTTTTTGGAGAAGGAAAATGAATACTAGAATTTTCTCGATAGGCTTGTTGATTGTTGTGGCCATGACTGCTGCCACAACTTCCCGGGCAAATGCCCAAACCAGGATCATGCCGCTCGGCGACTCCATCACGCGTGGCGTCGATGGACCATCAACCGACGATGCCGGCTATAGAAACGACCTGGATGCTTTGCTTACCGCGGAAGGCGTCAGCTTCGACCTGGTGGGCTCGCTCACCGACGGCGCCGGATTTGACAGCAACCATGAAGGCCACGACGGCTTTCGTGCAGACGAACTACTGCTGAACATCGGAACCTATCTGTCGGCCACTCCGGACATCATCATTTTGCATATCGGGACAAACGATGTTTCGAATGGTCAGTCGGCCGAAAGCACACGCGACGAAATCGAAGATATCATCGATACCATTCACACCTTTGATCCCACCATCAAGATCATTCTGTCTAGCATCGTGCCGCGCATCGACGGAATGGACAATGAAACCACGACACTGAATACGCTGATCGAAGATTTGTTTTACAAGAAGCGCGACCAGCAGAGCCGCAATCTCTACTACGCCGGGATGAATGAGCTCTATAAGCAAAACCCGAGCTGGGCAACCGCCTATTTTGACGCCGGAGACGACGTGCATCCCAATGATGCCGGACATGCCGTCGCGGGAGAAACCTATTTCAACGCGGTCATGACCGCATTGAACAGTAGCAGCACTTCAGTCACCGATAATTTTGAACGAACGAATCTGGGAACCACCTGGAGCGCAGATCCCGAGTTCGCGATTCAGGGTGGGGACTTGGTCAACACGGCCATCACCGGGACCTCGCGCTGGGAGTATCTGGCTACTTATCGCTCTATCAAGAACCCAAACAGCGTTGCCGCAAAGTGGGCCGCGGACGCTGACGCCGACGGCATCGACAACGCTGGATTGGCTTTGCTGCTTGATGCCGCCAGCGCCAATGCCTCTGGCTACCTTGCCTGGATTTCGGCGTCAGCGAACGACCTGCACCTCTGGACGATCACCAGCGGCACCGTTGATCAAGACCAGTTGACGACCAATCCGGCCAGTCTGGTGGCTGCCCCTGTAGCTGGCGCGGTGACCCGAGTTGAGGTTATCGTCGATCCGACGAACCTGAAGTTTGACTACTATGTCAACGACGCGTTTGCCGGCAGCGTCACCATCGACAATCCCGGTCTGAGCGGAGACAATTACGCAGGCGTTGTGATGCGCCATGACAAAAGTAATGATATTGATGAATTCACCCTGCTGAAGGCGACAGACACGACGCCACCTGATGCGGTTAGCGATCTCATCGCGGGCACGCCTCTGGCGACGTCAGTTCCACTATCGTGGCTTTCGACTGGAGATGACGCCGCCACGGGCATTGCTAGCCGCTATGATATGCGGTATTCAACACAGGAGATCACGGTGGCCAACTTCGAGTCGGCTCTACAGGTTTTGGGACTTCCCGATCCTCTCGTAGCGGGCACGTTGCAAGAAGTCAACGTCACAGGTCTACAGCCTGGCAGGCAGTATTTTTTCGTCATGAAAGTCATCGATGAGGCCGGCAATGAATCCGACCTCTCGAATCAGGCCAGCGCGACCACGGTAGCCGGCAATCTGTTCACCGACAATTTCAACCGCAGCACCGGCTTGGGCGACGATTGGGTCGCCGATCCCGCTTATGACATTAGTAACAACCGCTTGACCAACACTTCTTCCGACGGTTTGTGGGATGATATTGCGGTGCTCACAGCCCGAAAGAATCCCGTTGAGGTCTCGTTTAAACTCGGTGAAAACTCAGACGCCGACGGCATTGACCAGACTGGTTTTGTGATTGTGTTTGATGCACCGAGCCCCACGGCCAGCGGATATGCGGTGACTCGCCGCACGGCGGACAATTCCCTGCGGCTCTGGCGTCTGGTTGATGGTGCGATTTTCACCGTAATCGACAAAGTCTCAGCACCCTTGCTTGCTGTACCCGAGCCTGGTGACGTCGTTAAAATTCAGATCACGGCTGATGGCAGCGCAAATAAGTTCGATTTCTTTATCAACGGCGTCTTCGATGGCAGGGTGGAAGACATCGCCTTCGAGCACGACTTGTCTGCAGATAGCTGGGCTGGCGTTACCTTGCGCAGCAATCTCAATAACGACATCGACGATTTCACAGTACTGCTCGAAGTCGGAGCGCCGGCCAGTCTCGTGGCCGTTGGAGGCGACGCACAAGTGGATACGGTTGGGCAGCAGCTTCCCGAGCCCCTGTGCGTGAAAGTCGTGGATGAGAATGACAGTCCGATTCAGGGTATTAACGTCACATTCGAGGTTCTCGAAGGCGGCGGTAGTGTCGATGTTACTCTCCCATCCGACGACATCGTTGTCGAAGCGGAATCTGGGACAATTCATTCCCCCATGAGCGTGGAGTTTGATGCCAACGCGTCTAACGAAAAATATATCGAGGTCCCGAACGGTTTGGGAGGCGGTGGCGGCAATCTGGGCTCGGCTGAATATCTGATAAACATCGACCAGGCGGGCGACTATGTGATGTGGGGACGTGCGATTTTTCCCGATGCAGAAAACGACGCATTTCGAATCATTGTCGGTGGTCAGTCCTATCAGTGGGACGTCGGCCAACGAGTGCATTCTTCAAATTGGCAGTGGGACGCGGTGTCGCATCGCGGCAATGGCAGCGCTAAGAGTCCTCAGTTTGATCCTCTTGTCTTCAGCTTTGAGGCCGGCATTCACACGCTGGTCGTGGAGGAAGCAAAAGACGGCACCAAGCTGGATCAATTCGTCATCACGCCGGTTGGTTCCGACTTCGAGCCTCCTGTCGACGATGGCCCGGTTGAAGCCGGTGGCGTTTTCACGGATGGGGAAGGCCTTGCGTGCGCGAATCTGACTCTTGGTCCGATACCAGGTACGAACACGGTGCAGGCGAGTGTCTCTGGCTTGCCAAGTGTTGCGTTTGTGGCGACCGGTGTTTCGCCGGCGATCGCTACGATCACAAAGATTTCCGGGGATGGTCAGACAGGCCAACAGAGTGAGGTTATTCAGCCGTTTGTTGTCGAAATGCGTGACAGCCAGGATAATCTGGCCGTTGGTGCAGAGGTCAATTTCGAGGTGCTCGCTCCGGGCAACGGAACCATTTCTACCACCAATCCCGTCATCGCCAATGCGCTTGGCCGTGCCAGCACAACCCTGACCATGGCGACCAACGCCGCAGTTAACCAGGTTCGAGTCACTGCTCCCGGTTACGTTGGTAGCGAGGTCATCTTCACCGCTACCTTGCCATCGGGCGATCCCGAGAAAATCGAATTGGCGGGTGGCGACGGACAGGTCGGTACCGCCGGACAAATGGTCCCCAATCCGCTGCAAGTTCTGGTCACGGATGCGGATGATATTCCCATTGCTGGCCACAGCGTGAGTTTTCGAGTTCTGGATGGCGGCGGCTCTCTGGATGGCTCACCCACTCAGTCCGTAGCAACTAACGCCTTGGGTATCGCGGAAGTGAATTTGACTCTCGGAACGCAGGGTGGGACTCTGAACCGGGTGGAGGCATCAGCTCCAGGCCTGGCGGGTTCGCCAGTCATCATTTCCGCGACGGCAGCGCTTGCGCATGAACTGACGGCTGTGTCTGACATCAATCAGAGTGGCACGGCGAACCTCCCCGTTGCTGATTCAATCGAAGTTAAAATTCTCGATGAGCTGGGTGGCAATCTCCCCAATCACGATGTGCTCTGGACGATAGTGGCTGGCGCCGGCTTTGTCAATGGCAGCCCGCAAATCATGACCCGAAGCAACAGTGACGGAATCGCAAAAGTGGAGTGGCGCCTTGGCGCCGCTGTTGGCATCGATACGCACACTCTGCGAGCCGAAAGCTCGCAGAAGGGGGAGGCGCTTGTCGGTTCTCCCGTCACGTTCACTGCCGATGCTGTTGAAGGCCCCGCGGAGAATCTCAATGTTGTGTCTGGCGACGATCAGACTGGGGTTGCTCTACAGCAGCTTCCGCAACCTCTCCTTGTCAAGGTGACGGACAAGGACGATGCGGCCGTGGCTGGCTGGCCCGTTACCTTTGCAGTAACCGCTGGTGATGGCAACATCGAAGGCGTCTCCAGCAAACTTGTTTTTACCGACGCAAAGGGTGAAGCGGAAGCAGTTCTCACGCTTGGCAGCGGTGTCGGCTTTGAGAATAACAAAGTAGAAGCATCCGCTCCCCAGACGGTTTCCGAGATGTTTACAGCCTCAGCGCGCGCCACCGCAGCCACACAAATGACTCTTGTTGAAGGAGACGGCCAGACAGGACCCGCGGGTTTACCTCTGCCGAAAAAGGTCCAAGTACGCGTCACCGACGATGACAACAACAATATCGCAGGACAGATTGTTTCTTTCAGAATTGAAGGCGGTGATGGGACGATAAATGGCATAGCGGCCGGAGATACCTTGAAAAATGCCACCAGCAACGAAACCGGGATTGCTGAAGTGACCTGGTACGTGGGCGGTGAGCTTGGAAGCCAAACTCAGGCTCTGGAGATTGCCGCGGATGATGGGCTGAGCGATGTGGGTGGTTCTCCGATTCTGATAACAGCGACCGCAATCACAGGCCCGGTGGATGCCGACGAATCGACTATCACCTCGGACAAATCCGCTGTTCAAGCCAACGGCCAGGACGAAGCAACCATAACGGTTCGTCTGACGGACCGATTCGGCAATCCGGTATCCAGTGCCGTGGTCACGTTGACCAGCGATAATTCCGGAGATACGATAGGTCAACCTCCGTCAGTAACGGATGCCAACGGTGAAGCAACAGGGACCATTTCCTCCACCGCGCCTGGAACCCGGCAGGTTGGCGCAAGTGGCGGTGGTGTGACTCTGAATCATCCGGTCGAGCTTGTCTTTCTGACTGTGACTCCGGAGAAGGTCGCGCTGCAGGCCGGCAACAATCAGACAGGAAACGTCGGTACTGTCCTGCCGGAGCCGCTTCAGGTTCTGGTTACAGACGAGTTCGACAATCCGGTACCCGGAATCACCGTTGAGTTCGATGTCACCGGCGGCGGTGGATTTATTCTCGACGAATCCGTTGCCTCCTCTGGCGGCAGCGCAGTCAACAAAGTAACCGATGCTTCCGGAATCGCCCGTGCCTCTTGGGTGCTTGGCGCCAATCCGGGGAGCAATCTCGTCGAGGCAAAAGCGGTTTTCGATGGCACTGAGCTTAATGGTTCTCCCATTGGTTTTTCGGCCACCGGAGCGACAGCTGTTGCAACCACGCTGAGCCTATTCTCAGGAAACGAACAGGCGGGAGGGGCAGGTGCACCTTTGCCAGAGCCTTTGCAGGTTAAGGTGACAGACGCCTCCGGGTTACCGGTTGCCGGCGTCACCGTGAATTTCGATATCCTCTCTGGCGGCGGATCGTTATCGACAGCCAACACCAGCACGGACTATCAAGGCATTGCGAGTTCCGTTTTGACTCTCGGGCCTGAGGTCGGCACAAACCGCGCTCGTGCCCGAGCACCTGAAATGAGCGGCCAGCCTGCGTTCATTTTCACCGCCGAAGGGTTGAGTGGCACGCCATCGAGGCTCACTCGGGTGGACGGCCACAACGGCACCGCCGTTGTCAACAGCAACCATAGCATTTCTGTGCTCGTTACTGACCTCAACGACAATCCCATCGAGGGGGTCGTGGTTGATTTTGAGGTCGTCACAGGCGGCGCCACGATGAACGCTCCATCCGCGACCACCGATGCTGGCGGCATTGCAGAAGCCGAAGTCAGGATGCCGTTCACAGCGGGCGATGTGATTGTGCGGTCCAGATCAGTGCTGCTGTCCAATTTCTTCGTGGATTTCATCATCCATGGCGTCAGCGGGCCAGCGGTCAATATTGATGTTTTTGCGGGCAACAACCAAGATGGTACGGTTGGCCGGGAGCTGGTCCTGCCTCTTCAGGTATTCGTCAGCGACGTGTTTGGCAATCCGGTTTCAGCGCATCCCGTGACCTGGGTCGCGGATAGTGGTAATTCTGTCAGTGCGCAAAACTCCGTCACCGGCGAGAATGGCGTTGCGTCAACCGGATTCACGATTGTAAACTTCGGCGAGAATTCCGCCGAAGCACGCGCCAACGGCTTGACGGGCAGCCCGGTCGTGTTCACTGCCAGTGGCGTCGGAAACAATTTTCCGGTATTTGTTGATATCGGCAACAAGCAGGTGAGCGAAGGCAACCTGCTGCAGTTTGTCATCAACGCTACCGACGCAGACGGAGATGCCGTTACCTACGAGGCAGAAGACGTCCCAGCAGGGGCCGGTTTCAACGGCGCTTCCGGGAGTTTTACCTGGATTCCGTCCGCTGGACAGCATGGTGACTATCAGGTTACGTTTATTGCGAGAGATGGCCGCGGCGGACTTGACGTCGAGACGGTTATGATATCGGTAAGCAACAGCAACAACCCACCGGTTCTGACGCAATTCATACCCGAACAATCTGAAGTGCGCTTCATCACCAGCGAGGTGATTCTTTTCTCGGTCACTGTGACTGACGCAGACAACGATGATTTGAACTATTCGTGGTTCCTGTTCAAAGGTGAGTCAACCGATGGGCAGGAAGTGTCACAGGTGTCATCTTATGTCATGGATACCGGCGTGCAAGAGCCGGCAAGCTATACGGTCCGGGTCACCATCAGCGACGGCAAGGATGAAATCTCCCATGAGTGGAAGATCGATGTTGTCACTTCGGTTGAGTTGACGAGCTTCGCCGTTGATTTTGAAGGGTTTGATGGAGCCAGGGTTTCCTGGGCCACGAGCCGTGAAACCAACAATAGCGGGTTCAACGTGCTCCGCAGCCTGACTCAAGGCGGCGAGTACGAGAAGCTCAATTCCAAGCTTATCCCATCTAGTGAGGAACGGGATTATGTTTTCGTAGACCGGTTAGCAAACGCCGGGCGTCGCTTCTACTACAAACTCGAAGATGTTGATGTCAACGGCGTGAAAACCCAGCATGGCCCAATTGCAATCACTGTTGCGGCTCCGGAGACGTTCGCGTTGAGTCAGAATTTCCCGAATCCATTCAATCCGGAGACCCGGATTCGTTACCAGCTTCCCAGAGCTGGAGAGGTGACGCTGAAGATTTTTGATCTGCTTGGCAGGGAAGTGCTGACGCTGGTGTCTGAACAGAAAGATGCGGGATTTCATGTCGTCACCTGGAATGCACGCAACAGCATGGGGGCGCATGTGAGTTCTGGCGTCTATTATTATCAAATCGTGTCTGGCGACTTCAGGCACACGCGCAAAATGATACTCGTGAAATGATAAGATAAGTGAAAGATATGCCTCCCGGCGACGCTGGGAGGCTTTCTTTCAGCAGGGGAAGAACTCGGCAATTCGCTTTGTTCTCAAGGGTGAAGCGTTTGATCTCGCAAAATTTTTGTTCGTCTTTGATATTTTCTGCGTTCATTATAAAAAGCGGTACTAATCTATGTGAAAATCAATCAGATACAATATTACTAGCAAACAGTAATTTAGATCGTGAAATAACTTTTCCTCACTGAACCATACATCGACTGACGAACCAACGAGGATTATGCTGCGACTTCTGCTACTACTTTCAGCGCTTACCTACACTATTCCCAATCTAGCATTCTCGCAAGTCGAGTTTCAGCGGCATACTATTTTTAGTGAGCTGCGCGGGGCCTATTGGGTTCATGCTATAGATGTCGATGGCGACGGCGACCTCGACCTGGTGAGTGCAGCGTTTGATGGCATTGACTGGTGGGAGAACGATGGCAATCAGAATTTCAGCCAACGTTCCGTGGACACCCAGATGCAGGGTGCCTGGTCCGCCCACGCTGACGATATGGACAATGATGGTGACATCGATATTCTGGCATGCTCGCCAACAGATGACGAAGTCGTGCTCTGGCTGAACGACGGTCAGCAGAATTTCGACGACAAGATAGTTATTGACAACAAGGGGCAGGACCCAGAAACCGTCCTCACTACCGACCTGGATCAGGACGGCAATCGGGATATCATGGTCGCCATGTGGGAAAGCCGGCACATTGTCTGGTACCGGAATAAGGGCGACGGTGTCTTCGAAAAAAATGTGGTCGAGCGCGATATGAAGGGCGCGCATTCGGTGGCTGCCGGAGATTTGGACGGCGACGGAGATGTGGATTTGGTGGCGAACGGCTCATCGGAAACCAACTGGTACATGAACACGGGCAACCAGTCGTTTGTAACGGTGCCTTTGAGTGCTACGGGTGGTCTGGTCATCCACACGACTGACCTGGATCAAGACGGAGACATGGATATCCTGCGCAGCCAGCGTGATAATGGGGATATTGACTGGTTTGAAAACGATGGCGCCGGCTCCTTCACCGAGCGAAATATCGCGACGGAATTCGGCGACTGCTGGTCCGTCAGAACCGGCGACGTCGATGCCGATGGCGACCTGGATGTGGCGGCAGCTGGTTTTGAGGCAAACAATATCACGGTCTGGCTGAACGACGGCACCGAGACTTTCGGGCCCGGCATCGTTCTGGGCAACGTAAACACACCACGCTTCGTTCAGATTGCAGATATCGATGGTGATGGTGACGGTGATGTCGCGGCTGCAATTCGCGATGACCGGGATCTTGCCTGGTACGAGAAAGTCGGCAGTCCGCCTCCTCCGAAAAGCCTGACTCTTGTGGCCCCTGCAAGTGGCGACACTCTGCTGGCGGCCTCGCAGTTCGAAGTTAACTGGACTTCCACTGGCGAGATCGCCGACGTCAGAATTGAGTTTTCCGCGGATAATGGCCAGAGCTGGAACCAGGTTGTGACCGTGCCCAATTCAGGTTCGTATCTCTGGAGCGTCCCTGATATCTCTAGTCCTTTTGCCCTGTTGCGCATCTCCGGCTCTCTTGAAGGCGAGCCATCGGTGCAGCACGAAACACCATTCACCGTGCTGCGCGCACAAGACTTTCCGCGGAGAGTGACTCTCGTGAGTCCTAACGGCGGTGAAAGGATGTTCATCGATTCTACCTTCACCGTGACTTGGGTGTCGGAAGGCCCGGTAACGCTGGTAGGACTGGAGTTCTCAGCGGATAACGGG
This sequence comes from Candidatus Zhuqueibacterota bacterium, assembly GCA_029261995.1. Taxonomy (GTDB): domain Bacteria; phylum Zhuqueibacterota; class Zhuqueibacteria; order Oceanimicrobiales; family Oceanimicrobiaceae; genus JAJDAF01. The sequence goes on from JAJDAF010000050.1 coordinate 260,301, forward strand.
CTGCAATGGATACCCATTGTCAGCCAGACACAGAATGACGGCAGCTACGCCTGGAACGTACCTGACGTACCCTCTCAAACCTGCCTGCTGCGAGTCACCGATGTCGAAGATCCGTCCGTGTTCGATGGCAGCGACGCGAATTTTGCGATCGAGCGGTTCGTTGTGCCGCAAACCATCACAGTGGTCAGCCCGGCGACGGGCGAGTCGATTTGGGCTGATTCAAGTTTTGTGATCGCGTGGAATTCGACCGGTGAGATAAGCAATGTTCGACTCGATTTTTCCGCGGACAGTGGCCTGAGTTGGAGTGTGATTGATTCATCCGCACCGAACGCGGGTTCTTTTCTGTGGACAGTGCCGGACACCTCATCTCAAAACTGCCTGATTCGAATCGCGGATGCTGCTGATTCCGTTCCATCTACATTGAGCCCGGGTGCGTTTACTATTCGTCGCATGCGTGACTTGGCGCCAGAAATTCGATCATTTGAGCCCATTTCCGGCCCACCCGGAACACTGGTGACCCTTCGAGGGAAGCAGTTTTCCGAAATAACTCGGGTTGATATCTCAGGGGTCTCAGCACCATTTGCCATGGTGTCCGACACGGTTGTGGTCATCACCATCCCGCAGGCCGCAACGACGGGATTCATCTCAGCGACCAATTTTGCAGGGACCGGTGTCAGTCTCTCGGCCTTTGAAGTTTCAGCAGGGCTGGAGACGGTCACTCTGTTTTTCCCACCGACAGACGATGCGCAAGTCAAACTCGACTCTCCGGGCCGAAATTACGGCGATAAGCTATCTTTCAAGGTTGAGCTGGGCAGCTTCCAAAGCTACCTGAAGTTCAAGGTCGATGGCGTTGCTGGCAGGCTGGTTAGCGCGACTCTGCAGTTGATCGTCAGCGCGCCGAGCAGTTTTGGCGGCCGGCTGCATCATGTTTCGAACGACATGGTTGGCAGTTCTACGCCTTGGACAGAGGACAGCTTGAGCTTTGATAATGCACCTCTGGTGACGGGCTCGCCAATCGATTCGGTGGAGGCCGTGACGTTAGGAGAAAAAGTCCAGTTTGATGTCCAAACGGCAATCTCCGGCGACAGCACTATTTCTTTCGCCCTGACCAGTAGTTCTGGTGATCAGGTAGAATATCATTCTAAGGAAAGCGACTTCGCGCCCAAGCTTGTTGTGGTCATCGAGCGCGAGGGAAATATCGCTCCCTACGCACAGAGAGACCACGGAGTTACTTTTGAGGATACGCCTGTGACAGTTGAGGTGCTGGCAAACGATGTGGATCCCGATGGCAATGTTGATGCCTTGTCACTAGCGATTGTCGCACCACCGTCGAGCGGTAGCGCAACCCTGTCAGCCGGACAAATCGAATTTACGCCGCAGCAGGATTTTTTTGGCGAGGATAGTCTGGCCTACACTGTATCCGATGATGCGGGCAAGGTGTCGAACGCGGCGATTCTTCACCTCACCGTCCTGCCTGTCAATGACATCCCGGTTGCCGTGCCGGACAGCATTCTCACCCTGTGGGCTGACTCAATCGCTGTACCTGTGTTGGGCAACGACTTTGATATTGATGACGAGTTAAAACCGGCTTCCGTGAGAATTGTGCGCGGCTCGCAAGCCAATGCCGTGCTGCATGTGTCTCCTGAAACCGGCGTTGTGTTCTATCTTCCGGCCCTGCATTTTTCTGGTGTTGACTCTTTCGCCTACACGGTTGAAGACAACGCCGGAGCAGTTTCGAATGAGGCGCTTGTCAAGATTCTCTTGCAGGACGGCAACCGCCCACCTGTGGCCGTCAACGATAGCGTTGACACGGCTGAAAACGTTGCTGTCGTCATCCCGATTGCTGCCAACGACACCGATCCGGAAGGAAATCTAGATCTAACTTCAGTCACGATTTCGACGCAGCCTGTCTCTGGGACTGTTTCGATAGACGAGCAGACCGGCGCGGTTAGTTACATGCCGAACCCCGGATTTCGGGGGACCGATACTTTTGGCTACACTATTGAGGATGCCTTCGACCTGCTTTCCAACGAGGCTACGGTTTTGGTCAGGGTCGGGCATAGCAATCATGCGCCTGAGATTACCGGTTTCACACCGGAATTGCTGCTGCTTGCGTTACAACAGAACGAGACCAAACATTTCTCCGTCACGGCATCTGACGCAGATGGCGATGCGCTCACTTACTCCTGGGTGCTGCGCAATGAACTTACCGGAGAACAAGACCAGGTATCAAGCGACTCCGAGTATTTGTTGAATGCTACTGTCCTGCAACCCGCAGGCTATTCGCTGAACGCGGCCATTTCGGACGGCGATGCGTCAGCCACACTGGAGTGGCGGCTCGACGTGGTTAGTTCTGTCGAATTGACTCAGTTTGAAGTCCATTTCGCCGAATTCACCGGAGCCCAGATATCATGGTCTACCAGCCGTGAAAGCCGGAATAGTGGTTTCAATCTTCTGCGCAGCCAATCCGAAACTGGAGAGTTCGTGCGGTTGAATGACGAGCTTCTCAATCCACGAGAGGATGGACTCTATGAATTCATCGACCCGGACGTAACTCCAGGCAGCTATTTTTACACCCTCGAAGACGTTGACATAAACGGCCGCAAGAGTCTTCATGGCCCGATTGCCGTAGAAATCGCCGTTCCACGAGATTTTTCGGTGAGCCGGAACTACCCGAATCCATTCAATCCGGAAACCCGGATTCGATTTGAGTTGCCATCTTCCGGGCGGATTGTCCTGGCCATATACAATGTCGTCGGCCAACTGGTCAAGACCTTGGCGGACGAGAGCATGGAGGCAGGGTTTCACGTGGCAAGCTGGGATGGCCGCAACGAAAATGGCCAGGTCGTGGGTTCCGGTATCTACTACTACCGTGTTAACTTTCAGAGCAAATCCTTCACGGGTAGAATGTTGCTGATGAAATAGGACGATTTCCCTCGGGGCAGAACCCACTGTCGCATTTTTTTTCGACAAACTGCCCTTTCCCGTCTGCAAAACCTACTCGCAAGCCGTATAGTTAAATTGAAAATATTATGCCTTTTTGTGGCTGCTCACGGACGATTGGTCATGCACCTTTGACTTTCTACCTCTGGAGACCGAACGTTGCGCAAACGACTTGCTGCTCCCGTTTTCTTGATCCTCTCACTCCTGCTTGCGCCCGCTATTGGGGCCCAGCCATCATTTACCCGCCACCTGGTTGACGGCGCGCTTCGTGGCTCCTATTGGGTTCATGCGACAGACGTCGATGGTGACGGTGACATCGACTTGGTTTCCGCTGCGTTTGATGGCATCGACTGGTGGGAGAACGACGGCAATGAGAATTTCACCAAGCATCTCGTGGACAGGATGCAGGGTAATTGGAGCGCGCATGCGGACGACCTGGATAATGATGGCGATGTCGATATCCTAGCCTGTTCACCCTCTGAAGATATCACCATGTTTTATGAGAACAACGGTTCAGAATCATTCGACAAGATTTTGGTGGACGACCGCGGTCTTGACCCGGAGAGGGTGCACGCTGTTGACATTGATGGCGACGGCGATTTGGATATTCTGGCGCCACTTTGGGAGGACCGCGACCTGGCGTGGTACCGCAATGACGGCAACTCCTTTTTGAAGCGCGTCATCGACGGTAACTTGTTCGGCGCACATTCCATCAGCGCCGCTGACTTCGACGGCGACGGTGACATCGATGTGGTTGGCTCAGGTTCGGGCAAAACCAAGTGGTACGAAAACAATGGTTCCGAGTCTTTCACCCATCGTGAAATCGATGGCGTTGGTGGCCTGAGCGTGAATGTCGCCGACATCGACAGCGATGGTGACATAGATATCCTGCGAACTCAACGCAACAACGGCGACGTTGACTGGTATGAAAACAATGGCAATGGTGATTTCACTGAGCGCCAGATTGAGAGTCAGTTCGGCGACTCCTGGGCAGCGGTTGCCGGCGACATTGACGGCGATGGTGATCTGGATGTTGCCGCGGCCGGCTTTGACGCGAATAATATCACCGTGTGGTTCAATCAGGGCCAGGGTAGCTTTGGACCAGCGGTTGTGGTTGCGGGAGGGACAGAGCCTCGCTCAGTTTACATCGAAGACATCGATGGCGATGGCGACGGCGATATATGCGCGGCAGTCCGCGGCGACAGGGACTTGCTCTGGTTCGAAGTAGATGGCGTACCTACGCCTTCCGGGACGCTGACACTGACCGCGCCAAATGGCGGCGAGTCGTATGTCCAGGGCCAGAATGTAAGTGTGATGTGGAACGCAACCGGCACTTTCGCCGACATCAAGATCGAGCTTTCTCAGGACGACGGCAACAGTTGGTCTACCATCAGGAACAGCACCTCGAATGACGGCAGCTACACGTGGAGCGTCCCCGCCACGCCATCGGACCTGTGCCTGATCCGGATTTCAGATGCGGCGGATGGATCGCCATCGGACATCAGCGATGCCAGATTCACCATTGCAGCCGAGCCCACACCACAGATCTCTTCGTTCAATCCAAGCAGCGGAGAGCCGGGCACGGATGTCACGATTCTGGGCTCGACCCTTAGCGCTGTCAACGAAGTCAAGTTTAACGGCGCGGTGACGACATTTTTCATTCTTTCAGACACCGTGATAACCGCCACAGTGCCTGTCGGCGCAATAACCGGTAAAATTGGCGTGAGTGACGGGGTCAACTCTCAGCAAAGTTCGCAGATTTTCACCGTGACCTCTGGTGGGGGCGCTGCTGTAGAGACCTTTCAGTCGGTCCACGACGCTCAGGTGAAGCTCACCGCGCTGGGCTCGAACTATGGTAGTAAATCCTCCACAAAAGTGGAAGTGAATAAGTTTGTTTCCTATTTCAAATTTGAGGTTTCGGGATTGAACGACCCCGTTTCCAACGCCAGACTGCGTTTATTCTGCACAGGAGGCAGCGTTGAGGGCGGAGATGTTCGCCGGGTAGCAAACAGCTATGCCAACTCAGCCACGGATTGGCAAGAGCAGGATCTCACTGCCGACAACGCGCCGCAACTTGATGCTCCTCAGGTCGGCAGTCTCGGTCCCGTTGCGGCGGAGACCCTCGTCGAAGTTGATGTTACCGCAGCAGTGAACGGGAACGGCACATTCAGTTTTGCCATTCAGAGCGGTACAGGGGATCAGGCAAAGTTCTCTACCAAAGAAGGGAGTGTCCCGCCCGAGTTGATCGTTGAAACGACTCCGGGGAGTGGGACTACTAAGTATTCTCTTGGTACGACCACGGTCGGTTCCGGCTCGGTTTCCCTGAGTCCGGCGGGTGGCGTTTACGAGAACAACACTTCCGTGCAACTCACGGCCATGCCAGTTTCAGGGTGGCAGTTTGCTGGCTGGGGCGGGGATCTCAGCGGTTTGGAGAATCCAGCCACCATCACGATGACCGCAAACAAAAATGTAACGGCCACATTCACGGAGCAGGGCGGAGGTGGCTCGTCGCTTACCTTTAACCCAGTCGATGATGCGAGGGTCAAATCGACCAGTCCTGACGGGAATTACGGAAGCGACGTGGAACTGCGCATTCGCAAAGGCAGCCCGAGCTATGACAGCTATCTGAAGTTTCAGGTCAGTGGGTTGACTGGTGGCGTCTCAAGCGCTACTTTGCGCCTCTATGTCACCGACGGTAGTCCTGGTGGTGGTGACATCTACTCGGTCTCAAATACCTACCGGGGCAGCAATGGTGCCTGGGATGAAGGTGGCCTGACTTGGGACAATCGGCCCGTCATAGAGGGAACACCGCTATCATCAGTCGGTGAGGTTGTAGCAGAATCCTGGGCTGAGTTTGATGTGACATCAGCGATGGTCGGGAATGGAACGTTTAGTTTCGGAATTATGAACAACACCTCAAACAGCGCCAAATACTACTCCAAAGAGGGCAGTAAACCGCCCGAGCTGGTGGTCGTCTCCGAGACCGGTGGCGTGACCCAATATGCAGTCGTCGCTTCCACGCAGGGCGCGGGAGCAGTCTCATTCAGTCCACCCACAGGGCTTTACGACGAGAACACCCAGGTGCAACTTACGGCAGTTCCAGAAAACGGTTGGCAGTTTGTCGGTTGGAGCGGAGATCTGAGTGGTTCTCTCAACCCCGAGTCGTTGACAATGGATGGCAACAAGGGTGTTACGGCCACATTCTCCGAGATTCCGCTGCAAGAGTACTCACTGAGTGCGACGACATCTGGTTCGGGCAGTGTGACGTTCAACCCGGCGGGCGGAGTTTACCCTGCTGATACTCAGGTGCAGGTGACCGCGGCTCCGGCAAGCGGCTGGCAGTTTGATGGATGGAGCGGAAACTTGAGCGGCTCAGCCAATCCAGCCACTGTCGCGATGAATGCAAACAAGAATGTGACGGCCAACTTTTCAGAAGCTACGGTCGAAGAATTCACTCTCTCCGCCATGGTGACCGGCTCGGGGAGCGTAACTCTGAATCCTGCCGGGGGAACCTACCTGGCAGGGACGCAAGTGCAGTTGACTGCGGATGCTGCTTCTGGTTGGCAGCTTGATTCGTGGGGTGGTGATCTTAGCGGCAACTCGGTAACCCAAACCCTGACAATGAACTCAAACAAGAGTGTCACTGCTTCTTTCTTGCAGCAGAGTGGCGGCAGCTCGGCCATTGTCTTCAACCCAATCGAAGATTCGCGTGTCAAGTCCAGCAGTCCTGATGGAAACTACGGCGGTGACGGCGAACTGCGCCTGCGCAAGGGCAGCCCGAACTATGACAGCTATCTGAAATTTCAGGTCAGCGGCCTGTCCGGCGCTGTGTCAATTGCGACGTTGCGACTCTATGTGACCGACGGAGGTTCAGACGGAGGAGAGGTCTATTCGGTTTCAAACAGCTATCGGGGGAGCAATTCATCCTGGGATGAAGATGTCTTGACTTGGAACAATCGACCCGTGATCGATGGTGCGCCACTTTCGACCGTCGGCGAGGTCGCGGTCGATTCCTGGGTTGAATTTGATGTGACCTCTGCCGTGACTGGAACCGGCACCTTCAGTTTTGGCCTTCTGAACAACAACTCGAACAGCATTAAGTATTTCTCAAAGGAAGGCGCAAATCCGCCGGAGCTGATTGTGACTTCGGGCTCAGGCAGCGGGAGTAGCAATCAGCCCCCGGTCGCCGTCGATGATGCCGCCACGACTGCGCAGAGCGTGTCCGTGGTTATCAATATCGCGGGCAATGACACCGACTCTGACGGCGCACTTGACCTTGCTTCGGTTGTGTTGACGAGTCAGCCCGCTAGTGGTTCAGCGTCAGCGAATCCAGTCTCAGGGCTGGTGACTTATGCGCCGGCCATCGGCTTCTCTGGAACGGATAGCTTTTCTTACGTGATAAATGACAATGAAGGGGCAACATCCAACCAGGCGACCGTATTGATTTCAGTGATCGGTAGTGGCGGAGGAGGCACATCTACCATTTCCTTCGCTCCCGTGGATGATAATCAGGTCAAAGTCACCGAATCCGGTCGAAACTACGGCGACAAGAGCACGATGAAGGTAGAGCAAAACAAGTTCGTATCGTACTTCAAGTTTGTTGTGCAGGGGCTGACCGGTCCGGTTCAGTCCGCCAAGCTTCGGTTGTATGCAGTCAGTAGCAGTGACGACGGCGGCTCGATGTATCCTGTTTCAAACCATTTTGCCGGATCAAGTGCAGAGTGGCTGGAAGAGAGCCTGAATGCCGGAAACGCACCTGAGATTTTGGAATCGCCGATTGCGACTTTTGGCAGGGTAAAAGTAGAGACATTTGTCGAGGTAGACATCACTTCCGCGGTTACCGGCAATGACACGTACTCGTTTGCGCTGGCCAGCAATTCCAGCGACCAGATCAAGTATGAGACGAAGGAAGGCACTAACGCACCGGAACTCACCGTGGAGTTTGGTGGAACTGCAACATTGGGGACTCCCGACGATGTCGTGGCGGAATTCTCGATGCTGACCGAAGGCGCCCGAGTCGCACTGCCTGAGACTTTCGGCTTGAGCCAGAACTATCCTAATCCGTTCAACGCCGGCACCAACATAGAGTATGCATTGCCAGAGGGAGCGGCAGTCAGAATCGTGCTCTACAATCTCATCGGTCAGGAAGTCAGGACACTGATCGACCGTTTCCAGGATGCTGGCTTTCGAAACGTCCATTGGAATGGCAAGGACAATTCCGGGCTAGATGTTAGCTCTGGAGTCTATTTTGTGCAAATGGTGGTTGGCGAGCGCAAGTTTGTTCGTCGGGCTATGCTGCAGAAATAAGCGTTTCCAGTCTCCTGTGAGTCATCTCTTCCGTTTTGTCGGGCTGGCTCCGTGGCCGAAAAGACAAGACGCTACTCTACCCACGTCACGTGACTCTTCTATCATTCTCCCGAGGCTACTTAAGTTCACTTTTTGCTCCGCATTCAAGCACGATAAACGGTACTGTTCTGGCATACCGGAGATTTCATCCAGCACATGACAGGGCGCTGCGGTCGTCTTGAAGCCAGACCGCGTGTTTGCCGCCCAATCATGGTTTTCCGGTCTCGGGGGAGCACGCATCGTCTCCTATATCATCTGGAATGCCGATTGTTCCACGGCTAGGAGAATGCCTGCACAGTCACCAACCTTCAACACGAGGGAGCATCTATGCGACAGGTTCGCTACAACTCAGAAATGTGGATTGCATCAGTGGTCGTTTTATGTCTGAGCCTTGGCGGTTCAACTTCCGTATTGGCCCAGGGTGAACCTATCACCTTCAGCGTTACCGGCGATATCCCTTACGGCACAAATGAAGTGCCCACGATGGCGGAGCAAATAGCCAAACACAACTTGTACAGCCCGTCTGATTTCTTCGTGCATGTCGGCGATCTCAATGCCGGTAGTGAGTCCTGCAAAGAGTCACGATATATTGAAGTTGCGGAGATGTTGAAGACGCTCGCCGTGCCGGCCTACGTCATTCCCGGCGACAATGAATGGGTGGATTGTTCTAACCCCGACCAGGCCTGGAATTGGTGGACTTCCAGTTTTTACGATTTCGAAGATAATTTCTGCGGTGTCCCCATCGTCGAGCGCCAGGATGTCCGGCCCGAGAATTTTGCATTTATGCTGAAAGGTGTCCTGTTCGTAGGCATCAACATCCCGGCAGGCCGGCAAGGCGGCACGCTGGAAGCGGACCGCCTGCAGGACGATGCCGACTGGGTAGATTTTCAGTTCACCGACAAGGTCAGCCAGGTTCGGGCGGCGGTTGTTTTTGGACACGCAGGCAATTCCGGCAATCGCGGGGCATTTTTTACTCAATTTCAGGTTTCAGCCCGCAATTTCGTGAAGCCAGTTCTCTACGTCATGGGTGATCGACATAGCTGGAAGGTCACTGATCCGTGGATGGAACCGAACATGATGAAGATTGTGGTCAATCGTGGCGGCCTTGAGGATCCGGTTCAACTCACTGCGGGCATGGGTTCCGACAATAGCATTTGGGAGATTGTACGAAATCCGCTTTCAGGGAGTCCGCAACTTTTCAATCGTGAGCCTTGTGTTGAAGCCGGCTCTGATCAGATTATTTCACAGTCTGACATTCTGAACCTGAGTGGCAACGCCTCAGATGACGGCGTACCGAACAACCCAGTGAATTTTGAACTCACCTGGAGTAAGGCGAGTGGGCCAGGTACGGTCTCGTTCAATGATGTGCATTCGTTGAGCACGACGGCGACGTTCTCAGCACCCGGCAATTATATGGTGCGGCTTACCGGCAACGATGGTGGCCTGCAAGGCACAGATGAAATGCTGGTTACTGTCGAGAGCGAGGGGCCGGTGCTCACTGTTAGTGATCCCTTTGTTACGGAAGGCAACAGTGGTACCACCAGTCTCGTATTCACCGTCGAAGTCGTCAATGCCGACGGCTCCCCGGTGACGGTACACTATCAAACTGCCGACAGTACGGCCCAAGCTGGCCTTGATTATACAGCGATCTCAGGCGACCTGACTTTCTCCGGCGGCACAACCACTCGCACTGTCGCTGTGGCTGTCATCGGAGAAACCGATTTCGAGCCCGATGAACTGGTGCAACTCAGGCTTTCAAACGCTACTGGCGCACCGATTGGGAAGAATGTCGGACTGGGAACCATTGAGAACGACGACCAACCGCAGCAGTTTACACTCGATATTTCCGTGCAGGGCATCGGCAACATGGCCCCGTCCCCAGGCCCAAATCTCTACATCGAAGATTCACAGGTTATCGTCAGCGCAAGTCAAACGCAAGGCGATTGGGCATTCGACCATTGGCAAGGCGACCTCACTGGCTCCGCCAACCCCGACACGATTCTCATGGACTCCGACAAGAACATCATCGCGGTGTTCGTTTTTAACAATCCTCCCACTGCAAGCAACGACAGCTACGCCGTCAACGAAGATGGCAACCTACAGATCACAGCACCAGGCCTTCTGCTCAATGATTCTGATGTGGACGGAGATGCCGTTGTCGTGGCCGATGTTCAGACTCCCGCGCATGGCAGCGTGACATTCAGCAGAGATGGTGCATTTGGCTACACCCCGACGCCAGATTTTTTTGGCCAAGACACCATGCTTTATATTGTCCATGATGGCAAGGGCAAGCAGGACACCGCGAATGCTCTCATCGATGTGCTTCCGAGCAATGACCTGCCGGTGGGGGTCGCGGACGTTTATGCAGGCGATCCCAACCAGACCGTGGTGGTCGCCGCGCCAGGTGTACTGACCAACGATATCGATGTAGATGGCGACCTGCTGAGCGCACAACTTCAGACCACAACCTCCAGTGGCACGTTGAATTTTCTGGCTGATGGCTCATTCACTTATGTGCCTGACAACGGTTTTACAGGCACCGATGAGTTTACCTACCTGGCCCTGGATAGTCAGGGGCCGAGTACTCTGACTACGGTTGAGGTCGCCATCGGCCTGCCGACCATCTTCACTTTTAATCCACTTGAGGACGGACAGGTTCGAGACACGAGTCCGGATCAGAATTATGGCGCCGATGCGACGCTGCGGATCAGAGACGGCAGCCCGCTCTACAGTTCCTTCCTGAAGTTCAATCTCTCAGGAATCGGAGCTGTGATTTCGGCCAAACTCAGATTGTATGTCACCGACCCCGGGCCAAATGGTGGCGCCGTGGCCCTGACCTCAAACAACTTCGTTGGCACGAGCACGCCGTGGGACGAAGACCTGTTGAACTGGGGCAATGCTCCGGTCATCAATGGCACGCTGTCGAGCCTGGGCGAAGTTTTCGCGGACACCTGGGTCGAGTTTGATGTCACCAGCGGCGTCTCGGGTCCCGGCATTTACAGCTTCGGCGTGCAGCCGGCGTCAACCAACAGTGTCATTTTCAGTTCGAAGGAAGGCACTCATTCACCGCAGCTCATCGTCGAGGCGTTTCCGAGTGGCGGCGGAAGTCTGCCGGACATTACGCTTCTGCCGGCGTCGCACGATTTTGGCGGCGTCAATATTGACAGCAGCCGAGCCCGCCTGTTTGAAATCAGAAATGACGGCACAGCGGATTTGCTCATCACCAACATAACGCTGCAGGGCGTGGATGTGATCGATTTTGGCATCCTTAGCGGCGGTTCTCTGGGGACACTCGCGCAAGCGGGTAGTCAGATCGTGGAAGTCCAATTTACGCCTTCGGCGACCGGTATCAGGAATGCGACCCTGCACATCGAAAGCAACGATCCCGACGAGAATCCTTTCGATGTTTCGTTGGCAGGCACTGGGCTGGCGACGCCTGGGCCGAACTTGGTGGTGACGCCAGTCGGCCATGACTTTGGCCTTATCCAGACTGGCAGCAGCGCCTCCACGAGTTTCGATGTTCACAACAACGGCACCACCGATTTGGATGTGACTCTGGTGACAATTGCGGGACTGGACGCTCCCGACTTCAGTCTTGACGGAACAACCACCAGCTTTATGCTGATTCCCGGGCAGACCCGGTCTTTGGGCACCAGTTTTAGTCCGGCGGCCACCGGAGCCAAGAGTGCCAACCTCCTTTTTGTCAGCAATGACCCGGATACGGATTCGCTGCTGGTTCCGTTGTCAGGAACAGCGTTCGACGGCAGTGGAGGCAGTGGTCAGGTAGCGCATGAAGAAACTCAAACCGGTAGCGCGCTCAGCGCGGCCTCAGTCGCAACCGGTCTGCCGCTAGTTGCGCGCACCGGGGATATCTACGTTGCTGCCATTGCCCTGCGTCGCGTAGTCGATGTCACTGCAGTTGACGGACTCGGGCTCAACTGGTCCCGGGTTCAGCAACAGTGCGCTGCGCGTGGACAGACCAGCGTTGAAGTCTGGATCGGACAGGGCGTGCCGACTACGTCTGAATCCGTCACCGCGACCTTCGCATCGTCGGTCACCAGCGCTTCCATTGCGGTCGCCAGGTACTCTGGCGCTGATTTAAACACTCCCATCGGCAACATTGCGAATGGCAACTCGCTTGGGCTTGCAGGTGCCTGCAGCGGTGGCACGGATTCTCCTGCATACAGTTTTAATTTGACAACGACAACCACTGGCAGTGTTGTGTTTGGCGCCGCCACGCTACGCAATCGTTCGCATACTTCCGGAGCGGGGTACATTGAGCGTGCCGAATTGGAATCTGGTACGGGTGGCGATGCCACGACTTTGGCGGTGCAAGATCAAAGCGTGACCATTCCGGGCAGCATCGCCCTGAATGGGGCCTTTAGCAGCTCCGTGGATTGGGCGGTAGTTGGCTTTGAGTTGCGGCCCGGGAGTACTGGCCCGGACATCGCGCTATCCCCTGAGACTCACGATTTCGGCTCTGTGGTGCAGGGATCGAACGCTGAGCAGACCTTCAAAATCAGAAACCAGGGTGGAGAGAATCTGAATATCTCACAAATCCAGGTGACGGGCACGGATTCCACGGCGTTTGTAATCTTCGCCAGCGATGGCACGCCAACTCTCGCTGCTGGTGATAGCCACGAGGTGATTGTCCGGTTTACGCCCACCGTTTTCGCGACCATGACCGCGAATCTGAGCATCTTGAGCAACGACAGCGATGAATCACCGTTTGTTGCGCCGCTGTCGGGAACCGGGGTAGCACCGCCGGCGCCGGACATCGCTGCAACACCGGCTTCAATCGATTTCGGGGATTTGCTTGAGGGGTTGACCACTTCATCTACCATCATATTGCGCAACATGGGCAGCGCCGACCTGAGTGTCTCGAGCTTGGCTATCAGCGGTGTGGACAGTGCGGAGTTTTCGATCATTGGCGGGGGACCGCCGTTCATTCTCAATCCTGACTCGTCACGTGTGGTCGAGGTCGGTTTCTCACCAGCAACTGCTGGCGCCAAAACGGCGACTCTGAATATTGCCAGCAATGACCCGGATGAGAATCCTTTCGCTATTCCGTTGGCTGGAAATGGCTTGCCGGCCGTGCCAGACATTGCTCTAATCCCGGATACTCTCGGCTTCGGAGACTTAATTGCAGGACTCAGCAGCCAGCTTTCCCTTCAGGTGCGGAATGTCGGAGATCTCGATCTTTCTGTGTCATCTACGACGCTTGTGGGTGCGCAGGCTGGCGAGTTTGGTATTGCAAGTGGTGGAGGAGCTTTCGTGCTCAACCCGGATTCATCTCGCACCCTGACACTCAGCTTCAATCCTGACTCGGCTGGCGCCAAGAACGCCACGCTGCAATTCGCCAGCAACGACCCGGATGAGAATCCAGCACCGGCGGTTTTGCTCGGCAACGGTCTGCCGGCTTTTCCTGACATCTTTGTGAGCAAGGATACGCTCGACTTTGGCCAGGTTTTGACCGGAACGACCGGCTTGGTCGATTTCGAAGTCCGCAATAACGGTGTAGCTGACCTGAATGTCAATCCGCTGGGACTGCTTGGAGCAGACATAGCCGATTTCAGCGTCTTTTCCGGAGATGGCCCATTTGTTCTGAAACCAGACTCAAGCCGAATCATCCAAATGCAATTCGCGCCTGTTTCTGCTGGTCCGAAACAAGCGACGGTGCAAATCGTTAGCGACGATCCTGATGAGAATCCAACCGTGCAGACTCTGCTGGCGAATGCCATTCTGGCCGTTCCAGATATCGCCAACCTGCCGGATTCTCTCGATTTCGGCAGCCTGCTCGAGGGCACAACATCGACACAGCTTCTGGAGATTCAGAACACCGGCGTGGTCGCCTTGGATGTGACAGTGGTCACTCTGACCGGGCCGGACGCTGGCGAGTTTGGCATCGTGGCCGGAGGTGGACCCTTTGTTCTGCAGCCTGATTCCAGCCGAATGCTGACCGTGCAGTTTGCGCCTGACTCGGCCGGCGCAAAAACCGCCTTTGTCCATCTTGAAAGTAATGATCCTGACGAGAGTCCGCGTGACATTCCGCTGCATGGAACGGGTGTGCCTGCGCAGCCAAATCTCGCTTTGTCGCCCGATTCGGTGCAATATGGGGATGTTGTTTTTGGGGCCACCGTTTCTCGAACCATCGAAGTGCGGAACACCGGCGTTATCGATCTGGATGTCTTCTCCCTGGGGATTCGCGGGGCGACGGCGGAACACTTCAAAATGCCGGATAGCTCCGGATTTGTCTTGAATCCTGATTCGACGCGGCTGGTCGAAGTCCGTTTTACCGCATCGACGCTTGGGTTGAAGTTGGCATTTTTGCAGATTGTCAGCAACGATCCCGATCAAGGCGTCTTTGATGTGCCTCTTTCGGCCAACAGCGTGCCGCTTGCAGAACCTGAGATTGATGTCGCCCGTTCCAGCCTGGAGTTCGGCGGAGTGAAGGTAGGGGACTCCAACGTCGGGTTTGTCACGGTTGAGAATCTCGGAACCGCGGATTTGCAGGTTAGCTCGTTGGCGCTGAACGGACCTGAATCCGGGGATTATCAGTTGTTGAGCGCACCATTCACGGTCTTGCCTGGCGATACTCATGACGTTGACATTCAGTTTTCACCATCGACGCCTGACTTGAGGAACGCAACGCTGCAAATTTTCAGCAACGATGCCGACGAAAGTCTGGTCGAAGTACAATTGAGCGGCGTCGGTTTGACTGGCTCTACCGGTGGCGGCGATGTCGTGTTTGAGTCCACTCACAATGGAGCGACGGTCAACGCGACTTCCGTCGCGACAACCGAACCCGTACCGGGCGCTGCAGGTCAACTTTATCTTGCTGCTATTTCCATGCGCCGGCCGACAGACGTCACGGGCGTAAGTGGTATGGGTTTGACCTGGGTACGCCTCCATGCCCAGTGTACAGGACGTGGACAAACGGGCCTCGAAGTCTGGCATGCAATCGGCACAGGAAGCGGCGGGCCAGTCACCGCGACCCTCACAACCACCGTTGCAAGCGCTGTAATCAATGTGACGCGGTATTCTGGTATTGACGAGAACAGTCCGTTCGGCAATCTTGTTTTTGGAAACTCGAATGGCCCGGATGGCGCATGTTCAGGAGGCACGGATGGGGACGCATACAACTTTGATATCGCCACGACCGCGGATGGCGCCATAATCTACGGTGCCGCTGCTCTGCGCAACAAGCGCCACACGCCGGGCAACGGCTATGTTGAAAGGGACGAGGCATTTGCCGGTAGCGGCGGCGATATGGCCACTGTGGCCATCGAGGATCAGAGTGTGGCAGTTGCCTCCACACGGCCTTTGGACGGTGCGTTCAGTAAGGCCGTGGACTGGGCAGTCATTGGCGTCGAAATCCGTCCCGGTGGCGGCGCGGCGCCGGATATCGTGGTCTCGCCGGTTTCACACGACTTTGGATCTATTGTACTCGGAAACACCAGTGCGCAGACTTTCCAGGTGCTGAATCTCGGCACCGTCGATCTCAATGTCAGCGCAACCACGTTGGAAGGAATCGATGCGAGCAGCTTTCAGTTTACGACTGGCCAGGGCGCGTTTGTTCTTCCGTCTGGTGTCAGTCGCAACATCGAGGTGCAATTTGCACCGGCCAGCTCTGGCACGAAGACTGGCGCACTTCGGCTGGTTAGTGATGATCCAGACGTAGCACAACTGGACATCCCGCTCTTCGGCACGGCGTTGGCTCCGGATATTCTGGCGCTGGCTGACACTTTGGATTTCGCTGTGGTGGTTGTTGGTAGCACCGGGAACAGGACCGCATCTCTGCGCAATGTTGGGACGTCACCACTGCAAGTATCTGCCGCTTTTCTGGTAGGGCCCGATTCCGCAAATTTCGCAATTGCCGGTGGCGCCGGTGCTTTTACGCTGCAACCGGACTCGACGAAAAACATCGCGATTCATTTTGCTCCAACAAGCTCCGGCCTGAAACAAGCGACACTGCGGATTGCCAGCGACGATCCGGACGAAAATTATCTTGATATCACTCTGTTCGGCAGCGGATTGGATCCAATCCCGGACATTGCGGCTTCGCCTGTGGCGCTGGATTTCGGAAGCCAGTTTGTCGGTCAGGCAGCCACTTTGAGCGTCATTATTCAAAATCTGGGAGTAGTGGATCTCAGCGTAAGCAGCGCAACTATGGAAGGCGCCAATCCCTCTGAATTTGGAATAGTGAATGGCGGCGGCCCTTTTGTGTTAAGCCCCGATTCCAGCCGCGTCGTGGAGGTGCAGTTCTCGCCGACAGTTACCAGCGCCAGCACGGCCGCGTTGCGGTTGATGAGCAACGATCCGGACGAGAGCCCATTTGACGTTTCTGTTTCGGGAGTCGGCTTGCCCGCGTTGCCTGATATCAACACGGATATTGCCACAGTCGACTATGGCTCTCTCCTCGTTGGAGTTAGCAGTCTGCGAACAATCGTCTTGAGCAACGCAGGTGTTGTCAATCTGGAGGTTACAGCTACGGAAGTGATTGGTCCGGATAGCCTGGATTTTTCGATCACCTCTGGAGCAGGTGGCTTCACGCTGGCGCCCGATTCCAGCCGCACACTGGGCCTGATATTTGTGCCCGGCGCGTCCGGGTTGCGCCAGGCGACCTTGCGCGTCCAAAGCAACGACCCAGATGAGAATCCATTTGATATCCCGCTTCAGGGTGGCGGAATTGCCGCAATCCCGGACATCGCGAGTTTGCCGGTGGCACTTGATTTCGGTGATGTGGTCGAGCAAACTACCAGTGCTCGAAACCTTGTGTTGTCGAATGCGGGCGTCGTAGACCTGGAAATCTCTGCTTTGCAGATTGTCGGAGTCGATCCGACCTTGTTTGCGATTACTGCTGGCGCTGGCCCGTTTACCCTCAATCCGGATTCAAGCCGGACGATTGAGATCTCGTTTACGCCGGATGGGGTTGGCGCCAAAAACGCAGTTCTACGGGTCAGCAGTAATGATCCCGATGAGAATCCGTTTGACGTGCCGCTCACGGGTAACGGCGTGCTACCTGACCAGCCTGATATCGCGGTCAGTCCCGCCAGTCTGGATTTTGGCAACATCACGCAAGGCTCGAGCAGCGGTCTCTCACTGTTGGTTCGCAATGATGGCACGGCCGACTTGAATGTGAGTTCTCTTCAGATCACGGGGGCCGGCGCAGGTCAGTTTAGCGTAGCAGGCGCAGGTTTTGTTCTGGCTCCGAATACAAGTCAGTCCCTCGATATCGGCTTTACTCCCAGTTCAATTGGAAGCAAGAATGCCATAATGCAAATCACCAGCGATGATCCAGATGAGAACCCTTTTGAGACCACGTTGGCCGGATTCGGCCTGTCCGCGCCGATTGGCGGCGGCGATGTTGTGTTTGAAGAATCGCAAAGCGGTGGCGCCGTAAGTGCAACTTCCGTAGCCACTACGACACCTGTAGCAGGGGTGAACGACCATCTTTATCTTGCTGCTATTTCCTTCAGACCACCAGTGGCTGTCACTTCAGTTTCAGGACTTGGCTTGGTGTGGACCCGCGTCCAGGCGCAGTGTTCCGGGCGTGGGCAGACCGGAGTCGAAGTCTGGAGCGCGATTGGGGTCAGCACAGGCACCGGTGTTGTCACCGCAGATTTTGCTAGCACGGTCAGCAGTGGCGTCATCTCGGTGACGCGCTATTCCGGCGCAGATCCATCTAACCCGATTGGCGATGTCGTCTTCGGAAACACGCAAGGAATAAGTGGGGCTTGTTCCGGTGGAACGGACTCTCCTGCCTATCAGTTTAGCCTCAACACCTCCGTGGACGGCGCTGTCGTTTACGGAGCGTCCGCGCTGCGAAATCGTGACCATTTCCCGGGTGCAGCCTATACAGAGCGAGATGAAGCATCCGCCGGCAGCGGCGGAAGCACAGCAGGTGTAGCTGTCCAGGAGCAGACCGTTGCTTCTGCTGGTAGCGTCGTCTTTGACGGCTCCTTCAACAATAATGTAGATTGGGCGATTGCCGGCCTGGAAATACGCCCGGGAGCTGGAGGCGACCAGCCAGATATTGCCGCGTCGCCATCCAGTCACAATTTTGGCGATGTCGTGGTTGGAGCGAACACGTCACATGTCTTCCAGATTCTGAACGCCGGCACGGCAGATCTCGCGGTCAGCACCACGGCTCTGACCGGCACGGACTCGGCGGATTTTCAATTCTTGAGTGGTAACGGCACGTTCATACTCCCCTCCGGCCTGACCCGCGATATCGAAGTCGATTTTGCGCCAGGCAGCGGTGGTACAAAAAATGCCAGACTTCGGATCGAAAGCAACGACCCCAATGATAACCCGGTTGAAATCGACTTGTTGGGGAACGGCGTCGCTGTGCCGGAACCGGATATCACCGTAGGTCCGTTGTCGCACGACTATGGCAGCCTTTTTGTGGGCCAGAGCGCCACCCGTGGATTTGTGGTTAGAAATGACGGCACCGCCAATCTGGAAGTGACTTCGACTATGATCAGCGGTCTGGACGCGGCGGAATTCGCCGTGTCAGGCGGAGGCGGAACCTTTATGCTGGCTCCAGGTGACAGCCAGACGGTGTCGGTTCAGTTTGCGCCTGCTGATGCTGGTTCGAAATCGGCGGCTCTGGAGATAGGAAGCGCAGATCCCGACGAAGCGACCGTTACTGCCGCACTGAGTGGCGCCGGCCTGCGCGAGGCGGACATTGCTGTTTCGCCTGCCAACCACGACTTTGGCGACGTGGTCTTGAATGCCACAGCGACAATGAGCTTTGAGATAAGAAACACAGGCAACGAAGACCTGTCAGTCTCCACTGTTTCGATTGCTGGCGGTGACGCGTCTGAGTTCGCAATTCAGGGTGGCTCCGGCGCGTTTGTCATCAACCCGGACAGCACCAGAACCATTGCCGTGGATTTTTCTCCGACGCTTATTGGCCAGCGTCTGACCACGTTGCGCATCGCCAGCAATGATCCTGACGAAAATCCCTTTGATGTTGCGCTGAGCGGAAATGGCACACCGCCGCCCGCACCGGACATCGCTGCCCTTCCGGACAGTAATGACTTCGGTGATGTAGTGCTCAACACCACGGCCACTCAGACATTCGAAATTCGAAACACCGGCAACCTTGATCTGCACGTGAGTGCCACGGCTTTATCCGGCGCGAACGCAGATGTGTTCGCCATCACCACGGGAGGTGGCGCGTTTACTCTGGCTCCCGCCGACACCCGCAATATTGCAATCAGGTTTGCTCCAACAACGCTCGGAGCAAAGGCGGCTGCCCTGGAACTCACCAGCGATGACCCGGACGAGGCCACCTTCCTGATTCCCCTGCTGGGCAACGGTATCGCCGTACCCGTTCCGGAGATTACCGTGCTGCCAGCCAGCTTGGACTACGGCAGTGTGGTGGTCGGAGTGAGTTCGTCTGGTTCCTTTGAAATCCGGAATGATGGCCAGGCAAGCCTCTCAGTCTCTGGCCTGTCAATCATCGGAACGGACAAAGCGGACTTTGTGCTGGCGGATGGCACAGCCTTCTCAGTGGCGGCAGGTACCAGTCAGACTGTTGACGTTACGTTTGTGCCAACTTCCACGGGTGCGAAGAGCGCAACTTTGCGTCTTGCAAATAATGATGCAGACGAGTCCGTGCTTGACCTGCCTTTGAGCGGCACGGGCACGGAGCCGCCTCCGAGCGCCGACGTGAATCTGGTTGATGTCCAGAATGGCGCCAGCACCAATGCCGTGTCTGTAACCTCCACCACGGTCAGCGCGGCAACGGACCATCTCTATCTTGCCTCGATCGCCATTCGTCCGCTTGCAAGCGTGACTGGCGTGAGCGGTTTGGGCTTGAGTTGGCAGCGCATCAAGGCCCAGTGTGCCGGCCGAGGTCAAACGACTCTGGAAGTATGGCGCGCGATCGGGACACCGTCCGCAGGCGGAGCAGTCACAGCGATATTTTCGACCACCGTCAGCAGTGCCGCCATTTCCGTGACGCGCTATTCGGGCGTCAATCCGGCAAGCCCGGTCGGCAGCATCATTTCAGGAAACACCCAAGGCCCGGACGGAACTTGCGGCGGTGGCACGGACTCGCCGGCCTATCTCTTTGATATGCAGACGAGTTCGGATGGTGCCGTCGTGTTTGGCGCCGCCGCCATGCGAAATCGTCGCCACCAGCCGGGCGCACAGTACACTGAGCAAACCGAAATCGCCGCCGGCAGCGGCGGCGGCACGGCAGGTCTCGCGACGCAGGATCGCACGGTTGCCTCCGCCGGAGCGGTGACCTTTGATGGTTCATTCAACAAGGATGTTGACTGGGCGGTGATTGCGCTGGAAATCGTTCCGGGTTCTGGTTCCGCAGGCACACCCGAGCCAGATATTGCGGCGAATCCGGCGAGTCACGATTTTGGCGAGGCGTCGGTTGGCGATATAGCCTCAACGACGATTGAGATTAGGAATGCCGGCAACGCGGAGCTTTCGGTTTCCTCCGCAGCATTGTCTGGCGCCGACGCCGCGGACTTTGGAATCTCCAACGGTGGCGGAGCTTTTACGTTGCCAGCGGACGGGACTCGAAATGTCCAACTGGAATTCGCACCGAGCTCCGCGGGTGCGAAAGTAGCAACATTGCGTCTCGAAAGCAACGATCCTGACGAATCGCCATTTGACATTCCTCTTTCGGGCGCAGGCGTCAACGAATTCACCCTCAGTGTTTCGATTGCGCCATCCGGAAGTGGCAGTGTCGGCAAAACTCCGAACAAAACGACGTTCACCGCTGGAGAGTCCGTCTTCCTGAACGCCACGGCGAGTTCAGGTTTCGAGTTCTCGTATTGGACGGGCGACATCGGCGGCGCCAATCCTGTCTCCAATGACATGACCCTGAGCATGACCCGAAGTCGTTCTGTCGTGGCGAACTTCGTTACGGCCCCACCCGGATCAAGCGATGTGGTAACCCCGGTACGCGCCATTTTTCATGCGGAAACCAGCAACGCGGACGACATGTGCATCTGGCTTCATCCGACCGATCCAACGCAGAGCACCATCATTATGTCGGACAAGTCGGCGAAAATCATAGCGGTCGTCGATTTGCAGAATAACCCAATTCAGTCTATTCCTTTGGATGGCTCACCAGGCAACATTGACATTCGCTACAACTTCAGGCTGTCCGGCCAGCCTATCGACATCGTTGCCCACACTAACAAGTCGGACGACCAGATCGTCTTCTACAAGGTCGATCGGACCACTCGCGAGCTGAACCAGATTGGCAGCCCCGACGCCGGCGGCTGGCCAGCATCGATGAATGGCGTTTGTCTCTACCACAGCCCGAATGACGGCAAATTGTACGCCTTCGCCACCGGCAAAGATAGTCAGACCCGGCAATGGGAAGTCGTGGATAACGGCGACAGCACGGTGGGCTTGTTAGAGAAGCGCACATGGGATGTCGGCGAGGGCGAGAGCGAAGGCATGGTGGCGGACGACGAAGCAGCCAAACTCTACGTAGCTAATGAGGACTTTGGCGTCTGGAAGTTCGACGCAGACCCAACAAATCCGAGTCCCACCGGTCAGTTGATTGTGCCGGTTGATTCCAATGGCGTGCGGGCTGATGTCGAAGGACTTAGTATCTACTACGCCTCCGGCGGCACTGGCTATCTGATCGTTTCTAACCAGGGCAATAGTGACTTCAAGATTTTCGACCGAAAAGCCCCGCATACGCTTCTCAAGACGTTTGAAGTCGATGGCGCCAGCTCCACAGATGGACTAGACGTCATCAATCTCAACCTTGGCACGGAATTCCCGAAAGGCCTATTCGTTTGTCACTCATCAACGGCCGTGGGAACTGGCCAGGAAGGCAATCTACTGGTCGATTTCGAAGACATCGGCGTTGCGTTCAACACGGACTATTGGGATCCAAGAAACGCGGCGGTTTCGCCACCGCAGTTTCTGTTGACGACTTCGGTGCAGAGTGCGGGCGCAGGTACGATTTTGCGGAGTCCTGACAAACCGACTTACAGCCACGGCGATACCGTCCTCGCCACCGCAATCCCGGAACCCGGTCTCGGTTTCGTGAAATGGACCGGAGATATTGATTCCGCCGATTCCACGGACAATCCGGTAACCCTGACCATGGACCAGAATCGCGATCTGTCCGCCGTCTTCGATACCCTGCGTTATTCACTCACCGTCAATTTTGACCCTGTCGATGGTGGCTTGGTCGCCGCGGTTCCAGATCAGCTCATCTTCAAACACGGCGAGAGTGTCGTGCTCACCGCCACGGCTACCAGCGGTTTTGAGTTTCTCAATTGGAGCGGCGATGTCGCGGCGATCAATTCATCAGACAACCCGCTCACGCTCACTATGGATCAAGACAGGTCTGTAACCGCAGGATTCTCAGCTCCGGCGACTACAGTCACATTTGAGGATGCGAAACCCGGCGCCGCAACCGCATCGACAATGGTGGCCACAGCTGCCCTGGTTGCGGGTCGCGACAATCATCTCTATTTGGCTGCCATCGCTACCACACCACCGGTCAGCGTCTCAGCCGTTTCAGGACTCGGCCTGACATGGACTTTGGCGAAATCCCAATGTTCAGGCCAGAATCAAACCGGTATCGAGGTCTGGACAGCCAGAGGTTCGGTGACCGGTGATGGTATGGTCATGGCCACTTTCGCATCGACAGCGATACAGGCGGTAATCTCCGTCTCGCGCTACTCGGGTGTGGCGGAATTGAGTCCGCTCAACTCCGTGATCTCGGGAAATGCCAACGGTCCCGATGGCATCTGCAACGGTGGAACCGATGGCTCGGCTTACAACTTTGACATCACAACCTCGACCACGGGCGCCATGGTGTACGGCGCTGCCACGATGTTGAACCAGAATCACATCCCAGGCAACGGTTTCACCGAACGTTCTGAGATTTTTGATGGCGTTGTCGGTTCTGTCGCAAGTGTGGCGACACAAGACCGGGAAGTCACGGGCGCAGGAACATTGTCGCTGGCCGGCACCTTAACTTCCGCCACGGATTGGGCTGTTGTCGGCTTTGAGATTACACCTGATGTTTCTGGTGCGTCGCTGGCGGCTATCGGTCTGGCGACGGATGGGCCTGGTCCGGATGCTCTCGCTCTTCCCGGGCAATTTGAGCTCAGTCAGAACTACCCCAATCCCTTTAACGCCGAAACCACGATCTCTTATGCCTTGCCTGAAGCAGCCCGGGTGAAGCTCTCGATTTTTAACGTCAAGGGCCAATTGGTACGCACGCTGGTTGACGAGTACCAGGAAGCAGGTTTCAAGAAGCTCAGATGGGATGGGCGCAACCGCTCGAATATTGTGGTTGGGTCGGATGTCTATTTGCTTCGGGCTAAGATTGGCGAGCACGTGTTTAACCGGAAGCTCGTTTTGCAGAAATAACTCATCTGAATTGTTTGCAATGCGGTCGTAGCGGTGTCTTTTCTTACCCAGCACACGCACACTTGAGTCTCTCGGTACTGAGCCGTTTATCGAACATATCAAGAGAAATAGGATGAACCATTATCTCGCCGCGGTCTTCTTTTGCACTGCATTGTGGTTAGGCGGCGGATATCGCTCTGTCTCTGCTCAGGATGGCCCGGGGCTACCCAATCTTCAATATAATGATGATGAAGTCTTCGAAGTCTTGAGCCGCTACAATTGGCGCAACGGCGCGCCGCGTGCGCACGGAAATGCCGCCATGCACAACGGTTACATGGTGCTCATCTACTCCAACAACGGCAGCAAGTTTGATGGGGGCTTTTCCTTTTATGACATTTCGAATCCGCGCTCGCCAGTCTTGGTCAGGCAAAAGGATGATGACGATACTCAAGACATCCGGGAAGCACACGGCTATGGTTTCAGTAATAGCTACCCCGGGGACTACGTGGCGCTGCAAGCCACTCTGGGCGTGCAGATCTGGGATTGGTCAGATGTCCGCAATCCAGAGATGGTAAGCTACGCTCATCTGCCCGGAATCGAGCCAACAGATTACAGCACGGCAGCATGGTGGCTTTGCTGGCAAGCTCCATACATTTATGTCGGTGGCTCGTCGAATGGCATTTACATTGTGGATGCCTCGGATGCCGAGAATCCCGTAATGGTGGATCGCGGGGGCGGCCTGCCAAATCCTGTGCCCATCAGCCAGATGGGTGGTTTTCGAATTGGACCCATTTTCGCCGTTGGCAATCTGCTGGTGGCTACCAACGCCAACGAGCCGGGCGTGGTGACCTTCGACATCTCTGATCCCAAAAATCCCGAGGTTCTGGACATCGAGGCGGGCGGTGAGCGATTGTACAGCAGCATGGTGAATGGCGACAAGGTTCTGGTAGCCGGCGTCAACAAGAAGTTCTACACCCTGGACATCTCTGATCCGGCTGACATCAGATTCACTAATGAGAAAGGTCTGAACAGAGGCGCTGGCTATGTGACGTTTCAGGACGGCTACGCTCACCTTGGCGCCTCCGACCGCTACGTCAAGATCGACATCCGCGACGACAACAACTACAGAATCGTTGGGTCCGCCTCATCCGGGCAGGAAGTTCGGGACGAGGACTTTGCCGTCGTCATGGGCAATCTGGTCGTGGTGAGCGATGACCACGGTGATGTCAGCATCCTGGCGCCACACCAGAGCCAGAAAGATACACGCGGACCGGAGGTGAATATGGTCAACCCGAAAGATGGCGCCACGGGGCAGATGACCACCAGCCGTGTCGGTGTGACATTCACCGATTTAATCGACCTGCGTTCGGTGAATGGCACCACCTTCATCGTCCGGCCGGTGGGCGGCGACGCGTTGTCAGGGAAGTACAGCACCCAAACGGGTATCGTCAATTTTTTCCCGGATGTGCTGCTGCAACCGGGTACAAAGTATGAGGTGGTGATACCGAAGAATGGTATAAAAGACTATGCCGGAAACGAAACCGAAGCGCTCTTCCGTAGCGAGTTCACCACAGGTGGCATTCTGGTATTGAGCGCCACGATCGAGGAAGCCATGCCGACCACGGTTGGATCAACCGTTCGGTTCCGCGCGATTGCGTCGGGAGGTTCCGGCCAGCCTGAATATTATTGGGTCTTCGGCGATGGCGACGCTGAGTTATCTTCTTTCTCAGAGGTTGACCATGTTTATGACAGCCCCGGCCACTTCACTGTCACCCTGACGGTCGATGATGGCAGCCAGATTGCACGCGCGACCACCTCGCACACCTGTCACTATGAAGTGCAGCCCATCGCACCTACATCGTCGCGCACTATCCTGCTGACTGAAGATGAAACTCAAGTCTGGAATGTCAATCCTGACAACAACACCGTCACGGCGATCGAAGTAGGCAGTCTGCGCAAGGATTTCGAGGTAAGTGTGGGCCGCAAACCGACAACGCTGGCTCAGGCTCCGGACGGTACGATTTGGGTCGTGAACCAGCGGGATGCTACCATAACCGTGGTCGATTCTCAAGATGGCAGTTTGGTTTATGAGATAGATCTGCCTTACGCTTCCCAACCGTTTGGTATCGCTTTCAGTCCGAATGGCGGCGCCGCGTACGTCACGCTGCAGGCCACCGGCGGACTCTTGCAGCTTGATCCTCTGACGCGTTCGGTTCTGGACGAGGTGGATGTCGGACCGGCGCCGCGTGGTCTCGCCATATCTTCGGATTCGGAACGAATTTTTGTTACACGATTTGTCTCGTCGCAAGACCACGGCGATGTGGTCGAGGTTGGCGCCTCGTCGTTCAGCGTTGTTCGGACGATTGACCTGGCGATAGACCCTGGCCCGGACCTGGAGTCACTGGGCCGAGGTGTTCCGAACTACTTGATTTCCTGTACAATCAGTCCGGACGGCCGCCGTTTATTGGTGCCATCCAAGAAGGACAACATTGAGCGTGGCGTGGCCCGGGACGGTCTGCCACTGACATTTGAGAACAGTGTTCGAACGGTTGTCTCGCAGGTCGACCTGCTGACGAACCAGGAGCGCCTTTCTGACCGCATCGATCTGAACGACCACGATTTCGCGATCAATGTGGCTTTCAGCCCACTGGGCGGCTATGCTTTCGTTGCGTCACAGGGCTCAAACATGGTGGATGTCTTTGATGTCTACACTGGCAACCTAGTCGCCGCGTTCCTCGATGTTGGCCGAGCGCCGCAGGGTCTGGTTCTCAGTTCTGACGGCAAAACGCTGTTCGTACACAGTTTTCTATCCCGCTCGGTGCTGGTTTACGATGTCAGCGATATCGTGGCCAACGGCGGCGGCGCCGTCGGGCAGTTGGCGGATATTTCCACCGTCAGCAGTGAAGAACTGTCAGCACAGGTTCTGGAGGGCAAACGCCTGTTTTACAACGCGGCGGACGCCCGTATGAATTTGAATGGTTATCTAAGTTGCGCCAGTTGCCACGTGGACGGCGGCAGCGACGAACGCGTCTGGGATTTTACGGACCGCGGCGAGGGTTTCCGAAATACCATTTCTTTGCACGGCCGCAGAGGCACCGGGCACGGCCGTGTGCACTGGTCGGCTAATTTCGATGAAATTCAGGATTTTGAACATGACATTCGCGGCGCATTCAGGGGGCGTGGATTCATGTCGGATGCGGAATTCAATTCCGGTACGCGCAACCAATCACTCGGCGACCCCAAGGCTGGCCTGAGTCGCGAGTTGGACGCCATCGCGGCTTATGTTGCTTCACTGGTGGAAGTACCGCCGAGTCCTCATCGGAATTCGGACGGCTCTTTGACAGCGGACGGCGAAGCCGGCAAGACGATTTTTGAATCGCTGCAGTGTGCCTCCTGCCATGCTGGGAACGATTTTACGGACAGTCCACTAGACACGCTTCATGATGTTGGTACCATCAAGAGTACCTCTGGCAGCCGGCTTGGGCAGCCCATCACAGGTTTGGATACGCCAACTCTGAAGGGCGTCTGGGCGACGGCGCCCTACCTGCACGATGGCTCTGCTCCGGCGCTTATGGATGTGTTGACGACGTTAAACCCTTTCGACCAGCACGGCGCCACCTCGCAATTGAATCAAGCGGAGCTGCAACAGTTGGTCGCGTACTTGCTTCAAATTGATGAGAATGAAACTGGAGGACCGCAGCCACCACAAGTCACTGGCATCGAACCGCCGGAAGGAATTATTGGCACACGGGTGACTCTTTGGGGCGCGGGTTTCATTGGGACGACGCAAGTGGATTTTGAGGGCGCCAGCGCCCAGTTTACGATTTTCTCCGATAACGAAATTTCTACAGATGTTCCTGATGGGGCGGCATCCGGTTTCGTTTTGGTCCGAAATGGCACCGGCGTCGCGCAAAGTCCCGTGCCCTTTGTTGTAACGGAAGAACCTGCAACCGTTCGTTTCGCACCGCTCGCGGACACGCAAACCAAGTCAAACAGCATTGACCGCAATTATGGCTCTGACCCGACTATCCGAGTACGGGATGGCAGTCCATCTTACCATGCTTTTCTGAAGTTTGAGGTTAGCGGCGTGCAGACTGTGCAATCAGCCAGCCTCAGACTTTTTGTCACTGACTACGGCCCGGATGGCGGCGCCATTGCGTTGACATCCAATAATTACATCGACTCAAATACGCCCTGGACCGAAGATGGTTTGGTCTGGGGCAACGAACCGGATGTGGACGCACCATTTGCAAATATCGGTCCTGCTCCGGGTGATGAGTGGATAGAAGTGGACGTGAGCAACGTGGTGTCCGGGCCGGGTGTCTACAGTTTTGGGCTGGGGGGGACGAGTACAAACAGTGTTTACTACAGTTCAAAGGAGGGAAGCCATCCCCCCGAGCTGGTTATTCAAACCTCCGGCAGTGGTGGCACTGATGAGCCTGACATCGCGGCTACTCCCGCCAGCAAAGACTTTGGCGAGGTGGTGACGGCAACCACGGTCTCGCAAACCTTCGAAATCCTAAACACCGGCACGGTCACGCTCAACGTCAGCGGCACCTCTCTTACGGGCAGCGATGCCAACGAGTTTGCCATCTCATCTGGCGGTGGCAGTTTCAGCGTCCAGGCTGGCGGCAAGCACGACATAGAGGTCAGTTTCACGCCCACGAGCCTGGGCAGCAAGAGTGCCACCCTGCGTCTGAGCAGCAACGATCCGGATGAGAATCCATTTGACATCTCACTTGCCGGCATGGGCGTGCCAACGCCAACACCGGACATCGCCACCGACCCTTCAACGCTGCTTTTCGGCAATGTCGTTCAAGGGGCAACTTCGCGCAAGCCTGTGGAAGTCCGTAACGACGGCACAGTAGGTTTGACGGTGAGCAACGTGCAAACCACCGGCGCGGATGCAGGCGATTTCTCGGCTCCGACCGCGGGGTTTACGCTGACTCCCGGTGCCACCAAAACCGTGAACGTGGATTTCACCCCGGGCTCATTAGCGAGCAAAAACGCCGGCCTTGAGATTTCCAGCGACGACCCGGACGAGAGTGTTGTCTCCGTGCCGCTCTCCGGCACCGGCATCGAAGCGCCGGTTGGCGGTGGCGAAGTGGCTTACGAGCAAACCCAAACCGGCAACAGCGTTACTTCCAACGCCGTTACGACTTCGGCGGTTCTGACTGCCGCGGATGACCATCTCTACCTGGCGGCCATTTCAGTTCGCCGCAACATCGCTGTGACCGGAGTCAGTGGTCTTGGCTTGACCTGGAGCCGGACCGAAGCGCAGTGCGCCGCTCGCGGCCAGACACGGGTGGAAGTTTGGCAGGCCATTGGCTCACCGACTAGCGATGGCGTCGTGACTGCGACGTTTGCCGCGACTGTGGCCAGTGCCGTGATTTCCGTCAGCCGATACTCCGGCGTGGATGCGACCAACCCGATCGGGGTTACTGTGTTTGGAAACTCCAGCGGCCCGTCGGGTTCTTGCTCGGGCGGCAGTGATTCTCCGGCTTACGATTTTAACCTGACCACGAGGGCGGACAGCGCAGTGGTGTTTGCCGCTGCTGCACTGCGCAACCGCCGGCACACGCCTGGGAGTTCTTACACAGAGCGTTCGGAAACGAGTTCGGGCAGCGGCGGTGACACCGCCGGTCTTGCCACTGAAGATCGAAAGGTGACGTCGGCCGCGACCGTGGTAGTAGACGGCGCTTTCAGCAGTGACGTGGACTGGGCGGCGGTTGGCGTGGAAATCCGGCCGGGCCAGTCCGGTCCACCGCCGGCGCGCCCGGACATTGCTTTGCAGCCAGAGTCCCATGATTTCGGCGACGTGCTACTTGGCTTGAATGCGGCTCAGTCGTTCGAAGTTGGCAACACAGGCACTGCAGATTTGACTGTCAGCGCCACGAGTCTGATTGGCACGCACGCTTCTGACTTTCAGTTCATCAGCGGCCAGGGAGCGTTTATTCTGCCAGCGGGCGGCACACGCAACCTACAGGTGCAGTTTACGCCAGGAACTGCCGGCACCAGAACCGCCACGCTGCAGATCATCAGCGACGACCCGGATGAGAGTCTGCTGGGTGTGGCTCTCACAGGCTTGGGCGTGGCACAACCCGAGCCGGACATTGCGGCCAATCCCGCCAGCAAGAACTTTGGCGAGGTAGTGACCACCACCACAGTTTTGCAAGTTTTTGAAATCCAAAACACCGGCAGCGCTACCCTTGACGTCACCGGCACATCTCTGACTGGCAACGACGCAAGCGAGTTTGACATTGTCTCCGGCGATGGCGCATTCAGCATCCCGGCTGGCGGCAAACACGGCATCGGAATCAGTTTCACGCCCACGAGCCTTGGCGCAAAATCCTCCGCACTGTCGGTGAGTTCCAACGATCCTGATGAGAGCCCTTTCGACATCCCGCTTTCCGGAAGCGGCGTCCCAATGCCGACGCCTGACATTGCGGCCAATCTCACCAGCCTGGCGTTTGGCGATGTGGTTCAAGGCGCAACGTTTGGCATGTCCTTAGAAATCCGCAACAACGGGACAGCAGACCTGACGGTCGGCGAGGTGCAGGTCACAGGTGCGGACGTCGGAGATTTCTCGACAGCAACTGCCGGCTTCACCCTGGCCGCAAACGCGTCGAAAAGGCTTACGGTCAATTTCACCCCGGGCTCGCTCGGGAGCAAAAATGCCAGCCTCGAGATTTCCAGCGACGACCCGGACGAGAGTGTTTTCTCCGTGTCGCTCGCGGGCACAGGTGTGGAAGTATCGGTAGGCGGCGGAGAAGTGGTTTACGAAGAAACGCAAACCGGTGGCAGCGTTAGCTCGAACGCTGTAACGACTTCGGCGGCTTTGACCGCCGCGGACGGTCACCTCTACTTGGCCGCCATTTCAGCCCGCCGCAACATCGCCCTGGCCGGAGTCACCGGTCTCGGCCTGAGCTGGAGCCGTACAGAGGCGCAGTGCGCCGCTCGCGGCCAGACACGAGTGGAAGTGTGGCAGGCCATCGGCTCTATTGGCGGCAATGGTGTCGTGACCGCGACCTTCTTATCCTCTGTGGCGAGTGCAGCAATCTCTGTGAGCCGTTACTCCGGTGTGGATGCGACCGACCCGGTTGGCGCGACGGTATTTGGCAACTCCAGCGGCACGTCCGGTTCCTGCTCCGGCGGCAGTGATTCCCGGGGTTACGATTTCAATTTGACCATCAGCAGGGATGACGCAGTGGTGTTTGCCGCCGCTGCGCTGCGCAATCGCAGGCATACACCAGGCGCGGATTATAGCGAGCGTTCTGAAGTCAGTTCAGGCAGCGGTGGCGGCACCGCCGGCTTGGCCACAGAAGATCGAAAGGTGACCTGGGCCGCGACCGTGGTAGTAGACGGCTCTTACAGCAGCGACGTGGACTGGGCTGTGATTGGCGTTGAAATCCAGCCGGGCCAGACCGGCCCGCCGCCCCCGCGACCGGACATTGCGGTGTCGCCGGGCTCGCATGATTTTGGTGACGTAGAGCTCGGCCTGAATTCGGCTCAGTCGTTTGAAGTTCGCAACACGGGCACTGCCGGTTTGACAGTCAGCGCCACCAGTCTGATTGGCGCGCACGCTTCTGACTTTCAGTTTCTCAGCGGACAGGGCGCATTTATTCTGCCGGTGGGTGGCACGCGTAACATCCAGGTGCGGTTCACGCCAGGTGGTGCGGGTGTGAGAAACGCGACTCTGCAAATTACCAGCGACGACTTGGACGAAGGTCTGCTGGGTTTGACTCTGACCGGCAGAGGCGTGGCCCAACCTGAGCCTGACATTGCTGCCAATCCCGCCAGCAAGAACTTTGGCGACGTGGTGACAACCACCACGGTTTCTCAGACCTTCGAAATCCAGAATACGGGTAGCGCGACGCTGAATGTCAACGGTACATCTCTGACCGATAGCGACGCCAGCGAGTTTGATGTTGTCTCTGGCGGTGGCACGTTCAGCATCCCGGCTGGTGGCAAACACGACATGGAGATCAGTTTTACGCCCACGAGCCTTGGCGGCAAAAGCGCCGCGCTACGCCTGAACAGCAACGACCCCGATGAGAATCCATTTGACATCCCTCTGCAGGGCGCAGGTATCGCCGCTCCGGTCCCGGACATTGCGGTGCAGCCTGACTTCCACGATTTCGGCGACATCTTTCTGGGCAGCAGCGCATCCCACACCTTTGAACTCAGCAACGGCGGCCAGGCCGACTTGGTTGTTTTCGGCACCAGTCTGATGGGCGCGGATGCTGGAGAGTTCAGCATCGACAATGGTGGCGGCAGTTTTACTCTGGCCGCCGCCGCGAGTAGGAATGTGCAAGTCAGCTATGCCCCAACCGGCACCGGCACAAAAAACGCGACTTTGCGATTCGTCAGCAACGACTCCTTTAGCAACCCACTTGACGTGGCGCTCGCCGGTACCGGTGTGGCGCAACCGCAGGGCGGGGGAGAAGTCGTTTTCGAAGAAGTCAGCAACGGTCAGTCGGTAAGCTCGATTTCTGTGACCTCTGCCCCCATCTCCGGACATGTAGGGCATTTTTATCTTGCCGCAGTCTCTTTCCGGGCACTGGTGGAAGTCACCGAAATTACTGGACTAGGCCTGACCTGGCAGCAGGCTCAGTCGCAGTGCTCCGGTCGCAGCCAGACTGGCGTGGAAGTCTGGTATGCAATCGGGACTCCTTCTGGAGACGGTATCGTGACCGCGAAACTCAGCGCAGCCACCAGCAGCGCACTGATCGCGGTGGTCCGCTATTCGGGTGTCAATCCATCTACGCCTTTGGGTGATATTGTTTCTGGCAACAGCAACGGTGCGAGTGGTGGATGCACCGGCGGCAGCGATTCTCCGACTTACCAGTTCGACCTGCAAGTGAGCCTGCCTGGTGCCGTTGTGTTTGGAGCAGCTGCTTTACGCAATCGCTCGCACAACGCCGGCGCCGGCTTTGTGGAGCGCGTCGAGATCTATTCCGGCAGCAGCGGTGCCACCTCCGGTCTAGCAGTTCAGGACAGGCCTGCGACCGCGGCCGGTCTGCTGACGCTGGATGGTGCATTCAATAAAGACGTCGATTGGGCAGTGGTTGGCGTAGAGATACTACCTAGCCCGGCTAGCAGCGCAATTGCTGCGCAAAGTCTGGCCGTCGATGTCGCAGAGATACCACAATCAGCGTTGCCGCAACGGTTTGAGTTGATGCAGAATTACCCGAATCCGTTCAACGCGGAAACAACGATTTCGTACGCACTTCCAGAAGCGACGAAAGTGCGGATGTCGATTTACAACATCAGAGGTCAGTTGGTGCGGCTGTTGCTGGATGAGCAGCAGAGCGCCGGGTTCAGGAAGGTGAGATGGGATGGACGGGATAGTGGAAATCTCGCCGTGAGTTCGGGCATTTATCTGTTGCACGCGCAGATCGGGGCCCGGAAATTTAACCGGAAGCTGCTGCTCCAGAAGTAGTGCAGCATGCAAGAGAACCGCGGATGATGGCAGCCCTGTCATCTTGCTGATTCGTTTAGTTTGGCTTTGTACAGGAGACATGAGTGTACCTTTTCATTGGTAACAGTGCGTGAGATGCGCAATTTTCTATCGCAAAAGTTCTACTCAAGGTAGACCATGAATCTCCGCACAACGCTTCTGTTTCTACCAGTTTTGTTTTGGATACTCATTTTCAACCAGCCGTCACAGTCGGCGGCGACCGATCCGATTCCCCAGTTCGCAATCAACGAGTTTATGGCATCCAACGACAAAATCGCCTTGGACGAAGATGGCGATTCATCCGATTGGATCGAACTCTACAATGCGGGAGATGATACCATCCGTCTGCTCGATATGTCGATCACAGACGATGCGTCGGAGCCGGTACGATGGCGATTCCCTGACGTGGTCCTCGAGCCAGGCGGCTTCCTGTTGGTTTGGGCCTCGGGAAAGGACAAGACAAACGGCCAGCTGCACTCCAACTTCAAACTCGGTGCAGCCGGCGAGTTTATCGGACTCTACACGGCTGACGGTCAGCTTGTTGATGCTCTCGAGTTTGGAACCCAGCACCCGGACATCTCCCAGGCGCGCATTCCCGATGGCAGCGGGCCATTCGAAGCCACGGACAGCCCGACGCCAGGTTCGGCAAATGAGAGAGATGTACCGGCAAGTCATGCAGTAGAATTCTCGCCGGAAAGTGGTTTTTTCAACGAATCAGTCACGGTGGAACTGCGCACTAACGTTGCCGATGCGGCCATTCATTACACGACCGACGGCTCTTCGGTCAACCCTGGCAGCTCGCTGTACTCTGAGCCGCTTGAAATCGAAAAGACTACCGTGATCCGCGCCCGGGCCTTCAAGGGCAACACCGAAGTTAGCGACGACATCAGTCAGATTTTTCTGGTGGACTACGATGGCACGCTGCCCGTTCTTTCCTACGCCACCGACAACTCGAACCTCTTCGGCCAGGCGGGCATTTTCGAAAACCCGGATGAAGTTGGAAGGGAATGGGAGCGTCCGGTCTCCATAAATTACGTTGTGCCAGGTGGCCGCGGTTTTCGAATTAACGCCGGCATGCGAACTCACGGTGGCCGCTCGCGGCGCGATGAATTTCCCAAGCTATCGACGCGACTCTATTTTCGGAGCGACTACGGTGATTCGAAACTGCGCTACCGGGTTTTCGATTCCCGGCAGAGTGACACATTCGACCGGCTGGTGGTCCATTCCGGCGGTTCGAGCGACCAGTTTCACCGGAGAACGGACAAAGTCAATCGGCAGTGGAGTCTGATTAGAGATCCGCTAAACCATCGCATGTGGCGAGAGCATGACGGGGCGGTTTCGGCTTCGCAGCCGGTCGTTTTGTTTATCAACGGCGAGCCGTGGGGCGTCTTCCACCTGCGCGAACGCGTCGATGAATCCTATCTCGCAGCAAATTATGGCATCCAGTCCGCCGATTTGCTGCGCCCGGACAACGACCAACTGGACATCGAAGCAGGCGACAAGCGGGCGTGGAATTCCATGTTTTCTTTTATCAAAAGAAAGGACATGGACGACGAAGACAACTACGAACGGGCACAGGAACTCATCAATATCGACAACTTCATCGACTTTCACATCTTCAATGTTTTTGCCGGTAATTGGGATATGCCGCATACAAATATTTATTTTTTCCGAGAACGAACTGACGCCGCAAAATGGCACTGGGTCATGTGGGATACCGATATCAGCTATGGTTCGCTGGGCACGGGCCTGCCGGCTTCGACTCGCACCCTGGAGTGGGCCACGCGCGATACGCTGCTGGAGGGTGTCGCCGGAACCACCGATGATGATGACTGGCTCTGGACGACGCTCATCATGCGACAACTGCTGGACAATGAGAACTTCGAAACCAGGTTTGTCAATCGTTTTGCGGATTTGATGAACACGACGCTGCACCCTGACCACATCGCTGAGCTGGTAGATGAAATGGCTCAAGTGCTGCGGCCGAATATCCCTTTCGAGACCGAGGCCTGGAGCAAAGCCACGCGGGATGACTGGGAGAACGGCATCGAAGTCATCAAGAATTGGGCTGAGGCGCGGCCAAAGCATCAGCGCGACCATCTGCGCAAAGTTCTGGGTGTGGGTGGTAATCGCAATCTGCAACTAAGAGTGGCCGGGCAAGGAAAAATTCGAATCAACTCCATCAAGCCGAAGAATTATCCCTGGCAGGGCGTTTATTTTCGCAACGTGCCAATCGAGCTCGAAGCACTGCCCCGGGATGGCTATGTTTTCTCACATTGGAGCGGCGCTTCTCCATCGCCGCAGCCAATCGTCACCGTGGAGTTGGATAGCGACCAGACAGTCACCGCTCATTTTTCCACCATCGATGGGGACCCGGAGCCGCCGGAATTTCTTGCCTTAGAACCGGATAGCGGATTCGTCGGCACCGAAGTGGGAATCCTGGGCAAGCGTTTGCGAGAAGTTACCGGAGTTTTGTTCGGCGACCGTGCTGCTGATTTTGAAACCACTTCGGATACAACGTTGACGGCGACGGTTCCGGACAGCGCGCTGAGCGGTCACATCATTTTGCTTTCGGTAGCCGGAGCGGTCGCCAGCATCGACAGTTTTGTGGTGCTGCCGCCGGTGTCAGTTCTGCCTGAGCTTTTGTCCGTGTTCCCCGACAGCGGCTTTTTTGGGCAGACGGTGAGGCTTCACGGAAGACGTCTCCATGAAGTCGAGCGAGTTATCTTCAATGACGTGCCCGCGCCCCTGCTGGAAGTGGCGGCTGACTCGTCTCTGGTCACGGAAGTCCCTGCCAGTGCAAGCAGCGGTTTTCTGGCCATCGAAACTGCGACTGACACGATAGTGAGTCTTTTAAGCTTCGAGGTTTTGCGGGACTCGAGCGTTTCTGATACCGCGGGTTTTGTGGCAGTTGCCGACGCTTATGTCCGTTCAGATTTCGACTCGCTCAACTTCGGAAGCACCGAGACGCTGCGTATTGGGCAAACGCCATACGGGCGTTTTGCAGGCTACCTTCGCTTTGATTTGAGCGGGCTGGATGGTGGGGTTCGAAAAGCCACGCTGCATCTGTACCGTGTTGCTGGCAGTGCGGCCGCCAATATTTTGGTCGCTCCCAATGATTGGGATGAGGCCGCTCTAACCTGGGCAAACGCGCCTGAACCATCAACAGAAGCCATAGGAAATCCCGTTCCCGGAGAGAGCCGGGGACCGGTGCAAGTAGATGTCTCCTCCGCCGTTGCCGTTGCCGGCGTCTATTCATTTGTCATCGCAACGGACTCTGACGATGAACTCAAGTTCAGCGCTCGCGAGGGACTTTTTCCTCCTCGCCTGGTGGTCGTCCTGGATTCGACTCTGGTCGGTGTCCCCGGCACGGATGCTCTGCCATCAAAATATGAGCTGGCGCCTGCGTATCCCAATCCGTTCAATGCTGAAACAACCGTTCAGTATGCCCTGCCGCGACGGGGGCATGTCAAGCTGGCTGTGTTCAATGTGAAGGGCCAAGTGGTGCGCAGGCTCGTTGACGAAGTGCAGCCGGCAGGAGTCACGATTGCGCGTTGGAATGGCCGGGACGAACAGGGAAATGAAGTCGGCTCTGGCGTCTATTTTATCCGGTTGAAAGCGGGTCAGAAAATGCTATCCAGAGTGCTCTCCCTCCAAAAGTAACTTGATGTCGTCGTTCGCAAATCCCACATTTAAGTTCTATATTCTATTGTTGGAAATGAATCGCTCGCAATCTTCAACTTAGAGCTGATGAATAATTCAGAGTCAGAGAACTTGGGTGAGTTGGTAGCCTTCGAGAGGCAAAGGCAAAAGCGAATCGGCTACAGTCTTTGGATCTTCATTCTCATTGTCGGCGGCATTGGAGCCTCTTATTGGGGATGGATGTTTTTCTTGCTGGTTTTGATTGCTGGATTTGCCGTGGGTTCTTTTTTAGGCGTTAGAGTTGGGACAAAGATTGAAAGAGCCACCGGCTTAGGCATTGATGCACAGATGACCGCTTGGAATGAAATGGAGCCTGAAGAATCGCATCATGAAAAAGAATCAAATGTCTCGCATCGCACACATAGCGTTCTTGGCAAGATGACAGGCATCGAGAGCAAAGTAAAGTGGTCTCAGCGGAAAATGATGCAGGTTTATGGCCCACCTATTTATGGGGATCATAACATTTTTGTTGACGGCGATTTCAATGTTGCAGCATTTCTTCCAAAAGGTGACAAAACTCTACATGTTTTAGCTGGGGATATTGTGAAAGCCAATCGCTGGCTCAAATTTGATAGTAATGGAAACCAGGCGTTTGATAAGAAACTCTCAGAAACGGCTCATGAGTGGAAGATCAACCCTAATACTATTCTTTACCGTGGGAGAATGTTTCCTCCTGAACAGCCATTTTACAAGGGCAAAGTCTTAAGTTTCAAGGAGTTTGATGAAGAAATAACTGAGGAATGGCTGATTTCGATGAAAAACGAATTCATGGGGTTCATGCACAAGTCATAGACTCAAGATGGCAATTGTTGTAACCAGCACTACGGTAATCTGAAATGGAGAAGTTGAAAAAGAATCTTCTGAGATTGCAGGCTCTAGACTATGCGCTGAGCAAACAATTCGGTCAGTATTCGAATATGAATAGAGATGACTGGAAGAAACTGTTACACAAAGCAGCCGAGATAGTTCAGCTCAAGACAAGTATAAGGACTGAGTTTACAAAGTCATCGACGTTTGTATTCAATGGAGACAATTCAAATTCCAAAACAGTACTTGAGAATATCAGGAATGGAAACGATTTTTTTTGCTGATCTTGTGATTAAAACTTCTGAAGAGACTACAGGCCATATCTTTGATTTCGAAAATTTGGATTGGGACGAGCTTGATCAATTGGCGTCGGACGAGCTCTACTCGTGGTTTGGCCCTACGGGGTACATTGAAAGATTGATAGAAATTGGGGCGTTAATTTTGGATGTTCATGTACCGCCCAAACTAGAATTTCTCGTCGAAGAAACTCGTCGGTGCTATGCGTTTGAACAGCATATTGCTGTATATTCCTTATGCCGCACCCTTTTGGAGTCAGCGATGAGAGATATTTGTTTAAGAACTGGGGGAATTCGAGAAAATAGAAACCCTCGCCCTTGTGCCTTGATCAAACATCTTTCAAAGGATGATACCGCATTAAGAAAGAGAATCGAGAACTTGTACGGGCGTCTTAGCCACATCGCTCATGGGTCGAAATTCTGTGATTCAAATGGTGTTCAAGCGGCGTTCAGAGAAACAGCCTCAATGGTGCAAGTGCTTTATGAAAAAAATCGTGGCAGAATATTAAGATTTGAAGGCGATTCTTGAAGAAACCATTTCTTACAACAGCCTGCACAGCGACAGGTGGGGCGCGGGCGATCTGGGTGAGTTTTGTGCATTTCCAGAGTTTTTTTTCAAAATGCTACATGCATCGAAATCCCGCTGCGTCTGAAGCGGTACGGCTAGAGAATGCGCATGAACAGAACATGGCTGGAGACTGATTTGAAACTTCTTGCAGTACTCACTTCTTTCCTTGTGTTCGCTACTGGCTGGCAACCGGCCAAGTCGCAGCAGTTAATCATCAACGAATTCCTGGCCGCCAACGCCACCACGAACCTGGATCAGGACGGTCAAGCTTCTGACTGGATAGAGTTTTTTAATTCGGGCTCGGATGCGATTAGTCTGGCTGGCTTCGCGCTTTCAGACGACCCGGCAGTGCCTCAGCGGTGGGTTTTTCCGGAGATAAGCATTGCCCCGCAAAGCTATCTGTTGGTCTGGGCGTCCGGCAAAGACCGGCGCGCAGGAGAATTGCATGCCAATTTTGGCCTGTCCCAAACTGGCGAATCCCTGGCTATCTACGACACCAGCGGCGTTGTCCTGGACGCTGTCACCTTCGGCTCGCAGCAGAACGACATTTCGATGGCGCGCGTCAGCACGAGTGCCGCGTTTCAGTTTACCACCACGCCCACGCCGGGCGCAACCAACGTGGTCACCGAGCCAGAAAATCTGCCGCCGCAAATTGTTATCAATGAATTTATGGCGTCGAACGGCGCGACTATCGATGATGAAGACGGCGAGTCATCTGATTGGCTCGAGCTTTTCAATGCCGGCACGGACACGGTTCAACTTGCCGGCCTTGCTTTGACCGATGACAAGAATGAACCCGGGCTCTGGCCGCTGCCCGACCTGGCGCTCGAGCCGGAAAGCTATCTGCTGATTTGGGCTTCGGGAAAGAATCGTCGCGCCGCGGAGTTGCACACTAATTTCAGGCTTGCCGGCGGTGGCGAATTTGTCGGATTGTACACCGCGGACGGTTGGTTGGTTGACGGCAAGGATTTTGGCGCGCAAAGCAGAGACATTGCATTGGCGCGCATTCCGGACGGTGCCGGCGCGTTTGAAAGAACGGCTGACCCGACACCTGGCGCCACCAATCGTCGCAAGATCCCGCCGGGCGACGCGCTCTCTTTTTCTCCCAAGAGTGGTTTTTTTGAAACCGCTGTGCAAGTCGTGCTCTCCAGCAAGGTGGCGAACATCACCATCCGGTTCACTACCGACGGCTCCGAGGTCACGAAAAACAGCGAACGCTACACCGACGCTATCGATTTGTCTTCCACCAAAGTCATTCGCGCGCGCGCGTTCGATGGCGACGCGGCGGTGAGTGACGACTTGAGCCAGATTTATCTCATCGGCTACGAAGGTCAACTACCGGTTCTTTCGCTAGCGACGGATGACAAGAATCTCAATGGCGGCCAGGGCATTTTCTCCAATCCGAACGAGACGGGACGGAGCTGGGAACGGCCGGTTTCGGTAAATTTCGTTGAACCGAACGGCTCAGGTTTCCAGATCAACGCCGGGGTTCGCGTGCATGGCGCGCATTCCCGCGGTTACCTGAAAAAATCCATGCGGCTCTATTTTCGCAGCGACTACGGCGAGAGCAAGCTGCGCTACAAGCTGTTTCGCCAGAAGAATATCGGTGAGTTCGACCGCATTGTCGTACACTCCGGCGGTTCTTTCGACCAGTACGGCAGCGGCGAAAACAGGTGGACGCTGCTGCGCGATCCGCTCAATCATACGCTGCTCGGTGAACTCGGCGGCAACGTCTCCGCACACAAGCCGGTGATAGTTTACCTCAACGGCGAGGTTTGGGGCATCTATATGCTGCGCGAACATATTCACGATCTAGACTATCTTACACAAAATTTGGGCGTGCAAGATGCTGACCTGCTGGAGTGGGCATTCAATGAAACGCCGATTGTCAAGGAAGGCGATCTCACTGCCTGGCGCGATCTGCACACTTACTTCAAGACCGAAGACATCGATAAACCCGAGGACTGGTTGCGTGCTCAGGAGTTTATCGACATGGAGAATTTTATCGACTACCACATCCTGCAGATCTACGGCGGCCACAAAGATTGGCCGCACAACAACCATTTTTTCTTCCGGCCCCGAACGCCGGCTGCCAAATGGCAGTGGATTCTGTGGGACTCTGAGACGACCTATCTCAAGCACAGAATGAAGGGGCTGGTCTGGGCGACCCGCGACACCGTGGCCACCGACATTTCCGCCGGCGATTCCGAGCGCCAACTGTTCGGGACAATTTTCATGCGCCGGCTGGTGGAAAACGAAGATTTCAAGAGAATGTTCGTGAGCCGGTTCGCGGATTTGTTGAATACCAAACTGCACCGGGACAGTCTGGCCGCGACCTTTGACCGTCTTGTGGCCGAAATCGAGCCGG
Organism: Candidatus Zhuqueibacterota bacterium; assembly: GCA_029261995.1. Classification (GTDB taxonomy): domain Bacteria; phylum Zhuqueibacterota; class Zhuqueibacteria; order Oceanimicrobiales; family Oceanimicrobiaceae; genus JAJDAF01. The sequence continues at coordinate 301,148 of JAJDAF010000050.1, forward strand.
ACATTCAAGTCGAAACGGACCGCTGGGAAGGCGCCCGGATGACGGATTGGCGCGCCGGGGTTGCGCAAGTGCATGACTTCATCCGTCGCCGGCGAGACCAGCAGTGGACTCAACTCGAGGTCTTTTTCCGCTTGCGGCAAATCTACAACCTGACGGTGACTTCTGAGACTGGTGGCGGACAGATTCGGGTGAACACTCTCACCCATTCTTCTTTGCCTTGGAGCGGGGACTATTTCGACAAGATGCCGGTCGAGGTGGAAGCCATGCCTTCTTCAGGATTTGAATTCTCGCATTGGAGTGGTGCCTCCGCGTCGAGCAACGCTGAGATTGAGCTGGATCTGGATCGTGACGAAACCCTGGCCGCGCATTTCGTACCCGTTCAGTTACTCCAGCCAGAAATCCTTTCGTTTGCGCCAGACAGCGGCCGGGCCGGCATCCCCGTTGCCATTCATGGAAGGCATTTCCAGGACGTAACCGCCGTTTCATTGACAGATTCCGCGCTTGCGTTTACCATCGTCTCAGATACTTTGATTACAACCACCGTTCCTGAAAACGGTGCTACAGGAAAGTTTGCGCTGCAGGCGCCGGGTGGCAGAGCAGAGAGTAACCGAGACTTTGTCGTGGTGCCAGAGTCGCCTGCTTCCAGCACAATCGATGGCTTCAATCCGAAAGCCGGCATGCCTGGCGCGACGGTCACCATCTCTGGGAAAGGACTCGGCGAGTCGCGCTCGGTGCTTTTTAATGGCAGTCCCGCCCTCATTCTGGAGAGCAGCGCAGATGCCGTCCGCGCCAAAGTACCTTTTGGAGCAAGCAGCGGTAGAATCGCCGCGGTTACGCCCCAGGATTCTGTGGTGAGCGATTCCAGCTTCACCGTCTTGCCAGACACGGCTGGTTTTCGCTTCATGGTTGCGGAAGACAGTTATCTGAGTCAGAGTGAGCCTGACGCGAATTTCGGCGCGGCAGCAATCCTGCTCAGCAGCAGCAATCATCTAAGCCTTCTCAAATTCGATTTGTCCGGGCTGCGGTTTCCGATCAAGAAGGTGAGGCTTCGACTCTGCATGGTCGGCGGCTCCGGAGGGGTGACGACCTCCGTTCATAGCGCCGCCAGCGACTGGCAGGAAAACACCGTGAACTCAGCACAGCCACCTTTCGTGGATTCTGCGCCACTCAAGCAAATCGAAACTGAAACTGTCGGTGAGTTTGTGGAGTGGGACCTGTCCGGCTCAATTTCTCTGCCAGGCACTTATTCGTTTGCGATCCGGGCTGTGGCCGACGATACGATTTCATTCTCTTCCCGCGAAGGATTCTACCCCGCTCATGTTCTGGTAGAAGTCGATTCCGTGGTTTCCGACATAGATGAAGTTGGAAACACTGCACTGCCAACGGGATTTAGCCTGAGTCCGGCTTACCCCAATCCCTTCAACGCCACCACCATAATTGAGTACGCTTTGCCACAATCCGCCAGAGTAAGCCTGCGCATCTACAACCTTGTGGGCCAGGTTGTGAAGACTCTTGTGGATGGCATGGAGACCGCCGGCTTCAAGCGCGTTCATTGGCGCGGTCGCGATGATCGGAACATTGACGTCGGCAGCGGTGTATATTTTGTAAGATTGGTCACAGGACAAAGGATTATTACACGCAAGGTTCTGTTTCAGAAGTAGATTCAGTCTCTCGTTAGCGCTTTCGATTCCCGCCCCGGCATTTTTAGATGGATCTTGCACAGAAGGACAATGTATCTGGACATGGCCGGTATGCGCTTCAAAATATTCGGACTCTACCTGTTTCTTCTGCTGGCGCCGGCAGCCGGCCTGCCGCAAGCTCTCGTCATCAATGAACTGCTTTCCTCAAATAACAAAACTAATTTCGATGAAGATGGTGACTCCTCAGATTGGATTGAGATTATTAATCAAGATTCGGTTGCGGTCAACCTGGGCGGGCTCAGTCTTACCGACAGGGCGGCCGCACCGTTACGCTGGACTTTCCCCGAAGTGCAGCTTGGCCCAGGAGAATTCTTGCTTGTCTGGGCTTCTGGAAAGAGCCGGAGGACGGGAGAATTGCACGCGAATTTCAAACTCAGTTCAGGCGGGGAATTTGTTGGTTTGTTTGACAGTCTCGGCATCGCGCTGGACAGCCTGACTTATGGCCGCCAGCTTGAAGATGTCGCTCTTGCCCGAATCCCCGACGGTAGCGGAAGCTTCATGGCGACAGATGAGCCGACGCCCGGCCGTCCAAACCGCCTCGGGATTCCTGACCCGCTCGCGCTGACGTTCACCCCGCCCGGCGGCTTCTTCGACAGTGGCGGCGAAGTTCTGATCACCAGCGCGGTTGACGGCGCAACTATCCGCTACACCACCGATGGCGCCCCGGTGCAACCCTCAAGCCAGGAATACCTGCATCCGATTTCGTTCTCCTCGACCCGAGTAATTCGCGCACGCGCTTTTAATGGCAGTGCTCCGGTTAGCGACGATATCAGCCATTTGTATTTGGTGGACTATGCCGGCCATTTGCCGGTGCTTTCGCTGGCTGCTGACCCCGATGACTTTTTTGGCAGACGTGGCATTTTTTCTCAGCCAACCCGCAGAGGGCGAGACTGGGAAAGGCCGGTGGCGGTGAATCTTCTTGAGTTGGACGGTGGCGGATTTCGTCTGAGTGCCGGCGCCCGCGTACACGGAGCGGCATCGCGCACCTATCCGAAAAAATCGATGCGTTTGTATTTTCGCAGCGAATACGGCGAAAGCAAACTGCACTACCGCATTTTCAAACAAAAATCACTGGAGGCTTTCGACCAACTGGTGGTGCACGCCGGCGGCACCTTTGACCAATCTTTCGATAATGACAAGTGGACGCTGCTGCGCGATCCACTCAACCACGCTTTGATGGCGGAACGGGGACACAATGTTTCGCCGCATCGACCTGTCCTTGTTTACATCAACGGTGAATTCTGGGGTATGTACATGCTGCGCGAGCGCATTAGCGATGACTATCTTGAGCATAATCATGGCATCGATGATGCCGACTTGCTCGAGTGGGCGCATAACCCTATTCCCCAAGTGAAAGCCGGTGACCGTGATGTCTGGAGCACGACCTGGAAGTTTTTCAAGTCGGCGAAACTCCGCAAAGGTGAGGAATATGAGAAGGCGCTGCGGCTCATCAATGTCGAGAGTTTCATGGCTGACGCCATCGTTCGAATTTTTGTGGGACATACAGATTGGCCGCACAACAATAACATCTTTTTCCGCGACCGGATGAACGACGGCAAGTGGAACTGGATTCTCTGGGATGTCGAAAGCACCTACAAAGATCCGACCATCAACACGATGGAGTGGGCTACACGCGATACCACTCGTCCCGATATTTTCCGCGACAAAGAGAGCCGGGTTTTTGGCACGACCCTACTGCGCCAGCTTGTGAAGAATGATGAATTTGAGGCTCTGTTTGTCAGTCGCTTTGCTGATTTCATGAATAGCAGTCTGCAGCCAGACCACATCCGCGAGGTCTTTGACCACCTGGTTGCGGAAATCGAACCTGACGTGGGGCTGGAAGCTGAGCGCTGGGACAGCCAGGTTTCTGAATGGATGGCGGGTTTGCGCCAGGTTCGTCAATACATTGAAAGGCGCCCCGAAATTCAGCGAAGGCATTTGCGCGAATTTTTCGACTTGCCCGGCGAAGGCGAGCTGACCCTTCAGGTCGAGCCTTCCGGGGCAGGCAGCGTGCGTGTGAACAGCCTGCGCCTTGATTTTTTTCCCTGGCGTGGCATTTACTTCAGCGGCGTACCGGTTGAGGTAGAAGCGTTGGCAGCGCCTGGATTTGAATTTTCCAGGTGGGACGGTATCGAATCTACGGATGCGTTGGCACAGTTCGATGTCGGCAACGGCTCATCTGCCAGCGCCGTCTTTTCTGAAACGCCCCGTGCTTTGCCTGAAATCGTTGCTATCGTGCCGGACAGCGGGATGATTAGCGACACGGTGGCGATTCGGGGTCGCCTGTTGTCCGGCGCGAACGTGGTGCTTTTTGCTTCTGGATCTTCGGAGTTTCAGGTACGGAGTGATTCGCTGCTGGTAGCCGCGGTTCCGGGCGATGCCGTGTCAGGGCCGGTCCTGGTTGTTGTCGATGCTGATACGGCAGTCAGCCCATTGGATTTTCTGGTCGTGCCGCCACCTCTGCCAGCCATTTTTTCGTTTGCTCCAGACAGCGGCCGGGTCGGCACTCCCGTCAAGATTTTGGGGGAGCATCTGGACAGGGTAACGGTGGTGAGATTTGGCCAGGCAGCGGCAGACAGTCTTCTGGACCAAGTGGCGACGGAGCTTATGGCGCGCCTTCCGGTCGATGCTGAAAGTGGCCTGATTTCACTAGTTGCCGGCGGAGACACCGTCTTCAGTACAAACAGTTTTACAGTGTTGCAGGACACAACGGTTACCGTCGTCGAGTCCAATCGGCTGCCCGGGGAAGTCGCTTTTCATTCTGGCTATCCGAATCCCTCTAATGCAGAAGTGACCTTTGAATACGATTTGGTCGAAATGGCGCATGTACAAATGACTGTGTTCAATGTGCTCGGCCAGGTCGTTCAGATCCTTGTCGATGAGGTGCAGCCGGCTGGCGCCAGGCGGTTTGTCTGGACAGGTATAGATAGCCACGGGGGCGTGCTGGGAACGGGAGTATATTTTGTCCGCCTGGTTGTTGGAGAACGGTTTTTTGTTCAGAAGATTCTGTTGCAGCGATGACGTGGTTGTTTGAGGGGCTAAGATGGGGCTGATCACGGTTCCGGTGCCATAAGCAGCCTAGTCGTTTCTGCACATTTTTCTTGCGCATTCACTCACGCTTGCGGCTATTTTAGATTGACGCCCCAAAATGGATTTTGACAACCGTTTGAAGTGGAAGTGCGTATGCAGTTTCGAGTCTCGTGCCTCATCTTATTATTGTTTTCCTCTCCAGTAATTTCCCAAAATGCGGGATTTGCGCTGCGATTTGACGGCCAGGATGATAGTGTTCAGATTCCCGACTCTTCTGAGTTGAGCGGCGGTTCGGGCAAGAGCATCACGGTTGAGGCTTGGGTAAAACTGGACAACCTTAAGAAAGACCGCCCCGTCATCCAGAAGTGGTTGGACACGCAATGGAAAGAGTGGAGTCTCACGGTCGATGGCAGCGATCAAAACGAGGTCTCCGTGGCGGTCGAAACCAACGGCACCAACTTCGAATACAAGGCTGGCGGCGGCGTGATTCAAGCTGGCATCTGGCACCATCTTGCCATGTCGTTCGACTGGAGCACGAAAATGCTCCGGATTTTCATTGATGGTGTAGAATACGGCAGCGGCGGCCAGGTCAGTCTCGGCATGCCGGACACCCGCGCAAAAGTGCTTATCGGACGGCATGCCTACACCGCGAACAAGCATTTTCTCGGCCAGATGGATGAGGTCCGAATCTGGGGCCATGCCAGGACAGCCGCGCAGCTGCAGAATTTCATGAACCAGCCGCTTTCGGGCGACGAGCCAGGGCTGCTGGCTTACTGGAATCTTGACGAGACCTCCGGCGTGCAAATTCTTGACCGTTCAGCAGGCGGTCATGATGGTGTGTTCGAACAAAGCGAACTTGACGGCCCGCAGCGAATCGTCTCAACCGCGCCTTTTGAAGGCGGCGCGTTCGTGGCAGTGGAATCGCCTAACGGTGGAGAAGCCCTGCTGCCCGGAACCAGCCACACCATTTTTTGGACTGCCGTTGGCCTCGGACCACAGGTGACCATCGAGTTTTCTGACGACGCTGGTGCAGCTTGGCAGACCGTCAAATCCGCCACGGACAATGATGGCAAATTCGGCTGGACAGTTCCGGAGCAGCCCACCGACTTTGGCGTGATTCGGGTCTCGGATCTCGACGACCCGAGTCTTTCCGACGATAGCAACGAACCGTTTGTCATTTCATTTGTTCCGGAGGGAGATCTTTCGTTTACAGATATTACCCTTGACGCCGGCACCGGTGGGCCGGAAGGCCGCACTGACACAGGTGGCCATGCCGCCATCTGGGCGGATGTGAATCAGGATGGCTATCCTGACCTCTACCATACCATGCTTTTCACCAAAGGCATGCCGGACCTTTTCTTCCTGAATCAGGGTAATAATACCTTCGTGAATGAAGGGGCGGCCCGTGGCATCGATGACTTCGACAAGGGCTCGCACGGTTCCGTTTGGGCGGATTTGGATAACGATGGCGATTTCGATTTGTGGAACGGTACTACCTTTGGCGAAACAGGCGAACCGGCCGTCAACAACCTCTACCATAATGACGGCAATGGATTTTTCTCCGACGTCACCAGCCAGGCAGGTATCTCAGACCGCGACTGGCCGACGCGGGGCGTCACCGCCTTCGATATGGACAACGACGGCGACCTCGATCTCGTGGGCATCACGAATTTTCAGGGATCCGACGACCCTGCGGGCGAAAAGAACGAGGTTTATCGCAATGACGGGAATATGCGATTCACGTCCATTGATGAGGGCGATCTCTACAAAGCTACGGCCGGACAGGGTGTCACTGCAGCGGATTATGACAATGACGGCGATATGGACTTGTTCGCCGGCAACCGCACGGGTCAATTGAACGTTTTGCGCAACGATGGCGCAGGCAATTTCGACCGCATTTCACCAGAGAGTATCGGTATCCGCCACCGGGGTCGCGAGGGAGTAACATTCGGCGATGTCAACAATGATGGCTGGCTTGATGTTCTGCTTTCAGATTTCAACGAAGTCGATGATTTTGCTTTCGAACGGCTTTACATGAATCAGGGCGATGGCGTTTTCGCATTCTCGCGTCAATTCAAGCGCACACACGGTTACATGGGCGCCTTCGGCGATCTTGATAATGACGGCGACCTGGACATTGTTTTTGCCGGCGACAGCGAATGTTATCTCAACGATGGCTCGGGCGGTTTTGCGGACGGCCCTGTCGTGCCAACCGACAAGATCAACGACCCTCGCGCCATTGCCTTCGCCGACATCGACCGCGACGGCGATCTCGACTTTGCAATTGGGGCTAAGCGCTCGCGCAATTGGCTCATTCGCAACGATTTTGACGCAGGTAACTGGTTGCAGATTTCTCTGGTGTCGCCCCAAGGCCAGGCTGGCGCGTTTGGCGCCAAGATTCGATTGTACCGCGCGGGCGACCTGGGTGGCACGCTGCTTGGGTTCCGCGAGGCGCGCGGAGCGAATGGCTATCTCGGGCAAAATGAGCCCGTGGTGCATTTCGGGCTAGGGCCGCACATCAGCGTGGACATTGAGGTCGAGTTTCTCGACGGCTCCAAATTGAGCAGGACCCTGATCGATGCAAATCAGCGGATCATGATTGATCCTTTCTATGAGCCGCATGTAAATGGATTCTCACCGTCAGCCGGCCTTGTTGGTAGGGAAGTACGGATTGCCGGAAAGCACTTTCTGAACGCCACGGGCGTAGCTTTCGCCGGTGTGTCGGCGGAGTTCACCATCGATTCTGATCGGGAAATAACGGCGCTCGTGCCCGAAGATGCACCAACGGGCCTCATCACAGTCTCCAATGCCAACGGGACCAGCGCCAGCACGACCTCGTTTGTTGTGATTGGTTCGCTGGCGCCCCTCACTTTTCTACCTTCGGATGACGGTCAGGTCAAGCAAAGTGAGCCCGATCGAAATTATGGTGACAAAAGCAGTTTTAAGGTCGAGTTGGACAATTTCTTCAGCTACTTGAAGTTTGACATCTCAGGACTGGACGGGACGGTAGATCGAGCGCTGCTCAGGATGCTGGTGGTGAATGGAAGTTCACACGCAGGAGAGATTTATCTTGTCGCAAACGACCATCCGGGCGATGGGCCTTGGTCTGAGTCCACGCTTACCTTCGCCACGGCGCCTGCGATCCAGGGAGCTGCGCTGGATGATCGCGGCGCCGTTCAAACCGCTGATACGGTAGAATTCGATGTCACCTCCGCATTTACCGGCGCCGACGTGGTCAGTTTCGCGTTGCAGAGCCGGGTGGGCGACCTGGTTGAATACAGCTCGAAAGAGGGAGAATATTCGCCGCAACTGGTCATTTCCCGGGTTCCGGCAGGGCCTGAGATTTTGGCGTTCGCGCCGACTGGCGGTCCACCCGGAAGTGAGGTGGGCATTTCAGGAAACAACTTTGCCTTTGTGGACGGCGTCGCGTTTGGAGCAGTTGCCACTCAAAATTTCGTGGTGGAGTCTGATTCTTTGCTCAGGGCCCAGGTTCCTGAAGGCGCTCTCACAGCTCCGCTGGTCGTTTTCAGCCCGCTCGGCAGTGACACCTCGGCCACGGAGTTCATGGTTCAGGCGCCTCCTGAAATCCTTGCCCTCTCACCGGCGGCAGGTTTCGTCGGCACGGAGGTTTCGATTCTCGGAAAACACCTCGCCTCGGTAGATCGGGTCGCGTTTGGTGAGATAGAAGTGGGTCTTGTGGAGCATTCCGCGGATACCCTGTTGCTCATGGTTGTGCCTCAGGGCGCCGTGACAGCCCCGGTCGTCATTTCTGGCGCGTTCGGGACGGATACGAGCCAGGTTTCGTTTCAGGTGCTCGAGGGTCGGGAAGTCACCTTTTCCCCGGTTGCCGATGCCTACGTTGTTTCGTCTGAGCCGGAACGCTATCTTGGCAGGGAAAATGAACTGCAGGTAAGTCGCTCGAGAATTTCCCGTGCTGCCAGCTTCATGAAGTTTGATCTTGCTGATCTTGTTGGAGAAATCCGTCAGGTTTCGCTACGGCTGCACGTCTTGAACGGTAGCGATGATGGCGGCGCCATCTATCTGGCGGAAAACACCTATCCAGACAGTCCAAAACCGTGGCGTGAGGTGAGTTTGAGTTGGGCAAGTGCGCCTAAGTTGCGCAGCCTTCCACTTGCCGTTCTCGGACCTGTACCGTCGGGCGGCACGGTGGAGTTCGATCTCACGGATGTGGTTGTGGGCGCGGGCGTTTACAGTTTCGCGCTGCAGAACAATTCGCCTGACAAAGTGCTGTTTTCCGCTCGCGAAGGAGAACGTGCGCCGGTGCTGATAATCGTGACTGAAGCTGAGCCCGGCGCCGGCCCAATGGTCGATGCATCGCAGGACGGCATTCCGCCCCAGCCGGCGGATTTCCACCTGTTTCCGAATTTCCCGAATCCGTTCAACGCCGAGACTGTGCTGCAATACGCCCTGCCTATGGATTCAGAAGTTGAAGTGCTGGTGTTTAACTTGAGAGGGCAGGTTGTGCGGACATTGGTCCGCGCCCGCCAGGATACAGGTGTCAGGCGCGTCGTTTGGGACGGGAGAAATCAAGCCGGGCAGGAGTTGGCGTCCGGCGTTTACTTTATTAGAATGACTGCCGCAGGGCGGATTTTTGTTCGGCGGATAGCCTTCCAAAAATAGAGTGCGATTTATCCCTGTTGGCAAAGATTTTGCAAGTAGGACGGCAAAACGGTTTGCGTTTGCGCGAAGGTCCGGCTACGTGCACCGGCAACACTCATCACGATAACGATTTGGGGGATTGTATAAGTGTTTATAAACAAAAATGGTTAAGAGCTACTGATATTGCACGCATGAATATGGTTCTGTGAGTTCAACAAGACACGATGGGTATTCAAATTCGGACACTTTTATGAAATTGAGACACTTCTTTGCTCTGACTGTTTGCTTTCTTGTACCTCCCGCTTTGTCCCAGGCGCAAGGCACGCTCTCTTTCTCTGACATCACGACGTCAGCGGGAACCGGCGGCCCGGTGGGTTCCGGCAATACGGGAGGCCACGCAGCCGTCTGGGCGGATGTCGATGGCGACGGATTGCCCGATCTATATATCACAATGCTGTTCGACGATCCTATGAGCGATCTGTTTTTTCGCAACCTCGGGGGCAATCAGTTTGCGGATGAAGCAACAGCACGCAACATCGATGATGCCGATGGCGGTTCGCACGGCGCGACATTCGCCGATTTGGACAACGACGGCGACTTGGACCTGGTTAACGGCACCACCGGCCTGCTCGGCACCAACCCCGTGCCCGAGCACAACAACATCTATCGCAACGATGGCAGTGGTGTTTTCACTGATGTGACCAGTGGCACGGACATCACCGATCCGAAGCTGCCAACGCGTGGCGTCGTGGCGTTCGACATGGACGGCGATGGCGATCTGGACCTGCTTGCCATCACCAATTTCGAGGGCTCTGACGACCCGTCAGGTGAGCGCAATGAACTCTATCGCAACAATGGCGGTCTTGATTTCACCAGAATCACTTCTGGCGCCGTGCACAGTGCACCAGCAGGTCAGGGCGCTACCGATACGGACTTTGACAATGACGGTGACATCGACATTATTGCAGGCAACCGCACCGGCGATCTGAATATCCTGCGCAACAACGGCTCCGGTGCATTCACGATGGTTGACCCAGGGGCTATCGGGATCAGCCACCGTGGCCGGGAAGGCGCAACCATGGGAGATGTTAACAACGACGGCTGGTTGGACATTCTGCTTTCGGATTTTAACAACAGTGGCAATTTCGAGATTGAGCATTTGTATGTCAACGACGGCGACGGCACGTTTACCTTCAGGCAAACGTTCACACACACCGAAGGTTACATGGGCGCCTTTGGCGACCTCGACAACGACGGCGATCTCGATATTGTGTTTGCCGGCGACGACGAATGTTACTTGAATGACGGCAGCGGCAATTTTTCGGCCGGCCCGGCGGTTCCTTCTACGGGTATCAGTGACCCGCGGGCGATTTCCTTCGCGGACATCGATAACGATGGAGACCTGGATTTCGCCTTTGCTGACAAGCGGGCTCGAAATCGTCTCATGCGCAATAATCTTGATAGCGGTAACTGGCTCAAGTTGAACCTAATTTCACCTCAGGGTCAGGCAGGGGCCTTTGGCGCGAAAGTGAGAATTTATCCGACCGGTGATCTGGGCGGGAATTTGCTGGCATTCCGGGAAGCCAGATCCAGCAATGGCTATCTGGGAGAAAACAGCCAGGTTGTGCATGTCGGCCTTGGGGCCAACTCTGAAGTCGATGTTGAAGTTCTGTTCCTGGATGGCAGTGTTTCCGTGCGCTCCGGCGTTGCAGCAAACCAGACTATTACCGTAGATGGCGCACTGAGCGGCTCAGAACCCGTTATTACTTCATTTTCTCCCTTGTTCGGTCCGGTTGCAACTGAAGTGACGCTGACGGGCGGAAATTTTGCGGGCGCTACCTCGCTCGACTTCAACGGCACTCCAACCACATTCACAATCGACTCTGACACACAGATCAGAGCGGACGTGCCTGCCGGCGCCGCCACTGGTCGCATTCGGGCCACAAGCCCGGCTGGTATCGGTCTTAGCGCCTCAGATTTTACCGTCACGGATGGCAGCACACTGACCTTGACGCCCACCGACGATGGACAAGTCAAGATCAGCAGTCCCGGTACCAACTACGGTGGCAAATCGACCATGAAACTGGGTTCCGGGATTTTCAATTCCTATGTCAAATTCAACGTCACCGGACTTTCCGGCGCCGTTGCTCAGGCTGTGGTGCGGTTACAAGTTGCCTCTGGCGAGTTTGACGGAGGGGACCGTGGCGGCTCTATTCATCTGGTCTCGAACAATTTCGACGGCACAAGTATTGAATGGAATGAAGGCCAACTGAACGCCGGCAACGCACCAGTTATCGAAGACAACGCCTTGGATGAGTTGGCAGAAGTGTTGACGAATGAAGTCGTTGATTTCGACGTTACACCTGCTGTGACAGCCAATGGTGTTCTGAGCTTTGCGATCAAAGGACTGTCCGGCAATCAGGTCAAGTATTACACGAAAGAGGGCATTGCGCCACCGCAGCTTATTATCACTCCGGGCTCAGGTGGCGCCACCAATATCCCGCCCGTGGCCATCAATGACGCAGCGACCACGCCAGCGGGAACACCAGTGGTCATCGATGTTGCGGCAAACGACACTGATGCGAATGGCACCATCGACTTGACCACCGTTACTGTGGGTGCCGCTGCGGCGCATGGTGTCACCGATGTGAATGGCAGTACGGGTGAGGTCACTTATCAACCCGATTCCGGCTTCACGGGCACTGACCAATTCGGTTATACTGTAGACGACGACGCCGGAGATACCTCCAACGAAGCGACCGTGACGATTACGGTCACGGGCAATTCCGGTGGTAGCACATTTACTTTTGCGCCCAGCGATGACGGCCAGGTTAAGCTGACTGAAACGGGCAAAAATTATGGCAGCAAGAGTTCAGCAAAAATTGAGAGCGGTAAATTTGCTTCCTATTTCAAGTTTGACGCGAGCACTGTTTCCGGCACGATTACTTCCGTGAAACTGCGACTTGCCGTCAGTACCAACAGTTCTGACGGCGGTGACCATGGTGGCGAGATCTACCTGGTTTCCAATGATTTTAAGGGCACGACCAGCCCGTGGAACGAAGGTAGTCTCAACGCTGGTAATGCTCCTGAGATTTTGGGTTCGTCCTTGGCAGTTGTCGCTGCGGTAACCCCAGGACAGGTCGTGGAGGTGAGCTTGCCAGGTGCTCTTTCCCAGCCTGGCGTTGTGAGTTTCGGGATCAGCAATCCATTAACCGACCTGGTGAAATACTACACAAGCGAGGGGACGACTCCGCCACAGTTGATCGTCACCACCGGGAGCGGCCAGGGCAACCAACCTCCGGTGGCTCAGGATGATCAGATTTCAACGCCTGAGGGCATTTCAACGGTGATTCAGGTCCTGGCAAACGATTCAGATGCTGACGGCACCATCGACCCGGGGAGTGTGACGATCACGAATCAGCCGGCGCACGGCAGCACTCTGGTAAATCCCTTGAGTGGATTGGTGACCTATCAGCCGGATCCTGGGTTCAGTGGCAGAGATCTCTTCAACTATACGGTCGATGATAATGATGGCGCTTCATCAAGCGCCGCGACTGTAACCGTCACAGTGACGACCGGTGAGAATAATCAGCCGCCGGTTGCCACACACGATGAAGCGACGACGCTCCAGGGCAACCCCGTCGTGATTGACGTTCTTAATAATGATACGGATGCAGACGGCAGCCTGGTCGCGAGTTCGGTCACTCTTGTCTCGGTGGCTGACAACGGCACGACCACCGTCAACTCAACTTCCGGGGCAATTACTTATACGCCAAGCGCCGCCTTTACAGGTAATGATGGCTTCAGCTATACGGTGGCGGACGACGACGGTGCAGTCTCGAACTCCGCCGCGGTGCAAGTCACGGTCACGCCAAACAGCGGGAGTGGCCAGACGCTGACTTTCAATCCCACCCATGACGGTCAGGTCAAACTTACTGAGCCAGACAAAAACTACGGAAGTAAGAGCACGACCAAGATTGAGGCAGGTAAGTTTCGAAGTTACTTCAAGTTTGCGATTTCCGGTATCAGCGGAATTGTTCAGACCGCCACGTTGCGCTTACAGGTCACGCCAGACAACAGCGACGGAGGACAACACGGCGGCGATATTTTCAAGACCTCGAACGATTTCAAGGATTCCGGCACACCCTGGACTCAGGATATTTTAACATCTGGTAACGCTCCTGTCCCGCAGGGTAGCGCCCTTGATGGCGTTGCCGAGGTCGCCCCAAGTCAATTTGTTGACTTTGATGTGACGGCGGATGTAAGTGGCAATGGAGCACACAGTTTTGTGATTGTCAACAATACGGGCAATCAAGTGAAGTATTTCACCCGCGAGGGCACGTTTCCGCCGCAACTGATCGTGACGACAGGGGATGGCGGGCCTGCCAATGAAGCGCCGGTTGCAGTCGCTGACGCAGGTACGACAGATGAAGATCAGGCCATCATTCTGCCGTTGCTGGCGAACGATTCGGATTCAGACGGCACCCTTGACCCGGCTACGGTCACCATCGAGACTTCTCCCCAGAATGGAAATGTGACCATTAATTCTGGAAGCGGACAAGCGAACTACACACCAAACACTAATTTCTTCGGCACCGACGCTTTTTCCTACACGGTGCGCGATGACGATGGCGACCTCTCGAACACCGCCGATGTTTCTATCACCGTGCAGTCTGTTAACGACGCGCCGAGTGCAGCGGATGACGCGACACAAGTTTCTCCCGGCGTTGCAGCCGTTATCGCCGTGACCGAGAATGATGCCGATGTGGACGGCAGCATAGATCCGACCACCGTGACGGTCGTAGATTTGCCGTCGGCCGGCTCCACGAGCGTGAATCCGTTTTCCGGCTTGGTCACTTACACTCCCGGTTCCAGCTTCTCCGGCACTGACACGTTCACCTATACGGTCGATGACAATCTGGGTCTGACTTCAAACCTTGCGATAGTAAGTCTGTCAGAGGAAAACACGGGTGGCGGCAGTACAACATTTACTTTCGAGGCGACTGAAGACAACCAGGTCAAGCTGACTGAGCCAAACAACAACTACGGCGCCAAAGGCTCGATGAAGATTGAAGCCGGCAAGTTTGAGTCCTATCTGAAATTCGATGTGGCGGGTCTGAATGGAGCTGTCACCTCGGTAAAACTACGGCTTTATGTCGGTGACGCAAGTTCTGACGGCGGCACCCTCTATCGCGTATCGAACAATTACACCGGCACCAGCACACCATGGGACGATGACATTTTGACTGCCAACAACGCGCCGCAAGTCGTCAGCGGGCCATTGGCGGATTTGGGACAGGTGATTCTCGGTGAGATCATAGAGATTACCGTTCCGGGCGCTGTCACCGTTGATGGTGTCTACAGTTTTGTCATAAAGGATGGTTCGAGCAATCAGGCAAAGTACGCAACACATGAAACACCAGGAGAGGCGCCGGAGCTTGTGGTCGTGACGAACGGCAGTCCGCCGGCTACACCGCAGGTGACCTCATTTACGCCCGCAAGCGGTCAGGTCGGGCAGGAAGTGACGGTCGTGGGGCAGAACTTTCAGGGCACGAGCACGGTCGAATTCGGCGGTGTTCAGTCCAGCTTCGTGGTTGATTCCGATACGCAGATCAGAGCCACGGTTCCCTCCGGAGCCGTGACCGGCAAGATCAAGGTGACGAATTTTGGCGTCAGTGGCGAAAGCAGCACGGCATTCACGGTTGAGCAGCCCCCCGTCACCGGAGACATGGAAATTGTCATCAACGCAGATGACGAATTCGATTTGTACGTGAACGGTGTTTTCGCGGGCAGCAACGCGGAATGGAACATTGCCAAGAACTATACGGCGCCATTGCGGAGCGGTGACAACGTCATCGCGGTACTCGGAAAGAACGACGGTGGTTCGGCTGGCCTGATTGCCGAAGTACGCGTTGATGGTCAGGTGGTCATGGTTAGCGATGGCGGCTGGCGTCTCGCACTCAGCGAAACCCCAGGCTGGCAGGATGTGACCTTTGACGATTCGGGTTGGGGCAACGCGGATGACCTCGGTAAATATGGCGCCGCGCCGTGGAATAAGAACATTCAAAGCTTTCCAAATACGAGTGACGCTCACTGGATCTGGGACAACGGCATTCCGGACCGCGTTTACTTGCGCGGTTCATTCCGGATGGGGCCGCCTCAGGTCACGTCATTCAGTCCCGCGAACGGCCTGGTGGGGACGGAAGTCACCATCACCGGATCCGGGTTTTCATCGGGGGCCACGGATACGCCTGGTCCAATCCAGATATTGCCGCTGGGCAACTCCATCACGAGGGGCGTAACAGGCTCAACCGACAATGCAGGCTGGCGCAACGACCTGGCCGAGCTGTTGGACAATGCCGGTATCAATTATGATTTCGTCGGTAGCCTGCAGCATGGTACCGGTTTTGACAACGAACACGAGGGCCACAACGGCTACTGGGCAGACGAAGTGCTTGCTGAACTCGCCGGGTGGCTCAATAGCAATCCACCCGACATGGTGCTGTTTCACATCGGCACCAACGACATCTCATCGAGTCAATCAAACAGCAGCACGGTCTCTGAGATCGGTCAGAACCTGGATGTTATTCGGGATTTCGATCCAAATATAATCACGATTCTGGCCGGGATTATTCCGCGCACGGACAACAAGGATGCGACAACCACCGACTTGGTCGGAAGAATTGAGGGTCTAGTCACGCAGCGGCAGGCGGCAGGCGAGCGCGTCTTCTATGTCGATATGAACGGCGCCTTCAAGGCAAGCTCCAGTTGGGCGACCGACTATTATCCATCTGGCGATAGTGTGCATCCCAATGACACAGGCTACGGGGTCATGGCCGGTGTCTGGCTTGGCGGCATCATGGATGCGTTGACACAGAGCAGTGACATAACAGTCGCCTTCAACGGCATTGCATCTTCCCAGGTTCTTATCGATTCAGATTCTCAACTCCGAGCAGTTGTGCCTGCCGGCGCCACATCTGGACCGATTGCAGTAACCGGCTCTTCCGGGAGCGGATTGAGCGCATTGGATTTCACCGTGACATCTTCCACAGTTGCCGCCCTGGAATTTACAGGCCTGCCGAGCTCCGGGTGGGCAAGCGGCAGCACCCATGCCCTCACGTGGAACACGCTTGGCAACGTCGATCAGGTCAGGCTGGAATATTCGACAGATGGCGGAACAAGCTGGAAAGCCCTCGTCGAGCGAGTGCAGAACAAAGGTCACTTTCCCTGGACAACTCCGGAGTCTCCAACACGCGACCTGGTTGTTCGGATTTCAGACGCCGAGCATGGCGAACAACACGGCGTTAGCGAGATGAAGCTGAACATCGCGGCCGCCGTCAGGCCGGAGTTTGCAAATTTGGACGAAATCAGGCAAGCGCTCTTTGCGAAGAGGGATGAACACGCGCTTGCGAGCCGCGCAGATCTTGACAACAGCGGCGCCGTGGATGTAGTAGATTTTGTGAACCTGCTCGATCTGGACAATCGCGGGTTGAGGAAGCTTGGGGCTGGTCAAGAAACAGGGCAGAAACAGGATGGCGATCTGGCGGTGGAGGTGGTTGCAGCAAAGCCCGCAAGTGGGCTCCTTGAAATTCCGGTCAAGTTCAAGAGCGACACGCCGATTCGCGCTTTTCAACTCGCAATTGGATTCAACCCCGACGTCCTGGAGTTCAATAGTCCGCTCCCGGCTCGCAACGATTTCGGCATGCGGCTGGAGTTTTTTGTGTCTGACGGCATAATTAAGGTCATCGGCTATCTTGAGAAGGAGAACGGCGCAATCGACGCTACCGGAGATATTCTCAGTTTGCGTGCGAAGATAGTGGGCAATCCAGAGCAGGCTCCCGAAGTTCGCTTGCAGGAGGCGCTTTTTGTGTCAAGAGAACGTCTGGCCTTCGGCAGCGGCAGCGTCATCCGTACTGAGCCGGTCCGCCTGCCAACGGAGTTTGCTTTGTCGCAGAACTATCCGAATCCGTTCAACCCGAGCACCAACATCCACTTCAGTTTGCCACAGCGTAGCAATGTTGAAGTAAAGGTTTTCAACTTGCGCGGCGAGTTAGTCAAAACGCTGATTAGCGAAGAGCGGGAGCCGGGCCGCCACCAGTTGGTATGGAGCGGGAGCAATGACTCCGGCGTTCCGGTGGCCTCCGGTATCTACATCTATCGCATCAAAGCCGGCAAATGGAAAGATGCAAAGAGGATGACGTTGGTCAAATAATCAATCCGACGATCTTGCGCGGGCTCTCAGCCTGTGCAAGGCTGGCGTGCTGTGTTTTCAGCACTCAGGATGCGCCGAATTCGGGAAGATGAAGTCAAGTTGACTTCCATCCGAGAATCCGGCGTTTTGGTTTCTGCCCGGGCCGACCTCAGGCGCCTATTTCCCCGGCTGTGCCGCCTCTGCTTCCAAAAAATAATTTGACTTTGATCCGAATATTGTTAAATACGTACATGTCAGAAATACCTGCCTATTTGAGTATCAGCCAGCATTGAAAATTTGACTAATTCAACTGTATCCGACCAAACACAAAGCCATTCTCGGGCACGCTAGTTTGATGCTTGATGCGTGACGGCCCGCCATTTAATCAGAGGGATTGCTATGCGAAAATCTACACTGCTGCTCGTCGTCGTTTTCTTGTTGTGTGCTCTGGGTCCGGTCGGCGCGGCCGGCTTTGAGGGTGGAGAAGGCCACGGCGATCTCGGTGCAGAGTTGCCGCTTTGGAGCGTCGTGCCATTCGTCGGCATCTTGCTCTCCATCGCAATCTTTCCGCTGGTCTCCGAAGATTTCTGGCATCACCATTTTGACAAAGTTTCGCTGTTTTGGGCACTCCTGTTCGCTGTGCCGTTCATTTTTGCCTACCAGACGGGTGCAGTCCATTCCATATTGCACACCTACCTGCTCGAGTACTTTCCCTTCATCATCCTATTGTGGGCGCTTTACACAATTTCGGGGGGTATTCTGATTGAAGGCGCCCCGGTCGGCGTTCCGATGAACAACTTCATATTGCTTCTTATCGGCACGGCGCTGGCCTCGTGGATTGGCACAACCGGAGCCGCCATGGTGTTGATTCGTCCATTGCTCAGGATGAACAAGTACCGCAAGTCGAAGGTGCATCTCGTCGTCTTCTTCATCTTTCTGGTAGCTAACGTTGGCGGCTCGCTGACCCCGTTGGGCGATCCGCCGCTGTTCCTTGGATTTCTTGCGGGCGTTGACTTCTTCTGGACGTTTCAACTCCTCCCGCAAATGCTGCTTGTCGCGGGAAGCCTGCTGCTCACCTTCCTTATCTGGGACACCTACATGTTCCGCAAAGAAGGCTGGCACGAGAAGATGCATTTGAAGGACACGCATTTTGATGCCCCTGACGATCTTATCGACGATATTATTGTTGAGGAAGAGGTGGAGATTACGCACCCGGCGACACAGAAGGTGCAAACAAAAACCTACACCATGACCATTCACGGCATGTTCAACCTGCTTTTCCTTGGCGGCGTTATCGGTGGCGTGCTGTTCAGCGGCAAGGTTCATCTGGGTGGTGTCACCATATTTGGGATTCACATGGCAGTAGAGAATATACTGCGCGACATCTTCCTGATTGGTATGGGACTGCTTTCGTTGAAATTGACCCCAAAAGCGTATCGGGATGGCAACGAGTTCAACTGGTTTCCGATTAAGGAAGTCGCGATATTGTTCGCCGGCATCTTTGTCACGATTATTCCTGCCTTGGCCATGCTCAAAGCCGGTGAAGCTGGCGCCTTGAATTTCGTCATAGAGTTTACCAAAGCGCCGGTGCACTACTTCTGGACCACGGGCATACTTTCCAGCTTCCTGGACAACGCCCCGACCTATCTGGTCTTCTTCAACACGGCCTTGGGGCAGGCTGGTGAGACCGTTGACTGGCTGATGACTGATGGTGCGGTTTTCCTGAGGGCGATTAGTTGCGGTGCGGTGTTCTTCGGCGCCATGACCTACATCGGAAATGCACCGAATTTCATGGTGAAATCAATCTCCGAACAGTCTGGCGTCAAGATGCCGAGTTTCTTCGGCTTCATGGGGTATTCGCTGCTCATCCTCGTGCCACTGTTCATTGTTACGACTCTGGTCTTCTTTTTATCATGACGCTTGTTCTATTCTTTCTGTTCGCGGCGCTTGCCGTCGGAGCCGCGGTCATGGTGGTTGCGCATCGCAATCCCATTTACAGCGCCCTGTTTCTGATTATCACTCTGTTTGCGCTGGCCGGACTTTATGTGCTGCTGCAAGCGCCGTTTATCGCGGCGATTCACGTCATCGTTTATGCTGGCGCTATCATGGTTCTTTTCCTGTTTGTCGTGATGTTGCTTGAACTGGACAAGCAATCTGCGGCACGCAAAAAGAGCAAGATATTTACCGGAATTAGCCTGGTCGCCGCGGGCATACTGGTGGTCGAACTGGCCATTTTTATCACGGCGGGTGAGTTTGACTCAGCCCCGGCTACCGCGCTCGAACCTGTTGCGGCCGGGGATACGCAATCAATTGGCCTGCTTCTGTTCACGAAGTATCTGTTTCCGTTTGAAGTCGCTTCTGTATTGCTGTTGTCCGCGATCATAGGTGCTGTGGTGCTTGCAAAACTGAAACTCAGGACATGATTGTTCCGACATCCTATTATTTGCTGCTTGGCGGCATCTTATTTGTCATCGGCGTCGTCGGAGTTTTGAGCCGGCGCGATGCCATCGTTATTCTGATGTCGATCGAACTCATGCTCAACGCAGTCAATCTAACCTTCATCGCCTTCTCCCGCCACTTGAATTTATTGGACGGACAGATTTTTGTTTTCTTCGTCATGGTTGTCGCCGCGGCAGAAGTCGCCGTTGGTCTGGCGCTCATCGTTGCACTCTTCAGGACGAGAGAATCTGTCTACGTCGATGAGATTAATCTCATGAAGTGGTAAGTCGGTACTCAGAAAAGATGATAGACCTGATCTGGCTCATCCCGTTTTTCCCATTTCTAGGGTTTCTAGTCAACGGACTTCTGGGCTCGAAGCTGTCTGAGAAGCAGATTGGCGGCATTGGTTCGATGGCCATCGGACTGGCATTTGCGGCTTGTGTGGCGCTTTTGGTTCAGTTCATCGAGCTGCCGCAAGACGCCAGATTTCGAGTGCAGCAGCTCTACACCTGGATTGAGACGGGTGACCTCAAGGTCGAAGTCAGCTTTCTCGTCGATAGCTTGACAATGGTCATGCTGCTTGTCGTTACGGGTGTTGGGACGCTCATCCACATCTACTCAATTGGCTACATGCACGGCGACCGCGGTTTTGCGCGCTACTTTGCTTTTCTGAACCTGTTCACCTTCGCTATGCTCATTCTGGTTCTGGCAGATAATTTTCTGCTGTTGTTTGTCGGCTGGGAAGGTGTCGGGCTTTGTTCCTACCTGCTCATCGGTTTCTGGTTTGAAAACAAAGATTACGCTTACGCCGGACGCAAAGCGTTTGTTGTAAACCGGGTTGGCGACTTCGGGTTTTTGCTAGCCATGTTCTTGATCTTCCAGAATTTCGAGACCCTTGATTTTCATCGGGTTTTCAGCCAGGCGCAAGCTGTGTTGATCGGAGATGGGGCCGTCGTGGCTACCGCAATTTGCCTTTTGTTGTTCCTGGGAGCCGCGGGCAAGTCAGCACAGATTCCGCTCTATGTCTGGCTGCCGGATGCCATGGCCGGCCCGACGCCGGTTTCGGCGTTGATCCACGCGGCTACCATGGTGACCGCCGGTGTCTATATGGTGGCGCGCTGTCACGCTCTTTTTCTGCACTCTGCGTTTGCCATGAATGTCGTCGCCGTCGTCGGGTTGGCCACCGCGTTTCTCGCTGCAACCATTGCTCTCGTAAACACGGACATCAAGCGGGTGTTGGCCTATTCGACCATTAGCCAACTCGGCTACATGTTCATGGCCTGTGGCGTTGGCGCTTTTGGAGCGGGAATCTTTCATTTGACCACGCACGCCTACTTCAAGGCACTGCTCTTTCTCAGCGCAGGCAGTGTCATGCATGCCATGAGTAACGAAACGGATATGGCGAAAATGGGCGGTCTTAAGCATCGATTGCCGGTGACGTTTAAGCTTATGATGGTCGGGGCGCTGGCCCTCGCCGGTGTGCCGGGCTTGTCAGGCTTCTTTTCCAAAGATGAGATTTTGTGGAAGGTGGTGGCGAGCCCCTTAGGAGGATACAAATTCTGGTTTGTGGGCGCGCTGGTGGCCGGAGTGACTGCGTTCTATGCGTTCAGGCTCATCTACATGACTTTTTACGGAGAGTCGCGGGTGCCAAAGGAAATAGCCGCAAAGGTTCATGAGTCACCCAAAATCATGACGGCGCCGCTTGGGATATTGGCGTTCCTTTCGATCGTGGGCGGTCTCGTTGGTATTCCACACGTGTTTAACC
This sequence comes from Candidatus Zhuqueibacterota bacterium, assembly GCA_029261995.1. Taxonomy (GTDB): domain Bacteria; phylum Zhuqueibacterota; class Zhuqueibacteria; order Oceanimicrobiales; family Oceanimicrobiaceae; genus JAJDAF01. The sequence goes on from JAJDAF010000050.1 coordinate 322,893, forward strand.
AGATGGAGCGCTTCCTCGAACCGGTTTTCGTTCGTTACGTCACAACGGACATTTTCGAGGCCAGCCAGGAGTTGGTTTCGCTGGAAGTCTGGTTCATGGTGGTCTCGGGACTGATTGCCTTGCTCGGCATCGGCGCCGCGTACTGGTTCTATATCGCGCGTCCCGGCATTTCGGCGGAAATCGCCACCAGCCTCAAGGCGGTGCGAACCTTTCTGCATCGCAAGTGGTACATCGATGAGCTTTACGATTTGCTGGTCGTCAAGCCGTTGAATCTTATTTCGGAGGTTGTCCTTTGGCGCTGGGTTGATGTCAAGTTCATCGATGGTTTTGTCAATCAGTTGGCCCAAAACATAGGACGGGGGAGTGAGCGCCTGCGACGTGTGCAAACCGGTTTGGTGCAGCACTACGCGCTGGCAATCGTCATCGGTGTGGTGGTCCTGATTAGTTTTTTTATGGTGAAGTAGATGCCGTTTCCGATTCTGACATTTCTGGTGTTCTTGCCACTCGGACTTGCTGCGTTGTTGCTATTGGTGGACAAGAGTCATGAATCCGCCATCAAGCAGGTAACCCTGGCAGGCTCGCTGGGCATCTTCATTATGTCTCTCCAGCTCTATTTCCTTTTTCAACCCACAGCCGGGATGCAATTCGAGCAGACAACTCCCTGGATCCCTGCCATTGGCGTCTCCTATCACCTGGGGGTTGATGGCATCAGCCTGTTCATGGTGCTGCTGACGACCTTCCTGACACCGATTATCGTGCTCGCTTCCTGGAATGCAATTTCACGGCATGTCAAAGGCTACATGATTTCTTTGTTGCTGCTCGAATCCGGTATTATTGGCGTATTCGTGTCCCTCGACTTGTTCCTGTTCTATGTCTTCTGGGAAGCCATGTTGGTGCCGATGTATTTCATCATCGGCATCTGGGGCGGTGACCGCAGGGTTTATGCGGCCGTCAAGTTCGTGATTTTCACCGTGGTCGGCAGTCTGCTGATGCTGGTGGCGATCCTGGTCATTTACTTCTATCACGGCGGGCTGACCGGGCAGTACACGTTTGACTTGCTGGTAATTCAACAGACCATGCTGCCAATCGGCTACCAGATCTGGCTCTTTCTGGCATTTGGTCTTAGCTTCGCCATCAAGGTTCCAATGTTCCCGTTCCACACATGGTTACCGGATGCCCACGTCGAAGCGCCGACCGGCGGCAGTGTGATCCTTGCCGGCGTTCTGCTCAAAATGGGGACGTACGGTTTCCTGAGGTATTGTCTGCCGCTGTTCCCGCGTGCCGTTGAGCAATTCACCTCGCTCATTTTCGCGCTCGCCGTAATCGGGATCATTTATGGCGCTCTGGTTGCCATGGTGCAGCCGGACCTCAAGAAATTGGTGGCCTACTCCAGCGTGAGTCATCTCGGTTTCGTGATGTTGGGTGTGTTCTCCCTCAACAATCAGGGGATTCAGGGTGGGCTGATTCAGATGCTCAATCACGGCCTATCGACAGGTGCGCTCTTTCTTATCGTTGGTATGCTCTACGAGCGCCGGCACACGCGACAGATTGCCGACTTTGGCGGGCTGGCCAGGCAGATTCCCGTCTTCACCACTTTCTTCATGCTTGTGACACTTTCATCGATTGGTCTGCCCGGGCTGAACGGTTTCATCGGAGAGTATCTGATATTGCTCGGTACGTTCATGCATAACAAGACGGTTGGAGTACTGGCTGCGACCGGCGTTGTGTTAGGTGCGGTCTACATGCTGCTGATGTTTCAACGAGTCATGTTTGGCAAGCTTGACAACAATGAAAATCGCAAACTGAAGGATTTGTCCGCCCGCGAAATCGTTGTGCTGGCGCCAATTGTGGCGCTGATCATCGCGATTGGCGTTTATCCTAATTTCATCTTGAAGAAGATGGAGCCCACCGTCAACCAATTGATCGTGACTGTTCGTACCGGCCAGAGTGCGCCGGTTGTTCATGACAAAACCCCTGAGATGCCGGACGACTGGGCAAAGGGGGACCGGTGATTGACTTCGGCACCGGTTCCGGCGGCCTGCTGGCGGTAGCGCCCATTCTGACCCTGGCGGTCACCGGCTTTCTGGTGATTGTGCTGGAACTCTTCCTTCGAAAACATACAAACCTTGCCGTGATCGGAGTTACTCTCGCCGGCCTGGCGGCTGCTGGCGCATATTCGGTGATGCTGTGGGACCAGGCGCTTTCTGCCTTCGGCGATCTCGTTATCGCGGATAATTTTTCCATCTTGGTCACTTTTATTCTCTTGGTGAGCGCTGTTTTGAGCACGCTCCTGACTTTCAATCGCTATGAAAAGAGCTACCTGCTTTTTCCTGAATTCTGCGCAATCGTTCTGTTTGCCATGGTCGGCATGCTGCTGATGATTACATCCCGGCATCTGCTGGTGATTTTTCTGGGCCTTGAGACGCTATCGATTTCCCTATATGTTTTGGCAGGACTCAAGCGAACTGAGGCCAGGTCTCTCGAAGCCGGTTTCAAGTATTTTTTGCTGGGGGCGTTTGCCAGCGCCTTTCTGCTATATGGCATCGCTTTTTTGTTCGGCGCTACCGGCAGCCTTGACCTGCAAGCGATAGCGGCTGTAATTCAGGGTTCCACGGTTCCGCACCAGCCTTTGATCACTCTGGGCGCTCTCCTGATTCTGGTTGGTCTCGGCTTCAAAGTGGCGGTTTTCCCCTTCCATCCGTGGGCGCCCGATGTTTATCAGGGAGCACCGACACCCGTTGCTGCCTTCATGTCCACTGCTTCGAAGGCAGCGGCATTTGCAGTTATCTTGCGAGTCCTGTGGTCGGCTACCGACGCTACAGCCTCTGATTTGGCGACCATTTTGGCTGTTGTCGCGGTTGTGACTATGACAATCGGCAATGTCACCGCCCTCGTGCAGAAGAATATCAAACGTATGTTGGCCTACTCATCTGTCGCCCACGCCGGCTACATTCTGGTAGGCGTGGCGTCGTGGAATGCAGCAGGAGCCGCAAGCGTGGTTTTCTATCTGTTGGCGTACACATTTATGAATTGCGGCGCCTTTGCCGTGGTTGCTTACCTGGGCGACCAGCAAGGCGAACATCTCAAACTGGATGATTTCAGAGGCCTGGCTTTCCGCCTGCCGTGGCTGGCGCTGGCCATGGCTGTTTTTATGTTTGCGCTCGCCGGCCTGCCGCCGACAGCCGGATTTGTTGCAAAGTTCTATCTGCTCGCCGCAGCGGTGAAGGCTGGCTACGTACCAGTTGTGATTCTGGCTGTCTTGAATTCCGTCGTTTCGCTTTACTACTATCTTGGCGTTGTTGTGCTGATGTTCATGAAAAAAGAACAGACACGTCTTGAACTGGATTCATCCTACCTGGTTGGCAGCAGTGTTGTTTTAGCCGCGATTGGAGCGCTCGCGCTTGGACTTTTCCCGTCTCGGATCATAGAATTCTGTGAGCGCGTCATGAGTCACGTATTGTAATACTGGAGTAAAGGAAGACAGAAAAAATGAGTGCGTCCTACTTGAAAATTCTTGCTGATGTGACGGGTGATCGGCGGTCCGGGGCGTGGCAGGTCTCAAAAAAGGCAGTCAAATGCGTGGAGCAACTGTCACGAGAGTTTGCGACATCTGATGCTCAAACTTTGATCGCTGAGTTGGAACGCGTCAGCGCCGAGATTCTGAAAGCCCAAACCGGAATGGCACAACTGGTCAATTTCTTCAATTCCGTTTTTGTCATGATTGAAGAAGAATCGTCGATGGACGCTGTCGTATTCTCCCGAAAAATTAGCGGTGAGGCGCGGAGGTTTCTTGAGTTGTCAGAAAATGCCGTGGCAAAAGTGGCGACCCACGGTGCTGAGCTGATTAGCAATGACGGCATCGTGTTCATTCACAGTAACAGCAGCACGATTATGGAAATTGTTAAGTCCGCAAGAACGGCCGGAAAGGTCTTTGACATTATTCTGACCGAGTCGCGCCCCCTGAATGAGGGTCGCGCCTGCGCTGTTGAGTTGTCACAAATGGACATCCAGACCACCTATCTGGTGGACGCCGCCAGCGCCAAAGGTGTGGACCGGGCAGACGTCATTTTGCTGGGCGCGGACACGGTTTCTGAAAACACCCTGATCAACAAAATTGGTTCACGCGCGATTTGCCTTTTGGCGCGTGAAGCTGTGGTGCCCTGCTACCTGGCGTGCGAGTCGAGCAAGTTCATTTCGAGAAAACTGGGCCCGAAACGGGAGCAACCGCGCAATTCCGTCGAGGTGTGGAAGTCACCACCGGACGAAATCACTGTGGAGAACTACTACTTTGACGAGGTCGCGCTCGAGCAGTTCACGGGCGTGATTATGGAGGATGGCATCCTGACGCCGGAGGAAACCAGTGGGATGATTCGGTCACGCAAGATGAGCCGCAAGTTGGTGAAAATGCTTAAATAACGACAGATGGCAAATGTTAAAACGTGAGACAGGAATGAAGGTCATTTGCACGCACCAGGCTTTGTCAAAGGTCAAGGCTGATGTGCTGATCCTGGGCGGCCGTGAAGATGACTCTGTCTGGCCGTTCGTTGACCGGGAAGAGATCGGCGGCGGGTTTGCGACCTCGGTGGCGCGCAAAGATTTTGCGGGGAAGACGGGGCAGTCTTTGTTGCTGTTTGCGGCGACAGAGGCAGCAACACAACGCGTTCTCCTCATCGGTCTGGGAGAAGCATCAGGTAGAGAAGCCATCAGGAAGGCCTTAGGAGGAGCCGTCAATCTACTCCGGACTCAGGGCTATAGACGCGTGGCGGTCGCACTGGAAACATTATCCGATGATGGAATTGAAACAGCGGCCGTTGCGCAGCTTGTTGTAGAAACAGTGGTGCTCGCGTACTATCGATTCGATGCGTTTAACAAGGAAAAGGCCGCGGCGCCGGCAGCGCCCCGTGAGTTGGTTTTGGTCGCGCCAAATGCCAGCACGGAAAACGCCGCCAGAGTGGCTGGCGGCCGTGGCAGGATAGTCGCTGAGTCCACAAATTTCGCCCGCGACCTGCAAAATCAACCAGGCAATCTGTTGACACCAAAGAAACTTGCTGGTGTGGCGCGCTCGCTGGCGAAGCGCGGTAACTTGAAAATCAAAGTGCTCGGCGAGCCGGAAATGCAGGGGTTAAAAATGGGGGCACTGCTCGGCGTGGCGAAAGGCAGCGCTGAGCCTGCTCGATTTATTGTCCTCGAGCACAACCGGGAAGCGAAGTCGAAAGGCACGACTGTGCTCGTGGGCAAAGGTATCACGTTTGACACCGGCGGCATTTCCCTCAAACCCAGCGACAAGATGGAAGAAATGAAGTTCGACATGTCCGGCGCCGCCGCTGTCCTTGGTACCCTGAAGGCTGTCGCCGAACTGCAGCTTCCGAAACACGTTGTCGGTTTGATTCCGACCGCCGAAAACATGCCAGGTAGCGCCGCAGTTCGGCCTGGGGATATCCTGACCGCCAGCGATGGCACCACCATCGAAGTTGGCAATACCGACGCGGAGGGCCGGCTGGTTCTGGCCGATGCCCTGGTTTACGCCAGACGCTTCAAACCTCAAGCGGTCATTGACCTGGCGACCTTGACGGGAGCTGTTGTTCTCGCCCTCGGCCACCACAGAACCGGGCTTATGGCCAACGCTCCTGACTTGGCCGGGGCCTTGAAGTCTGCAGGCGACAGGGCAGGGGAGAAGCTCTGGCAACTCCCTCTCACCCAAGAATACTACGATGATATCAAAGGCGACTATGCGGACATCAAGAATTCTGCCGGCCGGCCCGGTAGTGTCATTACCGCCGCAGCATTTCTAGGAACGTTCGCGCGAGACTTCGATTGGGCCCATCTTGATATTGCCGGAACCGCGTGGACGAATTCAAACAAAGACTGTTTTGAGAAGGGTGGAACTGGTGTTGGGGTACGATTGCTGGTCGAATTCCTGTCAGGTCAGTCGGTCAGCTTGTAGTCAATTGGCATGCAGGAACTGTCGTCTGAAAGTAGAAAAGCAAACCGGACGGACCAGCCCTCCGCCCGGTTTTTGTGGAGAGTTAGGAAGCGATCACCTCGCCGCCTTTTAGCCATTCTATTTAGTTCAGCGTCGTAGCACTAGTTTGCAATCGTCAGAGACGCCCAGAATTTGAAGCTACCCTGCAAACCGTCGCCATCTTCTCCCAGGGAGCGAATTGCTACCAAACTGAGTTTGCTTTCTTTGGCAAATGCCTGGAGATACCAAGTCAAACCAAATGCGTACTGAGTTGTTAAGCCGAGCCGATCATCGTTGCCTAGGAACTGTGCGGCAAACGATTCAGGGGTATTTTCCCGCGAGATGACAATGCGTTCAGGACCCCAGTTGCGTAGTGGATACCCGGTAGCCCGCAAATACTGTCCCTTTATTTGGACCTCCGACGACAGAAAGTAGATGAGAGACAGGTTGAAGATCTTGTCACGATTAAAATAAGGCCGGAAGAAGGTACCCTCGTCACTCTGGTAAACCTGGTTGTTCAGCGTGTAACTGATCCAACCCTGCAACTGGCCAGCGGTCTTGCCGACCCAGTACTCATAACCACGACTCTCACCCGTTTTGAGCGGAATACTCCAGAACCATCGGTTGATGCGGGCCATGTAGGCACGGTCGCGAAAGTCGTAATCTTTGCTGAAGTATGCAATCGAGGTGGTCAAGCTGGGCGTCAGTTGCAGTGTCGCTTCGGCACGAATATGGTCGGCTCTCGACGGCTGCTCCGCCGATGTCTTTATTAGAAACTCACCCCGTCCCAAGTGATCGCCCGATTTCGCCTCGGATGCGTAACTGCGGTCCGTGAACTGGAAATAGCGTCCAGTTGCCAGCGCCACGTTTAGTCGTTTTGTAGGTTTGACCGTCAGTCTTGCCCGGGGCTCGAAATGAAGACCGTCGCCGGCAACGTTGGAGGGCAATCTCAATCCGGCTGAGATTTGCCAGAATCTTTTGTCAGCGGTCAGGCCGAGGTACGGCGTCAGCACGGTCGCCTTTTGTGTGAATAGGTCCAATGGGTCGCTCAGGATCGGCAAGTAGAAATTGCCGGATAGATCTGTCGGCAGCGTCAGCTCGCGCACGACTTTGTATTCATCCAGGCTGTCTAGCCTGACTGTACCGCGGCTTTCCAGATCACTGAAGTCGAGCCCGGCCACCGCAGTCAGCCACTTCGACGGTGTTGTTGTGTACTTCACCTTAAAACCTGTCTCTCGCTGCAACTCATTCAATTTTGAGCTGTAACCGAGAGCCGTGAATTGCCCGGATTCTCTCGACTTGTACTCGTACTTAAGTCCGAGATTCTGATTCACCAACTGCTCGCTGATGAGGCTGTTGCTTTCGCTGAAAGACCCACGGCTGACAAGGGTGAGCAGTGTCACTTTGTGCTTTCTGGCAGGCCTGTATTCCAGCTTGGTGAACAGGTCGAGTCCTTGCCACTGGTCCAGCCGCAAGTCGTTGTCGAATTTGCCATTACGCCAGGCGCCGGTGACGCCGACTTTTTTGGTGCTCTTCTTGAAATTAAAGGTTAGCCCCGTCATGCTCGCGCTGGTGTAGATAGAATAGGGAATATCATTGATCTTGGGTGTTTGCAGCGCAATCACGCCTGACATGGCATCGCCATATTCAACGCCGAAGCCTGCCCGGTGCAATGTCAGATGGTCGATCAGCGAGGCCGCAAATACGCTTCGGCGGTTTTGACCGAACGTCGGGACGTAAATCGGGATGCCGTCCAGTTCAATTGCTACTTCGGTCGCGCTGCCTCCTTCAATATGTGGGAAAACGTCATCCATGTCTCGCCGCGAGATACCTGGCTGTTGGTGCAGAAGCTCAAAAATTTCGCCGTCGTTGGCAAGCGGTGGCGTGTTCATTTGCAGTTTGCTGACGGTCTGGGCTGCCAGCACCGGGATATTTTGTCTTGGAAGAGCTTTTTCTTCTACCACCACCTCAGGGGTCGGAACCGGTTTTGGCTCAAGTGCAATCTCTATTGATTTCCGGGTGTTGCCTCTGAGCGTCAATTCTAGCTCCAAACTGTGATAGCCAATCCGGCTGACGTGGATGCTGGTCCTGCCGGGTGGTATATTCGACAGTTCAAAAGTGCCATGTCTATCCGATGTCACCCCGAGATTTGAATCAAAGACGTAGATATTTGTTCCGGCGATGGGCTGGTTGAGATAGATATCGGTGATTTTTCCGGTGAGCACAGCCGGCAGGCCCACGGTTTCAGTGCGCGGCACAATGACCCAGAGATCATCTGACTTTCGAATGAAGTCAAGTGGCGTCCCCAGGAGTGATTTTCTGACCGCCTCGCTTGGGGAATCGTCAAATTTTCTGAACACCTTGAAGGAGTCCACAATGGAGTTGACAAACACCAAGCGAATTCCGCTCTGGTCTTGGATAGTCTCCAAAACCTGGCCCAGCGGCTGACGCAGGGCAGTGAATTTTACGACTTTGTTCTTACTAAATCCGGGTTGGCTGGACCCGAAAAAAAAGGTAAGTCCAAAGAACGCAAGCAGCAAGATTCTTTGCAACATACCTTACATCTCTCCACATAAGGCTGTTTTGGGTATGCTCTGGACTACATGGTTCTAATGCTGGAATTGTGTATAAGATAGTACAATTTTTAGCGCACAATATTCAATGTTTTTTTCGATCCCGTCTTCCTTATTTGCTGGCGAGTCTGAAACCGTCTTCAGCGCGTTCAAGCCGAGCATTCAAGCTCGCGGCAAGCGTTTCCAGGACGGTTTGGAGAGACTCTTTGGAAAAAGATGCTGAGATCGACAGCTCGAGCAGGGCTGGGTCTGCCGCGAGCGGTACATTGTAGGTGCGCTCTATTTCTGCAAGTGCGGCATCGAGCCGCTTGTTGGCGAAAACCAGGCGGCCTTGCCGCCATGAAAGCAAGGCGCCTGGTTCTGTGGGTTGTACTGATATTGGCCCATCTTCGCAGACGGCCAACTGCCCCGGAAGCACTTCTACTTCCGACGCTTGCACAGCGTTTGAATGAACTGCCACTCTTCCTGACTTCACATAGACTTCGGTGGCGGAGTCCCAGGTCCGGACGTTGAATTCTGTTCCCAGAACTCGAGTCCGGGCCTGGGTTGTCTCTACCAAGAAGGGTACGCGATGATTTGGGCGCACCGCAAAGAACCCTTCTCCTTTTAGCCGTACCTGCCTGATGTGGGAGTCAAAGCTTCTTGGATATTCGAAAGTTGAGCCTGCACTCAGATGGACACTTGAACCATCCGGCAGGGATACCTGCATCTGTTGCCCGAAGGGGACGGTGACGATGTGCATGCCCGGGCGAAACATGTCCGTCCGAAATGCCAATACCACCAGTAGCGCTGCCAGGCCGGTCGCTATTGCGAGCCTCGGCAATCGAGGGGCGATGCTGGAAAGCAGTCTGTCGCTGACGCGAACTTGTGGCCGCGTTTGTCTTGCATGCGCCTCCGCAGCGGACATTCGATTGAGCAACGTCTTCCACTGAGCATCCTGTGGTGTGCCCTGTGGAATCGGAAGATCCCGCGCGGCCTGCCACACGGATTGCATTCTGTCCCAGGCTTTCCTGTGCTCAGGGTCGGTCAGCCACGTTTCTAGCTTGCGCTTTTCCGCTGGGCTTAGTCTGCCATCCTGTTGTCTCAGGAAGCTCTGGTTCATGTCGAATGTGTCGTGGCTGTTTGTGCTCATCGTTCTAAGTTTTCTCCACCGCGTTTATTAGATATACGAATAAGAAGCCTTCAACCCCCATATGAAAATTGATCTTTTTTCATTTTTTTACTGTTGAGAGTTCATGGTCTGCCATGCAAGGCTAAGATTTTATATGACTTAGATCGAATTGAAAAATATCGATTATTTTTGTCGATCAACAAGGTCTAGCCGCAAAAGAGTGAATCCAACCCAATATTGAAGTAGATGTCCGGGACGCGGCGGCGACAGAAATATCTAGGAAGGAAGAACGATATCCAGGGCCTGCAGCTTTTCCTTGAGGGTTTGCAGCGCCTTACTGATGTGCTTCTCAACGGTTCTCACGGATATGCCCATGACTTCGGCGATTTCTTTGTGTTGTAGTGCCTCATAGCGGCTCAGCGTAAAGGCTGTCCGCGGCGCCTCTGACATTGATGAGATGATGTCGTCAATGATTTCAGCGAGCTGATTGTATTCAGCCGTTTCGTCAGCCGAGATTGTGGACGCCAACGCGCCCGACTTCTCCGGGCTAAGCTCACGGTGACGTTCGTCCTTGCGCAGGTGGTCTGTGGCAAGGTTACTTGCAATGCGGAAGAGGAAGGTCTCGATGTTGGTCCCTGTCTTCAGGTTCTTGCGGGAATCCCAGAAGCGTAGGAACGTCTCCTGTACCACATCCTCAGCAAGCTCCACAGATTTCGACCTGAGCCAGACGAAACGGTAGATGCGCGGCTGCAGTTCAATGAAAATCTCGTGCAGGAGTTCGCGGTCGCCTTGTCGCAAAGCTTCAATCTGGTCCTTGCCGAGTCGGATGCGTTTCGGAGTCGTCATGGATGCCAATTTAGTGTGAGCAAACAGGAAAAGCAAGTGGAAGTCTGAAATCATGCTGTTTTTCACCTGCTGGAAGCTGAAGTTCTCAGGGTATTTGCGGCCGGCAATAGTTGTGACTCTTCGTCGTTTCCCAGCATATTTTCAGAGTCGGTGATCCCGTAGGTACGTATAGATGAGATTCTGGGTGCCCGGATTCGTTGCCGTTTTGCCGGCATTTATCTGTTTATTAATTTTTAGAAATTTCTTGCATTTGGCAGGCTGTATATCTATATTTCCGTGCTCAAGTCCTCTTGAGCAGAATCTGCATATTTTTAGAAAATTCACAGCTTTGTCTGTGAATTTTCTTTATGAACAAAATCCATAGTATGTTTCAAGACCTGACAGACAAGTTCGAAGGCGTCTTTAAGAAGCTCCGCGGTCATGGTAAGCTGACCGACAAGAACATCGCTGAAACCATGCGCGAGATACGTCGCGTCTTGCTTGAAGCTGACGTCAATTTCAAAGTGGCCAGGGATTTTGTTGCCGGCGTGCAGGAGAAGGCGCTCGGTGAAGGTGTCTTAAGAAGTGTGACACCGGCCCAACAGGTCATCAAAATTCTGCACAGTGAACTGGCCCACTTGATGGGAGACACCAACGCCGCCCTCAAAGACTCAAGCATGCCACCGACGGTTGTTATGTTGGTCGGGTTGCAGGGTTGCGGCAAGACGACTCTGGCCGGCAAACTGGCAAAATATTACAAGGGTAAGGGTCGCAGTCCTTTGCTGGTTGCGGCTGATTTGCAGAGGCCGGCGGCGGTTGAGCAACTGAGAGTCGTGGGAAGCCAGGTCGGCGTGAATGTCGTTGCCGAGCTGAACAGCACGCCGGTTGAAGTTTGTAAGCATGGCTTGCTTGCCGCTCGCAAAGCAATGAACGATATTCTAATCCTTGACACGGCCGGGCGATTGCACGTTGATGATGCGTTGATGCTGGAGTTGCAGGAAATTCAACGTGAGACCCAGCCGCACGAGATTTTGTTTGTGGCCGACGGCATGACTGGACAGGATGCTGTCAACACCGCAAACGAGTTTGCGCAGAGGCTGGATTTTTCCGGTGTTGTTCTCACCAAGCTTGATGGCGATGCTCGCGGTGGTGCCGCGCTTTCGATTCGCGCGATCACCAACAAGCCGATAAAGTTCATCAGCGTGGGCGAGAAGTTGGACGCGTTGGAGAAGTTTCATCCGGAACGCATGGCGTCTCGGATTCTTGGCATGGGTGATGTCGTGTCTCTGGTGGAAAAGGCACAATTTGCGGTTGACGAGGACAAGGCTCGGAAATTAGAAAAGAAACTCCGGAGACAGGAGTTTACGTTGGAGGATTTCTACGACCAGCTCCAGCAGATCAAAAACATGGGCCCGCTGGAAGATGTGATGAAGATGATACCCGGCATGGGTGGCAAGGCCATGAAAGGAATGCAGGTAGATGAGAAGGCGCTGGTCTACGTCGAAGCCATCATAAACTCCATGACACTGGATGAACGCCGTCGTCCCCAAGTCCTGAACGGCAGTCGCCGCAAACGCGTCGCAAGAGGCAGCGGCACCAGCGTGCAGGATGTCAATAAGCTCCTCAATCAATTCAAGACCATGCAGAAAATGGTTAAGCGCATGAGTAGGTCTGGGATGAAGGGGATGCCAAAGTTTACTTTCTAGTCGAATAGAAATATACGTAGCAGAACAAATCAAGGAGGCAGTAGATTGTCGGTAAAATTGCGTTTAAGGAGAATGGGAAAGAAGAAACAGCCATTCTATCGGATCGTCGCCATTGATTCCAGATCAGCGCGAAACGGGCGTTATCTTGAGAATCTTGGAACTTATGACCCTGTCAAGAACCCGGCGGAAGTTTCTGTCAATGAAGATCGGGCGCTTTACTGGCTTGGGCAGGGTGCTGTCCCTTCAGACACAGTGAGAAGCTTTTTGAAGCGCAAAGGCGTTCTTCTTAAGTGGCACTTAATACAGCAGGGTGCAGATGATGCCGCCATTGCTGATGAAGTGCAGAAGTGGGAAGCCCAACAAGCGGAGCATGAAAAACGCCGCGATGCCCTCACCGAGCAAAAGAAGCGCGATGAAGCTAAGGAGGCCCAGGCAGCAGCAGAGGCGGAGGCCAAGGCCGAAGCAGATGCGGAAGTCAAAGCCAAGGCGGCGGCAGATGCGGAAGCAAAGGCCCAGGCAGCAGCTGAGGCTGCTACAGCAGAGGCGGAAGCCGAAGATGTAGATGCCAAGGCGGATGCTCCTGCAGACAAGGAAGCTGGCGAAGTCAAAGAAACAGAAACGAAGGAAGAAACTTCAGTTGAGGCAGCCGCGGATAGCGGCGATGCCGAAACCAAGGACTCGAAAGAGGATACTCCTGACGACGGGGAAAAAGCTCAGGAAGGTGGTAGTAAAGAAAGGACCGAATAGGCTCAATGAGCACGCTCCCGAGTTAGGCTTGGATGGTGCTTGGGTTTCGTTCTGACACTGGGCAATTCACGTTACCTTTTCATCTTCTCAATCTCGTAGACGAGGATAGCCGTTCAATTTGGAGGTGACCCATGAAGGAGTTCGTCGAGTACGTCGTGAAGCACTTGGTTGACCGCCCTGATGATGTCAAAGTAAACGAAATCGACGGCGAGCGCACTGTCGTCTTTGAACTCCGCGTTGGAGAAGGCGACATGGGGAAGGTTATTGGAAGGCGCGGACAGACCGCAAAATCTTTGAGGACAATCCTGGCCGCAGCCTCTGCAAAGAACGGTAAGCGTGCCGTTCTTGAAATTCTTGAGTAGCTGGCCAGACAAGATTTTGTGAGAAAGGCGCAGTCGGACTTTGTTGCTGTTGGCAGAATTGTCAAAGCCCACGGAATCAAAGGTGAGGTCAAGGTAAAGCCGCTGACCGACAAGCCGGAGCGTTTCAAGCGCTTGTCCTCTATTCAAATTGAGTTGCCTTCGCGGGAGCCCTTTGAGGCTGTTATCGATCAGGTTTCTGTCAAAGGAGATAATATCTATCTCCGCCTGAATGGCGTGGCATCAAGAGATGCAGCGCAGGCTTTGAATGGCGCCACGCTGACCATCCCGGAAGAAGACCTGCTTCCTTTAGCGGATGATGAGTTCTATCTTTTTGAACTCGTGGGTTTCACTGTAAAGACCGTTGCAGGTGATGTTCTGGGCACTGTAAGTGAGGTCATGGACCTGTCGTCAAACGAGGTGCTGGTCGTCCGGTCTGATGAGCGCGAGTGTTTGATTCCAGTGATACAGGATGTCATCGTCGAAATGAACATGGATGCGCAGCAAATTGTCATTCAGCCGATTGATGGCCTTCTGGACTAGCTTGTATGAGAGTATTTATCGTAACTGCGTTTCCAACGCTGCTGGAAGGGCCGCTGACAGAGAGCATCATCAAGCGCGCACGCGACCACGATATCGTTGAAATAAAGATCTTTGACTTGCGTGACTTTAGCCGGAACAAGCACCGCCAGGTAGATGACTACCCCTATGGCGGCGGGCCCGGCATGGTGCTGAAACCGGAGCCATTTTTCCGGGCTGTTGAGCATATTCGGGTACAAGAAGGGCTGAGTTCACCACGCGTGATTATGCTCACGCCGCAAGGAAGGCAATACAGTCAGCAAGAAGCCAAAGTGCTGGCGGAAGAACAAGAGATTATCTTCCTGTGTGGCCACTACAAGGGCTTCGATGAGCGCATCCGGGAGAACATCGTCACGGATGAAATTTCGATCGGGGATTTCATCCTGACCGGCGGAGAACTCGCAGCCATGGTGGTGATTGACTCAGTTGTCAGGCTCTTGCCGGGGGCAATCGGTGACCTCGATTCCGCGCGCTCGGACTCGTTCGAAAATGGCATGCTGGATTGTCCGTACTACACCAGGCCGGAAGAATACCGTGGCCTGAAGGTTCCGGATGTTCTGCTTTCCGGACATCATGGCGAAATTGATACATGGCGAAAAGCAAAAGCGCTTGAGCGGACAGTAGCCCGCCGGGCAGACTTGCTGGATAAAGAAACCAATCTATGACAATCAAATCTGGTATGGAGGTGTATAAATGAACAAGGTTGATGCTTTGGTCGCAGGGGATCTCAAAACGGATGTTCCTGAATTTGGCGCCGGAGACACGCTGCAAGTCCACACGAAGGTCAGGGAAGGCGAGAAAGAGAGAATTCAGATTTTTGAAGGCGTCGTGATCAAGAGGAAGGGCGGCGGAATCAACGCCACATTCACGGTAAGGAAGATCTCCAACGGAATTGGCGTCGAGAGAATCTTCCCCGTGCATTCTCCGAACGTCGATAAAATAGTGAAATTGCGCTCAGGTAAAGTCAGGCGGGCCAAACTTTACTATCTCCGCGGACTGAGAGGCAAGGCCGCACGTATTACAGAGAAACGCTAGACGCCTCGAACGAAACGGGTTGTTCCCAGGTGATTGCATTGTCCAAGACAGTCATCTGTCAGGAACAGCCCGTTGGACTTCTCCACAAATTCCCTTCGAATTGCCCGGAAATTCCTGTATTAGTTATTGACTTTAGAGTTAGCTTTTTGTAATATACATCACCGTTTTTAATACCCTTCTTTCCTTGATCTAATTTCGTTCTCATTACAATTCTCTCTTGCATGGAGGCCGCATCATGGCATTGCACACCATCAGAGTCGAAAACCCCCATGCGCATAACCTCGTTGTGGGACAGTCCAATTTCGCCAACACCGTCGATAACATCTCAGCGGCGCTCATGGGGACTATCCCCAACATCAAGTTTGGGTTGGCATTTAACACACCAACCGTCCCCGAGGCTGTTAAATCTTCAGGCACCGATGACACGTTGATTCATCTCGCTTTGGAAAAAGTCCGCCGTCTTGGCGCCGGGAAGACGTTCGTCCTACTGCTTGATGCTTCTGCGCCGGTCAGCGTAATGCAGGCCTTGAAAACCGTTCCCGAAATTCGAGAGATCTACTGTGCCACACAGAGCGCTGCTGAGTTCATCGTGGTTGATGGAACTCAGGGGCGAGGCGTGATGGGACTTGTAGGCGGCTACTCCCGGAGCAATGAGGCGCGAGTGCAATTCATAAGAAAGGATACCTGCTAGCGCAGCCTCGGCTTTATATCTGCTCAGCTACCTCCGCCGAAAGCTTTGATTCCCGATTCAATACTGGTTTGTCTGATGCAGGCCCTCCGAAATTGTCGATTCTGCACGTCAGAGTATCTCTGCAAGAAGCTACAGTCTCGCCGCGATGGAAATCCAAAATGAAATTGAAACTCGTGACCGTTGGCAAAACCCGGATGAAGGCATGGCAATTTGCCGAGCAAGATTATCTAGCACGAATTCGCAGGTACGCGGAACTTCAGGAATTTCCCGTTCGGGAAGCTGATCAACGGGCTTTGCGCAACGACGCGCTTGTGAAGGAAAGTGAAGCCGACCGAATTCTTGCAAAACTCGCTCCTCAGGAACTCGTTATCGCGCTGGACGAAAAGGGAGAACAGTTTTCGTCGCAGCAATTCGCGGACTCGCTGCGAAAGAAAATGGATGGCGCCGTAAAACAGATCGCTTTTGTCGTCGGCGGCCCTCTGGGTCTCGACTCACGCATTCTGGAACGCGCCGATCTCACTCTTTCGTTGTCGCGAATGACGCTGCCGCATGAGCTGGCGAAGGTGGTTCTTCTGGAACAAATCTATCGGGCTTTCTCAATCATAAGAGGCGAGAAGTACCACAAAGCGTGAATCGCCGCCGACAGGGGCCGCGGGAGGCGTGCGCCCTTGCGAGTTGCGCCGGACTACGCGCCGCCTTTCCTTCTACGCCGCAGCGGACGCTGCACGCCGTTTGAGTATGCGGCTACAACCACCGAGACTGCTTGACTTTCCACGCTCGTATTCCTATATTTGGCCCTTATGAAGAGCTATTTTGACACACCCAAGAATGTTGACCAGCAACCCGCACAGGACAACAGAGAGGAGAACGACATTCAGACTTTTTACCAGAGAGGCCTGGGCCTCAAACACGAAGTCAAAAATACGCTCAAGAAGGAGTATTTCAGCGACCTTGTCGAGCATTTGCGCGCAAATCAATATGAGTTGAAAGCGGGCGGCATCACGATTCACCTGGCCCGCGAGTTTGGCTTCTGCTATGGCGTTGACCGGGCGGTTGACTACGCCTACCAAGCCCGCGAAAGATTTCCGAATCGCAGAATTTTCATCACCGGAGAAATTATTCACAATCCGCACGTCAACAACCGGCTGCTCGATATGGGCATTGAGTTCTTAAGCGGACAATACAGCAAAGGGTTGCGCTATGAAGATTTGCAGCCGGAGGACGTTGTCATCTTGCCGGCTTTCGGAGTTTCTATTCAGGAATTTAAGACCCTCCGCAAGTGCAATTGTATCATGGTCGATACAACCTGTGGGTCGGTTTTGAATGTCTGGAAACGGGTATCGTTTTATGCAGAGCATGGCTACACCTCGATCATTCACGGCAAGTACTTCCACGAGGAAACAATCGCCACCAGCTCGCAGGCTTTGAAGCATCCGGACGGTAAGTTCTTGATTGTCAGGAATATGAGCGAGGCGGAGCGTGTGTGTGACTACATTCTAAGCGGAAAAGACAAGGCCGGTTTCGTGCAATACTTTGCAAAAGCAATGTCCCCAGGTTTCGATCCGGACCAGGATTTGGACAAGGTCGGCGTCGCCAATCAGACAACCATGTTGAGCAGCGAATCTCTGGCGATAGCCGAGCAGTTTCGGCACACGATGTGCGAAAAACATAGCGAAGCCAGCATCGACCGCCACTTCCAGACTTTTGACACCATCTGCAGCGCGACTCAGGACCGGCAGGACGCGGTCATGGAGCTGGTCCGCGAGCACAAGCTCGACCGCATGCTGGTCATCGGCGGTTTCAACAGCAGCAATACAAACCACCTGGCGGTTATCAGTTCTAACCACACTAAAACCTACCATATCGATGATCCCGACTGCCTGCTGGATGGCGCCCGGATTCGCCACAAACGAATCGGAGGCCAAGAGGTCGTCGTCGAGAACGGCTGGCTTCCGGACGGCGAGGCTGCCATTGGCATCACGGCCGGCGCTTCGACGCCAAACAACAAGATCGGAGCGGTGATCGAGAAGGTTATGCAGCTTCGCGGCGTTGATTTGGCCGCGGTTCTGGATTCGTCGCACGTCCCTATTTGAACCGCCCTGCCTGGCGGCTATCTACTTCACTCGTAAACACCGGAGACCGGCCTGCCCATGTTTTTTTGGATGATGGCGGAACGCGGGTGGTCAACTTGCTTCTGTATTGCCTAATCATTTGAACCTGCAGGTTAGTTCTGATCCTGCCATTTTTATTGGAAGAAGATGCAAGAACTCATTCAGGAACTCCGCAAGCGAGTCAGCGGCGAAGTTCGGTTCGATAAGTACTCCCGCATTCTTTATAGCACAGACGCCAGCGTTTATCAGATTGAGCCACGGGGAGTCGTTATCCCAAAATCGGCCGACGACGTCCAGGCGGTGGTTGAGCTTGCGCGCAAATATGAAGTCCCGATAACACCACGAGGCGGCGGAACCAGCCTGGTCGGACAATCGATTGGCCCTGGCATCATCGTCGATTTTTCAAAGTACATGAACGCGATTCTTGAGGTCAACCGGGAAGAGAGTTGGGCGCGTATTCAGCCTGGCGTGGTGTTGGACCAACTCAACAACCATGTGGCTGCGCAGGGTCTTTTCTTTGGTCCTGATGTGGCGACGAGCAGTCGCGCCAATCTCGGAGGCCTGGTGGGCAACAATTCATCCGGCGCCAGATCGATTGTCTACGGCAAGACCATCAATCACGTGCTCGAGCTGGATGTCGTGTTCTCCGACAGCTCGCTCGCCCGACTTCGGCCAACTGAGCGCCATCTGAGTTCGGGGAAAGAGCCCTGCAATTTCCACGATTCCGTCTTTGCCAAGACATTGCAGATTGCCGAGCAAAACGCGGCTGAAATCGAGCGCCGTTTTCCCAAAATTCTGCGCCGTGTCGGCGGCTACAACCTTGACGAGTTTGCGAACAACGAGAATGTAAATCTCAGCAATATCGTGGTTGGCGCCGAAGGCACGCTGGCGGTGGTGACTGAAATCAAGGTCAACCTGGTCCCGAAGTTGGAGCACCGGGTTCTGGGAATCGTGCATTTTCACGGGCTACTCGAGGCGCTGGAAGCAGTCAATCCGATTTTGGAGTTTGAGCCCTCGGCCGTAGAGTTGATCGACGAGATTATCATCAATCAAACCCGGGGCACCATGGAATACGCGCGGCGGATGACCTTTGTGGAAGGCAAGCCGGCCGCCCTGCTGATCGTCGAGTTCCAGGGTGAGTCCAGAGTTGAAATAAAGGATAGGTTGGCAAAGCTGGTTGCCCATCTCAAGCTCCAGAAAGTCGGCTACGCCCACGTGCAGGCCATGGATGAAGCGGAGCAGGCCGATGTCTGGTTCATCCGCAAGGCCGGGCTGGGTTTGCTGCTCGGCACGAGAGCGGCCCGCCGGCCAATCGGTTTTGTGGAAGACACCGCTGTCGATACAGACCATCTCGCGGACTACATCCGGGAGTTTGACCAAATCATCAAAGAGCATAAGACCGAAGCTTGCTACTACGCCCATGCCAGCGTTGGCCTGCTGCACATTCGGCCCATGCTCGACCTGAAGTCGAAACCGGATGTCGCCAATATGCAATCCATCGCCGAGGCGGTCAGCAGTTTGGTCCTGAAGTACGGCGGCGCTTTCAGCGGAGAGCACGGCGACGGCCTGGCCCGCAGCTCATTCAATGAAAAGATGTTCGGGCCGCAACTCTACCAGGCTTTTCGACAGCTCAAACAAGCCTTCGACCCTCGCAATATTCTCAACCCCGGCAAAATTGTCGATGCCCAGGGCTTGACCGAAAATCTGCGCTGCGAAGATCCGGCGGCCTATCAAGTCAAACCATTTCTGGATTTTTCCGCTGAGGGTGGATTCGAGACCGCCATTGAGATGTGCAACGGCAACGGCGTCTGCCGACAGCGTCAGGCCGGCGCCATGTGTCCGTCATTCATGGTGACTGCTGAAGAAGAACAGTCCACCAGGGGCCGCGCAAATGCCTTGCGCGCCGTGCTTAGCGGGCGCCTCGATGCTTCCGAATTTACCAGCGCCCGCATGAAGGAAGTTTTTGACCTCTGCATCGCGTGCAAAGGCTGCAAGGGAGAATGCCCCACCAATATTGACATGGCGAAGGTGAAGTATGAGTTTCTGCATCAGTACCATCAGGTCCACGGCCTGCCTTTGCGCGACCGCTTGTTCGGTCATGTCGAGAGCCTCAACAAATTCGGCAGCGCGCTGGCGCCGTTCTCAAACTGGCTCCTGGAACGTTCGGCCATTCGCTGGCTGATGCAGCAAACGCTCGGCATCTCGCGCCGTCGCAGCCTGCCAGCGTTTGCAGCTCGCACATTTGACGCGTGGTTTTCAAATCGCACCGACGCCCAAGCTGCCTCTGATCGACCGAAAATTGCCCTGTTCAGCGATACCTTTCTAAACTACAACAATCCGGAGATAGGTATCGCCACCGTAGCGGTTCTGGAGGCGGCCGGATACGAAGTGATTACGCCGAAGAAAGAGTGCTGTGGCCGTCCATTCATCTCGCGCGGCATGCTTGCCGAAGCCAAGTCAAAGGCCGAGCAGAATCTTGACCTTTTGTATCCGCTGGTGGAACAAGGCATCCCAATCGTCGGCTGCGAACCCAGTTGTATCCTGACCTTTCGCGAAGAATACCCGGACATGCTGCAAGACGAGCGTGTCGCGAAACTCGCGGAGAACACATTTTTGCTGGAAGAGTTCTTAACGGATGGCCGCAAACATCCACAGACATTCTGTTTGCGCGAGGCAACCGGCAGCTTTCTGCTACACGGACATTGTCACGTCAAAGCCCTGGTTGGTATTGAACCGACGCGTAAAATGCTGCAGATGGTCCCGGGCGCTCGGGTTGAGGTGGTGGACTCCGCCTGCTGCGGCATGGCAGGATCCTTTGGCTACGAGCAGGAGCATTACCAGGTATCTCTCGCCATGGGTGGAGAGAGGCTGTTCAAAGCCGTTGCAGACAAAAAGGATGACTGGCAGGTTGTCGCCGCCGGGACTTCCTGCAGACAGCAAATCGAGCACGGCGTCGGCAGAAAAGCCATGCATCCGATCGAGGTGCTGGCCGCACATCTGAAATGATTCTGGCCAACAGAGTTTTTTCTTGCATTGCAGCGTCAAATCCATACCTTGAAATCTCGGCGGCATAGATCGAATTCTCAAGATGCTTTCATGATTGTCCGCGCACGATGAAGTGCCGCGGTTCCCAGACCTGATTCAGGTGATTAGAATGTTGTTCCGAACAAACACAGTGAGTCTGTAAATGCCAACTCCACTCCCGAAAAATAACATGAAGACCGGCGTCTACATTGATGTTGCAAACCTCGCGATGAATGGTGGATTTGGCATGCGATACGACGTCTTGCGTGAATTCGCGTGTCGCGGAGGTGTTGAGCCAATACGGCTGAACTCCTACGTCAGTTACGATTCGCAACGTGCAGATTCCGATCCGGAGTACCGGATTAAGCAGAATCGGTTCCATGCAACTCTGCGTGATTTCGGTTTCAAGGTCATCCAGAAAAATACCAAGTGGTACACGGATGACGCCGGGAACCGCTTTGGAAAAGCCAACGTCGATTTGGATTTAGCGGTTGATGCCCTGCTGCAATCAGAGAATCTTGACCGGGTTTTGCTGGCTACGGGTGATGGCGATTTCGTTCAGGTCGTTCGCGCTTTGCAGAATCGCGGCTGCCGCGTTGAAGTCATCGCGTTTGACAATGTTTCGGGAGACCTTCGCCGGGAGGCTGATCTTTACGTGTCAGGCTATCTGGTTCCAAATCTTCTGCCGATTCAACGTGAAAAAGGGCAACTTGATTGGAGCGATAAGGTCGGGTCGTTCGTACGTGGGATGTGTCATGTGCATGACTCAGCCAAGGGATATGGATGGCTGCGCTACCTCAAGAACGTCGATGGTGAACTCTGGCGAACGGATTCTCGTGACCCCCTGTCGCCCTATGCCACGACTTTCTGCCATGATTCAGAGTATCCGCACGATCTGGATCTTGAAACACTGACGAGCCGGAAACTGGTTCTGGAATTCGAGCTTGCTGCCGGCCAGGATCCCGGTAAGACCAAAGCAGTGAATGTTCTCCCCATCCGCACCGTGACTTGACACCTGGGAGTTTATCCCCCATTGCGATCTCAGACCAAAGGTGGCTGAGCGCTACCCCAAAACGAGTCAGCGGCTCTTAGCAATCGTATAGCGAAAATTTATACTGAATCATGAATGTCACCAATAGGATGGAAATTGCCGTCTTCGGGCTTAAGAGAAGTGGCAATCACGCCATCATTCACTGGCTGTTGCATCACATGGGCCAGCGGACTGTACACCTGAACGATGTGACTAGCGAGAGTCCATATGACAGTTGTACAGAAATCAATACAAGCGGATTGCCCTTGTTTCGCTCGAAACTGCGTATCAGAGACCTTTACCGCAAACTCGTGCGCAATCACGATGTGATTGAATACTCAAAGCACGATGAAGCTGTTGACTGGAACGCCATCCGGGCATTCTCCCCAAAAGATTGTCTGGTCCTCTCTTATGAGAATTCTTTGCTCGAAAACAATGCCTATGCAGAGTATATTGAACAGCATGACATGCATGTGGGCCGCAGCGAGCAGCGTTACCGAGTCGTTGTATTACGCGATGCGTTTAATCTCTTTGCGAGTCAACGTGGCGCCTGGTTCATGACAACAAAAGACACTGAGCGGTGTGTCGAAATATACAAGCAATATGCTGAGATTTTTCTCGACTCCGCTAAGCAAGAAGAATACAATGTCATCTGTGTCAACTACAACCAGTGGTTCTTGAGTCCCAACTACAGAATCCATCTGGCCCGCCGCTTCGGGGTAAACATCAACGGCGAGCCATTTCAGAAGGTGCCGACAATTGCTGGCGGAAGCACTTTTGATGGCACATCAAAGGACGGAAGCGCCCAGGAAATGAGGGTGCTCGAAAGGTGGAAACAGTACCGGGCTGATCCTGAATATCGCGGCCTGTTTGAAGATATTCGCCTGGTTGAACTTTCCGAGGCCATTTTTGGCCCGACCGTTCCTGCATCATGGTAATCGACACTCCCGAATTTCGGCTCTCATCACAACGATATTTGCCCTTGTCGAAACGATATTGTCCTGTTGGATCGCTACTTTACCTTGTGGGCAAAACGATATTAGCCCTTGTCGAAACGATATTGTCCTGTAGCATCGCTACTTTACCTTGTGGGCAAAACGATATTAGGCCTTGTCGAAACGATATTGTCCTGTTGGATTGCTACTTCACCTTGTGGGCAAAACGATATTGGCCCTCATCGAAACGATATTTGCCTGCTGCATCGCTACTTTACCTTGTGGGTTATGCTATTTTTGCCCTCGGACAAGCGATTTTGGCTCGCGGGAAGTCAATTGCGCTGCCGCAACCCGGACAACGGATGCAGCCAGAGCCGTTGTGGGCCGCTTCGAACTTGCGCCTGCTGCCATGTCTCAGGCTCGCAACTTTATTGCTTGACATGCCCGCGGGGGTTGCCTACATTGTCTTGGTCATCCCTGTCCTGGCGACCATTTCGTGAGCACCCATTTTCGGGGCGAGGGGATGCAGGTCCTATTTAAATCCATGACAGCAAGTTTGATGCCGAACCACCCTCTTCAAGCTTCCATCTTCTACCCTCTGCTTTTTCTTGTGTTCAGCGGCTTGTTCTTCGCGCAGCCAGCCACGGCCAAAATGCCGAAAGCCAAAACCCACGCCCTGGTCATCTACTCCTGCGACGCCAACGACCACTACCCGTTTCCCTCCCAAGCCCTGCGTGATTCCTTGTACTCGCGGGTGTCGGGTCTTTACCGAACCGTTTCCTACGGCCAACATGAAATCCGGTTCACGGAGGTGACCAACGACGGTGGCTTTTTTGTCTCCGAGCATGCCTCCGGTTATTACCACAAACACTACGACCGTACCCGGCATCTGCGCGGCTTCGGCATGTTCAACGAAGAAATTCTGACGGCGGTCAAAGCCAAGTTTGGCGACGGGCTGTTTGCGAGCGCGGACCTGCTGGTCGTGGTCGGCACGGATGCCGGGCCGGACTGGTACATTCCAAAAGCCAACGCCACCGGCTACGGCATGCTGGGTGTGGATTTCGAGGCCGGTGGCAAGCTGTTTGGAAAAAGGCAGAGGCAGGGCGGCCTGACCATTGAGATTGGTTCGGATATCGGCACGCGTGATCCTGCCGATGACCGTCTGATGCAGGAGTCGGAGATTCAGTGGAATCTGGCGCATGAATATGGCCATTGGCTCGGCCTCGGACATCGCAGCGCACGGCGCGGCATCTATTCTCTTATGAGCCCCAAGCTGTTCACCAACGACAACTTTCCGGCGAGTGGTCCCGTGCCGCTCGATATTTTTGAAATCATGAGGCTTGGCTGGCTCGATGCGACTGACAGCACGCGGGTCGTGACACTGAGCCTGTCTGATCTGCCGGCAAAGGTGACGCTGACGTCTATTCGCAGCCATGTTGGGCCGGTTCTTGCGAAACTCGAGAGCGGCAAGACGACTTATTATTTCACCCACCATAAACGCAGCAACCGGTTCGATGGCGCTTATGCGGGAGAAGGGCTCCTGGTGTGGCAGAAACGAGGCAGGAGAACTCAATTGCGACGTGCTGTCGCCGGTTCGCCTGGCCAGGATGGTCCCAAGCCGGGCGTGGGGAGGGGTGGTTTGGAAACAGACTTTATAAATGCCGGCAGCAGGGAGATTGTCATCCCGCTCGCCCGGAGACGAAGCTCCCGGCAGACGAGTGCCGCATCTGGACTTGGAAAGCTGTTGTGCCGTTGGCTACAAGAAGATGATGGGCAAGTGAGCTTCTGTATCGCGTTGCGCTAAACTTTGGTCTGCGCGAGGAATATGAAATTACAGCGAACCATCAAAGCGGTCATCCGGCCTGGTGAACAATCGGGGTACGTTGCTGAATGTATGGAAATCCCGGTCGTGACCCAGGGGACTACCCTTGACGAAGTCACTCACAATCTTCAGGATGCGGTTCAGCTTCATCTCGAAGGCGAAGATGTTGCGGAGTTTAGTTTGGCTCCCAATCCGACCATCCTGGTCACCCTAGAACTGGAACCGACGTATGCCTAGGCTGCGCCGCTTGTCGGGCCCGGATGCATTTTTCCTTTCTTTTTTTCCGCCAAAGTTGGTTCTTCCTTCTATGTACTCGTAGTCTTAAGTCTCATTTCATCTCAGCTTCTTCAATACCATTTGGGGGGAGCCTGTGTGCTGGTGTCAAAATTTAATCTCTGTTGGGAACAAGGAGTCAACCTTGATCTTGACTGTTGTATGGGATGGAATGAGAGTCGTGGTATTTGTTGTAACACCTTCACCACTCAATCACTCAATCACTCAATCACTCAATCATTCAATCGGAGGGCAGGTTAATGCATAACCTACTATTAATTACAGTGTCAATCATCTTTCTCTGCGGGCCGAATTAGCTTTGGGGCCAGAGGAAAGTCAGTGCATTCCGCGGCTGGCAAGGGATGTGCTGAACTACCAGCTTGTTACGGAAACAAAATGGCCTGAAACGGCTATACGGGTGAGTGCGTTTGATGCACAGATGAGAGCTTGGTGAATTGAGTTGATAACCATTAGGAGATCTCCATGAAACGTATCGCATTGTGTGTAGGATTCATTCTCTTTTTCAGTTCTGTGCGGATTGCCTTGTGCGAGACGCGTACTGATATTGAGGGATCGCTCAAATCAATCAGTGTGGCAGAGAAGTCTGGGGATTGGGCCTTTGCCACTATCGATCAAAGGAAGGTAGCCCACGTGTACTTTTACGAATCTTCGGGCGATGAACTATGGCATCTCAGCAATCTTGAGGACAGCGAGCTTTCGGACGTTTACCATGTCCAGGTCAGGGTTTCTGAGAAGGCTGAGACTATTTTGGTTATTTGGCAAGGGATTGTGAATTGGGTACAGCTCTACAATCGTGACCGTTCTCTGCTTTTTGACAGGCAATGGAATCGTGAGTTCTACCTTAACTGGATGGCTGCCGACGGCAGCCTTCTATTCTATGACAAAATCTACCTACCAAGTGGCAAGGTCGAAGCAGTAATCTACCCTGACGAGATCCAAATTCCGCCGAACCCAAAACAAAGGCTCCTGGACAACAGCTTGATTGTTATGGCTGCAACGGTCAAGCGGGACACCATCTTGTCTTCGGCGCAGACTGGCCAAAAGGGGTATCGTAGCCCTGGACAACGAACTCGAAGGCCTCCCAGAGGCATCCTGGCGCTGAAGGATGAACGGGTGTTCTACCTGATTGACAGAGATGGCTCAATTCGACACCGGGAGGGCCTTGGCGTTGGCGGTGGCGTGGATTTTACCCCATTGGGAGACAACCTGTTCTTGGTTGAGTCTAGGGTGAACGGCACTAAGCGTCTACAGCTGATGCGGAATAACGGCGTGCCGGTCTGGCAATCCGAGCATCCGACGGGCCACATGGGTGATAACTATTGGTACGGTGACGAAGAGTACGTTCTCCTGGCGTCTACCTATTCGAGCGAATTTATTGTCATCAACTGCAAGTCGGGTCGCGAAATTGACCGCAAGAAATATCTGCAGGAACAGCGCATTGGCTCTGTGATATCCATGTTTCGTGAGGCAGACAGAATCGTCATTAATCGCTACGCTGTTCCTGTGCAAGACCGGCCACAAATTGGCACACGAATACTTCGATTATCAGATGGCGGCAGACTAGGAAATCATTCGGATAGCCCTGGGCTGAAGTTGAAGTTGCCGGGCGAAAAAAGCTATTTGATATACACGAGCCCAGACGAGAAATATCATCAACGTATTGGCGTATCGTCTTCGAGATTCAGGTTGAGCATCACTGGAAAATAGCAGGGTCGTGAGATTACAACCGTCGATAAGGCGATGGCGTTTTCTCCATGCTCGACCACCGAACATTGGAATAGTATCACAGATCGTTTAGCGTTGTCACCAGTGTTCTACTAATTAACTAGCCATTACAAGGGGGATCAAGAAATGAAGTGGACGATTGGCTTGCCCCCAAACTCAAGTTTGGGGACACAATGACAAGCGAAACTCTGTTTCGCGCAATAGGCTGCTTAAGTCGAAACTGAGTTTCTTACACCAGTGCGTTCCCAAACCGGAGTTTGGGAAAGAGCCAACTTGGTCTCCTGCACTGCGATCTTCGGCCGTCCTCTGCCGCTTTCAGCCGAAGTTTCGTCTCTCCTGCCCACACCACCGCATCGAAAAGTCTCATCGAAAGCCCTTGACTTTCAACCCACTAAGCCATAAATTGCCGTCTGTTTAACCGTAATGGCTCAAATCAGAATGGCAAACGACTTGCAGCAAAAAGCGCTCGAAATCGTCGAAAAACTGGACGCGGCTTATCCGGAGGCTCACCAGGAACTGCGTTTCTCGAATGCCTTTGAACTCCTGATTGCGACCATTCTCGCGGCGCAATGCACGGACGTGAAAGTCAATCAGGTGACGGCTGAACTTTTCAAGAAATACCCTTCGCCGCAGTCGTTCCTGGAAGTCGATGAGGAAGCCTTTCAGCAGGAAATCAGGTCGATCACCTTTTATCGCAACAAAGCGAAAGGCATCAAGAAGTCGTGCCAGATGTTGGTGGATGAGCACGCCGGTAAAGTGCCTGCCGACGCCGAGGCGCTGGTCAAACTCCCGTATGTCGGACGAAAGACCGCGAATGTCGTGCTTGCCAACGCCATGGGGATTCCGGCAATTGGCGTCGACACTCATACTTTGCGTGTCCCAAACCGCCTGGGATGGGTCGATTCCAAAGACCCCGACAAAGTGGAGGCTGCGCTCCGCGAGTTACTCCCCCGGGAAAAATGGCATCGCGCCAATATTGTCATTCAATGGCATGGCAGATATGTCTGCAAGTCAAGAAAACCAAAATGTTCTGAATGCGCCATCGCAGACCGGTGTACTTCAGAAGACAAGAACATCTAAACAAGACGACGGATTTGTTATGGAAGACAGACCTCCACGGGACGACTGGGAAGATGAGCCAACAGAGGGCTCTCGAGCACCGGAGAGTTTTCCGATCGCCGATGTGGTTTCGGTGCAGTCACTCGCGAATGTTTTGATTCGGAAAGGGATTTGTACTCCGGAAGAACTTTATCAGGAAGAACAACGCCGCCGGCAGGAGAACACTTCAGCGCCGCGCACAACTATCGTGCAGACACCTCCCAGCCAACGTGTGATGGCCCGCGAGAATGGTTCGGGCCACAGGCACAAATCAGGCTGGCTGAAGCGCAAAATGAGCAAGAAACGTTGGACACGCAGGCTTGGCAGTCTGGTGTTCGGCTGGGAGTGGAAAAAAGTGAAAACAAACCGAGGGAATCAACCGCTTGAAGACCAGGAATAAACGAAGGGCCGTATCCGCGCCGCTCAGTTTCGCGGCCGTCATGGGTTGCATCTTGTGGGCCGGGCTGTCTTATGCGCAGTCCTTTCCAGCTGCGCAGGGCTGGGTCAATGACCATGGCAGTGTCATTCGTCCTGGCACGGAACGCCAGATCGAAGCGATTTGCGAGGAAGTGAAGCAGAAGACGGGTGCGGAGATCGTGGTTGTCACCGTGACCACGGTCGGCGATGAACACTACACAGACTACGCCAACAAGCTGTTTGAAAAGTGGGGAATTGGCGCGAAGGGTAAAGACAACGGCGTGCTTCTGTTTCAAACCGTGCAGGAGCGGAACTTCCGAATCGAAGTCGGCTACGGCCTCGAGGGAATTATTCCGGACGGCCTCGCTGGTGAGATTCGCGACAGCTACGTTTTTCCCTACTTCAAGAAAAACGATTTTGGCGGTGGACATCTGAATGGTGTCATGGCCATCGCCAGCATCATAGCCAAAGATGCCGGCGTCGAACTCACCGGAGCGGTGCCGGTCCGCAGGCCAGTGCGTGCCACTCGCCGACGCGGCAGCGGTTCAGGGCTCATGAAGATTATCATGCTCGCGCTCATGTTTCTGCTTTTTCGCGGCGGTCGTGGCAGAGGCCGGCGCGGCGGCATGTTGCCCATGCTTCTTCTCGGTAGTATGATGGGGGGTGGCAGAAGCTCCGGCGGCTTCAGTAGCGGCGGTGGTTTCGGTGGCGGTTTTGGCGGTTTCGGGGGTGGAATGAGCGGCGGTGGCGGCGCCGGCGGCAGCTACTAGATTCCGGGCATGCTCCAGTAGCCGTACAACTTAACTCACAATTCTTAGTTCACTTTCTCAAGCAAATCTCTCATGGCCAAAATACCAGATTCACCTGAACAAATATTCGATGACTTTTCGCAAGATGTGCGCCGCGCTTTTGGCGCGGAAGTGGTCTCGCTTGCCCTGTTCGGTAGTGGCGCGCGCGGCGAATACATCCCGAAGAAGTCAGACATTAACTTTCTTGTGGTCCTGACCCAGAAAGGCATCGCAGATCTCAAGGGTGGCCTCGAACTCGTGCACAAGTGGCGAAAGTTCAATGTTTCGACACCCCTGTTTTTGACCCGGCAATATATCGAGACGGCCCTGGATACTTTCCCAATCGAGTTTCTCGATATGAAGACGTATCACCAACAGGTTTACGGCGAAGACATTCTTGCTGGTCTGCAGATCAAAGGCGAACACTTGCGCCACCAGATTGAGCGGGAGTTGCGCGGCAAGCTCATCTACTTGCGCAGCGGATTTCTGACTGCCGGCAACGATCGCGGCAATTTGCTTGAGATGCTCTCAGCATCCGTGCCCGCGATTAGTTCGATCTTTGAAGGGTTGTTGCACCTGAAGAGTCTGCCACCTGCCGGCTCGAGGAAAGAGGCGTTCGAAGCGGCGGCAAGAGCTTTCAAGCTCAATGGTGATGTTTTCCGCAACGTCATGAATATCAAACGGGGTGAGTGGCGCGGTTCAAAGGTCCAGGTTCAAGACATCGCCACCGCCTATATCGCTGAAATGGCCAAATTAGTCATGATCGTAGACACGATGTAAAGGAGATTTCGATGGGAAAAGGCATGAAGATATTTCTGGGAATCATGGCTGTACTTGTGGTTCTCGCGTTTGTGATTTACAGGTCAGTCACCGGCACCTACAACAATTTGGTAACGCTGGATGAGGGCGTCAACACCGGCTGGTCGCAGGTGCAGAACGTTTATCAGCGCCGGGCCGACCTCATCCCCAATCTCGTGCAAACGGTGAAAGGCTATGCCGCGCATGAGAGAGAGACGCTCGAGGCTGTGATTCAGGCTCGAGCCAATGCTACCCGGCCTCAGATCAACGCGGGTGAAGTTCTCAAAAATCCGCAGTTGTTCAGGCAATTTGAGCAGGCGCAAGGACAGCTTGGTTCTGCTTTGAGCCGGTTGATGTTGGTGATTGAGCGCTACCCGGATCTCAAAGCAAACACGAACTTTGTACGGCTTCAGGATGAACTCGCTGGTACTGAGAATCGGATCACTGTCGAGAGACGCCGCTTCAATGAGACGGTGCAGGCCTACAACCGGACCGTGCGCAGTTTCCCGACCCTGATCTTCGCGGGCATGTTTGGCTTCCAGAAACGCGAATATTTCGAAGCCAGTCCCGAGGCGCAGACGGCGCCAGAGGTCGATTTCTCTAGCAGCGCCAACTAAACCTGCACGCAAGTCTGGCGCGAGAGAGAATGAGCAGTACGTTGGCAGCCAGCCTGGCCGGACAATTCTTGCCGGGTGCTGGTGGTAGCAAAAAAGAAAGGCGTCACGTCCTTACAGGGTCGTGTGTCATGAAAATGCTGTTCGTCGAGATGACTTCAAAGTGGAATGGGCTGTCCGTTTGGGCAGCTCATTTTTTTTGGCCGATCGTCATCTTCTCAGAAATAAAAAGTCCGCAAGTCGGGATTCTTGAAGTTAGGAAGGAAGGAAACAAACTCTTACAAAGACCCGCGCTGCTGAGGTCAAATCTCCGAGATTTATCAGTTGAAACTGGCATGTGATTTGTAATAGGGGCGATGCTTTGAAACCAAACTTCATCTGTGTATAAACCAAACAATTATACGGAGGCATCATGTCTGAGTATATCAAGAGCTTAATGGCGGAAGTAAAGGCCAAGAATCCGAGCGAACCTGAATTTCATCAAGCCGTCGAGGAAGTTGCGGATTCGCTCGATTTGGTTCTTGAACGACACCCTGAATACCGCAGCGCAAGAATGCTGGAGCGGATGATCGAACCTGAGCGCGTGCTCATGTTTCGTGTGCCGTGGATGGACGATCAGGGCAAGATTCAAGTAAACCGTGGTTTCAGGATCGAGATGAACAGCGCCATTGGCCCCTACAAAGGCGGTTTGCGTTTTCACCCATCGGTCAACCTTGGCATTTTGAAATTTCTGGCCTTTGAGCAGGTTTTCAAAAACAGCCTGACGACCCTGCCCATGGGCGGCGGCAAGGGCGGTTCCGATTTCGATCCGAAAGGCAAGAGTGACAATGAAGTGATGCGCTTCTGCCAGAGTTTCATGACCGAACTGCAGCGCCACATCGGGCCGGAGACGGATGTGCCGGCCGGAGATATCGGCGTTGGCGGTCGCGAGATCGGTTTTCTGTTTGGCCAGTAC
The DNA here is from genome assembly GCA_029261995.1 of Candidatus Zhuqueibacterota bacterium. GTDB lineage: Bacteria > Zhuqueibacterota > Zhuqueibacteria > Oceanimicrobiales > Oceanimicrobiaceae > JAJDAF01. The sequence goes on from JAJDAF010000050.1 coordinate 354,092, forward strand.
AAGAGGCTGCGCAACGAGTTCACCGGCGTCCTGACTGGCAAAGGGCTGAACTGGGGTGGTTCCCTTATTCGTCCTGAGGCCACAGGTTACGGCGCGGTCTATTTTGCCGCGGAAATGCTGGCAACCCGCAACGAAACCCTCGACGGACGCATTTGTCTCGTCTCTGGCAGTGGCAACGTCGCCCAGTACACCGTGGAGAAGATCAATGCTCTCGGCGGCAAGGCGGTCACGCTTTCTGACTCCGGTGGCTACATTTACGACCAGGCTGGAATCACTGATGAAAAGCTGGCGTTTGTTATGGAGCTGAAGAATCTGCGTCGTGGCAGAATCAAAGAGTACGCGGACAAGTTCCCGAATGTGGTGTACACGGCAACTGATGCTTCCGCTGGGTTTAATCCCCTGTGGAATCATAAGGCCGAGTGTGCTTTCCCAAGCGCCACGCAGAATGAAATCAACGCCAAAGACGCCCAGAATCTGCTCGAAAATGGCGTTTACGTCGTCAGCGAAGGCGCAAATATGCCGACCGTTCTCGATGGCGTCAAACATTTCCTGGATGCTGGAATTCTGTACGGGCCGGCCAAGGCTGCCAATGCAGGAGGCGTCGCTGTGTCTGGCCTGGAGATGACCCAGAACAGCATGCGTCTACCCTGGACTCGTGAAGAAGTCGATAATCGCTTGAAACAAATCATGCACGATATCCATGAAACCTGCATGACAATGGCAGAGCGTTTTGAGACTCCCGGAAACTATGTCAACGGCGCCAATATCGGCGGCTTCCTGAAAGTGGCCGACGCCATGATGGACCAGGGCTTGGTTTAGTCGATTCCTTTGTGAAATGAAAGGGCGTCCGCGGGCGCCCTTTTTTTGTTGTGAATGGAGTGAGGGGGAGGTATCTTGGGAAGATGGAAGATGGAAGATGGAAGATGGAAGATGGAAGATGGAAGATGGAAGATGGAAGATGGAAGATGGAAAATAGTTGATAGTTGATAGTATTTGGGATCATTGTAGGCACTCTTTGCTTTATCCTCTATCCTCTATCCTCGGTTCTTGCCGTTCGCCTGGTGATTGACGAAACTTCGTGTTACCAACTTATGAAGATTGACAAGAAAGATTCTTTGAACCTCTTCAACCCTTACTGGTTGGAGCACGGCTATGGTTCGCGGTTCCAGGTTTTTCAGAACCTCATGCCGTTCCGGGTCCGGAACATCCTGCTGGTTTCAAGTTTGTATGATTTGTTCCTGTTTGAAGAAGATGGCAGGTTGTATGAACTTCTGCGCGAAGAATACAAAGGCCTGAACCTGACCCACACGCCGGAACTGACGCGCGTCTCCAGCGGCAAAGAAGCCATCTCGCGGGCCAAGAATCGTACTCATTTCGACATGATCATCTGCACTCTGCACATCGAAGACATGCCGGTGCAGCGGTTCGCCAAGAAAGTGAAAGCAGCCGGCCTCGATGTTCCCATTGTGTTGCTCGCCTACGACAGTCAGGAATTGGCGGAACTGTCGTTGTACCACGATACCTCGATTTTCGACCAGGTCTTCGTCTGGCAGGGAGATTTCCGAATCATTATTGCGATCATAAAGATCGTTGAGGATGAACTCAATGTTAAGCATGACACCGAGATGGCCGGTGTTCAGTCGATCATTCTGATTGAGGATCGCGTGCGCTACTACTCGTCTTTCCTGCCTCTGATTTACGTGGAATTGTTTAAGCAAGCGCGGCGCTTGATTTCCGAGGGAATCAACCTGTCGCACAAATTCCTTCGCATGCGGGCCCGGCCCAAGATCCTGCTTTGCACAAACTACGAAGATGCCTGGCGGTATTTTAAGAAATACCAGGAACACATTCTCGGCGTGGTCTCTGATGTCAACTATAAACGAAAAGGCAAGTATGACCCGGAGGCGGGGCTCAAGTTTGCGAAGAATGTCAAAAAGCAGCAGTTTGACATACCCATCCTCCTGCAGTCGAGTTTGCCGGCGAATGAGCAGAAGGCCCATGAGGTCGGCGCATCCTTCCTATTGAAGGGATCATCCACTCTGTTGCAGGACCTTCGCCGTTTTATGGATGAGAATCTGGGGTTTGGTGATTTCGTGTTTAGAGTCGAGTCGGGCGAGGAAGTCGGGCGCGCCACCAGTCTTAGATCACTGCAGGAGCAATTGCGCGTGGTTCCGGGGGAAAGCCTCATCTACCACAGCAATCAAAATCATTTTTCGAGATGGCTGAAAGCCCGCACGGAATTCTGGCTGGCGCAGAAACTGCGTCCGCGGCACCTGCTGGAATTTGAGTCGGTTGAGGGGCTGCGGGAAATGCTCTACTCATCGGTGCTGGAGTACCGCAGCGTGCGGCAGCGCGGCATTATTACGGATTTCGACAAGGACAGTTTCTATCCGCACAGCAGTTTCGCACGTATTGGTGGCGGCTCTCTCGGCGGCAAAGCGCGCGGTCTGAGTTTCGTGAATAAGCTGGTCTACAACTACAAGGTCGATGATTACTTTGAAGGAATCAAAGTCTATGTGCCGCCGGCAATCGTGCTTGGCACCGAGGTTTTTGACGGCTTCATGGATGAAAACGATTTGCTCAACTTTGCGTTGACCTGTGGCCATGACCGCGAGATCAATAGACGCTTTCTTGAATCCCAGAACTTTCCGCTCGATGCTTTGCACAAGCTCCGGGACTTCCTGAAAATGGTCCAGATTCCACTGGCGGTAAGGTCGTCAAGCCTGCTTGAGGATTCACAGTACTATCCTTTTGCCGGGGTCTTCAGAACGTTCATGCTGCCCAACAACCATGAAAACCTCAACGTTCGACTTTTTGAACTTCTCAACGCCATCAAGCGGGTCTACGCGTCTACGTTTTCAGTCCATGCGAAAAGCTACATTAGCATGACCGACTACCGGCTTGAAGAGGAACGGATGGCGGTCGTGGTTCAGAAAATGATCGGTAATCAGCAGGGTGATTATTTCTACCCGGATTTTGCTGGCGTGGCGAAGTCGTACAATTTCTATCCGGTGGCGCCGCAGGAGTCGAAAGATGGTATCGCCTCACTGGCTTTGGGGCTGGGAAAAGCCGTTGTTGATGGCGGGACCTCCGTGAGGTTCTGTCCGAAGTATCCCAACCTTCTGCCTCAGTTTAACTCCATCGAGGAGACCCTGAATAACAATCAGCAGCAGTTCTACGCCTTGAACCTGCATGGCAAAGTCGCTGACCTGAATGAAACCCGGGACACTCTGGTCGAAGAATTGGACCTGCCGGTCGCTGAGCGTGATGGCACGCTTAAGTTTGTAGGTTCGACTTTTTCGCCGGAGAATGAAGCGATTTATGACGGCGTTTCGCGCCCCGGACATCGTCTTGTGACATTTGCGCCGATCTTGAAACACGATGTCTTCCCGCTGGCTGACATTCTGCAGTATCTTCTTGAAATGGGAAGCTGGGCCATGGGGTCGCCGGTGGAAATCGAGTTCGCTGCTAACCTGTCCGTCCCCAAGGGCGAGCCAAGGGAGTTTGCTATCCTGCAGATGAGGCCGCTCGTGGTCCGAAGCGAGTTCGATGTGCATGAGATCGAAGAGACCTCGCCGGAACAGCTGATTTGTAAGAGCAGCAAGGTGCTTGGCGATGGCGTAGTCAACGGCATCCAGGACATCGTTTTTGTTGGTCCAAACGGATTCGACCGCATGCGAAGCCGGGAAGCCGCCGCTGAAGTCAGTGGACTCAATCAACGGTTGGTTTCAAAGAATCGGCCCTATCTGCTGCTGGGCGTCGGCCGTTGGGGTTCGCTCGACCCCTTTCTGGGGATCCCGGTCAGATGGGAACAAATCTCGGGCGCACGTGTGATCGTGGAATCCGGTTTTGATGACATTCACGTCACGCCATCGCAGGGCTCGCACTTCTTTCACAACCTGACCTCTTTCCGTGTGGGGTATTTTACGGTGTCGCCGGCGATGGATGACAGCCTGGTCGATTGGGCGTGGCTGTACAGCGTGAAGCCACGACGGCAGCTAAAGTTTGCCCGCCACCTGCGGCTTGAACAACCCCTGACAGTGAAAATGAATGGCCGAAAGAACCGCGGCATCGTCCTCAAGCCCGGCGAGCCCGGCACGGACTCACAGTAGAAATGGCAAAATGGCCTTGCGGTTGCGCGGATAATCTTCGAAGGTGCGATCGTACCAATCGTGATGGGCAAGAGCACGCGGGATCAGATTGGCGGCGGTCCAGATAAAGAAAGATGCAGCCGGCAGCGACCAGGTCAACAAGGCAAAACCTCCCCACTCAATCATCTCGCCCAGGTAATTGGGGCATGAAATCCAGCGGAAAAGCCCGCCCCGAGGAATCTTGTAGCCCGTCTCCCCCGGTTTGCGCAAGTGCAGCAAAATGTTGTCAGAGTGCCAATTGACCAGCATGCCGAGCAGAAAGAGCGCCATGCCGGCAACAAAGGGCCAGCCGGTCAACCACGATTCCGCATAAACCGGCCCATACTCTCCGAGATATTGCCCGTTCAAGAAACCGTTTACGACATTGAAGAAGATCGCGGATGCCATGATTGCGACCGGCATGCGTTTCCCCCGTGTTCGTTGGCGCATCGGGAAAATAAGACTGCGGTAGCCGTAATGCAGTAACCATATTCCTAGGAAAAGCCACGTGACCGGGGTTTTGATCTGGTCGCCGCGCAAAAAGAAGAAAGCGAACGTCGCTGGTGATACCAACTCCATGACAATCCAGCCGAGGCGATTGTCGATGGTCGGGCCGAATTTCTTCGTAAAGTGCCTGCCGTAGGGTGCAGCGAGTTTCGACACCTGCGGGGTGATGACAAACGCGAGTCCTATCCAGATGACCACCACAAAGTTGAAGGTTTCGTGTTGTGTCATTTGAGAAAGCCGGATTCCTGAAACCAGTCGTGTGTGTCCTGCACGGTTTTCCGGAGTGGGCGTGGCGTCAAGCCAAGTTCCCTGGACGCTTTTTCGTGACGAATATCGCGGTGACTTTCGGTCACCAGCCTTAGAGACTCCGCGGTATAAAGCGGTGCTTTGCCACGCACTTTGCAGTAGGCGCTGACGAGCGGCAGTCCAAGCCAGGCCAGCGATTTTGGCATGGCTGTCGCGCCAAAATGAATCTGCGCTTGCGCCGCAGCGAGCCGGGAGACATCACTCAGGCTTGCCCATTTTCCTGAAAGCAGGTAGCGTTCTCCGCTGCGACCGTCTGTGGCTGCTTTGATAGCCGCAATGGCCACATCCCGCACATCGATCCAGTCAAACCCGCCTTGCACCAAAATGGGCAGGTGGCCACGGAACATGTCCAGCAACATTGTGCCGGCGAGCGAAGGTTTGAAGTCGAACGGTCCCAGAATCGAGGTCGGGCTCAGGATGATGGCGTCCAGACCTTCCGTCACAGCCTTGAGTATCGCCCGTTCGGCATCAGCTTTGGATTTGGCGTACGCGGACTTGCTGCCGGAAAGCAACGCCCGGTTTTCGTCAAGCGGTTGCTCGTGCGGCTCATTCTGCAGTGCATCGATTGAGCTGAAATGAACCAGCCGGCCCACCTGATTCGCAAGGCAGGCCGCGATGACATTGCGCGTGCCCTCCAGGTTGACTCGCTCCACCAAACCGTCCGGATCGCCCCTGATAGAAATGTGGGCGGCCGTGTGGAACAGCACATCTATTTTGTCAGAGCAGAGCCGCTGCAGCGAGTCGGGTTCGAGCACGTTCCCCGGATGCAGTTTGACCGGAAGCCCGGTGAGCGCGCGGACATCGCGGTAGACGAGCGCGTGCACCTGATGTCCGGCGGCGACAAGCTGCCGGCACAGATTTGCGCCGACATGCCCGGATGCGCCAGTGACCGCTACTCTCATTTCATTCCTTTACGGCCGACGTATCTCAGAGGAGACATCTATGGCGCCGCTCTTTTCAAAGTTCAGGGTAAGAGCAAACGTGCTGTCCGGCCGCAACGAGCGCCTGAGGTCAATGAGCATCACATGGTGGCTGCGCGGTTTGAATTCGATCTGCCCACCCGCCGGAATCTCCATGCCTTTGTCAAGCTTCTGCATGCTCATCTTTTCGCCCTTCATCACTGTTGTGTGCAGTTCAGGCGTATCGCAAACCTCGGTTGCCACGGAAAGCAGGCGGTCGCTGCTGCCACCGGTGTTTTTTATGGTAAAGTATGCCACACCGTTGCTGCCACTGCCGTGCTGCATTCCGGCGTGCTCTTCGCTGGGTTGTTCGACATAAGCCGGTCTTGACCAAACATTCTCCACGGAGACTTTCGGTGGCGATGGTTGCTGACAGGCGCTGACGACCATCAGTGTGCCGGTGAGCGTCAGGTATATTCGCGAGTTTCTAAGCATGGTTTTCCCTCCCGTCTATTTGTTTGAGTGCGACTGCGGTCAAATGTCCGCGGTCACAGAAGTCGATGTTTGGCTTGTTGTGGATGCGCTCAGGCTAGCGGCTCAGCAAAACCTTGACATCGTGCGCGATATCTTCCGGCTTGGCATCGTTGGACATGCGCGAAACCCAAATGCCGTTCCTGTCGAGGAAATAAATGCTGGAAGTGTGATTCATCAGGTAGCCGGCCGCGCTTTCCGAGATCTCGACCCGTTCGCGGATGACGCCGTAGTTGCTGTAAACCGAGTCGAGCTGCGCGGTCTCGCCGGTCAGGCCGATGAAATCCGGGCTGAACACGGCCAAATGTGTCTTCAGCTTTTCCGGTGTATCCCGCTCCGGGTCAACGGTGACGTAGACGAATTTGACCCGGCCGGTTTCGTCCGTCAACTGGTCGGCGGTCTGCTTCCAGGTCGAGAGTGTCAGCGGACAGACGTCAGGGCAGAATGTGAAGCCGAAAAACATGAGCGTCACCTCGCCCTTGTCCCGGCTCAGCGTAAATGGCTTGCCGTGCTGGTCGATCAAAGTGAAGTCTGAAAACGGCAGCTCGGGCAAGGTGGTGCCTCGCAAAGAATCCGAGCCGCAGCCAAGAACGGCGGCGATTCCACACACCACCACAAGCAGCAGGCAGATTGGTTTTGTTCGCATGGTTTTCCTTTTTGGTTTGGGTTTCATCTGGTTCAGAATGTCTCCTCGGCACGCAAGCTGAAGCCGAAAGCCGGCCACGCCGATTCGGGGTTCAGTCTAGTGTGCAGATTCTTAATTTCGCACCCTAATTTAGCAGCCCGTATCACCTCTCTGGGGTTTGACTTTTCTTGTCTCTGACTTGCTATCCTGATCTATTCATAAATCCGAAACTCAAGGTCAAAACCGTGTGCGTGCAGCAACCGTTGGTCTCGTTCGGTGTTCACGCTTCAGCGTGTTGTTTTGACATGAGTTGCAGCCTAAAGGCTGAACACCCAACTCTACTTCGTGAATAATCCAGACTATAAATATACCACCCCTATCTGGGTTTAGACTCAATAACCGCGTAGCGGTGGAATGTTTATAGAAAATCGAATACAAGAATGATTAACCCCAGAGGGGTGACACATTAGTTCACTAACTAACAAATCATGACACTAGTCCTTGCCGATGAGCGAGCGAATGTAAAGATACAAACCAACGATGTCGCTTTCGGGCAAAACTGTTCCCCAGGCCATCATGGGCGTGCCCGGTACGCCTTTGCGGATGATCTGCAACCGTCCCTGCTCGGAGAAGAAATCAGCCTGCACGGAGTCGGTGAACGCGGGTGGTGGAAAGGCCAGAGCTGCGCCGGTGTGGCCTTTGCCGTCGCCGCGCCCACCGTGGCAAGGGCCGCAGAGCTGCGGGTAAAGTGTTTTGCCGCGCTCGAACTGCTCCGCGTTTGCCTCCGGCCCTGGTTCGTGGTAGTTGTCCCCGAGCGCTTCGTTGAGCTTCTCACGAAAGGCCAGACGGCGTGCGATGTGACCCGGATCGATGGGCTTGACCTCCTCCTGGCAGCCGGCCAGAAGGAGGACAATGCAGATGTTTTTCGCGAAAGTGAGTGTCTGCTTCATCACGTCCATCAGAATGCGTAACTGAGATTGGTAAACAGAACCCGGCCCGGCTCTGGCAACGGTTGTCCGGTGAACGGGTTCTTGCTGTTGAGATGGTTGATGTAAGACTCGTCAAGCAGGTTCACAATTCCGGCCCGCAGTTCCATATTCTGCAGCACCCGGACGCCGCCTGAAATGTCCGCGGTCAGGTAGCCATCGGTGGCGATTTCGCCGCGCGTAGTCGCGACTCTGGTTTGCTCGGCCACCACGTGGATTGCTGATTCCAGAAAAAAGGCGCCGCTTTTGGAGTCAAATCGAAAGCCGGCCTCAATGCCGAACGGCGCAATTCCAAGGGCAGGCTCATCCAGTGTGTCGTCTTCACCTCGGAGATATGTGACCGTGGTCAACAGGCTGAGTGTTTCCGTGGCCTGGTAGCGTGCCGCCGCCTCAAAGCCCAGAAAACTGGCATCACCATTGATGTAGCCAAAAACGGTTGGCGGGCTCAGGGCCAACTCGGGGCTCAGTCCGGTGGACTCCAGCGTGATGTAGTCGTTCATCTTGCGCGCGAACAGATTGGCGTTGAACGAGAATTTCGAATAAGTCGCTTCAAGCCACAAATCAGCCTGGGTGCTGCGCTCAGGGTTGAGCGTGGGGTTGCCCACGAACTCCGCTGCCATCTGCGATTTGCTCGACGGGATGTGGTCTGAGAAACGCTCGTTGGCATCAGCGGTTCGCACAACCGAACCTGCGCCGATAGAGAGCAGCCAGTGCCGGGACAGCGGCTTGCTGACGGTCAAGGCCGCGCTGAGATTGGTCTCCGAGTCATCGAGACCGTCGTCAGTTGCAGACAGATAGAAGGGATTGGCGGTGTCCGCGTTGGCGCTGACAAAATCAGAACGGACGGTGGCAGAGAGCAAAACTCCGTTGTCGAACTGCCTCCCGGCTTGCAGGAAAAGTCCGAAGACCGAGATGTCTACATCCGCCCACATGGGTTTGCGCATCATCACCATGCCGTTGTCACGGCGGGCGATGGTCCGCAGTGCGTCGCGATTGGTGGCGTAAAGATCTCCGCCGATTTCCAGTTGCAGAGCGCCGCCGGTTTCCAGATCGGCAGCGAAACGTCCTCCTGCAACGCGGATTTCCGAGTCCACATGGATGTCAAACGCCGGTCTGGGATTGCCGTTAGGAAACGCGCCCGGCAGGGCCGTTGGCTTTTCATCGTTGCCCATGCCGTGGTCGACGAAATTGTAGTAGCCGGTCAGGTCCATTGAGCGCAGCAGGCCGGCGGTGCGGCGCCACTGCCAGCGACCTGATACATTTGAGCTGTTGAAAAAGTCGGCGTTCAGCAGGCGTCCGGGGTAGTCGACGTCATCCTGCCGCTGGTAGCCGGCTGAGAAGGTCAGGTTTGAGCGCGGCGTGAGTTCCAGGCCAATTTTGCCTCGCGCTTCTCTCGATTTGAAATCGCCGGGGATCTCCTGGTCAGCACCCGAGTTGTAATCTTGCCCCTGCCGCCATGTGCCGCTCGCCCAGTAGGAGAGTTTGCCGCTGGCGCCAAGTACCGAGGCCGTGGCATCCGCGGCGTTGATGTTTGAGTGGAAACCGGTGGCGGCGGTGGCGTGAAACGGCTTGCCCGAAAAGTCGGCCGGCCCCGGGGTTTCAACACGGATGGCGCTCAAATTGCCCGCGCCCCAGGTCAAAGCGTAGGGTCCTTTCACCACCTGGATTTTTTGAATGGCGTTCGGGTCGATGTGGCTGATGGGAGAATCCATTCGGCCCGGTCCCGCTGGAAACATGCGACTGCCATCGATATACGCGCCAACCTCGGTTTCGCGCAGACCCCGGATGACCGGATCGAGACCCACCGGTCCGCGGCGCACTGCGTCCACGCCCGGCACCTGGCGAATCAGCTCGCCGGAAACGCGTGCGGGACTTCGCCTGATGACATTTGGTGAGAGCGTCGTCAGCGGCTGCTGAGCGCCGGCAGGACTTGCCGTGACAACGATGCCCGGCATGATGAGTGGTTTGGTTGCCATGGAGATGTCTTTGGTGAACTTCGCTCCCATGACGAATGTCTGGCGCCAGCTTTGCGATTCCCGGCCAACATATTCAGCGGTGACCAGGTGCTCTCCAGCAGGAATGCGCGTGATCTGGTAGTGGCCGGTTTCGTCGGTTGTGCTGCCAATGTTGGTTCCGGAGATGTAAACGTTGACCCCTACCAAAGGCTTGCCACTGCCGGTGGAAACCTGTCCGGATAGTATCGCTGTATTCTGAGCCATCAGCAACGACGACGTTGTCAGTAACATTATAGGTATCAGCACTGCGTAGCGCAGGCTGCTTCGTGCGTGATTCATGCGTGCAACTCCCTCGTTGTGGCGTTCCCAGTCGTTGCGCGGAGTGCGCGAAAACAGACCCAGGCAACGCATGACAGCGCCAGATACCATTCGAAGGAATCCTGCAACAGGCGGCAAATCATGAAGCCGCCGGGGTATCTCCTGTTGAATGGCAGTTGCTGGTCAGGTCAATCATGCAGCCCGGGCCGTGCGGGAACATCCAAGTTTGTGTAAATAGAAAGCAGGTGGTGTTGCTTCCTTACACACGGGGAGGGCGCTCGATTCGACGTTCAACCTCAAGCTCGTTGAGTGACACCGGAGCAATACCGGCTCGCCGATAAGTAGGGTGGAGGTCTACGGAGATTTCCTGGACCAGTGGCAGGTCTTGTTTGAGCGCCGGCAGCACCAGAGTCTGCTCGCCGGGCCCGCAGCTCACGAGTACTGGCCCGCTGGCGCGCCGGGTTCGCCCGGACTGATTCGCTTTGATTCTGTCAGGGCCGCACATGGCGTCACTGTCGGGGTTAACCAGCCCGGTGCAGCAACATATCCTGGCCGAGCAACCGCAACTCTCCTTTGCGCTGGCCTGAGGCTGCATGCTCTGAAACAACAAATAGGGCAGGTCGCCATAGTTGGCCAGAAAGGATAGCAGCAGAAGAAGATGTAGTGATTTCGATATTCGAGTCATTGCCGATGGCGTTGCGAATTTAGCAGGGCAAATATACGCAAGCTGAGTGTGAAATGCAACTCATGGATTTGTCTGGAATCCGGGATGAGAAAAGTACCTTTCCTGCAGAACATTGAGATGGTGGCGCTCGTGGCCGGCGGTGATCCAAATCAAGGCGCGCACCGTGAACTCGCAGTCGCTGGCTGTGCCGCGCCGCTGCAGGACTTCTTCGCTGAAGCTGCGAAACATCGCCAGGTTGGCCGACCGCAGATGGTCCTGCTCATCTTGCAGGCTGGCAAGCGGGCGGTCATCGAAGTGCGCGAAGCGGACGAAGTCGTTCTCGTCCATGCCGGGCAGGGCAGCGGCTTCGCAGCGGGCAAAGCACATGGCGCGATAACTGAGCACCCGCTCCGTGTCAATCATGTGGCCGATGACCTGTTTGATGCTCCATTTAGCGGGGGCATAGCGAAACAGCGCCCGGTCTTCGTCCAGGGTAGATATCAGGGACAGCGTTTGCTTATGTTGTTGCGCCAGAACTTGCAGGACATCGGCATCCTCGGGCAGGGCGCCGACGTAGGTTTGGTAGAACGGGGCGAATTCGTCAGGGGTTGGGCGTGTCATGGGATCCCTTTTGTTTATTGTTACTGGGGGCGGTTGTGTCAAGATAGAGACTTTTGGCGAAATCAGCAAACGGAAGTTGGGAAGAATCAACGAACTGCCCTTTGGCGCCGGAGCGATTCGTGACAAACAGGACTTTCGTCGAATCACGGCCACTGATTCATCGAAAACCACTTGGCGCCGTCATTCCTTCGATAAACTCAGGACGGCGTCTGAGCGCAAGGTCCCGGATATTTGATTAAGCAATGAGGGTGAAGCGCGAAGGATCCCTTACAGCAGAGGAGATCCTTCGCACAGCAACCGCGGCGTTACCCGCGGCATTGGGGATCATGTGCTCAGGATGACGTTCATTCTGAGATTTCGGTCGGCATCAAACAAAGAACGCCGGGGAGCGTGGCTCACCCGGCGTTGGGTTTGCAGAAAGTTCGTAAGACAACTCCCGACCATATCTATCCCTAACGCCGGGAACATGAACTGTCATGCCCGAAATCTTCTATCGGGCATCCATGGAAACCGAAATTCATGGATTCCCGCTTGAAACGTGCGGGAATGACTGCCTTGTCAGAAATCCGTACACTCATGCCGGCACACTTTCTTCTTCTACCACCACAGTTACCACAGGACTACTGCGGCGCCGGCCACCGATGCGCAGGCCGAAATCGATGAGCTTTGGATCGTGTTTGCCGAGCGGCAGCACGGAAACGAGATAGCCGTGAGTCTGGTGCTTCAAGTCGCGGGTAGTGTTGACCGTGGCGCAGACGGCGGAGCGCAGTGCGACAAGGTCGGCTTCGAGCGCGACAATGGCGTTCAGGTGGCCCTGCAGCGTTGCGGCAGCGGCCTGCACTTCCTGAAGGGTGTCCGCCGGCAACTGATAGGCAGTTTCGGTCTGGGTCGCGGTCATGGATTCGGCGTGATGCAGCAAGGCCAGCACCAGGGTGCGCGATTTGGTTTTGATTTTGTCCACATGGTAGAGGCCGTGGGCAAACTCGAGTTCACTGCCGGCCGAGCTGCTGGAAAGTGCGCCCTGCACTTTGCTCAACACCAGCAATGCGGTGGCTTTTGCCTCCTGCGCCAGACGTTTTTGCAATACCTTTTCATTGCTCTTGGTGTCAACCCCGAGCAACTGGTCGATCAGGGACTGGCATACGTTGTCGATGCTGGTTTGCAGGTCATCCCGCAAGGCCACCTCGCTTTTGGTGGCGCCATCTTTCAGCAGCGTCAACCTCGCCAGCCATTCCCCTGCAATCTTTCTGCTAAATCTCTTCATCAATACACCTGCTTTTTAAGTGAATGTTCAGGTTTCTGCAAACTCTAACTATTCGCTTCGGCGGCTACGCGACAAACTTGAGGGCGAACCGGGCCCGGCGCCCGGAAAAGGCAAAAATGTCATGCCACAAGCCGAAAAAGCTATGAAACCGAGCGGAGGCGCGATGAGAAAAGTCCGATGCGCGATGAAATAAGTCTGATGCGGCATGGGAAAAGTCTGATGGGCGATGGGACAAGCCTGATATGGTATGGGAAAAGTCTGATGGGCAATGGGAACAGTCTGATGCGGCATGAGAAAAGTCTGATGGGCGATGAAATAAGTCTGATGCGCAATGGGAAAAGTTTGATGCCCGATGGGAAAAGTCTGATACAGCATGGGAAAAGCCTGATGCGCGATGGGAAAAGTCTGATGCGCGATGAAATAAGTCTGATGCGGCATGAGACAAGCCTGATGGGCAATGAGAAAAGTCTGATACTGCATGAAATAAGGCTGATACGCTATGAAACAAGTCGGCCGCACCATGAAATAAAGCCGATGCGCCTTGATACAAAGTCTGCAAGGGGTGGCAGCAAGCGCAAAAGTCACAATCAAATCTCACCGGCTATCGTGGCATTGCCGCCGCCACACGGGGCGACAATGAAGCCGAGTCTGCGGGTATGTTGTCGAGAGCGCTATTTGCGACGTGCTCTCCAAGGGTCGCAACTTTCTGCTTGACATCTGCCGGAGAGTTTTCTATCTTGTTGTCATCATCTGAACCGTCTCCTTCAAAAGACCAATAACCAGACTAATTACGACGGGGGAGGATGCAAGCTCCTAATCGATATCCACGACAGAAGCAGGCGTTGCCATGGCAGGCCTGACGCAGAACGCAAAACTGATCCGTGCCATGATCGCTTACTCACGGCTATGTCATGCCCGATAAATGTTATTGGACCGTAACGTGTCCAATAACAAAGATGACAGCGTTCCGAATTACGAGAGCAATCCTTTGATTTGAAGGGAGTTGGGGCAATCTGTGACGACCGGTTTATCGGAGGTGACGTGAGTCCGGTTTGCCGGAACTAGGTCCAATAAACTAAGTTAGGACTTGATGTAGCAAAGGATGCAGCGTGATTGAGGCTAATGGAAATTTTTATAAACTTGCGTTGATTGACACATGCATAATAAGCGAGTTCATAAAGCAGCGGGGCGAAGCTTTTTCAAGAAAGTTGATTTTAAGATTTTGTGAGGACTTTATTCCTTCGTTTTCAATACAGACTTTTAAAGAGCTAAGATTAGCACCAAATATATATCACGAGTTCTTCAGCATTTTCAAGTCTTTTCCATCATTGGTGTTGAAAGATCATGAGCAAATTTGCCAAGAAGAATTCAAAAACTATGGAGAACAAAATCAATTAAATCCGGGACTTACGAATCTATTTAATAACCCGTTTGCCAAAGAAGATCTCGACATAGAAAAAGCAATTGAAGTTCTTTATACCCCAGAACTTCAAAGAAAATTTGAGAATGACAAATCAAGTATTTTGGATGGGGTATTGTCATCAAGGAAGAATTTTCAGGCAAAGAATAAAAAGTATACAAAAAGAGAAATCGATGAATTTGTAGAAACTACGGTCATAACGCAGCTCATTCTGAGAAACCGCGAATGGGTACAAAACAAATTAGATAAGAAGGAAAATATCGAAATAGATAGATTTCCTTCTCTTAAGGTTATGGCTTATATCATATTTTATAAATTTTACCTTTCAGATCGTAAAGCGCATTTATCTGATGTCCCTGATATTATAATGTCGAGTCTGTACCCTTATATTGATGTTTTACTTATTGAGAAAAGTCAAGCAGAAATGATTAGACAAATTCAGAGAAGACATTCATTTTGCCCTCAGCTAGAAGTTTTTACAATGAAAGACCTCAGGGACTGAAATGCATACAATTATTTCAAACGGCGAAGTAAAGAGTTGTGTGGAGCCCCGGTCTGCGTATCCCGGTAACAGCATGGTCTAACGTCAACCTGGTAGGGACGCCTACCAGCGGGCGCGATTTTCGGATTTTCGGGAATGGCAAACAGTGATTATTTTAACAAAATTTAGTGCACAAAACCGTCGCCCCACAGGTGGGTGTTATGCCCCTTGAATGAACCTCCAACGATTTCGGGTGTCTGCATTCAAGGACTGTTGCAGATGGAGCGACAAAATGCCCTATGAATTCAAAATTGACAAACCACCAGCGGGATACGCAGTGACAGCGTCCGGGCCTGGTGACGAAACCGTTGAGGTGGCGGCAACTGATTTTATCTCCACAGAGGATGGTCAACACTTTATCCAACGACTGGAGGGGTTTCCCGACGAAATCCTCGGGAATATCGCGAAAAGTGGTCCGCGAATCTCCCCCTCGAAAGTCGACCATTTACTCGCGGTAATACAGCATGATGGGACAGATACGACGGTCACCGCGTACGTCAACGAGCTCGAACTTTCGGCGTCGATTCGCGTTGGCCGCGCTGTCGAAAAGGGCGAACCTGTTTTCAAAAATGATATTGTCGAAATTCAATCGTTTCGCGTTGAGGGTGTTGACATTCCGGAAACTGCGGGCATTCTTTTCCTGTTCTCTGTAGGGTGGCGGAAAGGCCTGTTTTTCGATTTTCGGCCGCTTCCCCCCAACAAGCAGCTCATCCAATATGATTTGGACCGAACATTCGGCCAATTCTATGCGCACGTCATGTTTCAAGAGCGCTTTTCGATTTCCGAACATGATTGGGGGTCGTTATTCAAGACCGGTTGGTTCCCATTTAATTCGCTGAAACACGACACGATTCAGGCAATCATCAACTATGTTCGAAATGATTGGGACCAAACTGAACTAATCAAAAAGGTCTCGGACAATTTGAATGAACGAATTGACGACTTTCGCCAAAATTGGCAAACGCAATCGGTATTTGCTGAACATGCCAAACTGCTAACGCACGCGATCGAACGATTCATCGATGGCGATTACATTAGCTGTATTTCCATCCTGTATCCTCGCATTGAGGGCTTGCTTCGATCATTTCACACATCAATCGGGGCAACAAACGACCCTTCGCAAAAAAACTTGGCCGAATCAGCTGTTAATCTTTACACGCCAAACAAACGATGCTTATTAATACCACACAGATTTCAGCAATACTTGAAATCGGTATATTTCCAATCGTTTGATCCGAAAAACAGCGACATCGCCTGTTCACGTAACAGTGTTGGTCACGGAGTCGCGAATCAAGAATATTTCAATCAGCAATCCGCGATTGTTGGTATATTGGTGGTTCAACAATTGTTTTATTTCTTTGCCGATTCGGACAAGCAAAACAGAATCTCAGCAACTGAAAGCGGGCCATAACCATTGAATTCACTCGATTCAAAACAGCTTCGCAATTTTGAACGAGTGATTCATCACGTGTGTGCCGGGCATGGCCCATAGCTAGCAGGGTGTGAGTCCCTGCGCCAGGTTTTCGCGGAGCCGAAGGCTAGGAGAAGGGCAAGGGCGTCGTCGCGAGGCGTTGTCTGAAGGAAGCCCAATCCAAAGATGCGGGGCGA
>JAJDAF010000006.1 GCA_029261995.1 Candidatus Zhuqueibacterota bacterium
ACTTTTTTACAAATCTTGAGCATTACAGTTTTCGAGAAAACGCCTATTTTACAAATAGTTATGGAGGCCCAACCCCAACCCATCGAGAACCTAATTCATAACCAATTGAATTTATTCGACTTTTAACCGGACACTACTGATCAGTAATATGAAATAAAACTTCCGATATAGAAAAATTATCATCAATTGGAAATTCTATAAGACGATTTATATTTGTTTGTAATTGATTATCAATTCTAATGGATCTTTCTATTTTCTTATCACTTAGAAAACGGACAACTCCAAACCAAAATCCGAATACTGCTATCAACACAGTTAATAAAGGTACATAACTAGAGAATTTAATAACGAGCGAATTTTGTCTTTTGAGATTCTGTATCTCTAATTTTAATTTTTCGTATTCAGCTTGTTTAAATAAATTTTCATCAAAATCCAAGGAATTATTCTCCTAATAAATAAACAGCTAACTAAGTTTATTAGACCTAAAGAATCAGCAAACCGGCCCCTGGTCCTGTCCAATAAACCGACTGGTGATTTTGTCTTAACTACCTTTCAAAACAAGAAGATGGTTCTGTTTCTACTTCAAAAGCGTCCGTTGTTATTGGACAATTCTGTGTCCCATAACAACGATTCAAATCAAATCATCCGTTGAACTCTCGCCCTGGCTTAGGAAGTCACAAAAACGGGTCTTCGTCATGGCCCGTATTTCCCGTTCGCTATTTGGATTTGCTCTACGCTTAACCCCCAGCAGTTGGTCTGACTCGTCGTTGCATCTCTTGCCGGTCTTGACGTTCCTGACTGACGCTCTATCATTCTTAACCGCCGTTCTACCATTTTTGGCAGACGCTGGTTGATTTTTAGGTGCCGCTGATTCATTTCTGGGCGCCGCTCGTTGATTTCCTGGTGGCTCTGAGCCATTTTCCGGCACCGCTGGCTCATTTCCGGGTGGCCCTGGCCAGTTTTGGGATGACTCTCAGTCATTTCGGTGGCGCTGCATTCTTCAACCTTGAACGCAATGAAGAATTCCCAGCCACAATTGATAGACTCCAAGCAAGACTAGCACAACCGATGACACTCCCTGTAGAACTCTGCTCACCGCTGGTCCAAATTTTCGGGCAAATCCAAACAGAATAATGATTCCTGTCAACGTCAGTATCATAGTGAGATAAAATCCAACAATCAACGTAATTCCATTAATGGGTGCAATCCTCCAACCTTCTAGAAAAAGAGGTCCCATAATTAAGCTCCATCCCAAATACGGAGCGGGGTTTAGAAGGTTTACGACTACAGCATCAACCAAAGTTCGTTGACTTGATGCATTTGATCTGGCTTCATCTGCATCAAACTTCCGCCAGGATTCAAATGCCCCATATCCTAGGTAGAGAAGAAATAGTCCGCCAGCAATTCTCAATATGCCAATGAAATTATCTGGCATTGCACCAAGCAGGAGCAAAACTAGAATGAGAATTGGACCGTCGCTTATAATGGGAGCAAATGCCGCTGATAAGGTTGAACGCCATCCCCTTTTTAGGGTTTGCGCTATGATGTACGTCTGTAGCGGACCTGGCTGAACGGATGCCGCAAATGCATAGGTTATTCCGAAAACAAAATAGCTCCACATTATCGTACATATTCTCCAGTGTTTTCAAAACTGATAGGGCCGGCCGAGTCGGGCATATCGCTGAGATGCATTAATCATTCTCCAACTGCAGCCGCAGCGTAACCGTGGCGCCTTTGCCCTCCTGACTCTCCAGGTTTACCGTCCCCCCGAAATCCTGGATGATCTGCCGAACATTGACCAATCCCAACCCGATGCCATCTGTCTTTGTCGTCACCTGTCTGTGAAAGAGTTGCTCCCGAATGTCTTCCGGGATGCCGCAACCGTTGTCCTGAAATGCGATGAGCACGTCTGCTTCCACAACTTCGGTTGAAACAGAAATCTCGCCGCGCTCACCGACTGCTTCCAGCGCGTTGCCGATAATGTTCTCGAAGGCGCGCTACAGTTGCACCCGGTCTGCCATGATGTGTGGTTCACTGGTTGACAAATGAGTTTGCAGCTCGATTGCGCTGTTCGAAACGCCGGAGTAATTTCTCACTAAGCTGCGCAGCACATCGTTGACGCTGACGGACACCACTTGCAGTTCCGGCTGCAAGCGCGAGTAGCCGCGCGCAAGTTTTTCCAGATAATCCACACTCTCGAGAATGGAAGCTTTGCGTTCGTCGAAAATGCGCGGCAGCTCTTTCGGCTCGGTATTGGCCACTTCCTGCCAGTGGCGCATGACATTTCGAATGGGAATGAAACCGTTCTTGATATCATGGTTGACCTGACGCGCAATTTGGGCGAAGGCTGCTTTTTTTTCGGCGCTGGCCAATGCAACGCGGTTTCGCCGCAGCCGGGAGAGCATGTCGGAGAGCGCTTTGCTCAGGACGCCGACCTCGTCTTTGCTGTCGGTTTCGAACTCGGCGTCGAGGGTTTCCAGAGAAAGCGTACCGGCCGCTCCTGCCAGACGGCGCAGAGGTTTGGCAACCGAACGCGCCAGCAATGACGCGAGCAAGATTGCCGCGACAATACCGACACCGGCGATAAGCAGGAATCGCCGGTTGATGGCCCGTAGAAGCTGCGAAAGCTCCGTCTTCGGATGGATAAGCGAGATTGCGGCAAGGGCCGTGCTGTCACCCTGCCAGAACGGCAATGTAAACTCACCCGTGGTGTAGCGATCACTCTCAGGCGCGGCGGTGGTGTCTTGAGGGTTGAACCTGTGGACTGCAACATCTTCAAATCCAGCGGCGGTAGATTTTACAATCTCATTCGAAGTCCGCAGCACAATTAGTTCAGACGGGTTCGGTGTCAATTGCGTCAGCAATGCCGGGGTGAGCTGTACGCCGCCGACCAGGTACAACAGGCGATTGCCAATTCGGATGGACTCCAGAGCGGCCAGGCAGCTGGCGCTTCCCCTCGGCGTCGTGACCTGCACCAGCGGCAGCTCGGATTCGCTAGATTGTAGCATTTGAATCACCGGACCGCTGTCTTTGCCATAGGCGCCGAGATTGTGTCCGGAGGTCAAGACTCTGCCGGCTGAATCGGTGATTTCGAGCGCATCCAGGCCAAGCGTGCGCATGCTGGGGCCGGCGTAGTTCAGGATCAGCGGAGATTTCAGGTTTTCGTAAATCAGGAATTGCAGACGAAACTGATTGTCGGATGCAAGCTGTTCGGCCAGCCGCCCGAGCCGTCGCCGAATGTCGTGGCGCCGGTTTGCCAAATCGGCCCGCAAGGTCTGCAGCGACGAAGCCACCGCTTGTTCGTACTGTTCCGTGAAACGCGTGACTGTGGTTTGCCTGACTGAAAAAGTCACCGCCGCCATGGTGGCCAGCACCACTGCTGCGAAGGCCAGGGAGAATTTTGTGGCGAGCGATATCTTGATCTGCTTCACATCCTTGCCTTTCTAGGAAGCCATGCACATGAGACGATTTGACACCACACCTGCCAGGTCTCGCGGTTACAAAGGAATCATCCTGAAAGTACGTGGACAGTTAATTGACCCACACATTTGCCTTACCATCAGACCTGACAGGTGTAATTTGCAACAGCCTTTCCTACTGCGGCAGCCAAGCTTTCGACAACCGGACTTGGTCGCCTGCGCCCAGCCACCAGTCTTGCAGACCGACCGGCGCCACAAAATATTGGGCGGTTTTGAGCAGTGGGAAAAAGGTAGCGTTGCCGATCAGGGCTTGCTCAACCGTCAAGGCGGGCACTTTGTTCTCACGCATGGACACTACTTTTTGTTCAGCGGCAGAGTCGAGTGCATACCCACGGCTGAGCAACCTCAGAAGATTGAAACGGCCAGATGCCGATGCCGGCGTGAAGGCATCAACCAGAATGTCATACTTCCCACTGCCGCGCAAAGCAACGAAGTCTGCACCCGAGACAGCCAAAGGTACCTGAGTTGAAATCCCGACTTGTGCCAGCCGGGCGGATAGCAGTTCCGCAATCTGACGGGTAACGCCGTCGTTTGAGCGGTAGGCGATGAGTAACGCCCTGTCTCTGCTTGCCGGCCTTGCCGAGTTTAGATTTGGTTCAAGCGCGAGCGTTCCTTCGTGGGGCAGCATACGATTTGTTGCCGAGCTTTCAGCCTCGTCGACAAGCTGCGAGAAGACCTGCCGATCCACCGCGGTCCGAATCAGGTAATCCCGTAAGGCCCGGTCCGCAAGCGCGCCGGCTGCGGGGTTAAGCGCCAGGAAGTAAATCGTCGGCGACGGAAACGCCTGCACTGTCCGATTACGCACCTTGCGGAAATACTCCACCTCACTCCTTTTGTGAATCACGGCTGCGGCTGTTTCGTTGGTCTGCAGCGCATCCGTTGGATTCGCCACGGCAATTTTCAAACGCAAACCTGCCAGCGGGGGGTAACTTCCGTGGTAAACCTCGTTGCGTGAAAGGTGAAAGGTTTGGGCTTTCGCCTCTCGCGTCTTTTTCAGGTGCACAAATGGCCCGGTTCCGATCTGCCCGCGCCCATCGCCAGCGACGGCTTTCCGGACAACAAATTCTGCCTCAGCCAAATGCTCAGGAAAGTCGGGATTCGGACGCGTCAGGTGAACTCGCAGCAGCCGCTGGTTGATGATCTGCAGGCCGGATACGTCAGTTTGTTTGCCGGAAGCGAATGAATCTGCTCCCCTGACGTTTGCCCAGAGCCACCTTTCGGTACATGCGCGCTTGTGGCACGCCTGCCAATTTTTCTCCCAACTGCTCTTGAGATTCTCCGCCGTCATGGGCGAGCCGTCTGAGAAGCGAACGGCCTCGTCAATCTCAATTTCCCAGGCTGAGCTGTCCGCGGCTGGTGTGATGCTGCTTGTCAGAATTGGCTGCAGTTCGCCATTCGGGTCGCGTTGTACAACGGTTTCGAATATCTGTCGTTGGACAGCTACAGGCGTTCCGGCGAAAAACTCCGGCAAAGAAGCGGGCGGCTGAAGCAGAAATTCAAGCTCGGCCCGCGGGTCTGGCAGGCTCGACTCAGCCTGAGTAACCGGCAGCCGCCAGTTTATGTTTGCATTTGCGATGAACAAAATCCGGCTCATCGTCTGGTGGCTCGGTTCGTGAATCACGGTGGCGACCATCAGGCCGTCCTCTCCCTGGTAACGCGCCAGGGCGACAGCCTGCACCGCGCCGGAAAAACGCGGCGACTCACCCAGAAGAGCAAGCCGGTCATCTTTGGCCACAAATACCACGAACGTGTTCTGCCGGCTGTCACAGACTGCTACCAAGTCATCCCCAAGTAGAAACAGGCGGTTGCCCCAGGTCCGGTCTGAGGTCCAGAGTTCACGGCGAACTCCTGCCTGATAGAGCTTGAGACGGCCGTCCTGGTTGAGCAGCGCAAAACGGCGGGAATCGCCAAACTCGCGCAGGCTGCGAAATCGACTCGGGTGACCCTGTCTGGACACAAACAGATTGCGCAGTCCTTGCACCAGCCACGAAGTTGGATGTGTGGCTCTCGGCACAAGATCGGTGGAGCGCACCTGTTGGAAATGTCCGCTGGACCAGTTGGCGACTTGCGGCGTTTCCAGACTCGAAGTCAGGGCCGTGAGATCAGGTTCCTGATTTCGGCTGCTTGTCCTTGCGGCCAGAATGCCGGCCGGGAAAGGCGTTCGCTTTGCTCGCCGAACCGCTGGTGGGAAGACCTGCGTATTCAATTTCGGATTCTGCCCTTCTTTAAGATGGACGGTCTGCACTGAATCCGCAAACAGAACCACGAGCCGATTTGGTTCACCGCCACCGCCGGACTGCCAGGCCATATCGAGAATTTGCCCTGCGAGGTTGTCCACCAACTGCTGCTCTGCCGTAAACCAATCAGACCTGTCAGTGCTGCGGTCTGCTCCCGACATGTCGATCAGCCTGAGGGGCAGCAACACCTGCAGGCCATCGCGTTCCACTTCCAGAAGAACTTTGTCTGACAGCCCATTCTCAGACATATATTTCGCCAAATGTGTTTGCACCCGGCGCTTGCGCAGCGCGTAGTTTCGCGGTTCACGACTCTCCGAGGTCGCCAGAAACTGGATGATCTCGTCGGTGAGCCCGGGATCGCTGATGGTGACGATGCGGGATTGTGGCGCTGCTATTGGATTGTCGCTTGCCGGCGGATGGTTCACGGTTGGCAAGTCTGTGACGCGTGGCGTCGTGGCACATGCCCAGAGCATGAGCAAGCCACAGAATAGCGCTGGCGCGCACCGATTGGTTGCAGGGCAAAACATAGTAGGAATCAGGTTCGCTCCCCGTGTGGTGACCAGATGTGTCTGGTAAATATAGCGAATGCAAACTCTACTTGGCAAGACAAATGTTTGTTCAGGTTACCGGCCAGTTCCTAAGTCTGGCAGCCAAATCCTGTCGGTTGTCGCAGATTTCGTGTCTTCAGGGACACGTTCTCTGTGTCCCGTCGAACAGCGGAAAGTCACTGCTCACCGAAGTTTACGTGTCCCATCGCACACATTCTTACTTGAACCCTTGGTTGTGAGATGAGTCAATGGTGTAGGCTAAGTTCCATTCTTTAATAACCTTATGTGAGTCTCTTCAAGATGTGGCACAGACTTTGGCTTACCCAGGCCGAAGTCAGAAGGCAATCACATCCATCAACCAAATCAAGGAGGCTCACAATGCGTAACCCAACTAACTCTCGTGGCCAGTCTGTAAACCGAATCGCTGGCGTGGCGGCTATTGCCGCCGTTGTTGCTCTCGGCTCGCACTTCATGCTCGACACCGCCACCGGCGCCCAAGTGCAGGAAGGCGAGCCCAAAGTCAGCTTCTCCCAGGCCTACTCGCAGGGACTGGAACTCATGCGACAGGGCCAGCCGGACAGCGCCATCGTCAGCTTTGAGCAGGCGCTGGCAAGCAAGCCCAATCACACCCGGGCGCTGGTCAATCTTACCCGAGCCCATCTGGCGCTCGAACAGTTTGACGAAGCCCAAACCACTGTTGACAAGGCCATTGCAAGTGACTCCACCAGCACGGCCGCATTTCTCGTGCAGGGGCGCGTCAAACAATGTACCGGAGAAAATGACGACGCGATCACAGCTTACGAGAAGTCCATCGAACTCAACGAGCACAATCCCTACGCCCGCAACAACATCGGCCTGGTCTACCTGCTCGCGGGAGAGTATGCAGATGCGGTTGCCGCCCTCGAGAAAGCTATTGAGCAAAAAGACGACGTCGCTTTCTTTTTCAATAACCTGGGAATGGCCTACGAGGGCACGCAGGAGCTTGAGAAGGCAAGGGAAAGTTTCGAAAGCGCCCTCGAAATCGATCCGGATTACGGCAAGGCCCAGACCAATCTCGATCGCGTTGAAGCTGTCCTGGGGATAACTGGAACGGAAGAAACCGAGATCGACAAAGAGACGGACGACGATTTCACTGCCGGCGGCGCGCAATGGGACGATGATAACGCCGGCAGCTCATTCGGCAACGGTACTGAGTCTGATGAGATGGCGGCTCTGCAGGAAGAGTCTTTTTCTCCCACGCCCGCGGCCGTGGTGCAGCAGCAGACAAGCCGTCGCCAGCCAATTGCCGTGCGCTCTGTGCGCGACCAACCGGTGGACGGTCGGCTCTGGCTCAAGGGCGTTGGCGCGCTGGCGCTTATTATCATTCTGGCGGTTGTGCTTATCCTGCGAAACAGTCGTGAAACCATGCACCGCACAGCATAGCCTTGATTTGCCGAATCCTTCCTCCTTTCCTTCAGACCTCCGTCGGTTCAGTGCCGGCGGAGGTTCTCCTTGACAAAGAATTTGAGATTCTCTATTCTGGTTAAACATCACCAGATTTTGTCTGATTGGTAAATTCGTCTCCAATATCATTACGTTTGCGTAGGGAGGTTTTGATGAAGAAACTCATCACCATTTTTGGCTGTCTGTCGCTGTTGGCGCAGCCGCCACAAGTGCACGCTGTCTCTGAGGCGGCTGTGCTGTTTCTGCTCATTCAGCCGTCGGTTGCGGCCAATGGTATGGCCGGTGTTTCCGTTGCCGGCTTTGACCACGGCCCGATGCTGATGACTTTTAATCCCGCACACGCCGGTCTTGCGGCATTCGACCAGAAATTCGCTGGTGAGTTTTACCCGGCCAAAACCAACTGGCTGCCGCAATTCAACATTGAAGTCCTGGACATGAACGCCAAGTCCATCTTCGCAGGCCACAATTTCGGCGCGGCCGGCGGAGGTTCGCCCATGAGCATTGGCGTTGGTTATTCACGGGTCTTCCTCAATCTCGGCGAGCAGATCATCACCGGTGAAACGAGTCCTGAACCGATTGGCGTCTTCAACAGCTCCGACCACGCGGACATCTGGACGGTAGGATTCGGATTCGACTTCTTGCTACAACTCGGATTCGGATTCAGCTACAAACGCATCCACTCCAATTTGCCACCAGTTGGCGTAGGGCTGGAGATGGGTTCAGTTGGCGCATCCGCAAACGCCTTCGACTTTGGGTTTATTGCCCAGCTTCCAATTCTGAGTTTGTACACGGATTTAACCCAAAATCAGCTCAAGCTGTCGGACACCGTGCGACCTTTCCTGCTGTCGAGTCTTGGTTACTCGATCGGCAATATCGGGAGTGAGATAACCTATGTTGCCGCAGCCCAACCGGACCCATTGCCGCGCGTTGCCAGACTTGGCATCGGTTTCAATGCCGGTCTGATTTATGTGGGAGAGCAGGCGGACCTCACACTCGCCGGCCTGCAATGGTCCTCCGAGGCGGAGGATTTGCTGGTCAGCCGGGCCGAAGACGGACAAATCGATTACCAGGGTGCGCTGGGTGATATCGGCTTCTTCAACAATGTGCTGTTCGGCAACGCCAAAGGTGAGGTCATCTCACGCCAGGGGTGGCAGCTCAATCTCCTGGATGTGGTCTTCTTGCAGCGCGGCGACTACGATGACATTGCCGGCAGGGTGTCTTACAACACCACCGGGTTCGGCATCAGTTTTGTCGGCGCCTTGCGAGCCCTGCGCGAATTCGATTCTGACAGCTTTGGCAATTCGCCCTTGGCGTTCATCATCGACCATTTTGACGTGCGCTACCACCACAGCAGCATTGATGCCGGCCGAGGCACACCGTTGGACAACACGCATTTCAACGGCATTCGGCTGAGTTTCTTCTAGCCTGATTATTCACGGGATCTGATAGACAGATGTTTAAGCTGTTAATATGTTATATGTTAGGTGGTTGTTGATGTAAGAGACAAGATTCTAAACGCAGAGTTCGCAAAGGACGCAGAGAAAGGCGATTTGCCTTCTACGAGAACTCAGATTAGCACCTAACTTCATAAATATTATATGTTTAAGTTTTTCTCTGCGTAACTCAGCGTCCTCTGCGTTAAACCTCTTCATGAATAGTTCAGACTAGCCCTCTACCGAAAGTTGTCTCTGAATGGGGAGATGAGGTAACAGTGAACGAAATCTGCCACGTGGCAGTCAACGCGCCAGAAAAACCGGCCCAGCGCGGCTCATGGTGATGCTCACCGTTCCTGACTCAAATCAACTCCTGGGTATTTTCTTCAAAGAGCCCTTCGTCGTTCTCGTGTGCGTTCTCATCGCGTGGCATGTGGCGTCTGCCAGATTCAGGCCTTCGCGTCTGGACGAGTACAAACTTCTGAACAGCCTGCCCGTACCGGCCCAAGATGTTTGCGACCGCTTCATCCGCCAGGATGCAGGGCGCTATTCATGGGTCCTGGCCTTGAATTTCGCTATCTATCTTGGCTTGCTACCCGTTGCGCCCATCTCCTATCTGAGCCGGTTGAGCATCCTCACGGCGCTTTCATTTGTGCTGCTCATTGTTCTGAATGTTGCGCTCCAGATCGCAGCGGCAACAAGATGGAACAATTCTGGAAGATACAGCTACCCGTGTGGCAATCATCCGCTCATCATGACCGTCGTCATTGTCAGCTATGCAGTTCTGCAATTGACATTTCTGGCCAGGCCGGACTGGGCTTCCGACATCTTCTTCTGGATTGCTCTCGGGTTATTGCTGGCCGCCACATGGTTCGCGCGTGCATTCGCACAATCGGCCTTCCGCAGGTGGCAACTTGAGAATCGAGCTTTTGCAGCGCGCAGCGAAAATCGACCCGCGAGCAAGCGGCAGTGGCTTCACGTCTCAAATCCTTTCCGGCTACTGCCAATATTGAACCCACTGCTGCTAAAGAATCTGGTGAAACTCAGGAGGGAAAGCAACAAAGCCTCGATAATCCTGACGGTTGGTTTTGTCATGCTGGCCTACCTGAGCGCCATGAACAATGAAGATCCCGAAGATGCGCTAGCTGTCATGGTCGCGTTCGCGGGCATCTATTCATTTCTGTTTGCCTTGCGCTCGATGAGGCATCTTTCGCCGGAAGAAGAGTCCCCGGATTTCATTTATTCCAGCCCAATTTCGAAATCGCATTTGTATTTTTCTGTTTTCACACCGGCCTTCGTTGCCGCTTTCTTCGTCCTGACTGCGGTCTCGGGCCTGCTGTTTTTTTCTGAAAACGGCGGCCGTCTGGCATCGTTGTTTCTGCTCAGATCTCAAATTGTGGCTACCATTTTTCTTTTGGCTGCCACTAATTTCGGGCTCGGTTCCTATCCTGATGCAAAGCGGGGGCAAAGGCGGTTTGGCACTTGGACTCTCGCGCTTGTCATCCTGACAGCCGCTTTTTACCGATATCGCGAGATCGTCATCAGTCTTGCGGTTCTTCTGCCATTTCTTGAACTCAGAAACGTGAGATTCTATCGAAATGCCTGACAGCGAAAACCAACCGGAAAACGGCTTACAAGCTCAAAACATCGAGCTTGGCTACGGCCAGGAACCCGTGGTTTCCGACCTTTCTACCTCGATTCGCGCGGGGGAATTTATCGGCCTTGTTGGGCCCAATGGCGCTGGCAAGTCTACCCTCCTGCTGGCGCTCTCCGGACAGTTCAGACCTGCAGCGGGCACGATTCACTTCGATGGCTCGGATATCTACAAGAAAAATCTGGATTTCAAACAGCGCGTCGGCTACGTTCATGAAAATCCATTCTTCTACCCCTATCTGTCAGTCGAGGAGTTCCTGCATCTGGTCGCGCGAATCAAAGAGGTTGCGAGAGACCAGATCGACACCCAGGTTTCCAGTGTACTGAAATCCGTTTGCCTTGACGGAGAGTGCTCGAAAGCGACGGCGAGCCTGTCGATGGGCATGCGAAAAAAACTCGCGATTGCCGCGGCTTTGCTGGGTTCACCTCGCCTGCTTTTCATGGATGAAGCCCTAAACGGCATCGATGTCGAGAGCGCCTTCCGCATCAAGCAGGTGCTCAGAGAATATGTCAAAGCCGGGGGCACAATCATTCTTTCCACCCACGCTCTCGAGGTCGTCGAGAAAATCTGCGATCGCTACCTGATTTTGAAGGGCGGCAAAATCATCGGCGATTTGCAGGCCTCGGTTTTCAAGGAAGCGGATCAAGTGGGGAAGTCAATTGACTTAGAAACATATGTTGTTAAATTGTTGAATAGTTGAGACGCCTGGCTCACGCCCCTTGCTTGCATCTCTTTGCTGGGGAAGCACCTTACTCTGTAACCTGCCTGAAGGGTGGATCAGTGGAAGCATCCGGCGAAAAAAACCAAGCCCTTGCAATAGAATCCGACTGGGTCAAGCAAATCCGGCAGGATGATGCCGGTGCATTTGAGAAGCTGTTCAAAGCCTACTGCCAGCCGCTCATCGATTTCGCCCGCCGGTATGTCCAGGATGCCGCCACGGCGGAGAACCTGGTGCAGGACGTCTTTCTCAAGGTATGGGAGAATCGTGATGCGCTGAACCCGCAGCTCAACATCAAAACCTACCTGTTTACCGCCGTCAAAAACCAGGCGTTACGACACTTAAGACATGCCGGGGTGAAAAGCCGCAGCACCGAAACTGTGAAGTCCATGACTGCAGCAGTGCTAACTCCAGAGCAGGAGATGAATGAGAAGGAGTTGAGCGAGTCCATTCAGAAAGCTATCGCGGACCTGCCCGAAAAGTGCCGTCTTACCTTCGCCATGAACCGCTTTGACAAGCTCACCTACTCCGAGATCGCGCAGGTGCAAAGTGTTTCCGTCAAAACGGTGGAAACCCAAATGAGCCGCGCCCTGAAATCCCTGCGTAAACAACTGGCTCCCTTCCTGACTATCCTGCCATTTTAGCGCAACTGCCGCGAGCGCATGCTGTATTTCGCCTAATCAAGTTTCAAATCGCTGTCTCAACCCCGGTCATCTCATTTTTTTGCTGATAACGTAACTTTCTCGTCAGGGTAATTGTGCTGTGAAGGATAATAGAGGTGGATATCCGCAGTAGCTGGCCTAAAAAGGGAGCGTGACCCATGAAACAACCATCTGATTGGCCTTTGTTGGCGCAATACCTGTCCGGCGAATGCAGCCGTGCAGAGCAAGAGCAGGTGGAAGCCTGGCTTGATGCGGCGCCTGAAAACCGGCGACTGCTGGACCTGATGCAAAAGGTATGGCGCTCAGAAGAACCACAGCGCAGCAAGTCCGATGTGGAGGCGCTCTGGAACCAGGTGGCGGTGAAAGCCGGGATCGCCGCCACGCCAGCGGTACAGCAGCTCCCGAAAACGACCAGGCCCGCAGCAGAGACGATCAGGTGGCCCGCCAGGCTCTACGCTGACTCCTACCGCCTCATGCGATACGCGGCCGTGTTCTTTGTGGTCGTTTCGCTGGGGTATGTGCTTTCCAAGATGACGGGCGTGGCGCCCTGGCAGTTATCTGGCGAAAAGACCTTGACAGTAGACGTGGGCGACCGTAAGACCCTCAACCTCGACGACGGCACCAAGGTTGTGTTGGACGCCGGCAGCACCTTGCGCTACCCCTCGAGATTCGATGACGAGACGCGTGAAGTTTATCTCGCCGGCGAGGGGTATTTCGAAGTAGCGCCCGATGCGGCAAGACCATTTGTGGTTCACGCCAACCACGCCGACGTTCGGGTTCTCGGAACGAAATTCAACATCCGGGCCTGGCAGCCGGACGAAAAAGTGACCGTTGCCGTGACGGAAGGACGAGTCGCCCTGCGAGCTGCAACGGACACGGTCAACTCCGTGGTCATCACCAAAGGCGAGCTGAGTCTGCTGCCGATTGACGGAACGCCAACTGCCCCGGAGGCTGTGGATATCGACAAGTATCTGGGTTGGATGCGGAATGAATTTTTCTTTGATAATGCGCCCCTGTCGGAGATTCTGTTTCAGTTGCAGCGCTGGTATGAGGTCGATTTCGTGTTGGCTGACTCATCGCTGGCCCACGAACGTCTGAACATTCACATTAAAAACAAGTCCCTCGGTGAAGTTCTCGAACTTCTAACGGTTCTCACGGACATGCAGTATCAACGTGAAGGAAAGACAGTCCGCTTGCGCGTTGCCGGCGGCAATAATTAAGTGACATCTTATCACGACGAGTTCGAAATTTGATATTATGGAGATGTTGAAAAAATGGTGCAATATAGAAAAATCACTCAGTACGTGCTTACGCTGATAGTAATCTGCGCCGGTACTTTGCTCGCGCAGGAATCCCGCCCATTTATCCGCATCGATGAGGCGACCGGGGCAAAGGTCCCGAAATCGCTGCTGACCCGGGTTAGCGTGGATCTCAGCAAGGTTGCGTTCGAGCAGGCGCTGGCCGTCATTTCGCAGGAAGGTAATTTCCAATTGAGCTACAACCGCGGCCGGATTCCCGTGCACCAAAAAGTGTCAGTCAGCATGGAGAATGTGCACGCGCTCGAAGCCCTGCTCTATGTTCTGCAAAAGACCAATACTGAATTGCTCCTGACCAGCGAAGGACAGCTCGCCATCGTGCCATACCAGGAACGGGCCGATGACAAACGAACCGTCAAAGGTCGCGTTTTCGATGCGGAAACCAAGCACCCTCTGGCCTATGCCAATGTTTCAGTAGTCGGTACACACATTGGCGGCACGAGCGACGGCACTGGGCATTTCACGGTCGAGAACATCCCGGGCGGAACTCAGAGCCTGCAGTTTAGCTATGTCGGCTATGCAGTCGAGCGGGTTCAGGTCAAAGCCAATCAAACGGAAAATATTTTTGTGGAGTTGGCGCCTGAAACCATCAAACTGAAGGAGGTCATTGTCACGCCGGGCCAGTTTTCGATCATGGGCCAAGGCCCTGCCGTGCGCCAGGCTTTGACACAGCAAGACCTCGAAACCATTCCTTTTGGCGAAGACATCTATCGCGCAACCACGCGGCTGCCGGGGGTGTCTTCAAGCGATTTTTCCGCCAAGTTTACGGTCAGGGGAGGTGAGAACGAAGAGATTCTGGTGCTGATGGACGGTGTGCAGTTGTACGAGCCGTTTCACCTGAAAGACATCGAGGGCGGCGCGCTCAGCATCATCGATGTTGCGGCGATTGAGGGCATCGACCTGCTGACCGGCGGCTTTTCCGCTGAATATGGCGACCGGATGAGCGGCGTTTTCAACATCAAGACTACCAGACCGGTCGCCGGCAAGAAGCGGACATCTTTGGGCCTGAGCTTGATGAATGCCCGCGCATTGTCTGAAGGCACCTCCGACGGCGACAACGGTTCCTGGCTTTTTTCGGCCCGGCGCGGTTATCTGGACATGGTGATGGATCTCATGGATGAGAAGGACCCGCCGAAGCCGGTCTACTATGATGTGCTCGGCAAGGTCGACTACCGTTTCAGTCCGAACTACACTTTTTCGGCCAACCTGCTGCACGCCGGCGACCGGCTGGATTTCGTGGAAGATGATGACGACGAGGACAAGACCGGCTACGGGAATTCCTACGGCTGGCTGACCTTGAAGTACACGCCAAATCCAAAACTGTATTCGCAGACTGTCGTCTCGCTGGGCAGGCTGTCACATGACCGTGAGGGGCTCGGGTTCGAGGACGATACGGAGCTCGTGAACTTTGAGGTGACAGACGACAAGACGGTAAACATGCTTGGGTTGAAACAGGACTGGAACTTCGATGTTTCCGACAATTGGTTCTTGAAGCTCGGGGTCGATCTCAAGCGTTTTGACGCAGATTATGATTACCTGAGCGTGATCAATGACATTACCTTTTTACCTCAAGGCGGCTTTACAATCGCCAGAGATTCCACGAAAGCGCAGCTCAGCCCGTCGGGCAGCACATTCGGCGCATACCTTTCAAACCGACTTCAGATTCTACCGCCGTTAACGGCTGAGCTTGGCTTGCGCTTTGACCACAACTCTTATACGGATGACGACGTTTTCAGTCCGCGGGTCAACCTGGCGTTTGCGCTGGGCAAACAGACCTCGCTCCGCGCTGGATGGGGCTACTTCCGCCAGAGCCAGGGCATCCATGAATTGCGGATTCCCGACGGCGAGCGCCAATTCCGTGCCGCCGAGCTGGCGAAACACTGGGTGGCAGGCATCGAACATACTTTGCGCAACGGACTGAATTTCCGCCTGGAAGGCTACCACAAGGAACTATCTGACCTTGGTCCGGATTACCGCAATTTGACAAACACCATCGAAATCTTCCCAGAAGTGCAGGATGATCGCTTCCAACTCAACCTGGACGGCGCCACCTCGAAGGGCATCGAGGCCTATGTCAAATATGACCGTGGCGGCAAGCTAACCTGGTGGGCCAGCTACGCCCTGGCGTACACGGATGATGATGTCAGCAGTATTATTTTCAAAGGCGACGAGTTTGCCATCGGCAGAGAATTTCCCGGCAGGTTCGACCAGCGGCACAGCTTCTACCTTGACGTGAACTACCGGCCCAACCGAAAATGGCACATCAATACATCCTGGCGGTACCGCACGGGATGGCCCCTAACCGAAACCATAATTCAATCTCGACAGTTGCCGAACGGCTCAACACAGTACTTTGGGGTATTTGATTTCCACAGCGCCCGCTACCCGGCCTATCACCGCATGGACGTAGCCCTGAATCGCCATTTCGATACTCGTCGGGGCCGCATTTCGGCATTCCTGGCAATCACCAATCTCTACAATCGCGCCAACGTTCGAGAGATTGAGTACAGTTGGCGTTGGGACGATGTGCAGCAACGCCCGTTTCTGGTCGAAGAGGAGGAGCACTGGTTTAAACTGCTGCCTTCGATTGGGGTCAGTTGGAGCTGGGACCATTAGCTGAATCTGGTGGTTGCTCCAACAAACTTGCTGGGAAACAACGAATTCTTGACTATGACGATGCGAAGAATGATAGGAAGTTCGGACGTGTAGCTATCTCAGAGGCACCTCGGAAACTTGATCTCGAAATCACCCAGGCAGCCGAAATACTGGCCACGCTTCTTGGGCTATCACTGTCATTCTTGCAGAACACCGACGCAAGGGCCTGTGCCATGTGCACGGCGAGGACAGGCGAGACCGTGTGGGAGTGTGCGGTCGGACGTGCTTGCGGATGGGACACAGAGCGTCAGATGCCCCCTGGTTGAACGCTGCCTCCAGACATGGTCTTCCACTTCTCCTGACCGCCAAAACGGATTGCCTGCTCCCGAATTTTGCTTGACCGGTTATGCTGACTTTACTATCTTCTGATTGGTTTTGCCAGGTGACCTCACACCCTTGCGTCGGAGCTTGCGCCTAAGCTGAACCAAGAAGCGGACGGTCATGCACACACGCAGTTTCCAGCCCTAACCACCAGCACTCCTGCTCGCCAATGGCGCTATTTAGCCACGGATTCACGCTGATGATACACTGATTCTTAATGATGCTGAGTTCTTGCAGTTTGTCGACAATGCACTTATCCGTGTCGAATCGGTGTTAATCCGTGGCTATGTTTTTGGGGTTGCGGCTCTGCTGCGCTGTGAAATTACGTTGCGTCTTTTGTCCACATTTCTAAATTACAGCAAACGTCTCTCGTTCTCAGGGAGGAAAACCCTTGATCGAAACCCTGTTCACCATCGAAGCGCTTGGCGGTGCCGCCAGAAGCCTGCTCACCGGCCTGCTGAGCGATAAACTCAAGGCCAAACTCGGCGGCCTGTCGCAGCAAACCCTCGACAACCTGTTCGAAAAAGCCGTGCAGGCTTGTGCCAAAGAGCTGAAGCCGGAGAAGCGCAAGGCCCTGCGCCAGGCATTTCGCGACAGCAAAGTGGCGGACAAAATGCTGGCCTTCCAGGAATACCGCACGCTCATCCCCGACGACTTCTTTGTTGAAATGTTTGCGCCCGTGGTCGGCAACTACCACGCCAAAGCGCTCGCCACCGGTCTGTTTGTGCAGCTCCGCAAGCTCATCGCCAGAGAGCAGACGCTGCAGAATGAGATTTCTTCGCTGCATTCCGAAATCATCCTCGATTTGCTGCAAAAGCAGGTGGCACAGTTGCAGCACCAAGGCAAAAATGTCAGCGCCATCAAAGAAACGGTTGAACGGTTGGAAGCGCTGCTGGAAAAACGCGCGGACGCCGCCACGGCCATCGGCTCCACCGATATTCTGCCGCTGCCGGAGGATTTTGTCAGCCCGGACGCCACGTTGCAGCGAGTCCGCAGTCTCGACAGAAACGTGGTGCTGCTCCACGGCCCGCCCGGCGCCGGCAAATCCGTGGCCGTGGCCGCTCTGGCGCACGAAGCCGAGAAAGAAAACCGGCCCGTGTTCTGGTACCGCTTCCGGCCCCTGCTGGATGACCACAACTCTGTGCTGAAACGGCTGACCGCTTTCCTGCAGCAGGAGCAAACCACCAGCGATAGCGGTTTGCAGAGTTTGCTGCAAAACAGCCGCGCCCTGCTGGTTTTCGATGATTTGCACTACGTCAGCGACGACAAGCTGCAGCAGTTTTTGGCCAGCGTTGCCGAAAGCGGCGCCGCCTGCCGGCTGCTTTTCACCAGCCGGCAGAAATCGAAATTTCTGCCGCTGGCCCGGTTGCAGCCCGTGGATATCAATGGACTGAGCGAGGCCGAGACCGAAGCGCTGCTGCAAACCTGGAAGCTGGCGCTCACGACGGAACAACTCGGCACTGCGAAAAAACTCTTCAGAGGCAACCCGCAGTACTTGATCTTCTTTCGCGAATGGCACAAACAGCGCCAACCGCAAGCAAAGCAGATCGATGCTTACTTCAGAAAGGCCTTTGACTGCGACGACAACCTGCACCTGCACCTGATGAACGAGCTCTACGACGCCATGGGCGGCGGCGACGACAGCAACCTGAACCGGCTGTTGCAGGCGGCTGCCTTTTGCCGTATGCCGGAAACCCGCGTTTTTATCGAGCGTTTGTACACCCGCCTCGGTGGCGCCGGCTTTGCCGAGGCGCTTCCGGAGCTGCAGGTTCGCCGGCACCTGCTGACGCGTGCGCCGGACAGCGAGCGCTACGACCTGCACGACCTGCTGCGCCAGTTTTACTACGACCGCACTGCAGACCGCAAACACCTGCACAAGCTGGCGGCTGAGATGTACCAGGAGCGCTGCCTGCAAGAAGCCGACCTGATCGATTTTATTGAGAGCGCGCACCACTACCGCAAAGCGGGCGAACATGAGACCGCCGCCCGGCAGATGCAGCACATCACCCACTATTGCACGGTGCGCGGCCTGTTTTGGCAGGTGATGGCGGAGGTACTGGACCGGCTCGCTGTCGACAAAGTTGCGGATGTCACCTTGCGTGCCAAAACCCTGTATGACCGCGGCAACCTGCGATATCTCATGGCCCGCTGGCAGGAGGCGTTGGCGGATTTGCAGGCGTGCGTCCAAATCAACCCTGGCCAGTATGGCGCGTTGAATTCCATCGGTTTGGTTTATCAGTCTAAGGGCGAATGGGACAAGGCCATTGAGTTATACAACAAAGACCTCGAAGTGAAGGAGCAAGTCGAAGACCGGCACGGCATGGCGATAACCTACGGCAACCTGGGCATGGCTTATCAGTCTAAGGGCGAATGGGACAAGGCCATCGAGTTTTATGACAAAGGCCTCGAAGGTAAGGAGCAGGTTGGCGACTTGCACGGCATGTCCAAGACCTACAACAATCTCGGTTTGGCTTATAGGGGCAAGGGCGAATGGGACAAGGCCCTCGAGTTTTATGACAAAGCCCTTACGATTGATGAACAAGTCGGCGATCTGCACGGCATGGCGATAACCTACGGCAACCTGGGCGTGGTTTATCATTCTAGGGGCGAGTGGGACAAAGCCGTCGAGTTTTACAGCAAATCTCTCCGAAGTTTAGCACAAATCGGAGACTGGCACGGTATGGCACAAACCCATAACAATCTCGGGTTGGTTTATAAGTCTAAGGGCGAATGGGACAAGGCCATCGAGTTTTACAACAAATCTCTCGAAGGTAAGGAGCAAGTCGGCGACCGGCACGGTATGGCGATAGCCTACGGCAACCTGGGTGTGATTTACAAGTCTAAGGGCGAGTGGGACAAGGCCATCGAGTTTTACAGCAAATCTCTAGAGGGTTTAGAGCAAGTCGGAGACCGGCACGGCATGGCACAAACCTACGGCAACCTGGGCGTGGTTTATTGGTTAAAAGACGAATGGGACATGGCCATCGAGTTTCATAACAAAGATCTTGCGATTTGTGAGCAAGTCGGCGACGTGCAGGGCATGTCCACAACCTACGGAGGCTTAGGCCTGGTATATCACTCCAAGGGCGAATGGGACATGGCCATCGAGTTTTACTACAAATCTATAAAAGGCTTAGAGCAAGTCGGCGACAGGCACGGCATGGCGAACCCCTATAACAATCTCGGCTTGGCTTATAAGGACAAGGGCGAATGGGACATGGCCATCGAGTTTTACAGCAAATCTCTAGAGGGAAAAGAGCAGGTCGGCGACGTGCACGGCATGGCACAAACCTATGGCAATATCGGCTCACTGAAGTTTCAACAGAAGGAGTACGAACCTGCCATTCGATTGCTTCTCGAGGTTCTTTTGCTGTTCGCCAAACTGGGTTCGGTACCAGAGGTCAGCCAAGCGCAAGGTATTCTCTCCGATTTCCGCGAACAGATGGGCGGGGCAGAGTTTGACCGTCTCAGCCAGAACGCGTTAGGCAAGATTGTCGCGCACGGGGTGCGCTGGGGCAGACACGAGGTGGTGAGCGCCGAGGAGGCGCGGGGGCTATGGCAGTCGTTTCAGGCGGGCAAATGATCATTGTCCGAAACTAGCGAAAAGACCGAAAAGTGAACCAGGACACTCCATTCACAATATCCACCAATGAGATAAAACACCTTGGCCCAGACAGAGCCGTCGATTTTTTCGAAGTTTGCTGTGGGCAGAGAGCGCTGGAATCGGAATCGCTAGACATCTGATTGATGTGCCGGGATGTATCAACGTTGGCGATGGTGGCATTGACGCCCACATTCAAAGTGTGGACTATGGAAAGGATGTCAAGGATTCGTTCATACCCACGGGCGACACCGGGTTTCAGATCAAGGCTGGAGACCTTGAACCCCTGCAGTGTAAACGCGAACTGCATGTAGGAGGGAATCTCAACGCACCAATCAAGCCGGAAGTTAGGAGACTCTTGGATAGCGGTGGAACCTATATTCAGGTGCTTTTTGCAGACTTGTCCAAAAAACAAAGAACAGGACGAGAAAATGCACTGATGGACGAGTTCCGAAGGCTGGGCTATCAAAATGAATGTCGCACATAGTCAGCGAACCAGATAATCGGCTTTGCTTCTCAATTCCCGGGGCTTGTGCTCTCGTTCAAAGGCTTTTCTGGGGATTGTCAGTCATTCACGGCATGGTCTGAGATGAGTGATATCAAGCATCCGCGCACATTCGTGGTTGATGAGGATAGACAGAACTGGATGCAGAGCATTCGCCAAAAAATCAGAGAACAAAATGATTCGGTCGTTTGTCGCATTAACGGTCTGTCGGGAATCGGGAAAACCAGGTTTGTATTCGAAGCGCTCAATCAGGATGATCTTAAGTGTAGAGTGATTTATGCAAACGCCGAGCAGTTTCGCAGTTCGAACCTGTTCTACTCACTTCAAAACGATCCTAATTCTTCGGGAATTTTGGTGATTGACGAATGTGACTTAGAGCACCACGAGATGTATGTGAGGTCGTTTTCCGGACGCGGTGCAAGGTTCGCGCTATTAACCCTCTCATATGAAACTGGAGGCACGCCTCTTCCGACATCGACTTATCAACTGAAGCCTCTGTCTCAAGAGAAGATCAAAGAACTGATTAAAAACGAGACGCAACAGCTTCCTGACCATGTTGTGGACAGATTAAGCGTCTTCGCTGATGGCTATCCAAGAATCGCCGCACTTCTTGTTGAAAGCTATCTAACATCTAAGGGATCAACTGAAGAATTCTGGAACATCACGGATGAAGGGTTGATGAATCGCCTGGTAGGAGGTCGCGAACCTACGACGGGCGAGCATTTCAAAAAGACTGCACGAGTTCTTTGGGCCCTGTCGCTGTTTGAAAAGGTCGGTTATCGCGGCAGTTTGAGCGTTGAGACGGAATGGATTGCCGAATTTGTTGAGATAAGTTACTCAGACTTCGACGAAATTGTTGGCGAACAGCGCAAACGAGGCATCGTGCAGGGAGTTCACTACATTTATGTGACGCCATTCATTCTTCGAGTCTTCTTGTTCAGGGAGTGGTGGCAACTCAGGGGGTTCACCAAAGAAAAGTTCGTTGAGTTCATTCAATGCATACCGGAAGATTTCCGGACTGATTTGCTCGAAAGGTTCATGGACCACGTGCCGTACATCGCCGACGTGGAGGCCGGACGTGATTTCGTGGACGGGGTTCTAGGAGAACAGGGGATCTTCATGGATGGCTCTCTACTGAGAACCAAAGTTGGTGCATCTTTCTTTCTAAAGCTCGCTGAGGCCCACCCAGAGTCTGCTCTCAATTGCCTGAGGCGCACGGTAGGCAAATGGGATAAAGAGCAACTCTTGCAGTTCACCACTGGTCGGCGAGAAGTTGTCTGGGCTCTTGAGAGAACCGCAATGTGGCGCGCGCTATTTGCTGACTCTGCAAGAGTACTCATGCTTCTCGCAGAGGCTGAAAATGAGAACTTTTCAACCAACGCTAGTGGTGTATTCGCAGCTCTTTTCTCCAATGCGCCTGGCAGGGTTGCACCCACAGAGGCAACACCTGCAGCTCGGTTTCCCGTTCTGCAGGAAGCTCTTGAATCCGATTCGAAAGAAAAGCGCCTGATTGGGCTACGGGCATGCGAAGAAGCATTGGAGTCACAACATTTCACAAGAATGATTGGTTCGGAATTCCAAGGCCTAAGACACGAGCCCAAACTTTGGTACCCGAAAACCTACGGTGAGCTGTACGACGCGTATAGACGAGTCTGGAATCTTCTTACACACAAACTTGAATCGATGACGCCCGACGAAATAGCAAAAACGAATGAGATGATCTTTCAGAAATCTTATGGGCTTTTGTACATTCTCAATCTCAAAGAGATGATTATTGAGACTTTCCATTCCTTTTCCACCAAGCCATTCATAACCAGAAAAGAGTTGCTGGCCCATTTGGTAAAGTTGATCGTACACGCCAGAAGAAATCTACCGTTAGAGGTGACAGAGGCTCTTGAAGATCTAGAAAAGAACCTTTGCGGAGAAGACTTCTCATCCCGACTCAGGAGATATGTAGGCCTGTCTCTGATTGAAGATGAAATCGACAAACATGGTAAGTATGATAAGAACAAAAAATCAAGGACTGCTGCAAGGCTTGCCAAAGAGTCTCTCTTGAACCTGGAAATATTCCACAGTGAAATGGAATGGTTGGTTACGACTGAAGCGGAAAACGGCTATCAATTTGGATATGAACTAGGGAGATTGGATACCTCTTCTTCACTACTAGGTCGGATATTGGAGGTCCAAGTCGGTTCTTCTGAAAACCGGAGTATTTCGTTTCTTGCCGGGTACTTTAAAGCCATATTTGAAGCAAATCCAGATTTATGGGAAGACAGGCTTGATCTATTCTCCCAAGATTCACAACTTGCGGAATTCTTACCTGAGTTGGTATGGCGCTCAGGTTTGACCGATAGGGCAGCTCTAATGATTCTACGCATGGCGCGAGCCCGAAAGATTGATGTCCGCGCCTTCGGACTATTTGGCTCTGGCGGGGTTATTGGCCATCTGTCTGAGCCGGTTTTCGGTGATTGGCTGGAATTCCTGCTGGGAGAATCTGGCAGCGATGCCGTCAGTATTGCCTTAAATCTGTGTGGGTTCTACTATGCCGATGATGACTTGCCGAGAGAGATACCAAAGGAGATGGCGTTGAGGTTGCTAACGCATCCGAGTCTGTTTGAAAATTTCGATTTTGGCAAGCATCATCCCTTGACAGATCATTTTTGGACAAAGATCGGGGTAAGGTTCGTGGATGAGTTTCCCCTCGAAAGTGTGGAACTCGCAGACACCATTCTGGCACATTTGGGAGACGAGAAGAGCGTTCTGCGTGGATTTTATTCCGAAACTCAGAAGGTTATATGCAGAATTTTCACCAAGAATCCAGAAGCTGGATGGAAGAAGGTATGTCGCTACATTGGACCACCAATAGACGGTAAAGCTTACCACATAACAACATGGCTAAGAGGTGGTCGCTACATAATTCCAAGAGAAGGTGGCCTTTCTTTGGTGCCGTTGAGTGATGTCTTCGAATGGGTGGACATCGACGTTGAACATCGAGCCTGGTACTTGGCCTCTTTTGTACCAAACAAGCTCACGCTGGATAACGATGGACAGTGTCTGGCCAGAGAGGTCTTGATCCGGTATGGAAATAGAGAAGATGTGAGAAGAAACTTCAGCGCAAACTATTCAAGTGAAGGATGGAGCGGTGCTGACAGCCTTCATTGTGAAAACAAGAAAAAACATCTATCGGCGTTGAAGAAAGCAGAGACGAACTACAACGTTATCACCTGGATTGATGAGTACATTGCGGAACTTGACTCCAGGATTGAGCGCGCAAATGTCCAAGAAGAACGTCGTGGCTATTGAGAGTGCCTGTCCGTTTCTCTTGGCATCAACCAGATCGCATTGACGTGCTCGGCGCAAGAGTTGAACAACGATAGGGAGGTTACAAAATGGCTTATCCTTTCTGGAATTTCGTCTTCGAAGGTGGTAGTGTCAAGGGCATCGCCTATGTCGGGGCGCTGCAGGCCCTGCAAGCCAACCAGGTCATGGCAACCATCCGCCGGGATGGCGGCACTACAGCACTCTAAGTCAAGACAGAACACAATGAAAGCAATTATCACAGGTTCAAGCGGTATGGTTGGCAAAGGCGTTCTACTGGAATGCCTTGAGAGTCCTCTTGTCGAATCAGTACTTATTATCAACCGAAAATCTATTGACGTCAAACATGAGAAATTGCGGGAGATCATTCAAAGTGATTTCTTTGACCTCACGGCCATTGAAACGGAGTTAACGGGTTACAACGCCTGTTTCTTTTGCCTGGGAGTCCCTTCAGCCGGTCTTTCTGAGCAAGACTATCACCGCCTCACTTACGATCTGACTCTGAATTTCGCAAAAACTGTGTCCACCCTCAATGAAAACATGACTTTTTGCTATGTATCCGGAGTAGGAGCGGACAGCAGTGAAAAAGGCCGAGTCATGTGGGCAAGGGTAAGAGGAAAAACTGAAAACGCTTTGATGCAACTTCCGTTCAAGGCCATCTTTGTATTCAGACCGGCATATATCCAGCCCATGAAGGGCGTGAAATCCAAAACCTGGTCTTATCAAATCATATACGACATCTTCGGTTTCTTGTACCCCATGTGGAAACTGCTCTTCCCCAAGCACGTTACCACTACGGAACTGCTTGGTCGGGCTATGATCAATTCCGTGCGCGAGGCACCCGATACTCAAATATTGGAGACCACGCACATTAACCAATTAGCCAGCCCGGACTCGTGAAACCATGACCTTTGCTCACTGGGGAACTCAGGAGAAGTCTGTTTGACTCCCCAAAATCCCTTGAGACATGAGGAGAAGTTTGTCGGAGTCCCAAAAACCCTT
This sequence comes from Candidatus Zhuqueibacterota bacterium, assembly GCA_029261995.1. Taxonomy (GTDB): domain Bacteria; phylum Zhuqueibacterota; class Zhuqueibacteria; order Oceanimicrobiales; family Oceanimicrobiaceae; genus JAJDAF01. The sequence continues at coordinate 24,893 of JAJDAF010000006.1, forward strand.
GGAGACGCGAGGAAAAGTTTGTCGGAGTTCAAAAAATCTCTGAAGACACGAGGAGAAGTTTGTCTCAGCCCAGAAAATCCATGGAGACGTGAGGAGGAGTTTGTCGGAGCCCAGAAAATCCATGGAGAACTGAGGAGAAGTTTGTCGGAGCTCAAAAAATCCCTGGAGACGCGGGGAGAAGTTTGTCTCAGCCCAGAAAATCCATGGAGACCTGAGGAAAAGTTTGTCGGAGCTCAAAAAATCCATGGAGACGCGGGGAGAAGTTTGTCTCAGCCCAAAAAATCCATGGAGAACTCGTGACAAGTTTGTCTGAACGCAAGGATTCCCTGGGGAACTCAGGACAAGTTGGTCTGGCCAGTACCTATGAGCCTGTCGAAACCTGATTCACCAAACAAACAGGAGGAAACATGACCCGAACCACCGTCACCCGCACCATAAACGCCGGAGTTGAGCTGGTTTTCAAAACCGTCTCCGACATCGAGAACTTCCCGAAAGCCGTGCCGGATATCGTGAAGATCGAATTTACCTCAGATATCAAATCAGGGGTTGGCGCCCGCTTTCGCGAAACACGCTTGATGAACGGCAAGGAATCCACCACGGATTTGGAAGTCATGGAATATGTCGAAAACGACCGCATCCGCATGGTGGCCGATAGCCATGGCACGGTCTGGGATTCTGTTTTTACCGTCAAATCGGCAGGAGTTAAAACCGAGCTGAAGCTGGTCATGGATGCGAAAGCCCACAAGCTGTTACCAAGGCTCATGAATCCTTTGCTGAAAGGTCTGTTCAAGAAAGGGGTCGAGAAGCATATGGATGCAGTGAAAGGATTTTGCGAAAATGACGGCTGAGAGTAAGTATTTCAAGGCATTGACAGCTATTCTCCTATTTCTTGCCACTTCCTGCAATGAGAAACATCGATTCAACCAGGAATCTGAGATTCGTCACCAGTCGCGCCCGATGACCGTTGAAATCCTGCCGCATCCTGACACACTTTATAAAGTCCCTGATGATCTGCGTTTTGAAAACTGGAATTTCGGCATCCTGATAAAAGGTCCGGACTCAGCCAACCACATCGACCGTCTGCAAATCCGGCATTTCTCAAAAGGCGCGCATATCCACACCATTGAATATTCTGGAGCTTCCCTGCGAGGGTTTCTGCGGAGCCAAACGGACGGTGAAATCACATTGCACAATTTTCACTTCATGCTCCCTGAAGATTTGTCTGCCGACCGGCTCGAACTGACATTGTATTCTGGCAATAGCATTCTTGCGCAAACATCGGTCAAACTCATGCGGTACGAGCAGCAGAATCAATACCGGCTGCCGGTTGCAGGAACCTGGTTCTTGTCCTCCGGTCATGACTTTGGCGTGGAGCATCGCCGCCATTTGTCGCGGGGACATTTTGCCTGGGACTTTGTCCGTGTGGATGAGGACGGACGCAGTTCAAACGGCCCGAAGCTGGCGGACAATTATGCATTCGGCCATTCCGTGCTCGCCCCGGCTGCCGGCGTGGTGGTTGGCTTGCACACCGGCGAACCAGACAATGAACCCGGAAATATTCGTCCCGGCAGTCAAGCGAATTATGTTGAGATAGACCACGGCAACGGCGAGATTAGCCGGGCCGTCCACCTGAAACAAGGCTCCATTCAAGTCGCGCTTGGAGACAGTGTGATTGCAGGCCAGATAATCGGCTCAGTGGGCAACTCGGGACGGTCGGAGAGTCCGCATCTTCACTTCGGTTTTCAGCGCAATGCCCGGGACAGTAACGGCAGCGCCAAGCAAGTTGCGATTCCCGTGTTGTTTAGCAATTATCGGGTAAGCTGGAATCAGGGAGTTGACCTTCCTGTTCAAATAGGACGCCCCAGAAGAGGGCAGTTTGTTCGGCAAGATTGACTTGGGTGCAGACCGAGCGAATTCTCTGCTCGATTCTGTTTCTTTCTCAGCCCGTCGCCCGCTGCTCCTGATATTGCACGCTTGTCACCAGCCGTAGCCGTGGTAGCGACAGCCGATTTCGTTTCCCGCAAGCGTCAAAACGCAAAAACCCTCCTCCGTCGTTCCGAGCGGACCGCGCCACCAGTTGCCGCAGATCGCACCGCCTGTAATGAATCGCGTCTGGTTGCTGCGCAGTTCTTCGTACGTGTGGAGATGGCCTTGCAGCACAAGGATAAGCTGTTTGTTGTTAAACGCTGCCAATATCTCGGCCGCGTTGCTGACAAGCTTGCCGGGCCCCGGAGAGGTGTTCGTGCCGGAGTTGACGTCGAAGTAATCGGTGGCAAGTGGAATGTGGGAAACCAGAACGATGGGCGCACTGTCCGCCACCTGCGAGAGATCGTTTCTGAGCCACGCCATTTGCGCCTCCCCGATGAAACCACAATAGCCCAATTCATCGTCACTGAGTTCGATTGAATCCAGAATGATGAAGTGATAATCCAGTGCATCGAAAGAGTAGTAGGACCTGGCAAGTCCGAGCCGGCTGCAGAACTCGGCCTTTGGGTGTGGACTCGGCTCGCTGCCGTCTTTCGGTCGCACCGCCACCAAATCGTGGTTTCCGATGACAGGGTAGACCTCCGCCCGCATGTCTTGCTGCATGGCCAGGTACGTTTGCCAGCGTGGCGCCATGTCGGCCGCCGTGTTGGTAAAGCCTCCGCTGATCAGGTCGCCGCCTGCAATCACCAGGTCCGGATTTTGAACGTTGATGGCTTCAGCAGCAAGCTCGAGGGCGTGAGGCACACCGCCGTTTACCTTAGCGTGTATGTCGGTGTAGAAAACCAGTCGCAGCCGAGATTTTTTTGGCAAGAGCGGGATATTTCCCAGGCAACCGCCAAACGCGGTCAGTCCACCGGCGGCCAGGGTCTTGAGAAAGTGTCGTCGGGTCTGCACTTTATCGTTTCACCCTGTGGCGAGCGCCGGTTTGCGCTCCCTGCCCGGCATGGCATACAAGAATCCGACGCTGGCAAACAAGGCGGCCAGGATCAATAGCGTGTGTTTCTCACGGATGCCGGTGACGAGCGTTCGGCTGACCGCACTCTCATACGGCTGGTCTTGTAGCAGGTGGTCCGCCATAAAGTCGATGTCTTCTGCCGCCAGCGAGTAGCTGGAATGGCCCAGGGTGTTGCCGAAATACTTTTCCATGATTTGATTCTCGCGGTAGGCCACGGTCAGGCGATAGCGGAATTCGCCAGAGCCTTCATCCAGTTTCTTCGCTTTGCCGAGATAGCGGTCGCGGCGGAACAGGTGAACGCGGGCTTCGTGCAGGAACGGGTCATTGCTGGGCGTGTAGGTTTCCAGAAACGGTCCGTACTGACTCGGATCCTGGAATCTATCGAGGATTGCGGCAGCGGCAGCCCCCCGTTCAGCATCGACCGCCTTGAGCTCTGCCGGCGAAAGCCGTGACCTGAAGACACCGATATCCGGGTCTTTAAACTTGTAGCCGTACTCGAACATCACGCTTTCGTTTTCAATCAAGAATCGCAACTGTGGGACGCGTTCGGCGTACCAGGCGATTCGATCGGGCGTATTCAGCAGATTGGCGGAGATGAGAAGCAACAAGACCGCCGCAAGCCGGCAAAGCCAACGCGTGCTGGTGGCGCCGAAATCCGAAGAAATCCGGCGTGGTCGCATGCCTTTTGCGATGCCCAACTGCACCAGTGCAACGGCCAGCAGGTTCAGCCAGATGTCGCCGAGCGCCCAGAATCGTTTCGGCACGGCCCACTGGACCATCTCATCGACTGTGCCAATCATGGCGCCGATCAGTGCTGCGCCGAAATAGATGCTCTGGTCACGCACGCGGTGACTTAGCGCTCGAAAGATGAGCATCCCAAGCACGCCGTACTCCACAAAGTGCACGGCTTCCTCCGGATTGGCCCGCAGGCTAAACGCGTATCCGATGAAGGCGGTCGCCACCGCAGCCAGCCAGACAAAGCCCATACTGCTGGTTTCACTTCGCTGAACACGCAGCCGGATGACCGCAAGCACGGTCACGGTCACGACCACGCCAACGGTGAAATACAGGAAAACCTGCACGCCAAAGGCCTCGCGCACGGCCATTCGCACTGTTCTGGCGAGTGGGATGGTGGCGAAAATCACACCAGTCCAAAGGACGACAAACATCCAGGAAAGCCAGAGCTTTTCTTTCGGCGGGTTGTGGAACATCGGGCAGAACCTGATTACCAAGGTGATTTATCTTATATCACTTACATTCGATGTGGCCGTTTGCGTACACTGGCTGCCAACGACCCGGCTCGGTCGTGCCGGCCCGCTTACAGTTTTCTGATACAAGCTTCGGAAGTCTGAGTCCCGCGCGTCCCGGCGCCGATCCTGTCACGTACGAAAAAGGTCACTTCGCGGCTGGCCTGCATCTTGCCAGTCTTCTGATCTCCTTTTTCAACCAACGGAGACAAGAACGATGAATATGGCACTCCATTGTCGGTGTCTTGCGCTATTCGTTTTCGCCTTGCTGACCAGCGGCTGCGACGATGCGACGCTAAACCCCGAAGACCTCGGCGCCTCGTTGCCCGTTTCGCAGGCCCATAAGCTCATTTGGACTCTCGACAAGTCCGGCTATGAACCCTTCAATCTCATTTTCAATCGCGAGCAGTTTTTTGGCGATGACGGCTGCAATGCTTTCGGCGGTTCCTACGAAACACGCAATGACAGCATCTTTCCGGGTCAGGTTAGCCAGACGCTCAAACTGTGCGATGTCAAGGGCTTTCCCATCCTGCATCTGACTCAGCCATACCGAATCCATGTCGCCAGCGGTGTTTTGCTCCTATTCACACAGCAAGGCCTTTTTGCCTACAAAAGTGCAGTTACGGACAGCATCAAAGACTCGCCGGTGCTCGGCAACTGGGTATTGCACACCTCGACCGAGCCCGAGTTCTCCTACATCCAGAGGCAGGCTCTGATTCCAAAGCTGACGGTTGACGCCACCCGGCAATTCAAGATTGAATGGTACTGCGTCCCGGAAAACCCATTTGGCTGTGACGAGATCTCCGGACTGTTCGGCCTTGGTGGCGCAAGGATAAAGTTCTACAAGACCGGCTGGAAGAACCACGGCGATGGTCTTGGATTTGTGGAGCGGATTCTCGGTTGCACGGAATACACTGTCGAATCAGATTCGCTAAATGACGAGAGTCTGCGGTTGGTCAACCCGAGCAGTGGCACAGAATTTCAGTTTTTCAGGGAGTAATCTAGTGTCACGATTTCTAATTTTCCGAACAAAACTCTGACAGGGTTTCGACCCTTTTTTTATGCCTGAACGGTTAACATCAAACCCTGTCAGAGTTAGCCTATTTGGAAATCATCACATTAGTGCCTGCGCTCGGGGGCAAACCACGTCGCGCGTCTTCATCCTAAACCATCCAAGCGTTGTGAGCGGCGGCACCGCCAGTGCAGCCGGAGGCCAGACACTCTGCTTTGCCCCGTCATCCTGGCACGGCTGGTTCTCTCGTTCACGACCCGGACGACGAATGCGTCACAATATTCAGGTTCAGCTTGACACACCAGGAAGATTTCTTTATCTTGCGCGCGGATGCACAACCACAATAAGATGCTGGATACCTCAAGGAGTCAGAATTGATGAAAACGATTTCACATCTGCACAGGATGGCGCTGCTTTGGCTTCTTTGCGCTGCCTTCACGACGCCAGGCCTGTTTGCCCAGGCTGGGCTGCCGACGGACAATTCAACGCTGTTCACCGGCTCGGGCAATTGCGCCTTGTGCCATAATGGTAACGGTGACGCCCTGACTGCCAGCGACGGCACGGACCTCTCCATCGCTGAAAACTGGCGCTCGACCATGATGGCGAACGCTGCCAGAGACCCGTACTGGCAGGCAAAGGTTGAAAGCGAAGTCGCCATCAACCCGCAGTTGCAGGCCGTTATTGAAGACAAGTGCACCACCTGTCACGCTCCGATGGCGCGAACGCAGGCTATTCATGACGGTTCTACAGGTTACACTCTTGCCGAGATGCGTGCCGATCCGCTGGCTATGGATGGCGTAAGTTGTACTGCGTGCCATCAAATCCAACCGGACAGCCTGGGCAGTGATGACAGCTTTTCCGGCAAATACGTGATTGACGACAGCCGAACGATTTTCGGACCTTACGAAAACGTGGTCGATGGTCTCATGCAGTCCGTGGTCAACTACCGCGGTGTTTATGGCCCCCACATGCAGACCTCGGAGCTGTGCGCCACCTGCCACACGCTGTTCACGCCCTACCTCGACGATGCCGGTGAAATCGCAGGCTCTTTCCCGGAGCAAACCGCCTATTTCGAGTGGCAAAACAGTGTCTACCGGCAAGACGGAATCGAGTGCCAGGACTGCCACATGCCACGCATCGACGAAGCTGTCAAAATCTCGAGTATCCCATCTATGCTGGCGCCGCAATCACCGTTTTGGCGCCATCTGTTTGTGGGCGGCAATGCGTTCATGCTGGAGATGCTGCGCGACAACGGCGACGAGATCGGCGTGACTGCTACGGAGGCACAATTCGACAGCACCATCGCGCTAACCCGCCGGCAGTTGCGGCAAAAAACGGCCAGGCTGTCAGTTGAAACCACGGTCGAGAATGATACGCTGCACATTGCCGCCACGGTGGAAAATCTCGCCGGACACAAATTCCCTACCGGATTTCCGAGCCGGCGCGCCTGGCTGCACGTCGAGGTTAGCGATGAAGCAGGCACGCTGCTGTTCGAGTCAGGCAACTTCAACGACGACGGCCGCATCGTTGCCCTGTCGCAGGATTATGTACCCCATCTTGACCGGATCGATTCTGATGAGCAGGTGCAAATCTGGGAACCGGTCATGGTCGATGTCAATGGTGAGGTCACTCGCACTCTGTTGCGCGGCGCGGATTACATTAAAGATAATCGCATTCCGCCGAAAGGATTCGTTCTAAACGCCGACCGCTACCAGGATATGGCCATCAAAGGCGAGGCCGCGAATGACCCAAATTTCAACCATGATCTAAACGGCGAAGGCAGTGGCAGTGATGTCGTCAACTACTTTGTAGACCTGGCGGGGCACAGCGGCAGCCTTGAGGTCGAAGTTGACCTGCTCTACCAGAGCATCAAACCGGCATTCGTGGATGACCTGATCGCGCATGAAACGCCGGCCATCACCCGCTTCGCCGGCTACTATGAAGACGCGGACAAAACTCCGGAGACGATTCAATCCGTTGAGACACAAGTGCTGGTCACGGAGGTGGCGCAATCCGAGCCAGGCCTGCCCCGTGGCTTCCGGCTGCTGCAAAACTACCCGAATCCGTTTAACGCCGGAACAGTCATTTCCTTTGCGCTTGCCTCCGGGGATGACAGGTTTGAGCTGACAATTTATGATATCCGCGGAAGAAAGGTGCGAACGCTAGCTGCGGGAATGAGAACGCCCGGCAACTACACTGAAAATTGGGATGGCACGGATGCTTTCGGTGGACCCGTGAGTAGCGGCGTTTATTTCTATCGTCTGTCAGCGGGCGCAACAAGTCTTGCGCGTAAGCTCATCTATGTCAAGTAATCTGCTGTTGAGAGACGGGGTGGTCGCGCAAAGTCGTTAACGACGACACTTCCAAACATCAAAGCCCGGGGCAAGACCCCGGGCTTTCAATGCACAAACGTTAATCAAATCACCTCTACAACTTAACTCCCAGCCGCGAGAAGAGATACCGCCCATCAGAGCCCATCTGCACGGAATCGTTGAATCCGCCCTGGTCTGTCCAGCCGTCGAATTGCTCCGTTGGGTATTCGTTCAGGAGATTGTTTCCGCCAATTGTGAGTTTGAGCGATTTCAGCAACGTGTAGCTCACACTGAAGTCAAGCGTCATGGCGGCTTTATAAACATCCGTCGCAGCACCCAGCAATGCATCTGCCTCCGCCTGAGTTGATGCCGGCGTGTCAACCCATTGAAAATCCTGCAGTTTTACCTCACTGAACCTGGTCAATGACGCCATGACCGCGAGCCTGGAGGTTGAGTAAGCCAGATTCACACCAAACTTATGGTCCGGCGCCGCAGCCTCCAGATACGCACGCGAAAACGGCCCAAAGAATGTAAACTCATTCAAATTGCCGCTATTGATGCTTTGTATCTCGAGGTCGTTTATGTTACCCGCCAGTCCTACCGTAAGGCGCTGGTTACCATCTCCCAGGTGTTTTGAGTAATTCAAGACGACATCAACACCATTGGTTTTCGTATCCACGCCATTGGCAAAAAACTGTGCTGCCTCGGCGCCCACGCCCAGAGTCGAAGCATCGAAAGTGTCGGTGAGAATAATGCGGTCGTCCACGGAAATGGAGTAAGCATCAAAAGTGGCGCTGAATCCGCCAGTCTTGAATGCGAAACCAACAGAGCCGTTGACAGCAGTTTCCTCTTTGAGCTGGTCGATACCAAACGCTTTGGCAACCGTACTGGTATTGGCCGCAAGCAGGGTTCGTTCAGACCGGCCGGCAATGATATTGTTAAAGAGCAGATTGTAGTGAATCTGCGCCAAAGACGGCGCCCGGAACCCGGTAGAAACTGAGCCCCGCAAGGTGAAATTCTCGTTTACCCGATATCTACTTGCCAGCTTGAAATTGGCTGTTTCGCCGAAATCGCTGTAACTCTCCAGGCGAACAGCGCCGCCAACCAGAAAGGCGGTTGTGGCATTGACCTCAGCATCAGCATAGAAGCCGACGTTGGTGCGGTTTCTATCCACTTCGTTCGCGGGGCTATAGCCGGGAAAACCCTGAGAGCCGCCAAATAGCTGGTCGCCATTCGAATCAAAAGCCGGAACCTGGGTAGCTGGGTTGATGATGGCGACACCCTGCGTATCATAAAGCGCGTAGGAGGCCTGTTCGCCGGCAAAAATCTCGAAGTTCTCCGTTCTGTACTCGAGACCAAATGCAAGGTTGAGTCCCTCAGCGATGTCAGCATAGTACTTGCTGAAGTCAAGGCCCGTGGTGTTTTGGGAAAGGCTATGGCCGCCGGCGTCAAAATCAGTGGGAGAACTGCTGCCCAAAGAAGCATTGTTGGAGCCCTTGATAAAATAGTGGAAATCGTTCTTGCCGTAAGCGTTGTTAAAATCGACTTGCCAGCCATTCTCCATGCTGTGCCGTAAGCCGCCTGAGGCAGCGACATCCGTGATGTTGGAGGTGATTCTCGGAGTGAAGCCATTCGGGTAAAGACTCGGGACCGAGCGATTATCGCCGTCCTCAAAACTGTCCCTTGAGAACGCAAACGCGTTGGTATCCCGGAAATTCCTACCGCCAAAGGCGTAGAGTTCGGTATTTTCGCCAATCGGAAGCGCAGAATTGATCATGAAGTTAAAGCCGTCGATTCCTGCACTGCCATAGCCTTTGCGCCAGGACCAGCCAGGCCGCAACGTTCTGGCTTTTGACAAAGACTCGACTGTGAAATTAGCAAAGCCGCCCTCATCGCCAAGGGTAACGCCGTAGTTAAGATCAACCTTGACGGTATTACCATCAAAGCTCTTGTCCTCGCCATCGAGCCGGTTTTTGCCGTCAACATTGTAGATGACGTCCCCCGCCTCTTCCGCAAAGTCGTCTCCCACGGCCGTACTGTAGGCGCCATAAGTTATGCCACCGGTGATGCCGTCTGTTCTGTCCTTGAGCACGATATTGATGACACCGGCAATGGCGTCAGAGCCGTATTGCGCGGAGGCGCCGTCTCGCAGCACCTCGATTCTCTTGATCGATGCGGCAGGGATGGCATTCAAATCCGTGCCGGAATTGCCCCGGCCTCTGGTGCCAAAGACGTTCACCAGCGAAGATTGATGCCTGCGCTTCCCGTTGATCAGAACCAGCGTCTGGTCCGGTCCCAGTCCACGCAGCGAAGCCGGATCGATGTGGTCCGCGCCGTCTGACCCGGACTGCTTGGTCGCGTTGAAAGACGGAGCCGCGTATTGCAGCATTTCGTTGATTTCCGCCTTGCCGCTGGTAGTCGCCAGGTCAGCGATATTTATAACGTCAATCGCCACCGGTGAGTCCGTGGATGACCGTGCATAACTTCTGGAACCCACGACCTGTATTTCTCTGAGTGTAAGCGTACTTTCTTTGAACGTGACATCAAGCGTTGATTGCCCGCTCAACACCAATTCTTCTGTGCCATATCCAATAAATGAGAATATCAGAGTGGCTGCACTTGAACTCGCTCGAAAACTAAATGTGCCGTCCGATGCGGTTGAGGTGCCCCAGTATGTGCCTTTCTCGACAATGTTCACACCAGGCAACCGTTTCCCATCCGGATCAAAGACAGTGCCGCTGACATGATGTTGCGCCAAAACGCTGGTTGAAAAAAGCAAAACGAGAACAACACAGTAAGCCTTCTTCATGACAATCTCCATCGATTAGTGAATAGTAGTTACAGCGCGGTGGTCAATTTCTCCTCAACTCTGCCAGAGCCTTGGAAGGAAATCTCAAAATAAGAGACAAGTCCGGTTCGCCTGTTGACGGAGAAGCATGCAGGATCAGTCCGCCGCGGGAGAATCAGGTTTCTGTTGTGAATTGGTTATGGACGCGTCAGTCGTTCAGTGCGCTTCACAACCAGAGACATTCCCGTCCCGGTTTGAGTAGGACAGGTGGACGTTTGCTTGATGGGTGACAATTGGGAATGTTACAGCAAAGATATGAAAACTGACAGGGTGATGTCAAGGATAAAAGCGACTGCCGGAGAAAATAATCTTGATTTAGCGCCGCCTCAAGGGTGTTGCGTGCCCCTGTAGCTGGTGTATCCCACCGCCGTCGCGAGTGTTCCGTACCCCTGTAGCTGGTGTTCCCACTGCCGTCGCGAGTGTTCCGTGCCTCTGTAGCTGGTGTTCCCACCACCGTCGGGAGTGTTCCCTGCCCCTGTAGCTGGTGTTCCCACCACCGTCGGGAGTGTTCCGTGCCCCTGTAGCTGGTGTTCCCACCACCGTCGCGAGTGTTCCCTGCCCCTGTAGCTGGTGTTCCCACCACCGTCGGGAGTGTTCCGTGCCCCTGTAGCTGGTGTTCCCACCACCGTCGCGAGTGTTGAGTGCCCCTGCAGCTAGTGTTAAGACCGCCGTCGGGAGTGTTGAATGGCCCTGCAGCTGGTGTTCCCACTGCCGTCGGGGTGTGGCAGGCTCCTGCCGCATTGAGGTGTATAGGTGAGGCGTTAACGCCTGGATGCCAATGCTCCGAGCCCATGGAACACACATGACCTTGTCATGCTGAGCGCAAGACGCACGATGCAGGTCGTTCGACGTGACTCCCGCGCGCGAAGCATCTCATGGTGTTCCCGGCTTTGCTTCGAGATTGTTCGCACGATTGATTCAGTTGCGGCAGAGGCAGTCCGTGGGCAGTGCGCAGACTGCACGGCTTTGCTCGCGCTTGTGTTGACGAAGTCGTGGTTGTTTGCGTTTATAAGACAATTGTGTGACAAAATACTTGCTTTCCGAACATGCCTTTTGTATCATATCTGTACGGCTCCGGGGACACCGAAAGTCTCTTACACACATCTGCTCGTCTCAGCAGCCGGCATTTCCTATGAGTTGATTCAGTCTTGTTGCAGCGGAACCGGTTCAGACCACCTGGAGGGACAAGCCGGATGAGTGACCACAAGCTTTATCAGTTGCCGGAAATCACCTGTCTCAAACTGCGTTTCAAACTGCTGGCGCAACGCCCCTGCCACTTGCCGGCCTTCAAAGGCTCCATGTTGCGCGGCGCTTTTGGCCATGCCCTGCGCCGGACGGTCTGCGTTATGGGGCCCGGACAACCCTGCGACACCTGCATGCTCAAGCGCCAGTGCATCTACACCCGCCTGTTCGAGACCTTTGTGCATGAGGCGCCACCGCGTTTCCTGCAGGGCGTGCCCACGGCGCCACGGCCCTACGTCTTCGAACCCTTTGACACTGAAACTTTTTATGCCGAGGGCTCGCCCCTGCTGTTTGACCTGCTGCTCATCGGCCAGGCAACGGAATTGTATCCCTACGCCATCTACGGCGTCGAGTGCATGGCGCAAACCGGACTTGGCCACGCGCGCCACCGCTTCCGGCTCGCAGGCGTGGACTGGCTGCAAACCAGCGCCGCAACCGAGGAGGCCAACGGTTGGCACAAACTGTATGACGGCCAGGAGCGCCAACTGGTGTCAGATGCGGCGCCGCAAGCCCCGGCCCCAACCAACGGTCACGCGCTCGACCACGAAACCCAACTACGCTTCCTGACCCCGACCCGGCTGAAATTCCGCAATGAGCTGACCGTGGATTTCACCTTCCGCATGCTGGTGTTCAAAATGCTGCGCCGGGTGCTGGAACTGGCCCATTTTCACATGCCGGGCGCGGACATCAACTGGGAGTTTCATGAACTGCTGGTGGCCGCCGACGCCCTGCAGGTTATGGAGCGCAATTTGACCTGGAGCGACTGGCAGCGCCGCAGCAACCGGCAGCAAACCAGCATGAAAATGGGGGGCTTTGTTGGTACCATGACCCTGGCCGGGGAAGTGGCGCCGTTTACGGATTTATTGCAGGTGAGTGAGCTGGTGCATGTGGGGAAGGGGGCCGTGTTTGGCAACGGCAAGATCAGGGCGAATACCAAGACCCCGCTAAAGAGTCGGAATTGAGACCTAACTGGAGATGGGATTGAGACCCTTGTTAGGGTCTCTAAAATTGAGATATATGGTGACAACAACCAATTCGGATAAATTCAAGATAAGTTTACGACAAAATGGAACACACTCTTTGTGGAAAGGCATTGAATCGTTTACTACTTTTCAAAACTCTCAGAAGACTCTTTTGTTAAAAGATTCGATTATGTTTCTTCATCATGGGGTTGAACTCCTAATGAAAGAAATACTGATTCAACACAGTCCGTTTTTGATATTTGAAGATCTAAAAGATGCAGCCAAGAAACAAAAACAAGCTGATGAATGTGGCAAAGGTATATTTTTTTTGGACAAACCGCCCCGAACTGTTACATTCGAAGAAGCCATCAACCGAGTTGTAGCATTTGTTAAACCGAAAGAATTATCAAAAACACTAATAGGAAATTTGTTCGACCTAAACAGATTACGCAATCAACTCGAACACTATGCCTTAGAAGTTGAATTAGAGAAGATTGTACGTCTGCTTGATAATCTACACAATCCATTGCTTTCTCTTTTCGACGAAACTATAGGAGATTTAAGGAAAGAAGAACCAGAAAGGGTTAAAAAAGCATGGAAAAAGGTGAGAGAAAGTGCTGAATTCTATAATGAAATAGAGAAGGAAGTATACGACCTAATTAGTAGAATTGATGGGCAGATTATTCCTGGTGAGCTGCTCGGAAAGCATGGCGAAACAACATTACCCCATTTCACAAAAGTATCATACGGGAGTGTATATCAAAAAGAAAAAGGAAAAATGTATGAAATGGATATTTGTGCAGAAGGAACGACTACCTTCTGGATTATAGATGTCACAGTTTCACGCCTGCCACAATCTATACGCTCAAGACTTGATCGACTCTTTTATCTCTCACAATCTTTTAATGCTCAAGCGTGGTTAGTCATCATGAGTGAATTAGCACAACGTGAATACGATCTTGCAAAAGCAGATGGTTTTGATAGAAGAATATTCATAACTGATTTGAGTGATTGGAAAAAACTAAAGGATTTTATCATATGTACAATGATCGTATTGACCTGACAGTTGGTTCCTCTGGGCGTTGATAAATTATTGGGCTTTTGTTTTAGCTTTTTCCTGCCATTTGAAGTTCTTTGACAAGCCGGTTTTGAAGACTTCCATCGGTGTTTTTCCGTT
>JAJDAF010000051.1 GCA_029261995.1 Candidatus Zhuqueibacterota bacterium
AAGATTACGCAGCGAACTTTTCGGCATTGGTGCGCCGGGTCATGGTGAATGGGGATTCGGCAATATATGGGGGCGCCCCGTCTCCGAATTCCCCTGACAAGCCGAGCCCGGGGAAAGTATCGTTAGCCTACCAAAACAACAGCATGCGGTTCGAATTTGCGGCGACAAGTTATGATGACCCAGGCAGAAACCGATACCAGGTCTTCCTTGAAGGTTTTGATGAAGGCTGGTCGGCCTGGACCGGCGAAACAAGAAAAGACTACACCAATCTACCCGGGGGCGACTACCGTTTCCGCGTGCGTGCGAAAAACGTCTACGAGCATGTGAGCAGCGAAGGCATTTATGAATTCATTATCTTGCCGCCCTGGCACCGCACCTGGTGGGCTTATGGCGGTTATGCCGTGACTTTCGGGCTGCTGTTGTTGGCCGCTAACCGCGTGCAGCGTGGGAGGCTACTCAAAAAAGAACGCGAACGAGCGCGGCGGCGAGAGACTGAGCTGCGTCTGAAAAATCGGCTGGAAAAAAAACAGATGGAAGCCGACAAGTTGAAGGAACTCGATCAGATGAAATCCCGCTTCTTCACCAACATCTCGCACGAATTCCGCACGCCCCTTACTCTGATCATGGGACAAGTTGAAAGCGAGCTCTCCACGCCGGAGAAGAAGAAAGATACCGGCAAACTGCAGATGGTTGTTCGCAATGCCAAACAACTGCTGCAATTGATCAATCAGTTGCTCGATTTGTCGAAGATTGAAGCCGGAAGCATGACACTCGACGCCGCGCCGGGAAACATCCTGCCTTTGCTCAAAAGCCTGACTCATTCGTGCCAATCTCTGGCAGAACAAAAGCAGATCGACCTGCGTTTCGAATGCGAGTACAATAATATCATCGTGAATTTCGAGCAGGAGAAAATCGAGAAGATCATGTACAACCTTCTGTCGAACGCGATTAAGTTTACCAGAGCCGGCGGCAAGATCAACGTCCAATTATCAGTAGGTGATGAAGACGGCAAAGCCTCCGCCACATTGCCGGCTGATCACGATGTGATGATCGCAGTCAAAGACACCGGTATCGGCATCCCGAAAGACCGCCTGCCAAATATTTTCGACCGTTTCTACCAGGTCGATGCCTCTTACACCCGCGAACACGAAGGCACGGGTATCGGTCTGGCACTTACGAAGGAGCTGGTTGAATTGCATGGCGGCACAATTTCGGCTGAAAGCACAGATGGCTTCGGGACGACGTTCACGTTGCGGCTGCCGTCTGTGTCGCAGGCCGGCGATCTTGGCGAGGAAGCAGCTACTCCTGAAGCCGAGACGATACCCGTTCATTCGGAATCAGGGTTAGAGTATCCGGAATCCAGCTCAGATCAACCGGAAGCCGGCGGCGAGTCCCCAGCAAGCGCAAGAGACATCATCCTTATCGTCGAAGACAACGCCGATGTACGCGAGTATGTGCGGCAAAATCTAACGGATTTTTATCGCATGGTCGAAGCGAAGGATGGCGAAGATGGCTTCACCAAAGCGCAGGAGTACATACCCGACCTCATCATCAGCGATGTCATGATGCCGAAGATCGACGGCTATGAAATGGCGCGCAAGATTCGCTCCGATGAATTGACCAGCCACATTCCGATTATCATGCTGACGGCGAAAGCGGCCGAGGAAGAGAAGCTCGAAGGGCTTGAGACCGGCGTAGATGCGTATCTGATTAAGCCGTTCAGCACACGGGAGTTGCAGGTGCGGGTGCGCAAACTCATTGAGATGCGCCAGAAGCTGCGCGAGCAACGAAAACAGCCGCTGAAGATCAGCTCATCCGAAGTTGCGGTCACGCCTGTCGATGAACAATTTCTCGAACGGCTGCAGCAAATCGTCGAAGAGAATATGGCGGATGAAAATTTTCAGGTTGATGAACTGTGCCGCAAGGTCGGCATTGGCGAGCGGCAACTCTATCGTAAGTTGCATGCGCTGCTGGACTACACCCCTGCGGCTTACATCCGGCGGATACGCCTGGACCGTGCAAAGCAGTTGTTGCAGAAAGGCGCCGGCACCGTATCGGAAATCGCTTTCCAGGTCGGCTACTCCAATACTTCAGCCTTTGCGCGCGCGTTTCGCGAGGCTTTTGGGCAGCCGCCTTCGGAATTACTGACGAAATGATGAGGCAAGCCATCCCCAAGTAAGCCCTTCTTGTGGTCTGATTCAGGCCAAACCGTCCTCCCCAGTAGTCAATCTCCATTCAAACAATAGCGTTCTCCCCTCCTGGCATCTCCTACTCTCCAAATCCCTGATGGCAGATTCTGCACATGAAATGTCAAGTGCTGCACGATGCTGTCAACCCGTGCACAGCATTTGACAGGTGCTGCGGCGCAAAGACCTTCGCAGTGAACTAACTTATCCCCACACCAGGCACACGCATCCTGAAGCCTGAGTCCGGGATGAGATTAGTCATCTGTAATTCCAAAAACTCTGGAGGTCGAGAATGAAAAAGCTTTGGATCTGTTTAGGGTTGGCAGCAGCTCTTTCCAATTCGCTCGGAGCACAACCTGAGATACCCACAACGCCACATGCCACCACGGTGGCGGAGTTTAACACTTTGCTTCGTGATTTAGATTTGAATGCAGATACTCAAAATGGTTACTCGATCACCAAAGCCGAGTACACAATGCTTCGTTCTGCCTGGAACAACCTGCCGCTGTCTGACAGGAACTATCTGCTGGATAGCGACGACGATTGGAAGGATTTTGCATCAATGCTTGTGTTTGACTTCATGCTTGATTCCCCCTGGAATGACCACGTTAAAAAGGCGGTCAAATCCGGGGCAGGAGGTCTGTCGCTGACAGCGAGCAGATACAAAAGCCGAATCACACTACAACGAGCCCGGAAAACTCTGGTTGATCTTTGTCACCAGGGACCGAGCATGGTTATCGATGGCCAGGTTGTGATCACCGACCAAATTAAGTTACAGGCAAAAGAGCGGTCTGGCGGCAAGGCGCTGAAAAGACTTGAAAGATGGGAGAAACTAATCAATAGCCACCAAAACCACTCTGATTGGGATAAACTCAAAGCGGTGAACGACTTCTTCAAACGTCAAATCAAGGAAACGCCGGACTGGCGCGCTGCTGAGGGCTATGATTACTGGCAATCGCCGATCGAAACTCTGGTTCGGGGAAAAGGAGATTGTGATGATTTTGTCATGGCGCAATATGTCTCGCTGCGGCTTCTCGAAATTCCAGCGCAGCAGTTGCGTGTCGGGTTGGTGGCACATCCAACTTTGGGCGGCCACGGCGTTGTACTCTTCTACCCGACGGATGAGCGCGATCCCTGGGTGCTTGACAATCTCACATCTGACGGCCTGGGCGCACAATTCGGTCGTATCCAGCGGCTAAGCTTACGAATGAAGTTTGATGAAATTAAGCCACTGTGGGGAGTTAATGAAAACATCTTGACCGAGTTTCGCGAAAGTTTGACAGAGACCGCAACGCTCAACGACCCGCGTGAGGAGCTTCCGGCATTTGCCACGGCGCTCGTGAATTCGCAAAGGCTGCTGCCACGGGAGGAGAATCTCAATCTGGCTCAAGCCACAGCGCCTTAGGAAAATGTGGGGTGAATGATCGCACCGGTACATGCTGAAATCAGATGCCTTGGTGGCGGCGCGCAGGCTGGTGTGACTAAGAAGGCATTGCGCGAGGCGTAGACGCGAGCGCGTCATGCAAAAAGAATACTTGGGCACGGGCTCCGGTCCGTGCCCCGCAATATGAATTCAGATATCCCCACCTTTTTTAACTGATGCGATACCCGCCACTCGTTCGGTCTGCCGCTGAATGTAAATCTGCATCATCTTCCTTGACAACGCTCAAATGGTTACCTACTCTTAGCCCAGCTAATCGGTTGCTGAAGCTCTCTCCTTCCGGGAGACTCTTTTTGCAATTTCTACGCATGTGGCGTATTGAACCATTCTCCAGAAATGATTTGCAGAATGTGAGCTTTGTGCTATATTCAATAACAGGCTCAATTTTGCACTCGGACTCTCCGATGCTGGCTTCGAGATCGGTTTCAGCCCCACAACCGAGAATTGAAGAGATGGCTCTGTTGAAAAAGAAAGAACTTGCACGCAAACCAGCAGTCCACCCGATGATTCCAAAAGCAAGCGTCGTTGGAATTCTACTCCTAATCTTAGTCGCTGATTTTTTACCTCTATCTGCGGTTCTTGCCCAAAGTAAGACCGCACCAGCAAAACACCCTGAAGCCCACTGGCAGGAAGCCGGCCTGCCTTTCATCCAAAACTTCGACCCCAAAGAATACGGTGCATCAGCCCAAAACGTCGGGATGGTGCGGGACCACCGCGGGCTTATGTACTTTGCGAATATTTCAGGCGTGCTCGAATACGATGGTGTTTCCTGGCGTTTGATACGACTCCCAAATAGCGCGGCGGTTTGGTCAGTCGCAATTGACAAGGACGGTGTCATTTATGCCGGCGGGGAAGCTGAACTTGGTTATTTGGCTCCGGACTCGCTGGGGCAATTGGGGTATGTTTCCCTGTTGGATCGCCTGCCGCAGAAATATCGTGATTCCTTCGATATTCTGAAAATCATCATAACCAGTCAGGGCGTTTATTTTAATTCAAAAGAATTCCTTTTTCTGCTGAGGAATCTGCAGGCGAAAAAAGACAGCGGCACGCTTGCTGCTGACCCTGACGATGGACCTCGAGTTATTTGGAAAGCGAAGACCACATTTGAACCAGCCCTTGGTGTCAGAGATACGGTTTACGTGCCACAAGTCAATATCGGGTTAATGAAGTTGGTCGGGGATTCCTTGCGACTGGCCCCTGGCGGGCAGCAATTCAAAAATGCGGGGATCACCGTACTGCTGCCACTTCGTGACCCAGAAAGATATGTACAAGCTTCCCATGGAGCACGGCAAGATAAATATAGACAACGGCTACTCGTCGGCGCCAGCACATCCGGGCTGTTTTTGTATGATGGTGTTAGTTTCAAACCTTTCAAAACCGAGGCAGATGTTTTCTTGCGCGAAAATCAACTCTCTCGTGGCGTTAATTTGGCGGATGGAACGCTTGCCCTGGGCACGCAGCGCGGCGGTGTTGCTATCATCGATCAACAGGGCCGTTTGCGACAGATTATTAACAAGACCGCGGGTTTGCGTCATGAAGATGTTAATGCCTTATACCAGGATCCCGCTGATGGAGCGCTGTGGTTGGCGCTCGACAACGGTCTGGCGCGAGTAGATACACCGGCGCCGCTCTCTATCTATTCTGATAAATTGGGCATCAATGGCAGTGTTCTATCAGTCCTGAGACACCGGGGCCGGCTCTATGCCGCGACACATCAAGGTGTTTATTCTTTGTCAATCCCCTCGACAAGAAACACATACCCTGTTTTTCAACCGGTTTCCGGGATTAGGGCTTATTCCGGGTCGCTGCTTGCAATAGAAAAAACTTTGTTCGCGGCAACCATCTATGGTATTTACCGAATTGATGAGAACCAGGCCATACAAGTGTGTGATCTGAATTCGATATTGCTGTATCAATCACCGAGTGATCCGAAGCGGGTCTATATTGGGGGAGGAGGCCTGGCGCTGCTACAAGAAATCGATGGTCAATGGCGGTTCACCGGCCGTGTGTCAGGTACTAGCGGACACGTGATATCGATTGTTGAAGATGAGGGCGGAATCGTATGGCTGGGAAACCGGGTTGCGGGTGTCCTGCGCGTCAAGATGCCGGCCTCCACATCCCATCTTCCCACAGAAGAATTGACGGTTTCAATACAACGTTATGGTCCTGCGCATGGACTACCGGTAGGTAAGGTTTATGTTTGTTCCGTCAATGGTCGAGTCCTGTTTGCGACCCAAAAAGGATTGCGTCGATTTGATCCGATGAGCCGCTCCTTCGTCCCCGATTCCACGTTCGGGTTGACCTTCGCCGACACCACTCGCTATCTGCATCGGATCGTGGAGGATGCAAAGGGTCGAGTGTGGATTCCCAGCGGCGATCAGAACAAGTACGAAACCGGTGCGGCGATGCCCCGGAAAGATGGCTCATATATGTGGCAGAGCATACCTTCTCTGCGGTTGGCTGACATGAGCAACACGTGGGATATTTTCTCCGAATCCAACGGTGTGGTCTGGTTCGGAAACGACGACGGCATTGTGCGCTATGACCCTGCCGCTGCCAAAGATTACGCAGTGGACTTTCCGGCATTGGTTCGCCGGGTCGTGGTGAATGGGGATTCGGCAATATACGGGGGCGCCCTGCTTTTGGGGTCCAATATGGAGCAGGGTCCGAGGCGGGCATCATTAGCCTACCAAAACAACACCATGCGTTTCGAATATGCCGCCCCCAGCTATGCTGCTCCAACCAGGAACCGGTACCAGGTCTTGCTCGAGGGCTTTGACCAGGGCTGGTCGGGCTGGACCGAAGAAACAAGGAAGGATTACACGAATTTGCCCGGGGCCGATTACCGTTTTCGTGTGCGTGCGAAAAACGTTTACGAGCACCTGAGCAGCGAAGGCGTTTATGAATTTATCATTCTTCCACCCTGGTATCGCACCTATTGGGCCTATGCGTTTTATGCTGTTGTCGTGAGCTTGCTTTTTTACGGCACCGGACGCTTTCAAGCGGCAAGAGTGCAGCAGAAACATCAACGTAGACATCAGCGTGAATTAGAACGAGTGGAGCTTAAGAAGTTGCAGGAACTGGATCGCCTCAAATCCGACTTTTTCGCCAACATCTCCCATGAATTTCGTACACCGCTTACCCTGGTGCTCGGCCCGCTAAAAGACGCTTTGGCCAAATCAAGCGAGCACATCTCGTTTGGCAATTTGAAGATGATGCGGCGCAACGCCGACCGCCTGCTGCGGCTCATCAATCAACTACTGGATCTCTCCAAGCTGCAAACCGGCAAAATGCAGCTACGGACCCGTCCGGGTGATTTTGTTCCGTTTCTCAAGGGGCTTACCATGTCGTTTGAATCTCTGGCGGCGCAGAAAAATATTTCTTTGCGGTTTCAAGTTCATCCTTGTGAAGATGCGAAACCTTCGCAAGATTTAACCGAGGCCTATTTCGACCGCGATAAGATAGAAAAAATCTTCTCCAACCTGCTGTCCAATGCCCTTAAATTTACCCCGGATCAGGGATGTGTGGACGTGACTTGCACATTGATTGCCGCTTGCCGCCACCGGATTGCGGATTCGGGTACGGAGCAAAAATATCAACTGCGAAGTCCGAAATGTGAAGTTTGCGCCAATACTTTGAATGTGGCCGAGGATCAAAACGCACCCGTTGCTGTCAATTGCGTGGAAGTCATGGTTAAAGACACCGGCATTGGCATCTCAACGGATCGTCTGCCCCACATCTTCGACCGTTTCTACCAGGTGGACACGTCCAGCACCCGTGAAAACGAAGGCACGGGCATTGGCCTGGCGCTGGTGAAGGATCTGGTGGAACTGCACAACGGCAGCATCGAAGTCGCAAGCGAAGAAGGGCACGGCACGACCTTCACCGTGTGCCTGCCGTTGGGTAGAGATCATTTGCTGCCGGAGGAAATTGTTGAGGACGCGAGCTCCACTGACATCTCTCTACATCCAGCTTCAAAGGGGGACTTGAAAAAACGCACCCTCGAGGGTAGCACAGCTTTAGCGGCGGGGAGTTCTCACGAAAACCAGGTAGATGCGCAACCTTACGAAGGTTTGGAACCTTCGCAAGGTTTTGATGAAGATGCCGCCATCATCCTCATCGTCGAAGACAACTCTGACGTACGCACCTATATTCGCGGGTGCCTCGAAGCTGGGTACAAAATTCTTGAAGCAAAGGATGGCGAAGAGGGCATCGAAAAGGCCACCGAAACCATCCCTGACCTGGTGATTAGCGATGTCATGATGCCGAAAAAGAACGGCTACGAAGTGTGCGCAGCGCTGAAGAGCGACGAGCGAACCAGTCACATTCCGGTAATTCTGCTCACCGCCAAAGCGGCCGCGGAGGAAAAAATCGCCGGGCTCGAAACCGGTGCGGATGATTACCTGATCAAACCGTTCGATTCCAAAGAATTGCTGGTGCGGGTAAAAAACCTGATCGCTTTGCGTAAAAAACTGCGGCAGCGCTTCAGCACGGCCACGACCATCAAACCCCGGGAAGTTAGCGCGACGCCGATGGATC
This sequence comes from Candidatus Zhuqueibacterota bacterium, assembly GCA_029261995.1. GTDB lineage: Bacteria > Zhuqueibacterota > Zhuqueibacteria > Oceanimicrobiales > Oceanimicrobiaceae > JAJDAF01. The sequence goes on from JAJDAF010000051.1 coordinate 8,167, forward strand.
AGGTTTTTTTGCAGCGGGTGATCGATACCATCGAAGCGCAACTGGCAGACGAAGATTTCAATATCAACACGCTCGGCAATAGCGTCGGCATGAGCCCCTCCCAGATTAACCGAAAACTCAATGCCCTGATCGATCAATCCGGCGGGCAGCTCATTCGCTCCATGCGTTTACACCATGCGGCCAGTCTTTTGAAACAAAAGGCCGGCAACGTCACTGAGATTTGCTTCAAAGTTGGATTTAACAACTTGACTACTTTTAACCGCAGCTTCAAAAAACAGTTTGGTGTCTCGCCCAATCAGTACCCTACTGCTGAGTAGATTTTTCTTCCCAAAATCAGACACGCCGGAACACCAGAATCTGCCTTACCAATCCCCCATTTCCTCAAAAACAACTGCCTTTTCCCCCGTATGCGCAAAAATGTAAAACTTTTGCGTGGAAGTGTAGAGCAAACCGGTCTCCATTCTCCCTATCTTCTTTCCAGGCATAGAAACGAAGCATTTGATTGACTGTGTGTTCAAGTGACCAAAGGGTTAAGTGCCGCTAACGATCAGCAACCATAGCAAAGCTAAAAAAGGTAAAGGAGAAAATCCCATGAAACGGTTTACGCATCTCGTTCTCATCGCCATTGGCCTGATGACGGCCACAACTGCCCAAGCTCAGGTCGCTGAGCAAGACTCGCTGGCCTTGGTGGCGTTTTACAATGCCACCGACGGCCCCAACTGGACCAATAATACCAACTGGCTCTCCGGCCCGGTTTTGACTTGGCAGGGAATTTCAGGTACTAACGGACGTGTGTTTTCAATAAGTCTGGGCAACAATCAGCTTAGCGGAATTATCCCTTCAGAAATAGGGCAGCTGACAGGCCTGATCTCGATGAACTTGTCAAATAACCAACTTACGGGCAGCCTTCCTTCCCAGCTATGGCAATTGCCGAACTTGGCCGGGTTGGGTTTAGACAACAACCAACTCACAGGCAGCCTAACGGCAGATATTGGACAAAATGCAAGTCTCGAAAATATAGCATTGCAGAATAACAAGTTTTCCGGCGACCTTCCAAATGAATTTGGGCAGTTAACTAAATTGCAAACCGTGACATTGAATGACAATCAGTTCACCGGCAGCATTCCCGCCGCCATTGCCCAGTGGCCGCTTTTATTCGTGCTGGAGATGCAGGATAATCAATTCTCAGATCTGCCAGACTTGTCAGCAATACCGTTTCTTGGTAAGCTGAATGTTGAGAACAATCAATTTGAGTTTGATGATATCGAGCCTAATGTAGGAATCACCGGCTTTACCTATTCACCGCAAGATAGCTTTGGAATAGCTCAAAACTCCACGGTCAATTTGGGTGATGATTTGATCTTACAGGCTGAAGTTGGTGGCTCGCAGAACACCTATCAGTGGTTCAAAAATAACATCGCACTCACCGGGCAGAATAGTGCAACCTTGACAGTGCTTTCATCAAATAATTCTGATGCAGGTGTTTACCGCGCAGTGGTCAATAATTCCATAGCTACAGCGCTCACACTTTTTGGACGGCCAACGATGGTAACGGTGAA
>JAJDAF010000052.1 GCA_029261995.1 Candidatus Zhuqueibacterota bacterium
ACGGGCAACCTTGGTTTCAGTAGTCATAGTAAGTCTCCTTGAGTTACTTTTTTTGAACAGACTAATTTAACCCAAAGGAGACGCTATGGCTACTAATTTCTAGCGGCCAACTGTCAGGTCAATACGATCACAATTCAGAAAATCTTATCTTGATTGTCGGGACTAATCCATTACCCAATTATGTCGTCGGAATGCATTTCCTGAAAGTGAATCCCAAACTGAAGAATGTAATTCTGGTTCAAACCAAAGAAACAGCGATGTTCGCCGAGCGTCTCGCCGGCCAGTTTTTTGTGAAGTACAAGAATATCACGTTTCGTCATTGCCATCTGTCCAATCCCAGAAATGCGTGGGCGATTTACACGGACATTAGGCAAAAGGCAAAGCTATCCCCTAAAGATTCTATCCACCTGAACTACACTGGCGGCACGAAAAACATGGCCGTTCACACCTACCGCGCTGTCTACAATGAGTTCAGGAATCCCGACGCTGAGAATTGCTCCTTCTCTTATCTCGACGCCAGCGCCTTTAGGATTGTCTCTGACAAGGGCAATCCACTTAGTGAAGATCTGCGCAATGAAATTCGGGTGGACATCCACACTCTCATGGAGTTGCATGGCTGCCAGAAAGTATTAAAGGATAAGAAAAAGGACAAGCAGGCAGGCGATGACTTCGAATCCTATGTACTGCATGAGCTTGCAAATGTCTCCGAGCTGAAATCAGACCCCTGGCAGTTGCATAGCAATTGGCGCATGATCAAGGGTGGTTCGGCCAAAGAGTTTGAAATCGACATCATGCTGATTTACGGATATCAGTTATGTGGTATTTCTGTAACAACGTCCAAAGTAGAAAAGATATGCAAAGGCAAAGGCTTCGAAATTCTACACCGGGCCAGGCAACTAGGCGGTGATGAGGCGCGCGCCATTCTTTTGACGCCAAACGATGAAACGTTTGTCACCAAGGTCGAGTCGGACCTGCTGACTGACACCGGCGGGGACAAGAATCTCAAGATTCTAGGTAAAGATGCACTCGGCGAGAAGTTATGGCCGGCTATCCAAGAACATATTTCAGGAGAAGAGATAACATGAGCGAATTGTACCTCTGTCTGCTGGATTGCTCGTCGATTCAAAGCTATGTCTTTGGCAGCAACCAGCTAAAATCCAACGTCGGCGCCTCAACTCTGGTTGAGCGCATCTACGAAGCGGCTGATGACGCGGAGAAGCCAGCGCAAGGCTTTGTTTATGACGTTTTGCAGGAATTGTTCAATGAAGATTCGGAGGGGCTGCAACAGTGGCGAGTTTCACCCGAGCAGATAGCTTTGCAGGACAGCGCAAGCCATGTGGCCGAGATTGGCTACATCGGTGGCGGCAATGCCCTGCTGTTGTTTCGCAGCGCCGTGGGCGCCGACCCTGCCGCTAACGCCAAAGACTTTGTACGCCAGTGGACAAGAAAACTGCTGATTGCAGCGCCGGGCATTGAGCCCGCTATTGCTATCTCAGGTGCGTCAAACCCGCCAACCGAGCAACAACTTGAGAAGTTGTTCGATGAATTGAAACGCATGAAGAACAGTTTCAAACCTGCGACCACATTGCCACGCCACGGCATCACCAGAAAGTGTTCGTATACGAATTTCTCCGTCGATGGCGACCCACCAAACATGGACAATGATGGCAAGTACATCTCATCAGTGGTTGCCGCAAAGAACGACAATCTTCCGATCACACAAGCGCTCAACCAATTCAAAGGCATCGATTTGAGTAAAATAGGGGGTCTGGAGGATTACATCTTCGGGCTCAAACTCGATAGTCTTGGGCAGAACGAGGGCGCACACAACCATATCGCAGTCGTTCATATCGACGGCAACGACATGGGGAGGCTGTTTGCGGAGAAAAGGCAGTTGACCGAAAAACGCCAGTTGGCAAACGCCGTGAATCAGCGCAGCATGTTTGCCATGCATCAAATGTTGACAGCCCTTTCGGAACGTATCGATGATCTGGTCACAAATGGAGACCTCAAACCTTTTTGGCGCAAGGATTTAAACAAGAAGATACTGCCGGTGCGCCCGCTCGTCTTAAGCGGCGATGACTGCACGTTTGTCTGTGATGCCCGCCTGAGTTTTTTTCTGGCGGAAGTTTACATTCAAGCGTTCAACACAGGACCGAACGATGACTTAGCAGGAGAGTTTTCATCATGCGCGGGAGTCGCAATCACGGGCACAAAATATCCATTCTACCGCACCTATGAGCTTGCCGAAGCACTTTGCGCTTCCGCAAAGACCAAGGCAGTCAAGGACTCTTGGTTGGATTTTCATGTAGCGCTTAGCGGGATGTCTGGCGGTTTGGAGGAGTTGCGGCAAAGGCAATATACAATTGGCGACAAGAGCTTGCTTTGCCGGCCATTCTGCCTTGGAAGCCATCCTTCCGAAATCTCCTGGCAAGCAATCAAGAGCGCGATTAAGCATTTTCGTGATCGGGAGTGGCCGGAGAATAAAATCAAGGATCTTCGGGAGGCGCTGGTGCGTGGTGAGGAGGCGACCAGGCGAAGCGTGGTGACCGCAAGGTCGCGCAACCTGCATCTGCCTAAAATCGGCAGCTATGATAGTGCAGGTTGGGATGCAGGGAAGACACCCTATTACGATATCATCGAATTGATGTCATTCTATCCACCAAGCCTTTTCTAGAATAGGAGGATGCTGATGTCCAGGTATACTTTAGAGATTGAATTGATTTCCAGCGCCTCGCCAGGGTCGGGCGAAGGCTGGGCAGGTGTGTTCGACAGCGATGTGATGTATGACGACTGCGGCCTGCCATTCTTGTCGGCGCGCCGTTTGAAGGGGCTTTTGCGCAACGCCGCACTCGACCTCGCCTACGCCTACCAGCATTTGCAGATGGATGAGAAACCTCAAGCGACCAAGGCCACCGTTGATGCACTCTTCGGTGTCCCAGGCCAGGAAGAATCAGCAAGCATGACAATCGGCAATGCGGTGCTGGCTGGAAACGACTTGTTAAACCAATGGCTGCAATGGGCGCAACTGGCGGCGCCACGATTGGTGACTCCGGAAGGAACCATCCAGCTATTCAGTGATGTGCGCAAACAGACAAGAATCGATGCAAATGGCGTGGCCCAGGAGCACTCTTTGCGCCAGTCCCGGGTCTTAAAACGTGGACTGGTGTTCAGCAGCGAGATATCGGCGCCCCAAATAACACCCGAACAAGCGGCGTTGCTCAAACAAGCAGTACAGGTAACTCGCATGCTGGGCGGCAAACGCAATCGCGGGCTGGGCAATATAAGATGCACGCTGAGTGAAGCGCCAGCGGAACAGAGAGACTTCATCTCCATACCTCCAAACCCTGATGTCAGGAATGACAATGAGGTTGGTTTGCGAAAGCTGGATTACAGAATTGGTCTCCTGGCGCCAGTACTCATTTCGAGTTCAGTTGGCGACGAGAATTTGTCGATGAGCGAAGATTACTTGCGTGGCGGGGCACTTCTCGGCATGTTTGCCAGCATGTTTATTCGTGACAAGGGCCTGCAAAACCAAGCTCATAAGAATAAGGATTTTGTACGCTTCTTCCTTTCTGGCAAGCTGAGTTTTCTCAACGCCTATCCACTCTCTCAGTCAGGGAATCGGTCGTTGCCTCTACCGCGATCGATTCAGGCGCCAAAAAGAAAACCTGAGCAACTCACGGACAAACTTTTCAGACGCGACAAGCCTCAAGTGTTTCAGAAATTGAAACATCCGATTGGTCATGCTGATCTGTCGCCGATTGGCGGCAAGGACACGACCCTGCGTATGGAGAAGGTGGCGGTGACCAAAGGTTATCACTTTCATCATACGCGTAAAGACGGCGTCATTGGTCGAAGCGAGGACGGCGAAATATTCAACTACGAAGCCATGCATGCAGGTCAGGAATTCGGAGGAGTGCTGGTGGGGGATACCGAGATTCTCCGCGATTTTGTCGATTGGCTGCAAACATGCACGAGAATGCCACAATTAGGGCGTTCACGCAACACTGAATATGGCCGTGTCAGGCTCAGGTTTGAAAACCTGACACCGATGACGGTGCGGGAATGCGAGGGCAGTGAAAGCGAGGCTGCTATTGGTGGCGGTCGTTTCTCCCTAACGTTGCTGGCAAACACGATTCTGCTAAACGAGCATGGCGAAAGTGAAGTCAGCGAGAAAGCCCTGCTCAGTTCGCTGCAAGAACTCTTGGGAAATGACGTCAAGCTCGTGGTCGAAAAGGCCTTCATCTCAGCCGAAACGGTCGAAAACTACGTGGCCATTTGGAAAGCCCGGCGTGCCTCGATGCGGGCATTTGCCGGTGGCAGCAGCTTTATCGTGGGCGTAGAGTGGCATGAACCGCCGCAAGACAATGCGGCGGCTGAAGCAGAACTCGACATGAGACTACGTACGCTGCAAGAACAGGGAATAGGCATACGAAGGCATGAGGGTTTTGGCCGTGTGGCAACGAGCTGGCAGAAAGAAGTGGGTATTCTCCCGGCAGGTAAACTCGATGTAGAGAAGCGGCGCAAAGCGCTTGAAAAGGCACTCGATGGCAGCACACCTCCAGATACGTTCCTGGCAATTCATCGACTATCTCTGCAGCGGTTCTACCAGGAGGAGACGAGAAGAGCCGCCGCACAGGAACTTGAAAAATTCCGGGCGCCCTATCCGCCAGGCAGCCAGATTAGCAGGCTGCACCAGTTAGCGAGGACCGCAAAGGATGAAGCAGATTTCAAAAAGTCGATTGTGAAACTGCGGCCGACGGCCAGGAACCAGATTGCCAGATGTGAGCATTCGGTTTACCCCATTTCGCTTCTGGATTTTATCCAACTGGAGCAATGTCTTGAAATCAAGCCGGCAAGTGGTCGGCATGAGTACGAGTCCAACAACCTATGGCGGCGCCTGGTTGAGGCACGGCCCGTAAACGACAACTTCTTCGCCTTCACAAACGCCAATCTTGCAGAAGGAAAGAAGTTGCGTAGAGCGCCCGCCGAACCGGGTGAGACTACGTCTTCGATAGACGACAGCTTAATGAACGTGGCCTTCAAAACATTCATGACGACGTTCCTGGCGCTGATGGCAAAGAAGGCGCGCCTGACAAACGCTGGGAGGATTCAGAATGAAAAAGCTGACTGAAGATAGGCCGTACGATTTCAAATATCCGGCTATCGGCAAGATACTCATCCGGGTGCCCATTGTGATGGAGAGTCCCATAATTATCGGGTCGGGTGAATCGGAAAACAGCGATCTCGACATTCTGCGCGAGTCACCTTGGCCGAGCGGGTCCTTTGGCGACGAAACTACTTTCGATACTTATGTTATCCCGGCGACTTCAATCGTGGGCGCAATCCGCGCCTGGTTGACAAAGGTTCTCAGTCAGAAAGAACACGCCGACAGTCTTGAAATGCTGTTCGGAGATGAGCAGTGCAGCAAGGCTCAAAGCGCGTTGGCTTGCGAAGACGTTTTTATCACGCCGGAGACGCCAGTAAGAATCCGCGACGGCGTCAAGATTGATGCCGCCGCCAATACCGCTGAAGATCGAGCATTGTTCAACTACGAAGTGCTGGAGACTCGACGGCCGATTACTTTGAACTTTGAACTCACTCTAAGACACAGGCGAGCAGATTCTGCCGAAACGAGCGACCCCGACAAGACGAACCTGAATTCTGAAGATTGTCTGTCGCTTTTTCGGCTCATCATCAAGGGTATTGATGATGGCCATATTCGCCTGGGCGCCAAGACCAACAAGGGTTTTGGACGCATGTCGGTAAAGAAAACTGAGGTTCAAATTGTCCACCTCGATTTCAGCGACCCGGATGCCCTCTCTGCCTGGATAAACGAAGACTACCCGTGGCAATATCTCCAGGAATTGTCAGTCAAAAAGATTGCGATCAGCTACCAGCGATTCGAGATTGAAGCGTTCTTCCAGATCAAGAATTCGCTGCTCATCAAATCTTATGACTCACAACCGGACATGCCTGACGCCGTTTCAGTTGCAAATGCCCGCAATGAGAAGATCATTCCAGGTCCGTCGTTAATGGGCGCCATTCGCCATCGCGCCCTAAAGATTCTGAACACGCTCGACTGGCCAGATGCTGATGAGAGTATTTACAACCTCTTCGGGTTTGTCTACGACAAAGACAGCTCTCATCCATTTCACGAAAAAATGAAACAAGCAGACATTCAAGCAAGACGCGGTCGGATTGAGGTGGAAGAAACCATCATTAGAAGTCACTTCAGCCAGGTGCAATCGCGCATACGCATCGACCGGTTCACGGGCAGCGTCGTGACAGGGGCGCTCTTCGATGCCATGCCAGTATGGCAAAAGGCTGAAACAGACTACTTGAGTCTGCGGTTTGCCGTCAGCGATTACCAACCCTGGGAAGCCGGACTGATGCTTGCCATCCTAAAAGACCTGTGGACCGGAGACCTTGCCATTGGTGGCGAAAAGAGCATTGGCCGCGGCGTGCTCCTTCCCTATCAACCCGTTGCCGCAGACAAGATGTACGCCGCCAAGATCACCTGGCCGGAAGACAATAAGGTTTTCTTGCGGCTCGGCGAAGATGGTCGGCCCAGTTTTAACCAACCCGGGCTCGACAAGCTGGCGGCGTTCACGCTCAAACCCAGGAGATGAATATGGCACACCACACTGTTTCCGAAAACGGTCTTTTGCTCAATGAAATAAAAACAAATGTTACTGTCGTGACCTTCGAGTGCGTGGAACTAAATCTTGAGGCGATTACGCTTCAGCATTTCGAGACCGAGGTGGCGCAGGCTGTGTTCTACCTCGACTACGCCGTCGTCTTTGGACGGTGGAGCGACAAAGTCTGGAGATTCGGCGACGGCGACACGCAGATTCCGGCCGAACATCTACAGTTAGGCCGTATTTTCAACAGGGACAAGGAATTGAAAATCTGGCGAGGACAGCAAGGTCTGCAGGCCCGTCTGCGACAGGACGAAGAGGGAGTGGGCAGTTTCATAGTAGAAGCACGACAAGCACTATGGGGCACGCGCACCGAGGTCAAGGGCGACTGGACGGTCTTAACTGAAGACCGGGGCGTCGAGCTTCTAGTGCCCATCAGCAACCTCACTTATGTTGAAGGTGAGGCAAAGCCCCTGGTCTATGTCCGCACTCGCAACTACATCGATGAGCACCACGAAACCGGCCAGGCAAGCTATGTTGATAGCCGGTTTGTTGAAATCGCAAAATACGACTGGACAAGCCTTAAATAAAGAAGGAACGAGAAATGGCAAACTCAGATAATAAAGGCAGTTTTCAAGATCAACTCAAGAAACTGGCTGATGCGCGGGGGATAGAAATTGACGACACACCCACGCAAGAGGAAGCAGCCAAAACTGGAACGGGGCGAGCCATCCCCAAACAGATGAAGAACATCAAGCAAAATGACAATCCGAAATTCAACCGCGCCGCGACGGCGCCTTACAATTTTGTGCCAGTGGGTGCAAAGGTCGTCCAGGGTGACACAGGTCGAATAGCGACATTTGACCGCTTCAAGGTGCAAAAGGATGCCGGTGAAGCGAGCGACCTCACGGGCTACCTGGAGTGTGACATTGAAAACCTCACGCCCTTGTTCATTCGTGGTATGATGGATGAAGGCGAGTACCAAAAGGGCGAGCAAGCGAAGAAGGTGAGCGCCTTTTTCTCCGCCGCCGGCAGACTGGCCATTCCCGGCAGCACCCTGCGAGGAATGCTACGAACCATGGTGGAAATAATCTCGTGGAGTCGGCTACACGGTGACTTCAGAGTTTCCGCGGCAAACCGTCCCGACAGCGAAGATTCAAAAGCAACTTTCGGGCGCCATCTCTATTTCAGGGCGCTGGCTGATAAAAGCAATCTGCGCAAGGAATATCAGCAGCGCATGTCTTCCTTTGACCACAAGAACAAGTCAGTGCAGTACAAAATGAGTGCCGGATACCTGGAGAAACGCGGACGAACTTATGTCATTATCCCCGCACAAACCAAATCGAATACACAGTATGACCGTATTCCCAAATTCGAAGCGCAAGCTCTTCTTCGCAAGGAGAAGAACGCGCAATCATTCGGAAACTGCTACGCGTTTCTTTTCCGACAGAACGACTGCCTGGTGGCCACAGGCGATATGCCGAACAAGAAGAAACAGTGGTTGCTCAACCTTCCGGACAAGCAGACGGAAGAAATCAAAATTCTGAAGCAGGACGTGCTCAACTTTAGAAATGACAGCAATCGTGAATCCGTCAATCTGATTGAGGAACTCGATAAGAAGCCAGGGCTTACTCTGCCTTGCTTTTATACCCGGTGGCGCGATGAACATAGGAAAAGCCGTGTCGCTTTTGGCCACACAGCGATGTTTCGATTGCCATATGAGCAAGCCCTGCACGAGCTGTTGCCTGAGGTCTATCAAGATCAACGCACAATCGATTTTACCGAAGCGCTGTTCGGGCGTGTCGTGAATAAGGACATTGTCGCCGGCCGAGTCTTTGTGGAAGACGCATGGGCAGTTGACCGCACCACGACCTCACAGGGAAAAGCAATCTCGAAAATCCTCTCCGGACCAAAGCCTACCACATTCCAGCACTATCTGGTGCAAACCAGTGATGCCAATCGTGAGCTGAAACACTATAACTCTGAAACTGTTGTGCGTGGTTTCAAGATGTATTGGCATCGTGTGAAAGGTTGGGAAGCTGACTCTTTGGACCTGCACAGAGATGCTTTTGAAAAATTCATGAACGAAAAAAACATTTCCATTCCCCAGGACAAAGTAAGACAGTCGGATGGCGGCAAGGTCAAGATTCCCAACTTCGACTCCATCCAGGATGGACATTTTAAAGATGCCGTCATCGAGTTTGTCCAGAGCGACCCGAAGTCGCAGTACTCTGTCATGGAAACTGTGGCCCCGGGCGTCAAGTTTCGCGCTCGAATCCGTTTCGAGAACCTCAGTAAGGTCGAAGTCGGGGCCCTGCTCACAGCCTTGAACCTACCTGAGAATTGCCATCACAAGCTGGGCTTGGGCAAACCCCTTGGTCTCGGCAGCGTCAAGGTTCAAGCAAGGCTTTTTCTGGGAGATCGGGAGCGACGCTATTCAGAGTTGTTTGTCAACTGGGGCAACGATGAATCGGAAGTGCCTGAAGATAAAGTGCGACAGTACTGCACCGAATTCCAGAATCACATATTCGATGCCATACCAGATGAAGAGAAAGGCGAGGCCACAACTCTTTGGCAAACTGAACGTCTGCAACAACTCCTGGCTATGCTCGACTGGACCAACGTGGAAAAGCAGAACTGGAACGAACGAACGCGTTACATGGAAATAAAGGGTACGGACAGCAAAAACGAGTTCTCAGAGCGACGGGTATTGCCGCTGCCGACGGATGTGGCCCAAAGGTGATGCAACACAATGCTCTTAAACCCAAAGTCTTCATCAGCTATTCTAGCCTGGACGAGGACAGGGCAAAACGGGTCGGGACTTTTCTGGTTAATGCGGGTTATGATGTCTGGATGGCACCTAACAAGAACAACTGCAAACGTTCGACCCGGTATTGCTTTCATCAAGGACGCGGAAACATCCTCACTGGTTTTCGTGTCCTTTGCCAGGCAGATTTTTGCCAGAAAGCAGTCAATGAATACTGAAACCAACAAGACATATCTGGACTAGGAATACACCATGACCAAACAAGACCTCCTAACCTACGCCGCCATAATGGCCGGCATCGTAGCCATCTTTCAGCTTTTCGAATACCTTATCGAGAAGAACATCCCCTGGCTTTTCCGGCTCACCAGGCGCAGCTTCCGCTGGCTGAAAAGACGGCTTCACCTCACCCGCATACCCGAGGGCCAGCGTTTCATTTTGGTCAACTTTTCATCACACCTTATTCAGCCGGGTCAGAGGCGGGATATGCAGAAGACTCTGCAGTGGCCTGCCATCGAGGAGGTCGATGCCAGACTCGGCACCGTGCCGGAAAAGCAGAACTTCACCCGTTATCTCATCAATCACGTTGAAGGCATCGATCTCACGGCAAACGAATGGCAAACCGCCCGCCTTGCCGTTGTTCCGGCGGGCTATGCACCGGCCTGGTCGATCATTCTTGCCGAATTACACGGCAGGTTAGGCTACTTCCCTGATATCGTCAGGCTGCGCCCGGCGCCAGAACCAGCCGAGGAGAAGTTCGAAGTTGCAGAAGTAGTCACGTTGCGCGAGATCCGGAGCAAGGCCCGCTCCAAACGATGAACTTTGCTGAAAAACCCATGTCCACCCTCTTCAAAAAAATCACCCACTACCCCACCCTCGAAGCCGCCTTCGCCCGGGTGCAGGAAAACGCCGGCTGCCGGGGCAGCGACGGCGTCAGCATCACACGCTTCGCCTATCATCTCGAGCGCAATCTGCGCGACTTGAGCAACAGCCTGCACCGGCAGACCTACCAGCCCTTCCCGCTGATGCGTTTTCCGATACCGAAACGCAGTGGCGGCCAGCGCTTTTTGAGCGTGCCGACCGTCCGTGACCGCATCGCCCAAACCGCTGCTTTCCTAACCACGAGAGAAATCTTCGAAGCTGAGTTCGAAACCATGTCGCACGGTTATCGCGCAGGCCGCGGCGTTGGCACCGCCATCCAGCAGATCAAAAAGTGGCGCGACCAGGGCTATCGCCATGCCGTGGACGCCGATATTGACAGCTATTTCGACAACGTGCCACACGATCTCCTGCTCAAGAAGCTCGGGAAACTGTTGCCTGATGAGCCGCAAATCCTGTCATTGTTTCAAAAATGGATCGCCGTCGAGGTTTACGATGGCCAACGCATCTGGCGGCTGCAAAAAGGCATTCCGCAAGGCTCGGTCACCTCGCCGGCGCTGGCCAACCTGTTTCTCGACACATTGGATGAAACCCTCATGGGCCTGGGCCTGAAACTGGTGCGCTATGCCGATGACTTTCTCGTGCTCACCAAATCCGAAAAAGAAGCGGATGACGCCTATGAACTCACCGACATGGTGCTGGAAGATCTGCAGCTCGACCTCAACCCGCTCAAGACCAAAATCGTCTCGTTCGACAGCGGCTTCAAATTCCTGGGCGCCATCTTCCTGTACGATACCATTTATCTGCCCTATCATGAAAAGCGCAAAAGGAATCAGGCGCCGAAGCTGCCGAGGCCGTTGACGCTGAGAAGTTATTTGGAGATGAGGGATAAGCATGAGTAGTGGCGGAAATTCAAACCTAAAACCCAGTCGATGGGGGGCGAGACCATCCGCGTACAGATTCTGTCATGCTGAGCGCAAGGCGCACCGTGCAACGCCCAATAATCTGACTCAGGCGCGCGAAGCATCTCAGGGCACTTCCCGGCCACCTTTGAGATTCTTCGCACGCAGGACTCCGCTGGAAAGCAAGGCGCACCATGCAACGCCTTATGATCTGACTCAGGCGCGCGAAGCATCTCAGGGCACTTCCCGGCCACCTTTGAGATTCTTCGCACGCAGAACTCCGTTGGAAAGCAAGGCGCACCGTGCAACGCCATATAATCTGACTCAGGCGCGCGAAGCATCTCAGGGCACTTCCCGGCCACCTTTGAGATTCTTCGCACGCAGGACTCCGTTGGAAAGCAAGCGGGCCGAGCGATTTGTGCTCAGAATGACCGGCATAGGACTAAAACCATGGCTTTTCTCTACTTAACCGATCAACGCACCGTCCTGCACAAAGCCTACAACCACCTGGTGCTCAAAAAGCACAAGGAAACCGTGCTCGAAATTCCCTGCGCCGATGTCGAGCATGTCATGATTTTTGGCAATGTCGAGATCACTACGCCTGCGCTGAAGGTCTTAGCTGAGAACGATATTGAAATCGCGTTCTTTACCACTCGTGGCAAACTGCTTTTCCAGCTCACATCGCGTTTTCCG
>JAJDAF010000053.1 GCA_029261995.1 Candidatus Zhuqueibacterota bacterium
GATTGCCCGAAGAAAGTCAAGCCGCCCGGCGTCGGCCGTGATTTGCGCGATTACCGCCCTCCGCAAGGCCGAGGAACCGGCGGTGGGATCGTCTTCCGACTGCCCCAGAAACTCCACCGCGCTAGGCAAGCCATCGCCCAGACCGGGAAACTCCCGGCCCAAACGGCGCGCCAACTCTACGTTGTCCAGCCGGACGGACAGGCCGGCAAACAGGTAGCGATAGCCCGTCCAAGTCAATACGCCCCACACGACCAGCGTGGCCATGACTCTCAGCCCGCGATCCTCGAAACGCACCAGGAAGTCGGACAGTCCCGTCAGCATCACGGCCACTAACCCAGCGCCGATGACCCAACTCAAGCCATGAATCAGCACCAACCGCACAATGCGGCCGCGAACGTTGCCGATCTGTTGCTGGAGTGGATGCGACATTGTGGTTAGTGGATAGTAGTGGATAGTGGATAGTGGATAGTGGATAGAAGATAGAAGATAGAAGTTCGCCACGCTCCACGCTCTGCCCTCGACGCTCCACGGACAAACATGCTGCTTGCAAAATGGCAGGGAATGTCCTACATTGCGTGTTATTTTTGCCAGAATCGTGAGACCGCATTTGGAAAACAAAGAGCAGCCAACCCCGGATAAGGAAACATCTCCGCGCGAATCGGGCCGGAAGACCGCGAAGAAGGCGACCATTGTCATTGTTAGCAAGGCCGTCAGCAAAGTCGTTGCCGCGCTGTCTGCCGTAGTACTCGCCCGTGTCCTGACCAAAGATGCGTTTGGCCTGCTGCAGTTCATCCTGACCGCCTATCTGACGGTGAGTACTCTGTCGCAGCTCGGATTGCCGGAAAGCGTGTTCTACTTCTTTGAACGCGTCACGAAACAAAGCCGGAAGGATTTCACGCTGCTGCTGGCCAGGCTGCTTTTTTTGCTCGGTCTTGGGGGCTCAGTGATTCTGGTGGCGCTCACCTTCGTGGCGCCGTACTGGGGATTTCCCGTGCAGTGGTATTTTCTGCCGCTGATCTTTCTGGCTGTGATTGACCTGCCATGTTCCCTGACGCCAAATGTGCTCCTGGCACTCGATCGGGCGAAACAGGCGGCGTGGTTCAATCTTATCAACAGCTCCCTGCTCTTCTGCGCAATGGTCGTTCCCGTGCTGTTGGGTCTGCCTATTTCCGCCATCGTCGTCGCCTTGGTCGGCTATGGTTTGGTGAGGTTGTTGGTTAGCAGCGGCTTCTTTTACCGAAACTTTGGACATCCGGGAGGCGAGCTGCCGGATGGCATGGTCCGCACGGTCTTCAACTATTCCGTGCCGCTTGCCCTGGCCAACATTCTATGGACTCTGAATCGCTACATCGACAAATTCGTAGTTGCGGCGTTCATGTCGGTGGAAGTCTACGCTGAGTATGCCATTGCGACCTATGAGATTCCGTTCATCCCGACCATCGCTTATTCGGTGGCGACCGTGATGATGCCTCAGTTTGTGGGCGCTCACATGCGCGGCGACACGACAGAGCTGCTGCGTTTGTGGTTTCAGTCCATTCGCAAAGTCTCGCTCATCGTGCTGCCGCTGATGGTGCTGTTCCTGGTGGTGGCGGACGAGTTTATTGTGCTGGCCTTTTCTGACAGGTATGCCGGCGCCGCCCTGCCGTTCCGAATTTACACTCTGATTCTATTTCAACGGGTCACGTCTTATGGCTCGGTGCTGAAGGCCGTGGGCAACACCCGGGCGGTGACCCGTCACGCAATTTATGTAGTCTGCCTGAACATTGCGCTCAGCATTCCTCTGATAATGGTCATGGGCATCGCCGGCCCGCCAACCGCGACGTTGATCGCCAGTGTGGTCACGTGGTTCTATCTGCTTTTTAAGATCAAGGAGTCGGTCAACGTTGCGTTCAAAGATGTCTTCCCGTTCTCCTCTTATCTGAAGACCCTGGCCGTAGCTTTTGCTGCCGGCGGCGCAGTGTATTTTCTCTCGCAGGCGTTTGCCGGTCCGGTTGCGTTGGTTTTGACGGGGAAGATTTTAGCCTTCTTCCTGGCGTATTTTGCGCTTGCGCTGACGACCGGCATTTGCACGCGAGAGGACCTGCTGTTCATTGCCAGCCTGGTCGGGGTGAAATCCAGGAAAACTCGCTGAATGCACGGTCGATCGTTGGTTCGCGAGATTCCCACCTGCTTAATGCCCGCTGTGCCGATTTCAAGACCATTCCAGGTGGTGGATTGATTTACCTGAAATAATCGTCGGCGATTAACTGTTCTCGAAGTCTTAAACCAGGCTGCTGAACTGATTCTGCGGCCCCCTTATATAATGGAGGTTACTTTTTCGATGCCACTTTGGATACGCGTATTTTCAGCCTTACTGTTCGTCTCCTTGCAGTTCGGGTGCTCAAGAACAGATTCGATTCAGATTGCCGGCTCCACCACGGTGCTACCGGTTGTTTCCAGGGCAGCGGAGCAATTTCGAATGAAACACCCAAATCTGAATGTTATTGTCAACGCTGGCGGCTCTGGTGTTGGCATCAATCAGCTCGGGGAAGGAAAAGTCGATATCGGCATGGCCTCCCGCGACATAACCGACGTGGAGATCCAAAAACATCCAGGCGTTGAGTTTGTGACTTACACCATCGGCAGGGATGCCGTTGTTGCCGTGGTATCGTCGGAGGTTTTTGACGCCGGCGTACAGGCGCTAAGCTTTCAGCAGATCGGGCAAATCTACCAGGGCAAAATCACGAACTGGCGAGAGCTAGGTGGTCCGGTCAAGGATATTCTAGTCGTGGACAAAGAGAGATCGCGGGGCACCAGGCATGTCTTCATGAAGCTCGTTCTTGGGAATAAAGAGGCGGATGCGCCGGGAGCAGATCTGGTGCTGGGTTCAAACAACGAAGAGCAAACCGCCATCTCACAAAGCGATGCGGCCATCGGCATGCTGTCTCACGCCTGGCTAAACGCAGAGGTGAAGGGCCTGGCCATCGTTCTTGATGACGGCGCCGTGGTCGAGCCAACACTCACCAGTATCGTAGATGGCACGTTTCCTATCAGTCGGGATTTGTTCTTGCTCACCAACTCCGAGCCAAGTGGAATGACCAGGAGTTTTCTGGATTTTATCATGAGCCCGGAGGGGCAGAAGATCGTCGAAGAGTCCGGCTATGTCCGCATCCGCTAGAATCGGCAAAGGCTATGTGGTCGCTAGCACGTTTATCAGCGCGGCCGTTATCGTGGTTATCACAGGCTTTTTGGTCATCAACAGTTGGGACGCCATCCGGCAGTCGGGCCTTGAGCTTTTTACATCTGAATGGAATCCGCCGAAGCAAAAATTTGGCATCCTGGCCATGGTCTATGGCTCGGTTGTCGTTACGGTAATTTCACTGGCTCTGGCGCTGCCTCTCGGGCTGGCCACCGCCATTTTCACTTCAGAAATGTTGCCGGCGCGGTTCAGGCTTTATGTCAAATCGCTGTTAGAATTGTTAGCAGGTATTCCCTCGATTATTTACGGCCTTATCGGCATCGTTTTCCTCAGCACCTGGGTGGAGCATGCGTTCGACCTGCAATCTGGACGGACGGTTTTGACCGGCGGGCTGTTGCTGGCCGTCATGGTGTTGCCGACCATCATCACGCTGTGGGACGACGCGCTGCACAACGTACCGCGGAAGTACCGCGAAACCGCCAGAGGGCTTGGCCTGTACAACTTCGAAGTCATTCGCGATGCTGTGCTGCCGCTGGCGCGTACGGATGTGATCGGCGCGGCGCTGCTCGGTCTGGGCCGCGTCCTGGGTGAAACCATGGCGGTCATGCTGGTCATCGGAAGCATCGACAAGATCCCGGGCTCGGTATTCAACGTGCTTGTGCCGGGACAAACCATGACCTCCAAGCTGGGCCGTGAAATCGCGGAAACCGCGGTTGGCTCGCTCCATTTCAGCGCCATGATTTTCATGGGCTTGATATTGCTCCTTTTTGTGCTGAGCCTCACGATTGTTGCCTTGACCTATTTCTACAATCCGGAACAACGTCTGTATGAATAGATCTTTGCTGAACAAATTGTTTGTTTTCACAACCGTGACCGCCGCTGGAATCTGCTGCGCCGTCTTGCTGTTTATGATGGCGGTCATCACGGCCAAGGGCTTGCGCGCACTGGATTTTGAATTTCTGTTTACAGCATCACGCGACTTTGGCGCAGCCGGCGGCATTTTTTATCAAATCGTTGGCAGCCTGCTGCTCGTCGTATTTGCGGCACTGATTTGCTTTCCCCTGGCTCTCGGAACCGCTATCTTCAAGAGCGAATATCTGAAAAACGGCCACATGCAACGGCTTTGCGCTGTTCTGGTTTATGGCTTGAATGGAGTGCCATCCGTCATTTTTGGAGTCTTCGGCTTGATTTTTTTCGTCAATGTGCTGGGGACCCGAATCTCCTGGTTTGTCGGTTCCATCATTCTTGCCATAATGATATTGCCAACGGTGGTGCTGGCGGCGTTTCATTCCATCAACAGTATTCCGCAGAGCTACCGGGAAAGCGCCAGCGCCCTTGGCTTGGGCAAATGGCAGGTCATTGTCAAAGTGCTGCTGCCGCAGGGCATCGCAGGCAGCATTACGGGATTGTTTCTCGGCCTGGCCCGAGCGGTGGGCGAAACGGCCCCGATCATGTTCATTGCCACTGCCTTTTCGGGCGTGGGGATTCCCGGTTCTTTTTTTGAGCCGGTGACGGCTTTGCCAACCCACATCCTGGCCCTGACGCATCAGGCGATCAATCAGCAGGCATTGCAGAACGCATGGGGCGCCAGTCTGGTGTTGATCTCTCTGGTCACCATCTTCAGTACGCTCGGGTTGTGGAGTCGAATGAAACTAAAAACAATGAGTTTGAGATGAAAAATTCAGCAGCCCTGCGTGTAGTGGGGCAGGACACCGCTTCTGAAATCACGGCAGCGGTCGAGATCAATGACTTTCATGTCTGGTTCGATGAGGCGCCCGTGCTGCGCGGCATCAGCCTTGCACTACAGAAACACCGCATCAACTGTATCATCGGTCCGTCCGGCAGCGGTAAATCGACCTTGATCCGCAGCCTTAACCGGATGAACGATGATGTGGAAGGCTACAGTTTCAAGGGAAGCATCCATTTTGACGGGGAGCCGATTTTGCGAAAGTCAGTGAATGTCGCGACGCTGCGCACGGATATCGGAATGGTTTTTCAGAAGCCGTGCGTGTTTCCGAAGTCCATCGCGGAGAATGTCTTGTTTGGCGTGCAGTACGTGAAAAAGCTCAGCCGGCAGGAGAGGCTGCATCTCGTTGAAGCCAATCTTAAAGCGGTTTCTTTGTGGAAGGAAGTGTCGCACCGTCTGCATGACCGGGCCGGATCGCTTTCCATTGGCCAGCAGCAGCGTCTTTGTATCGCGCGCACTCTGGCAGTGAAACCGAAGGTCATCCTGCTGGACGAACCAACCTCTTCGCTGGACCCGGTGTCCACTCGCGCCATCGAGGACTTGATGCTGGAATTGAGGCAGGAGTACACCATTGTGTTCGTGACCCACAACATCCAGCAAGCCCAGCGTGTCGCGGACCAGCTTGTGTTTATGTGCAATGGTGGGGTCATTGAACAGGGTCCAAAACAGAAACTGTTTGGCAATCCCGAAAACGAGCAAACGCGAAAGTACTTGAACGAGGAGTATTGTGATTGCTGACGGGGGGGGGGCGCTGAAATACTGAACTCAGCCTCGCGATGTTTAGAGCTTCGGCAGGCGAGGGAAGCATGCCGAGAGTCTGGCACGGGTCTTCCGGCATTTATCCAGACACCCGGATGGTGCTGAATTTTGAGCAATGCCTAGCAGGGACGGTCGTCCATAAATGCGATAATCTTTTTCGCTCGACTCCTCCAGGTATACTTTTCCGAATCCAGCCTGGCCTGTTGCGCCAGGCCGTCCGACCACGCCCGGTCTGAGAAAATCCGGCGGAGAGTTTCCGCCGCCGCATCCACGTCGTCCGGCGGTACCAGCGCCGCGTTTGAGTCACTGAGCACGGTTTTGATATCCGGAAGAGCGGGCGCTAGGATGCAACGCCCCGCTGCCATATAAATGAAAGTCTTGATGGGCAGCACGGTGTTGCCGTGTTGCATCAATGGGCCGGCGGTCGGTGGAATCAGCAGCACATCTGAAGCGAATAGATATTTGCCGAGTTCGGCGGTCGTCACCCATGGCAGTTTCCGAACATTCTTAAGCCCGCGCGCCGAAGCCTCCCGCAAAATCCAATCCTCGCTGTCATCTTGCGAGTAGCCAATCAGAGCAAACGTGGTCTCCGGCAATTGTGTCGCCAGGGCCAGAATTGTGTTCGCGCCTTTGTTGACGTCAATGCGCCCCGCGAAGGAGACGATTTGTTCTGCTTCCGGCCAACCGATTAGCCTGCGCGCTTCGCTTCGCGTGAGTTGCGGTGTGACCGGCGCCGGATTAAAGCCGTTGTGAATCACCCGAACCTTGTCGGGCTCCGCGCCGGCTGTAAGCAGACTTTCCCGTGACGGCAACGAATGGGTGATGATCTTGATTCTGTCCGAAGTTCGGGTCATGCGGGCGAGCTTCAGCGCCGCGTCTCTACTGCCTTTGTCATAGATTCGATAGACCTCGAAAACGACTTTCTTGCCTAAGCGCAGCGCCAGCAGCGCCGGCAGGGCGTTCCGCGTATAAATGATATCAGGGCGTGAGAGTTGCGCAACCAGTGGGGCGACAAGGCCGTGCGTGACTTTGTCGAGCTTGAATGGAGAAAATGGCAAGTGCCAGATTTTCCGCAGCCTGAAGGCGTCCTCGATGTGATAGAAATCGACGAGTCTTTGCTTCAAGACTGCCCCGGATTTGCCAAAGGTTCGCCATTTCCTTGGCACCACCAGTTCGATATCCATGCCTTCGCTTGCGAGAGCGGAGACAGTGTTCATGACCTGTTCCGCGTTTGCTCTCCGGGCGGGCAAATCTTGATCCGAGATGTACGCTACGCGCTGGTTGAGTATGCTCTGGCCTTGCCGGCTAGCTTGAATCTGTGTCTTGGTTTCAGAACTGGAGGCTATCATTTGTTGTTTGGTGTGGAATGAGCAATCGGCCAAAGCCGGATGCCGCACAACTGAAATCCCGTAGAAATTGCCCCCTTGGTGATCACGCCGGCTGTGCTTTTCTGGCCTGCCAAGTCACGAAAACCAGCCTGAATGTGTGCCAGACGGCAGTGGCCAGCATCCAGATGCTCACAAAATAAAAGGTCTCGCGCGCCACGCCGGTCAGGATGCCGACCAGAAGAACCCAAACATTGTTGTTCATGCGGCTGCCGATCAGGCGCATGAAGCGGTCGATGGCAGCGTAGTCGTAAATCTCGTAGCCGTGCAGTTTGTTGAACAGTCCGGGCACAATGCGCTCGACCCAGTACGAGAAGAATAGAATCTGGGTGAACACTGCCGCCGTGGAGGCGAAATCGCCCTGGGAGAAATGCCAGCCCAGCGCCAGATACCAGAGCGCATCAAAGATGGTGTCGCCAACATGGTCCAGCATATCGCCTGATTTGCTGAATTTAAGCAGCAGCCGCGCCAACTTGCCATCGACTCCGTCGAGCACGCCCTTGGTTGCCGCCAGAAGTACGCCCGCCAGCAAGTTGCCGGTCGCAAACAAATAGACCGTCGCCATCGAGATGAATATTCCGAGAAAGGTGACGTGGTTTGGCGTGATTGGCGTGCGCGCCAGGACACGGGTGATGCCAAATTCGAGTGGTGGATGGATGGTCTTGGCCACCAGGTCATTCGTGCCTTTGTGAACGGTCTGCCGCAAGAAGTCGTCGGCGGTGCGCAGATGTGCTTCATTTTCCACGCTGATAAGAAACGGAGAAATCGTGCGCCGCAACTGCTTGACGTAAGGGTCGAATGTGTTGAGATCTATCTTATTCAGGTTGGTTGCGCCGAGGCCGCCCAGAAGCTGGGGCAGCCCGGCGTCTGCAGGTGCGGCGGCTATTGCGCGGGCGTGTTCTTTCGCCAGCAGAGCTACGGTAGCTGGTTTGGCGCCGACCGGCGAAATGGCCCAGCACGGGGCTGTTGATTCTACCATCCTTGTCAATATCCGGCGGTCATTGACAGCATTGCCGTCCAGGACCAGCATGCCCGCATCCGAGTTAGCGAGAGCCGCGGCGAGAGAATCCCGGGCGTTGCCACTTTCAGAATCTATCTGGAGTTTCAGGGCTGGCGGCGCCGGATGCAAAAACTGCGCGAGCGGGTCATTATCGGCAGCGGTCAGAATCACCACCTCTCGGACCCCCAGCCTGTCAAGCTCTCGGAGGTTTCGTTCGAGCAGTGTCAGCCCCCAAAGTTCGGTATTTGCCATTGGGTGACTTGCATCTATCCAGGCACGATTGTGCTTGTTTTCTTCTGCTTCCATGGCGGATTTCAAACGATGAATGTAGGTCTGGTCAACTGTAAGATCAACACTTTATTTTGAGGGCGCCCGCGCTACGGCACAAACGCCAGACGGTCCGGTGAAATTCGAGATCCAGGATTTGCCCGATCGGCCGGCCAGGGCTGCCAAGCCAGATGCCACCTGCGTTTTCACGGTAGCCTTGCAGCAGAATTTGGTGCTCGAAAGCGCCGGTCTCTTTCTGGTAGAATTCGCGGTTGGCATCGTGCAGCAGAACAACGCCGTCATGCTGAACCAAATTCCTGGCCTTTTGGATGCACTCATTTCTTGCGCGGCCATCGATAAGTATGAAATCGAATGGCGCGAATTGTTCAGGGTAGCTGAGGTAGTCGGCCAAATCTTCCGCGGAGCCGTCCTCCTCGGGATCGCTCCAGGGAAACCGGTTGGCTGGGACATGCTCGATAGTCACGATTTCCGCAGGGCCCATTTCCCGGATGTTGCGCGCCCAGGATTCGTCGTGGTCTACCGATAGCCAGCGGGCGTCCGAGGCGAGCTGTTGTGGGAAAAATAGCGTACTGTAGCCAGCCCCCCACTCAAGGCAGGACTTGGGCTGCAGGCGGCGCAAGATCTCTTCGACTATTTCTATCTCACGATAGCGCATCCAAGGCTTGTGCGCGTTGCGGAAGGTGTTCCCGAAAAGCTTGTCACGGTGTTCTCGCCAGGCGTGCGAAAATAGCTTAAGCGTCGGATGCGGTCTGACGTTTTTCATTGTTGGCGTTTCTTTCTGTTCTGTTTTGGCAAAGTGCAAAATATACAAAATCCAACCCGAAATCAAAACAATTTTGTTGCTGCTGTGACATCTCCTTGCTTTTCAGAGTTCAGTTTTCTATTTTTCAAAATGAAAAGACGCAACCAACCGACCACCACTCAGGGAACGAACAGTGAAAATACCGATCGCCATACTTTCGTGGCTAGTCCTGGGGCTGTACCTGGGCAGCTTTTATCGTTACCTTGTCTTGTTCAGAGACAAAACTGATCAGAAGGCGAGCAGCGCCCGGAAGTGGACAATTTCGGCCGTGCTGGTCCACACCGCCTATTTGTTTCTCCTGACCATTCGAAATGGTCATTTGCCTGTGGGCGATACCTTCAGAGTCCTGACCACATGTGCGTGGTTGTTCGTCGGCGTCTACTTGATTCTCGAATTTCGGGTCAAAGAGATGACCATGGGCGTCTTTTTCCTGCCAGTGATTGTGCTCTTACAGGCACTTTCCAATGTGTTTGTGAATGTTGATAAACCGCTCGATCCCATGCTCACCGAGCTGCTTTTCGAGGTGCACGTCGCGGTCATGATTTCTGCCTATGCCGGCTTCACCATTTCGTTCATTAGCAGTGTGATGTACATTTTGCTCTCCCGCGAAATGCAAAGCAAAAAGCTCGGCATCTTTTTTGAGCGGCTGCCGTCTCTGGGATTTTTCGACAACCTGAGCAACCAGGCTGTCAATATCGGATTAATTCTGGTTACGTTGGGCTTCGCCATGGGTTTTTACATGGGCGTCAACGTCTGGGAAGGAGCGTGGGCCTGGGACCCGAAGCTGCTGGCGGCGCTCATTTCATGGTTCATCTATTTGCTCCATTTCATCACCCGGAAATATATTGGCTGGCAAGGCAAACGCGCTGCCATTGTGTCGGTTGTCGGCTTCAACTGGTTGCTGTTCTCATTCATAATTGTCACGACTTTTTTCTCCACGTTTCATAATTTTCAGTAGATAAGAATGCCTGTTTTTAGTTTTGGAGTGAACCTCGCAGGAGGAAATCTGGCACCGCATTTCGGCGCTATCTGTTCAGCCGAGTCTTTGCGAAAGCTGGTTCAGAAACATTCGGTGAAGGAGCTATTTGTCTTTCAGAATGCGGATGGCCTGGATGTTTTCGCGGTTGCCGAGCAGCGCGAGCAATTCATGGCGGACTTTTTTGCTCGCGCTTCCAAGACTTGCGGTCTCACTGCCGACGCCATGTCGGGCGCAACGTTCCGGCATCAGGGGCCTGATGCCCTGCGGCGTTTCTTCCGGCGCGCCATCGGCCTGCGCACATCCGGCGAAATTCGGGTTGATGTGCAGACGTTCCGGGACCAGTTTGCTCTCGCGCGCAAGGCGAACCTGGTCGGGCCTTACTTCAGCAGGCTCTACCAGCGCGGCCTGTGGCTCGCGGAGAAAACCCGAATCGACTTGAATCTGCAGCGCAACGCCATCACACCTGCCTTCGTCGTGCATGATCTTGCCAGAAAGATATTCGGCCATTTGCACGACCGCACCGCTCTCATTGTTGCCAGCACGGAAGAATGCGAGCCGTTCGTCCGCAAGCTGCACAGCGAGCAGGCCGGGCAACTGCTGTTTGTCGAGTGCGACGACAATATGCGGCGGCTCAGTGAAGCCTATGGCGGCAGAATGGTCGAGGAAAAGCAACTTGTTGACATCTTGCCGGCCGCTGACCTGATCCTTGTTTTCGATGGTCAACTGCAGGAAAATCTCCACCAGGTCAAGATATCGAAGGTGATGCAAAAGCGCCACAACGCACCTCTGCTTTGGGTGTCGCTGGTCGAGCCATCCAATGGCGGCAAGAAGAACAGCCAGCTTTCCAATCATTACAATGTTTACTCCTACGACCGCGGTGATCTCGATGACATCGTCAGCTCCAATGTCGAGGAACACCAGAAGGTAGAGGTCACTGTTAGCCGGTTGATCGAACTTGAGGTCAACAGTTTTTTTGACTGGGTGGGAGCGAAAGAGCAGTACCGTTTTGGCAGCATCATTGGCAAGAGTGAAGCGATGCAAAAGATCCTGGAACTGGTTGCTCGTATCGCGCACAGCGACATCTCGGTGCTCATAGACGGTGAAAGCGGCACGGGCAAGGAGCTGATCGCGCGCGCGATTCACGATCACAGCGCGCGGGTCAAGAGTCCGTTTATTACTGTCAACTGTGGAGCCATCCCCGAAACCCTGCTCGAGAGCGAGCTTTTTGGCCACGTCAGGGGGGCTTTCACCGGAGCTGCATCTGACAAGATGGGCCTTATCGAGGCTGCCGACCACGGTACGATTTTCCTGGACGAAATCGGCGAGACCTCGCTGGCGACTCAGGTCAAACTTCTGCGTTTTCTGCAGGAAGGTGAAGTCAAACCGGTTGGCAGCAACGACACCCGCAAGCCTGATGTGCGCGTTATTACTGCCACCAACCGCCACCTGGAACAGATGGTGGAGCAGGCTACATTCCGGCAGGATCTCTTCTACCGCCTGAACGTGATTCAGATCACGCTGCCTCCCCTACGGGACAGACGCGAGGACATTCTGCCGTTGGCTGACTTTTTTCTCAAAAAACACTCGAGGCAGACCCACAAGTCGATCTATGGCCTGGATGAGGAGGTACAGGAACTCCTCATCCAATATGATTGGACCGGCAATGTGAGAGAGTTGGAGAATGCTGTCGAACACGCGGTTGCGCTTGCCTCCGGACAGTACCTCAGTGTCAGCGACCTCCCGCCGACGGTGAGCAAAAGATCCCCCAAAGCGGAGACTGCTTATTCAGGCGATCTCACACTCAAGGAACTGGAACGGCGGCACATTTCCGCCATGCTGCGGGAGCACGATTGGAACTATGATCTGGTCACCGAGATTCTCGGCATCGGCCGGACCACGCTATGGCGCAAGATGAAGGAGTACGGGATTAGCAATTAGAAGATAGAAGATAGAAGATAGAAGATAGAAGATAGAAGATAGAAGATAGAAGATAGAAGATAGAAGATAGAAGATAGAAGATAGAAGATAGAAGATAGAAGATAGAAGATGGTGGATAGTAGATGGTAGATGGTGGATTTGCCAGGGTGGCTTTTGTTTCGGAGTTTGAGGCGCGCAACTACAAGATTATAGAGCTGGCGCGCAAGGAGATTGTCATTCTTCATCTCGACGGCCAGTTTTATGCGGTCGATAACTTATGCCCGCACCGGCAGGCGCCGCTCAGCACCGGCGCCATCGAAAATGACGTAATCATCTGTCCCTGGCACGAGGCTCGGTTCGACCTGAAGACCGGGAAGGGACTCGAAGGCCCACACCGCGCCGACATTGGCTGCTACCGTGTGAAGGTAGTGGATGGCGGTGTCTGGATTGACACAAACTCTCATGAGAAAAGCTGAGTCTTACAATGACTGACGACGAATTGACTCCCGAAACAGGTATCGAGAACTTCAAGATACGCCTCGTTCGTGCGGAAGACAGAGAAATGATTTCGCAATTTATGGACGAGCATTACGGCGGTGAGCCGTTGTTTGCAAACGGCTCACCCTACATGGTTGGACAGCTCTCCGGTTTTGTGGCGAAGCAGGAAGATAGACTCCTTGCCCTGGTGACCTATATTGTTGAAGGCGATAGCAGCCGCATTATCACCATAAATAGTCTGGCCGCCGGAGTTGGTCTCGGCACTGAGTTGCTTAAGGCAACCATCAAGGCCGCTGCTGAGGCCGGGTGCAACCGGGTTTGCGCGGCTGTCACGAACGACAACCTCGACGCCCTTAGATTCTTCCAGACGCGAGGTTTCATTCTGGGGGAGTTGCGGCACAACATTGTGGACACAAATCGCGAGCAGAGGCCGGATTATCCAACCCGCGGCCTGGATGGCATCATGATTCGCGATGAGATCGAAGTAGAGATCAATTTTTGACTCTTAGCAGTCAGGTTGTACGCCAACATCGAAGCGTCTAAACGGGAGGACGAAGCAGACCACGGTGACTCCCACACGTGTGTCCGGAGCGAGCATGCCTTTCACACTTCACACAAGCAATCGACTTGAAGTCCTGGTTGAGCGGCTGTCGGAAACCTTGCGCCAGCCGTTGCAAAGGCCTCTGGAGCCAGAGATCGTCGTGGTTCAGAGCCAGGGGATGGAACGCTGGCTCTCAATGCAGGTCGCCCGCCATAACGGTATTTGCGCCAACCTCCGATTTCCATTCCCGAATGCTCTGGTGCAGGAAATCACGGCCATGGTCCTGCCCGAAACCGGCGTTCATGCCGGCGGTGCTCCTCTGCCAGCAGATCCTTTCGCGCCGCAGATGCTTTCCTGGAAAATCATGGCCGTGTTGCCTGCTTGCCTGCCCCGGCCTGCCTTCAAGCAGTTGGCGACCTATCTGACCGAGCCTGGTGCCAATCTCAAGCGTCTGCAGTTGTCGAGCCGCGTCGCTGACCTGTTTGACCAGTACCAATTGTTCCGGCCCGAGATGATTCAACATTGGAGCCAGGGCGATGATGAAAGCTGGCAGGCCCAGCTTTGGTGGGAAGTCAGAAAAGAGCAAAAGCATCCCGACCGCGCGGCCGCACGCCAGGCCCTGTTGTCAGCTTTAGAGCAGCTCGGCGCGGCGCCCGGCCTGCCCGGGCGCATCTCTGTTTTCGGCATTTCCACTCTGCCGGCGTTCTACCTTAAACTCCTGGACGCCATCTCCAGATTCTCACAAATCAATCTGTTCCTGCTCAATCCATGTCGCGAGTACTGGGGAGACATTGTCGCCGGCCGTGGTGTGCGGCGTACGCGGCCACCAAAGCCGGAGGCATCTGCAACTGTGGAGCTGTTCGCGGCTGACAAGGGCAATTCACTGCTTGCTTCCATGGGACTGCTTGGCCGAGATTTTTTCGAAATGGTTGAGCAGTTCGATTACGAACAGCAGCAGCAGTTCGACGATCCCGGCGCCGGCGGCTTGTTGCAGGCGGTGCAGTCAGATTTACTCAACCTGCGCGACCGCAGCCTGGAAGGCAATCCTGGATTGCATGTGCCGTCGGAACAGCCATCTATTCGATTTCAGACCTGCCATAGTGTGCGACGTGAGGTCGAGGTTTTGCAGGACCATTTGCTCGACCTGTTTACACGCATGCCGGGACTCAACCCCGGGGATGTTCTGGTCATGGCTCCGGATATCGAACCCTATGCGCCGTTTGTACACGCGGTTTTTGATCTAGCCTACGACGATCGGCGCCGCATTCCCTATAGCATTGCGGATCGCACTTTCCAGCGGGAGAGCGATGTGATTTCCGCGTTTTCAGCCATGCTCGAAATGCCGGGCAGTCGGTTTGAAGCCACCCAGGTTTTGACCTTGCTCGAGAACAAGCCGGTACAACAGAAACTTGGGCTTGACGCCGGCGACATGGATTGGATTTATGCGTGGGTCCGCGATGTCCGCATCCGCTGGGGCAAGGACGCAGCCGATCGCGAGCGGTTGGGACTTCCCGGCGTAGCGCAAAACAGTTGGCGTGCCGGACTGGACCGATTGCTGCTCGGCTACGCTCTGCCCGGCAACGATGAACACGCGTTCGAAGGCGTGGTTCCGTTCGACAGGGTGGAGGGACAGCACGTTGAAACCCTCGGCAAGTTGGCTGAGTTTATCGACCGGCTGTTTGCAACGGCTGAAATCCTGTCGCGGCGAATGACGCTGTCGCAATGGCGCGACGTGCTCTCCAATGTCCTGGACGAGTTTTTCGCTGTCACCGACACGACGGCGGCCGATTTCTACGCGATTCGCCGGGTGCTGACCGGACTCGATGAAGCTCAGACCACATCACAGTTTGATGAAAAAGTGGAGCTGGCGGTCGTCCGCCACCACATCCAACAACGGCTGGCGCATGACGGTCATGGTTTTGGTTTTCTGACAGGTGGCGTGACCTTCTGCTCCATGCTGCCGATGCGCAGCATTCCAGCCCGTGTTCTCTGTCTGCTTGGAATGAACAACGATGCTTACCCGCGCCAGACCCGGCCGCTGGGTTTCGACTTGATAGCAAAGCAGCCACGGAAAGGTGACCGTTCGCGGCGCAATGATGATCGATATCTCTTTCTTGAAGCCATTCTCTCAGCGCGCGATGAGCTTTTTATCAGCTATGTTGGGCAGTGCATAAAGGATAGCACCGAGGTGCCGCCGTCGGTGCTGGTGAGCGAGCTGCGCGACTATCTTGATGCCAATTTTGTGATGGATGGTGCTCCGCTCCTGGAACAGATCACCTGCAGGCACCACTTGCAGGCCTTCAATTCAAAGTATTTTCAAGGAGATGACAAACTCTTCAGTTACTCGCACGAGAATCTGGAGGCTGCCCGAGGCCTGCTGTCAGCCGAGCGCCGGACATCGCAGCCCTTCATCTCCCGACCTCTGCCCGAGCCGGAGGAGAGTTTCGACACCGTCACACTGGCTGATCTTTATCGTTTCTTTCGCAACCCGGCGCAGTTTCTATTAAACCGCCGCCTGGGCCTTTATCTGCCAAAAGACCCGGACGTTGTGGAAGATACAGAATCTTTTGAGCTGGCAGGTCTGGAACAATATGGCGTAGCGCAGGCGTTGATTCGGCGTTACGAGACTGCGGTTGAACCTGAGACCCGCCAAGAGCATCGCGCTGCCAGATTGCTTTCCGGAGAGCTGCCGCACGCAGCAGTAGGCGAAATTGAATTCGATGCTCTGGATGACCGCGCCCGGGAATTTATGGCGCGCACCAACCCGTTGCTGCAAGGTGGAGCACTGGCGCCACTCGCTTTTGACCGGCAGGTCTCGGGCGGTCGTGTGACAGGTCCTGTCACGCGTCTGTTTTCGGCTGGCATGGTGTTTCACCGCTACGCGCGTATCAAGGCAAAGGACTTTCTGCAAGCCTGGATTTACCACTTGGCCCTGCATCTTTTGCAGCCGGAAGTCTGCCCCGCAACCACCTTTCTCGCTGGAGTAGATCACGCGGGCGTTGGCAAATGGCGCGGCTGGACCTTTGGCGATGTCGATGATCCGGAAAGCCAGCTTGCGAGTTTGGTGAAGCTCTACCGCCAGGGCCTGCGCCAGCCGCTGTGCTTCTTTCCTGAAACGGCGCATGCTTACACGAGCGCGCTGAGAGACAGGAATGCAACGGCGAAAAGCGCGTTGACCAAAGCCGAAAAAGCTTGGCGAGGCGGAAGCGACGATACCGACGAGCACGGCCATTATGAAGTGCAGGACCCATATCTCGAACTCTGCTTTCGAGGCCAGGATGCGCCGCTGGGCACCGAGTTTCAGGAGATGGCGCGGCTGGTATTTGACCCCATTCTGGATTTGCGGAGGCCATTGCATTGAGCGCATCTAACGAATTTGATCTGCTCTCAACTCCGCTGCAAGGTCGCAACCTGATCGAAGCGAGCGCCGGCACCGGCAAAACTTATACCATCGCCCGTGTCTTCTTAAGGCTGCTGTTGGAACAAAATATCGAGGTCGATCGCATTCTCGTGGTCACTTTCACGGAAGCCGCCACCAATGAGTTGAAGGCGCGGATTCATGCCGTTCTGCAAGACGCGCGTGACGCCTTCGCGGGCCACTGCAGCGAAGATTTGTTTGTTCGCAACTACGTCAAAAGGCGCCGCAATCGTGAGCTTATCTGCAAGCGCCTGCAGATCGCACTTGAGAATTTCGACCAGGCCGCTGTGTTGACCATTCACGGTTTCTGCAGCCGGGTTTTGCAGGAGAACGCCTTCGAGAGCGGCGGTCTGTTCGAACCCGAACTGGTGACGGAGCAGACTGAAATTCTACGTCAGGTTGTGCACGATTATTGGCGGCAGAATACTTATCGCTGCTCCAGGATGTTTGTTCAGTACGCGATGAGTGAGTTTAAACCGGTGAAGCTGCTGACACTTCTGGCGAATCGGGTTGGCATGCCCTACGCCCGCATCCTGCCTCAGGTCGAGCCTGTGGCCTGCGATCAGGTGGAATCTCGGTTCCAGGATGCCTACACGGTTGCCCGTGACCTCTGGTTGAGCGAATTTGAAACCGTCGGAAGCATGCTAAAGAGCACGTCCAGCTTGAAGAAGAACTTCAAGGCCTACAAGCCGGAGAATGTTGACGACGTTCTGCAACGAATGGCGGCCTACTTTTCCAATCTCGCGGCTAACCCGCAGCTCTTCGTTGACTTCGAGAGACACACGACAACCAAGATGGTGGAGGCCACAAAGAAGAAGTGCATCACGCCTCGCCACGCTTTCTTTGATGCCTGCGAGGAACTTTATAAGGTCTTTCTGGAGCTTCAGGCAGCATATGAGGTCAATCTGCTCGTGTTGAAAGTGGACCTGTTCGACTACGCGCACACCGAATTGCAGCGGCGCAAGAAAGAGCGCAATATTCTGTACTTCGACGACCTGCTGGTGAATGTGCACGAGTCCCTCAGCAAGGACGACAACAGTCTCGCCGAGGCCGTCTGCGCGAAATATGATGCAGCGCTGATCGACGAGTTCCAGGATACCGACCCGGTGCAGTACGAGATTTTCCAGAGAATATTTGGCAGAAACAACCGGCCGTTCTTTCTAATCGGCGATCCGAAACAGGCGATTTACGGTTTTCGCGGCGCCGACATTTTCTCCTATATGCGGGCAAAGCAACACACACCCGCCGAAAAACAACACACGCTTCTGACCAACTACCGCTCGGCTCCTAATCTGCTGGACGCCACCAATGCCGTGTTTTCGAGTGGGGCCGGTGAGCCATTCATTTACCCGGAGATTCCTTTCCGACAGGCAGTGGCTGAGCCCCGGGCGAACGTGCCATCTCTGACAATTGCAGGCAAACCCGCAAATGCCATGCATCTCTGGTTCCTGGGCGCGCAGCCCCACAATGAGAACGGCAGGACTTTAGGCTCCTGGCAAGCCAATCATCTCATCATTGAAGCGGTTGCTGCTGAAATCTCGCGTCTGCTGGCTCTGGCCCATGCCGGCAAAGCCCGGCTCGGCGACCGGGCTCTGGAAGAACGCGACATCGCGGTTCTGGTGCGATCGAACAAACAAGCGATTCAACTGCAGGCCCGGCTGAACGCTTTGAACGTACACAGCGTGCTCTACAGTTCTGAAAACCTGTTCAAGTCCTGCGAAGCTCAGGATATTGAGCGCATTCTTTCTGCAGTGGTGGAGCCGAGGCGGCAGAGCGTTGTGATGGCCGCGCTCGCGACGGAAACGCTTGGCAGTACGGGCGACGATTTGTTTCGTCTGGTGGAGAACGATTCCGATTTTGAGTTTTGGTTCGACCGCTTCATGGACTACCACCAACTCTGGCGCGACCACGGTTTCGTGCGCATGTTTCGGGAATTCATGACCGTCGAAGCTGTGGCGAACCGTCTGATGGCCTACCCGGATGGCGAGCGCCGAATGACCAATCTGCTGCACCTTGTAGAAATTCTGAACCAGGCGTCCTCCGGCGGCAGGTTTGGCATGACCGGCCTGCTGAAATGGTTGTCCGAGCAGCGCAGCGTTGCCGGCGTTGCCGCGGAAGAATACCAACTCCGCCTGGAAAGCGACGAAACCGCGGTCAAACTGGTGACCATGCACATGAGCAAGGGATTGCAGTACCCGGTGGTCTTCTGTCCCTTCACCTGGGGGAGTTCGCGCGCAAGCAGAGACGGTGTGCTGCAATTCCATTCAGAACAAGACCACACCCTGACTTTCGACCTCGGTTCACCTGACTTCGAAGCTCACAAACGATTGGTTGAAAAGGAGGAACTGGCAAGCAACCTCCGGGTTATGTATGTCGCTGCCACGCGCGCACAGAGCTGCTGCTATCTGGTGTGGGGACGATTTCGGGATGGGGCGACCTCCGCGCCGGGCTATCTGTTCCACCCGTCACCGCTGCTTGACCGGGACAATCTGGTGGAATCCTTGAAAAACCACCTGGGCGGCTACGACGATGCGCATCTACGTGGCGAGTTGGACTCGGTGGTCGCAGCCTCCGGCGGCGCTATTGAGCTGAGCGATTTGCCGGCCGGCAAGGTTGCTCCCCTGGTTCGGCGCGACCTGGCGGATGAAAGCTTGTCCGCACGCGATTTTTCCGCAAAGGTGGACTCCGGCGCGCGCATTTCGAGTTTCTCGGCTCTGGTGTCTGGACATCCGCACGGAGCAGAGATCGCCGACCATGATGAAGCCATACTCACAGCTCCTGATGCCCGTGATGAGCCCGAAGCGCTCGATAGCTTTCTGGATTTCCCGAGAGGGGCGAAGGCGGGCAATTTTGTGCACGATGTGCTGGAGCATCTTGATTTCGCACAAGTGTCCAGCGAAGAGACGGCGCGGTTGGTGCGCACAAAGCTGGAAGCCTACGGTTTCGAGCGCAAGTGGGAAGACGCCGTCCGCAACATGCTCGAGTCTGTCTGCACAATTCCTCTTGATGGCGCGAAAGAAAATCTGCGCTTGAGTCAGCTTAGCGCCGGACAGAGGATCAATGAAATGGAATTCTATTTCCCACTGAAGTCGATCTCCCCGCAGACGCTTCGCACGCTGTTCAGCGAGACGGCAGCCGACTTGCCTAACGGCTTCCCCGAAAGAGTCGGCAACCTAACGTTCAGTCCCATGAAGGGATTCATGAAAGGGTTTGTCGATCTGGTTTTTGAGCACCAGGGCAAATTCTACATCTTGGATTGGAAATCCAATTATCTCGGCGCGGGCCCCGACCGGTACAATCCCGATGCGCTGGCGCGAGCGATGGTGGACAGCTTTTATGTGCTGCAATATCATATTTATACTCTGGCGCTGCATAAGTATCTCGCGGCGCGCGTGGCCGGCTATTCGTATGAGAAGCATTTTGGCGGCGTGTTTTATGTTTTTTTGCGTGGCTTCAGTCAACCGGGTGCAAGTTCGAGCGGTGTTTTTAGAGACAGGCCGGCGGCGAAGTTGGTGCACGAATTGGAGAACCAACTGATAGGCTTTTCGAAACAGACCGGCAAAAAGAAATTGTCATGAGCGAAGGCCCCTGATTACACAAACTACCGCGTTGAAGATCTTTTTGATGCCTACCGTCATATACACAAAGAGAGATTTCCTGCCCGGGGCAGGTAGAGAAAAACAATTTGAAGTTCATCCAAGCAAATAGATGCAGTTGGGACTGTCGAAGAAGTAATGCCAGACCTGCCAGGTTTCAAAAACCTGGCAGGTCTCTGTTTGCAGAAAACAGCGGCAATTGCCGCGGCAGGTTATGAAGTCTCGGGTCTACTTTCCTCTCTGATTGCCTCTTCATCCACCACTGTCACTCTTGGCCGGGAGCTGCCGTGCCTGAACTTCTTGCGCAGGCCATAGGCGAGCAGCACGGGATCGTTTTTGCCTGCCGGCAGCACGCGCGCCAGGTAGGCATGGATGCGGTCGCGCAGGTTGGTGTTTCTATGCCTGGCTTCCAGGCAAGCCCGTCGAGCGGCCTCTTCTTGCGCATGCAGGGACGCGTCCTTGTCGATTTTTTTCTGCAGGTCAGTGGCCAGACCGGCGATGGTGGTCAGCAGCTCGGCGTCCGGCTTCCAGGCGTCTTCGGTTTGCCCGGCCGCCACCTCGCCGATCTTCTGCAGATGGACCGCGACTGACGGCCGCCGGGACACGATGTTCTTGACTTGGTAGAGCTGCAGCGCGATCTGACGTTGCGCTGCATCCACGAACTGGCTCTCCAGGGCATACCTGACATCCCTCAGGGCGCGGATGCCTTGTTCCTGCAACGCCGCAGCCTCCTGTTTGACCATGTTGTGCTGCGCGCGCACGGAGCTGTAGGTGTTGACATGGCCCGGGTAAGAACTTTGCGCCGCCTCAAGCTCGGTTTTGAGATCATCGCGCAGGGGTGTGCCGCTGTTGCTGTGGCCGTCCCACATGCTGCGCAACAGGTTAAGCCAATAGGTGACCTCTCTTTGGGATAGTTTGTTCGCCATCTTCATCTCCTTCTTCAGTATGGATTCTGACAGCGTTATCGACGGAGAGCCGATTCTCAATAGTGGATGACATAAATGTCACGTCTGCCAAAGGCGCCTCCGGGCCTGCAACCCGGACCTGGTCAGCAGCAACCGGAGCGTTTAGACCCGCAACCCGGGCCTTGTAAGCTGCAACCCGAACCTTGTAAGCTGCAACCGGAACTGTTAGACCTGCAACCCTTGCTTGGTAAGCAGCAACCGGAACTGTTAGACCTGCAACCCGAGCCTGGTAGCCTACAACCGGAACTTTTAAGCCTGCAACCCGAGCCTGGTAACCTACAACCGGCACTTTTGGACCTGCAACCCGGGCCTTGTAAGCTACAACCGCAACTTTTGAGCCTGCAACCCGGGCTTTGCTAGCACCATCCGGAACTTTTGAGCCTGCAGGCCGGGTCTCGCAGCGCTCAACGACCTGTTGCCATGGCTCACCATCTTACTGGGCTATCTCATGCTTTTCTCCGGGCCGCGCGCCTTCAGACAGGCGGTGCTCAACCTTTCGCCTTTGTGCGTCAACGGTTGGTTAGCAGTTTGCCATGAGGGTTTGGTGCAAGCCCCCGGCTTCCGCTGCGACCACCGCGTGGTGGCAGGCCGGCCACTTACAAGCCGATTGCTTGCACCTTAAAGCTATTTCATAGAGACGTGGGTATGACTCGCGTGACAGGGCGACCAAATCCTAAACCAGCAGCATGGGCACACCGGCCCTTACAAGTCCGGCGTGTCGAGCGGGCTCTTCACTCCCATCCCACCCTTGTTCAGCACATGCGTGTAAATCATGGTTGTACGGATGTCGTTGTGCCCCAACAACTCCTGAACGGTGCGAATATCATAGCCATTTTCGAGAAGATGGGTTGCGAAACTGTGTCTGAAGGTGTGGCAACTCGCACGTTTTGTAATGCCTGACTTGCGCACAGCTTGCTTGACCGCGCGTTGCAATGCAGATTCATGCAAATGATGCCTGCGATGAACCTGATCTTCGGGATCAAAAAAGTGCGAGGTCGCCGAAAACAGGTATTGCCAGATCCACTGGTTGGCGGCATTGGGATACTTACGGTTAAGTGCGCCAGGCAGTTTAACGCTGCCACGGCCGGCCGCAACGTCCCGGTCGTGCAGAGTCTTTCTCTGGCGAAGATGCTCCCTGAGAGGCTCAACCAACTTGACCGGCAGCATTGTTTTGCGGTCTTTCTGACCCTTGCCGTCCCGCACCATGAGCTGAAGATAGTCGAAATCGATATCCTTGACCCTGAGACGCAGGCACTCGAGCAACCGCAAGCCCGAGCCATACATAAGACAGGCCGCGAGTTTGTATTTGCCATCGAGATGGCTCAAGACTTTTATCGCCTCATCACGGGTCATCACGACAGGCAGGCGAACAGGCTTGTTGGCCCAATGAATGTTCTGAACAAATCCAATCTCTTTTTGCAGCACTTTTTTGTAGAGAAAGAGGACTGCGCTCAACGCTTGATTCTGGGTGGACGCTGCCACCTTTTGATTGTCGGCCAGGTAGTTTAGGAACAGCTTGATTTCCGGCTCCGCCATGTCCTGCGGATGCCTTTTATTGTGGAAGAGTATGAATTTACGTATCCAACGGATGTAGGATTTCTCCGTGCGGTAGCTGTAGTTTTTGATTCGCAACACTGCTCTGACTTCGTCCAACAGCTTGCGCTTCTCCATGCCCACCTGCCATTTTTTTGTTGATTGTAACAAACCGGTTACATAAATTGCCCTACCCAGTCAGGAAACGGAATCGGTTTCGAAGCCAGAGGACACCTGGGACTGCGACCGTGTCTCATCGACTCTCCCATTCGTTAGCACCATGTCTCCCTGGGTAAGTGATAATTAGTATACCTGAATATTTGTACACCATAGATACATATTTTGCCGGTAACATGCAAGTTTTTTTTGTTTGGCGAGGCGTTTTTCAATGGCTCGGGCCAGAATAAGCAAATTGCAGGACAATTGCATTTGCCAGACCTGAGGCGCTTGATAAACCCGTTATCCCCGGTCTTATACAGACGGATAATGTCGTGATAACATACAAGACTTTGAGCCTGGGCCCGGGGTTATCTGGGCGATATTTGCAGGGGGGGTGAATACCGCCCACCGAATATAATGTTATGTGCTCAAGATTTATCAATTAATCAACTTCATTCTTAATCCAGGGCTCCGTTAACAAAGCTTTGCCACCCCAAAAAAGGAATAAAAATGAACATCTCACTACATTTTAGTAAATCCAATGAAGACCTCTTCAATGAGCTAAAAGCTGCTTTCGACGAGAGCAATATTAAATATGATGATTGCCAAGACACTACAGATACCGTAGAAGCTGAAGGTATAAGTGGGCCTGATGTACAGGAACTTATAATTGTTTTTGCTCCATTAATTACAATTGTCGTAAAAGGCATTATTGATATTATCCGCGATAAGATAAAGAACAAGAAGTTTGATTCTCGCGCGGAAAACTATTTCATAATTTGCGTTAATGAGAATGTTACCCATATACATAATTCTAAAAGCATGAACGATGTAGAAAAAGTCACACAAAAAATAGAAGAAAAAGCGCAATAAGTATACATAAAGTGTACCCGATTTTACCAAAGATATCAAATAGTTGTTCTTTAAATAGAATCGATATCAATAGCAGAACAATCATATAATCTGTATTATGTGGCATATCAAACCTCCAAATTGAAAGGAATTCAGATGCAAATATTCATTGATAGTATCGACCCGTTTCATGCTCCAGGAGTAAGCACCAAAGATTTCTTTCGTGTCGATGTTAAAGTAATAGATAATAACAAGAAATCACCATTTCAAGAAAACGCAACTATTACAGTCTTTATTAAAAAAGACGACATCCCACTATCTGAAATCAAGAAA
Organism: Candidatus Zhuqueibacterota bacterium; assembly: GCA_029261995.1. Taxonomy (GTDB): domain Bacteria; phylum Zhuqueibacterota; class Zhuqueibacteria; order Oceanimicrobiales; family Oceanimicrobiaceae; genus JAJDAF01. Next base: position 23,951 of record JAJDAF010000053.1, read on the forward strand.
CTCGCAATTCAACAAGCAAAAGATTTCTTATCTCGCGCGCTATCGGACCATTCGATTTAAGATCATCTACGATGACTTTCTTAATTTCTTCGTCTGATATATCTTTGCTTTTGGCTGTCATTATAAGCTCCAAATTATAAAAAAAACAAAACAAAAAAGCCCCCCAAAGCTTTGTTTACTCAGCATAAAGCAGCAAGTTCAGTGAAAACAGGCACATAACAAAAGGCTTAAGCGGACTGGGAAAGCGTCCAGCCCCTTAGCCTTACCGTTAGCTTTCAATTGATGCGCTGCTTCATATATTGGAGAATAGAGTGGACAAACAAAATTCAAAAGCCTTAGTTATCGCATTTTACTTATCAAAATTTGATGAGATCGCGTATGAAAAACTGAATCTTGGGAACAATACTCAAACCCACGAAAAAATTGGGGAAATTCTGTCAGTTAATCCCAACTCAATCAAGAATATGCGGGACGAATTTGACCCTTATCACCCTAATGAGCGGGTTGGTTGGTATCAAAGACCTTTAAGACCCAGCCGCCAGAAAGTTTTTAATTCGTTTACTGATTTATCCGAATTAGCTCTAAGGGAAATTGTTATTGACATCCTAAATCAAGAATCTGATGATAATTTAGAACCTGTAATCGAATACATTGCAGACTCTAGTGAAACTGATGAAGATTTAGATGAAGATGTCATTTACTCGTCACGTGGAATCACGGGAGATAAAGCGGAAAGATTCTTTATAGAAAACTGGCAAATGTACTATCCATCATTTTCTAATTTAATAAACAGAACAAAAGATGGTTGCGGATACGATTTTGAACTAGGGTCAGATGATAATTTGGAGAAGTTTGTCGAAGTCAAGGGCTTGAAAAGTGCTACGGGCGGTGTTTTGTTAACGAGTAAAGAATGGGATGTTGCAATTGACGAAGAAGAAAAATTTGATTTGTTTATTGTGTTTGACGTAAATGACAACCCAACTGCTAAAATCATCTCAAACCCTGCAAAACGGTTGTTTCCAAGAAAACAAGTGCAAACAGTAGTTCAAGTAAATTGGACATTAACTAGCAAGCAAATCACTGACGCCTAAATTTTGGGAATGCATTATTTGTATATGGGTTTGATACTATCAAATTGTACAATGATCGTATTGACCTGACAGTTGGTTCCTCTGGGCGTTGATAAATTATTGGGCTTTTGTTTTAGCTTTTTCCTGCCATTTGAAGTTCTTTGACAAGCCGGTTTTGAAGACTTCCATCGGTGTTTTTCCGTTCATGTTTCTGCCCTGGTGCGGCCGTTCTTGATTGTAGCGCTTCAGGAACGTATCCAGGTCTTTTTGCATTTCCTCGACAGCTTCGTAGAACTTCTTACGCCCCATCACCCTGAAGTGTTCATCGAGCAGCGTGCGGTGCATTCGTTCGACAAAGCCGTTGCTTTGTGGGCGGCGAACTTTGGTGGTGCGATGTTCGATTTCCTCAAGCAAAAGAAAAAGTTCGTAGGGGTGTTTGTCTTTGCGTCCACAGAATTCTCTGCCATTGTCACTGAGTACAGTTTTGATTTTGGCGTTATGCTGTTCGAAGAAAGGCAGGACATCGTTGTTGAGCACATGGACAGCCGTATATGGCGTTTTGTTGGTGTAGAGCCGGCCCCAGGCGCGA
>JAJDAF010000054.1 GCA_029261995.1 Candidatus Zhuqueibacterota bacterium
CTACTTCCGGAACCGAATGTACAACGAAGCGGTGGTTGAATATCAGCGGGTGAAAGAGATCGATCCGAGCGATGTCACGGCCTATGAGAATATGGGTGTGATTTATGCGAATCGTGGTAAGTATCGGGAAGCCCTTGGCGAGTGGAAACGAGTCATGGAGCTTAGCCCGGACCGGACCGACATTAAGGATAAGATTAAGAAGGCGTTACGCATGATCGACTAGCGCTATCGCCGCCAGACAATTATTTACTTTTTGTTGACTTTTTTGCGAGTTTCTATTATATTTCGATCTATTGTACCAATTTCAACCTTAGGTTAGGAGTACTCCATGGAAGGCATTCAAGTGTCTTTGGAAAAAGTAGGCCCGAGTCAGAATATTTCTGTCATCAAGGTAGGGGGATACATAGATACGACGACTTCAGCTGAACTTGAGCATTCTTTGTCGTCGCTCCTAAAGTCGAACTCCTATAACATCATCATTGACCTCGGCAACGTGGATTATATCAGCAGTGCGGGTTGGGGCATTTTCATTAGCGAGATAAAAGGGATTCGCGAGAAGCATGGCGACTTGAAGCTTGTCAGGATGATCCCCGACGTGTATGAGGTTTTTGAGTTGCTCGAGTTTCATTATATTCTTAAGGCGTTTGACTCCCTCGACGAAGCGATTGGCGATTTCAATGGTGGCAGCGTCGCCACTGGCGTTACTCTGGAGGCGCCCCACCGTGAGGCAGACCGAGCAAGCAGCGATGGAGCCGCTGTCTCCCAGAACGACACAACGGTTGACGTCGCTCACGAGACGCCTGGCTATTCACCCACAGGCGATTCGTTTCTTGAAACAATCGAAGAGAAGCTTCGACAGATGATTGTCGAGCAGCCGGATGCCGGCCTGTTTCAGTTGATCAAGAGTTTGAACACGCCACGCTTCGGCAACATCAAGCTGGGGTGGTTCGAGATGCGGAAGTACTTGAAGCAGTTGAACCTTGATTCAAAGAAGAAACGGGTGGAGTATTTTAAACAGCATACTTTCGGATAATGCGCGCTCCTGCAAATCCGCAGGAATGAGTGTGTCCACCTCCTACCTCGCCCAGTCAACGCACCACGACAGAACTCCAACTCAACGTCACTGCCGAAATTAGGCTTTCATGTTTGTTGATCACGCAAAAATACATGTTTACGCAGGCCACGGAGGTAGCGGGTGCTGCAGTTTTCGTCGGGAAAAGTTCGTGGCTAAAGGAGGCCCGGATGGCGGAGACGGGGGCAGGGGGGGCAGTGTCATTCTTGAATGCGACGCGAACCTCTCGACCCTCCTTGATTTCAGATATCGTCCGCACTACAAAGCGGAGCGTGCTGTTCACGGCAAGGGCGCCAACAAGCATGGCAAGAATGGCAAGGATCTCAGAATAAAGTTACCGCCGGGAACGGTGGTCAGGGATTCAGAAAGCGGTGAGCTTCTTGGCGACCTTGTTTCGTTGGAAGATAGCATTGTGGTGGCCCGCGGTGGCAAGGGAGGGCGTGGCAACGCCAGGTTTGTTAGCTCTACCAATCGCGCGCCGCGAGATTGGGAGCAGGGTGAGTTTGGGGAAGAGCGGACCCTGGATCTTGAGCTCAAGTTGATTGCCGACGTTGGTCTTGTGGGCCTGCCGAACGCCGGAAAGTCTACTCTCATTTCCAAACTGTCCGCCGCTCGGCCCAAGATTGCCGACTATCCGTTCACGACCTTACAGCCGAACCTTGGCATCGTAAAATACCGCGATTACAACAGCTTTGTTGTCGCCGACATTCCTGGCCTGATTGAAGGAGCGCACCTGGGAAAGGGACTGGGACACGAGTTCTTGCGGCACATCGAGAGAACGAGGGTTCTTGTGGTGCTGATTGACATAACGGAGGGTGAACTTTCCGAGCGATATGAACTTCTTGAAGATGAACTCCGCCAATTCAACCCCATATTACCAGAACGCATCCGCGTTGTTGCGCTCACCAAGGCCGACGTGTGGCAAGATGGCGACCCGACAACCCTGGACATTGCCGGCGTTACCGTCTGCAAAATCTCAAGCATAAGCGGTGAGGGCCTGCAACAACTGAAAGATGTCATTTGGGATAACCTGCAGAACCCGGAGCGAGGAAGTGAAGGCGGAGCAGCTTGAAGCACTCCTACGGCTTTTTGCGGTCCCGGGAATCGGCTCCAGTCGACTTCGCGCACTCGTAGGCCATTTTCGATCCCCTGCCACTGTTCTTGCTGCCTCAAAGCAGGAATTGATGCAAGCAAACGGCATCGATGAGAAATGCGCGCATTCAGTGGCGAATGCCGATAACTGCGAATTCGCCCAACGCCAACTTCGCGCGGTAGAGAGTACCGGGGCGCAGGCGGTGACATTCTGGGATGCTGAATATCCGGCGGCACTCAAGACAATCTATGACCCGCCAGCCGTGCTTTTTGTTCGGGGTTCCTTTTCGGAGAGTGACAGGCACGCCATAGCGATAGTGGGTACACGGAAACCGACCAACTATGGCCGAGCCGCCACTCAGAAATTGACCGTGGAACTCGTGCAACGAGGTTTGACCATTGTCAGTGGTCTTGCCTATGGTATTGATACCATTGCTCATGCCAACGCAGTGAACAATGCCGGCCGCACCATCGCCGTGCTTGGCTCAGGCATCGACAGGATCTATCCAGCTCAGAACACCCGCCTGGCCGATCGCATTTGTGAAGCAGGGGCGGTAATCTCGGAATTCCCTATGGGAACGGGTCCGGACCGGACCAATTTTCCGAGGCGAAACCGGATCATCTGTGGGCTCGCGCTCGGCGTCGTGGTTGTGGAAGCCGGCGAAAAAAGTGGGGCGCTCATCACGGCCATGAATGCCCTTGATCAAAACAGAGAAGTCTTCGCCGTGCCCGGCAACATTGACAGCTCAAAGAGTGTCGGCCCGAATGAGTTGATTCAACAAGGCGCCAAGTGTACGACTTGCGTCGATGACATCATTGAAGAACTTGCTGTGCCGCTTGCCACACTACTTGAGCGGGGGGACAAACGGCAGCCCCGTGCTGCTCTCGACACGGAAGAGTCCAGGATCATGGCTCTCCTATCCGAAGACGCGATTCATATTGATGCTCTGTCGAAACTGGCGAATGAGGCATCCGGAGCGCTGTTATCCACTCTTCTTTCGCTTGAACTAAAAGATGTCGTCAGGCAACTCCCGGGCAAAATGTTTGTCAAGATTTAAGTTGACTTGAAGCCATATATTTAGTATCTTAGCCAGCTTTTTTCGAAATCAGACTCGGAGGGCTAGTCTAATTAGGTAAGGCAGCGGTCTTGAAAACCGCCGGGTTTACGCCCTTGGGGGTTCGATTCCCTCGCCCTCCGCATGTTCTCTGATAATATTGTATTTTGCACAAAGTTCAGTAGTCACGGAGAGGTGGCCGAGCGGCTGAAGGCACAGGTTTGCTAAACCTGCGTAGGGGCAACTCTACCGAGGGTTCGAATCCCTCCCTCTCCGCATTTTTTTGTCCAAAACGAATTATGACCTGCAATTGTCACCCGTAAAATCAAATATCAGAATACGTTTCGCACCAAGCCCGACCGGCTACCTCCATGTTGGCGGGGCAAGAACAGCCATCTTCAATTGGCTCTTTGCTCGCAAGTACGGAGGGAGTTTTTTGCTTCGCATCGAGGACACGGATGTAGAGCGCTCCGGTACGGACATGGTGGAAGCAATTCTGCAGAGCATGCGTTGGTTGGGGCTGGACTGGGATGAAGAAGTTGTCCGGCAATCGGACAGGCTCGATATTTATAGCAAGCACATCGACGAGTTGATTGATGGCGGCCATGCCTACAAATGCTTTTGCACCAAGGAAGAGCTTGATCGCCGCCGAGAGGCTACCAACGACAAAAAGCAAGACTACAAATACCGCCACGACAGGACTTGCTTGAAGCGCGATACGGATCAAATTGCTTCTCTGGAGCGAGAAGGTCGGCCATTTGTGGTTCGTCTCAAATTGCCGATGGGGGTCACATCTTTTCACGATGAAATCTACGGCGACATTAAAGTTGACCATCGTCAATTGGACGACTTCATTCTTTTGCGTTCAGATGGCTATCCGACCTACCATTTTGCCGTAGTTGTGGACGACCATGAAATGAATATCACGCACGTCCTGCGCGGCGAGGATCATGTGTCAAATACTCCGAAGCATATTCTCATTTACCAGGCATTTGGCTGGCAGTTGCCGGTTTACGCGCATCTGCCCATGATCTTGGGCCCGGACAAAAAACGATTGAGTAAACGGCACGGAGCAACATCAGTCGGAGAATATGAAAGGGCAGGCTATCTTCCCGAAACCATGCTCAATTTCCTCTCGCTTCTGGGTTGGTCTTCCGGCGACGATCGTGAATTGTTCAATCGAAGTGAGTTAGTGCAACACTTTAGTTTGGACGGCATCGCCAAAAAGAGCGCTGTTTTCGATGACAAGAAACTCGAGTGGATGAATGGGCAGTACATCATGCAGCTTTCCGACCAGGAATTGTTGCAACTGACGCTGCCATACCTTAAGTCAAGCGCTTTGTTGGACGATGAGTTTGTTGCCAGGAATCGACCTTACCTTGACCGAGTCGTCGCTTTGCTTAAGCATCGACTGAAACGCATTGGCGATGTCGTGGCCATGAGTGGCTATTTCTTCCAGGATCCGGGTGAGTTTGAGGAAAAAGCCGTCAGAAAATACTGGCAAGATAGCGAAATTTGTGCTAAATTGGCCCTGCTCAGCACCAGATTGCAGGAGCTGACGGAATTTGATGGCGAACACATCGAATCCGTAATGCGGACTCTGGCGGAGGAACTGGAGACAAGCGCCGGCAAGCTGATACACCCGGCCCGTCTGGCCCTAACGGGTGTATCCTTCAGCCCAAGCATGTTTGAAGTGATGGAGTTACTCGGTAAGGAAACTGTTCTGCGGCGGCTACAAGCAGCGATGGAATACGTTAAGGCAAACCGTGTGACTCAGGAGACGCCAGGTAGTTAGTCATTCTGGGGTGTCGTCCAACGGCAAGACACGCGACTCTGGATCGTGGAATCGGGGTTCGAATCCCTGCACCCCAGCAACTGAAGGCGCATCACGCTAATACCGCGGATGCGCTTTTTTTTTGGTATGAATTTGCCCGCCATCATTTGATTTTTGCATCGATGCACTTGCTGCTCAGCAATTTATAGTCGCCAAGAACATCTATCAACCCTGTTGTGTATTGAGCGTCCAAATGGAAGGACAGGTTAATGAAGATTTGGATCTTTTTCGCCCTCGGAATACTTACGCTGGCTGCCTCATGTGAGAATTCCGACAGCAGTTCTGGTGAGGTGGTTTCGGCAAAGAGTGAGATACGGGCCCGAAACCAAGCCTGGATCAGAGCTGAGGCCGGCAAGAACCTCGAGGCAACGTTGGGTTTTATTGCCGAGGATGGCGTTTATCTTGCGAATGATTGGCCCACAATGCGTGGTCATGAGGAGGTCTCTCGTTTTCTGAACGCGGCGTTCGCCATGGAAATCGATACGATTACCGGCGGGCCAGACTTCATAAAAGTTGCACGCTCCGGCGAATTGGCCTATGAAGTCGGCCACACAGAAGTTGCGGTGAGCGCCGCTAAAGGGGACACGGTGTACAAAACGCACTATCTTGTGGTTTGGGAGAAGCAGAGCGGCGTCTGGAAGGCTGCGGCAACTAGCATAAGCGGCGTGCGGTAGGGTTCCCTCTGAGCGCTGAATCTGGTTTGCGCTGCACGAATTCTGGCTGCTTAGCTGTGATGGGTTACACTCTGATGCGCTGGCCTAATCCTGTTTGAAGTTCTTCAACCAGCCACGCGCGACTATCAGCCACTCTGTCTCGGTTTCCATGGTCAGATAGCGCTCCATTGCTGAGACGGCGTTTTCATTCTGACCAAGCTTACGATAGGCGAGAGCTAGGTTGTAAAAACCCTCACGCAATTGCGGATCTGTCGTAATGGCTGCTTGAAAGAGGTCAGCAGCAACCCGCCACTGCTCTCTCGAAAAGGCAACCAGGCCGCGCGTATTTTGTGCCACCGGTGATTCCCAGGTCGCACTATCCAGTTTCTGCAAGTACAACTCAGTGTGGTCGAGCTGGTTATTTATAAAGAAAATTTGAGCCTGTATCAGGTAAGCGTCATTGTGATCTGCGCCGTTTTGCAGAGCCTCTCTGCCTTTCTTCAGGGCATCCTCTAGGTATCGGTTTTTCTCATTCTCGATTAAAAGCTGTGGTTGGTCTGATTCCTGATCCCGAACCTCGTCTGGTACGGCTCGCTCACCCAGAGTCAGTTCAAGCCCCGTGGAACCATAGCCCCCGCTCAGCCGTGGGACTTCGTCTTTATGAATCCTGTAGTTTGTTAGCAGGAGCGTCGATGCGCTGTTGAGTTTGTAGGTGGTCCGAAAAAAGGTGATTGCAGATTGGGTGAGCAAACCGATGAGGAGTGCGGCGAAAGCCAGACCCGTAGCCGGCTTGAGCCACGACAACCACTCGAAGCTGTCTCTTGAACTCTGCGGTGTTCTCGGAGGGCCTACCTGGATGTCGCGGACTGGCGTTTCAGTCGTTGTTTTGTTTGCATCGCTCACGGGCGAAACAGCCTCAGCGCCGGTGACGATTTGGAGAACCTCTCCTTCAGACAGAAGAGCCTCGGCGCACAGGCTCTGAGATTCATCTGTGCCCATTTGCATGTCTTCCAAAATACTTTCGACCATTTTGGATGTGGGCACATTGAGTTCGTTGATCAAAATGTAGTTGTCTTCTGCCGTCATATTGCCTGAGTAGAAGCGGAGAAGAAACTCGTTGCGCTCCGCAATTCGCAGCTTTCGATATGTCTTATCCAGTTGGGTCCGGCTAAAAGCATGCTGTTTCTTGGAGCGGTCGAGCAACTGCAACAGGCTTTCGTAGTCCGGCGCCTGACGGCGTCGTTTTTCGAATTTGCTCAAGAGAGTCTGGCTGGCAGTGTCTTCGAGATAGTCGATGATTTCTTCTGTGGAGAAGCGTCCCGTCACGGCTGGTCCTCCTCGTTCATTTTTTGTGCAATCTTGTCATTCATGTCGGAGAAGTCCCGCCAGATACCGGCAATTTCCTGAAAGCGCTCGAAATCAAGCACCATGCCTTCAAACAGCTCCTGACAATCACAGTCATCCGGAGTACTCATGAAGGTTGACATGAAATAATCTTCCAGGGCTTGCCGAGATGGATTTTGGGGGCCAGGGAAGGACACGGATGTTGTTGCATTACTGCTGAGTTTTTGCCACCGGTTTCGCGTCTGTTGCAGGGTCAGTTGTGCTTCAGGGTGAAGCTCGAAACGGACAGCGGCTTTTGGGGGTTGAGCTGCGCTATCTAACTCATGTCTTACGATTGCCATGGCATGACCGAAACTAAAGATCGTGTCCATCTATCCTTTTCCTGCGGTTCTCTCCAGACTAGGGTCCGGCCTGTCCGGACTTGACCTATTCTCTACTTATAGAGTATGTCAAGTCGATTTTTGTCTCAACCATAGTCCAGTAAGTCCGCGTTTTCCCGCAGTAGCTTTCGCAGGTGATATTTCGCATTGCGCGGCACCTCAGGGCCAAAGTTGCCCAGACAGGGATGAACGCGAATCATGTCTTCACTGAAGCCTTCGAACACCCACAGCAGAAATATGCATAGGTCGCGCTCGAGGTGGTCGCGCGTGGAGTTCGCGCGACAGATGTCAACGACGCCCTCGAACAGTTCCCAGCACGTATCCGGGTCGAGTGTGCCGATGTGTTGGGTCAGGACTTCTACTTCCTGATCATTGCTCGTCCGGCTAAAGAATTTGCGTACCAGATAGCTTGTGCGGTGTGCGCTTACTCGCCTTAGCCACGCCTTGAACGCGGTTTCGTCATCGCGATTGCGATAGTTTTGGAGGTTGCGATAGTTATTTGCACACAGGAGTTGGTAAACCTCCAGTGCCATATCCTTAACCACCTCACTCGTTTGCAGGTTCATCCGGTTGAAGTTATATCTGCCGCAAGTATTGCGCACACTCAACGAGATCAGTTCGTTGTAACGGACATAGAATTCCCGCCAGGCAAGTTGCAGCCGTTCGGGTCTGGTTGTGTCGCAGCAACGGTCCAGTAGGTCCCTCAGGGGTCTGTTATTCGTTGAACTCGACATTGGCGCTCACGTGCTTTGCTGCCCTGTAGCTTGTTAAGTTGATAAATCGGCGAGGTGGGATGCAGGGCGAAGATGGCGCGCTGAGGTCGCACTCAAGGAGCGAAGACCTGTGTTGAAAAGTCGGAACGACGCTGTCAAACCCCACCTGTGCATCGAAGCAAGCGTCGCCTCGACTTCCCGTACGACAAGTCTCCTTAGTGCCAGGAGGCTAGTCAAGCTTGATATAAAACAGATTTTTTGTCAAAAAGTCAACTGATTTGTATGCATTTCGGTCTGCTCTCGCCATTGGCCTGCCCTTCAACTCGAGTCCCGCTGCAACCATCAGTTTTTTTGGTTTACATGGAAAATTATTTTTGCGTACCTTTGATGCCGATAACCCTCGGCTATCCCTGTCAAAATCTGGAGTGGGGTTTCATGTCTTTTCACAAATCAACCATCGTTATCGCCATCCTGGGCCTGATCGGTGCGCTTCTGTTCGTCAGGCAATTTAAACAACTGTCCCCGCAAGCTTCGGTGGATTTTCGGTTTTCGCGGGCTGAGATTATTTCCCAGGCACGAGACTATCTGGGTGAACTCGGTTATTCTGTAGACAGCCTGTATGCCGATGCAAACTTCCGCTACGATTCAGGCACCGCGCTCTATCTGGAACTTGAGCTTGGCTTGGCCGAAGCCCATAAGGTCCTGCGCAAGGACTCCCTGCTTACGCATAACTGGCACATCTATTTTTTTGACCGAGGTTTGGCGCCGAGTCAAATGTCGGACCAATTCAGTGTCAGACTCTCCCCTGCCGGCAGAGTGCTGGGGTTTGAACACGTTCTTCAGGATACTGCCGCACGGATGTCGCTGCAAGAAGATGAAGCATTCGAGCTTGCACGATCTTTTCTCGTTGGCGAAGGCTATGATTTCGAGCGACTGCGCATGGAGAATTCATCGGTAAATCAACTCAGCGCTCGCCGCGACTACACCTTCTCATGGGCCAGCATTGACTCTGTTTTTTCCTTGAAGGGACAAATCGAGGTAGACCTCCATGGCGACAAAGTAGGTCGCTACCGTTTCAGGCTGCAAAAACCCGAAGCCTTCAACCAGGCTGCCAGTGAAACTCAGACCGTGGTTACATACATTGTGGCATTGTCGTCCATCGCCACATTCGTGCTGCTGATCTTCATCATTGCCTTGTTTCTCAAGAAATATCACGACGGCGAGGTTGGGGTCAAGACCGCCATTTATGTCTTTGGCGGCCTGTTTGGACTCATCCTGCTGGAACATCTACTGCGTTTCACCGGCACAGGATATGGTACCGGGCTCGGAGACGTCAATCGCTACAATACCCGCATCATTGTCTTCGTGATTACGGTTTTCATCATTGAAGCCTTTCTGGCTGCGATGGTCTTCGCAGGCTGGAGCGTCGGTGAGTCGTCAGCGAGGCGTGGATGGTCTGTGAAGTTGAAGGCTCTGGACGGGATTCAGTTCGGCAAAGTGTTTACTTTGGAGATGGCCACGGCGATTGTTCGTGGCTACGGGTTCGGCTTCATTCTGCTCGGCGTCCTGATAACCTCGGTTGCGTTCATTTCCAGGTTTACCCGCGTAGGCTTGTTTCTCACTGATCTTGAAGGCATTCCGGAATCGATTTTTCCGGCTTTGAGTGCTATCTTACTGGCCATCCAAATCGCTTTGCTCAATGAAATCGTGTTTCGCTTCTTCTTCATTACATGGCTGCGTGAGAAAACCAAAAGTGTCTGGTTGGGTGTCTTGATTTCGTCATTGCTTTGGACGCTTCTGGCGTTTAATCTTTGGGATTTCCCCTTGGGTTTCATGCGGTTCTCGTGGCTCTTTCCGGCATTTTTTATTCTGAGTTGGATTCTGGGTACCATTGTGGTGCGGAACGACTTGATGACCGCGATATGCACGAGCTTCGTCATTCTCGCCTGTACTTACGCGGTGCCAATGTTCGCTTCGACAGGCTCGTATTTCCAGACTCAGGCGTTTGTCTTTTGTGGTTTTCTGGCGGCGCCCCTGGTCGTGGCAGCGTTGGGGTTTATCAAGCAGCAGTCGTTTGAATTCTCCGCTGAACTTACACCGACGCACATTCGCCGCATTTCCGAGCGAGAGCGCATGACGCGCGAACTGGAGATTGCTCGCACGGTGCAGATGAGTCTCTTGCCAAAAGAAAATCCTTTGGCCGAAGGCTACGATATTGCGGGTGTCTGTCTTCCTGCTCTCGAGGTCGGTGGTGACTACTATGATTTTTTTCAGCTCGGGGATGGAAAGATAGGGATTGCCATCGGCGATGTGTCGGGCAAAGGCGTGCCGGCCGCGATTTACATGACGCTCACCAAGGGCATTCTGCAGTCGCACGCGGGCGAAAGCATGTCGCCGAAAGATGTCTTGCACAAACTGAATCGCCAGATGTACCAAAACATCGAACGCAATTCATTCGTCAGTATGTTTTATGCTGTCTTGGACATGAAGAAAAGCAAGATCCGCTTTTCGCGGGCTGGACACAACCCGGCGATTCTGGCGCAACGCAGCACCAACACCAGCACGATGATTCAGCCAAAGGGCATTGCCCTTGGACTCGAAGAGGGCAAACAGTTTTCCGCCTATCTCGAGGAGCACGAAATCCCTCTGCAGAGCGGCGATGTGCTGACGTTTTACACAGATGGATTCACCGAGGCGACCAACGAGATGGGTGATGAATACGACGAGCACCGCTTGGAGAAGGTCATTGCTGGCCACAAACACGAGTCGGCCAATGGCATCATTCAAAGGGTGGTGCGTTCGGTGAAGTCTTTTGTAGGCAGCAGCCCACAACATGATGACATGACCATGGTCGTCCTCAAAGTCCTTTAATGAGCAAGCGAAAGATGCCCGAGAGCAGCTTCAGAGTCGTCGGTCGTTTTCAAGAGTTCTTCGAAAGATCGACTGCTGAGAAGAGTGCGGGCCGCCGAACCCTGCTCTATCTTGCCGGATGGCTGGTTGCTTTCGTCAGTGTGCTTCTACCCGATAACCTCGCCTTCCCCGCCAATTTGATTGCCTTCACGGCCTTTGTTCTGTTTTGGTTCAGACTCTCCGAAGAGGTCCACAAGCGCTTCAACCCGCCCATTGAGCTGTTTGTTCTGCTGCTGCATGTCCTTATTGTTCTGGAAGTTGCACTGATTGGCAGCAAGAGTCTGTCGGCTTACGTTTGGGGGCCAGATTCAAATCTGTTCTTCCGCCTCCTGCAGTGCGGCTTGCTGGCGGGCGTGACCCTGCTATTGAGTCTGATCGTGGTGCAGAACTGCGACGGCCGCAAGGGTAGTCTGGTGTGGTTGACTTTGATCTGCGGGATTTGTACGGGGCTCCTTAACGAGGGCACCATTTTCTACAACCTGATAACTCAGGCCATCCTGTTCGTCGCCATGATTCGCTACACCAGGTGGCTCGAACAGCTTACCAAGGCAGAGTGCTGGGTCTACCTGCTCGTCTTTGTCCTCGGCTTGCAGTGGTTTTGGGATGTCGATATGTCTGGCAGCCAGGCAATTGCGCAACAGGCCTCCGACTTTTGGTTTACGGGGCCGAGCTTTTTCATTTACCTCTCTAAAATGTACTTACTGGCGCTGGCGATCAAGATTCCGATGGTTCTGGTCTACAATTTTGCGAGCCTTTCGCGCAAGCTCCACATCTCCAGTTTGTTTCAATCTACGTTTCCACAATTGATTCAACTGGGTTTGCTCATGGGCATTTTTTATTTTTTTATCGTCGGATGGCAAGCGGAAAACTTGCGCCTGGCGATAACCCAAACGGTCGAGCAGGTTCAAGCCGGTGAGCACCGGGCTGAAATAGACGGCTACCTGGTTGACCGCTCAGATGAGGGCGCAGACCTGAGCATCCCGGGTTACCGGTCCTTCGAACTGCCCGGCGCCATGCCAGAGTATGGCGTCATCGCCCTGGAGGAAGATCTGTTTTATCGCCGTGACACCCATCATTATGTCTTTTCCCATGTGGACTCTGATTCCTCAGAGCTATGGCTTGTCCGCCTCGACAGCATGTTCTTGCGCGAGGTTTCCCAAAATCTATCTCTTCTTGCCGGCACGCAATTGACGGCCTATCCCAAGGCGCCGTCGCAGTGGGAGAGTTTTGTCTACCAGTTCAGCTTGGGAGACTTGAGTTTTTGGGGGGAAGACGGCAACCTGCAGATTTTTCCGTTTGGCCTTCAGTCTAAGCGAGCCGAAAGAAAAGTCACCGTGGCTCTGACCGACTCTGTCACAACCTCGAGGTGGCAGCCAAAGATCGGTGGTGAGCCTTTGACCGAGCACGGTTTCGCGGCCGGAAGGGTTGTGGCTTCCGTGATCGACGCGCGCGATGCCGGGGTCCAGTTTGTCGTGTTTGACATCTTATTCCTGCCTGATTTCACTACGTTCACTTCGACGCTTATTAGTTTTACTCTGTTTCTGATCATTCTGTACTTTCTTGTCAATCTCCTGATCACGCGCAGGATGGTGAAATTTGGCTCGGAGATCAATCGCATCATCGTGCGAAAGTTCAATCGGCTGAAAGATGGTATCCGCGAGATTTCCAGTGGCAACCTTGACTACAAGGTCCACATCGATGGCCAGGATGAGTTTGTGGAGCTGGCCGGGCATTTCAATCAAATGGGCGACAAACTCAAAGCCTCCATCTCCGAAGCTCGAGACAAGGAGCGGCTCAAACACGAACTGACCATCGCGCGCAAAGTGCAGCTCGACCTGCTGCCCCGCATTCTGCCGGATGTGCCAGGGTTTGAAGTAGCCGCAACCCTGAGTACAGCCGCGGAAGTTGGTGGCGATTTTTACGATGTCATCAAGCTTGATGAAAGCCGCTACCTCTTCACCGTCGGTGATGTTTCAGGAAAGGGTACCTCCGCGGCGTTCTACATGGCGCAGTGCATCAGCCTGATTCGCTATTCGCCACAATTTACCGACAACCCCCATGAAATCGTACAGCGCTTGAACACCTATTTTTCAGGCCCGATGGTCGACCCCCAGGTGTTTGTTACAGCTATTGTGGGACTGCTTGATTTGAAGAAGAACAGTGTCAGGCTGGTGCGGGCCGGGCATACGTTGCCCATGCTTGTCCGCGGCAATGGCGCCGACAGGATAGAAGAAATCCACAATCGCGGTATGGGTATCGGCTTGGAAAAAACCGGTGTTTTGTTTCAGAAGACCCTCGAGGAAAGCGAAATAGAACTCGGCCCAGGCGACATGCTGCTGTTTTACACGGATGGAGTCGAAGAGGCGGCCAGAGCCGCCTCAAACGCGCCACACGAAGCTGAATTCTACACAACAGAGCGGCTGAAAGCCGAATTGCTTGCCAACCGCAGTGCATGCCCCGTGGAGGTGCTCAAGCACCTGACTGACGACATCACCGGGTTCTATGGTGGCAGCGAGCAAGTGGATGATTACACCATTCTTATTCTAAAACGTCCGGGCGAAAGTGAAACAACCACCATTGAAAAGCACGGGCATCCTGTCTGATATCAGGTGCTTTTTGTTACACAGACCTGAATTGCCGACTCTGGTCCGGTTTGAATCCCCGGAGAACAGGCTGGCTTTCAGCCTGAGAATCATGCAGCGCATCGGTGTCAGGGTTGACAGGTACAAGATCCTCAACATTCACCGGATTGGGATTGAGGCGCCGCCCAGTTATGTTTTCGAGGAGCTGCTAAACTGGAGCGGAGATTCGACTTGCTGGCCGAACCATATTGCCAGAGTCGTGCGGATCGAGGATGGCCTCGAGAAAATTCAGATCAAACTGTTTGGCAGAGTCAGAGCTTCATCCGACTCCGACCAGGTTCAGATCAGCGGACTCCCTCTGTTCAACCTCACCGCGCGAACCATTCACCGGCGGCCTGACCCCGCTGATGTTGACAACGCGCGATATCTGCTCTACGATTCCAGTGGCGGCTACCCGATCGGTGTCTTTTCCATGTACGTGCGCTCGCCGATTGCAATAGAGGGTGAAGCCGAGCACTCGCAGTTGTTCATTCTGGTGGGATTCGATTTTTATGGCAAAGAAAATTGGTCAGCGAGGAATCCTCTGAATGGCATCTGGGAGAGCATTCATGATCGGGTCAGCGCAAACATCCTGAACCGCTTCAAACAGTTGTGCGAGTGGCGCTTTGAAAAGATGCAGGCGGGCTAGGCGTCATGGTTAGAAGCCTTGTCCTTGCACTTCTAAATATCAGAGGATAAGTGATTCGGGAAGTTGTTTAGGCTAGAGTATCGATTTACTACCGCTAAGCAAGATCTAGTGAACCACGGGAGAACCAAGCATGAGTTTCGGAATCACAAAAACCGTTCCCTCCAAAGAAGGTGTTTCAGCTTTGAACTGCTTGTACGACGGCACGTTGAGCGAATTCGAATTTCACATGGCGGGCACGCCTTCAAAGTTGAATGTCGGCGACTATGTTTACACCATCTACGGCGATCAGCTTCATGGCCGTCTCAAAATCAAGAAACTGGTCGGTGGCGCCGTAAACCCGAGTTCCGGAAAGCCTCGCACGCTGATTATCGTATCCGCACCGGGAGAGCGTCTGCCGGAGCCTATTGCCCGCAAAGGACATCGTGGCACACGTTACTATGATGGCGCCGATTGGCCTCCAAAGTGAGCCCGAGTTCAGGCACGCATCTCTCAGCTCATCTTATCGAGCTGCTTGATCAAATTCACGAAAATAAAATGGTGGAAGGGCAGGAAGTTGTACCAGTAGAGCTTACCGGGCAGTCCATGCGGCTCGAAGTAGGCTTTGACGGTTAGACGGCGTTCATGCTTTTCGTCGTCGATATAGAATTCCAGCCAGGCCTTTCCGAGTAGTTTCATTTCTGCCCGGAGCAGCAGGTTACGGTTGCGCGCCAGGCCCTCGACCCGCCAAAAACCGACCACGTCATTTACTCTGAGTGTGGAGCGGCTCCTTCGTCCGCGCACCGTCCCGACTCCCATTAGGAGCTGGTCCAGTAAACCTCGCAGACGCCACATCCAGTTGGCGTGAAACCAGCCTTCATCCCCGCCGATTCTACAGATCGACTTGAACAGCGACACCGCGCTTTTGTCGGTGGTGCGCGAATAAGCGCTGATGTAGTGCGGCGGTGTTTTCAGCTCGTGTAGCTTTAGCGCGAGTTCGTGTGCCCGGGGGTACTCGTCCGACCATCTGGTGTGCACCGCGTCCTGTTCCTCGCGGGTCATGGCTTTGACAATGGCCTCCTTGAAGGTCATCGGCTGATAGAGCGCTACCGGCAGGGTGGCGTGATCCTGACAAATGACCTCATTGCAGCAGCCTTCCATCAAAGCCCTGATCACGGTTGCCGGCACGGGCGTCAACAAACTGGCGATGTAGGAGTAAAGCCGGGTGTTGGAAAAGGGTGTGGTGACGAACAGCTTCTTCTTGCCCAGAATTTTCGAGAGACTGCGCAGCATCTTTTCGTAGGTGAGGATTTCATTGCCGCCGATGTCATAAGATTTGCCTGCGGTTTCCGGAGTCTCAATAACGCCGACCAGAACGTTGAGCAAGCTTCGAATGCTGATGGGCTGACACCGGGTCTTGGCCCAATATGGGATAAAGAAGATAGGCGATTTCTTGACCAGGTGTTTGAGGATTTCATAAGAGGCGCTGCCCGAACCGAGGATGATGGCCGCGCGCAGCTCAGTTGTCGCGACATTACCGCTCTGCAGCTGCTGTGCTACCTCAATTCGACTTCTGAGGTGCGGTGACAAGAGCGATTGCGTATCGCCAAGCGCGCCGAGATAAATGACCCGACGCACATAATTTGCTTCTGCAGCCAGTCGAAAATTAATTGCTGCCTGAGTGTCCGCGATTTCGAAGTGGTTGGGCCCGAGTAGCAGGGAGTGGATCAAGTAGTATGCGGTGTCAACATCTTCCAGGGCAATAAGCAGTTGGTCCAGGTTGAGCGCGTCCGCTACTACAACCTCCGCTTCGGGCCAGCGCTCCTGGCATACTTCGGGGGCAACTCTTGCCATCACGCGCACGCGATAGCCTCGGTCCAGCAATTCGGTAACCAGACGGCCACCGACATATCCGGTGGCCCCGGTCACGAGTATCGTCCCGAGTTGAGTTCTGGGCAAGGCTTCAGAATCGGTGCAATGGGGTTCTGTTGCTGAGGTCGTCATTCTGTCTCCGGGTTCGGCTTCGGTAAATCTTGGGTGCGGTTAGCTTGTATACAGAAATCGGGCTTGATTTCGTCGGGTGTTTCGGTCTAGCCAGGTCTTGCGCTGCTTTGCGTAACGTTCCAGGATTATCGGAATGCGTTCAAGAATCCCAAGGCCCGGGTTGCAGCGCCAATCCAACTTTTGTTTGGTTTCACGGGTATCAACGGCCCAGGGGCGGTCAATAAACTCAACCATCCATGGGTGCTGGTAGGAAGGCCTTGCACATGTTTTTTCGAGCGCGACTTTTGCCGTCAGCCCAAACCGGGCAAGGGTTGGTGGAATGTGGATGGGTTTCGGGGGCTCCTGTCCGGATGCAGCCCGACGCACAGCATTGTAAATCTCTTTGTGTAGAACCGTCCCATGCTGCGACGCCAGCAGGATTTCGTGGCTGCCGAGGCGGTCGTCCTGGTCCAGGCAGGATTCGACGAGTCGCACGGCATCCTTTAAATGTATATAGGGAATGCCCGAGCGCCCGTCTCCAGGCATGGCTCTGTTAATGATGGGAGCTGAGGTCCAAAGCCTGATGAGGCTGAACAGTGGCGGGAGTTCGCACCAGTCACTGAAGACCCCGGCGAAACGGATAATAGCCGATTTGAGTTTGCCTTCGGTACGTCTGATGAGGTCCTCACCAATCGCTTTTGACCGGGCGTACGGTACATAGTGACTCGTCGCCGAGTGTTCTGTCAGCAATTGGCCGGCGGCTGGCGGCTCCGTCGCCGCGATACTGCTCGCGAAAATGAAGCGCCGAACGCCATATTCGACCGCCGCCCGCACGAGGTTTTCTGTTCCTTCTATGTTGGTTTTTGTGTACTCCTGCCGCCAGTCGCTGCCGAAATGGTAGTATGCTGCCAGGTGAAGAACAAAGTCTATTTGGCGGAATTGGTCCGTAGCCTTCTTGAAGGCGCTGGCAACGCTCTCCGCATTCGAGATGTCTCCCTGCAGCCAGACAATATCAGGCGCAACGGCACGTAGATCCGAGCCTGGCGGCCGCATGTCAATTGCCAGAATCTCGTAAGCCCCGGCTAAGTTAGCCACAATTGAAGAACCGAGAAACCCGGCTGCACCTGTGACAACGATGACCTTTTTGCTCATTGCTTTCCAAAACGTTGGATGAATCAGAAGAGAGGAGTCGATGGGTCAGAGTAAATATGCGAGATGAAACTCAAATAGTCAAGAGATTCGTCTCGGTTGAACGTGTGATGGCCCGAACCCATTGCGTATTCCCGTTCAGTTGTTTACCTTGACAGCCATGCCCGACTCACGTATTTTACAAGCTTCGGCGGCCCAGCCGAAAGGAATGCTGGCGGCCCGTCATTGCATCGGCCCTACTAAGAAGAACCTGCTGGTGGGGGCAGCCATTTGGGGAATCCTGGCTTTTGGGGGTTGCCAGCATGGTGCCAGAGCGCCGGTCGAGCCATCTTCACCGGCGGTGATTCAGTTCAGCCTTAACACGAACCCTCACAATGTTGTGAGTGCGCTTGCCCGCGTGACAACAAAAAGTGCAGCCACGGTGGCTGTTGAGTATGGCGTCGATTCCCAGTTCATCAACCGCACACCGTTTCATGACGCAAACGGGACGCCGTACCCGATCCCGGTCTTGGGGCTCAAGGAGAACCGGCTTTACCAGATGCGGGCCATCGCCATGTCTTTCGACGGCCAAATGGCCTATGGCGACACGCTTGTGTTCTCAACCGGCACCCTGCCGGCAACTCTGCCATCTATCTCGATTCAGACAAACGGCTCACCTGCCGACGGATATGTTTTACTGGGAGTCACAGCACCGACCACAGCAGGAAAAGATGCCTTTTTTGCCTTTGCGGTAAACAATAGCGGCGACGCGGTTTGGTATCGTGAGTTTCCAGCGGCGGTTGTGGATTTTCAGAAACAGCCTGGCGGGAGTTATACGGTCTTCTCGGCATTCTTAAATGACGTGCCACATTTTTTTGAGCTTGATAACCTTGGGAACATCATCCGGGAGTTGGGAGCCAGAGATGTAGAGGAAACCGACTCACATGAGCTTAGATTTGTGGACGAAGGCTATTGCCTGATAACGAGTGAGCGCAGACTGCTGGACTTGACCGCTCTTGGAGGAATGTCAGGTGCTTCCGTCAGAGGCACCGGGCTGGAATATCGTCGATCGGGCAGGCCTCTTTTTGTGTGGAGCCCGTTTGACCATCTCCTGGTCGCGGATGCAGCTCCTGATATTTCAGTTACCGAATCCAGCATCAACCCCTGGCACGCCAACGCGATTGACATTGACCATGACGGTCATCTTCTGCTCTCGCTGCGCAATTCGGACGAGATAGTAAAGATCGACTCTGAAACCGGTCAGATTCTGTGGCGACTGGGCGGAAAACAGAATCAATTTGCTTTTATAGATGACCCGCTCAACGGCTTCTCGCATCAACACGGAATTAGACGGCTTGCGAACGGAAATCTGATTCTATTTGATAATGGCAATCTGCACACGCCGCCTGAGAGTCGCGCCGTTGAGTATGAGGTGGACGAGCGAGCGATGACTGCTCGTCTCGTCTGGCAATATCGTCCGGGGCCAGCGTTGTTTGCGTTCGCCATGGGCTTTGCCCAACGCCTGCCAAGCGGAAACACACTGATCAATTTCGGGACTGCCCAGAAAATTGTGGAAGTAGATAACGCCGGCGCCATAAGGTGGGGTGCAAAGATAGATGGCGAGGATTGCTACTCGTATCGCGCCTTTAGAATCGATTCACTCTACTAAGCTGACGCTCCCGAACAGGCGATGTAGCTACCCTACAGCCATGGGCGGCGGCAGGGCAGCGTCACAGAAGCCGGTTCTCACTGGAACAGCGGACTGACCCTGTAGGCGCGCAACGCATATTCCTTGACCATTCTGTGGGTGTTAAAAAAGGTTGCGTTGAGCGCGATCGTGGATTTCATCATCATGATCCATTTCTCCCGATCTTCGTAGTAGAGTGGAATAATGATGTTTTCCAGTTTGTCGTACAAGCTGTCGGTGTCTTTGCTCTCGTCGTAATCCACAAGATTACCTTCGGTTGGCTGCGGGCCGATAGCCCAGCCCGTGACTCCCTCGACACAGCCTTCAATCCACCAGCCGTCCAGCACACTAAAGTTTGGCACGCCGTTGTGCGCCGATTTCATTCCGCTGGTTCCGGAAGCTTCGCGTGGCCGTTGCGGGTTGTTGAGCCAAATATCAACGCCTGAGGTGACGGCGGCGCCCAGCCGCATACCGTAGTTTTCGAGGTAGGCCACCTCTATTTTTCCTTGCAGACTTTTTTTGCCTTCAAACACCTTCTGGATTACAGCTTTTCCTTCTTTGTCTGCCGGGTGAGCTTTTCCGGCAAACACAATCTGAATGCGTTCAGTCCCGAGGTCGAGCAGGCGCTCCATGTCGGAAAATATCAGATCTGCCCGTTTGTAGGCTGCCGCGCGGCGGGCGAAGCCAACCGTAAGTCGGTTTAAATCCATTTTGACCCCGGTCTCATCTTCAACGATGCGAAGCAGGTTGCCCTTGGCTTTGAGGTGGGCAGTCCAGATTTCGTCATCCGGGATCAGCATGACTTTTGAGAAATGATTGGGATCGATATCCCACCCTGGAAGGTGCTGATCGTAGAGCTTTTGGAATCCCTCCGCAGTCCATGTTCTTGAGTGAATGCCGTTGGTCACCGCTTGAATCTGCGGGTTCTTGAACATGTTGCGAGACACTTCCGCATGTTTTTCCGAAACGCCGTTCACAAAGCGGCTGAGTTTGAGCGAGATGGTGGTCAGGTTGACTGGATTTTCGCCGTCCAGGATCTCACGCAGGTATTCGATGTAAACTGGATTCATGACCTTCTTGACCATCTCAAAATCAAAAACATCGTGGCCTGCCGGTACAGGTGTGTGTGTGGTAAATACGCAACTGTTCTTGACTTTCTCGAACGAACCGTAGCCACTCTCGCGGATAAGCTCAAGCGCCAGCAGGCTGGCGTGGCCTTCATTGAGATGGTAGCAGTTGATGTCGCGATAGCCCAGATCGCGCAGCATGCGGACGCCGCCCATTCCCAGAATTATTTCCTGACAAAGCCGGACGTACAAATCACCACCATAAAGCTGTTTGTTGATATCGCGATCTTTGGGGTCATTTTCCTCAACGTTGACGTCCAGAAAGTACACCGGAACGACGTAGCCGTATTTGCCAACCACATCATATTCCCAGGCGGAGACCCGGACTCTTCTATTTGCGATTCTGAGTTCAATGTAGTTTGGCAGTTGCTTGAGCTTCAAGTTAGGATCCCAGCGCACTTCTGTTTCCAGTTGTTTGCCATCCTCGTCGAGGCCCTGATAAAAGTAGCCATATTGCTGCAACAGAGTTACGCCGACCACCGGGATGCCGAGGTCCGCCGCCGACCGCAGCGTGTCGCCAGCAAGGACTCCGAGACCGCCGCTGTAGGAGGGCAGGTCGTCTTCCAGCGCAACCTCCATGGTAAAGTAGGCGATTTCGCGTTTGGATTTATCGTTGGAAAGTCTCTGAAAAATCTCGCTTGATTGTCTCATTGCGGGTTACTTCTCCTGTTGTTCGCGACTCAACGCGGGTCTACAGAAACACTACAATTAGGTATCGTCAGTCCGGGCTACAGCTGAAGGGTTAGTGAGGTTGCTCAAGTCGTGGAAACGCTTCCGAGCATTTTGAAAGCACCATTGTAATGAATTCATATTCCAATGTCAATCTACTTCTGCATTTTGTCGCGAAGGTATCGCATGGCTTCGCCGTGGCGACCAACATGCCTGGCGACGCTTGCTGAGGCATGAGAATTATATTAGTGGTCGAGCTGGACAGCCTCGCGCTGTCCCGACGCTCCGGTATTCCATGTTTTGAGCACGTACGGCAGAGCAGCTTTGTCCGGCACGATGTCTTGTTCACGCTGTGCGTGGGAAGACTGCTCGGTGCTCAAAGGGTGAGCCCCGGGATAGCCGTTGCCCTGTTGCGTGTCCCGCTGCCTCTGCAAAGGAACCTTTTTGCAGGACAAGCAGTCCTATTCTAGAACTTCTCTGTGGAGAAACACCGAATGAAGCAAATTCTGCGCACGCTCGGACTTTTTCTTGTCATTTTCGCGGCCTCAACGGTTGTCTATCTTACGTTCTATGCCGAAGAGGAGGTGCAACAGGATATACTGGGACATTCTCTTGGTTTGCTCGGTGACAAGCTGTTTGCCATGGTTGAAGGAGGCCCCGGAAAGGACCGTCTCGTGTCAATTTACAACGAATTCAAACAGAAAGCGCTCAACCGGGACGTGCCGCGTGAGCAGGTCGAGAGCGTGGCGGCGAACATTCTCAATGCCAGCAGCAGGGAAGATGCACTCACCCCGGAACAGGCCGAAGGTGTCCTGCGGGCGGGCATGATTGCCGCCATACCTCCGGTACCGGAAATGCCACCGGTTGAGTCCGTCGAGGGTGTCGTGGCAGAGCCGCCGCCCGATGTTGATGCCTCGTTTGAACACGATGCCGCCAATTGGGAGACGCTGGCTCAAGACCTTAAAGCAATGTGCGAGTTCGATGACAGCCTGCGCCTGACCATACGAACACGTTTTGATGACCCCACGGTTGCCGCAAAGTTTCACTACCAGGTGAGCAACGGTCTGCGCGTGGTGATTGACCCGGCCGTGTCGCTAGAGTTGGACCAAGAAGATCTGCGGGACCATTTCGAAATCCAGACCCGGCCCTTGGAGAAGCGAAAACTCATCATCTGGCAACACCATCTGGCTGCCGAATTGGAGCAGGAGCATGCTACCGCCGAAAAGGAGCTTGAAATCATCAGAATGTCTCTCGACTCTTTGGGCCATGGCCAAGTGATTGAAGCGGTCCGCCATCTCGAAAGTCTGACCAGCCTGCAGCAGCTCAAGCACATTCCGATGATGAATCGTGACTCGCTTCGGAATTTGGTAGAGCGGGAACTCAGAGCAGAAGGCCTCTTGCAAGAGAAGCGCAACTGAGTCTGCCAGGTGCACTACAACAATCCCTCGCATCTTCCGATCACCATTGACATTGCCCCCTTTTTACGGTATATTGCCGCGTTTGAAAAAAGGTCACGTGGCATCCATTGCATCAATCAGCAGGAAAGTCAGCACATGAACGCCCAGAATCCTGACCCCACAGAAATCACAGGAATCGACAACCCGGTCAAAGGTATCGTTTTCTTGTCCGGCCATAGAGATAGCTCTGCGCCTGCCCTAACCTGCTGCGCGGAATTGCGAGGAGCCTGTGCAGAAGTATAAAACCCGGAAGAGAATGGTTCTCAGCCGCCAGTTTTTCCAGCAGTTTTCGGCCCACTTTGAATTTCGATTCACCGGGCGGTGGATGCTTTTCAGCTTCCTGATTGGGTGCGTCGCAGGTCTTGGCGGGATGGCGTTTTATCACATTCAGGAGTTTGTTGAACTCATATCACTGAAGGGACTTGCGGGCTTTTACCCACCGCTGCCCGGCGGCGAAGGCGGCACGGGAGAGGGCGGAGGACACATCTCAACCTACAATTGGTGGTTTCTTGTCATCCCCACAATGGGCGGACTGATCTCTGGAATGCTCGTCTACTTCTTTGCGCCCGAGGCAGAGGGCCACGGCACAGACGGCGTCATCAAAGCGTTTCATCAGGACCGCGGCGTCATTCGCGGGCGTGTGCCGATCGTTAAAACCGTTGCTTCGGCGATTACTATCGGTACAGGCGGCAGCGCCGGTCGCGAGGGGCCAATCGCCCAAATCGGAGCCGGGTTTGGTTCTGTGCTGGCGACCTGGCTCAAGCTCAGCGATGCCGATCGCAGAACGATGGTCGTATCCGGTGTGGCAGCGGGTATTGGTTCGATCTTTCGATCGCCCATCGGCGGGGCTTTGTTCGCAGTGGAGTGCCTGTACAAAGACGACCTCGAGACGGAGGGCCTGGTGCCGGCCATCACCTCGTCTATCATCGGTTACAGCGTTTTTGCGTCTCTGTTTGGCTGGCATACGATCTTTACGACCGGAAAACTGGTATTTCAGAACCCGGTCGAACTCGTGTTCTATGGCGTTTTCGGGTTGCTGTGTGCGATCCTGGGCATCGTTTATGTCAAAATTTTCTATGGCATACATGAGAAAGTCTTTGCGCCAATGAAGATTCCACGTCATCTTAAGCCCGCGCTTGGTGGCCTGATGCTGGGCTGCATTGCACTCTTCTTTCCCTATATTTTGGGTTCAGGGTACGGCTGGATTCAAATGGCCATCGATGGCGAGCTTGCAGTCAAAATGATGCTGATGGCCGTCGTTCTGAAAATACTCGCAACTTCCTTCTCGATTGGCTCCGGCGGCAGCGGCGGAATTTTTGCTCCCTCCCTTTTCGTGGGCGCCATGTTTGGTGGCGCGTTTGGGGGACTGGCAAACACGCTCTTCCCGGACATTATTACGCAGCCGACTGCATTTGTGCTGGTCGGTATGGCGGCCTTTTTTGCCGGGGCCGCCAACGTGCCCGTATCGATGACGATCATGATAACCGAAATGACTGGAAGCTACACACTTCTGGTGCCTTTGGTTTTTACCTCTACCCTGGCGTTTTTTGTTGCCCGCAAGTGGAGTATCTACAGCCAGCAGGTTACCAACCATGCGGAATCTCCCGCGCACAGAGGCGATTTCATCGTCGATATTCTAAAAGACATCTCGGTTCAGGCAGCCTACAAAGCCGACGCGAACATTCCTCTGATCAAGAACAATATGCCGATTCAGCGTATCTTGCCACTGTTTTCGGACCGCGACGAGGATTGTTTTCCGGTGGCCAATGAAGATGGCACATTGACGGGACTGCTTTCGATGAGTTCGCTACGCGCCGTTCTTGGGGAAGAAGAGATCGCAAATATTATCGTTGCCGAGGATATCAAAACGAGCTTTGTTTCGGTATCGCCGCAGGAAAACCTGCATGCGGCTCTGGGGAAGTTCCTCAAGACCAAATACACAGCGTTGCCTGTGGTTGATGATGCTCAGCCCGATAAGGTTTTGGGGGTCTTGAGCTATCGCGACCTCAATTCGGTTTACGATGAAGCCCTTATCAAATGGAAAACGGAGAGCTAGAGATCTTGGAAGCCACTATGACCGACAATTCAATCTATCGAAAACTGCGGCGCCTGGCCGGCACCATCCCAGTTCTTGTCCTGACTCTGACTGGCTCTGCCCTGACTCAGGAACCCAATCAGGCCCGCGAGATTCTCAGACAAGCCGTCATCGCTGCTGGAGGAATAGAGGTCTTCCGCAACATCGACAATTTTACGATCAAGACCGAAAGCGAAGTCCAGGGGACGAACGTCAAACTTGAGATCGTTGTGACCGAAACCATTCAACTTCCTGACAAGACAAAGCAGTTTTTTGAGCTTGCAGCCGGCACGCGCGTACAAGTGCTGCACGGCGACGATGGCTGGAAGCAACTGGGTTCGCAAGTCAATGACCTGAGTCCGTTGGAGAAGAAGGGCATGCAGGGCGGGCTTTTTCGTGATGTCAGAAATCTGTTTAAGCAGTTCGATAGTCCCGACCTGGAGGTGTCCTATCTGAGCCAGGAGCTTGCGGGCGGTCTCGTTTTTGATGTCCTGCGGATACGGAATCTGGCTGGCGACTTCTTCCATCTCTACATCAACAGCAAAACCTTCCTGGTTCACAAGATCGTTTATCAGGGTGCCAACGAAGTTGGCCTGGCGACCCTGGAGGAGATTTTCTCTGACTACCGCAAGGTTGATGGCATCATGGTGCCCCACCAGACGACGGTTAGGGCCAACGGCAAAGAGTTCATCAATTCCCGGGTCTTGGAGGTTAAGTTCAACAGTGAACTGGACCCGGAGTTTTTCTACCGGTAATTCAAGTCATCTTTCACGTCCTTGCTCTGGTGTGAAAACACAGGGACTCTTCCAGCACCAACTGCTCTGCCTGAGACGGCCCTGGCATGACAAACTCACCGTTCAGGCTCCGCAAGAGAGATTCGCCGGGCGCCAGCTATCTTCAATTGGTCCAATGCCGTGACGTAGGTTCGGTAGCGCGCTCGGCGGTGGCTTTGGATGGAGACGATCAGCTTGGGGTTTTCCAGCAAAGATTTTTTGACTTTCCGGGCAATTGCCTCCACACGAATCTGGTCTCCCTGCCACAGCAGGTCGTCGTCGCCATTGATGAGCAGCGTCGCGATATTCTTCGGGTGCACCGGCGTTGAGTTCTTACCCGGCAAGACCAGGCCAATGCCCCTATCGACGTCGATGGTGGTCGTCACCAGAAAGAAAATGAGCAACAGGAATGCGATGTCCGCCAACGACGACATCGGGACCACGGCTTTGAAGTTTCGTTTCGGACGAGCCATTGGGCCTCCTTGCGGTGGGTTTTGTTTTTCGACTGATGGAGTTCTGTATGCTGCAATCCACTAGCGCGGAAATGGGTTCAAGTTTTTTTCAAAGTGGAGAGGCGGAGAGACTGAAACAGCGGAGTGCTATTCGGCGGGTTCAATAGATGCCGACATGGGGCCGATACAATGCGGAATTCGCCAGTCTGGCCCGTACGCGTGGATTTGAGAGCGCTTGAGTTCGGCGCGTTCCTTACTGGTGGTATCGACAATCACCCTGCCGCGAGCATCCACTTCACATGCCATTTCGAACGCCGTCTGTATGCTATGGCGGAAGGTCTGGGTCAACAGCTCGATGACATAGTCGTAAGTATGGTCGTCGTCATCATGAAGGACCACGTGGTACTGCGGAATTTTGATTGGGCGAGGTTTCTTGCGTTGACGGGTCTTTTCAATGACCTCGGGAGCCGCGAAGTTGTCTGGATTTTTCTGTGCCATAACATTGAAATATAGTTTGCAGAATCAGCAAAATCAAGGCCAACTTTTTGCTTGACTTTGGGGCCGTCATTGCCTAATATGATTTCAAGCAAGGGCGTTGAAATCGGCTAGATACAGATCCCTGCCCTACCTGTCGATACCACACTAAGCCAGGAAGGCTTATGATTTTTGATTCCGCAAATGTCATCCGTGTACTTCAATTCAAGCACTAGGGAATTTGTCATATCTATCTTTAGTTGATCAAGATATCTCAGCTTTCTATGTTTCAATGATGGTGTTTCATGTCTTACTATGAGAGAACATATCGTATCGGCTTTGGTGGTGGCCTGACGCCGGCAATCAAGTATCTGCTCATTTCGAACACGGCGGTTTTCCTGTTGAGTTTGATCGTGGGCGCCGGCTCGTTCAGTTCATGGTTTGGTATGACACCGGGGACTGTGTTTTCCGAGTTTCGTCTTTGGCAGTTCTTCACATATATGTTCATTCATGCCGGGCCATGGCATCTAATCTTCAACATGTTTTTCCTCTGGATGTTTGGCTGCGAGGTGGAGCGCACCCTCGGGACCAGAGAGTTTGTGAAGTACTATCTCGCGTGTGGTGTTGGCGCCGCGCTTCTGCATCTGATCGTGAGCTTTCTCCTGAGTTCATCTGGAGTTGATGTTCCGGTGGTAGGCGCTTCCGGCGCCATTTATGGAGTAATGGCTGCGTTTGCGGTTCTCTTCCCCGAACGTGTCATCACATTGCTTCTGTTTCTGGTATTGCCTGTGCAGCTCAAGGCGAAATATCTCGTCATGATATTTGCCGGTATCTCTGTTTTACTCGGTACCGTTGGCGCGTTCGGCAATGCCGATGGCGTTGCACATTTTGCGCACCTGGGCGGCATGGTTGCCGGGTTTCTTTACCTGAAACTGGACTGGCGAACCGAACAGGTCGGTCAATGGGTCAGGCAGCAACGTGAATCCCGCCGCGTCGTACAGGGTTTGAAGCAGCATCAGGCGATGCAACAGATCAGAGAGCGCGTCGATGAAATTTTGGACAAGATTAACGAGGTTGGATACGAACAACTGGATGAAGAAGAAAAACGCATTCTGCGGGAAGCAAGTCAAAAATTCAGCGAGGAAAAAGAGCCGGAGTAATTGCCGTCCGGATGGTTTAGTTGTTGCTTCGTGGAGGGAGCCCTTCCTTAAACCAAATCTCAAATATTTCGCCTTTCTCACCGTTTTCCTGTTTATCGCTACCACCCAAGCCTTTGGTCAGGTCTCGGAATGGGAACGTGAGATCAGACTCAACGCGCGAAAAGCCGATGATGGGTTTTTCTACGTATCGCTGCAGGAAGTCGCGGAGAGCCTGAATTCCCACACCTACTACAGCGGCAAGGTCAGGAAAGCGGTTCTATATCTTGGAGAAGACAAAGTCATAGTGACGGCCTTCAACCCGTTTGTCCTGGTCAATTCCAGAGTGGTGCAGATGCCGATTGCCACTCGTTATGAAGAGGGTGACATCTGGGTGCCGGTCAAGTTTTTCATGCCCATTTTGCGGCGTGCCCTGGGCTCGGTACAGCCAACAAATGGTGACATCCAGCCTGGCGCGGGAGTCAATCTTTTCGGCGTGTCGGTCGAGGAAAAGGCAAACGGAACGCTTATTCGCGTCAGCACCGGAGGCCGGTTCAAGGCTTCCAGTCTGAGTACGCGCTTCAGTAAGCGCTGGCTCTATCTGGACATTCTCGGTGGAAAGCTCCAGCAGAATTCATTTGTAAAAAGCATCAGCTCAAGTGAAGTTCGTGAAGTGGTGCCGGTCCAGTTGCAGGAGATGGTGCAGCTTTCTTTTCACCTGAAACGCAGCGTTGCTGAGAAGAACATCCAGCTTTCGCAGCAGCAGAATGAGATCTGGATTTCGATTCCGTCCAAAAAAGTCGTGAGCGCCGACGTCATCAGGAAGCTGCAGGAAGAGCAGAAAAAGTGGCGGATCGACAAAATCGTCATTGACCCGGGCCACGGTGGACGTGACCCCGGTACCTCCGGACCACGGGGTGTGCACGAAAAAGATGTCGTGCTGGCGATTTCCAAGAAGCTTAAGAAAATCATCGAACGCAACATGAACGTCAAAGTGTTGATGACGCGGGAGAAGGACGAATATATTGCCCTCGAGGATCGCACCCGCTTTGCCAACAAGAATGAAGGCAAGCTCTTCATCAGTATCCACGCCAACTGGAACCGAAACGCGGCCGTCGATGGCGCCACGACTTACTTCCTCGGCCTCGCCAGGTCCGATGAGTCTTTAGAGATTTCACAGAGGGAAAACGCGGTAATCAAATACGATGACCGCCCATCGAGTTTTGGCCAGATGAATGACGAAAAAATTATCCTGGCAACCATGGCGCAGAATTCCTACAACAAGGAAAGCCAGGACTTTGCCGGGATGATTCAGAAACATGTAAGTAGCCGCACCAAGTTGCGCAACCGCGGCGTCAAACAGGCGGGCTTTTATGTCATGGTAGGCGCCTCCATGCCCAACGTGCTGATTGAAACCGCGTTCATGTCGAACAAGAGAGAGGAAAAGCTTCTCAAGAGTTCGTCCTTCCAGGAAAAAGTCGCCCGCGGCATCTTCGACAGCATCAAGAGCTTCAAGCGGAAGTACGAAAGTACCATGTACTAGAGGCCACTATTGAAACAGTCATTGCGAGGCGTTGTTTGCCGAAGCAATCTCCTCGAGCACGCAAGGAAATTGCCACGTCGCGCCAATGACAGGCCACCACTTTCGTGGTGTCTCGTTCCCACGCTCCCGCGTGGCGAACGCCTATAGCGGACGCTCTGCGTCCACTCTCGCCGATTTGGCTTGACTCGGTTGACTTTTTCCTATTCCCTTACTACTTTTCCCCACCATTTCAAACCCAATCCGGAAAGGACTTGTGGCATGTCTCCCCCAAGGAAGAAGTCTACCAGGTTTGCTGTCGTGTTCCTGCTCGCGTTTCTGGCAGTAACCAGCGGCGCCGTTTCCTGTTCGCAATCTACCGCTGAAACCTCATGGTTCCAGAATTACCAGACGCTCATCGCCGCCATCGTGGGGGCGCTCGCGGTGATTATAGCGAGACCAACACTAAGACGCCTGAGAAAGGCCGCACGCGCTCGCAAGCGAAGCGAACTTCACGAAGAGCAAGAATTCCAGCGCGCGACTCTCTCCGAACGTCAGGATGACACCGAACGCAAGTACATTCGCGGGCTGGAGAAAGAACACCGGCACATTCAACTGTTCGGATTCCAGTCGGCGGCCAACATTAGTGTGCGCACGCTCGATGTGTTTGTGTCATTGCGCCTGACTCGCCCCAGAATGCACGCCGTTGCCGGCCATTCGGAGCCGGAGTTCGTTCAGGAAGAACAGGGAACCTTGGCCCCGGAGGTCCTGCTCAAGCACGCTTTCAGAAAAAACCGGCTCCTGCTCCTCATCGGTGATCCCGGCTCGGGCAAGACCACCTTGTTAAGATACTTCGCTCTGAACGCCCTCGACCCGCATGGCCGGAAAAAACTCGGCCTGGAGCGTTACCATGTGCCCATCATTCTGCCGCTCAGAAAAGTCGATCCCGGCAAACGATTTTGTGACGCGTTGAGCGAGTGGGCCACCAAGAAGAACCACGAGGTCTCTCCTGACCTGTTCGAGACCTGGCTGACCAGCCGCGGCGCCCTGGTGATGCTGGACGGTCTGGATGAAATCAGCAGCGCCGCCGACCGCAAAGGTGTCTGCGAGTGGATCGACAACGCCTGCAACGCCTACCCGGGTTCGCAGTTCATTCTGACCTCGCGCTATTCCGGCTACAAGGTCGCGGAGGGCATCAAAATTACCACCGACCATGTGCAGGCCGAGGTGCTCGACCTCAACGACGAGCAACAGGAGATTTTCCTGCGCAAGTGGTTTGCGGCGGTTTACCGCGATGAGCTGGAGATCGAGGGCAACGGTGAACAAGCTCAGGATTGCGACCCGGATGAACAGGCCGGTGAAGTGTCGGATGCGGTCCGGAAATTTCTGCGCAAGCCGGAGAACGAAAGTTTGCGGACCCTCGCCGGCAGCCCGGTGCTGCTGCAGATCATGGCGATATTGTGGAAAGAATACCGCGGTCTCGTCTCCGGCCGCGCGGCCCTTTATGAAAAAGCCACCGAGTATCTGCTCGACCGGCGCGACCGGGTGCGCGGCATCGAACCCAAGCTGCCGGCGGAGCAGGCAAAGATTCTGCTGCGCCCCCTGGCGCTCATGATGCAGGAGTCACTCAAAACCGATGATCTCAGCCGAACGGACTTCATCGCGTTTCTCAAAGACCGCATCGAAGAGGTGCAACCCGGCCTGACCCCGGAAGATTTTGTTAAGAACCTCTGTGACCGCTCCGGCCTGATCAAGGAGTTTGGCGAACAGGGCTACATCTTCAGCCACAAATCGTTTCGGGAATTTCTGGCGGCCGGCCAGCTTGCGGAGGAGATTCAGCGACAGCCGAAGCGGGTGCAGGTGCTGATCCGGAACTTCGACGACAGTTGGTGGCGGGAACCCATTTTCTTTGCCCTGACCCTGCCCAAGCCGGTGATCCTGCCGGATTTTCTCGACCGCTTTCTGCCCGACAAGAAGCACGCCGCCACTTTTCCGCCACTGCTGGACCAGATCATCCGGGAGGCGCCGCAGAAGTCGATTGTGCCGTTCGAGAAAATACTGCTTGATGGCCGCTACTCCTGGCAGAGCAAGTTCAATGCCGTGATGTGCCTCCGGCTGGTTGGTTCAAAGGCAGCGACCGACCTGCTCACCAGGCTGCTGGAAAGAGCAAAGGATGCCAAACTACAGGGCAGAGTGCGGGATATTCTCACGGACCGGCTCGGTGACATCAGCATGGATTTGCAGTCCGAAAGCGGCTCCATCAGCATTCTGCCGTCCGCTACGACAGTTGAAGCCCGCGCCCACCCCGTGAGTGCGCAACCGTTCCACAATTCCGTCGAACGTAACGCCGAGTACATCCGGATCAAAGGAGGCGAGTTCACCTACTCGGTGGACAAGCAGACGGTCCAGACCGACGATCTCTATTTCGCCAAATACCCGGTGACCAACAAGCGCTACCGCCGGTTCATCGCCTACCTGGCAGGCAGTCTGGATGATGAGCCTGCAAAAGCATTCCCGGCAAAGCGGTTCCGCGAAAGCTTGCTTGAGAACGTCGCTGACGACAAGGAGTTCGCTGACTATTTGAGTAAGAAAGACAACTGGGCCGAGCTTCTGCGCTCCAGACTGGATGATGACAAACGATTCAACAGCGACGACCAACCGGTGGTCGCAGTGGCCTGGTATGCAGCACGCGCTTACTGCCACTGGCTAACTGCACTGTCCCAAGTGCAGTCGGAGGAGGGTGAAGGCGAAACCTTCCGCCTGCCAACGGAAACCGAATGGGAATGGGCGGCTTCCGGTGGCGAGCGTCCTTATCCTTGGGGAAAAGCAAAGCCTTCAAAAGAGCATGCGAATTATGGTGAGCAAGTTGGGCAGACAACGCCTGTTGGCGCCTACCCGACAGGGGCTACCCCGGACGGCCTGCAGGATGTGGCCGGCAATGTCTGGGAATGGATGGAGAATCTTTATCGCGACAAGGATTTTCCGGCTGCGCGTGCTTTGCGCGGCGGTTCGTGGTTCGATTTCGTTGTCAATCTTCAGTGCTCCGCCCGTAGCGGGATCCACCCAGTCGACAGGTTCGTCTATGGGTTTCGTGTAGTTCGCGCCCAGTCCTGATTTTTTGATACTCTGGTACTCCGTCCACCTGAGACTCTGAAATAGTTCGACATAAAGAGAGGAGAAAAGAATGGGTCATTCGGATTTTCTGGTAATCAAACGCGGTTACGATTTTTCGAAATGGCTGCTGCAGCACACGGGCAAGTTCCAGAAAAGCTACCGGTTCAGCGTGGCAGCCAAGCTGGAGAACGCCATTTTGGATTTCATCGAGTTGGCGACAGTGGCCAACATGCTCAAAGACAAACGTCTTGTTCGGTTGCGTTATCAGCCCCAACGGGGCGCTATGTAACAGCCTAGGGCAACGCCCTGGGAGAATGATTCCATATAGCAAAGAAGCCCCATCGGGCGAAATCGGGCCG
The DNA here is from genome assembly GCA_029261995.1 of Candidatus Zhuqueibacterota bacterium. Lineage (GTDB taxonomy): Bacteria > Zhuqueibacterota > Zhuqueibacteria > Oceanimicrobiales > Oceanimicrobiaceae > JAJDAF01. The sequence continues at coordinate 32,252 of JAJDAF010000054.1, forward strand.
CAAGATCTGACTCGTGCCGGCAATATTTCGCCCCGTTGGGGCTATTCTGTCAGTCTCTTTCCCACGCTCCCCGGACTGGGTAAAGAGCCTGCTTTTCAGCCTAAAGGGCAGGGATGATTGTCTTGGCGCCTGTCTGCCAATCTATCATTTCGGAAGATGGCGATCTTGGAGCGGAAGATGGCGATCTTGTCAAGGAAGACACCGTCCCTGTCCCGGAGCATGGCGCCAATGCCCGGGTCGATGGCTTCAGGGCGAGGAAGGAGGCGTCAGATGTCAGGGCGATGGCTTCATTGCATGGGGCAATGGCTTCAGAGAACAGGAGGGTGGCGTCCTGGATGCGGGAAGGTGCGGAAAATGAGTTGCTTGTGCCGTGCAGTCGCAGTGAGACAACTGGCGAAGGGTTGCCACGCAACCCTGGGTTAGGGTCTGTATCGCATTCGGCGTAAGAACTTACCGCAACGCGGTAATACATCAAAGCCCAGGGTTAAGCGCAGCGTACCCTGGGTAAGAATGAATCAGAATACCACACCCTGAAAGGGCGTCACAGGGCCATGAATTCGTGAATTGATCGGGCCAAGCGACTTCCGGGTGGCGCTGCATAAAGAACAGGTCACGCCCCGGGATTATCCGGCGCGCCCTCCCACGCCTTCAGAAACTCCTGAGCCTGCAGGGATGAGTGCAGGAACGCAAAGCGCGCCACTTGCCTGCCCACTTCTTTGACGCATTCTTCCAGTTTGCCATCTTTTAAGTTGCCGTTGTCATCAAACGCTTTCCAGGCCTCAGAAATGGAGACCTGCTCCGGAATGGCCCAGGCATGCAACGAGCGCGCGATAGTGCGCAGGCTGTCGAGTGAATGTGTGGCGCCCATAGCGCCGCCGGACACACCCACGAGACCTATCATCTTGCCGCCGAACTCTTCGAACCCCATCAAATCAAGTGCATTTTTCAGCACGCCGCTCAATCCGGAATGGTACTCCGGCGTGCCCACGATGATGCCTTGCGCGCCCTTGACCTCTGCTCTGAGTTTGTGGACGTCCGCGGGATAGGTTGTCTGATCATCCCGGCCATCGCAGAATGCCAGTTCATAATCTTTGAGATCGATAAGCTGCGTCGTGACGCCCTTTTCCTTTGCGCCGGCCAGCGCAATCTCGACTGCGCACCGGGTGTAACTGCCCTCCCGCAGGCTGCCGCATACGCCGACGACTTTGATGTCCAGTTTGTTTTCTGCCAAGGTAATCTCCTTTCGTGATAGGTTGTGTTGTCACCGCGTTTTTAAGACCAGGCGCCGAAACTCCAAGGTCCAATGCACGATCACCCTGCATGAAACAATGGCAGGGCTTCGGAAATTCTCACTTCTTGCCTCTGAAATTCGCAGCCTTGCCGCGCCCTGCCAGACGTCAAATTAGGGCGGCAAAGCGCCAGCGCCAAAGGGTCAGAATTGTATTGCGATCAAGAATAATCCTTATATCTTTAAATACGCTTAACTCATGTCGGTGATACTCCAGGCGCAACTGTTTAAGAATATTTCTTTTAAAGGCTTGAATTCAGGAGCATCTATGAAAGCGAGTAAGGAGACTCAGGTCCCGTCAACCTTTGAGGCATTTTGTGAAAAATACTCCTTCTACATCCCGGAGTCGCACAAGAATTTCTATTCACCTGAAGATCTCCACAACTTTCTTGTCGCAAGATACGGCTTTTTCAAAGAGCATTCAACCGAAGTCAAGATAGCGGTCCACAATCCGGATTCGGAGTTTTTGTGGCTCTCTAACACCACGGTCATCGAAGTGCTGCTTCCGGATTCACCGTTTATTGTTGATACCATCGTCGATTACTGCACGGCCCGAAAGTACAATATCCAGCTTATTATCCATCCTATTCTCAATGTGGTTCGTTCCAGGTCCGGCGCCCTGCAATCTTTGAATTTCGTCGATGTCGAAGACGAGGCCGAATCCGAGTCCTACGTCTACCTGGAGGTCAACCGGCTGCCGGAAAATGATCTGCGGCCTCTCCACAAGGCAATCGCGGCGCATCTGAAGGAGCTTCGCGGAGTGGTCACCGATTACCGCAGAATGCTGCCATTGCTTAATGCCATGACTTTCAAGGACGAGAGTGTCCTCGAAGAGTTCGAATGGCTTAAGGAGAATTTTGTTCTGCTCGGCTTGATGTCCCTTGAGAAGAAGCAGCCCAGTGGCCGTCACCTGGGTCTGTTCCGAAAATCCGTTATTCGCGATGATTTGAGTCTGGAGCTAAAATCGCTTCCGTTGCCAAAGGCCGAGGAATCGATCCGTTACCGTGAAACCGAGATCCACAGCAACATCAACAAATACCGGCAGATCTACGTCGCTGTGGTCAGCAATGGCGACACCACCCACTTGCTTGCCGGGCACTTCCGGCATCGGGCCGACATTGCACTGCGCGACAACATCCCGGCCGTCAAACGCATGCTTGATGGCATGGCCCGCCAGATGCGTGTCCCCGGCAGTTCTTACATGCGCAAAGAACTCTACAAAGCCGCCCAGTCAATCCCAGTCGGTTTCCTGCTGACACGCTCGCCTGAATTCCTGCTGGTGTGGTTCAAAAAGATCATTTCAAACCTTTATGCTATCGATGTCAACTATGATATCACCATCGACCAGGAATACCAAGTCGTATGGGCCGAGATCATCCTGCCCATGGCTGATGCCGGCAAAGTTCCTGGCCAGTCGCTGCACAGGTTCCTGAAAGCACATGATGTGCAGTGTCTCTACAACTTCAGCTATCGAATGAACCAGATCGAGACCGTCTTTCTGGCATTTCGCTCGAAAACCCAGACTCTCCCTGAACTCGGGTCACTGCTGGAGCAGAATGGCGGAGGTCTGTTCTCCACCTGGTCGTCGCGATTCCGGGAGTTGGTGTTCAAGAAGTTCTCCGGCAGCAATCTGGATGAGATGTTGAATCGCTATCTCATCGGCATGTCGCCTGACTATGAAGTGCATCAGTTGCCCGAAGAAGCGCTGTACGACCTTGATGTGCTCGAGCGACTGCAGGACGATGATGGTCATAACGTAAACTATTTTTCGCGAAGAGATGGCGACAAGGATTTTATAAAGATATATAGTTCCACGCCTATGAAGCTGAGCGAATTGGTGCCGATCCTTACGGATTTCAGCTTCACGGTCAACCGCGAGTATACGTTTCCCTACCGGCCTGACCCTGATGGGCGGGAGAAATTCACCTATGCTTTCAGCGTAACGGCCGATGACAGGCTGGCCGTAGACGACCGCAACCGCATTGCGATGGCCATCGTGGCGGTGCTCAACCAGAAAATGAGCTCGAAACCGGTCAACGCGCTTGTCCGCGATGCCGGTGTGACTTTACGGCAACTGGAGCTGGTCAGGGCTTTGTGCGGTTTCTACTACAAGATTGAAACCTCGTATACCTTCACCTCGATCCAGGATTGCGTGATCAGGAATCCCGCATTCTCTGCCGCCCTGGTGCAGCTTTTTGAGACCAGATTCGATCCGGAGAAGAAGGAGGCGGACATCAAGAAGGCCTGCCGGGTCGTGGACAAATCTTTCGCCCACCTGACCTCTGTTGTGGACGAGGCCATCTGCCAGGATTTGCTCGGCATCGTCAACGCCATTGTCAGGACCAATTACTTTGCGGACAAGCCTGAAATCAGCTTTAAGATAAAGAGCAGCCTAATCGTGAAGATGCCGCGCCCCGTGCCTTATTTCGAGATCTACATTTACAGTCATGAATTCGAGGGCGTTCATCTGCGCGGCGGCCCGGTTGCCCGTGGCGGCCTGCGCTGGTCGGACAGAAAAGATGATTTTCGCACGGAAGTTCTCGGTCTCGTGAAGGCACAAATGGTTAAAAACACGGTCATCGTTCCCGTTGGCAGTAAGGGCGGTTTTGTTCTCAAAAACCAGACTTTTGCGAATCGCGACGAGATGCAAAAAGCGGGGATCAGCGCGTACAGGCGCTTCATCAATTGCCTGCTCGAGCTTACGGACAACCTGGCCGCAAGCGGCAAAGTCATACCAGCGCCGAACATCAAACGCCTGGATGGTGACGACACCTACCTGGTGGTGGCGGCCGACAAAGGCACGGCCACGTTCAGCGACATCGCCAACGAGATAGCTATCGACAGGAAATTCTGGCTCAGCGATGCCTTCGCCTCCGGTGGTTCGAACGGCTATGACCACAAGAAACAGGGCATCACCGCCAAAGGCGCCTGGGAATCAGTCAAGCGACATTTCCATGAGGTGGGGCTCGATCCGGAACAGGACAGCGTGACGGCAGTGGGCATCGGGGACATGGCCGGCGACGTTTTCGGCAACGGCATGGTTCTTTCCGGGAGTATGAAACTGCTCGCCGCTTTCAATCACCTCTACATTTTTCTCGATCCCAGGCCAGAACCGGAGGCATCGTTTCAAGAGCGCCAGCGTTTGTTCGAATGCTGCGGCAACTGGGACCAGTACAATCCGAGGCTGATTTCAAAGGGCGGCGGCCTGTTCGAGCGCGCCAGCCGGAAGATCGAAGTTTCGCCTGAAGTAAGGGAAGCTCTGGGCATCAAGGCCAAATCTCTTTCTGGTGAGGAGCTTATCAAGGCCATTCTGAGAGCGCCGGTTGATTTGTTGTGGAATGGCGGCATCGGGACTTACGTAAAATCGAGCCAGGAAAACCATGTGCAGGCCGGCGACCCGGCAAATGACCGCGTCCGCATTGATGCAACCGAACTACGGGCAAAGGTGCTGGGTGAGGGTGGAAATCTCGGTCTGACACAGGCTGGACGGATTGAGGCTGCTGCACGTGGCGCACGCTTGAACACGGATGCCATCGACAATTCGGCCGGCGTCAACATGTCCGACCACGAAGTCAACCTGAAAATCCTGCTCAACATTTTGCTGCGCAAGAAGCGAATAAGCGCCAGCGAGCGCAGCAAAATCATTCGTAAGTACGAACCCGACATGATCACTCAGGTGCTCGACCAGAACAGCAAAAACAATCTCGGACTGTCTCTTGATGAACTGCGTACACCGGCGCACTTTGTCTACCAGCGCGCACTCATGCGTTTCCTGAATCGCCAAGGCATTTTGAGCCGTGAGCAGGACTGCATTCCTTACGGAGCAGATCTTGAGCGCCTGGAGCAGGGCTCCCGCAGGTTAACGAGGCCGGTATTGTGCGCCATGGTCGGTTTTGCCAAGCTTTACGGTACTCAGATTCTGATGCAGTCCGACGAGTTCAATGATCCGTGGTACGACCGCTTTGTTTTGCGCTATTTCCCGGCCGGGCTGTCAAAGAAATTCGAGCGCGACATCAAGGCGCATCCGTTGAGACGCGAGATCGTGATCACCGAGGTTCTAAACGAAATTGTCAATCACGCCGGTGTGACCTTCTTCCAGCGCGCTCATATGGCCACGCAGGAATCGCCTGTGGCCCTGACCAAGGTGTACATGCGCCTTGCGGAGTTTCTGAATCTTTCAGGCCTGAGGGTAGCGGTCGATTTGCCGGGACAATGGTTGCCCGCGAGGCTGCACTACGAATACTTGCTTAATCTGGAAGAAAAGGTCTACCGTATCAACAAGAAAATCTTGAAGGATAAGACCATTCTGAAGTTGCTGGACGAGAAGGATTCCGCTGCGTTCAATTCGATGCTGAGTCAGGCCGCCGCACATTCCAACTATCGCTTTCCGAGAAAGATTCGAACGTTGCAACGTTCGTTATGCGCGGATGGCAGCGTGCGCATCACTGTGGCATTTCGCCAGATGGATATTCTTGAGGATGCTTTCCAGATTTTTATCCACAACAAACTCAATCGTAACCCGTGGCAAGTGGAGCACTATTTTTCGACCCTGCAGAGTTATCGGGTCAAAGAGCTGCGCCAGATCACCAAGGATTTGAAGGCCTCATCGACTTGGGAGATGCTGTTTTTCTCGAAGATTGAGTCGGCGGTTGAGACGTTGATCGGCGCCCTGATTGACGCCCGCCAGTCCGGGAAGCAAAAAGATGGCGCAACCCAAAAGGTCAGGAGCACAATTCGAGAGATCCTTGAAATGCACAGCCGGCGCGCATTGACGATGGCAACCTTTTTCGAGATGCTGAACTACATGACATCCCGACTTCGTTAGCTCTTGACCGGGAGGCTTCGTTTTTCGATGTCATTGCAAGCGCTTGTCAGCGAAGCAATCCCCTCGGGCATGCAAGGGAGATTGCCACGTGCCCGCTGGACTCGCAATGACAGGAGGAGCGACGAGGTTTCAGTCAATCACGACTTACAAAACCTGCTGTTCTGCGCTGCCGGTGGTGGTGTCGTAGGAGACAAATGATGCCGTACCGGTCAGACCGCCCATAATTTCACCGGGATTGATAATCAGAGTGCCAGCCACTTTTGCAACCTCAAACTGGTGGTTGTGTCCGAAACACACAACGTCGTAGGCATCATACTTTGCCAGCGCCCGCCCGATATTGTCGAAATGGTTGACGGCGAAGCGTGTGCCATCGAGTTCCAGCTCGCAGAATTCGCCGTGCAGTTTGATATGCGGGTAGGCTGCGGCCCGTGTTGCGATGCGAAACAGATCACCGTCGTTGTTACCGAATACGATGTGAATCTCTCCCCCGGCGAAGCCTTTGCCGAACTCATCGATGATAAACGGCGAACACAGATCACCGCAGCAGATGAGCGTCTCCACCTCCTGCAACTGACTCAGGGCCTGCCTCAAATTATCGATATGGTCGTGAATATCTGAAACGATGCCAACTTTCATGTACCTGCTACCTCCGGAAAGTAGTTCGTGTTTGCTACCCGATGTCATTCCCGAGCGTTTTTATCGGGAATCCATTGCGAAGTCGCAAGCGATTCTCGATCAAAGAATGACATCGGGAAGAGGCGGGTTGCTTGGCAGTTTCTGGTCAATCGTACACACTAATCTTTTGACTCCGCAAGCGTCTTGGAAGCCACGCGGGCAGTCTCTGCCAGCACCGCCGCGCCGATGAAAATGCTTTCCTCCGCGGCGTAAAATTGTGGCGAATGGGCCGGAATGGTTTCGCCACCCTTTTCTCTTGCGCCAATTCTCAGAAAACAGCCTGGCATTTCTTCCATGTAGCGTGCGAAGTCTTCACCGCCCATGTTCAGAAACCCCAGCGGCTTGAGTGCCGCCTCACCAAGCACAGAGACCACGGCCTGTCTCGCCCAGGCGACTGGTTCGGGCGGATTGACGATGGCGGGTGTGCCGCTGTGCAGAAAGACATCGGCCTGCAGGCGGTGCGCCGCTGCTTCCGCGCGCGCGACTTCCGTGACTTCGTTCAGGAGGAACTGACGGGTCTCAACATCGACAGCGCGGATGGTGCCGGAGAGTTGCGCCAGTCCGGGAATCACGTTTGGCGCGCTGCCGGCGTGAATTTTGCCAACCGTGACCACCCCCGGATAAGCCGGGTTCAGTCTTCGCGAGACAATGGTTTGCAGTGCCGTGATGACCGCCGCCGCACCAACAATCGTGTCCGCCGATTCGTGTGGCCTGGCGCCATGTGCGCCGCGGCCGTGCAGTTCAATTTCGAAGGTGTCGGAAGATGCCGCCAGCGGGCCTTCCTGCGCCACTACTTCACCGATTTCAAAGCGGCGATCGACGTGCGCGCCAAAAATGGCGGACACGCCCCGCAAAGCTCCGCTCTCGAGAATTTGAGCCGCGCCCTGGCCGGTTTCTTCGCCAGGCTGCAAAATGACGACAACATCGCCACGGGCAGGATTGCGTGCGAGCAGGTGGGCGGCTCCGACGGCCCAGGTGGCGTGCACATCGTGGCCACAGGCATGCATGACCCCGGCGTTTTCCGAGGAAAACGGTAGCCCGGTTTCCTCGTGAATCGGCAGCGCATCGATGTCACCGCGCAGGGCAACAATCGGCGCCTCCGGGTCTTGACCCGCAAAGCGGGCCACGACGCCGGTAGCAGCAACCTTCTCCAGCATTTTCGGCTTAAGCTCCGAAAGTGCTTCGTAAAGCTGCTGGCAGGTTCGTTCTTCTTTGAAAGACAGCTCCGGGTGGCGGTGCAGATCCCGGCGCAGGTCAATGAGTTTTGCAGTCAGGTCGCTTTGAAACAGCTCTTGCAGTCGTTGTGGCAGGTTTGGTTTTTCCATGTCGATTCCTTTCGGTGACCCTGGAATCTAGCCATTTGAATGATGAAGGTCAAGTCTGCCGGTTTCCTTGCATCACGCAACCCTACTTGAAGAATAGGTGGAAAAAGTCAGCCATTTCTTCCACTTTTGGCAGACACGTCAAGCCACAGGAGGAAAGTTCTCCACCTACGTGAGTTGACCGCACGGAAGATTCACCACTAAACCACAAGTCAACGCATCAGCACCATTTTTCTTGTTTGGGCTAACTGGCCGGCTTCAAATTTTGCGTAGTAAATTCCGCTGGCGACATGCTGACCAGTGTCATTCGTTCCATCCCATTGAATTGTATAAGTGCCCGCTTTTCGAGTTTCACTAACCAGGGTTTTGATTTGCTGACCGGCGACATTATAAATTCTTAAAACGGCCTGGACATCCGTTGTTAACGTGTACTCGATGTTCGTGGATGGATTAAAAGGATTCGGATAATTCTGTTTAAGCACAAACGATTCGGGCAGCGCTTCGTCTATGCTTTCTACCGAACTCACCAGGTCAACTGCTTTCTTGACTGCAGCGTGCGCATCGAGATATCCGGGCCCGACGCTATTGTTGGGTGTGGTACCGGTAAACTGGTTTGTCCGCGCAGTCTCTGAAAAAGTCTGGATAGCTTCATCATAAGTGAGATCATTTTTGATCTGCAGCACCAGCGCAATGGCGCCGGCAAGGTGTGGTGACGCTTGACTGGTGCCATTTTGTCCCTGGTACCCTCCGCCTTGTAAGACAGTTAAACGGCTATACCCAACTCCCTCAGTTAAATGGGAAGAAAGTGCTGAAAAGATGAACTGGCCCGGCGCGGTAATATCTGGTGACATGCGCCCGTCACGCGTTGGACCTGTGCTACTGAAAGGCGAACGGTCTGCGATTGTCGGTGGCGGGTTAAGAGTTAGTGCGTTGCCATCCACGTCGATCCAACTGTTTTTCGTGGTATAAGATCCAACCGAGATCACCTTCTCAGCGGTAGCCGGAATCCCAACACTATAGTCGTTGTTACCCGGCATTTCCGTCTCGTTCGGAAATCCAACAATTTGATCATGGAACCTGCCTCCAGTGACAGCCCAAAGATCCAGCCGTCCATCAGAACCGCCTTGAGAGCCCACAGCCCAGAATACATCAGAAATATCAATGGTCGGGATCCCGTTATTTTCGATAACAAATATCGCATTGCCATCGCCATTATTCGGATCCTGAGTCGTTTGGGCATCGATTGTGACAAACCCAAGGGTGTCATTGTTTGCAACCACGGGAGTGGGATCCAGGAAATTACCTACTCCTAACGTGGGCGTCTGACCCAGGAAATTGAATTGAGCATCATAAGCAAAGACGGCCACCAAGGAAATAACGCCTGAATCATACCACATCGAAATACCCGCACGCTGACTTGAGGAATCAGCGATGACAATTGTTTCATTAAGAACGTTAGCTGTAGCATTGGCGCCGGCGTGAATCAAATCGTTTCCCTCGTTTCCTGCTGAGGCAACAATAATTTTTCCCCGGCCGACAAGTGCCGAGAGAGATTGCTCATAAAGACTGGTGCCATCATGGGGACCGAAGTGACTACCAATACTCAGGTTAATTACAGCGGATTTCCCCATCTGGTCTGCCTTGTCAAAAATATATTGACAGCCAGCGATAACATCCGTATCGATAAAACCACCATTGCTATCCGAATTGCGGATGCCTTTAACAAAAATAATATCGGAAGCCGGAGCAATCCCCATTATTGCTGAATTCAACTGACCGCCACCGGCAGCTATACCAGTAACATGAGTGCCGTGTCCACCGCCGCCATTGCCGTCCAGTTGTGTGATGTTTCCCGGATTATTGTCGATATCGCTTTTCGTCCATTCGTTTTGCCCGCCCCCGTCGGTAAACTCCAACAAATATTGAATGCGCGAACCGTTCTGGTCGTTGAAATCAGCATGTGTGAAATCGATTCCGGAGTCGATCACACCAACAATTACACCTTCGCCTTGATAAGCTTGTGGGAGGTCGGCGCCTTGATGAACCAAATCAGCACCGATATTGGCACGGCTGGAATCTAGCTTGGCTTGTCTTTTTTTGCTTATCTCAACACGCCGAACGCCGGGCTCTTCAGCCAACGCACTTAATGCCTCAACGGGCGCACGAGCAACTAAAATGTCGCCAATTTGAGTCCGGGTTTCGATTCCGAGAGCCAATAATGTGCTTACGGCTGAGGGGCTGTTTAATTGAACAAAGAGATCAACCATAAAGCGTCCTGAAGCGTCTATATTGACCGAGAGATTAGATTTCTTACTCAGGAAACTCGTACGTCCCCTGTTATGTGCACGAATCAGCATTTGTGCTGAAGCGTCTAGTTTTTGTTTTTTTGAATCAAATGCCAGGGCGGCATCGGGCGTATCTGAGAATGATTTGTATTTTTTGGCCTGGTCATCAAAGAAAGGACCTGATGCAGGCAGGTTTGAAGGTGAAAAAACAAGTATCGAAAAAAGTAAAACAGTGGCGAGCAAAACAGCAAAAGTACACAATCCGTTTAAAGAATAGATACGACGAAAATCCATGGGGCCTTCTCCTTGGGATTAATTTGGTGAGAATGAAGGGTAAATTATAGGTGAATCAAGCGATTCGGCTTTGCTTCCACCTTGTGATTTGTCTAGTAAGTTCGAACAGTGTCCCCGGGAGTTGTGCCCATTTGCTGCTCCCTGGATTCTTTTCGAAGGGTTATTGTTTTTGTAAAGGATAACGAGTCTTGCTCAAAGAAATGCTGTGCACAAAATCATAACTTGCTGCACGGCGGATGGCATCGGACTGCCCTTCAATTGCGATGATTTCTTTTAAGACGGTAAGGATGTTAATTCCCGCCTCTTTGAGAATCTTCCTTTTATTCTCATCAAAAGGGCCGTTGAGTTTTACCAGGCATTTTAGGGGTCCATTAGCCCTGGCTTGTTTTACTTCCCTAAGCTTCATTCGAAGTGGCGCGTCAAACTTAGCTTCCGCTTTCGACTCTTTCATAGATTTCGAGCTGCATCCTGTTTGAATTGAGATTAACATGAGTAAAGTACAAATAATAAGATGATTGATGTACTTCATAGGACAGCCTTTCGGATATTCAAAGGATCGTTTTCTTATGAATGGATTTCAGACTTGCCCAAACTGATTTTTGTCCGTGTTGAGCAGGTCTGAAATCCTACCATCGTAACCTATTTCATCAAAACCGTGCGCCGTGTGGATTGAAATTCGGCTGCCTTGAGCTGGTAGAAATAATTGCCGCTCGCCACCTGTTTGCCAAAATCATCCTTGCCATCCCAGACAACTGAATAGGAACCGGCGGAACGTTGGGTGTTTAGAAGTGTCCGAACATGCTGACCCTTCAGGTTAAATACCCGGATGCTAACATCACCGTGGCGTTCGAGCGTAAAACGAATTGTGGTAGAAGGATTAAACGGGTTGGGATAATTTTGAGTCAAAGCAAATCCGGCAGGGGTGTTCTCACCGGTTCTCTCAACTGAGGTGAGCACTATTGCGTTGCGGAAAACGCCAGCACCTAAGGAACCTGCAAGTATTTGTCCGTTGGGTTTTATTGTAAGCGAACCGACATTAATATTGTCCAAGCCATCGCCTGTCTCTATCCAGGTGTCGCCATTATTCGTTGAAACGGCAACATCCCCAAACATGCCGGCAAAAAGGTCGCCCGAAGCAGCAACAGCCAAAGTCTTTATAGACGACGCGGGCAATCCCTGA